>CAWICO010000005.1:0-23429 GCA_963834615.1 uncultured Actinomycetota bacterium
CGGCGACGACGCCGGGTCAGGCGGCAGACCGCGGCCCGATCTGGTGCACGGGCAGATGGAACACCGTGGCGGTGACCGGAGCGGTGTCCCCTTCGCGCCGCGTCAGCAGCGCCGCGTTGTCCGGCAGCTGCGCGGGTTGATCTCCCCCGCGGCGATCCGGCGCAGCGTGTCGTGGGCGGCAGCCAACTGTTCCCGCTTGCGGTACTGCCCGCCGGGCAGCTTGATGCCGGCCCAAACGCCGTACTCTTCGCGGTTCTCGACCGCATATCGCGCGCACAACCGCTGCTGTGCCAGCGGGCAGCGCCGCAGGCACAGCAGCCGTGCCTCGGTGGCGGACTGTTCGTATGCGCGCGCCTTGGCGGCGCCGTCACCGCCGTCGTCATCGGCGTAGCCGAACCACAATTCCGGGTTGACCGAGCACGGGTGTCCCATCGGGAGCCTCCTTCGAACCAAAACGTATGCGGAAGCGTATACATACCATCAATCCGGCTGGCAAGAGAAGCGTAGACAAAAACGTATATACCCAGAGTCAACGGATACGGCTGTGTACTATCCGAATATGGCCGGAGCGCTGCGGTGAGCCGTGAATCGGCGGGCGCGGCGATCCGGGAACTGCGTGAGTCACGCGACTGGTCGCTGGCCGACTTCGCCGCGGTGACCGGCGTGAGCATCATGGGCCTCAGCTACCTGGAGCGCGGCGCCCGCAAGCCGCACAAAGGCACAGTTCAGAAGGTAGAGAACGGGCTGGGCCTGCCGCCGGGCACCTATTCGCGACTGGTGGTGGCCGCGGATACGGCGGCCGAACTCGAACGCCTTGACCGCGGTCCCCCCGGACGAGCCGCCGAGCCGGACCACAGGCCCGATCGTGGTAGACCGGCATACCGACACCCACATGCTCGAGGGATACGCCGAAGCTCAGCTCGACGCGCTGAACTCGGTGATAGGCAGGCTACCTGCGGAGACGTCAAACGAATATGAGACGTATATTCTTTCTGTGATCGGTCAGTGCGTAAAAGCAGAGATGCTGGCCGCCAACTCGTGGCGGGTGGCGGTCAACGCCGACGAGGCGTCAGCAGGACGGCTCATGCGCCATATCGAAGCGTTGGAGACGACCCGGGGTGCGCTGTTGCGAGCGGATGTCGACGAGCCTTGGTGCGCGGTTCGACCGGGCATGCGCGCAGTCGTCGCTGCCCGAACCGGTCATCGCGGCGCTGCTCGGCGTCACTGCGGCCGAGATGTGGGACATCCGCAACAGGGGGGGCATCCCGCCGGGAGCTCTGCCCCGCGTTCGGGCGTTCGCCGATCTAGTCGACCAGAGCGATGGAGAAGAACAGTGAGCGGAAGCGACGTGGCAGCGTTGGGCCGTGCTCACGAATTGTTCGCCGGCAGCGCCGGAGAAGCGGTGCCGGAGGCACCCTCGCCGCGCTACGACGGACTGTTGGCGCGCTCTGCGGCGCTGAACGATGCTGGGGGACAGCAGCTTTATCGGCCGGCGGTGGATCGCAGCCGGGAGGCTCTGCATTCAGCGGCAGCGACCGACGCCGCCGTCACCGCTACCATGGCCGAAGCGCGACGGGACCACGCCGTCGCGCACGCGTTGACCAAGAGCGTTCTCGACGAGGCCCGCGCCGATACCGCGGTGCCGGACAACCCGATCGCGCAGCGCGAGGCGATCCGCCGTCGGGTCGCGCGGCTGCAAGCGCAGCAGGCGCATGTGCTGGCTGCCCGCCGCAAGGCTCAACGGCATCGCTCACGATGGCGCCCGTTGAGCTATCGCATGCTATCACCACGGAGCAGGCCTTGCGCGGACTGCGGTTGCCGCCGCCGAACACCCGCGCCGGCATCGCGGTCGCGCGGCGCTGTCACGGTTGGGCCGGCCCTATGTGTGGGGCGCAACCGGCCCGGACCAGTTCGACTGTTCGGGGTTGACCCAGTGGTCGTATGCGCGGGCGGGAATTCATTTGGACCGCACCACATATCAGCAGATCTACGACGGAATCCCGGTTCCGCGCTCGCAAGTCCGTCCCGGCGACCTGGTTTTTCCCACCGCGGGGCACGTGCAACTGGCGATCGGTAACAACCTGGTGGTCGAGGCGCCGCATTCCGGTGCGACGGTCCGGATCAGCCCGCTGGGCGCCGGCGTGCAAATCCGGCGTCCACTGGGGTGACGGCAATGGTTGGCGAGCGCGGAACCGGTGAGTACGGTCAACCCATGGTTGAGCAGGGTGGGCTGTCGATCACCGCGATCGGAGATCAGCAGACCGCGCTGTCCACGCAGCACACAGCGGCTGCCGAGGCCGACCGCGCCCTTACGGATGCGCTCGCCAGCGCGCATGCGGCGACGGTCGAGGGCATCCGTCGACTCGACGCGATCGCGGCCGAGATCGACAGCGCGGTAACCAATCAGGCGGCCTTCGGCGTCGACACCGCAGTGGGTGCGCGCGAGTTTCAGAAGTTTCTGATCGCCAAGCAGCGCGAAATCTCTGGCGGTGGTGTCGGAAGCCCAGCAACTCAACAGCGCGAAGAAGGCCGTGCTGGACAGGCTCGGCGAGCATTACGGCGCGGCAGCCGACTGACACGTCGAGCTGTACACACCAGTGAATTGTCGACTGCGAAGCACCTGGCTACTGTCCCGATCATGTTCGGGCAGCAGAGCGATGGCGACGCCTGACGAGGCCGTCGGCGCCGACCATCAGGAAGGCGATGCGGCCGACGCGATCAGGAACGCCGAAGTTGCTCTGGCACACCAAAACTCGACGACTGCGCAAGTCGACCTGCAGGTGGTCACGGCCGTGCTCAACGCACACCAGCAGGCCGCGGGCGGCAAGGAGGCATTGACCCGGCTGCAGCGGGACATCGAGGACGCAGTCAGCACGCGATCCGATCTGGACACTCCGGCCGGAGCGCGCGACTTCCAGCGCTTCCTGATCGGCAAGCTCAGGGATATCCGCGCCGTGGTCGCAGGCGCGAGCCTCGACGATACGTCGAATTCGGCGTTGATGGCCGCGTGGACGTCGCTGTACAACGCCGGTGAGCCCGGCGAAGGAGATACGGGGGGCACGCACCCATCGGACGCGGCATCAGTGCAACCCACCGCCCAAATGCTCTCGACGGCAACACAACCCGATATGGACCCATATCTCGACGACGAATTCGCCCCGCCGTACGACGACCCGGTCTCGCCGGCCGCGCCGTCGTCCGCACCGAGCCCTGCGGAGGTGCCCAGCATGCCGGCTTTCGGCGGGGGAGGGTTCCCAGGCGCCGGGTCGGCGCCGGGGCTGGGGGCGCCCGGGGGATTCGCGCTGCCGGGGGTGCTACCGGGTGGTGAAGCGTCGCGGAAAGAACTCGACGACGCGCTGAAGGAACCCGACGACCAGGAGGACCGTCTGCGACCCGATGAGGACGGCCACGAGGACACCGACCCCGCAGCGGCTCCGCCCGCCCGATCGGGTCCTACCACCGCGACGCTGCCCAACGGCGAGACGCTGACCGCAGCGAGCCCCCAGCTCGCCGCTGCGATCGAGGCCGCGGCCGCCGGAACGCCCATCGCAGAAGCCTTCCAGCACGAAGGGATCACCATCCCGCCGCCGGGAACGGCGGTCCCCGACCCGGTGGATCCCGCGCAGCTCGCACCCGGAGACATCGGCATGTTCACCGACCGGCATGCGCTGGCCCTCGGCGAGAGCAGAGCACTGGTCAACGGGCAGATTCAGCACATCACCACCGTGACCGGTCCCAGCTTCCTAGGCTGGGAGCACCCTCCAGTGCCGGTCACCGCACCAGAGAAGACCGCACCGCCGGCACCCACCCGGCCGGCGGCCGCCGACGGTATCGAGACAGCGTAGAAACGTCCGGCGCATGCCGGCACAGTAAGAAGGAGACAGCGGATGGCAGACCGAATCCACGTCGTGCCCGCCCACCTGCGTGAAGCCGCCGGACACCACCAGGAGACGTCAGAGTATCTGCGAACGCTGCCGTCGTCGCATCACGCAATTCAGCAAAGCCTGGATTCGCTGGGTCCGATCTTCGGCGAACTGCGGGAGGCCGGCCGCGCACTCCTCGAGCAACGGCGCCTCTGCTACGAGCAGCAGGCCGACAATCACGCGGAGATCGCCGACAACCTGACAAAATCGGCCGGCATGTGGGAAGTGCACGAGTCGGAGGCAGCCCAGAAAATCGAGCGGATTTCTGACGACGGTCGATGACTGAGGCCGATCCCGCGTTCGACACCGTCCATCCGAGCGGTCACATCCTGGTCCGCTCCTGCCGTGGTGGCTACATGCACAGCGTCACGCTGAGCGAGGCGGCGATGGACACCGACGCGGAAAGCCTGACGGAGGGAATCTTGTTGACCGCCGACGTCTCTTACCTCAAGGCGGTGATGGAGGTGCGCGGCGAAATCGTGGCGGCGGGCTACACCCCGTCAGCCGAAGTTCCCTCTGCTGACGATCTCGACGTGGCGATCGAAAGACTCGTCGCGCATGAATTGCCTCGGCGAGAAAGCGCTTAGTAGTGCCGGCGTCGGGTCTAGCGTATCCAGGTCTGGACGGCGTCCCGATCCGGAGCGATGTCGATGGGCGGCTCGACAGGGTTGGCGCCGAACAACTCTCGCGCTCGGCCAAGTAACGCACGCACTTCATTCAGCTGCTGTTGCAGCCCCGAATCAGCCACAGCGCTTACGGTACTCAGACGCCGTAATTCGCACAATTCACTGCGGTGAACTGGCGCTGTTGGCGGGCCTCGCAGCAGAGTCGCGTGCCCGACGATGACGGTAGGCTTGGCGGGTGGCGGTCTTCGGTCGGAATACGGCGCGGCAGCGCCTCCGCAGAGCTGCCCGAGAATCGCTGAAGATCCCGACTTTCATCTCTCCTGTCGACTGCACCCCGTGGGTGACCGGCGGGCTGTGGCCTGCGGAGTTGTCGACCGTCACCGCGGACACCGCGCCGCTCGTCAAATATCTGAAAACGGATTTGCAGCGGATCGTCAATTCGGCGAATGAAGAACTCAAAGGCATTCGCCGAGCCGGATTAGCCGATTCGACGCGACAGGCAGAAGAAGCGCGCGTCATCAACGACGCTCGCGCTTTCGCCGTCCGACGAGTCGAGTCGACAGTGCGGCATCTGCGCAAGATGACGACCAAATCGCCGCCGAGGCAATATCGACCCGTGAATGGCGTGGACGAGATCGAAAAGACGCAGCGATTCAAACTCGCTCCACCGCGACCGGAGGCCGAAGAACCACCCGAGGCGTCCGAGGCGCCCATACCGTCCGACGTGTCTGCACCGTCCGAGGCGTCTGCACCGTTCGAGACACCGATACCGATCGAGACACCGACACCCTTCGAGATGCCCACGACGTCCCTGCCGACGGTGGAGTTCAGCCCCGCCGAGCAGCTCGACAATTGGGAGTCCGCGGCCGACACGGTGGAACACGAAGCGGTCGTGGCTGAGCCGGAATCCTTGGAGACGGCCGACTTTCAGGCACCGAGTCCGTTCGACTCCGACGACACCGAGGTCCTCGAGGAGCTCGCGAGCCTGCTTCAGGAAATATCGCCACCACCACCACCACCGCCGCCGGCAGCCGCGGTCGCTTCGCCGGTCGAGCCGCTGCCCAGACAAGAACCCCCGGAGCCCCCAGAACCCGTTGCCCCGCCAGTGTCGTTGTTCGAGGCGGTCACCTCGCCTCCCGCCGTCACGGAGCCGGCGATCGATGACACCGAGACCACTCGGCATTACGTGCCGCAGCTACCGTCGGAGTCCGAACACGAACGCCTGCAACGCCTGCTGCAATTCGTGGCTCGACAAGAACCGGGGTTGCGCTGGGCGGTCGGAAACCGCGACGACGGCACCACGTTGCTGTTGACCGACCTCGCCCACGGCTGGATACCGCCCGGAATCACGCTGCCCGCCGACGTCCAGCTGCTGGAGCCGGCTCGGCGTAGAGGCACAGTGACGGCGTTGCTCGGCAAGACCACGCTGGCGCTGACGTACGCGCCAGGCGACCCGCTGGGCTGGGCCACCGACTACGACGTCACCGACACCTCGTCGCAACCGCGTGACCTACCGGCGGTCGATGACCTGGGCTGGGTGTTGAGCGAGGCGACGCACTGGCGTGATGGCCTGCCGCGGCTGGTCAACACGCTGGCGAAGGCCGGTGCCGCGGGAACGGGCATCGTCGACGCCGAAATCGACATCTTGCGGGTCTATCTGGACACCTCCCGCTATCAGCTGTTGGCGCAGTATCCCGACGTCGACGACGGGCTGGTGCTGAATTGTCTGCTACTGGCCGCCACCGAAGGCATTGCCACCAAGGACCAGCTGAGCGCGAATTATCACTTCGCCTGGTTCCACATGCTCAGTTCGCCGCGGGCCAGCGGATGGAAAGCCGGCGCGTGACAGACTGCATTGCTTAGCATGCCGTCAATGAATTGACGCTGTTCGGAGGGGTCGAGATACTGTCATGATGCCGGGGCCGGGCAGTCGTGCGCAGCTGAGCGACAAGGATCTCGTCGAATCCGTTCTTCGTGAACTCAGCGAGGCGGCCGACAAGTGGGAAGCCGTCGTCGGTCAGGCCGAGACCATTACCTACAGCGTCGACCTCGGCGACATTCACGCGGTGGTCAATTCTGACGGCCGGCTCGTCGAATTGGCGTTGCATCCGACGGTGATGTCCGGCTACACCCATGGCGAATTGGCCGACCGGCTGAACCTCGCGGTCGCCGCACTGCGGGAGGAAGCCGAGGCCGAGAACCAGGCGCGCTACGGCGGAGCCCTGCAGTGACGTGGGATCGATTGCCGCACAGATTATTTGAGCGTTATGCTGCCGGGTCGCGGGCACGACGCACGTCGACCGCCGAAAGGATATTGACCGTGCCACTGAATCTATCCAACCGGGACCAGAACTCCGGGCATCTGTTCTACAACCGTAGGTTGAAGGCCGCGATCACCCGGTTCTCGGTCCGGATGAAGCACGATGACCGCAAACAGCAAGCGGCAGTGGCACTGTCGATGGTCTTCGTCCTCATCGGCATCGGATGGATGGCACTGCTGCACATCATGAAACCGGCCGGTCTGGTCGGTCAGTCGTCGATCATCGGGAACCGGGACACCGGTGCGGTCTACGCGAAGATCAACGGGCGGTTGCACCCCGCCCTCAACCTCACCTCAGCGCGGTTGGCCGTCGCCAACGCGGCCCCCCGACCTGGGTGAAAGCCTCCGAGATCGCCAAGTACCCCACCGGTCCGATGGTCGGCATTCCGGGCGTACCCGACAGCCTGCCGGTCACATCGAATTCGGTGTCCGCGTGGTCGGTGTGCGACACCGCACCCACTCGCGGTTCCGGACTGCTGCCGCTGGTCACGTCGATCGCCGGAGAGCTCTCGACGGGTGGTCGGGCAGCGCCGATGGAGTCTGCGCAGGCAATTCTGGTCACGCACAAAGGAGCGACGTACGTGATCTGGGGCGGGCAGCGGTCGCTGATCGACCCTACCGACCGGTCGGTCACCTTCAACCTGGGTCTCGACCCGGGCGTGACGTATCCGATCGAGATCTCCAACGCGCTCTTCGACGCGATGCCGTCGACGGAACCCCTTGTCGTCCCGGCTATTCCGGAGCTGGGCACACCGTCGAAGTGGCTGCCGGGCGCGGCGGTCGGCAGCGTGCTGCAAACGCAGGACGCCAACGGCACCGTCACCGGTTTCTACGCGTTGCTGCCCGACGGCGTGCAGAAGATCACCAGCTTCGTCGCCGACCTGCTGCGTACCGCAACGGCCCAGGGCTCTGTCACGCCGACCCTGATCTCGCCGGACAAATTGATCCACATCCCGGTGGTCGACATGCTCAATGTCGGCTACTACCCGTCGGGCAAGCTGAATTTCGTTGACACAGCGGTGAATCCAGTCACGTGTGTGGCTTGGCAGAAGGAGTCCACCGACCCGCAGGCGTCGATCAAGGTGGTCAGCGGCCGGGGACTGCCGGTGCCGATCAGCATGGATCCCCGGCTGGTCCGGCTGGTGCGCGACGACCGCCAGCCTGAGTCGGTCGAGGCCGACCAGGCATTGGTGTTGCCGGGCGCGGCGAACTTCGTCGCGACGACCAGCGGCGTCGCCACGTCGGACAGCCGGGAAAGCCTGTATTGGCTTTCGCCGCAAGGGGTTCGGTTCGGCGTGCAGTGGGACAGGAAGACGCTGGAACCGCTTGGTCTGGATGCCGGCAGCGCCGTGCAGGCGCCGTGGCCGATCGTTCGGACCTTCGCGGCCGGCCCGGCCATCAGCCATGACAGCGCCCTGCTGGCGCGCGACACCATCACCGGGGGCGGCGCGGTCGCGCCCGTTCCGGAAGCCAACCCACAGGCCGGAGGCTAGGCATGTCCAAACGCGGATTCGTACGGGGCATTCGCAAGCCCGCACCGATGGTTCCGCCCGTCCGGGTGGCGGTCGCTCCGCCGTTGGCGCTGCCGGAACGCGAGCCGCGCAACATCCTGCTGATGATCGCGCTGCCTGCGCTGCTGGTCGGGATCCTCGGCACCCTGGTGGTGATGTACACCTCGGGGGTCCGGTCGCTGCAGTCCGGGTTCTTCCCGATGATGGGCCTGGCCGGGTTCGGTGCGTTGATGTTCAGCGGACGGATGGGCCGCGGACGGCGGATCTCGCTGGGGCGAGCAGGAAAAGCAGCGGCGCGTCTATCTTCGTCAACTCGACGAGGATCGCGAGGAGGTCCAGCGCGCCGCCCAAGACCAGCGGCGCAGTCAACTCTTCGTGCACGGCGACCCGCAGCATCTGGACACCATCATCGGCGGCCCGCGGATGTGGGAGCGCCGCGTCGACGACCCGGATTTCCTGGACATCCGGCTCGGCGATCGGCGTGCAGCAGGCCAGCGACTCGGCGGTCTCGCTGCAATGGCCCGAGGTCCCGATCGGCGAAGAGCTGGAACCGGTCACCGGCGGTGCGCTGCGCGATTTCATCTTGGAGCAGAGCAAAATTCGCGGCATCGGCAAAGTGCTGAGCCTGCGATCCAAGCCCGGCTTCAGCTTCATCGGGCCCGACCCGGTCGAGCTGCACAACCTCGCCCGGTCGATCCTGTGCGCGCTGGCCGTTTATCACAGCCCGAACGACCTGAAGCTGATGGTGGTCACCCGCCACCCCGAGCTGTGGTCGTGGCTGGTGTGGCTGCCGCACAATCAGCACGACGAGATGTTCGACGCGTGTGGTCTGCGGCGCTTGCTGTTCGCCTCGCCGACGGAACTGGAAGAGGCGCTCGACGCCGAGTTGCACCGCAAGGGCCGCGGGCCGTGGACGCCGCCGGTCGGAACCAGCCCGTCGTCGATGCCCTCGGCGATGGAGTCGTCTGGGTTGAGACTCGGGCCGCACTGGGTGATCGTCGACGACAACATCGGCACGCCCGAGCAATGGGAAGGCGTGACCGGGCAGAAGGGCATGGCCGGAATCACCGTGCTGCGGTTGGCCACCCGGCCCGGCCTCGGTGTCGGCTTCGCCGACGAGGAACAGCGGTTCGAGCTACGCGAAGGCCGCCTCTACCACCGGGATTCGTTCTACGCGGTCGCCGACATGCTCGCCGAGAGCACCGCGTACCGGTATGCCCGGGCGCTGGCACGGTGGTCGCCGATGAGCGCGGGGGAGTTGTCCGAAACCGACAGCCAGGCAGGCGAACTGCTGCGCGCGTTGGGCATCAACGATCCGCGCCAGCTCGACGTCGACCGGCTCTGGGCCGAGAGCCGCGGGCGTGGCGATGCGAAATGGGCGATGGTGCCGGTCGGGGTGAAGCCGGGCGGCGAATTGCAATACGTCATCTTCCGTGCAAAAGACTTCGGCGGCTTCGGTTTCCACTCCGTGGTGGTCGGAACATCGGGCTCGGGTAAGTCGGAGTTCTTCCTGTCGCTGGCCAACGGCATCGCGCTGACGCACTCGCCTGAGACGTTCATCGTGATCTTCGTCGACATGAAGTTCGAGTCCGCCGCGCAGGACCTTGCGGGCCTGCCGCACGTCGCGGGATCGCTGTCCAACCTCGGTAAAGACGACCGGCACCTGGCCGAGCGGATGCGCAAGGCGATCAACGGCGAGATCCACCGGCGCTACCGGCTTTTCAAAGAAGCAGGTGCGCGCGATGCCAACGAATACGAGGAAATGCGGTTGGCCGGCCGGGATCTGGAGCCGGTGCCCATCCTGCTGGTCATCATCGACGAGTATCTCGAGCTGTTCCATCACCACCAGGAATGGATCCAGCTGGTCATCCACATCGGTCAGGAAGGCCGCGGCTGTAACGTCTTCTTCACCCTCGGCGGCCAGCGCCTGGACCTGTCGTCGCTGAGTAAGGCCAAGAGCAACATCGCTTTCCGGGTCGCGTTGCGCGCTGAGACCGCCGAGGATTCGCGCGATGTGATCGGCAACGACGCGGCACTGCACTTGCCGTCGAAACAAAACGGTTACGCCCTGCTCAAAGTCGGCCCGCGCGACCTGGAGCCGTTCCGGTGCTTCTACCTGTCGGCACCATTCGTGTTGCCCAAGAAGGTGACCAATATCAACCAGACCATCGACGTGAGCTTTTCTCAGCCGCGCCCGCTGACGTGGGAGTACCAGCCGTTGAGTGTGGAAGACACCGCTGCTCTTGCGGTTGCCGACGAGCCCGAGGAACCGGACGAATTCCTGTTCCACTCCGACGGCTTCCGAAAGAAGAAGCTGCTCGACGTCATTCGCGATTCCCTGGTTGCGCACCCTGCTCGACTGCCGCATCAAATCTGGCTTCCGCCATTGGAAGTGAGTGAGCCGGTGGACGCGTTGGTGGGGTACTGGCGCGGCAAACCGTGGCACGTCGACTACGGGCAGAACCCGGGGCTCGTCTTCCCATTCGGGATCGTCGACGTCCCGGAAGATCACACCCAGCTGGTGGAGGTGCTCGACGTCGAGATGGACAACGTCATGGTCGTGGGCACCGCTCAGCGCGGCAAGAGCACCACGCTGATGACGTTGATGGCGTCGGCCGCACTGATGTACCGCCCAGAGCGGGTGACGTTCTTCTGCATTGGTGCGGCGCTCTACCCCGTCGAGGACCTTCCCCACGTGGCCAGTGTCGTCAGCCTGAACGACGACGAAGGGGTGTCGCGGACCCTCGCCACGATGGAGGGATTGATCCGGGCGCGAGAGGCGTCATTCAAGCACTATCAGATCGACGTCGCCGAGTTCCGCGAGCGACGTTTCGGCGCGGCCGGCGGCGGCGGAACCGACCCGGAAGACAAGTTCGGCGACGTCTTCCTGATCGTCGACAACTACGGCGACCTGTATGAGAAGGACTTCGGGATGGGTGACCGGGCCATCGCCGTCGCCCGCCAAGGGCTGTCCTACGGCGTGCACGTGATGACCAGTGGCACCGGCTGGTTCGTCGGCCAGAAGCAGGGCTTGCTCAATGTGTCGAACGCCCGAGTACAGCTGCGACTCAGCAACCCAGACGAATCGCAGATGGGCGGCTCGGTGGAGCGGCGCAAAGCCGCCCGCAACACACTCGACCGACCCGGGTTCGGCCTCAACCGTGAGGGACACGAATTGCTGGTAGGTGTTCCCGAGATCACCGGAGCGGACGGGCAACGGGTGAACACCCGCGGTATCGGTGCGGTACTCGGCGAAGTCACCGGCGCGGACAAGGTGGAACGGTTGTCTCGGTTGCCCGAACGGGTACCGCTGGCCCAGCTCATCGAGGTCTACGAGCGCTCCGCGGACGCTTCCGACCCGCTCAACATCCCGTTTGCGATAGGGGAGAGCGGGCTGCAGCCGGTGGCTCTGCCGGCCCGGGTGTTACCCAACATGATCGTGATGGGCCGCCAGCTCTGCGGCAAGACCACAACGCTGGCGGCCATCGGTCAGGCCATCACCCAGCGGTTCACCCCGGAGCAGGCCCAGATCACCGTGATCGACCCCAAAACCACGCTGATCGGAAAGATCCGGGGCCCGCACGTGCGTGCTTACGCCTACACCGCGGACGATATCGACGCTGTAATCGCCGAATTGGTGGCAGAGCTTCGCGACCGCCTGCCACCGTCGGGTCTGACGCAGGAAGAGCTGCTGAACCTGAAGTCGTGGGAGGGGCCTCGCCAGTTCGTTTTGATCGACGACGAGAACGAGCTCAGGCCGCACAACCAGGTGATGAAGCCGGCGGCGACCGCGCCGCTGTGGCCGCTGATCGAGCGCAGCAGGCAGATCGGCCTGCACGTGATCGCTGCCCGCTTGCCCGGCAACTGGGCCGGTCAGGTGGTGATGAATCCATTCCTGCAGAAGATGACGGGCGCCCGCTCGCCAATCCTGTTCATGGATAACGATCCAGCGAATGTCAAAGTTTTCGCCCGGATCGCCGCCCAGCAACTACCACCCGGGCGTGGACTCTTGGTGACTACCGAGGGTGATATCGAAGGCGTGCTGGTGGGGACGCCAGAATCGGGCGAATAGTTATTGACGGAAGCGTCGCTGAATTCGCTTGTTCACATGCTCGTATACACACGAGGAGAAAACGCTTTAGACTCTGAGAAATCTGTAGGCGATTCTCAGATCGAACATAAGGGGACAGGTATGTCGATAGTCAACGTGGCCACGAGCGCCGTGGACCTGTCGTCGCTGACAGAGTCGGTCATCGGTGGGCAGATGGCTGCCACCACGGCAGCCGGATCAGCTGCCCTCACCACTGTGGTGCCCATGGCCAGCTCTGCAGATGACGTGGCGTTCGCAACGGCTATGGCGGCCGCCGGCGGCGCGTACCTCAGTGCAGTCGGGGCACACGTCGGGGAGCGCACCGAATATTCCGTCGGGCAGAGCACCGCGTCGGTCAGTTACGTGCTCAGCGAACTGATCAGCGCCGCTCAGTTCTCCTTCTAGCCGCCCAGCATGCCTCTCGACCCGCGGTGGATCGCCGCGCCGCCAGAGATGGTCGCGCTCATTTTCGAGGCCGGCCCGGGCCCGGAGTCGGTCGTCGCCTACTCGACAGTGATGGCCACTGAAGCGGCCAGCCATCAGATGTCTATCGCGGCTTCTGCGACGAACATGGCCAGCACCGCCGAGCAGTGGGGGGGCCTGGCCGGTGCCGCCAACGTGGCTCGGGGAACCGCACTCAACATGGGGGGGTTGCAGCCGTTGGCGATGCACTGCTCCAAGCATGTTTTGCTGGCGCAGGCCGCCGTGGACGCCTATACGATGGCCCGCCCGTCGGTGATCCCCTCGTTGGCGTGCAACGCGAATCGGGACCTGTGGGGGTTGCTGAACGGCACGAACTGGTTTGGTCAGAACACCCCGGGCATCGTCGCCACCGATATCGAGTACTTCGGGCATTTCTGGGTGAACAACTCGAGCGTCGGCACCCTGTACGCCACGACGCTCGCGGCCGTGGCCGCTGCAGCGTCGGACCCGTCGCTGCTGGTGTCCAGTGCGGCCGCACCGATGACCACCGGCATGGGGTCCGCCGTCAGCCTCGTCTCGCAGACCGCCCAAACCGCCGGCACAGATGTGGCGCAAGCGCCTGCGCAGGGAGCTCAGCTCGTCGGGAGTGCCGGGTCGACCACATCCGGAACGGCCAATCAAATGACGTCGATGCTCAGTTCGGCGCCGCAGATGCTGATGGGCGCGGTTCAGCCGCTCACCCAGGCGCCAACGCAGTTGATGCAAAGCGGCATGCAACCCATGAGTCAGCTGATGGGCATGTTCATGGGGGCCAACTCGCCGCTAGCGGCGGAAACTGCCGGGCTGGGCGCACTGGGTGCGCCGCTGGGGAGTGCCGGAGGAGCCGCCGCGGGTGGCCTGGGTGCCGGCGGCGGGGGGATCGGTGGTCTGGGTTCCAGCGCTGCCAGCCTGACCAGCTTTACCCAGCCGGCCAGCACCTTCGAGCCGGAAACCGGCGGACGGCCGACCGGCAAGGCCGGCGTTCTCAATGCCGCCGACCTGCGCGGCAGTCCGACCGCTCGGGCAGGTGGCTCGGCGATGCCGATGTCGCCGGGTGGGATGCTGGGACGCGGAGAGGGTGCGTCGGGCAAGGAAAAAGACGACGTCACGCACGCGCGAATCGTGGTGGATCCTGACAAGCAAGATCCGAATCGGTCCGATGTGTAGTAGGGGCATGGCGGATAATTCTCGGGCCATTGGTGCCATTGAGACAGATGGGCAATTCCGATACGAGTACTGCATCGAAAACGTGAAGTGACAGTTACTGATAACCGCTTAGAATTTCTCCCATGCCCCGCCCCGGGGCTTGGGGCCGGCGAGACATAAGGAGAACTAAATGGCCGACGCATCAGGATCCTTTCCGCGGATCCCCCAGGAGCTGGCGCTCCAGGTTCAAAAACAAATCGAATCGTTGATGGAGCACGCAACCACTGCCGCCACTCAGGGTCTGACGGCCGTCGAAGAGATGGTCGCGGGAGGCGCGCACTCCGGTCAGGCCGCGATGATGTCGCAGCAGAAGGCGGTCGAGATCAACACGGACCTGACGCGCATCATTCACGGCTGCACCGAGTTGGCGAACAAGCTGGGTGTCTCGGTGGCCCAGTTCGCCCAGCACGACCTCGACGCCTACCACCAGATGTCGTCACTCAACGCGCAGTAACCAGCCGCTACATTCACATTCCTAACGGGAAGACAGGGGAACGACAATGGGCTTGGACCCGAACGTCATTACTTACAACCAGGCGCGATCGAGCAGGGAACCAGCACCCTGGCGTCGGCGTCCGCGGCGCTCGCAGAGGCGCAACAGGACCTGGTGAACATCAACAACCTGCTGGCCAGCGCCATGCACGGCCAGTTCCACGCGTCTTACCAGGAAGCGATGCTCAACATCGAAAAGCCGTTGATGCACCTGGCGGAGACCGTCGGCATGCACGGCCAGGTGCTGAACAGCATCACGGCCGACGCGATGGCGCTGGACGCGTCGCTCGCAGCAGGCTGATCTAGAAAGCACGGCTGGGGCGCACGCGAAAGGGTGCGCCCCAGCGGCTTTCAAAGGGACAACTCATGTTGACCACCACTGTCGATGGCTTGTGGGTTCTGCAGATACTCACCGGAATCGAGACAATCGCCCCGGAGTTGGGTTTGCGTTCCATTCGACCCAAGTTCGAAACGCGGTTCGAGGCACTGGCACATCCGGTCGCCGCCGAATTACGGGCCGCCGGTGTGCATCGACGAAGCGGATAACGTCGACCGCGCGGTCATCGAATGGCTGACCGTGCTGTCCCGCCGTGACATCGCGTTGCTGATCAACGTGCGTACCCCGGACGGCGCCGACAAGCCCGCCGGGGCGCTGTTGGCGCGGTTCGCGGAGTGGTGGGTTGTCTGGAACGATCAGAAGAGCTGGTTCGAATCGGTGGCGCCGGAACGTCGACCGCCGAGGGCGCGGCGAACGCGGTGATCCGCGCCCAGATCGAGCGGCTGTGCGGCACCAGCTCGCCGGCGCGGTTGCGGCCAGTCACGCTCGACGCCGGGGCGCTGCAGGAAAAGGCGACCAGCAGGCAGGCATTGGAGGCCTTCTTAGCGAGTCAACGGCTGGACCCCGATCAAGCTGCAGATCCTGAAGATGGCCGCCGACCCGAAACGGTCGGCTCAGGCAGGCATCGTTGCGCTTCAGTCCGGCGTGGCGACTCGCCGGACCGACACGGACACACGTCGAACAGAGCGCGGTAACCATCATCGACACCCCCGAAGGACGAATCGTTGCCGAGCACGAACCGTCGGGCGGCAAGAAACTGGATGATCCTCGCGCCGGGAACAGCAGGCAACATCTCCACCGCGGTGACCCGGATGATGCGGCGACTTCCCGCTAATGAGGAATGGTTTTCCTACCGAAAGGTTGTGTAAGTGAGGGATACGGCGCGCATGTTAGCATCGGCCTCGTGACAAATCCGTGGAAGCACCGAATTCACCGGAACAAGCCCCGGCAAACGCCCAGACCACCTGCGGGTTCGCGTTCCCAGCACCCGGACTCCGTTTCGGAAACTCTGCGCATCTCCGATATGGTCGCGCCGCGCAAAATTCCGCCCGGATCCGGGTTGGCGCAAGTTCATTTACGGCGCGTCGTTTCAAACCATTAATCTCGGTGAATCGCCGGCCGAACGGCATTACCGCGAATTGCAGGGGCGGATACGCCGCCACATCCGCAAGCAGTACGTCGTCGGGGTGGTTTCCGGTAAGGGTGGTGTCGGCAAGACCACGCTGACGGCCTGCATCGGTGCGGTGTTCCGCGAGTGCCGGCCGGAGAACGTCGTCGCCATCGACGCAGCGCCCGGTTTCGGGACACTGGCCGGCCGGATCGACGAGTCTCCGCCGGGCGACTACTCCGCCGTCTTGAACGACACCGACGTCCAGGGCTACGCCGACATCCGGGAACATTTGGGACAGAACAGCTTAGGCCTCGACGTGCTGGCCGGTAACCGGGCGTCGGACCAACCGCGGCCGCTGGTTCCGTCGATGTTCGCCGGCGTGCTGTCGCGACTGCGTCGCACCCACAACGTGATCGTGGTCGACACCTCCGATGACCTCGAGCACCCGGTGATGAAGGCGGTATTCGACGCCTGCGACACGTTGGTCTTCGTGTCGGGTCTCACCGCCGACACGTCGCTGCCGGTGACCCGGGCGATCGACTTGCTGCGGTCGATGGGCTACCACGAATTGGTGTCGCGCAGCATGGTCATTCTGAACGACAGCCGCGACAAATACGATGCCGATGCGCGCGCTTATCTCACCGAGCGTTTCAGCCAATCGGGTGCGACCGTCGAATTCATGCCGTTCGACCCGCATTTGGCCAAAGGTGGCATCATCGATACCCGCCACGAATTGCAAAAGAAAACACGACTCCGGTTATTCGAGATCACCGCGGCGTTGGCGGACAAATATGTTCCGGACGCCGACAGGCCACGGTAATGGCGAAGGTCGCATTTCCGGCGCGTTGCGCAGTTGCGGTGGTATGTGGCGAACACCTTGTCTCGCAGGTTTATCCGGCATCGGTGCCGGTGGAGGTCTTCGTCGACAACATCGTCGAATTGCTCAACGATGAACTCAAACGGCGCGGGCTTGACCGGGCTGGAATCCGGCGTCGGCTACGAATTGCACAAGGCCAACGGCGTGCGGCTCGACGTCACGAAAACTCTCGACGAACTCGGTGTCGAGGACGGCGCCACGCTGGTGCTGGTCGCCGGCGCGTGGAAGGCGACTCGTTCGAGCCGCAGTACGAGTCGCTGTCCACCGGTCTGGCCCGCATGGGCAAGAAACTGTTCGAGCCCGTCACCGCCGACCACCGCGGCGCACACCTCGCTGGCCATCCTGGCGATGATCTCGGCGTCGGTGCTGGCGCTGGCGGTGCGTAACCGCATCGCGGGCGACTCGCTGGTGCCCAGCATCGTGACGGGCGTGCTCGGCTTGCTCGCCATCGGCGGCGCCGGCGCCGTCGCGCGCTGGTGGCCGCATCGCGCTGACTTGCTCGGCGGATTCGCCTGGGTCGCGGTGCCGTTGCTCGCGGTGAGTCTGGGTGCAGGCGCTCCGGGTCCTCTCGGCGCGGCGCACCTGTTCATCGCCGCGCTCGCCGCCGCGATGCTCACCTGCGGGATAGCGGTGATGACCGGGCGCCATGTCAACGTGGCGGCGACGGTCGTGACCTTGTGCGCGCTCGGCGGGGTGGTCGCCGCGGCCCGGATGTGGCGACCGGTTCCCGCCCAGTGGCTGGGCATGTGCACCCTGGTCATCCTGCTGTTCCTGTTGACCCTGGCGCCGACGTTCGCGCTGTGGTCTGCCCGGATCCGGCCGCCGTACTTCGGATCGGTGACCGGTCGAGACCTGTTCCGCCGCAGCGCCGGGCTGCCGGTCGACGCGGTGTCGCCGGTGGACGAGGCGGCCGAAGAGGAAGTGAGCCCGGACACCACTCCGCGAGGCGCGCAGATCGCGGCAGCCGCCGTTCGCGCCAACAACGTGCTGACCGGAATCTGCGTCGGCGCGAGCCTGGCGCTTGCCCGCCGCAGTGTGGGCCACGCTGATGCCGGGTCAGTCACCGCAGTGGCCACGCGGCGGTGCTGGCCGGGCTGTTCGTGCTGATCTTCATCAGCCGGGGCGGGCGTTCGCCGACAAGCGGCAGGCCATTGCGTTGGTCGCGCGGGGCCGCCGCGGCGACGTGCGTCGGCGTCATCAAGTACGTCTGGCACGCGCCGCCTGCATCGTCGGACTGCGGTGCTGTGGGGAGCGTTGGTGTTGGCCGGTTTCGGCGCCGCCGGTCTGGTGGCGGCGCTGCTGGTGCCGATCACCCGGTTCACCCCGTTGGTGCGGATGATCGCCGAATGGCTGGAGATCGCGGCGATCATCGCGGCGCTGCCGCTGGCCGCACTGGATCGGCGGGCTGTTCAACTGGGTGCGCATGCGATGACGCGTGCGCAGGCGCCGCGGCGGATCTCCGCGCTCATCGCTTGTCGGCCTGCTGGTCGGCCTGCCCTCCACTCTTCCTGCGGCACAGGCAATTCCGCCGCCGGCAGTCGACCCGGGCCGGGTGCCGGCGGATGGCAAGCCCGGCGCCGGAGCAGCCGATGCGGCAGAGCCAACATCTGCGCACGGACGATCACCGTCGCCGATCCGAACGTGGCCGTCACGGCGCCGGGCTTCACGATGCTCAACATCAGCAAGGCCTGGCAGTACTCGACCGGCAACGGGGTGCCCGTCGCGGTGATCGACACCGGGGTCAACCCCAGCCACCGGCTACCTGTGGTGCCCGGCGGGGACTACATCATGGGCGGCGACGGCCTGATGGACTGCGACTCGCACGGCACCGTGGTGGCCTCGCTGATCGCCGCTGCGCCACAAGGCATTCCGATGCCCGCCCCGATGCCGCTCGCGCCGGCATTTCCACCTCCGGCCGGACCGCCGCCCGCCGATCGCGGCGCCGCCACCGCCGGGCGGACCGCCGCCGCCGATCGCACCACCCCCGCCGCCTTCCCCGGTGACGGTCACCGAAATCAAGCCGCCTCCACCGCCACCGCCTCCTCCGCCGCCCCCGCCCGACGAACCGTCGAACGGGCCGGGCGACCCGGCGCCGGCCGCGCCGGACGATCCCGAGGTGCCGCCGCTCCCGCCGGGCGCGCCCGACGGTGTCGCCGGGGTGGCGCCGAACGCACGGATCATCTCGATCCGCCAGTCGTCGCGGGCCTTCGAATTGGAGAAGCCCGGCGGCGGCGACATGGAAGCCCGCAAGAAGGCCGGCACCGTCGCCACCCTGGCCAGCGCGATCGTGCATGCGGCGAACATGGGCGCCAAGGTGATCAATATCAGCGTCACCGCCTGCTGTGTCGGCAGCAGATCCGTTGGACCAGGGCGCAATTGGCGCCGCCGTCTGGTACGCGGCGACCGTGAAGGACGCGGTGGTCGTCGCCGCAGCCGGCAACGAGGGCGAGGACGAGTGCGCCCAGAACCCCGGGTTCGACCCGCTGGACGCCGCCGATCCGCGCGACTGGCATCAGGTCAAGACGGTGTCGTCGCCGTCCTGGTTCTCCGACTACGTGCTGTCCGTGGGCGCCGTCGACAACACCGGCGCTCCGGTCAGCAAGAGCCTGTCCGGACCGTGGGTCGCCGCGGCGGCGCCCGGTGTCGGGATCATGGGGTTGTCGCCGCAGACCGGGGGACCGGTGAATGCCTATCCACCGCTGCGGCCCGGGGAGAAGAACATGCCGTTCTGGGGGACCAGTTTCTCGGCGGCTTACGTGAGCGGGGTGGCGGCGTTGGTGCGGGCCAAGTATCCCGGCCTGACCGCTCACCAGATCATCAACCGGATTCTGCAGACCGCGCACAACCCGCCGCGCGGCGTGGACAACCAGGTCGGCTACGGGGTGGTGGATCCGGTTGCCGCGCTGACATTCAACGTGCCGCCCGGCGACCGCCTCGCACCCGGCGCGCAGAGCCGGGTGATCGTGCCCGCCGCTCCGCCGCCACCGCCGGATCACCGCGCCCGCAACGTGGCGGTGGTGTTCGCCGGTTTGGTGGTCGCGGCGGTGCTGATCGCGTCGCTGGTCGCCCGGGCTCGGCGAGAGCGATGACGGCCACGATGCGGCTGGCGATCATCGTCGGCGTCCTCGCCACCGGCCTGGTCGGCTGGGCGGTGGCCGGATACCCCGGCGCCGCAGTCGGTTTGGTGCTCGGCCTGGCGGCCGGCGTGGTCCGCTGGCGGCGCCAGCCGCGTGGTCGTGGCTGATCCTGTGGCGCCAGCGCGGCCGGGCGATCACGTTGAGTGAACCCATCACGGTGGCCAACGACCGCGCCGGCGGCGGGGTCCGCTACCAGGACGGCGTCGCGGTGGTGGCCGTGCAGTTGCTCGGCAAGGCGCACCGGCCGACCCTGTTCACCGGGTCGACGGCGACGTACACCGACAACACCGTCGACGTCGCCGATCTGCTGCCGCTGCTGCACCAGAGCCTGGGCCTGTCGATCGACTCGCTCAGCGTGGTCAGCGTCGGGGCGCGCCGGCGCAGCAGCGGCGACTACCCGCGGGTCTACGACACATTGATCGGCACGCCGCCGTATGCCGGCCAGCGCGAGACCTGGCTGATCGTGCGGATCACGGCGCTGCCGAATGCCGAAGCGCTGCAATGGCGTACCTCGGTCGGGCACCGCGACGCTGGCCGCGGCGCAGCGGATCAGCGCGGCGTTGCGTCAGCACGGGCATTCGCGCCAAGGTCGCGACGGCCACCGACATCGTCGAGCTGGAGCGGCGGCTGGGGTCGTCTGCGCTCAGCGCGCACCACCAGCGGTGGCGGACTGTGCGCGGCGAGGGCGGCTGGCTGACGACGCTACTGGTACCGGCCCGGCGACATCACCGCGGAGAACCTGGAACACGCGTGGGCGCTGCGCGCCGACGGGATCATCCAGAACATCACGGTTTTCGGCGACGGCAGCATGACGGCGACGGTCACCGTGCGTACCGCACAGCCGCCGACGGCGCCGCCGAGCGTGCATGCTCAAGACGTTGCCGGGCGAGCAGGCCCGCGCGATCGCGGCCAACCTCTGCGGGCCGATGCCGGCGCTGCACGGCGTGCGGCGCGGCGTGCTGGACCGCCCCGCTGGTCATCCCGATCGGACCGTCGGGTGTGCTGCTGGGCAAGGTCGACGCCGGTAACCGGCTGATGCTGCCGCTCGACGACCCGGGCGAGTTCAGCCGGGTGCACATCGCCGCGCAAGACGCGTTGGCCAAACGAATCGTGGTGCGGCTGGCCGGCGCCGGCGAGCGGATCACCGTGCACACCCGCGACCAGCAGCGCTGGGCCAGTGTGCGGATGCCCGACATCGCGGTTGGGCAGTCAGGTCAGGCCGATGGCCGGCACCACCGTCAGCGTCGTCGACGGCACGATCACTCCCGCGCCGCGGCCGAACACCCTGATCTCGATCGGGGAGCCGGGAACGCCCTACCGGGGAACCGCCGATGTGCTGATCACGCAGATCGGCCCGGCGACCGTCGACGTGACGGCAGCCGGACAACTGCATACGGTTGAGGTCGAGTTGTTCCGCGCCGAGAATCGCTACATATCGTCGGAGCCGACGAGCCTGAGGACAACCGAGCTCGAACCGGTGGAATAGAGGACCGACCGCCGGCGACGATGCAGAGCGGAGCGATGTGGGGGCACCTCCCGCTTGCGGGAGAGGAGCGGCGCGCATGACGAGCCCGACAACCACGGCCGCCGCGCGCAAGCGGTTCGATCAGGCGATGGCGTTGTTCGACAGCGATCAGTCCGCCGCCCTGGCGCGGTTCCGCGAGGCGACCGAAATCGACCCGTCGATGGCCGACGCCTGGCTGGGCCGGATCGCCGCCGGCGACGAGGAGCTCGTCGAGACTGCAGCAGCTGTACGCCTACGGCGCGCGGCTGCACCGGGAGACCAACCGGCTCGGCGTCCGGTTGTCGGCGTCGATCAAAGCCGGGCCGTATCTGGCGATCTCGGTGACCGAGTCGTCGCACGCCGGCCTGGCGCTGGCGAGCGCGCTCATCGACGACGGCCAGTACGAGAAAGCCGAAGCGCTGCTGAAGGATTCGGCGCTGCTGGACACCTGGGAGAACCACCAGTGGCAGCAGTACGTGCGGGCATACCTGATGTTCGCCACGCAGCGCTGGCCGGACGTGATCTCGGTGGCGGCGACCATCCTGCCGCCGCAGGCGATCATCATGTCGGCGGTCACCGCGGCCACCAACGCGCTGGCCGCACACGCCGCGGCCCATCTGGGCCAGGCCCGCGTCGCGCTGGACTGGGCGGACCGGGTCGATCTGCGGGCCGGGCACGGCGGTGCGGCCGAGGCGCGTCGTCACCAGCTGACCGACACCGCGGTGACGGCGATCGACCCGAACGAATTTCCGTTGATCGCAGCCGATCTCGCCTACGTGCGCGGGATGGCGCACCGCCAGCTCGACGAGGAGGACAAGGCTCAGATCTGGCTGTCGAAGGCGACGATCAACGGGGCGCTGATCGAACCGGCCAAGGATGCGCTGGCCGACCCGCAGCTGCAACTGGTCGTCACCGACGAGGACACCATCAACACCCGCAGCAACAGATGGGACGTCTCCACCGAGCGGTCCGCGGGCCAGCGCCGCGAAGAGGAGAACGAGGGGCGGCGCGAAGAACTGCTCACCGAGGGCCGCGCTCTGCTCAACAACCAGGTCGGGTTGAGCGAAGTCAAGCGTGCGGTCGCCGAAATCGAGGATCAGATCGAGGTCCGGGCTCTGCGGTTGGCGGCCGGGCTGCCGGTGAACAACCAGACCAACCACATGCTGCTGGTCGGTCCGCCCGGTACCGGCAAGACGACCACCGCCGAGGCGCTGGGAAAGATCTACGCCGGGCTGGGCATCGTGCGACATCCCGAGATCATCGAAGTCAAGCGCGCCGACTTCTGCGGCGAGCACATCGGCGCCTCCGGCCCGAGGACCAATGAGCTGATCGCGCGCTCGCTGGGCCGGATCCTGTTCATGGACGAGTTCTACTCGCTGGTGGAGCGCCACCACGACGGACGACCGGACATGATCGGCATGGAGGCGGTCAACCAGCTACTGGTGGCGCTCGAGGTGCACCGGTTCGACTTCTGTTTCATCGGCGCCGGATACGAGAAGGAAGTCGACGAATTCCTCACCGTCAACCCGGGTTTGGCGGGCCGGTTCAACCGCAAGCTACGGTTCGCGTCGTATGCACCCGATGAGCTGGTGGAGATCGCGGTGCGTTACGGCGAACCGCGGGCGACGGTGATCGAACCCGCGGCCCGCGAAGCGCTGAACATGGCCTGCAAGACCCTGCGGGCCTATTTGGCCCCGGACGGCTTGCACGGCATCGACGTGATGCAGAACGGCCGGTTCGCGCGCAATGTCGTCGAGCGCGCCGAGCGGCTGCGGGACTCTCGGGTGGCCGCTCAGCATCGCAGCGACAGGGGCTCGGTCACCATCGAAGACC
>CAWICO010000006.1:0-233411 GCA_963834615.1 uncultured Actinomycetota bacterium
ACCGACGGGGTCGCATCCGCGGCGTGCACGACCTTCAACCTGGAGGGCGATCTGGGGGTCGTCGCATTTGTGGTGCCGGAGCGCGAGCTCACCCCTGTCGCCGTCCGCCAGGCCGCCAAGCCAACGGCTCCCCGAGACCATGCTGCCCGATCAATTCTGTCTTGGTGGCCAACTTACCCTTGACATCTTCCAGCAAGGTCGACGAGCGACGGCTGCTGCAGGAGGCCGGCTTGTCTCCGCCGGATCGAGGGGGAGTGAGCCGTCAGTGTCGTTGCGACTCAGTTGTATGGAGATCGACTCGCTTGTGAAAGGAACCGCACGTTGATGAGAGGGCAAATGGCGCGTTGTTGCAGGAGTACTACCAGCAGCTGGTGCGGCGCCAGCGTGCCGAAATTGCAATGCCACAATCCTCGAAGGGAGTGCGCCGGTTGCGTTCGGACGCCGGGCGTCTCGCCGCAGAACGCGAAAGGCGTCTTCGGGAGCTGCTGGTGTACGCCGCCGATCGTTCGCCGTTCTGGGGAAGCTATTGGCTGGCCATGATCTGGCGAATTTCACCGAGTCCGACCTCCCCTCGCTGCCGGTCCTGACCAGAGCCGAGATGATGGCGCGGAATTCTACCGGGCGGTCACGGTCCCCGGGTTGACACTTGGCCGGATCCGACAACACCTCGATCAGTCGGACGGAGACCGGTACCTCGACGATGAGTACCGGGCAATCGTCACGTCTGGATATATCGGAACCGAAGCGGTCCATGTCTACGGTCTGGGATGCGTTCGTCAAGCTTCGTGATGCAGGGCTCGCGCTGGACCGGGCGACGCGGCGAAGACCCGGACGCGGTGCTGGCGCAGGCCTTCGCTACCAGCACTCGGCATGAGTCTGGGATATTTCACGCCTTCAGCACCTTCGAAAGCGGGGGGCCGGCATCGCACTGCTCCGGCGGCACGCAACCCCTGGACGAAATTGTCGACGGCCTCAACAACGCGCGTCCCGCAGTGCAGGCTCTCCAAGCGTGGCCGAGCCTCATCCGGGAGCTGGCTTTAGAGGCGATCGCAGGACGACTGACCATCACGCCGACCTGGGTCAGCGTCGCGGGAGAGGTCCTCCACCCCGCCCTGTGCGAGAGGCAGTTCGGTCCGCGTGGGGGGGGTGGCAGACCTCTAAGTTCTGGGGCTGCTCAGAGGGGACCTATGCCTTTCCATGCGGCGTTGGAGAAGGCATGCACGTCGCCGACGATCTGGTCATTCTCGAGCCGGCGGATGCCGATCATCGAACGCGTCTCGTACTCGCCGGGTGTTCACGCCGGAGGTGGCAGGACCTGCCATGTTGGCGGCCAGATGTAGCGCGCCGCCTCAATGGCATGTCTGCTTGCGTGGTCACCAGCGACACGTGCTCCTCCTGCCGGAAGCAGCCCCCGAGGTTTGTCGTGTCGACGCCAGGCCGGGGTAGCATACCGATAATGCATAGAAAGGGAAGGTTACATACTCAAAGACGGTAAAACAACCTGATAGCCAATATCTAGTTTCTCGTCCTGGTGTCCTCAGCGTCCCTCGGAGGCCGGGTAATGATCCAGCGCGATGGTGACAGTTGACGCGACCAGCGATCAGCACGACTCAGTACCGGGCAGCGATCTCACCGGTATTCGTTCAGTGCGCGGCCAGGCGGGCCGCATGGTCCTTTTCGTCGGCGCGTATCTCGCCGGCGGACTCGGACCGCAACTGCCACATCGCGAGTCCGTCCGGACCCTGCAAATGCCCGGTGGCCAGCGCCTCGCCGATCAGGGACCGTACGCGCTGCTCGTTCACCGGCTCGGTCGCGAAAAGAATGCGCAGCGCGAGGGATTTACCAGTCGACGTGTTGGTGACGTAATGCGGAGCG
This sequence comes from uncultured Actinomycetota bacterium, assembly GCA_963834615.1. Taxonomy (GTDB): domain Bacteria; phylum Actinomycetota; class Actinomycetes; order Mycobacteriales; family Mycobacteriaceae; genus Mycobacterium. Next base: position 1,876 of record CAWICO010000006.1, read on the forward strand.
AGCGGGCACGGCGGCAGATGGTCCCAACTACCGCACAACGCGAGGGTGATCGCGCCGCCGGGGGCGTTCGGACTGCCGCCCGATTGCATCGCAACAACAGCGTCGTGGGCAAAGGCTTTGCGGGCCACGGTTGCGTCATCCACGGCTGTGCCCTTCACGACGTGATCTCACCCTCGGCAACCGGGCTGACTAGGGCGTCGATATCGACACGGTCACGAGTGCACACCTATTGAAGACTCAGACGTTTCATTCGTCACATTGGCAACTATCGTCACATGGGCCAACTGCGGACGTCAATGGACGAGCCGCCCTGTCGAAAGGTGGCAAACGTTGGCGATTCCTCGAATCGTGCGCATGTCGGTGGCTTCGGCGACCGTTCTTGGTCTCATCATGCCGATCGGCTATGCGCCGCCGGCAGCCGCGGCGGCGTGCTCGACGCCGGAAGCCAACGTCGAGCCCCCTGCCGGAATGCCGGCCATCCCGTCGCCCGGACCGGCCGCGCCGCCGACCGGGCGCCGGCCACGGGGTACGAATGACAACGCGCCGCTGCCGAAACTGGGTCCGCTGATCACGTCGCTGTTCAAGGCGATACCCCAACCGAGGTCCGCGCAACTCCAGGCCGCGGTCACGCCGGCGCCCGTGCCCCCGTTGGGGGCCAATCCGGCGCCGCCGAATGCGGACCGGATCGCGCCGGAAGGTGCCGCGACGCCACCCCCACCGGCTGGCATCGCGGGCGCGCCCACGTCCCTCGTCGACTTCGTCACTGGACCGACCAGCCCAAACCGAACTCTGGAACGGTTCGGCATCTCCGGCACCGACCTCGGAATCCCTTGGGACAACGGTGATCCCGCGAACCCCCAGGTTCTTATGGCTTTCGGCGACACCTTCGGCTATTGCAAAGTCCATGGTCAGCAATGGCGGTACAACACGCTTTTCCGCAGCCAGGACCATGACCTGGCGCACGGTATCCACGTCGCCGACGGGGTGCCGAACAACCCGTACTCGGGCTCACCGGTCTGGGCGCCGGGACTTTCCAAGCAGGTCGTGCCCAGCATCCACAAAGCGGCGCACGAGACCGGAGTCATCCCCACCGCCGCCGTTTCCATCGGGCGAACCCAGTACATGAGCTTCATGTCGATCAAGAACTGGGGCCGCGACGGCGAATGGTCGACGAACTATTCGGGAATCGCGCGTTCCAACGACAACGGTCAGACGTGGGGCATCTTCCCGGGCTCCGTCCGGCTGGCCGCCGCGGACACCGTGCCCGGCGGACGGTTCTTCCCCGGCAATCAGAACTTCCAGATGGGCGCGTTCATGAAGGGCAAGGACGGGTACATGTACTCGTTCGGAACCCCGTCCGGTCGCAGCGGGCCGGCGTTCCTGTCCCGTGTCCCACCGAACGCCCTGCCGGATCTCAGCAAGTATCAGTACTGGAACGGCGACGGGAAAGGTTGGGTCCCGGTGGATCCGGGCGCCGCGACGCCGATCTTCCCCGGCCCTGTCGGTGAACTGTCAGCGCAGTACAACGACTACCTCAAGCAGTACCTGGTGCTCTACACCAACGGTGGCAACAACGACGTCATAGCGCGGACCGCGCCGTCACCGGAAGGGCCGTGGAGTCCCGAGCAACCGCTGGTGTCGTCGTTCCAAATGCCCGGTGGCATCTACGCGCCGATGATGCATCCGTGGTCGACCGGCAAAGACCTGTACTTCAACCTGTCGCTGTGGTCGGCGTACGACGTGATGTTGATGCACACCGTGCTGCCGTAGTCAGGCAGACAGATTGAAGCTCATGTCCACCGTGGTGCCCGACGGCGTGCATTCCATCTCGAGCCAGTCGCTGACCGCTCGAATCAGTAGCAGTCCCCGTCCGCGCACCGAGGGTCAGGTCCTGCTCGCGGCGCGATTCCAGGTAGGTGCGCAGGTCGGCGGCGTAGTCCGCATGGAAGTCGGGACTCACTACGGCTTACCTCGGTGACAGGCCGGCGCCCAGTCGTCGCGGGCGGTCATCAGACTAACCGAGCCCCCATCTGTCGACCGTTGAAGTAATATTTCTGAAGTTTGCCGCGGCGGCGAGGGTCGGCACCGGAGCCGCGAGTGGCTACAGGACTCCAGACGAAGGATGGCCGTTGTCAGCTGTGGATCCAATCTCCACGTCGGTCGCTCATCATGGAGAGACCGCCGTGGTAGCCGTCGGCGGTGAGATCGATTTGAGTACCGCGCCCGCGTTCGAAGCAGCGGTCGCGACAGCGCTCCATGAAGAGCCGGCCGTTCTCGTCATCGATCTGTCCGACGTGACGTTCATGGCATCGGTGGGACTACGCATCCTGGTGGCCACCCAGGAAGAGCTCCGCGAATCTGTCCAGGTCGCCGTTGTCGCGAACAACCCGGCGACGTCCAGGCCGATAGAGATGACCGGCCTGCAGGAAATCATCTCGCTGTACCCGACGCTGGACGATGCGCTGGTCTCTGCGAAGCGGCGCGCCGCCGACTAGCGCAGTACCTGCCGCGCGATCGCGTACTTGTGTACTTCGGTCGGGCCGTCGTAGAGCCGGAATGCCCGGATATCGGAGAAGATCATCCCGACCGGTGTCTCGTCGGAAATGCCGATGCCGCCCAGGATCTGGACGCAGCGGTCGGCGACCTTGAACAATTCCTCGGACACGTAGGCCTTGACCATCGAGCTCTCGTGTCGGCCGGTGCCGCGATCGCCCATGTCCAAGGTCCAGCACGCCCACCAGATCGCGAGTCGGCATTGCTGCAAGGCGATTTCGTTGTCGGCGATCATGAAGCTCACGCCCTGATGTTCGCCGATCGGTTTGCCGAAGGCGGTGCGCTCGCGGGCGTGCCGGATCGCGATCGACTGCGCGCGGGAGGCGGCGCCGAGCCAGCGCATGCAGTGCGTCAACCGCGCCGGTGCCAGCCGCAACTGCGCGTAGCGCAACGCCTGACCCACCTCGCCGAGCAGAGCCGAGGCAGGCAGCCGCAGGTCGGTCAACCGCACCACGCCGTGTCCTTCGACGTAGTTGCGGTCCATCGTGTTCATCACCCGGATCAGGTCGATGCCCGCGGTGTCGCCGTCGCACAGAAACAGTGTCGGCCCGTCTGGGCCGTGCGGATTGGGCGCGACGCGGGCCATGATGATCCACGTCCGGGCCCCGTGTGCCCCGGTGATCAGCCACTTGTCGCCGTTGATCACGTAGTCGGTGCCGTCGAATTCGGCCACCGTCGTCAGCTGGTTGGGATCCGAACCGGCGCCGCCGGGTTCGGTCATCGCGAACACCGACCGCTGCCGTCCGTCGATCACCGGCAGCAGGAACTGGTCGATCTGATCGGTGTTGGCGACCTTGCCGAGCAGGAACATGTTGCCCTCGTCAGGCGCTGCGCAGTTGAGTGCGATGGGGCCCAGCGTCGACCAGCCGGCCGCCTCGAACAACACCGCCTGCTCACGATGCGACGGTTCGCGGCCGCCGAAGCGGGTGGGCGCCTGGAAGGTCAGCAACCCCGCGTCACGGGCCAGCTCCACCAGCTCAGCGCGCAGTCCGTCGTCGGGCCCGTGCCGAGTCAGCCGCGCGTCGGTTTCGAACGGCACGACCTTGTCGTTGACGAAGGCGCGGATCTCGTCGCGCTGCGCTGCCAATTCCGCGGGGATGTCGAAATCGATCATGCGGTGCCCATCATTGTCTGGGCCTGCTCGAACAAGCCCACCGTGGCCTGGTGAAGTAATTCGCCGACTTCCATGGGCGCCTTTCCGGCGCAGGCCCTGGCCATCGTGCCCTCCAGCACAATGCCGAGCTTGAAGCACGCCAGCACGGTGTACCAGGTGATGTTCGACAGATCGCGGGTGGTGTTGCGGCCGTACCGCTGAACCAGGTCGTCGGGGCCGGCCATCCCGCCCAGCTCGAACAGGTTGCCGCCGAATGCCGGCGATTGTCCCCAGGTGGCCAGCAGCCAGCCCAGGTCCAGCAGTGGGTCGCCGATCGTGCACATCTCCCAGTCGACGATCGCCACCAACTCAGGGCCGGTGCGGGAGAACATCACGTTCGCGGCGTGGTAATCACCGTGCATGATGCCCGGCGTCCACGTCGACGGCCGCCCGTTGTCCAGCCAGGTGGCGACGTCGTCGACCCCGGGAATGTCTGGGCCGGAATAGTTTTCGAACTCCTTATAGGAGTCCAGTTCCGAAAGCCAGCGTGGCACTTGACGTTCCAGAAACCCGTCCGGCTTTCCGAAGTCACCGAGGCCAACGGCTTTATAGTCGACCGCTGCCAGCTTCGCCAAGGCGTCGGCCATCGACAACCCCATCCCGAACCGCACCGCCGCGTCGCCGGCATGTAGCGCAGGCAGTTCCGCGGCGGCGTTGAACCCGTCGACGGGTTCCATGAGATAGAAGACCGCGTCGCCGAGCACGGCAGGGTCGGCGCAGCTGGCGATCAGGTGCGGGTGCGGAACGTCGCTTCCGGCCAGCGCGGCGAGCACCTCGGTCTCCCGCATGATCACGGTGTTGGTGCGCGGGCGCAGGTGCTTCGGCCCGCGGCGCAATACGTAAGGTCGGCCCGATCTGGTGAAGCGCAGCATGATGTTCTGCGTTCCGCCACTGATCTTCGCCACGTTCTCCAGAGGGCCGTCGCCGAGCCCTTGCTCTGACATCCACTCGGCCAGGCCGTCCGGGGCTGTGAGCTCCTCCACGAAGGTGAAGCTACCCCAGGCCGGGATCTGCAAGGATCGAGGTATGACGCCACCCTTGATCGACCGCTGGATCTCGATCATCGAGACCGGCCGCACTGACGACCTGGACGCTCTGCTCGCCGATGACGCGGTGTTCTACTCGCCCGCGGTCTTCACCCCGCAAGAAGGCAAGGCGCTGACCTCGAAATACCTCAAAGCGGCCGCAAAACTGTTCGACGACACCGACTTTCACTACGTCGAGCAATGGTATTCCGAACGTTCCGCGATCCTGGAGTTCGCGGCCACCGTCAACGGCATCCACGTCAACGGGATCGACATGATCCACTGGAACGACGACCAGCAGATCGTCGCGTTCAAGGTGATGGTGCGCCCGTTCAAGGGGTTGCAAGTCATCATGCCCGGCATGGCGGAACTGTTGCAGCAGTAGGCATATGGCCGATCGCCCCGGGCGGTCAGCTTTCTCACAGCCAGCGGGCGTACTGTCCGATGCTGGCTGCAAACGGGAGGTAAGACGATGCCGCGGACCGACAACGACTCCTGGGAGATCACCGAGAGCGTGGGCTCGACGGCGCTGGGCGTGGCCGCCGCCCGCGCTGCTGAAACCGAGAGCGCAGACCCGCTGATTCAGGATCCGTTTGCGCGAGCGTTCCTCGAAGCGGCCGGTGACGGCATGTGGAGTTTGACGTCGGACCCCAAGCTGTCGGCCCAGCTGGCCGAGATAGCGCCGGAGCTGCAGGCGCACACCAAAGTAATGGTCGACTTCATGGCGGTACGCACAGCCTGGTACGACCAGATCTTCCTCGAGGCGGTATCCGCAGGCGTCCGCCAAGTTGTCATCCTGGCCGCTGGCTTGGACGCCCGCACCTGGCGGTTGCCGTGGCCCGACGGGACGACTGTGTACGAGCTCGATCAAGCAAAGGTCTTGGATTTCAAGTCGAGCACCTTGGAGCGCCGCGGGGCGCAGCCGCGCGCGAAGCTGGTCAACGTCGCGGTGGATCTGCGCCAGGACTGGCCAACGGCATTGCAGGAAGCGGGCTTTGACGCCGCCAAGCCGACCATGTGGTCGGCCGAGGGACTCTTGCGCTATCTGCCCGCGGCGGCACAGGATCTGCTGTTCGAGCGGATCGACTCGTTGAGCCCGCCCGGCACCTGGCTGGCCACCAACCTGCCGGCGAAGCGCGCGGTGGACCCCGCGCTGCTGGCCAGCCAGCGCGAGCAAGCGCAACGGTTCCGTGCGGCCGCCGCCAAGGTGCTCGGCGCCGACATCCCCGATGTAGAAGACCTGTGGTACCCCGATGAGCGCACCGATCTCACCGCCTGGCTAAGCGAACACGGTTGGGACGCAACGTCGATCGGGATGGCCGAACTGCTGGCCCGGCACGGGCGGTCCGTCCCCTCAGACGACGCGCTGCCTCAGGTTGATTTCGTCTCTGCGCATCGCGCCTGATTCGTCGAACTGTCTCTGCGTCGCGACACTCTCTGTCGGTATTTCAGATCTTGCGTCCAAATGTTTGGACGCGTATAGGCTCGGGTACTGCAGCACCCGCTTTACGGTGTGCCCGACATTGACGGAGGTCAGGATGCGTGGCGGAGGTCTAATCAGTGCGATTGTGGTGGTCTGGTTGGTGATCGGCGTGATAGCCGCCTTCCAACGGGACTATTTGAAAAACACTGAGCAAAATTGTGCGTCTCTAGGCACTATCGCAGTCACTGTTATAGCAGGTCCCCTTAACTACGCGGGTGTCAACCCGAAGGTGACCGATTGTCATCTACCGCAACCCAGTTCGATGCCCACCATGGACATCGATGACCTGATCGGAGTGGAGGCGTCATGATCGGCTTGGGCATCATCTTGCTGATATTGGGCTACGTACTCAAGGTGGCCATCCTGCAGACGCTAGGCATCATCTTGCTGGTCATCGGTGCGGTGCTGTGGGTTCTCGGTTCCGTCGGTCGCCCGGTGGGCGGCAGGCGCTACTGGTACTAACGCCGAATCGCCCTGCGAACCGAAAAACTCTCGGATGTCATGATCGCCCTCGGAGTCATCTTGCTGATTCTGGGGTTCGTCTTACTGATACCGATTTTGAAGACGCTCGGCATCTTGCTGGTCGTGATCGGCGCCGCCTTTTGGGTCATGGGCAGCACCGGTCGCCCAGTTGCCGGCCGGCGCTACTGGTACTAGCGCCGATTGCACGGAAATTTCACTCAAAAAATTGAATGGAGAATCATGATCGTGCTCGGGATCGTCTTGATTGTCATCGGATACTTCGTTCCAACCCTCAGCATCCTGTACACCATCGGCGGCATTCTCGTCGTCATCGGTGTGATCCTGTACATTCTTGGGGCCGTCGGACGCCCGGTGGGCGGTCGAAAAGTCTGGTTCTAGTCGCTGAACTGCGGCGGGGTTGGTTCACAGCGGGCACATAGCAGTGCCATAGCAATGCCTCATCGGGTTGCGCATACTTGAAGCTGTGAGCCAATCCCACGCACCCGTCGAGCGCATCGTGATGCGCCGCGCAGACGGTAACCCGATCAACGTGCTGGTGGTCGATGACGAGGCCGTCCTCGCCGAGATGGTCTCGATGGCGCTGCGGTACGAAGGCTGGAACATCGCCACCGCGGGCGACGGCGCAGCGGCACTGGAGGCCGCCAGGTCGCAACGGCCGGACGTCGTCGTCCTCGACGTGATGCTGCCCGACATGAGCGGTCTCGACGTATTGCGGAAACTACGCGAGGAGACCCCACAGCTGCCGGTGCTACTGCTGACAGCCAAGGACGCGCTCGAAGACCGCATCGCCGGCCTCACCGCCGGCGGCGACGATTACGTCACCAAGCCGTTCAGCCTCGAAGAGGTGGTGCTCCGACTGCGGGCACTCCTGCGGCGCACCGGGGTGACGACCGAGGACAGTGGCGCGCAGCTCGTCGTCGGTGATCTGGTGCTCAACGAGGACAGCCACGAGGTGACTCGTGCAGGCGAGCCGATCTCGTTGACGTCCACCGAATTCGAGCTGCTGCGCTTCATGATGCGCAACTCCAAGCGGGTGCTGAGCAAGGCGCAGATCCTGGACCGGGTGTGGAGTTACGACTTCGGTGGCCGGTCCAACATCGTCGAGCTCTACATCTCGTATCTGCGAAAGAAGATCGACAACGGGCGCGAGCCCATGATTCATACGCTGCGCGGGGCCGGCTACGTCCTCAAACCGGCTCGCTAGGATGGGCCGGACTTGGTCCCTTAGGCTTCGGCTGTTGGTCGGGCAGGTCGTCGTCCTCGCCATCGTGTGTGTCGGCATCGGCGCGGTCACCGAAATCGCGTTGTACCGATATCTGGTGGGGCAGTTGGACACCAACGTGCACGACGCCTCGCAGCGTTCGGTGCGGATATTCAGCGAGCCGCGGATGTCGCACTGGCGACACCATCAGCGGCCCTTCCCGCGGCCCGGTCCGGGGCCGGTCTTTTTGGACGCCCCCGCCCAGCCGGTGGGCATGGTCGGCGCCGTGCGACTCCAAGGCCGGTCGACCGAAGCCGGCTACCTGACCACCGCCGGCAGTCGCGCCGCCTTGAGCGACCAGGCCAAGGCCCAACTGGACGCGTTGCCGACCGACCGCCAGCCGGTGACCCGAGATCTCGACGGATTGGGCCGTTATCGCGTTGTCGCCGCACCCGTTCGGCCCAACGGCGGCGATGTCGTCGTCACCGGTTTGCCGATGGGCACGGTGGACGCGACGATGATCCGCGTTCTGCTGATCTTCGCGGTCGTCACCGCGATCGCGGTCGCGGCGGCCACCACCGCGGGCATCGTGATCATCCGCCGGGCGCTGGCCCCGCTGCGCCGGGTAGCTCAAACCGCAACGCAGGTCGTCGATTTGCCGCTTGATCGTGGCGAAGTCGAGCTGCCGGTGCGGGTGCTCGAGTCAGATGCCAACCCGCGCACCGAAGTTGGGCAGCTCGGGTCGGCACTCAACCGGATGCTCGACCACATCGCCGCTGCCCTGTCGACCCGCCAGGCCAGCGAGACCCGGGTCCGTCAATTCGTCGCCGACGCCAGCCACGAGCTGCGCACCCCGTTGGCGGCCATCCGCGGCTACACCGAGCTGGCGCAGCGGGTGGGTGACGACACCGATGCCGTCGCGCATGCGATGAACCGCGTGCAGTCCGAGACCGAGCGGATGACGCACCTCGTCGAAGACCTGCTGCTGCTGGCCCGGTTGGACTCGGGACGGCCGCTGGAGCGCGAAGCTGCGGACCTGTCGAGGGTGGCCGTCGACGCGGTCAGCGACGCGCACGTCGCCGGCCCGGATCATCAGTGGGAGCTCGACTTACCCGAAGAGCCAGTGTTGGTGTGCGGCGACGCGGCCCGGCTGCACCAGGTGGTGACGAATCTGCTGGCCAATGCCCGCGTTCACACCGGCGCGGGGACCGTGGTGACCACGCGGCTCGAATCCGACGGCACGCATGCCGCGCTCAGTGTGGTCGACAACGGGCCGGGGATTCCCGAGCATTTGCAGTCGGAGGTTTTCGAGCGGTTCGCCCGCGGCGACACGTCCCGATCCCGCAAGGGCGGTAGCACCGGGCTGGGTCTGGCGATCGTCTCGGCGGTGGTCAAAGCCCACGACGGCACGATCACGCTGGACAGTGCGCCTGGGCACACCGACTTCACGGTCCGACTGCCGCTCGCCGTCGACGCTTGAGGCTGCACCGCACGAGAGCGACGCCGGGTCGTCGCTGTCGTGCGATGAACTACCTCGAGACCGATTGCCCTAGGGGCAGGTCACGTCGACTTCGAAGGGTTTCTTCACGGGCTGCATCGGGTTGGCCATGTCCACCCCGGTGGCGGTCCCGCTGACCTTGTACTTGCTGCCATCCTTGGTCGCGCTGGCGTTGCCCTGGCCGCTGCCGGGGGTGTAGCCAAGCACCACCCCGTTGACATTGCCCAGCCCGACCGACTTCACCGAGGGCGGGCTCGCATCGGTCAGCACGATGCCGATGCCGGTTTGCGCTCCGCCGATCGCGATGTTGACGCTGCCGGCGGCGCTGCTGCAGGCGACGGTGCCCTGCACGTTCTGGTCTTTGCCGTCGATGCTCACCTTCACAACCGACGAGCCGCTCGCGTTGGCCGCGGAGGTTGCGTTCGACGATCCGCCGGAGCTCGTCGACGACTTGTCGCTCGAACATCCCGACAGACCCACAACGACGATCGCCGTCGCTGCTGCAGCGATCGTTACTGAACGTTTCACCCGGTTCTCCTTTGTTGTTGTAGCGATCCGTCGACGTTGACGGATCGCTACGGCAGTATGCAGCTTTGCTGAGGACGCCGATAGCGAATTGGTAAAATTTAAGCTGCCTGTTGAGACCTGGTGGCCGCAATTCAGCGAAGGTTTGCCAGCGGGCTTTGCGATTGGCTGATTCCGGCGCGGTGAGGCTGAAATGATGGTCGCGTGAACCAGAGCCGTACAACCGATACCGCCGACTTCGAGGACGCCGACCGGGGATTCATCGGCGCGTTGACGCCGTGTGTCGTCAAGACGGCCGATGGGCGGGTGGTGTGGGACAACGATTCGTACGCATTCCTGTCCGGCGACTCCCCGCCATCGGTGCATCCCGGGCTGTGGCGCCAGAGTGCGCTGCTTGCCAAACAAGGCCTTTACGAAGTCGTGCCGGGCATTTATCAGGTACGCGGCCTCGACATCTCCAACGTCAGCTTCATCGAGGGCGACACCGGCCTCATCGTCATCGATCCGCTGACCTCGACGGAGGTGGCTGCCGCGGCGCTGCAGCTGTATCGCACGCACCGTGGCGACCGGAGCGTCGTCGCGGTCATCTACACCCACAGCCACGCGGACCATTTCGGCGGTGTGCTGGGCGTGACCTCGCAGGCGGATGTGGACGCCGGGAAAGTCGCGGTGCTGGCACCCGAGGGATTCACCGAACACGCCGTGCAGGAGAACGTTTACGCCGGTCCCGCTATGGGCCGCCGCGCTACCTACATGTACGGCAGCAAGCTCGACCGCGGCCCGCGCGGCCAGGTCGGCTGTGGCCTGGGCCAGGCCCCGTCAACCGGCGAGGTAGCGCTGATCGTACCGACGGTCGACATCCGGACAACGGGCGAAACTTACACCATCGACGGTGTCCAGATCGAATTCCAAATGGCACCGGGCAGCGAGGCTCCCGCCGAAATGCATTTCTATTTCCCGCAATTCCGAGCCCTGTGTATGGCCGAGAACGCAACTCACACCATGCACAACCTGCTGACGCTGCGCGGCGCGCTGGTTCGCGACCCGCACGCGTGGGCGGGATATCTGACCGAGGCGATCGACACATTCGCCGACCGGGCTGACGTCGTGTTCGCTTCCCATCACTGGCCGACGTGGGGTCGTGAGCGCATCGTCGAATTTCTTGCGCTGCAACGGGACTTGTACGCCTATCTGCATGACCAGACGCTGCGACTGCTCAACCAGGGTCACACCGGGAGTGAAATCGCCGAGATGTTCCAGATGCCACCGGCGCTGGAGAAGGCCTGGCATGCCCATGGCTACTACGGTTCGGTCAGCCACAACGTCAAAGCGATCTATCAGCGCTACATGGGCTGGTTCGACGGCAACCCCGCCCGATTGTGGTCACACCCGCCGGAAGCCTCGGCCGCCCGGTATGTCGAGGCGATGGGCGGGATTGATCGCGTTGTCGAGCTTGCGCGGCAGGCGTTGGACTCCGGTGATCTTCGTTGGGCTGCAACGCTCCTCGATCACGCGGTATTTGCCGATGAATCTCATGCCGGTGCTCGCACGCTGCTCGCGGACACGTTGGACCGGCTGGCTTACGGCGCGGAGAACGCGACGTGGCGTAACTTCTTCCTGTCCGGAGCTACCGAGTTGCGCGACGGGAACTTCGGCACCGCGCTGGCACCGAACTCGCCGTCGTTGTTGTCGGCGCTGACGCCCGAGCAGATCTTCGACGGGCTCGCCATCACTGTCAACGGACCCCGGGCGGTGGGATCTGGACCTGGCGCTCGACGTCACGCTGAGCGACCTGGGTAGCAATTACCGGCTGACACTGCGTAACGGTGTGCTGGTGCACCGCAAAGTTGTCGCCGATTCGACGACCGCGAACGTGACCATCAAGCTGGAGAATGCATTTCGCTTGATCAAGGCGGCGATGGGCGACACCGGCTCGCCGGGACTGGAGATATCCGGCGACCAGAGCGTGCTGCAGCAGCTGCTCGGCGTGCTCGACCCAGCCGATCCTGCGTTCAACATCGTCACGCCCTAGCGGACGCATGGGAACGGTGCCAGGTCACGCTACATCGATGACGATTTTGCCGATCGCTTTGCGGTCGGCGACATACCGTAGCGCCGCCGCGGCATCGGCGAGCGGAAACCTGGCGCCGATGTATGGCCGGACCGCGCCATCGGCGAACATCTGCGTCAACTCCCGCATGTCGCGTGCGGAGTCGTCCGGCCGGTCACCGACGAAGGATCGAATCTCCATGCCGCGGACGGTGATTCCCTTCAGCAGGACCAGGTTCAGCGGAATCGACGGGATCGCGCCCGCGGCGTAACCAAGGGTGATGAAGGTGCCGCCCCGGGCGAGCGCCCGCAGCGACGGTTCCGCATACGGCCCTCCGACCGGGTCGAGGACCACCCGGGCCGCGTCGCCGGTGAGCTCGCGGATGCGGGTCTTCAGGTCCTCCCGGTCGTAATCGACCGTCGCCTCCGCGCCGCGTTGCCGGCACAACTCGAGCTTTTCCGGACTCGACGCGGCGGCCAGCACCCGCGCCCCCATCGCTACCGCCAGATCCACCGCTGCCAAACCGACGCCTCCTGCGGCGCCAAGGACGACGACCCAATCACCCGCCGCGACGTCGGCGATTGATCGCAGCGCGTGATACGCAGTCCGGTAGGTGACGCCGAACGCCGCGGCGGACGCATAGTCAACGTCGTCGGGTATCTCGGCGACCCCCGCCGAGTGCAAGAGCGCTTGCTCGGCGAATGCCCCGACGAACGTGGCGGCCGAAACACGTTGGCCCGGCTGCCAAGACACACCCTCACCGACCGCGATGACTTCTCCGGCGAGCTCGCTACCCGGGGTGAACGGCACCGGCGCCTTGACCTGATACCTGCCTTCGATCATGAGTACGTCGGGGAAGTTGACCGCTGCCGCGTGCACTCGCACCACCAGCTGTCCCGGGCCGGGCGTCGGATCGGCTACATCGCCGTCGAGCACCAGGTCTTCCGGCGGTCCGTAGGCGTGGCAGACGACGGCCCGCATCAGCTCTCTCCCAGTCCGCGCAAGCAGAACTTCACCAAGTGGTCGACGTCGGCCGGGGAGGGCCGCTCGGCGGAATCCAGGTATCGGCGCATGGCCGCCACCGTGCAGTGGAAGACGGCGTCGGCATCACGCCGAATGTCCTTGCCGCCCAGCGCGGCAATGGGCTCGGTCAGCAAGTCGCGCATCGGCCGCATGGTCTCGTCGGCGGCGGCGCGCCAGTTGGGGGTAGTCGAAACCTGTCCTGCGGCAGCACGACTCATGCTGATCAGGTGTGGGTCGGCGACCTGGGCCAGCACGCCCTCGATCCAGCGCCGCACCTGACCGTCCGGCGTGCGCTCCTTGGTCATCTGATGCTGCAGGTAGGAAACGACCATGCCGACGCCCCGCTCCATCACGGCCAGGATGACGTCGTCCTTTCCGGCGAAGTACCGGTAGAACGCTTTGTTCGACGACCCGGCTTCGGTCACGATGTCACTGACCCGCGGCGGTTCCGGCGCCACCCGCTCCAGCACCCGAACGGCCGCGGCGAGAATGCGTTCGACTTCTTCGGTGGCTTCGCGCTGACGGTCGTCGAGGGCTCGTTCGACGGCCGCGGTCACCCGGCTACCGGCCGCCCGGCTACTGGTCAACGAGCGCACCGTATTTGGCACGGGCGGCCTCGCGGCGCAGGTCCAACATCTCGCTGGGCCATTCAGGGCTTTCGGCTTCGACGTTCTTCATCAGCATCCGGGCCAGGTTGACCTTGTGCGCCTCGGTCGGGCCGTCGGCCAGGCCCAGGGCGATGCCGCCGATCAGGACGTTGACCAGCGGCAGTTGATCGGTGAGCCCGATGGCACCGTGCACCTGGATGGCCCGCAGCGCAATCGATTTCAGCACCTGAGAAGCCAGTATTTTGCAGGTGGCGATCTCGGCGCGGGCGGCGCGTTCGTCACCGCTGTCGATCAGCCATGCGGCGTGTAATACGGTCAGCCGGAATGGCGTCAACTCGGTGTACGAGTCGGCGATGAACTCCTGTACCAGCTGCTTGTCGGCGAGCACAGTGCCCTGGGTGAAACGGCTTTTCGCCCGCTTGGACATCATCTCGACCGCACGCTGCGCCATGCCGATCGCGCGCATCGCGTGATGCAGTCGCCCGCCGGCCAACCGGGTCTGCAGGATCAGGAAGCCTTGCCCGGGCTCGCCGAGCAAGGCGTCTGACGACACCCGCACGTCGTCGTAGTGCACCAGCGAGTGGCCGGGTTCATGTGGGTCGGCGCCGACCAGGTGGTGGTTGGCCTCGACCTTGAGACCCTTGGTGCCCGCCGGGATCAGGAAGGTCGACGCGCCGTGATGCACTGCCACATCAGGATTGCTGATCGCGACGACGATGAAGAAGGACGCGACTGATGCGTTGCTGGAGAAGTACTTTCGCCCGGTGATCACCCAGTCGTCACCGTCGCGAACGGCACGGGTGGTGAAGACCCGCGGATCGGCGCCGCCCTGCGGCTCGGTCATGGAAAAGCAGGAGAAGATTTCACCGGACAGCAGGCCGGCAAGGTAGCGGTCCTTCTGGTCCTGGGTGCCGAAGCGGGCGATGATCTCCGCATTGCCGGTGTCCGGAGCCTGGGTGCCGAACACGATCGGCGCCCACGGGCTGCGGCCGAGGATTTCGTTGATCAGCGTCAGCTTGACCGCGCCGAAGCCCTGGCCGCCGAGTTCGGGCCCCAGGTGCGGCGCCCACAGTCCCTGATCGCGGACCTGCTCTTTGAGCGGGTCGACGATCTTGCGGCGTTCGTCGCTGAGCGGCAGGAATTCGCAGCCGGGGAACAGCACCTCCAGCGGCTGGACCTCTTCGCGGACGAACTCGCGGATCCAGTCGAGCTTCTTCTCGAACTCCGGTTCGGTGGAAAAGTCCCACGCCATGTCGAATTCTCCTAGTTCTGAGGGGATATCATGAGAAACCGCCGTCCACCCGCACTATCGAGCCGGTGGTGAAGCTGGCTGCATCCGAGGCTAAAAATATTGCGGCGCCGACGATTTCGGCGGGATCGCCGGCGCGTTCCAGCGTCAGGCTGCTGAACGGGTTGTGCGCTGCCTCGCCCAGATTCCACGCCTTGCTGACGTCGGTGAGGAACGGGCCGGCCATTAGCGTGTTGACCCGAACCGTTGGACCGAGCGCCCGGGCAAACCCTTCGGTCATCGCATTGAGCCCGGCCTTCGACGACGCGTAGGGAATGATGTCGGGCGTCGGGCGCAGCGACCCGGCGGTGCTGACATTGATGATCGATCCGCGGCCAGCCGCGACCATCCGTTCTCCGACCAACGCGGACAACCGGAACGGGCCCTTGAGGTTGAGGTTGACGACGGCGTCGAACAGCTTTTCGGTGACGTCGGTCAGCTTGTCGTACACCGGTGACATGCCGGCGTTGTTGATCAGCGTGTCGATCTTGCCGAACCGTTCGTACGTCGCGTCGACCAACCCGTCGAGCTGATCCCATCGACCGACATGCACGTGATACGGCATCGCCGCGCGACCGGTCTCACGCTCGATCTCCTCGGCGGTGGAGACACAGTTCTCCATCTTCCGGCTGGCGATCACCACATCCGCGCCGCACCGGGCGACACCGAACGCCATCTCCCGGCCCAGCCCGCGGCTACCACCGGTGATCAGGATGACTTGGCCGCTCAGGTCGAAAAGCTTGTCGGCGTAGCTCATCTCAGCGCTTCATCGTCGGTAGAGAGCGGGCGAGCTGGGCCGCGGTGTCGATCAACTGCGGGATCATCGCCCCGAAGGCGTCCTGAATCTTCGGGTCGACCTTCCCGGTGCGCACTCCGGCGGCGTAGGTCTTCTCCAGCACGATGCCGAGCTTCCAGTTCGCCAGCACCAGGTAGTAGTCGATGTTCTCGGTCGACAGGCCACTGATCTTCTCGTAGTGCTCGAGCACTTCACTGCGGGTCGGCATGCCCGACATGTCGAGATAAAAGCCGTCCTCGCGGGGGTTTTCGCCGTCGTAACCCAGCAGGCACCAGGCCAGGTCCAACAGCGGGTCGCCTACCGTGGTCATCTCCCAATCGACGATCGCGGCGAGTCGGGCCGGTGCACCGCGCGCGAACATCACGTTCGCGAACTGGTAGTCGCCATGCATGATGCCCGGCTGGTAGTGCGCCGGCCGGTTGCGCCGCAACCAGTCAGCGGCGTCGTCCAGGCCGGGCAGGTCGCGCACCCTGTAGCTGTCCAGAAATGCCAGCCAGCGATCGACTTGGCGCTCGTGGAATCCGTCGGGCCGACCGAAACCGTCCAACCCCTGTGCGCGCCAATCGACCCGGCCCAGCTTGGCCGCGCCCTCGACAAGCTGGAACGCCAAACCGCGTCGCGCAGCCAAGTCTTCGTCGAAGGGCGCCTGCCAGCCGCCGTCCATCGGACTCCAGCCGTCGATCGCCTGCATCACGTAGAACGGCATGCCGAGCAGATCGCCGGCGTCGTTGGCGGCGATCAACTCGGCATGAGGCACATCGGTACCGCGCAGCGCGCGAACCAGTCGGATCTCGCGGAGCAGTCCGTCGATGCGGGCCGCGTCGGCGCGGGCGCCGGGCATCCGCAACACCATTCGGTGGTCGCCGCGGTGGATCAGGTACAGGGTGTTCTGCGAGCCGCCGGACAGTCGCGCGAGGATCGGCTCCTCACCGTCGCCGGGCGCGTTGTTCGCGTCCAGCCAACGTCCCAAGACCCCCGCGTCCAGCTGAGAACCACCGTCGGTCGCCGCCATTGGCACACCCCACTCTCTGTCGGGAGAATAGCATTCTCCGCCGAGATGACAAGGCCGCCGGGACGCATGCGAGGCTTGGCTGATGCAATTGCTCCTGGTCCGGCATGCGTTGCCGCACCGCAGCGAACCCGGCCAGGGATCCGACCCCGACCTCTCCGGGGAGGGGCGAGCGCAAGCCGCGCGGCTCCCGGACGCGCTGGCCAGATATCCGATCACCCGGGTGATCAGCAGCCCGCAGCGCCGCGCGATCGACACCGCGAAACCGGTCGCCGCGGCGCGTGGGCTGACCGTCGAGATCGAGGACCGCTTCGCCGAATACGACCGTGAGCTACCGGTCTACATCCCGATCGAACAGATCCGGGCGGAGAACCCAAAGGAGTGGGCCCGGATGGCTGAGGGTCACCTGCCAAGCACGGTCGACGAAGACGCGTTCCGGGCGCGGGTGCGTGCGGCCGTCGACCATGTCGCCGCCACTGCGGCACACGAGGACACCGTGGTCGTCTTCAGCCACGGCGGGGTGATCAACGTGGTGCTGCACGAGATCCTCGGCACCAGCCGGGTGTTGTCGTTTCCGATCGACTACGTGTCGGTCACCCGATTGCTGTTCTCCCGCTCCGGTCGGGCCAGCGTGGTGGCGGTCAACGGCACCGAGCACGCGTGGGACCTGCTGCCGCGCAACCGGCGTTGAAGCACTCGGTGATAGACAGACCCGGTGACTCTTGACGGACTCGATCTCTCCGCGCTGGACGGCTACCTGCGCTCGGCCGGTATCGGCCGCGACGGCGAGCTGACCGCGCAGCTGATTTCCGGTGGCCGCTCCAACCTGACCTTCCTGGTCGGCGATGACTCGTCGAAGTGGGTGCTTCGCCGCCCGCCGCTGCACGGGCTGACGCCGTCGGCGCACGACATGGCGCGGGAGTACAAGGTGGTGGCCGCGCTGGTCGACACCGCGGTTCCGGTGGCCCGTGCCGTCACACTGTGCAACGACGACTCAGTGCTCGGCGCGCCGTTCCAGATGGTCGAATACGTTGCCGGACAGGTGGTGCGCACCCGGGCCGAACTCGAGGCGCTCGGCGACCAGCAGGTCATCGACGGCTGCGTCGACGGACTGATCCAGGTGCTGGCCGATCTGCACGCTGTCGATCCGGCCGCGGTCGGACTGGCCGACTTCGGCAAGCCCGACGGATACCTGCATCGCCAGGTCCGCCGGTGGGGTTCGCAGTGGGAGCTGGTGCGACGGCAGGATGACGACCGCGACGCCGATGTCACCCGGCTGCACACCGCGCTGCAGGAGTCGACCCCGCAGCAGAGCCGCACGTCGATCGTGCACGGCGACTACCGCATCGACAACACCATCCTGGACGCCACCGACCCCGCCCAGGTACGCGCCGTGGTGGACTGGGAGCTGTCCACGCTGGGTGATCCGCTCAGCGACGCGGCGCTGATGTGCGTCTACCGCGATCCTTCGCTGGACTTGATCATCAATGCGCACGCCGCATGGACGTCGCCGCAGTTGCCGGTCGCCGACGAACTGGCGCAGAAGTATGCGCATGCCTCGGGGCAGCCGTTGGCGCACTGGAACTTCTATATGGCGCTGGCCTACTTCAAACTGGCCATCATCGCCGCGGGCATCGATTTCCGCCGGCGCATGTCAGGGGGTGCGGACGACGCTGAAGCCGCCTCCGACCGGGTCGGCGAGACCGTGGCGCCGCTGATCGCCCGCGGCCTTACCGAGCTACAAAGCTCGTGACTACCGGCCGGCGACGAGGTTCTTCTTGGCTGCGCGCCGCAACTGGTAGATGCGCGCCGTGCCGGCGAGAAAGGTGATCAGGCCGCCGCACACCGCTGCCAGCAGAATCGCTACGCCCAGCGGCAGGCTCCCGTGCCAGCCGAGGAAGGCGATCTCCGCCGACGTGGTGTTCTGGGTGATGAAGATCAGCAGCACGATCAGGATCAGGAAGCCTGCCGCCAGAAACGACCACAAGCCGGCAGTGCGGGTGAATTTCACCGCCGACTCGGGCGGCGTGGTGTCCAGGACCGGCGGCGTCGCGGTCGTGGGTGGTAGATCGGGTGACACCGACGGGTCGCTGCTCATGCTCGTCATGTCTACCCTCTGCGGCCTGAAGTGAACCGAACTCCCGGCAAAGGCGTGCAACGCTAGTGTCGGTTGCTATGAGCAGGTCGGGTCCGTGGTGGCGTCGGGCAGCGCTGTGGTTGGCGGCGTTGGGTCTGACCGCGACGGCCTGTGGCAGTTCGAACCCGCTCGGCGGGGTGTCGACCAACGTGAATTCGATCGTGGTCGGCTCGGCGGGTTTTCCGGAATCGAAAGTCATTGCTGAGATCTACGCGCAAGCTCTGCAGGCAAACGGCTTCAACGTGGGCCGGCAGATGGGCATCGGCAGCCGTGAGACGTATATCCCGGCGCTGAAAGATCACTCGATCGACTTGGTGCCCGAGTACATCGGCAACCTGCTGTCCTATTTCGAGCCGACTTCGACAGTCACCATGCTCGACGACGTCGAGTTGGAGTTGTTCCGACGGCTGCCGGGGGACCTGTCGATCCTCATCCCGTCACCGGCATGCAACACCGACAGCGTCACGGTCACCGCCGACACCGCTGCCAAATGGAATCTCAAGACGATCGGCGACCTGGCCGCGCATTCGCCGGACGTGAAATTCGCCGCGCCGTCGGACTTCCAGGTTCGGCCCGAGGGTTTGAAAGGACTCCGGCAGCGCTACGGCCTCGACATCGCACCCGGAAACTTCGTTTCGATCAGCGACGACGGCGGTGCGGTCACCGTGCGCACACTCACCCAGGGAAAAGTCAACGCGGCCAACGTCTTCAGCACGTCACCGGCCATCCGGCAAAACCATCTGGTCGCGCTCGAAGATCCGGCGCACAACTTTCCGGCCGGCAACATCGTCCCGCTGGTCAACTCGCAGAAGAAATCGGACCGTCTCAAAGACGTGCTGGACGCGGTCTCGGCCAAGTTGACCAGCCGCGCGCTGGCCGACCTCAATGCCTCGGTCGCCGGAAACTCCGGCATCGATCCCGACCAGGCCGCCCGGAACTGGTTGCATGACAACGGGTTCGACCACCCGGTCAAGGGCTGAGCGGGTGATCAGTTTTCATGACGTCCACAAGGTGTACGCGGACGGCACCATCGCCGTCGACCGGCTGAACCTGGACGTGCCGGAGGGGACGCTGACCGTTTTCGTCGGCCCGTCGGGCTGCGGCAAAACCACGTCGATGCGGATGATCAACCGGATGGCCGAGCCGACGTCGGGCACGGTCGTCGTCGACGGTGCCGACGTTGCGACCGTCGACCCGGTGCGGCTGCGGCTGGGTATCGGCTACGTGATTCAAGGCGCCGGCCTGATGCCGCACCAGCGCGTGATCGACAACGTCGCAACGGTGCCGGTGCTCAAGGGCCAGTCCCGGCGGGCCGCCCGCAAGGCCGCCTACACCGTGTTGGAGCGGGTGGGTTTGGACGCGAAGCTGGCCACCCGTTATCCCGCCCAGCTCTCCGGCGGCGAACAGCAGCGCGTCGGGGTGGCGCGGGCATTGGCCGCCGATCCGCCGATTCTGTTGATGGACGAACCTTTTTCGGCAGTGGACCCGATCGTCCGGCACGAGCTTCAGCGCGAAATACTGCGGCTGCAAGCCGAATTGCACAAGACCATCGTCTTCGTCACCCATGACATCGACGAGGCGGTGCGGCTTGCCGACCGCGTCGCGATTTTCGGCCCCGGCGGGTCGCTGCAGCAATACGAGGAGCCGGCGCGGCTACTCTCGCGTCCGGCCAACGATTTCGTGGCCAGGATGATCGGTGCCGGCCGCGGTTACCGCTGGCTGCAGTTCCTGGATGCGACGCAACTGCCGGTGCACGACATCCCGCAGTTCACCGTGTCCACCGTCGCCGATGCGCAGCTCGGGGACGACTGGGCACTGGTGGTGAAATCCGATGGCCTGCCACTCGGCTGGATCGACGCCGGTGGCGTGCTCAAGCACCGCACCGGGGCGTCGTTGCTGGACAGCATCACGTCGGTGGGTGCGCTTTTCCGTCCGGGAGGCAACCTGAGTCACGCGCTGGATGCCGCGCTGGCGTCACCGGCAGCCATGGGCGTCGCCGTCGACAAGGTGGGCAAGGTCGCCGGCGGGGTGCGAGCCGCCGATGTGTTGGCCGCCTTGGAATCTCACTGGCGGGACTAGCGGTGCACTATCTGCTCACCCATCTCCCAACGGCCTGGACGCTGACCGTGATCCACCTGCGGCTGTCGTTGCTGCCGGTGCTGGCCGGCCTGGTCATCGCGTTGCCGTGGGGTGTGCTGGCCTGGCGCGCGGCACCGCTGCGCCGACTGACCACGGTGATAGCCAGCGTGGTGTTCACCATCCCGTCGCTGGCGCTGTTCGTGGTGTTGCCGCTGATCATTCCGACCCGAATTCTCGACGAGGCCAATGTCCTGGTCGCGCTGACGCTCTACACCTCGGCGCTGCTGGTGCGGGCGGTCCTGGAAGCACTCGATGCCGTCCCGGCCCAGGTGCGCGACGCCGCCAGCGCGGTGGGTTACCGGCCGATCACCAGGTTGATCAAAGTCGAACTGCCACTGTCTATTCCGGTGCTGGTGGCCGGCCTGCGGGTGGTGGTGGTGACCAATATCTCGATGGTCTCGGTGGGCGCGGTGATCGGTATCGGCGGTCTGGGCACCTGGTTCACCGAGGGCTACCAGGCGAACAAAAGCGATCAGATCGTCGCGGGGATCATCGCGATCTTCGTGGTGGCTGTCATCATCGACGTCGCCCTCATGGCTGGCGGGCGGTTCGCAACGCCCTGGACGAGAGAGTCGCAGCCCGGCCGCCGATTGTTGACCGCTCCGGTGGTCGGAGGTTCGCGATGAATTTCCTCACCCAGGCGCTGGCCTATCTGACCACCGCGACTAACTGGTTCGGCCCGGTCGGGTTGGGTGCCCGGATTCTGGAACATCTGGAGTACACCGCGGCGGCAGTGGTGGTCTCGGCGCTCATCGCCGTCCCGGTCGGCTTGATCGTGGGCCATACCGGACGCGGCACGCTGGTGGTGGTGAGCCTGGTCAACGCGCTGCGGGCTTTGCCGACGCTGGGTGTGCTGCTGCTTGCCGTGCTGCTGTGGGGGCTCGGTCTGGTGCCGCCGATCGTCGCGCTGATGCTGCTCGGCATTCCGCCGTTGCTGGCGGGAACGTACGCGGGGATCGCGGCCGTCGATCGCACGGTGGTCGACGCCGCGCGTGCGATGGGCATGACCGAGTTGCGGGTGCTGCTGCGGGTGGAGGTGCCCAATGCGTTGCCGCTGATCGTGGGCGGATTGCGGACGGCGACGCTGCAGGTGGTCGCCACCGCGACGGTGGCGGCCTACGCCAGCCTCGGCGGGCTGGGTCGATACCTGATCGACGGCATCAAGGTGCGCCAGTTCCACATCGCGCTGGTCGGCGCGCTGATGGTGGCCGCGCTGGCGTTGATCCTCGACGGCGCGCTGGCCTTTGCGGTGTGGGCGTCGGCGCCCGGGACCGGACGATTGCGCCGAAGCCCACACCTTCAGGCGTCGATATCTGCCGAGCCGTCGCCTAACGTAGACGCGTGAGCCCAGCCCCTTCAGACGCGACGAGCGGTTCTTGGTCAGCGATGTTCACCTGGCGCGCAGAGGACGCCAGGCGCATGGAGTCGGTGCGAGTGCAGTTGTCCGGCAAGCGAATCAAAGCCAACGGCCGTATCGTGGCCGCCGCCACCGCCACCAATCCGGCGTTCGCGGCCTACTACGACCTGTTGACCGATGAAACCGGCGCGACCAAGCGACTCGGGATGACGGTGACGTCGGCTGAGCGGGAGCGCCAGCTTGTCGTCGCCCGCGACAACCAGAACATATGGTTGGTCACCGACCACCGGGGCGACTCCCGCTCGGCGTACGACGGAGCGCTCGATGTCGACGTGGTGTTCAGCCCGTTCTTCAATGCGCTTCCGATCCGCCGGCTCGGCCTGACCGAGCGGGCCGACACCATCACGGTGCCGACGATCTACATCAGCTTGCCGGAAATATCCATCATCTCGGCGACGTCAGTTACACCAGTTCAGCGGCCGGGGAAGGCGAGGGAATCAAGGTGCATTCGCCGGTGTCGGACGCCGTTCTCACGGTCGACGCCGACGGGTTCATCGTGGACTATCCCAGCTTGGCAGTGCGGATCTGATCACCCCGCCGGCGCGACCGGCGGCCGCAAGTTCGCGGCGCCAATTCTCGGCGCCGACGAACACGGTGACGATCTCCGGCCGGGAGAAGCTGTCGTATCGGGTGCGTGCGGCGTGCCCACTTTCGACAAGATCGGCTACAGAGTCGTTGTGGGCCAATGACTCTCGGGCTTGGGTAAGTAGCTCGATGGCCCGGTCGACCCGCGGCAGCAGCTGGCTCCCATTCGCCTCGCACATGGCCCGCACCAGGTCCGGCGCGCTGGCCGCGACGCGGGTGCCGTCCCGGAACGACCCGGCGGCGAGCGCGAACGCGAGCGGCACCTCCCCGGCAGTGACCGCCAGGGCTTCGGCCAGCAGATGCGGAAGATGCGATATCGCGGCCGCGGCGGCGTCGTGCTCGTCGGATCTGGCGGGGACCACGACCGAACCGCAGTCCAGGGCGAGCTGCAGCACCGTCGACCACACCGCCGGGTCGACGTGGTCGTCCACGCTGATCACCCACGGGGCGCCGGTGAACAGCCGAGGCATCGCCGGCCGCCCAGCCCGAGTGCGCGGTACCGGTCATCGGGTGGCCCCCGACGAAGCGGGCCTGCAGGCCGGCCGCGGTGACCGCTTCGAGCACTGCGCCTTTGACGCTGGTGACGTCGGTGATCGGACACTCCGGCGCGGTCTGGCCGATATGGCTGAGCAGGGCGGGCAACGCAGGCATCGGCACGGCGAGAACGATCAGCGCGCCGAGGTCAGCGGCGCGGGTCAGAGCCTCGGTGAGGTCGGTGGTGGCGTCGAACCCGTCGAACCGGGCGGCCTGGGTGCCTTCGACCGAGCGGTTGTAGCCGATTGCCTGGCGACCCGAGGCCACTGCGGCGCGCAACAGTGAGCCGCCGATCAGCCCCAAGCCCAGCACGCAGACCGGTGTCTTACTTACAGGACGAGCCACCCCTCAAGGTTGACATATCCGCCGGACGGGCCGCCGTTCCATGGCGCTGGACGCCACTCCGATCCACGGGGCACGTGCTGGTCAAGGGACTCCGGCGCGACTAGCGTAGGCGGCGATGAGCGCACAACGGGCATCCGCACAGGCGGACACACCAGATGGATTCGGTGTGGCAGTGGTGCGTGAGGACGGTAAATGGCGTTGTTCGGCGATGCCGCCCAAAGCGCTGGTGACTTTGACGGCCGCCGAGACCGAATTGCGGGAATTACGCAGCGCCGGAGCGGTTTTCGGACTTCTCGACATCGACGACGAGTTCTTCGTGATCGTCCGGCCCGCGCCGGCGGGAACCCGGCTGTTGCTGTCGGATGCAACAGCGGCGCTGGACTACGACATCGCCGCCGAAGTGCTGGACAACCTGGATGCCGACATCGATCCCGAGGATCTCGAGGACGCCGACCCATTCGTAGAGGGTGACTTGGCGTTGCTGTCCGACGTGGGACTGCCCGAGGCCGTATTGAGCGTCATCCTGGACGAAACCGATCTGTACGCCGACGAGCAGCTGGGCCGCATCGCCCGCGAGATGGGTTTCGCCGACGAGCTGTCGGCGGTGCTCGACCGTCTCGGTCGGTGATCGCAAGCGCGGCGGAGCCGGGCGCAGCGGGTCGCCGCCATGGGCTCGGTCGGTGATCGCAAGCGCGGCGGAGCGGGCGCAGCGGGTCGCCGCCATGGGCCCGGTCGGTGATCGCAAGCGCGGCGGAGCGGGCGCAGCGGGTCGCCGCCATGGGCCCCGTCGGTGAATTCCGACGACCAGCTGATCCGCGCTGCGTTGGCGGTTGCCGCGACCGCGGGTCCGCGCGATGTTCCGATCGGTGCGGTGGTCGTCGCCGCCGACGGGACCGAACTGGCCCGCGCAGTCAACGCTCGTGAAGAACTCGGGGATCCCACCGCGCATGCCGAGATCCTGGCCATGCGGGCGGCAGCACAAGTGCTTGGTGACGGATGGCGGCTGACCGGAGCGACGCTGGCGGTCACCGTCGAGCCGTGCACGATGTGCGCGGGTGCGCTGGTGATGGCGCGGATCGACCGCCTGGTGTTCGGGGCCTGGGAGCCGAAGACCGGCGCGGTGGGCTCGCTGTGGGATGTGGTCCGCGACCGCCGGCTCAATCACCGTCCAGAGGTAAGCGGCGGGGTGCTGGCCGACGAGTGCGCCGGTCTGCTGGAGGCGTTCTTTGCCCGGCAGCGATTGGGATAGCGAGGCAGGCGTTGGGTAAGCTCACCGGCGGTGGCGTGTCCGAGCGGCCTAAGGAGCACGCCTCGAAAGCGTGTGACGGGTAACCCCCGTCCGAGGGTTCAAATCCCTCCGCCACCGCCATAGCTTTATGCCTGTTGCCCGGTAGTGACGCTTCGACGAGACAGTGAGCGCGCTTCGGTCGGCGATGGAAGTCGGGCCGCGCCCAGGACAGGCAGATGGCAGCGGCCGGTCGGGCCTAACAAATCGGCGTCCTCACGCGCGATGTCCAACAGCAGTAACGCATTGCGGGCGGATTGACGCCCGACTCGCAGAAGTCGCTGTCGACTCCATGATCGATGTGGCCCTGCGCCTCGTTGATGTCTCTTTCTAGGAGTCGGTTTCCGCTATTTGCCCCAGCCCCCTGGGTGGGCCTAGGAACGGAAGGATGTAAGAGCCCTGGTCCTCATCCCGGTGATGGGCAAGCTCGGCCAACTTCGCCTGCAGCCTCTCGGGTATCTCCGCAAGTTCATGTTGGCAACCGCCCGGGCACGTCGGCAGGCTGAACATGCCATCGTGAATGTGGAGGACCCAGGGAACCCGCACGCCGTCAAGATTGCGATAGTCGATAGCTCCGTGTCCTTGGTGCGTTATCAGCTGCCCGCAGTAGTGGCGGTTGCGGCACTCCAGCGTGAGCAGAGCGGAAATGTTGTCGCCTGACTCGGACTCGGCCATGTAGCCCTCCTATGCGATGATCCCCGCCCACGCTACGGCCGTTATGTGAACACGCAGCGGTAAGTACCGCGCCCGCGCGCAACTCGCCAGCGGCCGACTGGATCGTCGCCTCGGCCTCCGACAGAACCTCAGTGCGGTTACTCATTCGCAGTAGAGATTTCTTGCTCGACATGTGTGTTACAAGCCGGGCGGATCGGGGAACCCGCAGCGCGAGATGGCGTCCGCTCAGGGCGCTGTGACCAGAGGAGCTCCAATGATCGAATCAATAGTCCTCGCTCTTATCATGGGCGCGGTCATCGGCCTGGTGGCACGTCTCATCATGCCGGGCAAGCAAGACATCACCATGGTCGCGACGGTGATGATTGGGGCCCTAGGTGGTTTGATCGGCTCGGCCGTGGCCAGCCAATTCGGATATCACAACGCCAATGGCGGAATCGCATGGACTCCACTGCTAATTGGAGTCGCCGCTGCCATCGCGCTTATCGCGATCTACGAATCCGTGATGGGTCGGCGTACCGGCATCCTGGGGCGGCGTCGGGACGCCGGCATGATAGGTCGACGTGGCCGCCGCCTGGGCCGGCGTAATAGGTTGCTCTGATTCATCCGACTGAATGGCTCGCCGGCCGGGAGACTAAGCAGACGCGCTGCTCACAGCCGCTTCGACGCTTTGAACTGGGCCACGCCGAGGGTTCAAATCTCTCCGCCACCGCCATAGCTCAACGGTCTGATGCAGTGAGTCGGGTCCGTTAATCGTCGATGTGCGTCGGCGGGTTGAAATAGGCCAGCCCCAAGGGGTTCTGGCCAGGACCCATCATTTGGCAGCTCGTCCGATTGAAGACATTCGGGGTCTGCTGCGTCACGCAGCGTTGCCAGCTGCCGTCATCCTGGACGGGTCCATCGCACATCTTCTCAACGAGCCCTCCGCCGTACTGACACCCAGCGCTCGCCGGCGGCGCCGAAGTGAGCAGCGCACCAGTCGTCAGCGTGATAGCCAAGGCTCCGACGATGTATTGCTTCATTCAATCTCTCCTGCTCATCGTCGCTGGCCATGATGGTAGCGCGTACATGTCACGGGTTTGCTGCGTATGGCGCGATGAGTCTCGGGGCGTGCTGAAGTCGGTCCAGGCGTGAGCAGAACGAATCTGCGATGTCCACCTCTGCGGACGGTTACGTCGCAGGCCTCGCCAGAGCGAGGAGCATCCCCGGATGCTCGAAGCACCGGGTGTGTCGCACCAGCGCTACCCGGTTGTTCGGTGAACCAATGCGGTTTTCGCCGTTAGTATCCGTGGCGTGAAACACGCGTCGCTCCTTATGGTCGGGTTCGTGCTGGCCATGGGCGCTGCACCACCGGCCCACGCCGACGACGATGACACCGCGTATCTGTCCGCTATCCAATCGGTGGGTGTTCCTGCCGGCAGTCCCGCTGCGGCGACAGCCTATGGCCGGGGGCTGTGCCAGCGGATCGTCGGAACAGATTTCGATCCGCTGGTCGGTGCGGTCCACCAGGACAACATGTCGGCCGGCGTCACCATGCATCAGTCCGCGCTCATCATCGGCGCCGCTATCTCGAATTACTGCATCGACAAGGTCGCGCGGCTGCCGAAAACCCTGAGCTACTAGCTTGTGGGTCGGCCACGAGCTTGCTCAGTTTCCGCCGGGCAAACCGTCGCGGATGTCTTGTAAATCGTTGTTGATGCCCTGCAGATCGCCCTGGATGGCTTGCAGATTGGACTGCGAAGTCTGCAGGGTCTGCTGCATCTTGTCGGAGCCCGCCGTCGCGAACTGCGGACAGTAGGTGACGACGGCAGCAGAGGTGAATTCGGCGCTTTGATCCGCATCCCACACGCTCGATCGCTGCACGAAGTGCGCGGCCTCGGTGAGGTCGGGCTTGCCGCCCCAGGAAGTCACACACTGCGTGCCCCTGGGTTGTGACGTAGTCATGGGTGGGCGCCGGAACGCCCTCGTGCTGCAGCACCTCAATCAGCGCCTTGTCGGCGGTGTCCTGCGGCGTTGGGGGAGTGACCGGCGGAGCGGGCGGTATCGCCGCAGGCTGCTGGGGATGCTCATCGGACTGCGGGATGACCGTCGGCTGGCTCGGGGGATGGCGGTAATGGAATGCGAGCGTCGCCACCAGCACGGCGACGCAGGTGAGCAGAGACAGCGGGATCGCGGCGCGGAGGGCGAAGCGACCCAGCGCACCGGGGCGGCGGCGAGTCCGGTGTCTGTCGGCGACAGCCACCGTCGTGCGCGCCTTGACTGCCGTGGGTACCGCAGGCGCCGGGCGGTGCCCAAGACGCTCGTCGAGAAGATCGTCGAGCTGGCGACTGGACAACTCGTCGCCGTGCTCGCGGAAGAAGCGGCGCTCCATGGCGAGCCGCCGCAATTCGGAGTCGATCGTCTCGCGATCGCGCATGTTCATGAGCTTAGGACTACTTGGCGCGGCGGGATCGAAGCATTGTGAATACTGCGCAACAACATCCATCGTCGGGCACAGTTGACCGATTACTACTCGCCTACGCTTCAGCGCGCTCTTCGTCGGTGCATCGGTCACGCTGTCGTCGATGTCGTCGGTTCCGGTCGCCCGAGCAGACGACCCGGACGACCCGTTGACCGCACTGATGATGGGCGGGACGGCGATGCCGACGCCCAGTGCGTACTGGCAGGACACGATCGTCACCGACTACATCAACCCGGCGACGGGTGACTCCTACACGCCGCTGGTTGTTCCCACACCGGAGTCGGCGGCAAGCACGTCACTGCCGGATGGACTCGCCGAACTGCAGACCGCGATGGCTCGGCAGCCCGTGAACCTGCCATACCTCGTCGAGGGTTATTCGCAGAGCGCCCAAATCGCCGTCGACGAGAAAATCGACCTGATACAGGCCGGGGCGCCGCCGCCCGACGTCACCTTCCTGCTGCTCGGCTCCGGCAACCGCCCCGACGGCGGATTCTTGGAGCGGTTCTCCGGTCTGGTGATTCCCGGCGCGACGGGTTTTGACTTCAACGGCGCCGAGCCGACCGGTGCCGGCGTCACCACCATCGACATCGCTAATCAGTACGACGCGGTCGCCGATTTTCCGCAGTATCCGACCAACGTGGTGGCCGATCTCAACTCGCTGCTGGGTTTCATCTACGCGCACGCCGCCTACGGCGATGGGCCGCTGCCCGAGGCGGTTCCAGCGATCTGGCCGCCCTCGGACCCGTTATCGGGCCCCTACGTCGACGACTATGTGCTCGGCTCCACCGATATCGTCAAACAGGTCGACGGCGACACCACGTTCTACTTCATTCCCACCACCGACCTGCCGCTACTCGACCCGCTGCACAGCCTGGGTGTGCCCGAACCCGTGCTCAACATCTTCCAGCCCGCGTTGCAGGTCATCGTCGAAGCCGGCTACGACCGGTCCATCCCCTTCGGCGATCCCACGCCTGCCGAACTGTTTCCGTCGATCGACCCGGTGACGTTCAGCCTCGAATTCGACAACGCCGTCGTGCAGGGCACAAACAACGCCGTCGAATTGTTTGGCGCCCAGCTGCCGGGGTTCGACGAGTTGGAAAGCTGGTTCGGGTCCGCGGAGACGTGGTCCGAGCAGACCGTCGGGGTGCCTTACGGCCAACTCGCCACTGACCTCAACAACACCGACTTCAACCCGTTCACCGCGTTCATCGACGTGGAGGCGCCGCTGGGCGCAGGCCTTCAAAACCTGTTGGAAATCACCGGTATACAGCAGGATCTGCTCGACCCGGTCCTCGGACTCGTCGGAACCCTCGGCGGTTTGTTCACGAGTTGAATCGATTCACCGGAATCGGCTGGCCCGGGCCCGCGCCAAGGCTTTAATGGGCTGATGGAATTCATGAGCCCCCTTGACTCGGTGTTTCTGATGACCGAGTCGCGCGAGCACCCCATGCACGTCGGCGGGCTGCAACTGTTCGAGCCGCCGGAGGGCGCCGGACCGGATTTCGTCCGCGAAATCCACGACGCTCTGGTCGCCAATCGCAATTTTCAGCCCACCTTCCGCAAGCGGCCCGCGCTGGTGTTCGGCGGACTCCCCAGCGTCGCGTGGACCTACGACGACGCGGATGACGTCGACGTCGACTATCACGTACGACGCTCGGCGCTGCCGACGCCGGGACGGGTCCGCGAGCTACTCGAGCTGACCTCACGGTGGCACAGCGGCCTGCTGGACCGGCACCGCCCGCTCTGGGAAGCGCATTTCGTCGAGGGGCTCAACGACGGCCGCTTCGCCCTCTACAGCAAGTTCCACCATTCGCTGATCGACGGTGTCTCGGCGACGAAGCTGATGCAACGCTCGCTGTCCAAGGACCCCGACAGTACCGAGCTGCACGCCATTTGGGACCTGCCCAAGCGTCATCGTGAGGCCAAGCCATCGCAGCGACAGTCGCTGACCCAGTTGGCGGGATCCATTGCGGCATATGGTCCTTCGACCTGGTCACTGGCCCGGGCCGCGCTGTTCGAGCAACAACTGACGTTGCCGTTCGCCGCGCCGCGCACCATGCTCAACGTGCCGATCGGCGGTGCGCGACGAATCGCCGCGCAATCGTGGTCGCTGGACCGGCTCAAGGGCGTCAAGGCCGCCGCCGGTGTGAGCTTCAACGATGTCGTTCTCGCGATGTGCGCCGGTGCGTTGCGCTACTACCTGCAGGATGAACAGGCGCTGCCCGACACCCCGCTGATCGCGATGGTTCCGGTGAGCATGCGATCGGAGGACCAAGCCGACAGCGGCGGCAACCAGGTCGCCGCCCTGTTGTGCAACCTGGCCACCCACTTGGAGGATCCGGCGGAGCGGCTCGAGACCATCAACGCGTCGATGCGGGGCAACAAGCAGGTCTTTTCCGAACTGCCTCGGCTGCAGGCGTATGCGTTGTCCGCGTTCCTGATTGCGCCGGTGGGACTCGCCGCGGTCCCGGGTTTCGTCTCGGCGGCGCCACCGCCGTTCAACATCGTGATCTCCAACGTGCCCGGCCCGACCGAGCCGTTGTACTGGCATGGCGCCCGGCTCGACGGCAACTACCCGCTGTCGATCGCATTGGATGGGCAGGCGCTGAACATGACCGTCGTCAACAACGCCGGCAACCTCGATTTCGGTCTGGTCGGATGCCGGCGCAGCGTGCCGCACCTGCAGCGGCTGCTCAGTCACCTGGAAACCTCGCTCAAGGATTTGGAACGCGCGGTCGGACACTGACTCCGTGCCCAAGCTCAGCGCGGGCTTGCTGCTGTACCGGGTGCGCGACGGCGTGGTCGACGTTCTGATCGCCCATCCGGGTGGACCGTTCTGGGCGCGCAAGGACGACGGCGCCTGGTCGATCCCGAAGGGCGAATACGTCGACGGCGACGACCCGTGGGCTGCCGCGCAGCGGGAGTTCGAGGAAGAGGTCGGGTTGACCCCGCCGGCCGGCCCGCGGGTTGAGCTGGGCTCGGTCAAGCAATCCGGCGGCAAGGTCGTCACCGCGTTCGCGGTGCAGGGCGATCTCGACGTCACCGACGCGCGCAGCAACACCTTTGAGCTCGAATGGCCGAGGGGCTCAGGACAATTGCGCACCTTCCCCGAAGTCGACCGGGTGGACTGGTTTCCGCTGGCGCACGCCAGGACCAAGCTACTGAAGAGCCAAAGCAGTTTTCTCGATCATTTGATGTCGCATTCCAGCCTGGCCGGTCTGACCGAGAACTGATCGAACGGACGTATCTTCACACTCATGCAAACGCTGCGCACACCCGACAAGCGGTTCACCGGCCTATCCGAATTCCCTTACCCGCCAAGCTATTACGACGTATCAGATGATGACGGCGGGACGCTGCGGATGGCCTGGGTGGAAGACGGCCCAGTTGACGCCGACCCGGTGCTGATGTTGCACGGTGAGCCGTCGTGGTCCTTTCTGTACCGCAAGATGATCCCGACGCTGGTCGCGGCCGGGCATCGGGTGGTGTGCCCCGACCTGGTCGGGTTCGGTCGTTCGGACAAGCCCACTCGCATCGAAGACCACAGCTATGCCCGCCACGTCGAATGGGTGCGGGCGTTGGTATTCGACACCTTGGACCTGCATCGGGTGACGCTGGTATGCCAGGACTGGGGCGGGCTGATCGGGTTGCGACTGGCCGCCGAGCATCCCGACCGGTTCAGCAGGATCGTCGTCGCCAATACCGGCTTGCCGACCGGTGACATTCCGATGCCGGAGATCTGGTGGCAGTTCCGCACGGCGATCCAGAGCGCACCGTCCATCGACGTCGGCCGGTTCGTGCAGGGCGGCTGTCGCAGGCCGTTCAGCGACGAGATCCGCGCGGCCTACGACGCGCCGTTCCCCGACGACACATTCTGCGCCGGACCGCGCGCCATGCCAGGGTTGGTGCCCACGTCGCCGGACGATCCCGCGGCAGCGGCCAACCGATCCGCATGGGCCACGCTGCGCGCGAGTTCGACGCCGATGCTGGTCGCGTTCAGCGACGGCGATCCCATCACCGGTGGGATGGCGCCGATCTTTCAGCGCGACATGGCGGGCGCGCAGGGGATCGATCACCCGGTGGTGCGTGATGCCGGGCACTTCTTGCAAGAAGACGCCGGCGAAGAACTTGCCGGCTACATCGCCGACTTTTTAGGTCGCTGAAGCCGTCAGCACGACACCTTGATTGTGAAGGTCTCGGCCTTCAACCGGGTCGGTGTCGCCGTGTTGAACCCGAGCGCCGCCCCGGTGATGTGGTAGGTCGGACCGGTCATCGTGACGTTGGCCTCGCCCTGCAGCTGTTGTTCATAGGAGCCGGTGAAGCCGTCGAGATCATGCAGGCGGACGAATTCGGCCGTGAGCTTGCCGGCGTTGGACACCATCGCGTTCGCCCCCGACGCGTCGATACCGGTGTGGATCCGGGTTATCCAGTCGATCGTTTGGCAGCGGACCGAATACGTGGTGCCCACGTCTTTGCCGTCGATGCTGAGCACCGCAGTGCCCGGCGGGAGCACCCCGGGCCGCGGCGTCGCGGCGTGGTCGGAACAGCCCGCGACGGCGCCGATCAGCAGCACGGCCGTGGCGGCGGCGCGGAGTTCGGTTTTCACAGAGTGAAACTTATCGCCCGAACGGCGCGGTGGCATTCGAATCTTCGGCAGACGGTAGCTACCTGCAAATTCTTCGACGCCTGCACAATGCAAATATGACCGCCACGCCGAGCGTCGCCGAGCCGCAGGAGCTTTTGCTGCAACTGCTGGATCCGGCCAGCCGGGCTGATCCGTATCCGCTGTACGCGCAATTCCGCGACCGCGGGCCGGTGCTGCTGCCGGATGCCAACCTGATGGTCTTCTCGCGTTTCCGCGACTGCGACGAGGCGTTGCGGCATCCGTCGTCGTCTGTCGATCGGCTCAAGTCGACGGTCGCTGAACGCATGCTCGCTGACGGCACGATCCAGCGCCAGCAAGCGCCGCCGATGTTTCTGTTTCTCGATCCGCCCGATCACACCCGGTTGCGCAAACTCGTGAGCAAGGCGTTCGTGCCGAAAGTGGTCAACGAGCTGGCGCCGCATATCACCGAACTGGTCGACGGAATGCTGGACCGCGTCGCCGAGCATGGCCGCTTCGACGTCATCGGCGATCTGGCGCATCCGCTGCCGGTGACGGTCATCTGCCGGCTGCTCGGCGTTCCGCTGGAGGACGCGGCGGAGTTCAGCCGCGCATCGGCGCTGCTGGCCGAGGCGCTCGACCCGTTCTTTGCAGTCACCGGCGAAGCGAAGGAGGGCATGAACGAACGCGTCGCCGCCGGTCAGTGGTTGCGCGAGTATCTGCACGGTCTCGTCGACGAGCGCCGCTCCCGGCCCGGTGACGACCTGATGTCGCGGCTGATCGGCGTCGAGGAATCCGGCGATCAGCTGACCGAAGAGGAGATCGTCTCGACCTGTAACCTGCTACTGATCGCCGGTCACGAGACCACCGTGAACCTGATCGCCAACGCCATCCTGGCAATGTTGCGGGACCCCGCCCAGTGGTCGGCGTTGGGTGCCGACACCGAGCGGGTATCGGCGGTCGTCGAGGAAACGCTGCGTTACGACCCGCCCGTGCACATGGTGGTCCGAATTGCCGCTGACGACATGACAATTGGGGATACCGAGGTGGCCAAGGGTGACACCATGATGCTCCTGCTGGCCGCGGCTCAACATGACGCGAGCGAAATCGACCGACCAGAGGTTTTCGACCCGGATCGAAAAACGTTCCGGCACTTGGCTTTCGGAAAGGGCTTGCATTACTGCCTAGGCGCCCCGCTGGCGCGGTTGGAGGCCGCCGCCGCGCTGTCCGCAGTCACCGCCCGTTTCCCTGGCGCGCGCATCCTCGGAGAGCCGGTCTACAAGCCGAATGTCACGCTGCGCGGGTTGGCGACGCTCGACGTCGTGATCTGACGGCTCGTCGAATGGCCACTTGATACCCGCTTTCCGCATGTTCGCGGGTCAAAACTGGCTACTCGGGGGCTTTTTCAATCGCGTGGCTGCGGAGGGCCGGTCGGGGTGAGCGCGACGACCGGGATGGTGCGCGACGTCTTGCGCTCGTAGTCGGCGAACCCCGGATAGCGCTCGGCCTGCAGCGCGTACTTCTGGTCGCGTTCGTCACCGTCCAGTTCGGTGGCGTGCACGTCAACGATGTCGTCGCCGACTTCGATGCGGGCCTCCGGGTTGGCTTTCAGGTTCCAGTACCACGCAGGGTTGTCGTCGGCACCGGCCTTGGAGGCGAAGATCAGATAACGGTCGCCGTCGGCCTGATACATCATAATGTTGGTTCGCGGCTTCCCGCTGCGCGCACCGACGGAGTGCAGGATCACCAGCGGCGCACCCTCGAACTGGCCGCTGACCCGACCGTGATTGGTACGGAACTCGGCGATATTGCGCTCGTTGAAGTCTTTCTGATCGCTCACGTCAGCCAGTCTTCCCGGTGGCGCCCAGACCCGGGACGATATCGTCGAGACTGAATGTGATCGGGCTGTCGAGTTGCGCATACGTGCATGAGCCCGGCTCGCGGTCGGGCCGCCAGCGGTTGAACTGTGCGGTGTGCCGGAACCGCTCACCCTCCATGTGGTCGTAACGGACTTCGACCACCCGCTCTGGCCGCAACGGGACGAACGACAAGTCTTTGCCGGCGTTCCAGCGGGAGAATTCATTCTTGCGCGGTGTGCGTTCACCCGCCTCGTGGGCGGCCCAGTTCCACGGGTGATCGTCGAAAGCGGTGACCAGCGGCTGTAATTCGGTGAGAAGTCGCCGTCGTTCTGCCATCGGAAATGCGCCGATCACGCCGACCGACGCCAGTGTGCCGTCGTCCTTGTACAGCCCGAGCAGCAGCGAGCCGATCGCGTCGGCACCGGATTTGTGCACCCGGTAACCGGCGACCACGCAGTCCGCGGTGCGTTCGTGCTTGATCTTGAACATGACGCGTTTGTCCGGCTGGTATGTGATCGTCAACGGCTTGGCGATGACTCCGTCGAGCCCGGCGCCCTCGAACTCGTCGAACCAGCGCTGCGCGGTGTCCAGATCGGTTGTCGCCGGTGTGACGTGAAATGACGGGCCTGATTTCGCGAGCGCGTCGACCAATGCGGCGCGGCGTTCGGTGAACGGTCGCTTGGTGTAGTCGTCATCGCCCAGCGCCAGCAAGTCGAAGGCGACGAACGACGCCGGTGTCGTCCCGGCGAGCATCCGCACCCGCGAGTCGGCCGGGTGGATGCGCTGCTGCAGCGCCTCGAAGTCCAGACCGTGGTCGGCGGCGATGACGATCTCGCCGTCGATCACGCAGCGCTCCGGCAACTCGGCCTGGGCCGCCGCGACCAACTCGGGAAAGTATCTGGTCATCGGTTTTTCGTTGCGGCTACCGACCTCCACCTGGTCGCCGTCGCGAAAAAAGATCGACCGGAAGCCATCCCATTTGGGTTCGTACGACGCGTCGGCCGGGATCGATTTCACCGACTTGGCCAGCATCGGCGAAACCGGCGGCATGACAGGCAAGTCCATTTGCACATTGTGCTGCAACCCTGTGCTGCAATCGGACTATGGCATCGCCCGCGGAAGAAATCGACGTAGACGGGATCGCCGTCCGGTTGACCAATCCGGACAAGGTGTACTTCCCGAAGCTGGGTTCGGCCGGCACCAAGCGACGGCTCGTCGAGTACTACCGCGCTGTGGCGAGCGGCCCGATGCTCACGTCGTTGCGAGATCGCCCGACTCATCTGCAGCGCTTCCCCGACGGTGTCGACGGCGAAGAGATCTACCAGAAGCGCGTTCCGCAGCATCACCCCGATTACCTGGAGACCTGTCGGATCACGTTTCCGTCGGGACGGACCGCCGACGCGCTGCGGGTGACTCACCCGTCCGCCATCGTGTGGGCCGCGCAAATGGGCACCATCACGCTGCACCCGTGGCAGGTCCGCTGCCCGGACACCGACCATCCCGACGAGCTGCGTGTCGACCTGGACCCGCAGCCGGGCACCGCCTTCGCCGAAGCGCGGTCGGTAGCCGTCGACGTGCTGCGGCCCCTGCTCGACGAGCTCGGTCTGGTGGGCTACCCGAAGACATCCGGCGGTCGCGGCGTGCACATCTTCCTGCGGATCAAGACCGACTGGGACTTCGTCGCGGTCCGCCGGGCCGGTATCGCGCTGGCTCGTGAAGTCGAGCGCCGTGCACCGGATGCGGTGACGACGTCGTGGTGGAAGGAAGAGCGGGGCACACGCATCTTCATCGACTTCAACCAGAACGCCCGGGACCGGACATTCGCCTCGGCCTACTCGGTGCGGCGCACTCCGATCGCCACCGTGTCGACGCCGCTGACCTGGGACGAGCTGGCCACCGCCAACCCCGACGACTACACCATCGCGACGGTAGCGGACCTGGTCGCCGGTCGCGACGACCCCTGGGCCGAGATCGACTCGGTCGACCAGTCGATCGCGCCGTTACTGGAGATGGCCGAGGCCGACGAACAGCGCGGGCTCGGCGATCTGCCGTATCCGCCCAACTACCCGAAGATGCCGGGCGAGCCGAAACGGGTTCAGCCGAGCAAAGATACCGACCGTAAGAAGTAGCGCTAGAGCTTCTGCGCCACGAACGTCGCAGCCTGGTCGGTCGAGCCGGGAACATACTGCAGATGCGGGAGGATGTTCCCGCCCTCAGTGCAGTAAATGTCTTGAGGGAGACAGATGTCGATCGTCTTCGGGCTGTAGCTGGGGTCGATCGCCGGAATCTGGCTATCCGACAACTGCTTTGAGTAGCTGCTCTCCGGATTTCCGAACAGGGCGACGGCGGCAACGCGATTGGCGACCTGCGGGGGCAGCTGGTGGCTGGTCAGGTCCATGACGGCGGCGCCCTGCGAGTATCCGCCCAACACGATTTTGGTTTTCGGGCAGTTCGCGGCCGTGCCCTGGACGTGTGCCACCGCGTCGGCGGCACCGGTACGCGCGCTGTTGACGTAGTCGGTGGTCGACGGGTAGTTGACCGGGTAGGTGTTGATTGACTTGCCGGGTAGCTGCGCGGTCAGCGCGTCGATGAAGGCCTGACCGGTTCCGCCGGGGCCGGCTGGCTCACCGGTGCCGCGGGCAAACACCACTTCCGCGTCCGGACATCCGTCGGCTGCGGCGATGGACATACCGGTCGGCGCACTGCACAAGGTCAAAACCAAGAGCGGCACACTGGCAAAGCCGCGGCCGATGTTGCGAGTCGTCATAGGTGGATGCTGCCATCCCGACGAGTCGACGGGCTCGCCAGGTGAGTTACTCGTCGTCGAGCAACCGCAGTGGATGCAGGCCGTCGACCGCGCCGACGAACGGGGGGTGGACGCTGTAACCCAGCATGCGGCGGAGATCATCGGACACCGTGCGGGCGATATCGCGTGACACCGAGAGGGTGAAAGCTTCCATCGGTCGCAGCCACGGCTCGCAGTACTGCGCCGTGATGGCCAAGCGGTCGTCGGTGGTGGTGTTGGCGCCGCCGCCGTGCCACAACGTGCCGACGAAGAACACGCACGACCCGGCAGGCATGACGACCGGCATCGCCTGGTCGTCCGGGCCGGGGCGCCGCTTGCCCCAGCGGTGGCTGCCCGGATAGAGCACGGTCGCGCCGTTGTCGTCGGTGAAGTCGTCGATCGCCCAGATCGTCGCGGCGGCCAGCGGCTCACGCGGACGGGGGACCGGATAGAAGCCGTCGTCGTGATGAGTCAACTGGGCATTTTCGCCAGGCTGAATGTTGATGGCCTGCAACGCCGAGAGTAGGTAGTTCGGCATGAGCAACCGGTCGAGCGCCGCGAGTACCCGCGGGTGGTCGGCAAGCCGGTCGCATATCCGCGTTCTGCTCAGCACGCTGTAGATGCGCTGGGTCCGTCGGCCCTCGAACGAGTTGCGTCCGGTGTGCCCGAGCCAGGGCCGCACGACGTCGCGGATCTGTTGGCAGTCCTGCGCGGTGAGCAGGTTCTCCCAGATGACGTAGCCGTCGCGGCTCAGCGCGGCCATGTCGGCCTCGACGATCGCGGGGTCGACCGAGTTGCCGCCAGTCGGCGTCCACTTGTGCCGCAGCGCGAGGTCGCCCCGGAGGTCTTCCAGAGTGGTGACGGACTCGTCGTCGATAGTCATCTGCGCTCGTCCTTCGCTTTGACCACACAGTAAGCCGACCCCGCACGGACGTCACGCATTCAGCACAACGTGGGGTCGGCGGCTATAAAGAAAAGCGTGGCTACGAGCTTTGCGGACGTCATCCGCGCCAAGTACCTGCTGCTGACGACCTTCACCAAGGACGGTCGGCCGAAGCCGACGGCGATCTGGGGGGTTCCCGAGGGCAACAAGCTCCTGGTGATCACCGACGACGGCTCATGGAAAACCAGGCGGATCAAAAACACCCCGCGGGTGACGATCGCGAAGAGCGGAGCGCTGGGCAAGCAGAAGAGCGACGAGGTCGAGGGCGTCGCCCGGATCCTGCCGAAATCGGAGACCCGACGGGTCTACAACGCCGTCCTCAAGCGGTACTGGTACCACGCGCCGTGGTTCTACGCGCACTCGATTGTGCGAGGCGGAATCGACAAGGTTCATGTCGGGCTCGAGATCACGCCGGTTGATTAGCCAGGCTTCCCAGGCGTTGTGCGCACGCGTTATCGGAGCGTTATAGTAGCCGCATGCGTCTTTTTCGCCTGAGCCCTGTCATCCGCGCCGGCGTCGCAGCGCTCGCCCTCGGGGCCGCCGCCTCCGTCTTCCCCCAGGTAGCGCAGGCTGATCCGGGGTTGGAGCCTGGCCCTGACCCAAGCCGCACGTACAACGATTCGACCGACGACTTCCCCATCCCCCGGCGGATGATTGCGACCAGCTGCGACGCAGAGCAGGTTCTTGCCGCCGCACGCGATTTCTCGCCGGTGTACTACCAGCGGTACATGATCGACTACAACAACCATCCGAACGTCCAGCAGGCGACCGTCGACAAGGCGCACTGGTTCTTCTCGCTGTCGCCGGCCGACCGCAGGCAGTACTCGGCCAACTTCTATCCGCCCTTGGGCTCCGGCGGTGACCCGCTGTGGTTCGCCTGGCCCAACCACTTCAAGATCTTCTTCAACAACAAAGGTGTCGTCGCCCACGAGACCGAGAACTGCATGAACTATCCCAAGGGTGACATGTCGCTATGGCAATGGTCCTAGCCCTGAGCGTTCTGATTCAGTAGGCCGACACACGTCGCTGTCAGCAATCGCGTCATTGCGGCGGTGAAGTCGATGTTCCAGTCCGGTGGGACATCCGTTCGTTCGGCGTAAGCCTCCGCGAGCTTTTTCGGCGGGTTGGCCATCTGCCACAGCGGCGCGGCGAGCGAATACCCGGCAAGTAGGACATCGAATGCGCCCGAGCGGCCCAGTCCCGGCAACGCATTCTCAATCGCTTCGGTGAGCGCTAGCACGGCAGCGGTGCTGATCTGTTTGAACCCCAGCACCCGCTCGAGCTCGACTTCCTGCTCGAGATGGACATGCAGATTGGCCAGCAAGTCGCAGAACAACGGATCGGCCGCCAAGCCACTGGCCAACGCCCCGGCGACCCGCGACGGCGACATCGGCCCGGGCTCGTGCAAGCTTCCACATACGTTGTCCGAGAACCGCTTCCACCCCTCCGCCGCCAGATGCAGCAGCACCTCTTCGAGTGAGGTGAAGTAGCGGCGTACCGCGGAGTAGTGCACCCCTGCGCGGCGGGCCACGTCGGTCAGCGTCACCGAGGCGACACCGGACTCGTTCGCCAGCGACCGCGCGGCCTCGACCAGCGCCGCTGCGCGCTGGCGCTTCTTGTCCTCGGTACGGGCACGCTGGAACGTGAGCTGCGGCACCGCGCGAGGATAACGCAGACGGACCGATTGCGGGCTGTCGTCGAACCCGGTACCGTCCGATTACGCACATGACATGCGTTACATCCATAGCGCGTGTATGTGGGTGTTGGGCCGCCGGAAGGGAGTCGGCAGTTAGCACAGCGTGCATGGTTTACTCGTATGCGTTCGGTGGTTTCCCAATGTCGCCGTCGCCCTGTCGAGGTGACTGTCACGCAGGCTCATTGCGACGTCGCGCCGCGGTCGGTGCGCCGACGGGTAGCGTGATTCGCCGACCGGTAGGTGAATGTCTTCGAGTAGTTGAGATGTCGCCGAACACGGCAACGGGTGAAGGGGATTTCGATTTTCAGGGTGCTGGAGCGGGTGTGGATTCCGCTCGTGATTGTGGTCGTCGTCGGCCTCGGGGGGTTCACGGTGTGGCGGATCCACGGCATCTTCGGCTCTGAGAAGCGCCCGTCCTACTCGGACACCGCGACCGACGACAGCAAGCCGTTCAATCCCAAGCGGCTGACATACGAAGTATTCGGTCCGCCGGGCACGGTTGCCGACATCAGTTATTTCGACGTCAACGCCGATCCGCAGCGAGTCGACGGAGCCAAGCTGCCCTGGACGATGAAGCTGACAACCAAAGCCGCATCGGTCATGGGAAACATTGTGGCCCAAGGTAATAGCAACACCATCGGTTGCCGCATCGTGGTGGACGACGTGGTCAAGGCGGAAAAGATCTCGCACGAGGTGAACGCCTTCACCTTCTGCGTTCTCAAGGGCGCATGAGCAGCGGGCAGACGAGCACCGAACACGCGAAACCGCCGTTCGTGCCACGGACAATCCGGCGACTGGCGGTGCCCGTCATCCTGTTATGGCTCGCGATTGTCTTCCTGGTCAGCTTCGTCGTCCCGCCCTTGGAGCAGGTTGCTGAGCAACGCCAGGTGTCACTGAGCCCCAAAGAAGCGCCGTCGGTTGTCGCAATGCAGCGCATGGGCCAAAACTTCAAGGAATCCGACTCCGACAGCTTCGCGATGCTCGTCCTGGAGAGCGATCAACGGCTCGGCGACGATGCTCACCTTTACTACAACAACGTGATCAAGCAGCTGCGCGCCGATCCGACACATGTGCAGCACATCCAGGACTTCTGGGGCGACCCGCTCACCGCTCCGGGCGCCCAGAGCCCCGACGGCAAAGCCGTCTACACCCAGCTCAACCTCGCCGGTAACCAGGGCACAACCCTGGAGGACGCGTCGATGAAAGCGGTTCGCGACATCGTGAACCGCACACCCCCGCCCAAGGGGGTCACGACGTATGTGACAGGGCCTGCGGCGCTGGTGACGGACATGCACCACAGCGGTAATAGCAGCCTCGTCAAAATCACGGTGGTGACGATGCTGGTCATCTTCACCATGCTGCTGCTGGTGTACCGCTCGGTCTTCACCGTCATCGTCTTGCTCGTCATGGTGTTCATCGAATTGACCGCGGCCCGGGGAATCGTTTCGCTCCTCGCCTACAACCACGTGATCGGGCTTTCAACCTTTGCCGTCAATCTGTTGGTGTCCCTGGGCATTGCGGCGGGGACCGACTACGGCATTTTCTTCTTCGGCCGTTATCAAGAAGCGCGTCAACTCGGGGAGGACCGTGAGACGGCGTTTTACACGACGTACCGCGGCGTTGCGCACGTCGTCCTGGCCTCCGGGCTGACGATTGCGGGCGCGACGTTCTGCTTGAGCTTTTGCCGGATGCCGTACTTCCAGAGCATCGGCGTCCCGTGCGCTGTGGGCATGGTCGTCGCGGTCGCTGTCGCTCTGACGCTGACGCCGGCGGTGCTCGCGGTCGGCGGTCGCTTTGGATTGTTCGACCCCAAGCGGAAGATGCGGACCCAAGGATGGCGCCGGGTCGGCACCGCCATCGTCCGCTGGCCGTTGCCCATTCTCATCGCCGCATGCGGAGTAGCCCTGATCGGCCTATTGACCCTGCCCGGATACAAGACCAGCTATAACGACCGGCTGTACATCCCGCACAACATCGCCGCCAACCAGGGATACGACGCCGCCGAGCGACATTTCTCCCAGGCTCGGATGATGCCCGAAGTCATGATGGTCGAAGCCGACCACGATCTGCGCGATCCGGCGGACTTCCTGGTCCTCGACAAACTGGCCAAAGGCGTTTTCCGAGTTCCCGGCATCTCCAGGGTGCAAGCCATCACGCGGCCCGAAGGCACGGCGATGGAACACACGTCGATCCCGTTCCAGCTCAGCATGCAAAATGCCGGGCAGGTGCAGACGATGAAATTTCAGAAGGCCCGCATGGAAGACATGCTCAAGCAGGCCGACGAGCTCGAAGAGACCATGAATCGAATGCGACGCATGTACGGCCACATGACGCAGCTCACCGGCATCACTCACAAGATGGTCGGTGAGACCAAGGAGATGCAGGCCGTCACCGAAGAGTTGCGAGACGACATCGCCAACTTCGAGGACTTCTTCCGGCCCATTCGCAGCTACTTCTATTGGGAGAAGCACTGCTACGACATCCCGGTGTGTTTCGCCTTGCGTTCGGCATTCGACGCCATCGATGGTGTCGACGACATCAGTGACAAATTCCGGGTCCTCACAGTCGATTTCAGTCAACTCGACGCGTTGATGCCGCAATTGATCGAAGAATTTCCACCGATGATCGACAGCATGGAATCCATGCGCACGATGATGCTGACCATGCACAGCACCATGTCCGGGATCTTCGGTCAGATGGACGAGCTGAGTACGAACGCGAACGCGATGGGCCATGCTTTCGACACCGCCAAGAACGACGACTCGTTTTATCTGCCTCCAGAAGTGTTCCAGAACAAGGACTTCAAGCGCGCCCTTGACAACTTCTTCTCGCCGGACGGCAAATCGGTACGGTTGATCATCTCGCACCGGGGGGATCCGGCGTCACCGGAAGGCCTCGCTCGTGTCGACTCGATCCGGCAGGCCGCCGAGGAGTCGCTCAAGGGAACTCCACTGGAAGACGCCAAGATCTACCTCGCCGGCACCGCGGCCACGTTCAAGGACTGGCAAGACGGCTCGAAATATGACCTGATGATCGCTGGAATCGGTTCGCTCTGCCTGATTTTCATCATCATGCTGCTCATCACCCGAAGCCTCGTCGCTGCCGGGGTCATCGTGGGTACGGTCGCGATTTCGCTGGGTGCCTCATTCGGCATGTCCGTCCTCGTGTGGCAGTACCTCCTCGGCATCAAACTGCACTGGATGGTGCTTGCCATGTCCGTGATCGTCCTGCTCGCAGTCGGATCGGACTACAACCTGCTGTTGGTGTCCCGATTCAAGGAAGAGATCCACGCCGGGCTGAGGACGGGCATCATTCGCGCCATGGGCGGCACCGGCAAGGTGGTGACGTCTGCGGGCCTGGTGTTCGCGTTCACCATGGCCTCGATGGTGGTCAGCGACCTGCGAATCATCGGGCAGGTAGGCACCACCATCGGCCTGGGTCTGATGTTCGACACCTTGATCGTGCGGTCCTTCATGACGCCGTCGATCGCCGCGCTGCTGGGCCGGTGGTTCTGGTGGCCGATCAAGGTAAGGCCCCGGCCGGCCAGCACGATGCTGCGGTCCAGCGGTCCGCGGCCCGCCGTGCGTGCGCTGTTGGGCGAGGAGCGCGAAGAGCAGGATGCCAATACGGCACCGTTGCCCCACACGCCGTCCGGGTAAAGCGGCTCAGTGAATGCGGGCGCTGCCGCCCAGACCGATCTCCAGCACGCTGCCGGTGATCACTCCGGGATCGGTGACCAGATAGACGATTCCACGGCTGACGTCCTCGGGCTGTAGCCATGGCTGGGGTATCGGGTTGGCCTTCATCATGCGGCGCACCAGATCGTCGGGGATGTCGTCTCCGCCTGCGGGCTGAACCA
The DNA here is from genome assembly GCA_963834615.1 of uncultured Actinomycetota bacterium. GTDB lineage: Bacteria > Actinomycetota > Actinomycetes > Mycobacteriales > Mycobacteriaceae > Mycobacterium. The sequence continues at coordinate 45,891 of CAWICO010000006.1, forward strand.
TCGGAGTCTGAGTCGTCGTCGGACAGATGACGTTGATCGTGATGCCGTCTTTGGCGACTTCCAGCGCAGCAGATTTCGCCAGCCCGATCACGCCCCACTTGGTGGCGTTGTAGGCCGACAACTCCGGGATGCCCATGCGCCCACCCATCGATGACGTCACCACGATCCGCCCGAATTGCTGCCGGCGCATCACCGGTATGACCGCGCGCAGGGTGTTGAACGCACCCGTGAGGTTGGTGTCGACGAGTTGTTGCCAGACGGCGTCGCTCACATCTTCAAGCAACCCGGTGCTGACGATGCCGGCGTTGGCCAGGACGATGTCGAGGCTGCCGTAGTCCTGCACCGTCTGCTCGACGGCCGCACCGACCTGGGCCGGGTCGCGCACGTCGACCGCGATCGGAGTGCAGCTACGGCCGAGTTTTTCCACCAGCGCTGCCGTGTCGTGCAGATCGCTCTCGGTGCCGAGCGGATAGGTCAGGTCCCTCATCGGGCCGGGCGCATCCGCCGCGACGATGTCGGCTCCCTCGGCCGCCAGTGCCAGTGCGTGCGAGCGGCCCTGCCCGCGCGCAGCACCGGTGATCAATGCGACCCGTCCATCTAAAGATCCCATGGACGGTTACGTTAACAGCTTGCCGCGCAAGGCAACTAGACCTTCTCCACCACTCCGGCCTCGGTTTCATCTTCGGCGTCGCGGTGGATCAGCTCACGCACCGCCGGGCGTGATCCGAACGGCTGGAGCATGACGCTGGCCGGGCGCGGACGCACATGCTGAGGCCACCAGAACCAGCGTCCGAGCAAGGTGGCCAGCGACGGCGTCATGAACGATCGCACGATCAAGGTGTCGAACAACAGACCTAGTGCGATCGTGGATCCCACCTGGGCCATCACCTTCAGCGGACTGAAGGCGAACGTGGCCATCGTGGCCGCGAACACCAGACCGGCAGAGGTCACCACCGAACCTGAGCCGGCCATGGCGCGAATGTAGCCCGTCTTGAGTCCGGCGTGGATCTCTTCCTTGAACCGGGATATCAGCAGCAGGTTGTAGTCCGACCCGACCGCTAACATCAGGATGATCGCCATCGCTAGCACCATCCAGTGCAGCTTCATCCCGAGGATGTATTGCCAGAGCAATACGGAGAGTCCGAATGAGGCGCCCAGCGAGATCAGCACGGTGCCGACGATCACGACGGCCGCAACGACGCTTCGGGTGATGATCAGCATGATGACGAAAATCAAGGTGGCCGCGGCAATTCCGGCGATCAACAGGTCGATGTTGGAGCCGTCGTGCATGTCCTTGTATGTCGCGGCGGTGCCGCCGAGATAGACCTTGGAGCCCTCCCACGGGGTGCCCTTGATCGCCTCGTGCACAGCCTGCTTGATCGGGATGATGTGGCTGATGCCCTCAGGAGTCGCCGGGTCGCCTTCGTGCGAGATGATCAACCGGACGGCGTGGCCATCGGGCGACATGAATTGCTTGAGACCCCGCGCGAAGTCCGGGCTCTTGAACGCCTCCGGCGGAAGATAGAACGTGTCGTCGTTCTTCGCTTTGTCGAATGCGTCGCCCTGGGCGGTGGCGTTGTCGGACTGCGCTTTCGCCTGGTCGTTGATACCCTTCGTTGTCGCGTAATTCGACATGATGGTGTCGAGGTTTGCCTGCTGGCTGGCGATCTGCGGCGGTATCAGCGCCACCAGCCTCGGCTGAATCTTGTCCAGCTTGTCCAGATTCGCGCTGAGATTCTCGATGTTCTCGCTGACTTGGTCGATGCCGTCGAGAGCGTTGAAGATGGACCGCAGCGTGTAACAGGCCGGGATGTCGAAGCAGTGCTTCTCGAAGTAGAAGTAGCTGCGGATCGGGCGGAAGAAGTCGTCGAAGTTGGCGATGTCGTCACGCAGCGCCTCGGTGATCTTCACGGTTTCTTTGGTGAGCTTGGTGGTTTCGTGCGTGGTGTCGCTGAGCTCCTGGGTGGTCTTCATCTGCTCACGCAGGGTCGCCATCGTCTTGTGGAGCTCATCCGCTTGCTTCAGCAGGTTCTTCGCCTGCTCCTCTTGGTAGTGCTGAGTCTGGATCCGGCCCGCGGCCTGTGCGCCCATCTGGAAACCGAGGGTGCTGTGGTCCAGCGGCGTGCCGAGCGGGCGGGTGATCGTCTGCACGCGTCCGATACCGGGGATGTGGAAGACCGCTTTGGCCACCTTGTCCAAGACGATGAAGTCGGCCGGATTACGCAGGTCGTGATCGGTCTCGATCATCAACAGTTCGGGATTCAGCCGGGCCTGGTCGAAATGCTTGTCGGCTACCGCATAGCCGACGTTGGCAGGTGTGTCGGGCGGCAGGAAGTGACGTGTGTCGTAGTCCGTTTCGTACCCAGGCAGCGCAAGCAGACCGACCAGTGCGATCGCTATCGTCACAGCGAGAACCGGTGCGGGCCAGCGGACGATCGCGGTGCCTATGCGACGCCAGCCCTGGGTCTGCAACTTGCGTTTCGGATCCAGCAGCTTGAAGAACGAAGCTACCGTCAGCACCGCCGGGCCCAACGTCAGCGCCGCGATGACCGCGACGAGCATGCCGACGGCACAGGGCACGCCCAGCGACTCGAAATATGGCAATCGGCAGAAGCTCAAGCAGTACATCGCGCCGGCGATGGTCAGCCCGGACCCCAGCACGACGTGCGCGGTGCTGTGGAACATCGTGTAGAACGCTTCTTCGCGCGTCTCCCCCAGACCACGGGCTTCGTGGTATCGACCCACGATGAAGATCGCGTAATCGGTGCCGGCCGCGATCGCCAACAGCACCAGCATGTTGTTGGCAAAGGTGGAGAGGCCCATGATCCCGTAATTACCGAGGGTCGCTACGACACCGCGGGCCGCGAGTAACTCCACGAACACCATGAACAGCATGACCATCACGGTGCTCACCGAGCGGTAGACGAACAGCAGCATCACGATAATCACCAAGATCGTGACCAGGGTGACTTTCGCGACGCCCTTCTCACCTGCGTGGGACTGGTCGGCAATCAGCGGACCCGCACCTGTGACGTAAGCCCTGATCCCCGGTGGCGCGGGCACCGCGTCCACGGTCTTTCGGACGGCTTCGGTCGACTCGGTGGATAGACCGCCGCCCATGTTGCCGGCGAGGTAGACCTGGACGTATGCGGCCTTTTGGTCGTGGCTCTGTGAGCCCGCCGCGGTGAGCGGATCGCTCCAGAAATCCTGGATGTGCTGAACGTGCTTCTTGTCTTGTTCGAGCCGCTTGACGATCTCGTCGTAATAGCGGTGCGCCTCCGCGCCGAGCGGCTTGTCGCCCTCCAGCAGGATCATCGCCGAGCTGTCGGAGCTGAACTCGTTGAACGTTTTTCCGACGCGCATCATCGACTGAAAAGATGGCGAGTCCTTCGAGCTCTGCGATACCGAGTGTTTTTTCGAGACGACTTCCAGCTGTGGCGAGATGGTGTTGGTGACGAACACGATGGCCAGCCACACCAGGACGATCGGCAGCGCCAGCCGGTGGATCCACTTCGGCAGGAACGGCGGGATCAACGGCTGGTCGACGCGCGGCGCAGTCTCGGTGGTTTCGCTCATGCGGACTTGTCCAGGCAGTAGACGAATGCATTGACGTTTTCATTGGAGTCCGAACGCATCGGAGTCTTGACGACGTCACCGCTCCCGTCGTGCTTGTTAACGACGAACTGGCAGGCGATCCAACTGCCGTCGCCCTGCGCAACCAGGTTGGCCGGGATACCGGGTTTCGTTGAACTCAGTACTTTGCTCCAGGGCAAGGGCACGTTGAGGGCCTGCTGCGGATGGGTGTTCTCGTCGAGGTAGTTGATCGTTGCCGTGCTGCCCGGTGGCCCAGTGACCTCGAGGGTGATCGTCTTGGCGTTGAACGAGTCAAGGACCTCGCCCGACTTGCCGCCACCGAACGAACCCTTGTGAACGCCAAAGACGCCGTGCAACCGGTGCACGACGAATCCGGACAGCGTGATGACAACCGCGAGGGTGATCACAAGCCAAAACCGGGCGAATAGACCTGCCAGGCCTCTCCGTTTGGCCGGCTTGCGGGCCGCTTGCTTGCCGTCACTGCCGGCAGATCCTTGCGTCTTCAGCGGCTCGGTCCTCGGCTCAGTGGTCGTCATGGGCGCTTCAATTCCTTAACCAGGGGCGAAGGCTGCTCAACTAATTAGCCTGTGGGTAACCTTAGCTACTCTAATCGGAATAGGCGACCAGAAAGAAACCGAGCAGCGCAGGTGTTGAAGACCGTAGCGCGGGTCCCGACCACGGCTCGGCCAGGCGAGGAGGATCGGTGACGACGAGCGAACGCAGACTCAACAAAGGTAATATCCAGCCCATGAAGGCACTGAGGGCTGCGGGTATTGCGACCATCGCCATCGCCGCGGCGGTCGGTCTGTCCGCTCCGGCGTTCGCCGACCCGGACATCGATTTCGACAACCTGATCGGCAGCAAGTACGGCATCTACGGGCCGCACGACTACAACCCGTACCTGGCGAAGATCTCCTGCCACCGCCTGGGTGTCGGGGTCGACCCCGACGCCGCGGCAACCGCGCGCTTTCTGTCCCACAACCTGCCTCGAGGCACCACCCAAGTGCAGACGTACCAGTTCCTCGGCAGTGCGATCAGCATCTATTGCCCGGACCTGGCGCCCAAGCTCCAGAACATTCCCACTCACTAGACCGGCACGACGCCGCGCGGCAACGTCAACGGTAGATCGGTGTACGTGGCGATCCCTGGTGCCGCGGCGACGACCGCAGGAATCGCGTGGATCGTCGGCAGCGCCGTCATGATGTGCCCGAGATCCATGAATTCCTCGAGCGTGGTGGCTTCGAAATACGGCGGCGGCAAAAAGCCGACCTTGGTGGTCACCGTGGGCTGTCCGTCGACTTGAATGACCCAGCCGTCGCCATCGATCTTCCAGTCCGGCTCGAGCGTCTGTCCCTTTTTCCACCGAACGTTGAGGTCGATCACGGTCCGGCCGTTGACGATTCCCTGCCAGCTGATGTAGACCCCCGCAACGCATCCCGCGGGAATGGTCCACGATGCCATCTCGAGATCCGCTGTGGTCTGGGCGAATTCGGCCTCGCATCGCACGTCGTCGAGTTCGACGCCGAGGGCGTCGGCCACCAGATTGACGGCCTCGGCGAAGATGGCGGTGCCCTTGGCGGCCATCGCCTGCAACTCCGGGTGATCGATCGGCTGGCCGAAGCCCACCGGCTTCTCGGTGTCCGGCGAGTCGTAGAAGGTGGTGTCGGCGGCTTCGTTGACTGTGACCTTGTCGATGCGGTTGCACACCATCGCCGAGACGATGGCCAGCAGTTCGGCGAAGCCTGGGCTCACGCCGGACCCGAACATGGTCGAACCGCCCTTCTCGCAGGCTTCGACGATCCGGTCGCGGCCGTCGCCGAGGTTGCGACCGGTGATGAACGACGCCGTGGTGACCACGTTGACGCCCGCCGACAGGATGCGGACCAACTCGTCGACGTTGATCCACATCGGGTTGTAGACCACGCAGTCGGGCTTCAGCGCGAGTAATGCGTCCACGTCGTTGGTGGCAGCCACCCCGATCGGTCCGATGCCGACCAACTCGCCGGCGTCACGACCGGCCTTCTCCGGTGACCAGGCGTAGCACCCCACCAACTCCAGCAACGGGTTGTTGGCGATCGACTTGAGCGAGCTCCGGCCGACGTTGCCGGTGTTCCACTGAACGACTCGATATGTGTTTGGCACTCGCTCAGCATAGGGAAGGGCGGCTGAGCCGGGAACGAGATTTCAGAGTTCGCCTGGTGCCGCCGCGGCGCCGTCGAGCGCCAACTCGACCAACTGCTCGGCGAGGCACGCAGTTCCGCTGCAGAGCAGGCGAGCAATCACTGCCAGCTCGGCAACATCGGTGCGGTCAGCCGAGTAATCGAGTCGTGGCTGCAAGTGAAAGGTTCAGTCCTCGACCGCGACACCGCGGCGCGAACGCCTGCGCCGGTGCACCGCTGACCCCTTGCCGGTCGGGCGCCGGTTGCGTAGACCGCCCGTCGACGATTCGTCGTCTTCGGCGTCTCCCGCTGCGGGCGTCTCGTCGGCGGTCGACTCGGGTTCCGCCGCCGTCGCCTCCGCTTCGGGGCGTTCGGCGGTCTCGACGGATTCGGCTGTCGCGATGGTGTCGTCAGCGCTAGCGTCAGCGTCAGCGGGCTGCTCAGCGTCCTCGTCCGCCTCGTCGGATTCCGCCGTCTCATCGGCTGCTGCAGTCTCTTCGGCAGCTTCAGCTTCGCTGCCCTTCTTCCCGCGGCGCCGTTGCTTCCTGTCTTTCTTCGGCTTCAGCGGTTTTGGCGGCGGAGGAGGCAGCTCGGCGACAGATGACAGATAGAACCCGAAGATGCCGAGCACCGCGATCGCCGCGGCGGCGCCGTAGATGCCGAACAGCGATTGCCCCACGTCGTCCAGGTTCAGCCAGATCTCGCTGATCGCCGCGCCGACAATCAGCACACCCGCTAGCACGTGGGCCACGACCGATGCGGTCAGCAGCGTCAGCGCCAGCGCGGGGGTGCCGAACTCCGGCTTGCGTGACCGCAACAGCGTGAACACCACCGGCAGCGCGGCCAGGGCGATCAGTACGCCGGCGACAATCCGCGCTGCCGTACCCAGGCCATGGGAAGTGTCGCCAGTCAGCTCGGGCCAACGCGGGAGCACAAAGAAGAAGTAAAGGACACCCGCGGCGAGCGACAACGTCGCGTGCCAGAAAATGGCAACCCTGCGTCGCATGCTCCTCCTCGAGCTCGTAATCCGGAAGCGACCAGACCCTACCAATCGGGCCTGGTCATTCTCCGGACTTAGCGCGGAGGATGCGGGATTTGAACCCGCGAGGGCGTTAACCCAACCCGCGTTCCAGGCGAGCGCCATAGGCCACTAGGCGAATCCTCCGTCGGCCATGTTAGCCGAGGCCAGGTCGGCGACGATGCAGGCCGGAACGGCATGAGGAGGTAGGCCGGGCAGTCAAACCGAGGTCAGGGTCTTCGGGCAAGCGGGCGGGACCCGGGTACTAGACTCGTTTTGGACCCCGCGCGGCGTCTATCCTGTGAACTCCCCCAGGGCCGGAAGGCAGCAAGGGTCAATGGGCTCTGGCGGGTGCGCGGGGTCCCCAAAACACTTCACGGTGAAAGGCGGACAGTGTCGTACGGCGCGTTCAGTTCTCTTGGCCGTACCGACCTCACGGCGTTGCACGAACGTCACCGGCAGGATTACGCCGACCTGCAAGGCCAGAAGCTTTCACTCGATCTGACCCGCGGCAAGCCGTGTAGCGAGCAACTCGATCTGTCGAACGCCCTGTTGAGTTTGCCCGGGACCGACTACCGCGACGAGCAGGGGACTGACACCCGCAATTACGGCGGCCAGCACGGTCTGCCCGAACTGCGCACCATCTTCAGTGAGCTGCTGAGCATCCCGGTGCCCAATCTGATCGCCGGCAACAACGCCAGCCTGGAGTTGATGCACGACGTCATCGTGTTCTCGATGTTGTACGGCGGGGTGGATTCGGCCCGGCCGTGGGTGCAGGAGCAGGGCGGAGTCAAGTTCTTGTGCCCGGTGCCGGGCTACGACCGGCACTTCGCCATCACGGAAACGCTCGGCATCGAGATGATCCCGGTCCCGATGCGCGAAGACGGTCCGGACGTCGACCTGATCGAAGAGCTGGTCGCTGTCGACCCGGCCATCAAAGGCCTATGGGCGGTCCCGGTGTTCGCCAACCCAACCGGCGTCACCTACTCGTGGGAGAACGTTCGGCGCCTCGTTCAAATGCAAACGGCCGCAAACGATTTCCGCATCTTCTGGGACAACGCCTACGCGGTGCACACATTGACGCTGGACTTCCCCTATCAGGTCGACGTGCTGGGCCTGGCGGCCGCCGCGGGCAACCCCAATCGGCCTTACGTGTTCGCGTCGACCTCGAAGATCACCTTCGCCGGTGCAGGCGTCAGCTTCTTCGGTGGATCGCTGGGCAATATCGCCTGGTATCTGCAGTACGCCGGCAAGAAGTCGATCGGCCCGGACAAGATCAATCAGCTGAGGCACCTGCGTTTCTTCGGCGACGCCGATGGTGTCCGCCTGCAGATGCGGCGTCACCAGGAGTTGCTGGCGCCCAAATTCTCGCTGGCGCTGGAGATTTTGGACGAGCGGCTGAGCGAATCGAAGATCGCCTCCTGGAATGAGCCGGAAGGTGGTTACTTCATCAGCCTCGACGTGCTGCCCGGCACGGCGCGGCGGACCGTCGCATTGGCCAAGGACGCCGGCATCGCCGTCACCGAGGCTGGCGCGTCGTTCCCGTACCGGAAAGACCCCGACGACAAGAACATTCGGATCGCGCCGACGTTTCCACCGGAGTCCGATCTGCGGAATGCGATCGACGGCCTCGCGACGTGCACGCTGCTGGCCGCGACCGAGTCGCTGCTGAACCGCGGCTAGGCGGGTAGGCGGCGTCAGCCGGGCTGGGCTGGATTGCCCGCCTCCTCGTCGAACCCTTCGGGGTTCGCATCGTCGGTCGGGCTGGGTAGCCTTGCTGACCGTGGCTCTCTACCGCAAGTACCGTCCCGCAACCTTCGCCGAAGTAGTGGGACAGGAACACGTCACCGAGCCGCTGTCCACCGCGCTGACGGCGGGCCGGATCAACCACGCATACCTGTTCTCCGGTCCGCGTGGCTGCGGAAAGACATCATCGGCGCGCATCCTGGCCCGCTCGCTGAACTGCGAGCAAGGGCCGACGGCGACGCCGTGTGGGGTATGCGATTCCTGCGTCGGGCTCGCGCCCAATGGTCCCGGCAGCATCGACGTCGTCGAACTCGACGCGGCCAGCCACGGCGGTGTGGACGACACCCGTGAATTGCGCGACCGCGCGTTCTACGCGCCGGCCCAGTCGCGCTACCGGGTATTCATCGTCGACGAGGCGCACATGGTCACCACGGCAGGGTTCAATGCGCTGCTCAAGATCGTCGAGGAACCACCCGACCACCTGATCTTCGTGTTCGCCACGACCGAGCCGGAGAAGGTGCTGCCGACCATCCGCTCGCGCACCCACCACTATCCGTTCCGGCTGCTGGCACCGCGGACCATGCGGGGGCTGGTCGAGCGGATCTGCGCCCAAGAGGACGTGGTAGTCGACGACGCCGTCTACCCGCTGGTGATCCGTGCCGGCGGTGGTTCTCCTCGCGATACGTTGTCGGTCCTCGATCAGTTGCTCGCCGGAGCCGACGGAAACCGGGTGACCTACCAACGTGCGCTGGGCTTGCTGGGCGCGACCGACGTGGCGCTGATCGACGAGGCCGTCGACGCGTTGGGCGCCGAGGATGCGGCGGCATTGTTCGGGGCGGTGGAATCGGTGATCGATGCCGGTCACGACCCCCGCCGATTCGCCACAGATCTACTCGAGCGGTTCCGCGATCTGCTTGTGCTGCAAGCAATTCCCGATGCCACTTCGCGCGGTGTGGTCGATGCGCCCGAAGACGTCCTGGAGCGGATGCGTGAGCAGGCGGGCCGCATCGGGCGCGCAACGCTGACCCGCTACGCCGAAGTCGTGCACGCCGGTCTGACCGAGATGCGGGGTGCGACGGCGCCGCGACTGCTACTCGAGGTGATCTGCGCGCGGCTGCTGCTGCCCTCTGCCAGCGACGCCGAATCGGCTCTGCTGCAGCGTGTCGAGCGGATCGAAACTCGGCTGGAGATGTCTATTCCACACGCTGAGCTGCCAGAGCGGGCCGCGCCGTTGCGGCGTTCTGAGCCGGCGCGGCAGCCGCCCCAGCAGGCACCGGCCGCCGTGGCCGAGGCGGCACCCCCACCTACACCTGCTGCCGTACCCGAGCCGTCGCCGGAGCCGAGCCCTCCGGAGTCGACCCTGGCGGAGGACAGCCCGCCCGACGAGGTCCCGATCGCAGCGGGCTCGGCCGAACCGAGCGCGGCCGCGGTCCGCACCTTGTGGCCGACGGTGCGCGACAAGGTGCGCCAACGCAGCCGAACCACCGAGGTGATGCTGGCCGGGGCCACTGTCCGTGCGGTCGAAGGCAACACCTTGGTGCTGGTTCACGAGTCGGCGCCGCTGGCCAAGCGGTTGTCCGAACAACGCAACGCCGACGTCATCGCCGAAGCCCTCAAGGATGCGCTCGGCGTGGACTGGCGGGTGCGGTGCGAGGCCGGCTCCCCGAGCCCGGCACCCGAGGCGCCCGTTGCGCCGCCGCGCCCGGTCGAGCGCCCCGCCCGCAGGGTGGTTCCGCCGCCGCCGGCACCGGAGGAAGCACCCGCCGATGCGGAGTCCGCACAGCGGGCCGAGGAGGAGAGCATGCTCGCCGAGGCTGGTCAGGACGACCCGGCCGCCCCCCGCCGCGATCCCGAGGAGGCCGCACTGGAGCTGCTGCAGAACGAACTCGGCGCGCGCCGCATAGATAACAGCTAGCTCGAGCCTGCCGTCCACTTCAGAACTTTAGTCTGTCAAATCCTGTGAAAACGCCGTATCGGCGCAGCTTAATCGCACTATGAACTACCGGTAACTCTGAAGCCCCAAAGGATTTCGACTGAACCTCCGCAAGCGGGCCGCGTCGTCACGGCTGCAGGAATTCGGCACCGAACTGATTCGCCGCAGCGATTAAGGCTGCCACCACGGGCGCAGTGGCAGCCCGTCGGTGCCGTGCACGCCGAGGTTGGATGCCAGCACGTGATGCAGTTGAATATGGTTCTGCTCGAACGCCACCCGAGACGCCGCCATATACAAGCCCCACACCTTCGCGGTGGCGATGCCGACCTCGGCAACAGCTTCGTCCCAGTGCGCGACGAGGTTGTGCGACCAGTCGCGCAGGGTCATGGCGTAGTGGTGGCGGAAATTCTCCGCGTGCAGCACTTCGAAACCCACGTCTTGGATCGCGGCCAGGATGCGACCCGAACCGGTGAGCTCGGCGTCCGGGAAGACGTAGCGATCGGTGAAGCTGCTCGCGCGAAAGCTCGACTTGTTGTTGTTGCGGGTGATGCAGTGGTTGAGCAGCAAGCCGTCGGTATGCAGCTTGGACTTGAGGAACTCGAAATATGACGGATAGTTCTTGACGCCGATGTGCTCGGTCAATCCGATCGATGAGACTGCGTCGAAACCGGTTTCGTCGACGTCGCGGTAGTCGCAGTGACGCACCTCGGCCAGTTCGCCGAGTCCTTCTGCCTCGATCGCGGTCCGCGCCCAGGCGGCCTGCTGCGCGGACAATGTGGCGCCAGTCGCTCGGATGCCGCGGCGGGCCGCGTAGCGCACCATGCCACCCCAGCCGCATCCGACATCGAGTAGCCGGTCGCCCGGCTGCAGCCGCAGCTTCTCGAAGATCAGCCGATACTTGTTGTCCTGGGCGGCTTCCAGCGTTGCTTCTGGATCCGGATAGACCGCACAGGTGTAGGTCATCGATGGCCCCAGCACCCACTCGTAAAAAGAATTAGAGACGTCATAGTGATGCGAAATCGCCTCGGCGTCTCGAGTCTTGCTGTGCCGCAGGCCTTCGGCGACCCGGCGCCAGCGTGGTAGCGCCTCCTGTGGTGGCGGCGCGGCCGGTAGGAGACGCTCGATGCCGATTGAGCGGATGATGTTGGCCAGCAGCCGCGGTGAGGGCCTGGTGAACTCCAAGTTGTCCGTCAGCAATGCGAGCAACTCGTAGGGATCGCCAGGGTGCACACCTCGCGCCTCGATGTCGCCGGCGACGTATGCACGGGCCAGGCCCAGCTCCCCGGGGGCGGTGGCCAGATAGGTCATCCCGCGGGGAGTCAGCAGGTCCATCCCCAACGCCGCGTCGTCGACTCCGGCGCTGCTGCCGTCGTAGGCAGTGAACCGCAACGAGTCCGTGCCGCCGAAGAATACCGCCAGGATCTCAGCGAGGCTCAACTTGGTCGCCGGAGGCTCCTTGGTAGTCGTCATCGTCGTTGCACCGCCTTCGCGTACAGGTCGAGGAGCCGTGCATTTGGATCGTAAATCTTCTTCACCGTCTTGTACGTCTCACCGCCGTAGAGTTCGTCGAACTTTTCTCGGCTGTAGTAGGAGTCGGAGTACAGCGACTTGTGCCCATCCAGCGTATCGACCTTCTCCTCGATCAATCGATTTGTTGAGCCATCGCTCGCGCCCACCGGAACAGACGACCAGAAGCCGACGTTGACGTAGCTGTGTCCCGGTCGGATCGGATACAGTGACCAGCCGGTCTGGTCACGTAACCGCAACGGGCACAACCAGATCGGGGTGATGGGGACCGCCTCGAGGAACCATTCCAGAAACTCCGTCGTGCGTTCGAGCGGAAGCTCGACGTCTTGGACCACTCGTTCACGAGGCGGACGTCCGTTGCGCTTTTCGATGCGGTCGGCGATACCGAACCGCCGGTCAAGTGCTACCAGCTTCCAGTAGGCGCTGCTGCGTCGGTAGCGCCGCGGCCACCAGCGTCGCAGACGGGGGTTCTGTGCGCCGAAAGCCGATGAGCACCAGAACCAGTCGGTGTCCCACCGCCAGAAGTAGTCGTGCGTCGTCAACCGGTCTTCTTTGATGCCGGTTTCGTGCTGGATGGAGCGGTAGTAGATGTCTTGCCCGGTGTAGTCGCTGGCCGGGCCGGGAGTCGCGGTGCGCACACCGACGGACAGGTAACTCTCGGCGGCGCTGAACACCACACCGTCGAGATAGTCGACAGGGACACCGTCGAAACCGCCGGTCTCGATGATGCGATCCATCGCGGTCATCAGATCGCGCAGCGATCCGAACCGCACGTGTCGCAGCGCGACGAACGGTTTGACGGGCTCCAACTCGATGCGTAACCGAGTCGAATAGCCCAGCGTGCCATACGAATTCGGATAAGCACGAAAGAGGTCGGAATGCTCGTGGGGTGAGACGGTCAATAACTCTCCGGTGCCGGTGAGGATGTCCATCTCCAACACCGACTCATGGGGCAGGCCGTTGCGGAACGACGTCGACTCGATGCCCAACCCGGCGACCGCGCCGCCCAGCGTAATGGTCTTCAATTGCGGGACCACCAGCGGCGACAGGCCGTAGGGCAGAGTGGCCGCCACCAGATCCTCGTAGGTGCACATGCCGGCCACGTCGGCAGTGCGAGCGTCCTTGTCGACCGAAACGACGTTCGTCAGCCCCGAGACATTCAGACCAGGGGCATCGCGTCGCGCGCGGTCGCGAAACAAGTTGGAGGTGGGCTTGGCGAGTCGGACGACGGCCGTTGCGGGGATCGAACGATAACTGTCCAGCAGGCGCTGGACGCCCGCTGCGTGATCCGCCGGTACAGAAACGGGGCCAGGCACCACATATAAGCTAGTCCATCGGAGACCAGCCCGTGCAGAGGAGTTTGCCTAATGGGACACGTCAGTGCCGCCAGCACGATCCTGATCAACGCTGAGCCCGCCGCCGTGCAGTCCGCCGTCGGTGACTACCAAAACGTCCGGCCCAAGATCCTGTCGTCGCACTACCGCGACTACCAGGTGCTGGAAGGCGGACAGGGCCAGGGGACGGTCGCCACCTGGAAACTGCAGGCCACCAAGTCCCGCGTTCGCGACGTGAAGGCCAGTGTGGACGTCGCAGGCCACGCCGTCATCGAGAAGGACGCCAACTCGACGATGGTGACCAATTGGACGGTGGCTCCGGCGGGACCGGGGTCCAGCGTCACTGTCACCACCACGTGGACCGGCGCCGGCGGCGTGAAGGGATTCTTCGAGAAGACGTTCGCACCGCTCGGGCTGAAGAAGATTCAGTCCGAGGTGCTGGCCAACTTGAAGAAGGAAGTCGAAGGCTAACGGCTCAGCCGGCCGCGGCCTGGCCGCCCAGGAAGGCGGCGATGCCCTTGACCACCGCGTCGGCGTATTTCTGTCGGCCCTCAGGGCTTTCCATCAGCGCGGAGTCGGTCGCGTTCTTCATGTTGCCGCACTCCACCAGCACGGACGGATACTGCGCCAGGTTCAGCCCCGCGAGATCGGAGCGCCCGTACAGGCCGTCTTGGCCGATATAACTGGCCGGTGGGATGCCCGACGCCTGCATCTGGTCGCGCATCACGCGGGCGAACTGCACCGACGGACCGGACTGGGCGGCGTTGAGCGGCGGCGCCGAATAGTTGACGTGAAAGCCTCGCCCGCCCGCGGGACCGCCGTCGGCGTGAATACTCACGACCGCGTTCGGGTGCAGCGCGTTGGCCATCGCGGCACGCTCGTCCACGCACGGACCCAGCGCGTTGTCGTTGCCGCGCGACATGGCCGTCCGTGCTCCCAGCGCGTTGAGCGCGGCGCGGATTCGCAGCGTGGTGTCCCAGGTGAAGGTGTGCTCCGGGTAGCCGTCGTTGGTCGTTGTCCCGCTGGCCTGGCAATCCTTGGTGCCGCCACGACCGGTGGGCACCTGACGGCCGATGGATCCGTCGTTGGCTCCGTTGTGACCAGGGTCGAGGAACACGATCATGCCGGCGATGTTGCCGGGGAGCGCGGCGGCGGTCGGGACGATCGGCGTCGCAGTGCCGATAGCGAGGACGCCGACGGCCGCTAACGCGGAGACGGCCCCGACACGCAGGCGATGAGGTATGCGCACGCCGCCACGTTAGCCCGGCGGCGTCTACGCTTGGAACTTCGAACCGCCTGCACGGCGCAGGCGAAACCAAGTCGAGACCAAGACGCAAGGGGACTGTCATGCAACCCGGAGGCCAGCCCGACATGTCGGCGCTGCTCGCCCAGGCGCAGCAGATGCAGCAACAACTGATGGCTGCCCAACAGCGGCTCATCGATTCCGAGGTGCACGGCGAAGCCGGCGGCGGTTTGGTGAAGGTCACCGTCATGGGCAGCGGCGAGGTCGTCGCGATCAACATCGACCCCAAGGTCGTCGACCCCGAGGACGTCGAGACCTTGCAGGATCTGATCGTCGGCGCGCTGGCCGATGCCTCCACGCAGGTCACGAACATGGCCCAGGAACAACTGGGTCCGTTGGCCGGTGGCATGGGCGGCGCGCTGGGTATGCCGCAGGGCTGATCGACCCGCAATGTTCGAAGGACCGGTCCAGGATCTGATCGACGAGCTCGGCAAGCTGCCGGGCATCGGGCCAAAGAGCGCGCAGCGCATCGCGTTTCACCTGCTGTCCGTCGAACCCCCGGACATCGACCGGCTCACCGCGGTGCTGGCCAGGGTTCGCAACGGCGTGCGGTTCTGCGCGGTGTGCGGCAACGTCTCGGACGACGAGCGCTGCCGCATCTGCGCGGATCCGCGTCGCGATGGCTCGCTTGTCTGCGTCGTCGAGGAACCCAAGGACGTCCAGGCCGTCGAGCGCACCCGTGAGTTCCGCGGGCGCTACCACGTCCTGGGCGGGGCTTTGGATCCGCTGTCCGGTGTCGGCCCCGAACAGTTGCGGATCCGCGAGCTGCTGACCCGGATCGGTGAGCAGGTCGACGGCGTCGACATCGCCGAGGTGATCATCGCCACCGACCCCAACACCGAGGGCGAGGCGACGGCGACCTACCTGGTCCGCATGCTGCGCGACATCCCCGGTCTGACCGTGAGCCGGATCGCGTCCGGGCTGCCGATGGGCGGCGACCTGGAATTCGCCGACGAGCTGACGCTGGGCCGCGCGCTGACCGGCCGGCGCGCAATGGTCTGAAGCTTTTGCCACGGCCACTCCGGTACCGATATCGCCTGTGCGCTTCTACGGGATAGGCACTATGCCCCGACCGAGCGACCAGGGGGCATGTGACTGTAGCGGCGCGACTGAAAGTCGGCTAGGCCCGCAGCCGCTCGCGGCGCAAGCAACTCCACCTCGGGTAAGGCCAGCGGCGTCAGATCGCCCACGACCTTGCGCAGCAGCGAGGTCGGCGAGCTCGGGGTTGCGGGCCAGGCAGGGGCCATGCATGTAGGTGGCGAACACGCTGCCCTGGACCGCGCCGTCGATGCCGTCGCCCGCGCGGTTGCCTGCCCCTTCTTCACCGCGCCCAGCGGCGAGGCGGCCTTGCCGAGCACGGTGCCGCCGCGGTGATTCTCGAAGCCGGTCAACGGCGCCGTCAGCCCGGCCGGCAGCGGCGCGCTGACGAGTTCACCAATGGTGCGAGTGGACTGCGGCGAAGTCGTCAGGTCGAGAAGACCCACCCCGTCGACCCGCTCGCCCGCCGACGTTTCATACCAGTGACCCAGTACCTGGATGGCCGCACAGATCGCCAACACCGGCGCGCCGCGGTTCGCCGCACGCTGCAATCCCGGGTACCGGATCAGGTGCTTGGTGGCGAGCCGTTGCGCGTAATCCTCGGCCCCGCCCAGCGTGTACAGGTCGAGGCTGTCGGGCACCGGATCGGCCAGCGTGATCTCGACGATCTCGGCGGCGATGCCCCGCAGTCGCAACCGCTGCCGCAGTACCGCCGCATTGCCGCCGTCGCCGTAGGTGCCCATCACGTCGGGCAGCACCAGCCCGATGCGCACCGTCGACTCAGCCATGACGTGCCAGTCTGCGCTGCAACAGCAGGAACGCCGTGTAGTTGGCCACCACGTCGACGGGTCCCGGCGGGCACGACGCGATGGCCGCCACGGTGTCGTGCACCAGGGTGTGTTTGACGTCGGCGTAGCCCAGCCTGACGGCCAGGTCGGTGCCACGCTCGCCCGCGGCCACGACTGGGATCCCATGAAAGTGCATTTCGAACTCCTCGAACCGCACGTCCCAGAGCCAGGACAGGTCCTCGCCGTCGGGCACGCGACCGTTGACCGCGATCACCACCCCGGCTGCGTCCTTGTCCACCATCGACAAGGCTTCCTGCCAGCCGGCCGGGTTCTTGGCCAGCAGCATGCGCACGTCGTGCCGGCCGACGCGAATCGTCCGGTAACGGCCGGCGACCTCGTCCACGCCGGACACCGCAGCCACCGCGGCGGCAGGATCGGCGCCGACAGCGACCGCGGCCGCCACTGCCTGGGCGGCATTGCCCCGGTTCACCGTGCCCGGCAGCGCCAGACGCATCGGCAGCGTCAATCCGTCTGGGCCGTAGAGGGTTTCGTCGTCGAACCACCACTGCGGGCTGGGCCGCTTGAAATCGGCGCCGGTGGAATACCAGTGGCCGTGCTCGCGGACGATCACCTCGCCGCTGCGCGGGCAACTGATCGAGTCGGCCGCCCAACTGCCGCCCGCTGCCACCCAGACCACGTCGGCGTGGTCGTAGGCGGCCGAGGTCATCAGTACGTCGTCGCAGTTGGCGACTACCACCGCGTGCGGGTGCGCGGCCAGCCCGGCCCGCAACCTCCGTTCGATCACGTTGATCTCACCGACGCGGTCGAGTTGGTCGCGGGACAGGTTGAGCAGGACGATGACCGCCGGTTCGACGGCGTCGGCCACGTGTGGCACGTGCATCTCGTCGACCTCGAGCACCGCGAGACCGGCGGTCCGGTCGGCGGCCAGCGCAGCTACCAGGCCGGCGTCCATGTTGGCGCCTTCGGCGTTGGTGGCGACGGGTCCGATGGTCCGCAGGGCAGCGGCGGCCATCCGGGTGGTCGTCGACTTGCCGTTGGTTCCGGTCACGACGACCGACCGCCGGCCGGTGCCGAGCTGACGCAGAATCGACGAGTCCAGGGAGATTGCGACCAGGCCGCCGATCATCGCGCCGGCACCCCTACCGGTCACCCGGGACGCCCACCGCGCGCCGACCCCGGCGGCCAGGGCGAGACGTCCACGGGCGTTGATCACCCGGGAAGTTTAAGGGCGATCGCAAGCTCGGCGCTTTCCCGAGCGCAGCGGGTCGCCCTTGTCGAAGTAGGTCGGCGACACGAAGCGCAGCGACCCGGTGTTGTCGGCTGGGCGTGAAATCCTCCTTTCATGTCCGATGTTCTGGCCGCCGGCCCGGCCACGATGCCGTGGGGCCGGCCAGTGACCGAGCCGGGTGCGGGCTGGGCTGTCATCGACGTCGAGACCTCCGGCTTCAAGCCCGGCAGTGCCCGGGTCATCAGCCTCGCGGTGCTCGCGCTCGACGCCGACGGTCGCGTCGAACATTCCGTGGTCAGCCTGCTCAATCCCGGCGTCGATCCCGGGCCCACCCACATACACGGGCTGACCGCGGAGATGCTCGAGGACCAGCCGCAGTTCAGTGAGGTCGTCGGCGACGTCGTCGAACTCGTCCGGGGCCGCACGTTGGTGGCGCACAACGTTGCGTTCGACTACGGCTTCCTGACCGCGGAGGCCGAGCTGGCCGGGGTCGGGCTGCCGATCGACAGCGTCATGTGCACCGTCGAGCTGGCCCGCCGACTGGAGCTTGGCACCGACAACCTGCGGCTGGAGACACTGGCCGCGCATTGGGGCGTGACGCAGCGGCGCGCGCACGACGCTTTCGACGATGCCGTGGTGCTGACCGATGTGCTGGCGGCCTCGTTGCAGCGGGCCCGCGAGCGCGATGTCTGGCTACCGGTCCGCCCGGTCACGCGCCGGCGCTGGCCGAGCGGCAGGGTCACCCACGACGAACTTCGGCCGTTGAAGGTGCTGGCGTCCCGGATGCCGTGCCCGTACCCCAACCCGGGTCCTTATGTCCGCGGCGGGCCACTGATGCAGGGCATGCGGGTCGCGTTGGCCGCCGAGGTCGAGCGGACCCACGAGGAGCTGGTCGAGCGGATTCTGCACGCCGGACTGGCCTACGCCGAGGCGGTCGACCAGGAAACCTCGCTGGTGATCTGCAACGAACACCGCCCGGCTCGCGGCAAGGGCTATCTGGCCCACGAGTTGGGTGTGCCACTGGTGCCCGACGCGGCGTTCATGGATCACGTCAGGACGGTCGTCGGCGGCTCCGGTCTCGACGACGTGGTGCCCGCAGGCGAGCAATTCGCGCTGTTCTAATCACGCGGCGTAGGCAGTGACGATCAGATTCTCGCTGTAGTTGTGGGTCGCCCGGTCGAATGAACCTGTGCAGGTGATCAGCCGGAGCGCGGCCAGTGGCGTCGGGCCGTACACCAGGTTCGTGGGAAAATTGGTTTTCGCGAATGCCCGCGTGGTGTCGACGACGAACCGATGATTCTGCCCGTCGCTGGTTTCGACGAGGACGTCATCTCCGCGCCGCAGCCGGGGCAGCTGGTAGAAAACGGCAGGGCCCTCGTGGGCCGAGTCGACGTGCCCGACGATGACCGCCGGACCCCGTTGGCCAGGCACCACCCCGTCGGCGTACCAGCCGGCGTCGTTCCAATGGGGTGGAACGTCGAGGGCGCCGTTCGCCGCGCGGTGTAGCGCCTCGACTTCGGCGCTCACCGCGATCGTCGGGATGACTATCCGCACCGGCCGCGGCCCGGCCCGCAGCGGTGCGCGCCCCACCACAACCGGCCCGGATGCCGATGCATTCACCGCCGGGGGCGCAAAGTCTGGCCCGGTGTGCCCGGCACTCCACGCGAGTGCTGCGCTGCCACCGCACAGCATCGCCATCAGCATCATCAAGGTCCGAGACGAGTTGCCGCGAACGCGTGAACGCCGATGTCGCGCGGGCGGTTTGGCGTGGGTAGTCACGGCTGCGAGCGGCGCCGTCGCGAAGCGACACCGGCCAGCGCGATGGTCGCCGCGAACGTCAAGCCCGCGACCGTCCACGCTGCGGCGCTGCAGCGTCTCCCCGCGAGATGCGGCCGCAGCGGTGGCGCCACCCCCGGTTGCGACGGGCCCGGCGGGTGGTAGATCCGTCCCGACGGCGTCGTCGACGAAACGCACCGTGATCCCCTGCTTGGCGTCGTCCAGCACAACGATGCTGCCGTCATGCCCGGCGGTCAGCGTGATGTTGGTCGTCGTGGTGACAGTGGGATTGTCGGCCGAACTCGCGGTCACCGGCCAGGTGCCCGCCGGGAACGGCGCGTAGTCGGTCGTCGCGGTGAACGGCACCTTGGCGCCGAAAACCGGGCCTTTGTCAGCGGCGACATGGGCGGCTGGGGCTCGATCGGCTGCTTGGATGATTCGCACGCGGGACTGACCGGACGGCGGCGGAGTCAAGTCGTCGGGCAGGACGCGCCCCTGCAGCGTTTTGTTCATCCCGATCGCCAGCGCGGTGAACGCGGCGCCGGGTTTGGCGTCGAGCTTCCAGCTGAACGCCACCGGGGTGGAAGGGCTGGCGCCGGCTGGCCGCATCCCGACGGTGTACAGGCCGGGCTCGAGACGCTGGTATTTGCTGACGTCGCCGTACCCGACGTTGGACAACGCCAATGTGGTTGTGCCACCGGCAAAGCTGGTCAGATAGACGTCGACCGAGGGTGTATCGGGGGAGAAATGGGCGCCGCGGACCATAGCTGCTGGCCCCTGTGTTGGAGCGGCGCCCGCCGGTGCCACGTTCAAAGCCACGGCGGCTACACAGCCCGCTAGTGCCGGAATGGTTAGGGTGCGCATTGCGAAACTCCTTACTTGAGCGGAATCAATTCACCGAAGGCATCGGCGCGACGCTGAGTGGCCAGTGCAATCCGATGGCGCCGTTCTCGCCAACGGTCACCTGATCGGGTGCCAGTCCCGGCGCGACACCGCTGAGCGCGCGGGTGAAACCGGCCGGATCCGAGCTGTAGACGGTGATGAAACGGGCGGGCATTTCGGCAGCAGCCTCGGGCGCGACGACAACGATCTCGTTGAGCGCGAAGGGCACTTGTGTGACGAGAGCTGTCAGCACCACGGCGGCGCGCAGGTCGAGTTGCCCGGTGGCGAGGATGTCCTTGGCCGCCGGAGACGACATCAAATGCGGGTTCTCCTGAAGCGCCGCACCCGCCTGTAGCCGTTCGACTCGGTCAACGTCGTGATTGCGCCGGATTTCGGCCGGCGATGTCAGCGGAAGAACGCAGCGGACCTCGACGTCGCTGAATATCGCCACCGGAGTCGACGCCTTCCACACGGTTGCCAACGCCGAGTCGGCCGGTGGATCAGACGTCGTCGCAGTGACCAGGTAGTTGTAGTTTTTCCAGTTCGCCCCGGCGGTCTCCAGCAGGACCGGCGGATAACCCGCGGGCGGATCGAATCCGTCAGCGAGCAGGCGGATGCCGGTCGGCAGGTTCGCGCGAATCCAGTCATCCGCGGCGGCGGCCGCATGCCGTTGAGTTCGGGTGAACGTCGGATAGTGTCGCGGCGTCGCGCTGCTGTGCGTGAACACCAGCCATCCCACGTGACCGACCAACACAAGCCCGATGAGCAGCGTCACTGCGATGCCGGTAACGCGGCGGCGGGACTTCGCGGACGCGCGATGCCGACCAGCCTCGGGTTGCGCGGCATGCCAAAGGCCGGCCAGGTTGACCTGGCGGCCACTCGGGGCGACGGAATGCTGCATCGGCCCCCCATCCATGCAGGCCACAGCTGGTAGGGGGCAACAGCGGCCCGCACTCGAAAGGTTAAGAAGACCTACCCATTAACACGGGCGTTAAATCTGACTTGCTGGAGAAGAATGCCGAGGATCCGGATGCGTCGGCCGGAGTGCGGTAAGGGCGAGCCGTTCACTTTGCATGTACTGCAAGGATCTGGCTATGCCAGTTACCGCGAGCGCGACCGCCCAACAGCGTCAGACGTCCGGTCGCGGCCTCAAAGCCTGGGTCGCGGCGGTGGCAGTGGTCCTGACAAGCGCGTGCAGCGGAGCGCACAACACCTCGGCGCCGAAAGCCTCCGGCGTGCACATTCCCCCGAATTTCTGCAGACTGCTCAGCGGATCCGACATCAGTCGCGTCATGGGCCGGGCGTTCCCAGAGCCCCAGGGCAGCCAGTCGCCAAGCGAAGCGCAGTGCGCGGCAGTGCCGACGGCGGGTAACGACGTCACCTTCAAGCTGTATTGGAACAACCAGTACTGCGTGGAGGGCAAGCCCGCCGACGGACAGTGCCTGGACGCGCAGTCCAAGGGATTCATTGCCAACAGGCAAACCGCCGGCCAGGTGCAGGAGGTCTCAGGCCTCGGTGATCAGGCGTTCTGCTTTGTCGCGCCGCCCGCGACCGTCGACGTACTCAAAGGCTGGATCTATCTGATCGTCAGCGCCGACAACTGCGGGCAGGCCCAGACCTTGGCCGGGATGCTGGCGGCCAAAATCTCGGCCTGACGACTCAGTTCCGGGCTGCCCTGTTGACCGCCGACACCACGGCGCGCAGCGACGCGGTGGTGATCGACGGCGCGATGCCGACTCCCCACACCGTCTGACCGGCAATGTGTGCCTCGACGTAGGCCGCGGCCTGAGCGTCCTCGCCGCCGCTCATGGCGTGCTCGGAATAGTCCAGGACGGCGACGTCGAACCCGATGTGCGCCAACGCGTCGACGAACGCAGCCAGCGGGCCGTTGCCCGATCCGTTGATCTCGGTCTCCGCGCCGTCAACCTTGACCGTCGCAACGATCCGGGTGACGCCGTCATCGTCCTCGGAGGCGTCGACCCGCTGTCTCATTCGTTCCAACGGCCGGATCGGAGTGAGGTACTCGTCGTTGAACGCGTCCCACATCTCTTTCGAGGTGACCTCACCACCCTCGCCGCCTGAGCCCTCCGCGATCTCTTGGATCACACCGGAGAACTCGATCTGCAGCCGTCGCGGCAGTGCCAGACCGTGGTCGGCCTTCATGATGTAGGCCACCCCGCCCTTGCCGGACTGCGAGTTGACCCGGATCACCGCCTCGTAGGTACGGCCTACGTCGCGCGGGTCGATCGGCAGATACGGGACCTGCCACAACAGGTCGTCGACATCGGAATCCGATTCGTCCGCAGCGACTTTCATCGCGTCCAGGCCCTTGTTGATCGCATCCTGGTGGCTGCCGGAGAACGCGGTGTACACCAGATCACCGCCATAGGGATGGCGCTCGGGCACTGGCAGCTGGTTGCAGTACTCGACGGTGCGACGGATCTCGTCGATGTTGGAGAAGTCGATCTGCGGGTCGACGCCGCGAGAGAACTGATTGAGCCCCAGCGTCACCAGGCATACGTTTCCGGTGCGTTCACCGTTACCGAATAGGCAGCCCTCGATCCGGTCGGCGCCGGCCTGATAACCCAATTCGGCTGCGCCGACAGCGGTTCCGCGGTCGTTGTGCGGATGCAGGCTCAAGATTACCGAATCGCGTCGCTTCAGGTTGCGGCTCATCCACTCGATCGAGTCGGCGTAGACGTTCGGCGTGGCCATCTCGACGGTGGCCGGCAAGTTGAAAATGATCGGGTTGTCCGGCGTGGGCTCGATGACGTCGCCGACGGCGTCGCACACCTGTTTGGCGTAATCGAGTTCGGTTCCGGTGTAGGACTCCGGCGAGTACTCGAAGCGCCACTGGGTGCCGGGGTACTTCGCGGCCTCCTCGACACACTTGCGGGCGCCGTCGGTGGCGATCGCCTGCACCGCGGCACGGTCGGCGCGAAAAACGACCCGGCGCTGCAGGATTGACGTCGAGTTGTAGAAGTGCACGATTGCGCGGTGAACTCCCTCACAAGCCAGGAACGTCCGCTCGATCAGCTCGGGGCGGCACTGGGTCAGCACTTGGATGGTCACGTCGTCGGGAATCGCACCCTCGGTGATGATCTCGCGAACGAAGTCGAAGTCGGTCTGACTGGCCGACGGGAAACCAACCTCGATCTCCTTGTAGCCCATGCGGACCAGCAGGTCGAACATGCGGCGTTTGCGAGCCGGGCTCATCGGGTCGATCAGCGCCTGGTTGCCGTCGCGCAGATCCACCGCGCACCACAGCGGCGCACTGCTGATCACCCGGTCGGGCCAGGTGCGGTCGGCCAACCGGATCGGCTCGACTTCGTCGGCGAACGATCGGTACCTGCTGACCGGCATGGACGATCCGCGCTGGGTGTTCCACGCCGGCTGGCTCTCGTTGGGCGGGCCCGCTGGCTTGATGATGGTCCTGCTGGAGGTGAATGCGTCGGGGGAGTCGCCCGACGGTTTACTGAAGGTGGTCACGGTCATTGCTCCGGGGTTTGAGAGGGGCGCCCATGAATGGACTCAGACCGGCGCATCGCGAACACCCGCGACAGGAAGCCGGTCTGAATCAGGCCCCGTCGCGGCGTCCGAGAAGGAGCACCCGCTGCACGTCGGCTACTGTACCGCGCCCGCGGGTAGCCCAAAACCCCCGGTCGCTACTTGGTCGCCGGGACGATCCGCACCGGGATGTCGGTGTTCTCGTCGGTGTAGTAGCTCGCGCAGACCCGGTGATAGCCGTCGGCGATCTGCGTCGCCACCCCGGTGTTCAGGTCGCCGCGGACGGCCAGGATAGGCGACAAGGGTGTGCCCTTCTTGATCTTCTTCAGGTCCCTGGTCACGTGCGGGTTGTCCTCGGGCAACAGTGCCAACTGCGATGCCCGCAGGAGGTCCTTGGCCTTCTTGTGCACGACCGGGGCCTGCTTGAGCGCCGCCACGATGTCGCTGATCTGCGCCGCCGTCGCAAGCAGCGCGAGATAGTCGGCCGCCGCCGGATAGTCGTGCTCGTCGGGTTCTTCGCCCCACAGCACCCCGCTACCACTAGCCATCGCAAACACCTCTCCTCGACACTTTGATATCAAACGCCGGAAGAGATCCTCCTCCGCCGCGGAGCTTTCGATGCAACCGCAGTGCCAGTTGTGTTGTTCAGGGTCACCTTGAACTGCATCGTGCGGTACGGCCATCCCGTCGCGGTGTCCCACTGGGAGACCACCAGACCAACGCCGCCCCGGGTGTCCAGTTGCGAGCCGGGAAGGACGTATCCGCCATAGAGTTGTGCGACCTGGTTGTTGGCCAGATCCTCCGCGTCCCATGTCGTCCCAACCACGGGCGTCTGAAGAGGCGCGTCGTAGAGATCAGCGGTCGGCGAGTCGATCGTGCGATATGCCAGCGCGTAACTCGACGACAGGAAGCCGCCGAGAATCCAGCTGCCGGTGTCCAGCCTTCGCAACGTCAGCTCGCCCCACGTTTCGGCGGGCGGGGTGATGGGGGTTGGTGTGTTATCCCAGTCCCACTGGTTGTTCGCCCAGCCCCAACCCGAGTACCTGGACATGTCACCGATATCCGTCGGGCGCACCCGCCGCAAAATGATGCCTTTGTCGCGTTGAAATCCGGTTGACACGACGTACACCCAACCGTCGTCGGGACTGAAGTCCCACGACCATAACTGCGCGTAGCCGTTGTGCAACGATGCGGGAAACGTTGCTTTGGCGCCTATTTCCGCCCAGGTCGCACCGTTGTCGGTAGAGGTCCAGATCCCGGTCCAGATGACGTTGCCGAAGCCGCGGTTGACGATGGCGTGCAGGTACATCGTCTGGCCGACAACCAACACATCCGAGGGAATCACGGTGCTGATTCCACCCTGGTTCCAGGGTGGGTTGTCATGCACGTAGGACCACAGCTGTTCTGCGTAGCCAGGATCCGCGCCTGCGGCGCTGTCATATCGGATCCGGTTATTGGTGTCACCGCCGCCGAGTAGGGCCACCGGCGCGCGCCAGTCGCCCTGCGCCACAGCGGTGCCCGAGAAGGTGTCCCCGAACACCGAAACCAGCTTGCCGTTGGGTGCCACCGCGCTGACGCCGAGGTCGGTGGCCGTCACGCCCCAGGTGTCGGTGATGCCGGGGCCGGTCATATCGCCCACGTAACCCTCGACGGGCATTGTCGGAACTGCCGCCGATCGTCTCGTCGTCGATCGCCGTGTGGCAGTGGATCGCGTTGCGGCGGAGACTGTTTCGCGCCTCCGTATTGCCTTAGTCATGGGTTGCTCGCAGACTCGTCGTCGTGGTTCAGCTGTGGTTGGCGATGACTGTCCAGGTGGCGATAGCCGACCCGACGGTCGTCCAGTAGCCGTACCGCTTGTAGATCTGATTGGCCCAGTGCCGCTGGGCGTCGAGGTCGCCGATGTCCGATGACACCTGGGGGTCGCTGGCGTTGCGGATCGAGCACCATAACGGCGGGCTGGGCAGCTGCGCGAGGGCCAGCGGCAGTGTGGCGTCGTCCATCTCTTCTGTCCGCGCGTCGGAATAGTTGCCCACGATTCCGTAGGAGTCGGTGGTGTTGGCGAAGCCGAAGTAGTCGACGGTTTCCACGCCACCCGCGGCGGCGCCGAAGGTCAGCTCCGGCGGCCGGGTGGCCACGGGAAACAACTGCCCGGAGTTCGGCGCCGCCAGCGCGCCGAAACTCTCCGCGTGGCTGTCGGCATGGATCGCCGCTCCGGTGAAGAGTTGTTGGGCCCACGGCATGGATTTGAAGTCCTTGGTGCAGTTGAACTTCGCGTTGGTGACGACGAAGACGTCGCCGAGTTGAGTGGTGGCGCCGATGCCCCCGGCGGTTCCGGTGGTGATGACCAGGGTTGGCCGTGCTTCTTCGACAATCTGCTGCCAGAGCGCCACGATCGGCGCCGAAACCGCGTCGGTTGCCAGGTGCAGCTCTGATTTGAGCAGCAGGACGTTGACGTTGCCGATCTTGACGGTGGCGACGTAGCCGAGGCAGCCCGCCTGCCGGGCCGGCGAACGGCTCGTCAACTGCGGCTCGTAAGCGTCCCACTGGTGGGCATAGGGCTTCCAGGACACGCTCGGCAACCCCGGTGTCAACACGTCGGCCAGGGCTTGCCCCTCGGCCACCGTCCACGTCACGACGACGACGTCGGCGCGGGGCAGCGGTCGGTCGGCCGGCCGGTCGTAGGGGGCAGGGCATGGGGCCAGTCCGTCGGGCCACGGAATCGGTGCCAGCGCCTCGTGGGGTGCGCGATAGATGATGCGCTCGAGTGCGTAATCGTTCAGCGGGAACGTTCTGCCCGAATTGGCGCTGACGGGTGGGCCGCCAACCGCGGTGATGTTGTTGTGTGCCTGCGCGCTCGACATGGCGGTACTTCCTTCTGGGTCGGTGTCCCGAAGTCGGGGTTTACGTCGTGCTGTCCGGGGCTGAGCGTCCCCGTTCGTTGCGCACGGGGGCACGCGTAGGGCGCTACTCGTTATTCAGCCGGGGAATCGCCGGTACCTGCGGAGCCGCACTACTCGTTGCGATGACCCCGGCCCGACGAGAATTCGGGTAGTCCGGTACGCGTGCCGCTCGGCAGTCGATGTTTCTAAGGTCGACGGACCACCACACAAACAGGAGATCGCAATGACCGTTCTGCGCGAGGCCCGTCCCGTCAAAACTGCTGACCGATCACAGGATTGGAGTCATGTCCGTGGCTACGGCTGGCGGCCGCAGCTGCCGGATGCCCGGGACAAGGTGTATGCGCCGAGGCTCAAGAGCGCGCCCCCCGCGTGCGACTTGCGGCCGTCGATGCCGCCGGTCTACGACCAGGGGCAGCTCGGGTCGTGCACCGGAAATGCAATCGCCGGCGCGATGGAGTACGAGCGGGATCGCCAGGGGTTGTCCGATTTCGTCCCGTCGCGGTTGTTCGTCTACTACAACGAACGCGCGCTGGAAGGCACCGTGTCCAACGACTCCGGTGCCCAAATTCGGGACGGCATCAAGGTCGTCAATACCGAAGGCGTCTGCCCGGAGACCCTGTGGCCGTACGACACCGGGATGTTCGCGGTGAAGCCGCCAAAGCGCTGCTACGTCGCCGCGACGAAAGACACGGCGGTTCAGTACGAGGCGATTCAGACATTGGGCGACCTCAAAGACGCGATCGCCTCGAATCTCTCGGTCGTGTTCGGGTTCACCGTGCACCAGAGCTTCGAATCGCAAGCCGTCGCCCAAACCGGCGTGGTGCCGCTACCCAAGCCCGGTGATCCCCCGGTCGGCGGGCATGCGGTTCTCGCCGTGGGCTACTCGGACCCCGAGGGCCAGGTCATCGTTCGCAATTCGTGGGGAGCTTCGTGGGGTGACCACGGCTACTTCTACATGCCCTACCAGTATTTGACCGGGTCCGAGGTCAGCGTTGATAGCTCGCCGATCAATCACAAGAACTTGGCCAGTGACTTCTGGGCGATCCAGGCTGTTTCTTCGTAACCGGCGGCACAGGGCGTAATGCTGTGATTAGTACCGCCATTCCGGACTTTCCGTCTGGAATGGCGGTAATTATCGCTGCTCGGGGACACCCGGTCCTGGCCGATCGTGCGCCGGGAAGATGACTTCAGCATCATTCGCTCGGGTCTGGCCGGGACGCAGGACTTTGCTGGGATCATGCGGGGGCTCGAGTAACCGCGACATCGCCGACCCGCTCGTCGTGTCGACCCGGACCGTCGAAGGCCACATCTATCGGGTCTGCATCAAGCTCGACGGCATTGATCGGGAGGGGCTGGCACTGGTCATTGCCGGGGCCGCGGCGACTAAGACGGCGGTAAACGTCCGACGCAGTCGCAAGTATTCTGTTGGTCGACTATTACTGACCAGTACCCTTCCGACCTGGGAGAGCAACAGTGGCGCTCGTCGTGCAGAAGTACGGCGGATCGTCGGTGGCCGACGCCGACCGGATCCGCCGGGTCGCTGAACGCATCGTCGAGACCAAAAAGCAAGGTAACGACGTCGTCGTGGTCGTCTCGGCCATGGGTGACACCACCGACAACCTCCTGGAGCTGGCTCAACAGGTGTGCCCGGCGCCACCGGCCCGCGAACTGGACATGCTGCTGACCGCAGGCGAGCGGATCTCCAACGCGCTGGTGGCCATGGCCATCGAATCGCTCGGAGCGCAGGCGCGCTCATTCACCGGCTCGCAAGCCGGCGTCATCACCACCGGCGCCCACGGCAAAGCGAAAATCATCGACGTCACGCCGACCCGCCTGCAGTCCGCGCTCGCCGAGGGAAAGATCGTCCTGGTGGCCGGATTCCAGGGGGTCAGTCAAGACACTCGCGATGTCACCACGCTGGGCCGCGGCGGCTCGGACACCACCGCTGTCGCGTTGGCCGCAGCGCTGCACGCGGACGTCTGCGAGATCTATACCGACGTGGACGGGATCTTCAGTGCCGACCCACGGATTGTCCCCAACGCCCGTCGACTGGACACGGTCACCTTCGAGGAGATGCTCGAAATGGCCGCCTGCGGAGCCAAAGTGCTGATGCTTCGCTGCGTGGAATACGCCCGCCGCTACAACATCCCGGTGCACGTGCGCTCGTCGTACTCCGACAAGCCGGGCACCATCGTCACCGGATCAATCGAGGACATACCCATGGAAGAGCCCATCCTGACCGGCGTCGCACACGACCGCAGCGAGGCCAAGGTGACCGTTGTCGGCATCCCCGACTACCCGGGCTACGCCGCCAAGGTGTTCCGTGCGGTCGCCGATGTCGACGTGAACATCGACATGGTGTTGCAGAACGTGTCCAAGATCGAGAACGGCAAGACCGACATCACCTTCACCTGCCCGCGCGACAGCGGGCCGGCCGCGGTAGAGAAGCTGGATGCGCTCAAGGACGAGATCGGTTTCAGCCAAGTGCTTTACGACGACCACATCGGCAAGGTGTCGTTGATCGGCGCCGGCATGCGCAGCCATCCCGGGGTCACCGCCACGTTCTGCGAGGCGCTGGCCCAAGTCGGCGTGAACATCGACCTGATCTCCACCTCGGAGATCCGTATTTCGGTGCTGTGCCGCGACACCGAGCTGGACAAGGCTGTTGTCGCGTTGCACGAAGCTTTCGGTCTCGGCGGCGCCGAGGAGGCCACGGTGTACGCGGGGACGGGACGCTGATGGCCGGCCTGTCGCTCGGAGTTGTCGGTGCCACCGGGCAGGTGGGCCAGGTAATGCGCACGCTGCTCGATGAGCGCGAGTTCCCGGCGACAACCGTGCGGTTCTTCGCGTCGTCTCGCTCCCAGGGCCGCAAGCTGCCGTTCCGCGGCCAGGAAATCGAAGTTGAGGACGCCGAAACCGCCGACCCCTCGGGTCTGGACATCGCGGTGTTCTCGGCAGGTGCGACGATGTCGCGAGTGCAGGCGCCGCGGTTCGCCGCGGCCGGGGTGACGGTGATCGACAACTCGTCGGCATGGCGCAAGGACGCGCAAGTGCCGCTGGTGGTCTCCGAAGTCAACTTCGCGGAGGCCCGCAATCGGCCCAAGGGCATCATCGCCAACCCGAACTGCACGACGATGGCCGCGATGCCGGTGCTCAAGGTGTTGCACGATGAGGCGCGACTGCTGCGCCTGATCGTGTCGAGCTACCAAGCCGTATCCGGTACCGGCCTGGCCGGCGTTGCCGAACTCATCGATCAGACCCGCGCGGTCATCGACGACGCCGAGCAGTTGGTGCACAACGGCAGTGCGGTGACATTCCCGGCGCCGAAGGCCTACGTCGCGCCGATCGCATTCAACGTCGTGCCGCTGGCCGGAAAATTGGTAGACGACGATTCCGGCGAGACTGACGAGGACCAGAAGCTTCGCTACGAAAGCCGCAAGATCCTGGGTATTCCGGACTTGCTGGTCAGTGGCACCTGCGTGCGGGTACCGGTGTTCACCGGCCACTCCTTGTCGATCAATGCCGAGTTCGCTCAACCGCTTTCACCCGGGCGGGCCCGCGAACTGCTCAACGGCGCACCGGGTGTGAAGCTGGTCGACCTACCGACGCCGCTGGCCGCCGCCGGTATCGACGACTCCCTGGTCGGCCGGATTCGCCACGACCCAGGCGTGCCGGACGGGCGGGGTCTGGCGTTGTTCGTCGCGGGTGACAACCTGCGCAAGGGTGCGGCGTTGAACACTATCCAGATTGCCGAGCTGCTCGCCGCCGAGCTGTGATTCACGGGTGAGCCTCGCCCTGCGGCTGGCGCGTTGCTCATTGATGGCGTCGGCCGTGACGTGTCTGTCGGCCTGCCAAGGGATTGGGCTCGCATCCGCCGATCCGCCTGCTCCGATGCCTCAGCCGGTCCTGCCGTCGCTGGCGCCCGGTGAGGTGATTCGGATCGGTCCGACCGCCGGGACCGGTACGCCCACTGTCGATTACGGCATCGGTGCCACCGATTTGTGCGTGTTCATGGAATTCCCGACCCAGGTCGTCCAGGTCTGTGGTGACAGTTTCGCGGGTCAGGGAGTCGGCTTCGGCGGCTACTACTCGCCGATCGCCCTGCGGGTCGACACGTCGTCGGTCGACGATCCGGATGGAGTGAAATACACCGGCGTCACCGGCGTCGCCGAGCCGCTGCTGGCCGACCCGACGCCGCCGGGTGATTCGCAGCTGCCTGCGGGCGTCGTGCAGATCAACCGGCAGAACTATCTTTTGGTCACCACCACCAAGGATTTGGCGCCGCAGAGTTCGCGACTCGTCAAAGCCGAACCAACACGGGGTCTTTGGCAAACGGTTCCTGGATCGGTTCGCAACGGTGACTATGCGGACGGCGGGCAGTCGCAGATCAGCGGCTACTACGACCCGATACCGACGCCCGTGTCGCAGACCGGCTGGGTCTACATCGTCGCCGACAACTTCGACCGCAGCCAGCCGGCGGTGCTCTACCGAGTCGCGCCGGAGAATTTCGGCGATCGTGCCCGGTGGCAGGGCTGGGCCTCGGGTCCCGACGGCGGCTGGGGCCGGACCCCAACACCGTTGTGGGGAGACCAGATTGGCGAGATCAGCCTGACCCAGATCGACGGCAGGCCGGTGCTGTCATATTTCAACTCCAGTACCGGCAACATGGAAGTGCGGGTGGCCGACGACCCGGTCTCGCTGGGCAGCGCGCCGGTGACCACCGTGGTCCGGCACGACGAATGGCCAGAGCCCGCAGAAACCCTGCCGGCGCCCGGCGACAACCGATTGGCGCAGCCATACGGCGGCTACATCTCTCCGGGTTCGACCCTGGACGAGTTACGGGTGTTCGTCAGCCAGTGGCACAACACCGACCCCCAGGCGCGGGCCCCGTATCGGGTGATTCAGTTCGCGGTGAACCCGCTCAAGCCCTAGTCAGAAGGGGTTTTCGTGGCGTCCGTCCGCAGTCCGTCCGCAACAGTTCCGAAGACCTGCTCACGAGGCTTGCCGCCGCGTTCCTCGTCCGGTCGCTGGCGTCCGGCCAGAGATGCCCATAGGTGTCCAGCGTGACACTCGACGAGGAGTGTCCCAGTGCGCGTTGCACGGTTACGACGTCGCAGCCCTCGCGGATCAATCCGGAGGCGAAGAAGTGTCGGCAGTCGTGGAGACGGAATTTCAACTGCGCGGACGCACAGGCGATGCGCCAAGAGCGCCCCACCGTAGCTGCGTGGGCAGGAAGATTGGCGTCACGACTGCCAGGGAACAGATAACGGTCGGGCGCGTCTCCGGGCCGATAAATGCGGACGTACTCGGCCAAGATCGTGATTAGGCCCTCGGGGATGTAGACCGTTCGCTCGCTGCCGTATTTCGGCGGGCACAACTCCATTCGACCGTCTGCGGTCCACTGCACCTGGCGCGTGACTCGTAGTTCTCTGCGGAGGAACTCGACGTCGGACACCCGCAGCGCCGACGCTTCACCACGACGCAGCCCCGCGAATGCGCACACTGAAATGAACGCGGCGAACGGGCCATCCGCCTTCTCAATAAGATTGCCCATGTCATCGGGTGTCGGGATCGCCATCGCCGCCGACGCCTTTCGGGTGGGCGGCAGCTTCACCCCGTTGCAGACGTCTTCGGCCAGCAGGCGCGGCCTACTTCCTGAGGCGTTCCGGATCGCCGCGTGCACGTTCGCGAACCGCGTGCGAATCGTGCTCGCCTGCAGGCCGTTCCGCTGCATGTACTTCACCCAAACCTCGATATGTGACTTCCGCAGATCAGACAGCGGCACGTTTGCGAACGTGACCGAATTGGCCGCCAGGTCCATCGTGTGGCGTGTACCCGTCTCCCAAATCTGCCTGGAGGACCAGTCTCGGTAAAAGCTAGCGAAAGTAGCCTTGCCCAACACCGGATCGACATAGGTCCCCGTCAACTGCGATGAGACGACCTCGTCCAACCATGACTTCGCGTCGACCTTGGTCTGGAAGCCCCTGGCGTGTTCGCGTCCGTCGTCGTCAACGTATCTGGCGCGCCAGCGAAGCCCCCGGCCATTGGATACGGACGGCGACCCGTCGGAGCAATGCCAGCGGTCCTCGACCCCACTGCGACGATTACGCTTCTGAGCCATCGCGGGCCTCCTTTGCCGCCTCGTCATTCATCGCCAGCACCACCTTCTCTCGCTCGCCGAGGAAGAGCGCGTAGTCCTCTGCTGCGGAGTAGAGCTGCTTATGGGCGCGGTCGGCGAGTTGTCGGGCGCGTTCAAGCTGCTCCTGCTTTTCTCGAAGGGGCGTCGGTCGGCTGTCGAGGGACCACCACGGCGCGTCGTGCGGCAGCGACAACTCGAATACCGCCATGACTGGCATGTCGAAGACCGCCCCGATTGCAGCCGCTTCTGCGACGCGGAGCGGTCGCGCCCCACGCTCGATCTTGGCGACGGTGGTCTGATGCATCTCGAAGCCCTCGTAGCGGAGTTTCTCTGCAACTTCTTCCTGGGACCAGTTGCGGTCCAACCGCCACCCGCGAACCACCTCGCCGAACCTCTTCTCCCACGACTTTGTCGTTGTCGGCATTGACCGTTTGGGGCGCAACGCCGCCGAGGTGATGACGACAATTCGCGACCTCGGCGAACGTGGAATCGTGTTGCGGTCACTGCGGGAAGGCATCGACACGTCGAACGCCTCGGGGCGCATGGTGGCCGGGGTCCTCGCCAGTCTCGCTGAGCTTGAGTTGGAACTGGGCAAGGAACGCCGCACGGCAGCGCGGGACGCTCGGCGGGCGCGTGGGCAGTCCATTGGTCGTCCGAAGGCGCTCGATGACTCCAAGACCGCGTTGGCGCAGCGGATGCATGCGGCGGGTGAGTCGGCGAGCACCATCGGCACGGCGCTAGGGGTCAGCCGCGCCACTGTTTACCGCGTGCTCGCGAACCAGGATGACGTGTAGTTGTCGAATACGCCTAAGCGGCTACCGAGTTGCCGCCTTGGCTTTGTCGTCATCGCGTGATGTCGGAGAGGGCCGAGGGCGTGTCCAGATCGGCGTAGGCCGCTGCGTATCGCTGAGCCAGCGTGACTGCGACCTCGGCGCGTTGCCAAAGCCCACCATCGGCGCTCGCCGTACACAGCCACAGGGTGAGTCCGTGGGCAACCGAGGCGCGATACCGCAACCAGATATCTTCCGTGGTCGGCATCTCTTCGGCAGGCAGGGCGAGTGCTTCGCGGTACTCTCGAAGCAACTCCCGTTCGTGTTCACGCCGATCCCCAATGGTCAAGGCTCCCTGTAGGAAATAGCCCAGGTCGAGCGAGAAGCTGCCTCGTCGAGCCACCTGCCAGTCGAGGAAGCCAACCTCACCGTTCGGCAGGACGTAGGTGTTGCCGATGTGGGGGTCGCCGTGCAGCAGAGTCTGCGGTGACTCGGACAGCGTCGTGATGTACGGCTTCCAAATAGACTCGATGAGTTGGTCGATGGTCAGCGACATGACTGCGCCGGGAGCGTCGTCGCCCAGGCGCTCAAGGGCGGACGGCAGCGGCGCGTATTGCATTCCATCCCAAGGGACGAACGGTTCGAGCCAACCGAGCACGGGATTGTTGAGGACTCGTTCACCCCAATACTGGCCATGCATGCGGCCCAATCCGCGCACACCCGACGCGGCCTGCTCCACGGTTAACGGTCTGGTGGAGTCTCGCGGGTCGGCTCCACGCGCGGCGAGGTCTTCCATGACGAGGAAGAAGTCGTAGGCGTCCTCATCGATCAATGCGGCGTAGACCATTGGGTGTTCTAGCGGTATGTCCACACCCGACGTGAAAAGCCTTGGTTCGTGGAACATCCCACTGGTCATGCGGATGAGTTCCTTATGCGCCGGATCGGCAGCCTTAACAAAGATTGTCGCCGGTCCGCTGCCCGACGAATATGTCAACCCCAAGCGGGCACGCCGGTTCGTGCCATCGTCGCGTAGTTCGAGCGTCACGTCCTTGACCGTCGCGCCGGGATGGTGGGCCGCTAGTGCCGTGGACATCCAGTCGGGCGTGATCTCGTCCCAACTAGTGGGCACTTGCAAAGCGGGCGTTGTCACCGGCGAGTCCTTTCCACGTCGTTGGGGTGGGCGCTCGTTCATGGTTATGACACGCTACGTGTCGTAACTGATGAGGAAACTACCCGACGGCACGGCCTAGCAATGTCGAATCACCGCTTAGGCTCCCCACATGCCCGACGAGCGCGGCGGCAGACCGCGAGACGCCCAGTTGGACCATGCGATTCTTGATGCCACCCGCGAACTCCTAGCTGGCGAGAGCTACGCGAACCTATCCATGGAAAGCGTCGCCGCACGCGCGCAGGTTGGAAAAAAGACTCTCTATCGGCGATGGCCGTCCAAAGCGCCTCTGGTGGCTGAGGCGGTGCTCGACGCCTACGGACGCGGCGGTTCGTTTGGCGTTCCTGACACCGGGGACATCCGCGACGACCTCCAATCGTGGCTTGTCGAGCACGCCGAGTTCATCGCTGAGCCGTCCAACGCGGCGCTGATTCGAGCACTCATAGCCGCCGCCGCATCGAATCCCTTAGACAACATCGCTCTCTACGAACGGTTGAGCGCCCCGCAGCACGTCGGGCTGATGACACGGCTACAAAGCGCAACGGAACAAGGAGAACTTCGCGCCGACGCCGACCTCGATGCCGTTGCCAATGCACTAATCGGCACTCTGCTGTTGGAGGTGTTGACCGGCAAGGCAATTGGCGACGCAATGCGATTCGACGGACTCCTAAACGCCATACTGAAAGGCGCGTCCAGCAATGCCCGCCGGGGGGTGGCGGGTGACGCCGTATGAGAAATCCGAGCGCCTTGCACGGCCAGCGCCTTCTCTCTCTCTGGCGATTACGGCGTGGGCAGCGTCCGCAGATCGTCCGCAGCAGGCTCGTTACCCGTCGATTGCCGTCAACGTCGCCAACGGCACTGACCTGCAACAACTACCTAGCTCAACAACTCTCAACGTCGCCAAACGTGCAGGAACGGATTCGCGGTGAACCCATTCAGACCTGAGCCCGATGCCAACTGATGGCTTTCGGCACCTCGCGGCCCCATTTCTCATAGCTGTTTCATAAGTTGCACCCAGCGGGCCCTTGCCGTTGACGTCGGATCATCTCAGGTATGAGCGAAACACCAGATATCCCAACCAGGCCGACCACCGTCGCCACAGAGCCGGCGACCTTGGCGGTAAAACCCTACTGGCTCTATCGATTCGCGGCTTGGGTCGTGATCGTCGCCGGCATCGTGTTCATTGTCTTGAGCGTCTTCTTCACCGGCTTCAAGGTTGCGCACCTCGGCCATCACGGATGCCACCACCACGGGATGCATCACGGGCATTCACAGGACCAGGGGGGTCCGCGCCACCACGGTGAAGGCGCTGCGTTCCACGGCGGTTTCGGCGGTCCTGGACCGTCGCACATGCCGGAGTCCGTAGGTCCTTCGCTGGCACCAGTACACCCGTAACCCGATCTGAGGCAACGCTTTCAAGAAACGTCAAGTCACAGAGCAGCATTATCACCATGAGCCCGGCGTCCCGAGGGGGGCGCCGGGCTCCGACTTTTCGGTGTCGGCTTCCAGCTTTATGCGAGGGACGGACCCCTCGCGATCGGTGCTGACCTGAGGCATTATGCGAGGTATGAGCGAGACTCACGAGCCATCGACCCCGCCGTCGCCCGGCGCGCCGCCACCCGTCGTCGTGCCGGCACAGGATTCTGAACGGCTGTATCAGGTCGCCGCCTGGGTGGCGATCATCGCGGGTATCACGCTCATTCTCGTGGTCAGCCTGAAGTTCGCCTGGGTTTTTTGGTCGTAGGACGTCAGAGGACAACGCCGACTCGCGAGCGCGGTTGGTTGATGGCAGGCCCGCCGCTCGGCATGATCGGGTGATGACCCAAGTACCCGAACCACCCTTCCAGTCGCCGACCAGGCAGCCCCCCGCACCCGCGGCAAGCCACCCCAGGCTTTATCAGGTCGCGGCGTGGGTGGTGATCGTCGCGGGCATCGTGTTCGTCGTTGCGGTCGTCTTCTTCGCCGGCGCCTGGGCCGGCGGTGGGGGTCACCATCACTTCCCCCACCACCACCACGGGGTGTTCGGTCCGGACGGTCCGGGTGGCCCCGACGGTCCACCGCCGTGGCCTGGTCCCTGGGGCCAGGGGCCTGGTCCGGGCGGCCCGGGATGGCCCGGTCCCTGGGGTCCGGGGATGGGGCCAGGCGGTCCGGGTGGCCAGAGCGGTCACGGCGACCACGGCGATCGCGGAGGCTCCGAGGAGCCGCCCCCGCCACCGCCGAGCCCATAAGCCGGGTTACGACGTAGCCGGTCGGTGGCAGTTGGCATGATTGACAGCCATGAGTCGACGTAGTCGGATCGGCGCGGCGGCGGTGACCATCGGCGCTGCCGTGGCCGTATCCGTCGCCCCGTTGGCGGTGGGCCGACCGTCGGACCCCGGCGTGGTGAGCTACGCGGTGCTGGGTAAGGGCTCGGTCGGCAACATCGTCGGCGGACCGATGCGCGACGAGTCGCCGTTCACCCAGCCGTTCCAGGGCTTCTTCGTTGACAATCCGGCCTGTAACAACTGGGCCGACGTCGGGTTGCCCGAGGTCTATAACGATCCCGACCTGGCGTCGTTCAACGGTGCCGGCACCCAGACCTCGCCGACCGACCAGACTCACTTCGTCAAGCAAGCGGTCGGCGTCTTCGCGACCCCGGAGGCCGCGGCGGCCGCCTTTCACCGCGTCGTCGATCGCACGGTGGGCTGCTCCGGGCAAACGACGGCAATGCATCTGGACAATGGATCCATGCAGTTGTGGTCGTTCGACGGCGGCCCGGCAGGTGTTGCCGACGCGGCGTGGACCAAGCAGGAGGCCGGAACGGACCGCCGATGTTTCACTCAGACCCGTCTGCGGGAAAACGTGCTGCTGCAAGCCAAAGTCTGTCAGTCCGGCAACGGTGGCCCGGCGGTGAATGTGCTGGTCGGCGCCATGCAGAACGCGCTGGGGCAATAGACACCCGAGTCAGTCGGGAATATGTCGGTGCCCTCTGGAAGATGGAATCTTGTGACTATCGTTGGATAGCCACGCGCAACCAGTGGGCTAGATCTTCTGGGACCGCTTGTTCGATGCCGAAGGGATCCGGATATGGCCTTTGCCGTCGCGTCGCAGTCCGATCCCGCGCGTCTGGCGGCGGGCGAACTGACCAGCGCATCGGCCGCGGCCCAGTACATCGGCGAGAGCTGCCTGTCGGACGGCCTGGTCGGTCAGGTCGGCCTGGAGATCGAAGCTCACTGCTTCGACCCGGCCGAGCCGCACCGCAGACCGGCATGGGACGAAATATCTGACGTGCTGACGTCTCTTCCGCCGATGCCGGGCGCCAGCCTCGTCACCGTCGAACCCGGCGGCGCGGTCGAGCTGTCCGGCCCACCGGCACACGACGTGGCGTCGGCGACCGAGGCGATCGAAGCCGACCAGGTGGTGCTTGGCAAAGCTTTCGCCGCCGCCGGCCTGGGTTTGGTGTTACTGGGCGCTGACCCGCTGCGACCGGCCAAGCGCATCAACCCCGGCGCGCGGTATCAGGCGATGGAACAGTTCTTCACCGCAAGCAACACCGGCGTCGCGGGGGCGGCGATGATGACCTCGACCGCCTCCGTTCAGGTCAACCTCGACGCCGGGCCGCGCGCCGGATGGGCAGCCCGAGTCGGGCTGGCGCATGCGCTCGGGCCGACCATGGTGGCGATCGCCGCGAATTCGCCGCTGCTCAGCGGGAGGTTCTCCGGCTGGCGATCGACGCGGCAGCGGGTCTGGAGTCAACTCGACTCGGCTCGGTGCGGGCCGATCCTGACCGCGAGCGGTGACGATCCCGCGACCGACTGGTCGCGGTATGCGCTCAAGGCGCCGGTCATGCTGGTGCACACGCCCGAGGAAAGGGCCGAAAGCGCTGCGGTGCCAGTCACGCACCGTGTGCCGTTCGCCGACTGGGCCGACGGCCGCGAACTGCTCGGCGGTCGCCGGCCGACTCGCGCCGACCTGGAGTATCACCTGACCACGCTGTTCCCGCCGGTGCGACCACGGCAGTGGCTGGAGATCCGCTACCTGGACAGCGTTCCGAACGCGATCTGGCCCGCGGTTGTCTTCATGTTGGTAACGCTGCTCGATGATCCGGTTGCCGCCACGCTCGCAGCCGATGCGGTGCAACCGGTCGCGACCGCATGGGACGTCGCCGCCCGGATCGGCCTCAACGACCCGCGGATCTACGCCGCGGCCAATCAGTGCGTGGCCATCGCCGCGGAACGGGCGCCCGCCGGGCTCGCCGCGGCGATGCAGCGCCTGGCTGGTGCGGTGCAACGAGGCCGCTCGCCCGCCGACGACTTTGCCGACCAGGTGATCGAGAACGGCATCGCGGCGACCGTCACTCAGCTGGCACTAGGGGAGCTGTGACGTCACGCGAAGCACTGGTCAGAGATCTGCACCGGGCGCGGGAGCGAACCCTGCGATTAGTGGATTTCGACGACGCCGAACTTCATCGCCAGTACGACCCGTTGATGAGTCCGCTGGTGTGGGACCTCGCGCACATCGGCCAGCAGGAAGAACTATGGCTGTTGCGCGGCGGCGATCTGGAACGTCCGGGAATCCTGGATGGCGCTGTCGAGAGCCTCTACGACGCTTTCGTGCACTCCCGGGCCAGCCGTGCCGACCTGCCGCTGTTATCTCCGAAGCATGCCCGGACGTACTGCCAGACGGTGCGGTCGGCGGCGCTGGATGTCCTGGACACACTGCCGGACGAACCGGACAGCAACTTCGTCTACGGCCTCGTGGTCAGCCACGAGAACCAGCACGACGAAACGATGCTGCAGGCCCTGAATCTGCGTAGCGGTCCAGCGCTGCTGCCTGACACCCGCGTGCTGCCGACGGGCCGGGTGGGTCTCGCCGGCACCTCCGTTCTGGTGCCCGGCGGCCCGTTCGTCCTGGGTGTCGACGCGACCGATGAGCCGTTCTCGCTGGACAACGAACGTCCGGCCCACATCGTCGACCTGCCCGCCTTCCGCATTGGCCGGGTCCCGGTCACCAACGGGGAATGGCGGCAGTTCATCGACGACGGCGGCTACGCGCAGCCGCGATGGTGGTCGGAACGTGGTTGGGAACACCGGCAGACCGCGAACCTGACCGCGCCACAGTTCTGGCACGCCGACGGTCGTACCCGCACCCGGTTCGGCCACGTCGAAGACATTCCCGCCGACGAACCCGTCCAGCACATCAGCTATTTCGAGGCCGAGGCCTATGCGGCGTGGGCCGGCGCCCGGCTACCCACCGAACGTGAATGGGAGAAGGCGTGCGCGTGGGACCCGCAACTCAAGGCCCGGCGTCGTTATCCCTGGGGAGCTGACGAACCGTCGACCCAACGCGCCAACCTCGGTGGCGACGCGTTGCACCCGGCCCCCGTGGGCGCCTACCCGGACGGTGCGTCGGCCTACGGCGTCGAACAGATGCTCGGCGACGTCTGGGAATGGACCAGCTCGGAGATCGAGCCGTGGCCCGGCTTCGCGCCAATGATTTACCGGCAGTATTCCCAGCCGTTCTTCGGCGGGGACTATCGTGTGCTGCGCGGCGGCTCATGGGCAGTGGAGTCGGCCATCCTGCGCCCCAGCTTCCGCAACTGGGATCACCCCTATCGACGGCAGATCTTCTCCGGTGTCCGATTGGCGTGGTCGGTCGACAGCGACGGAGAGGGCCGCAGCTGATGTGCCGACACCTCGGCTGGCTGGGCGCGCGAAACTTCGGTGTCCGCGTTGGTGCTCGACCCGCCACACGGTCTTCGGGTGCAGTCATACGCCCCGCGCCGGCAAAAGCACGGGTTGATGAACGCGGACGGTTGGGGCGTCGGATTCTTCGACGGCGCCGCGCCCCGGCGGTGGCGTAGCGCGTCGCCGTTGTGGGGGGACGTCTCATTCGATTCCGTTGCACCGGCACTGCGCAGCCACTGCGTCGTAGCGGCGGTGCGGTCGGCGACGGTCGGCATGCCGATCGAGGCCAGCGCGACCGCGCCCTTCACCGACGGGCGGTGGTTGTTGTCGCACAACGGCGTCGTGGACCGGGACGTGCTTCCGGCCCTGTCAACAGTCGAATCCCTTTGCGACAGCGCGATTCTGGCCGCCCTGATCTTTAGTCGCGGCCTCGATGCGCTAGGGCAGACGATCACAGAGGTGGGTGGCGAGGATCCGAACGCGCGGCTGAACATCATGGCGGCCAACGGATCTCGGCTCCTTGCGACCACCTGGGGTGACACCCTGTCGATACTGCGCCGCGACGACGGCGTGGTGCTGGCCAGCGAGCCGTACAACGATCAGCCCGGTTGGGAGGACGTCCCCGACCGTCACCTCGTCGAAGTGACCACCGAGCACGTCACGTTCACCGCATTGAATTCAACGAAGGGACATTGATGACACTGACGTTGTCGAACCACCTGGCCGCCGACTCGGCGTACGAGGCGCTGAGCCGTGATGTGCGCGACGGACTGCAGAGTTCACCGAAGACATTGCCGCCCAAGTGGTTTTATGACTCGGTCGGCAGCGATCTGTTCGACCAGATCACCCGGCTGCCCGAGTACTACCCGACCCGCGCCGAGGCGGAGATCCTGCGTGCCCGCGCCGCGGAGATCGCAGCCGTCACCGGTGCCGACACACTGGTCGAACTGGGTAGCGGAACATCGGAGAAGACCAGGGTCCTGTTGGACACGTTGCACCAGGCCGGTTCGCTGCGCAGGTTCGTGCCGTTCGACGTCGACGCGAGCATACTGTCGCAGGCCTCAACCGCCATTCAGCAGGAGTATCCCGGCATCGAAATCGCGGCTGTCTGCGGCGATTTCGAGAAGCATCTGGCGGAAATCCCGAGTGGGGGAAGACGGCTGTTCGTGTTCCTGGGCTCGACGATCGGCAACCTGCAGCCGGACGTGCGGTCGGAGTTCCTGGCTGCGCTGGCGTCCGCGCTGCAGCCGGGTGACAGCTTGCTGCTGGGCACCGACTTGGTCAAGGACGTCGACAGACTCGTCCGGGCTTACGACGACGCCGCCGGAGTGACCGCGCAGTTCAATCGCAACGTCCTCACGGTCGTCAACCGGGAACTCGACGCCGACTTCGACGTCGACGCTTTCCGGCATGTTGCGACCTGGAATAGCGACGAAGAGCGGATGGAAATGTCGCTACAGGTCGACCAGGCTCACAAGGTGTACATCCGCGCGCTGGATCTGGCCGTCGAATTCGCCGCCGGCGAGCAGATGCTGACCGAAGTGTCCTGCAAGTTCCGGCCGGAGAAGGTGGCCACCGAACTGGCTCAAGCGGGGCTGCGCCAGACTCGCTGGTGGACCGACGCCGCTGGCGACTTCGGGTTGTCGTTGTCGGTCAAGTGACCGCTAGCCTGGCCGCGAACTGGCGGGCTGCCAGGCCCGACGTCGCCGGGCTGCACCTGGACAGCGCCGCCTGCTCGCGGCAGAGCACCGCCGCGCAGGATGCCGCCGCCCGGCACGCGCGGCACGAGGCCGAGGTCGGCGGATACGTCGCGGCTGAGGCCGCCACAGCCGTGCTCGACGCGGGGCGTGCCGCGGTCGGCGGGCTCACCGGTATGCCGGGCGCCGAGGTGGTGTTCACCACCGGGTCGCAGCATGCGCTGGATCTGCTGCTGTCCAGTTGGCCGCCCGGCGGCCGGACATTGGCCTGCGTTCCGGGTGAATACGGGCCGAATCTGGCCTTGATTGCCGTGCACGGGTTTGCCCGCCAGATACTGCCGACCGACGACGAAGGTCGGGTTGTCATCGACGAGGCGGCGATCAGCCTCGCCGCCAATCCACCCGAGTTTGTCCACCTGACCGCAGTGGCCAGTCACCGCGGGGTGGTGCAACCGCTGGCCGAAATAGCAAGCGTGTGCGGGGAATTGGGGCTGCCGCTGGTCGTCGACGCCGCGCAGGCACTCGGACAGGTCGACTGCTCGGTCGGCGGCGTCGATGCGTTCTATGCATCCTCGCGCAAATGGCTGGCCGGTCCGCGGGGCGTTGGTGTGCTTGCGGTGCACCCGAGGTTGATGCAGCGGCTCCGGCCGCGGCTGCCGCCGCCGGAGTGGGCGGCGTCGCTGTCGCTGGCCGAGCGGCTCGAACTTGGTGAAGCCAATATCGCTGCACGCGTCGGATTTTCGGTGGCGATCGGTGAACATGTGGCGGCAGATCCGGTCGCGATACGCGCCCGGTTGGCCGAGGTGGGCCACGCCAGCCGGACCGTCCTTGCCGACATCCCCGGATGGCGCGTGGTCGAGTCGGCGGACGAGCCCAGCGCCATCACCACGCTGACGCCCACCGACGGGGCCGACCCGCAGACAATCCGGGCGTGGCTGCTCGCCGAGCATCGCATCGTGACCACGGCAGCTGGAATCGAGCGGGCTCCGGGCGAGTTGACCGCACCGGTGTTGCGGATTTCGCCGCACGTGGACACCACCCAAGACGACCTGACTACATTTGCTGCGGCGCTCGTCGAGGCCACCGCTGCGGTCTGACGCTCAGTCGGCCTTATGAGCGCTGAGCAGATAAGCCGGCAACTTCATCCGGCCCTTCTCATCCCGGTCATGCTCCGGCATCGGGGTGTCCGATTCAGGCGGTGCCGGCGGGATGTGCGCGTGAATGAAGGCCGGCCGGATCTCATCGATTTCCCAGTGCTTACTCACCGCGTCGCGCAGCTCGTCCTCGTCGACCTCGTTCGGCTTCTGCTCCCATTCGCCCGGGAACGCGCCCGCGGCGAATACCAGCACGAAGTAGCCGGCCCCGTCGGCTGCCGCGCGGTGCACCGCACGCAGATAATCATCGCGGCCCTCGACCGGCAACGAGTGGAACAGCGTGCTGTCGATCACGGTGTTGAACCGGCCGTCGTGACCGCCGAACGCGGTGATGTCGGCCTGCTCGAAGCTCGCGCTGCTCAAGCCGCGCTCCTCAGCGGCCTTGGTAGCGGCGGCGACCGCGGTCGGGGTCAGGTCGACTCCGTGCACGGTGTAACCCTCGGCGGCCAGTGCCAACGACAGCTCGGCGTACCCACAGCCGGCGTCGAGGACGTCGCTGCGAACCTTGCCGGCCCTGATCAACGTGGCCAATTCCGGCTGTGGCTCACCGATATTCCACGGTGGCGGACCCTCGAAGCGGCCCTGCTGGCGGTATGCGTTATCCCAGTCCATTACTTCATTTGCCATGTGTTTCAACCTACTCCGGCACTTCCCAGGTGTGGACGGGCTCGTTGTGGTGCATGTGATCGCAGTACCGGCGCAGCATCTCGGCCAGTGCCGCAGGCCGATCCAGACCGCGCCTCTCCAAGGCACGCACGGTGGACACCTGCCACGTCGCGCCATTGCGCCCGGCACGGGCACGGCCTTCGATCACGCCGAGCACCCGGTCGCGAATCTCGGCGGCGACGCCCCAGCGATCCAGTCCCGCATACGC
This sequence comes from uncultured Actinomycetota bacterium, assembly GCA_963834615.1. Taxonomy (GTDB): domain Bacteria; phylum Actinomycetota; class Actinomycetes; order Mycobacteriales; family Mycobacteriaceae; genus Mycobacterium. Next base: position 90,113 of record CAWICO010000006.1, read on the forward strand.
CATCGGCAGCAGGTGCCCGATCACCAGTTCTTCGGTGCTGACGGTATCCAATCCCGGCCAGTACAGCTGCGCACGTATGCCGTGGCGAGCACCCTCATTGAAATTACGTTGCGCCGCGGCGAAATCCATCTTCGTCCAGACCGGACGGTCCTCATCGGACAGCGTGCGCAGCATGCCGTAATAGAAGGCCGAGTTGGCCACCATGTCGATCACCGTGGGCCCGGCCGGCAACACCCGGTTTTCCACCCGCAGGTGCGGCCTTCCCGCGACCACGTCGTACACCGGCCGGTTCCACCGGTAGACCGTCCCGTTGTGCAGGCGCAGTTCGGCTAGCTGGGGAATGCGGCCTGCGGCGAGTTCGGCGGCGGGATCCTCGTCGGACACCTCCGGCAGCAGCGACGGAAAATAGCGGACGTTCTCCTCGAACAGGTCGAAGATCGACGTGATCCACCGCTCGCCGAACCACACCCGCGGGCGCACACCCTGGCTGATCAGCTCGTCGGGCCGGGTGTCGGTAGATTGGGCGAACAGCTCGATGCGGGTTTCGGCCCACAGTTGATGGCCGTAGAAGAACGGCGAGTTGGCCCCGAGCGCCAATTGCGGGCCGGCGATCACCTGGGCGGCGTTCCAATTGTCGGCGAAATCGTCCGGCGACACCTGTAGGTGCAATTGCATACTCGTGCAGGCAGATTCAGGAGCAATGGACGTCGAGGTGAGGGCGAGCGGCTCGGGTCCGTCGATGTCGATATGGATATCCTCGCCGCGGGCGTCGAAGATGGAGTCGTTAAGCGCGGCGTAGCGAGCCGACGGACTCATCCATCCACTGCTGAGGTGTTCGGGCATCAGCGTCGGCAAGATTCCGACCATCACGATGTGGGCGCCACCCGCGCTGGCCTTGGTCTCGGCGGCATTCAGGCTGGCTCGGACTTCGTCTTCCAGTTGCACACTGGTGTCGCCGCCCAGCGCCCGGGGCGGAACGTTGAATTCGATGTTGTACGCGCCCAATTCGGTCTGGTAGGCCGGGTCGGCGATGGCGGCCAGCACGTCTTGGTTCTTCATCGCCGGCTGGTAGTCGTCGTCGACCAGGTTGCATTCGATCTCCATCCCGGTCAACGGGTGGTCGAGCTCGAAGCTGGATTGCGCGAGCATCGTCTCAAAGACGTCCAGGCACAGCTGCACCTTGCGTCGGTACTCCTGCCGGTCGACGCGTGCGTAGGTAGTCCGCTTGACGTCTTTGCCCACTAGGCCGATGCAACCGCGTTATCGGCGGCCGCGCAACAGATCGACAGAATGAAGCGCCGCGGTGCCCATTTGACGGGTGGATGCACATTGTTGATTTACCGGCACACGGTATTGACCCTGCTGTCGCGATCTTGAAACAATCTCAGCCTAGCCTCAGGGAAATCACAGGCAGCTCTGAAGGGTCAACAATGCGTGACAGTCAGCGACGCACGGCAGGCATCGTCGGAACCGCACTGGGGGCGCTGCTGGCCTCTCCGGTCATCGCGCTGCTGGCGACCCCGGTCGCGAGCGCCGACTCGGGCGATTTGGCGACTATCGGGCCGTACACGATTGACGGGTACACCGATACCTTCACCTATGACCCCGACACGTCCGCGTTCGACAACTTTCTGACGGGTTCGTTCGACTCATACCCGATCGATCTCGACATCTATTCCGGCGCTTCGGGTTCGGGTGATTCGGAAGTCCTTGTCACGATTCCGTTGTTGTTCCAGGGTGGGTATGAGGACGTCGACGGGACGATCACGCCGATCTCCTCGGTCGATGCGGCTGACTTCGTCAGTCCCGACGTCGGCCTGGTGGACCTCGGCGGTGCGGTGGCCCCGGGCGAGGGGATCGTGACGGTCGGCCCGTTCGACCTAGGCGGGTACGCGGACACTTTCAGTATCAACCCAGACACCCTTGCGCTCGACAACTTCGTGACCGGCACGTCCAACGCGTTGCCGTTCGACCTTGACTTGTTCGCGGGCGCACCGGGTTCGGACTCCTCGGAGTTCGTGCTCACAGTTCCGGCGCTGTTCCAGGTCGGTTTGGACGATGTCGCCGGCGCTTTGACTCCGATCTTCTCGCTAGACCCGAGTGACTTCGTCAGTCCCGACATCGGCCTGACTCTTCTCGGCAGTCTCTAACCGTCTGCTTCCCGCGTGGTCCATGATTGGACACAATCGCGGGAGGAATGCAGTTGGCGGATTTCGTCGCTTCGATCGACCAGGGCACCACCAGCACCCGATGCATCATTTTCGACCGCTCCGGCGGCGAGGTGGGCAGCCACCAGTTGGAGCATGAGCAGATCATGCCTCAAGCCGGCTGGGTCGAGCACAACCCGATCGAGATCTGGGAACGCACCACTGCGGTGCTGATGTCGGCGCTCAACGCGACCAACCTTTCATCAAAAGACATTGCCGCGCTTGGAATCACAAACCAGCGCGAGACGACGCTGGTGTGGGACCGGCACACCGGCCGGCCGTATCACAACGCGATCGTCTGGCAAGACACCCGTACCGACCGCATCGCGACGGCGCTGGACCGCGACGGTCGCGGCGACGTGATCCGGCACAAAGCAGGGTTGCCGCCCGCGACGTATTTCGCCGGCGGAAAACTGCAGTGGGTTCTGGACAACGTCGACGGGGTGCGCGCCGCCGCCGAGCGCGGCGACGCGGTGTTCGGCACGACGGACACCTGGCTGCTGTGGAACCTGACCGGTGGCTCCCGCGGCGGGGTGCACGTCACCGACGTCACCAACGCCAGTCGCACCATGCTGATGAATCTGGAGACGTTGGACTGGGACGACGAGCTGTTGTCGTTCTTCGGTATCCCGCGGCAGATGCTGCCGTCCATTGCGTCGTCCTCGCCGCTGCAGCCTTACGGCGTCACGGCCCAGACCGGGCCGCTGGGCGGGGAGGTGCCGATCACCGGGATCCTCGGTGATCAGCATGCGGCAATGGTCGGTCAAGTCTGCTTCAACCCCGGAGAGGCCAAAAACACCTACGGCACAGGCAATTTCCTGCTGCTGAATACCGGCGAGCAGATCGTCAGGTCCCGCAACGGCCTGTTGACCACGGTGTGCTACCAGTTCGGCGACGCTAAACCGGTGTACGCCCTTGAAGGTTCGATCGCCGTTACCGGTTCCGCGGTGCAGTGGCTACGCGACCAACTCGGCATCATCAGCGGCGCAGCGCAGAGCGAAGCACTGGCCCGACAGGTCGACGACAACGGCGGCGTCTATTTCGTCCCGGCGTTTTCGGGTTTGTTTGCGCCGTACTGGCGTTCGGATGCGCGTGGCGCGATCGTCGGGCTGTCGCGGTACAACACCAACGCTCATCTGGCTCGCGCGACGCTGGAGTCGATCTGTTATCAGAGCCGTGACGTGGTAGACGCAATGCAGGCCGATTCGGGTGTACGCCTCGAGGTGCTCAAGGTCGATGGCGGCATCACGGCCAACGACTTGTGTATGCAGATCCAGGCCGACGTACTGGGTGTCGACGCGGTGCGACCGGTGGTCGCCGAGACGACGGCGTTCGGGGCGGCCTACGCCGCGGGCCTGGCGGTCGGGTTCTGGGCCGACCCGGATGAACTGCGCGCCAATTGGCGAGAAGGCAAGCGGTGGACGCCGACGTGGAACGACGACCAACGCGCCAGCGGATACGCGGGGTGGCGTAAAGCTGTTGAGCGGACGCTGGATTGGGTCGATGTGTCCTGACGCAAACGGTGGGGACCAGCACGTGCCGGCCCCCACCGCTGCGGGTTCGATCAGTCGTCTTCGCCGAGGATTCCGTAGATCTCGCGACGAGCATTGTTAACGATGTCGATGATGCGCTGCTGCTGCTCGGAGCTGGCAGCATGAGCGGATTGCGCCACGGCACCGAACAGTTGGCCGATTGCCGCGCGCAGATTGAGCTGCGCCGGGTCGACGCCGTCGGCGATCTCGTCCCACGGCGGCGTCACGACCTTCTCCGCGACCTCTCTGCCTGCACCGGTCAACTCGAAGAGCTTTTTACTGCCTTCGCTTTCCGTTCCGACGATCAGTCCTTCGTCGACCAGCAGCTGCAGGGTCGGGTAGACCGAGCCGGGGCTGGGCTTCCACAGGTCCTGACTGCGCTCGGCGACCTCCTGGATGATCTCGTAGCCGTGCATCGGTCGCTCGGCGAGCAGCACCAGGATGGCCGCACGGACATCGCCGCGGCGACCGCGCCGGTTGTGACCGCCGCGGCGTCCGCCGCGCTGGGCGGGTCCGAAACCGGGTCCGAAACCGGGTCCGAAGGCACCGGGACCGAAGCCCCTACCGAAACCACGTCCGAAGCCGGGGCCGAACGGGCCCTCATGACCAGGTCGTTGCCGCGGATGTAGTCGCGAAATTCGCGGCGGGCTTGCCTGCGGTGCTCCCGCACTCGTTCATGTAGGCCGAAGCCGAAGTTCGCGGGCCCAGGCCCGCCGGCGAATGGCCCGTCCACATGGGGAAATGGGTTGTTCATGGGGTGATCTCGTTTCTGGAAAGGTAACGCCCTGTGCGCTACCGATAAGGTAACGATATATCGGAAGCTATCGTTTAGCAAGGCGGGATTCTGCCGAGACGGTTTGCCGCCCCGAAGAGAGCGGGTAGAAGCCACCTGATGAGCCAGGAAAAAACTGACGTGAAAGTCGACGAATTGGACCGACTGGTGCAGGTGCACACGCGAGCCGCACCAAGCGAATCCGGTTGTGGGTGAACTGGGCGCTGGCGCTGCTGACGGTGGTCGGCGCCGGAATCGTGATGGCGGTGGCGCTGGGCGCCGTCATGAGCACTGCGGCGTGCAGCGATAAGGCCTGCCCGAATATCGGGCCTGCCGGAATCGGCTTCAACGCGCTGTTCTACGGCGCTCCGGCGCTGGCGGTGCTGACGGTCGTCGTGTCATTCTTCACCGCAAAACGACGATGGGGATTCGTGATCCCTGTCTCGGCGTTGGCGCTGCTGATCGCCGACATCGCCATCCTCGCTGTCACCGTCGCGCAATAGCTAACTGGGCGGCGCCCACGGCGCTTTGGGCCACGATCGCAATCGGGCCAGTTCTCTACGGTGCCGTTCGGCGAGCACTGCGGCCAGTACCAGTTGCGGCGGAGTTCCGGGCGGAGGCGGCGGAGCCACCCGGCTCAGCACATCCCTGGCGATCCGGTAGGCCATCTGATCCCGTACTTCCGGGTCCAATTGTTCTGCGCGCGTGAGAAATTGGCGTGCCACCTCAGCTTGGTCGACGCTGAGGCCGGAGAGCTGTAGTGACCCCGCCCACCAGGCGAGATAAGGTGGCATAGTCGGCGGTGGACCCAGCCTCGGTCCGCGCTCGCTGATCACCACCGTGCCGGCGAAGATGTCGCCGATCCGCTTGGCTTTTGGCGAGAGCATGCCGCAGATGACCGCGGGGCTGCCCACCAGCATCCAGATCTCCACGATCGACGCCAGTGCGCGAAACAGGGCTTGGCGGAAGCGCTCCGGTCCGCCGTCGTCGGACACTACCCGCAGGCCCATCGCCATCTTGCCGAGTGTTCGCCCGCGGGTGGCCGTCTCGAAGATCAGCGGGTATCCGACGAGCACCAGCACGGTGAAGATCACCATGATCGCCGCGCTCAGCGCTTCGTCGAATTGACTCAACGCGGCGGCCCACAGCACCAGCGAGATCAGATATCCGACCAAAATGACTGAGATGTCGATGAGGGCACTCACGGCCCGCACCGGTAACTGGGCGACCCGCACGTCGAGGACAACGGCGTCCCCGGTCACCACCTCCGACATACCGCGAACGCTACCCGGCTAGCCTTGCGGGGTGGACGTCGATGCGTTCGTGCTCACACACCGCGACACCTGGGATCGCCTCGACCACTTGGTGAAAAATCGCCGTCGGCTGACCGGAGATGAGGTCGACGAACTCGTCGAGCTCTACCAACGGGTGTCGACGCACTTGTCGATGCTGCGTTCCGGGTCCTCGGATTCGGTGCTGGTCGGCCGACTGTCGAGCTTGGTCGCGCGCGCCCGGGCCGCCGTCACCGGAGCTCATGCACCCGTGTCTCGGGAGTTCACCCGGTTCTGGACGGTGTCCTTCCCCGTGGTGGCCTACCGGGCCCGGTGGTGGTGGCTGGCGACGGCAGTGGTGTTCTTCGCAGTCACGGCAGTGATCTCGATCTGGGTCATCGGCAGCCCGGAAGTGCAGTCCACGATCGGAACACCCAGTGAGATAGACGAATTGGTGAATCACGACTTCGCCTCTTATTACAGCAAGCACTCGGCGGCCGCGTTCGGCTTGCATGTGTGGGTGAACAATTCCTGGGTGGCCGCCAAGTGCATCGCGTTCTCCATCTTGCTGGGCGCCCCGATTCCGTTCGTGCTGTTCGCAAACGCCGCCAACCTCGGTGTGGTGTCCGGTCTGATGATGTCAGCCGGAAAGGCTGACGTCATGCTGGGCTTGCTGATTCCGCATGGCTTGTTGGAGATGACGGCGGTCTTCCTGGCCGGCGCCGCCGGCATGCGACTGGGCTGGTCGGTGATCGCACCGGGTGACCGCCCGCGCGGCCAGGTGCTTGCCGAGCAGGGCCGCGCTGTCGTGTCGGTCGCCGTGGGTCTGTCGGTGGTGCTGCTCGTCTCAGGGGCCATCGAAGCGTTCGTCACCCCGTCGCCGCTGCCGACCTTCGTGCGGATCGGCATCGGAATCTTCGCCGAGGCAGGCTTCTTGGGCTACGTCATGTTCTTCGGCATGCGCGCCGTCAAGGCCGGCGACACCGGGGACATCGCCGACGCACCCGACGTGGTGCCGACCAGGTGAGCCACTCGACGGGCTGAGCTACAGCCGCCCCGCGGCTTTCATCGCCAGATAGCGGTCGGCCAGCGCGGGCGCGAGCTCGGTGGGCGGGGCGTCGATCACCTCGACTCCGCTGTGGCGCAGCCTGGAAGCGACTGCCGAGCGGTCGTTTCGGGATCGCTCAGCGGCGGCCGCGTCATACACCGCGGCGGCGTCGACGCGGCCCGCGGCCAATTGGTCGACGCGGGGGTCGGTGACCGCGGCGACGACGACGCGGTGTTTGGCCGACAGTTGAGGAAGTACCGGCAGCAGGCCCTCGTCGAGGGCGCTGGGGTTGAGGTCGGTCAGCAAAATCACCAGCGCCCGGCGCCGCGTCCGCCGAAGGATCGCAGAAACCATTGCTGTGGAATCAGATTCGATGAGAGACGGCGTCAGTGGCGCCATCGCCTCGACCAGCCGACTCAGTAACTCTGTGCGTGACGCGCCGAATACGCCGGCCCGGGTCACCCGGTCGTGAGCGAGGAAGTCGACGCGATCACCTGCCTTGGACGCCAGGGCCGCCAGCAGCAGGGCGGCGTCCATCGACCAGTCCAGCCGTGGCCAACCGTTCGGGTCGCTGACCGTCGGGTCGACACCGACACGTCCGGCGGCCGTTCGCCCGGTGTCGAGCACGATGACGACCCGGCGGTCGCGTTCCGGCCGCCACGTCCGGACCACCACGTCAGATCGGCGGGCCGTCGCGCGCCAGTCGATCGAACGCACATCGTCACCAACCACGTACTCCCGCAGCGAGTCGAATTCGGTACCCTGGCCACGCGTCAATGTCGGTGACAAACCGTCGATTTCGCGGAGTCTCGCCAGCCGCGACGGCAGGTGCTTGCGGGACAGGAAAGGCGGCAGCACCCGCACCTGGCCGGGCACCGGGCGTGACTGTTGCCGCCCCGCCAACCCGAGCGGCCCGATCGAACGAGCGGTGACCGTCGCCGAGCGCTGATCGCCGCGGCGGACCGGCCGCAACCAGGTGTCTATCCGTTGCACCCGCCCGGCCGTGATGTCGACGGCATGGGCTGGTGGTTCGGCCTGAGCGCTGGGTGCCCAGGCATCGCGAACCTTTCCGTGAAACCGGCGCCGCCCGTCGTTGCGGACCATCAGGCCGAGGCTCACCAGCTCCCCGAGGCGAACGGAGTCGTTCGGCAGGCGGTTGTACTGCAGCTGAGCCGGGCTGGCCGCCAAACCGATATCAACGAGCACGGCGATCACGAGCAGCGACAGCAGCATGACGAAAGTCGCTGCCGGCGTTGGAGATAACGCAACCGGCAACACGCACAACAACGCGAGCACACCGGTTCGCCCGGTCAGCACCACTAGCGCGGCACCGCGACCGACGCCAGGATGCCGTCTAGTACCGCATCGGCGGTGGCGCCCTCCAGCTCGGCTTCCGGCCGCAGCAGCACCCGGTGTCGCAGCGTCGGACGGGCCATGGCTTTCACGTCGTCGGGAGTGACGTAGTTGCGACCGGACAGCCATGACCACGCCCGCGCTGTCGCCAGCAGAGCGGTTGCGCCGCGGGGTGAGACGCCAAGCTGCAATGCCGGCGAATGCCGGGTGGCGCCCGCGATGTCGACGATGTAGCCGAGCACCTCGTCGGCTACCAGGACCCGGCCAACCGCGTCACGGCCCGCGGCCAACTCGGCGGGCCCGGCGACCGGTCGGATCGCCGACAGGTCGCGGGGGTCGAAACCGTGCGCATGCCGGCCCAGGATGGCAATCTCGGCGTCCCGCGGCGGAAGCGGCACAGTGAGTTTCACCAAGAACCGGTCGAGCTGTGCTTCGGGCAACTGGTACGTGCCCTCGTATTCGATCGGGTTCTGCGTGGCCGCGACGATGAACGGATCAGGCAGCGGCCTGGGTTCACCGTCCACGCTGACCTGACGTTCCTCCATCGCCTCCAGCAGGGAGGCCTGGGTCTTCGGCGGTGTCCGGTTGATCTCGTCGGCCAACAGAAGATTGGTGAACACCGGACCGTTACGGAATACGAACTCGGCGGTGCGGTTGTCGTAGACCAGCGATCCGGTGACGTCGCCAGGCATCAGATCCGGGGTGAACTGGACCCGCTTGAACTCCAATTGAAGAGCGGCCGCCAAAGATCTCACCAGCAACGTCTTTGCCACGCCCGGAACGCCTTCGAGCAAAACGTGACCTCGGCACAGCAGCGCCACCACCAGACCGGTCACCGCCGCCTCCTGTCCCACGACGGCCTTGCCGATCTCGCCACGTAGTGCGAGCAACGCACTGCGGGTCGACTGCTCTGTCGGCGACTGACCGGAGCGGTGTGGCGAGTGGGTCATGTACGTACGACCTGCCTTTCGATGTCATCGAGTGCACGAGCGAGATGGGTCAGGTCGGCATCGGTGTCTGGGGACGGACCAAAAAGCATATGCTGCAACGACTCCGGTCCAATGTTGCTGCGTTGGGCAGCGGCGATGACCACCGTGTGTGGCGGGCTGTCCACGCCCAGCCCGAGCCGGGGTAACATCCGCAGCAGCGTCGCGGCCCGGAGCGCCTGCGCGGCCCGACCTCGCGCTCGGCGCGATCGGTAGAGCCGGCCGCGGCCCTCGACCGTCTCCGATGCCCGGACGACGACGGGCAGGTTCTCGGCGACCAGAGGGCCGATCCGACGGCCCTTCCACAACGCAACCAGCAGCACGGTCAACGCCAGCTGCAGGACAACCCAGGTGACGCTGGCCGGCATCAGGTCGAAAATCGTTGCCGAACCGGATGATCCACCTTCGAGCCGCTGCGGCGCGTACCACACCAGCCGGGAGTGCCGGCCGGCCAAATTCATCGCCAGTGCGGCATTGCCGGTCCGCAAGAGATTTCCGTTGGTCATGAAATCGGTGCTGCCGACCACCGTCACCAGACGTTCGCCGTCACGGTAGCGAACCAGGGCCCCGCCGTAGCAGCTGCTGACCGTTCGGTCGCCTACGGCGCGAAAAGTGTTGGACGGCCCGAAATCAACCGATCCCGCCTGAGTCGCTTCGTGCAGCGCACAGTCCGGGTTGGTGTCCTGCACGCTGGTGCCGACATTGCGGATACCCGGGGCGAGCGCGGCACGGGCATGAGAGGTCGGTTCCACCAGCAGTAGATCACCTGGAGTGTCGGCGAGCCGGGTGAGCAGCGACTCATCGGTGACACGCTGGGTCTGCGCGAACAGCAGCAGCGTGCCGGGACCCGCGTCGCTCTCCACCTCGTCGAGGCTGTGGGCGGTGACAACGGTGACGCCACGGTCCCGTAACAGCTCCACCAACGCGTGCGCGCCGTGCGGACCGGTCGATTCGGGGTCCATCTGTCCGCCCGGTCGCGGCGCGGTGAAATAGGTCGCCACGGCGGCGACAGCGCAGATGGCGATCAGCGCAAGCACCATCGACGTCCATGGCCGGCGTCGCACGGCGGTCGGCGTTCCGGCGACTCTCATCGGATGGGGGCCCACGCGTCGACTGCGGGGTGCTCGGTGGGGCCGGATTGACCTGCCGCAGAATGGAATCGCACATGGTTGTCGAGGTCCGCGATCATCTGGTAGGCGGCGGGCGTGCCCGGACTTTCGCCGTAGGTGACGTCGTTGAACGCGTTGGCCGCGCCGGATAATTCGGAGCCCAGCTGGGGTAGATGTTCGGCGGCGGCGCGGGCCAGCTCATTGGCCGTACGACCGGGAGCGGGGTCCACGGTTCCGTCCTCCTCGAGGGCGCGGGCCACCGCACGCAGCCGGTGCCGGACCGCCGCAGTCCAATTGCCCTCAGCGGCACATCGTTCCGCAATGGCACGATGCTCGCTGGCGCTGAGTTGACCGGCATCGAAGAGCTGATAGTCACCGTCGCGACGGGTGCGGATGGTGCGTCGCGCGATGCGGATCGCGACGACGACCGCGACGGTCAACAGGGTGATCAGCACGCCGGCAGTGAACCATCCGCCCGGTAGCGACGAACCTTGTTCCAGAATGCGATAGGAGCAACTCATGCAGCCACTCTTGTACGCGCTCAGAGATCGAACCCTTGGGATAGATCGGCTTGTCGAGTTCTCGCTGCGCGGCCTCGCGCGCGGTGTCGCGGTCGATATCGATTCCGGGCATCCCTAGCGTGTTCCTAAACCGGCCGCGTCAGCCAGAGGTGATCGGTCGACCCAGCTGCGGCCGGGCCGGCGGCGGCACCGGATTGCAGAACCAGATCGAATGCCTCAGAACGAATCCGGCGGTCGGCATAGAGCAAGACGACGACCCCTGCGCTGAACGGGGCGGTGACGATCCGGCCGATGGCCGCTCCGACCGCCGCGACGGTCGCGGCGACGAGTACGGGGCCGCCGGCAAAAAGACCGAGGAAGTCGAACGGGACAGCGATCGCGCCGGCGATAAAGGTGACCACCAGCCAGGTCAGCATCCGGATGCCGAGTACACGCCAGAAGCTGTTGCGTATCAAGGCAAGCGATCTGGTGATCGAGTTAATGACCGGCAGCCGTTCCAGCACTATCAACACCGGTGCGAACGAGAGAGCCGTGTACAAATAGACCACCGTGGCGACCGACATCAGCACCAGCGGGAGCCCGAGGAGCACGGTGGCCCCAGCGTCGCCGGAGGCGGCGATCGCCGCGACGATCAGCCCCACCGCGCCGGCCAGCAGTACCAGCCCGGCGCATTCCAGCGCCACCAGTCCGACCAGCGCGAGAAGGCGCCCGCGCACCCTGGCCCACGTTTCGCCGGCACTGATCGTCGAGCCGAATATCGCGCGGCCGGCGAGCACCGTGAGCATGCCCGTCAGCAGAATGCCGGCCAGCCAGCCGACAACCCCGCTCAGTGCTGATGAGAGCATCCAGGCGCCGACCTCCCTGCCGGTGAGTTCGGCGGACGAGGCGGTGTTCAGGCGGCCGGCTGCGGTCAGCGGTCCGGTCGCGGCGAGCAACGTGATGATCTCCGTGATGACCACGACGACGGTAGTCAGCCCCAAAACGGCTTTCGGGTTCGCCCGGATGTAGACGGCCGCACCGTTGAAGATGTCGCTGAGGCTCAATGGCCGCAGCGGGATGATGCCCGGCGCGAAGGCCGAGCGAACCTGTGGCGGCGGCATGCCATAACCCGTCTGCGCCGGGTAGCCCGGATAACTCGGATATGGATAGGCGTAACCCGGGTCGGGGTAGCCGGGAGGTGGGTATCCGGGCGCCTGATATGCGGGTGGGCCGTAACCGGGTGGCGGGTAACCCCACGCCGGGTAATGCGGGTAATCGGGAGGCGGCGTGCTCACCAGTCGGAGCCGTCGTCGCGCGTCATGGCTTCCATACTGTCGAGCACCCAGGCATTTCTCAACGTGCCGCGACGCTTGCGGGCCTGGCGTCTGACCAGGGTGCAGCCGTAACGTCTCGTTCATGGCGGAACTCAAGGCCCGGTTGCGGGCGGATCTGACCGATGCGATGAAGGCGAAAGACAAGCTGCGCACCGCGACACTGCGGATGCTGCTGGCCGCGATCCAGACTGAGGAAGTCTCCGGCAAGGCGTCGCGCGAGCTCTCCGATGACGATGTGCTCAAGGTGTTGGGCAAAGAGGCTAGAAAGCGCAGCGAGGCCGCCGAGATCTACACCCAGAACGGCCGCGGCGAGTTGGCAGCGAACGAGCACGCCGAAGCACGGGTGATCGACGAGTACCTCCCGACCCCGCTTACCGAGGCGGAGGTGGCCGACGCCGTCGACACCGCGATCGCGCAGGTGGCCGAGGAGTTGGGCGAGCGTCCGGGCATGAAGCAGATGGGCCAGGTGATGAAGGCGGCCACAGCGTTGGCGGCGGGCAAAGCCGACGGGTCCCGATTGTCAGCGGCGGTCAAGGCGCGGCTCTAGCCCGGTGAGCCGGAACGGGTTCAGGAGCAGCTGGGCAATCGGGCTTAGCCCGGCGCAAGGTCGTTTGCCTCGGCCGTGCACGGGTATCCGAGACGGGTGACACGTTTCGGATACACCCTCATGACAGAACAGAACAACCCCAAAGATCTTGTCCAGTATGCGATTTCGGCAGAGCGACGAGGGTTTGACTTCGAGGTCAGCAGCGACCACTTTTCGCCGTGGCTGACATCGCAGGGGCACGCGCCCAATGCTTGGACGATGCTGGGCGCCGTCGCGCAGGCCACCGAGCGCGTTGGCCTTTACACCTATGTGACCTGCCCGACCATGCGTTATCACCCTGCAATCGTCGCGCAGCAGGCGGCGACGCTGCAGATCCTCGCCGACGGGCGCTTCACCTTGGGCCTGGGCAGCGGCGAAAACCTCAACGAGCACGTCGTCGGCAAGGGCTGGCCTGCCATCACGCAACGGCAGGACATGCTGCGTGAGGCGATCGACATCATTCGCGCCCTGTTCAGCGGCGACCTGGTCGATTGGCGGGGCGACTACTTCCAGGTGGATTCCGCGCGATTGTGGGACGTCCCGGACGTTCCGGTCGGCATCGGAATCGCGGTAGGTGGGAAAAAGGCGATCGACAAGTTCGGCCTTCTCGCCGATCACCTGATCGCGGTCGAACCAGACGGTGAGCTTGTGCGCGACTGGCATACGTTGCGGCAGGGCAACGGCTTGGCCGGCGGTGGCCGGGTCGTCGGGCAGATCCCGATTTGTTGGGACCCCGATCGGGACGCGGCCGTGCAGCGCGCACACGATCAATTTCGTTGGTTCGGCGGCGGATGGAGTGTCAACGCCGACCTGCCGACCCCTGCGGGCTTCGCCGGCGCCACACAATTCGTCCGTCCTGACGATGTCGCCGAAGGTATCCCCTGCGGCCCGGACATCGACGCGATCGTCGATAAGGTGCGCCCCTACTGGGAAGCGGGGTTCACCGACATCGCGGTGGTGCAAGTCGGCGGCGACAGCCAGGAACAATTTCTGAAGGAAGCCGCCGAGCCGTTACTGGACGCACTACGGTCGGCCGCCCCGAGCGACAGCAATACCCGACCGAAGAAGGATTGAAATGTCGAATTCATTGCACGGCAAGAGGGTTGCGATCTTGGCTGCCGACGGCGTGGAGAAGGTCGAACTGGAGCAGCCCCGCGCGGAGCTCACTGAGAAGGGTGCCCACGTCGCGGTCCTCTCGCTGAAAGCCGGTGAGATCCAAGCACGGAACCACGATCTCGAGCCGGCAGGAACGATTGCTGTCGATCGAACGGTGTCAGATGCATCGGTCGAGGACTACGACGCCCTTGTCCTTCCCGGCGGCACGGTGAATCCGGACAAGCTCCGCGTCGACGACTCGGCTGTCTCGTTCGTGCGTGATTTCGTGATGTCCGGCAAGCCGGTCGCCGCGATCTGTCACGGGCCGTGGACGCTGGTTGAGGCGGGCGTGGTCGCGGGCCGGACCCTTACGTCGTATCCGAGCATCCGTACCGATCTACGGAATGCCGGCGCGAACGTCGTCGACGAAGAAGTCGCTGTCGACGGGAATGTCATCACCAGCCGGTCACCGGGTGACCTGCCGGCGTTCTGCGCGGCGCTTGTCAAGCAACTCGAGCAAGCTTCGGTGGGCGCCTAAAAATATTACGCGGAAGTTTCGCGCTTTTGGTTTGTGGGCATGAGTGAGCGAAAGGTCGTGAATCCCACGGCCTTCACGTAGCTCGAAAGGCCGCCGTGACCATCTCCTACTCTCCGCTGTCTGATTCGCTGGATGTCGACGGTGTCTACCCGCCGCAACATGACTCGATGTTGTTGATCGAGGCTTTAGAGCGGGCCGGATTGGCGCCGGGGCGACGGGTACTGGACCTGTGTACCGGCAGCGGAGTTGTCGCACTCGCTGCGGCCGCGATGGGAGCCTCCAGCGTGACCGCGTTCGACATCTGCCCGCACGCGGTCCGGTGTTCGCGCGATAATGCTGCTGGTGCCGGTGTCCATGTCGAAGTGCGCGAAGGATCATGGACAGGTGCCCTGGACTACGCTCCGTTCGAGGTCATCGTCTCCAATCCGCCTTATGTGCCAACGCCATCAGACGGTGATATGGAGTGGATCCCGCCGGCGGCCGGCCCCGCGCGGGCATGGAATGCGGGTCTGGATGGCCGGGCGGTGCTCGATCCGCTGTGCACCTCGGCGGCTGAATTATTGGCCGACGGTGGCTCGCTGCTCTTGGTGCATTCGGCACTCGCCGGTGCCGAGCGGTCACTGGATCTCTTGCGCTTCAACGGCTTGGATGCAAACGTCGTTGCCTCACAATGGATTCCCTTCGGGCCGGTGTTATCAGCGCGGGCTACTTGGTTGGAGCGCACGGGTCAGATCGAGCCGGGCTGTCGCACAGAGGAATTGATAGTCATCCGGGCGGACAAGCCGTGACCGCCCGGACCCGAGTGCAGGTGATTCCGAATGGCCCGGTGTTGATACCGGGGCCGGTGCGCATCGAGACACCCGGTGGCGCCGTCGTCGAATCCGACCGATTTATGGTTGCCGTGTGTACGTGTCGGCGCAGCAAGAACTATCCGATGTGCGACACCAGCCATCGGCGGTGTCGCCCGGCCCGCGTTGATCTTTCGGACGACAATGCCGGACAACAAGATTCAGACAAGGGGTCGTCGTAACGACGACTTTCCTGCTTCCCACGAGGCCATGATCGCATCGGCAAGCCGATCCTCGACCGCAGCGTGAGCCCGGATCCCGAATACCACGTCGCGGTCCAGATGGGGCTCCCGCGCCACAAGATTGCCGACTACATCGATGCGCACTACTTGCTCGTGCACCGCGTCGGCCTCGACGTGCTCACGGTAGAACGCGATGCATGCCGGCGGCGCGGCCAGTCGCTGCAACGCTTCGACGAATCGGCGGGAACCCGGTGGCGAGGTGATCTCCGTTGAGGCGAAATGTCCGATCGCAGAACCACGGAACTGCCGGTGCAAGCCGAATAGCGACATCACGTTGACCACCGCCAGGGATTCGGCGGAAATGATGTCGAGATAGGCCAGATAGGTCGCGTCCAGACCGGCGGCGGTCAGCAGGTCGGCAAAAAGCTGCTGGTGGATGTTCGGGCCGTGCCCGGCGCCGTACTCGTCATATTCGATCGCGACAAATGACGCCTTGGCTTGGCCCACCAGTCGGGGGATGGCCCAGGCATGCGGGTCACCTTCCTTGAGGTGATACAGCGATCGATGCACGAAGTATTCGCGCATCTGCTCCCATGTCCCGTGATCGCGTAGCCAATAGGACGGTCCAGTTCCGTCGCCAGATTCGATTGCGAGGCGGTCCATTTCGGCTTCCGCAGTGTCGCCCGGATCGATGGGGCCGACTTCACGGCGTAGCGCGGACAAAAAAGTACGCTCCATCTGGCCGCGTAGATGCAGTAGTCCGGGATTCCACTCCCAGGCGGGGTCGACCCCGTGGAAGCCGCGGTAGTGCAACTCGTAGCACATGTAGAGAGCGAGCTGCAGATCCAGGCCGTACGGATCGGAGTCGAGTACCGAACCGTCGATGCGATTCAGGTAATCGCGGGGCGCCGATTCGGTGAGACTGCGTCGAACGGCCATCGACAGCGGCCCGCGCGCGGTGGGCAACTGAGGTTCGATTGTCGTTCGTAGTTGAGGCACGCGGTTGTGTACCCGCCGATCGGTGGTCGTCAAACTGGCCATTCGCACCCGGTCAGCTCGACGGAGACGTCCCAAGGCCGGCGGGCCATCGCCGCGTCGCGGGCGTTTTTTGCGCGGCCGGGTCACCTTCGGCCTGCCCACTCGCTGAACCGCGGTGCCAGGTAACTGCCGGTCGTCACGCTGGGACCAGCATCGTCTCGACCTGCACCGACCTGTTGCCAAGCGTGCCCGGTTGGCGGAGAAACGGGCTTAGGGATCGACGAGTGGACCGCCGAAGGGGGGTAGCCGCGGCCGAAAAGAACCTGCACATCGTCGTCGGCGAAATCCAAACGGGGAACGCTGCAGCACTGCGGATCATCATCAACGGACGCAGCCGCGCGACCGACCTGATCCCTTTCATTCAGTACGGATTCGTCACGATGGACGGGCAGCCCGACCGGGTCGCAACCCACCGGGGTGGCGCGTGCGGCTGCCCTTGCTCGCGGCCCACGTCCCGTCGATGGGCAAGGAGCTACGCCCGTGGGTCATCTGGGTCCGTTGACTCGCAAGGTCATGCAGTATCAGCACCTCATGAAACAGTTCGTGCCGACCGCACACGGAGCACAGGACTGGGCGCTGCTCGCCAATTCGTATCGTTTACCACTTCGAACGCATCGGAAAGTCCCTTTAAGTCCACGATTGGTACCAGTATACGGAGATGCTCAGTCAGTGGGCACGTTCAATCGACCCTTTCGAGACCACGGTAAAGCGTTCCGAGCAGCCCGACCTCGTGCACTTCGAAATTGCAGAGCGACACATCTGAAACCACGTGCGCACATCATGAACTCGATGAGTTTGACGCTGACGCGAAGTTCGCCGCCTCACTCGAATACCTGCAAAAGCCCTGGTAAGGGGGCTGCCTGAGCCCTTATTGAGCTGGGCAAAGTCCGAATAACGGCAAGTCCGCAGCGCTTTGGCGAACCGCAATGTCACGGCAACAAATCAGCGGAATAGGTGGCCCGGGCCTTTTGTACTCGTAAATATATTCTGTTTCCGGGTACTTCATGGTCGCGGTCGGGTTAACATCTTCAAATTCCGCGCTTGTTGCGCTTGATTGCAGTGACCATAGGGGGCTCCAGTGGTTTTAATGTCTCGTGTCGTTTGGGCTGGGTTGGGTGCCGCTGCTGCGGCCGCGTTGATCCCGCTGGCATTGGCGCACGCCGATGACCAAGTCACCTTGGGGTCCGCTGGCCCAGACGTGCCCAACACGGCACTCGGCCCCGACGGGTATGTGGGGTTCCAGCCGTACTTCACCGAGTGGCAGCAGGACCAGCCGACCGATGTATACATAGATGGTTCGAAAGTCGCCGCCGGCAGCTATGACGTGTCCGAGACTGATCGCGCAACCCCGTGGGTTGATCAGTCGGTCTATGACTTCGGCACAGCCACTAGTGGTGGTACCGACCCGGGTGGCCTGGAAGGCGCGACGGTGAGTGACTTCGCGTTGTACCCCAGCTTCAACGCCGCCACCGAGCAGGAGCCGCCGCCCGACGTGACCGCCGCGGTCGATAACATCTACGTGACGTTCAGCAACGGTAACGAGGAAGATGTCCTCACCACCGCCTCGGGTATCAACTTTTACGTGGATAACCCAGCGTCTGGCTCAGCTGACTGGTTCGAAGCACCGGGTTCTACCGTCCCTACCGAGCTATTTAGTAACCTGCCTGACACGTCAGCGGCGCTAGCGGCCGTCGAGGGTATTTCCAGCCTGTTGCCGCCCGACGTGTGGTTCCCCGGCATATGACGTGGCCGAGCTGGACGGTTCGAACCTGGATTGAGTTCGGCGGCTCGGATCTTCTCTCTGGCGTGACGCTAGGGCGCAGCGGCGCCTGAACGTCGCTCAATAGTGGCTGTACGAGCCATTCATGGTCGGGGTGGCGGGATTCGAACCCACGACCTCTTCGTCCCGAACGAAGCACGCTACCAAGCTGCGCCACACCCCGCGTGAAGCCACGACAGCGTATCGCACCAACCCGGCAAGCGGCCAAAGGGGATTGCCGGACCTGCCGTCGTTTGCCGTCGGTGCCACGCCAAACACAGCTGCCGTCAGGTTCGCGCAACATCCGGCGTGGAATAACCGGGTCCGCGGCGCCATTAACTAAACTAATGACTTCGCACATTGCAATGGAAGCGAGTGAATCATGACGGTGTTAGGCGCCGTGGTGTTCGGCGGATTCCTGGTCCTCGGGGTGCTGTGGCTGCTGTTCACCGCCCCGGATAGCGACGTCGATCAAGCGTGGGATCGAGCCTCGGGTGCAACCAGCGCTGCCGAAGGCGCTCTGGTGCTAACCAACTCGTCGTAGAACTAGCAGGCCGCGCAAAGGCCGCCAACCGGCTCTAGCGGGCCGAGTATGTCGGTTGCGACCGCCCCCGGATGCGCTGCGGATCGCGGCCCCCGGTCGGTGCGGCGATCAACGTCAGCAAGGTGGCTTCAGGCCTGCAGCAGAACCGCACCGGCGCGAACGGCGACGTGCCGATCCCAGCGGAGACGTGCAATTGCATGGTGGAACCCCAGCGCGACGGGCCTTTGGCGCGGGAGCGATCCAGACCCGAGTTGGTCACCAGGGCCCCGTAGAACGGCACGCACAACTGGCCGCCGTGCGTGTGGCCGGCCATCACCAGCTGGTACCCGTCTGCGGCGAAGCGGTCCAACACTCGCGGTTCCGGCGAATGGGTCAGACCCAGCCGCAGGTTGGCGGCCGGGCTGGCCGGACCCGCGATCGCGTCGTAACGGTCGCGCTTGATGTGCGGGTCGTCAACGCCGGTGGCGGCGATGTGCAGCCCCGCCACCTCCAACTCGCGCCGATTGTGAGTCAAGTCCAGCCAACCGCGCTCGGTGAATGCCGCTCGCAGGTCCTGCCACGGCAGCGGCTGGCCCTGCACCCGGTGGCCCGGGTTGGTCAGGTAGTTCAGCGGGTTCTTCGGTCGCGGCCCGAAGTAGTCGTTGCTGCCGAACACGAAAATACCGGGCACCGAGAGCAGGTCACCGAGGCTCTGAACGACTGACGGGACCGCCTTGGGGTGCGCCAGGTTGTCGCCGGTGTTGACCACCAGGTCCGGCTCCAGGCCCGCGAGTTCACGCAGCCAAGCCTGCTTGCGGCGCTGTCCGGGGCGCATATGCAGGTCGCTGATGTGCAGCACCCGCAGCGGCGACGAGCCGGGCGTCAAGACCGGCATGGTCAGCTCTCGCAGCGCGAAGGCATTGCGCTCGATGATGGAGGCGTAGCCGATGCCGGCAACAGCCGATCCGAGCGCGGCGACGCCGGTACTTTTCAGAGCGGTGACGGCGGAGGGCATGCACGCCAGAATACTGCCGCTTGCCGAGTGGGCGCGCTGCACGCACCCGCAGACCCGCTACGGGGGCGGCGGGGGCGCCAGGATCGGGATGGTGATCGGCGGGAGACCGGGAATCTCGATCACCTGCGAGCCCATTGGCGCAGGGGGGAATCCATCCGATGGCGGGGGCGGCGCGGGCGGAATGCCGTTGCTTGTCTGGATCGTGATGACCGCGCCGGGGATCGTCTGGCCGTTGGGTGTGGTTCCGACCACCTCGCCGTACTTCGCACTGCTGTTGATCGACTGTGGCTGGTCCGCTACCTGGAACCCGACATCCTTCAGGCGCTGCCGCGCGGCGTCGACGTCGAGGCCCGCGACGCTGGGCACTTTGGACCCGGGGCCGCCTTCGACGTATTGCGGGTCGGTCGGCGGCAGTTTGATGTCGCCGAAGCTGGTGGCGATCGGCTTCATCGCGGTGAACCAGGTCCGGGCCGGTTCATTACCGCCGTAGAGGTTGCCGTCACCGCAGCGGCGCAGCGGCGACGAGCACAGGTCCGACGGCGAGGTGGAGTCGTCGTAGATGTAGTTGGCCGCCGCGTACTGGCTGGTGAAGCCGACGAAGCCCGATGACCGGTGAGCCTCGGTGGTGCCGGTCTTTCCGGAGACCGGCAGACTCCATCCGGCCGCGCCGGCAGAGCCGGCCGCGGTACCGCCGCCCAGCGCGTCCTTGCTCATCGCGTTGGCCAGCGTATTGGCGAGTCCCTCGGGAACCACCTGGTCACAGGTTTCGGTAGTGACGGCCACCGCGTTCCCGTTGCGGTCGATCAGCTTGTCGACGGGGCTCGGTGGGCACCAGGTGCCGCCTGACGCCAACGTCGCTGCGACGTTCGACAGTTCCAGTGCGTTCAGTGCGAACGGGCCCAGGGTGAATGACCCGAGGTTCTGCCGCTTGATGAAATCGGCCAGGCTCTCGTTGCTGTCCGGGTCGTAGTCGCGGGCGCTGCCCGGTTCGGCGTACGACCGCAGGCCGAGCTTGATTGCCATGTCGACCGCCCGCGGAACCCCGATCAGTTGGATCAGCCTCGCGAACGCGGTGTTGGGTGAAGTGGCCAGCGCGTCGGTGACATTCATCGATCCGCGATAGTTGCCGGCGTTGATCACGCACCACTGTTCCTTGGGACAGCCCTTGGCCCCACCGCTGCCCATGCCCTTGGCCTGGAACCTGCCCGGCACCTCGAGATTGGTGTTGATGCCCATGCCCATTTGCATCGCGGCGGCGGTGGTGAAGATCTTGAAGATGGATCCGGCGCCGTCGCCGACCAGAGAGAACGGCTGTGCCCGCATGGTTTCGCCGGCCTCGGAGTTCAAGCCGTAGGTGCGGTTGCTGGCCATTGCAACGACCTTGTGCGCGTTCTTGCCGGGCCTGATCACGCTCATCACGCTGGCGATGCCCTCGAGGGTGGGGCTCGCGAAGGTGTCGATCGCGTGCTTGACCGGCTCCTGCACCTCTGGATCGAGATTGGTGCGGATCAAGTAGCCGCCGCGGGCGAGTTGCTCCTTGCTGATCCCGGCGCGGGACAAGTAGGACTGCACGTAGTCGCAGAAGAAGGCACGGTCGCCTGCCGCGATGCAGCCACGCGGAAGTTCCTTGGGCTGCGGGAGAATTCCCAGCGGTTCGGCCTTGGCAGCGCGCAATGCGTCGGCCTCGCTGGGCAGGTTCTCGATCATGGTGTCCAACACCAGGTTTCGGCGGGCCAATGCGCCGTCCGGGTTGACGTACGGATTCAGCGAACTGGTCGACTGGACCAACCCGGCCAGCAGCGCGGACTGTTGCCAGTTCAGATCGGACGCGTTGACGCCGAAGTACGTCTGCGCCGCGTCCTGCACGCCGAACGCGTTGTTGCCGAAGGACACCAAGTTCAGATAGCGGGTCAAGATCTCCGGCTTGGTGAAGGTCTTGTCCAGGGTGAGTGCCATCCGGATCTCGCGCAGCTTGCGAGCCGGCGTGGTCTCGATGGCCGCGCGCTTCTCGGCGTCGCTCTGCGCGATCACCAACAGCTGATAGTTCTTGACGTACTGCTGCTCGATCGTCGAACCGCCGCGGGTATCGACGTCGCCCGATGCGTAACCGGCCAACCCGGTCAGGGTGCCCTTCCAGTCCACGCCGTTGTGCTCGGCGAATCGCTTGTCTTCGATCGAGACAATGGCCAACTTCATCGTGTTGGCGACCTTGTCGCTGGGCACTTCGAACCGGCGCTGATCGTAAAGCCAGGCGATGGTGTTGCCCTTGGCATCCACCATGGTGGTGACCGCCGGGACCTCGCCATCGAGGAGCTGGGCTGAAGCGTTGCCGACGACCTCGGAGGCGCGGTTTGACATCAACCCAATGCCGCCGGCGACGGGAAACAGCAACGCGGCGACAACGACGCTGGCCAGCAGACAGCACCCGGCGAGCTTGGCGATAGTGACCGTGGTCGCGGAGCGCTCTGGCATGGCCACTACACTAGCGGCGCTGCAACCACAGTCGTCGCGAGTGGCCGGTCAGAACGGATTCCGCCGCGCACTTGCCTCAGGTTCCTCTCAGCCGCAGCTCAGGCCGCTATTAGCCGCCTCGATCACCGGCCTCCGGCTCACCTTCATGATCGGACTGCACGGTCGTCCCAAAAAAGTGGGTCGGGCACTGTTGCGCAATTGGTACCTGACCACGTAGCTTATCCACACAATGAGATACAGGTAACACCGATAGGCACAGTGTGGCATAGGTCGCATCGGTGGAACCGGTGGCAAGAGCGAAGGGGAATCGCTGGTGTCAGAAATAGGAATCGCGGCGCAGAAGTCGATCGCAGCGCCGTCCAATGTCGTTCTTTGCGGTCCCGACTCGGAGTCGAGAATCGCCTGGGTTTCGAAGGCGCTGTGCCGGGCCGCCGATCCCGACGAGTTGTTTGTCCGAGGGGCCGCACAACGCAAGGCCGCGGTGATCTGCCGGCACTGCCCGGTAATGCTGGAGTGCGGAGCAGATGCATTGGACAACCGCGTGGAGTTCGGTGTCTGGGGTGGGATGACCGAACGTCAGCGCCGCGCGCTGCTCAAGCAGCACCCCGAGGTGGTGTCCTGGGCGGAGTTCTTCAGCGCCCAGCGCAAGCACCGCAGCGTCGGATAAGTAGCTAGAAGCAAGTCAGCGGTCGGCTGCTCAGCCGGCCGCTGTTTATTGCCCCGCCGCGCTGAATTGGCCTTCTCCTCAGCTGGCCGTTACCCGGCCCGCATCGTCGCCGGCCGCACTCATCTGGCCGGCTCCTCAGTGGGCCGTTACCCGGCCCGCATCGTCGCCGGCCGCCGTCATCTGATCTGCGATCGCACGCAACGCCTCCAGATCAGAGACGTCGAACGGTAGCGATGGCACCCCGACGATGGCGACCTGCGGGTTGGCCCCAGTGAATCGGGACAGCAGCCGGATCTCCCGTTTGGACGTGGAGGCGCGATCGGCGTGAATCTCCAGGATGGCCTTGGTCAAGTCGTTGCCTTCGATGACGTCGTTGCCGTAGGCCCCGTTTCCGAATGCCTTGGCGCCGTCAATGGCGCGCTCGAGCGGCAGCGAGCACAGCATCGGATGGGTTCGGTTCAGGATCAGCCCGGCCAGCGGCATATGTTCCTCGGACAGCCGGTCGACGAAGAAGGACGCCTCCCGAAGCGCATCCGGTTCGGCCGCCGACACCACGACGAACTGCGTGCCGCGCCGCTTGAGCAACGCATAGGTGCGGTCGGCCTTCTCCCGGAAACCGCCGAAGGTGGCATCCAGCGACTGCACGAAGCTCGCGGCGTCGGAGAGCATCTGCGAGCCCAGCACGGTCGACAGCGCCTTCATCGCCAAGCCGACCGCGCCGGTGACCAATCGTCCGATGCCGCGGCCAGGCCCAAGCAGCAGTTTCCACAACCGGCTGTCCATGAAGCTGCCGAGCCGTTCCGGCGCGTCGAGGAAATCCAATGCGTTGCGTGACGGCGGGGTGTCCACCACGACCAGGTCCCAGCGATCCTCGCCCAGCAGCTGGCCGAGCTTTTCCATCGCCATGTATTCCTGTGTGCCGGCCAGCGATGTGGCGACCGTTTGATAAAACTGGTTGTCCAGAATCGCTTGTGCGCGATCGCCGCCCGAATACTGGATCACCATTTCGTCGAAGGTGCGGCGCATGTCGAGCATCATCGCGTAGAGCTCGCCGGGCACCTCAGGCGCGAGCGGCACGCGTTGCGGCGAGTTGCCAAGGTCGTTGATGCCCAACGCCTGTGCCAGCCGCTTGGCCGGGTCGATCGTCAGCACGACAACGGTGCGGCCGTATTCCGCCGCCCGCAGCGCCATGGCCGCAGCGGTCGTCGTCTTACCGACCCCGCCTGCGCCGCAGCACACCACGACGCGGTTGGAGGTATCGGCCAGGATGCCCGCGATATCCAGAGTCTGCGGTGTGATGCTCATCGAACTCCCTGCTGTGCAAGCGATTCCGACAATTCGTAGAGACTGCCGAGATCCACGCCGTCGGCAATCGTCGGCAGCTCGAGCCGCGGCACCTTGAGCTCGCCGAGCTGCTCCACCGTCGACGCCCGGGCAGTGATCCGGGTGGCGTGCTGAATGGTCTCGGTCAGCAAGCCGGCGAAGTCGTCGTCGCTCAACGTGATTCCGGCCGCGGTCAACCCCGCTCGCACCGCGTCCGCGTCGACGTCGCCCTCGGCGGCTTTGGTGAGATCGTTGGGCTGCAGATAGGCCTCGATGTTGCGGTTGACGATCACACTGCCGATCGGCAGGCCCATCTCTTGCAACTCGTCGAGCGCTTCGATTGTCTCCTGCATCGGCAGCGCCTCCAGCAGCGTGACCAGATGGATGACGGTCTGGTCGGAGTGCAGGATCTTCACCACACCCTCGGCTTGCGAATACACCGGGCCACCCTTGGCGAGGTCGGACACCGCGCGGGTGACGTCGAGGAAGCGGGCGATCCGGCCGGTTGGCGGTGCGTCGACGACGATCGCGTCGTACACCGGTTTCTTAGTCCCCTTGTCGGTGCGGATCACGGATTCCTTGATCTTGCCGGTGAGCAAGACGTCGCGCAGACCGGGCGCGATCGTGGTCGCGAACTCGATCGCCCCGATGCGGCGCATCGCGCGGCCGGCGATGCCGAGGTTGTAGAACATGTCGAGGTACTCCAGGAACGCCGCCTCGATGTCGATTGCCAGGGCGTTGACCTGCCCGCCGCGCTCCGCGCTGGCGATCTTGAGTTCTTTGTAGGGCAGCGGTGGCACATCGAACAGCTGCGCGATCCCTTGGCGCCCTTCGACTTCCACGAGTAGGACCTTGCGGCCACCGGACGCGAGCGTCAGCGCCAGCGCGGCAGCAACGGTGGACTTGCCGGTACCGCCTTTGCCGGTGACGAAATGCAGACGGGCCTTGGACAGTCGCGATGGCCAGCCGACGGGGCTGCCGCCGCTCGATGAGGTCCCCACCCCTGCATGCTAGCCAGGGGGCCTCGATGCGCTGTCGATAAGCTCGGGATATGACTCAACCCACCACCTGGGAGTACGCCACCATCCCGCTGTTGACCCACGCCACCAAGCAGATCCTCGACCAGTGGGGCGCTGACGGCTGGGAGCTGGTCGCCGTGCTGCCCGGGCCGACCGGTGAGCAGCACGTCGCGTATCTGAAGCGCCCTAAATGACCGCATCGGCCCGGCTCGCCGAGCTGGGCATCGAGTTGCCCGCGGTGGCCAAGCCGCTGGCCTCGTATGTGCCGGCGGTGCGCACCGGCAACCTCGTGTACACGTCAGGGCAGTTGCCGACCCGGGCCGGCACGCTGGCTCAGGCCGGCAAGATCGGCGTCGCTGTCACGCCCGAGGAGGCAAGGAACTCGCCCGGATCTGCACGCTCAACGCGCTGGCCGCGGTCGACGCGCTGGTCGGTATCGACTCGGTGGTCCAGGTCGTCAAGGTAGTCGGATTCGTCGCGTCCGCAGCCGGATTCAACGGCCAGCCGGGCGTGGTCAACGGCGCCTCGGATCTGCTCGGCCGAGGTGTTCGGCGGCAGCCACGCCCGTTCGGCCGTCGGCGTATCCGAGCTACCGCTGGACTCGCCGGTCGAGGTCGAGCTGGTGGTCGAGGTCGGGTAGCGGTCGTGACGGGCAGCGCGCTAACGCATCCCGCTTACGGCCAGCTGCGCCCGGTCACCGACACCGCGTCGGTGCTGCTGGCCAACAATCCCGGCCTGATGACGCTGGAGGGCACCAACACCTGGGTGCTGCGTGGTCCACGCAGCGACGAGGTCGTGGTGGTCGATCCCGGTCCTGATGACGACGACCACATCGCGAACCTCGTCGACGTCGGCCATATCGCTCTGGTGCTGATCAGTCACCGGCACGGCGATCACACCGACGCCATCGACAAGCTGGTCGACCTGACCGGGCGCCGGTGCGTTCGGCGGGTAGCGGATTTCTGCGCGGCATGTCCGGCGAGCTGATCGACGGCGAAGTCATCGACGCCGCGGGCCTGCGGATCACGGTGCTGGCGACACCGGGCCACACCGCCGATTCGCTGTCGTTCGTTCTCGACGATGCCGTGCTGACCGCGGACACCGTGCTGGGCCGCGGAACCACGGTGATCGACAACGAAGACGGCAGCCTGGCCGATTATCTCGAGTCACTGCAGCGGTTACGCGGGCTCGGCGAGCGGACCGTGTTGCCCGGCCACGGGCCGGACCTGCCGAATCTGGTAGCCGTGACGTCGGAATACCTGGCGCATCGTGAGCAGCGACTCGAGCAGGTTCGCTCGGCGCTGCAGCGCACTTGGCGACGATGCCACGACGCGACAGGTCGTCGAGCACGTCTACGTCGACGTCGACAAGGAGCTGTGGGACGTCGCGGAATGGTCCGTCCAGGCTCAGCTGGACTACCTGCGCCGCTAGCTGGCGCGGGCGCTTGATGCTCGCTCGGTTGCGCCCCCGCTTCGCGCGCGCTTACCTCGCTCGGCGGGCCAGCCGTTCGGAGTCCGAGATCAGCACGCTCTTGCCCTCCAGGCGAATCCAGCCGCGGTGGGCGAAGTCGGCGAGCGCCTTATTCACGGTCTCGCGTGAGGCGCCGACCAGCTGGGCGATCTCTTCCTGAGTCAGGTCGTGGGTCACCCGCATGGCGCCACCCTCTTGGGTGCCGAACCGCTGGGCGAGCTGCAACAGCTGCTTGGCGACCCGGCCGGGCACGTCGGTGAAGATGAGATCGGCGAGATTGTTGTTGGTGCGGCGCAGCCGGCGGGCCAGCACGCGCAGCAGCTGCTCCGCGATCTCGGGGCGGTCAGCGATCCAGGCCCGCAGCGCGTCGCGGTCCATGGAGACCGCCCGCACCTCGGTAATAGTGGTCGCACTGGAAGTCCGCGGGCCGGGGTCGAAGATCGACAACTCACCGAACATGTCGGACGGGCCCATGATGGTCAGCAGGTTCTCTCTGCCGTCCGGCGAACGGCGACCGATCTTCACCTTGCCGGAAATGATGATGTACAGCCGATCGCCCGGCTCACCCTCCGCGAAAACGGTATGGCCGCGCGGGAAGTCGACGGGCTGCAGTTGTTTGGTCAGCGCAGCGACCGCGCTCGGTTCAACCCCCTGGAAGATTCCGGCCCTCGCCAGGATCTCGTCCACGTTGCCCCTTTAGCTGTTCAGATCACTGGTCGGTGGTTTCCGGCCCGCAAGGGGATCTCCACACCCACCCGCCCGCGGGCGCGCACCAGTCTAATAAGTCTAGAGGTCGCCATCGACTCGACGTGCCAACGCTACACACGATTGGCATGCTCACGCGGCTCAAATTGCCGATTCGCCCGCGAATGTTTGTGCGGCTGCGGGGGGCGGTCGGGGTGTTCGGGCGCGGGAACCCCGGTGCCCGCCCTGAACTCATCAGTCGCCCACTCGCCGCTACTGGGCAAATACGCCTCGTCGGCGATGCGGCGGTGCAGGCCCTCCAGCGCCTCGGGCATCCCGGTCCGGGCCAGAATGCGCACATCTCTCGGCTCGGCCTGATCGAGAAATTCCGCTACATCACGTGCGGTGAGCGTGTCGTTTTCCAAGCCTGCTTCCAGCCGTTCAAGCCCGAAAGTTGCAAGCATCAGCAAACCCGGGATGAAAGCGACGAGCAACCAAGACACAAGCAGCAAGTAAACACGGCTAATGTCTCAGCGGGATCACGAATCAGTACTCTGTCGGGGTGATAATGGGCAAACCTTCCCGCGCTGCCGCCAAGGCCGCCGGCGGGGCCAGTGGCGCCGAGGCCCGCCGCTGGGCAACGGAAACTCCGCTGGGTCTGGTGCGTCGGGCTCGTCGCATGAATCGCAAACTGGCAGAAGCGTTTCCACTTGCTCACTGCGAGCTGGACTTCACCTCGCCGCTGGAGTTGACGGTGGCGACGATCCTGTCGGCACAGAGCACCGACAAACGGGTAAATCTCACCACCCCGGCACTGTTTGTCCGTTACCGCTCCGCCGTGGACTTCGCGCAAGCGGATCGCGAAGAACTCGAAACACTTATTCGCCCGACCGGTTTCTATCGCAATAAAGCGTCATCCTTGATCGGCCTTGGACAAGCATTGGTCGAACGCTTCGACGGCGAGGTGCCCGACACCATGGAAGAACTCGTGACGCTGCCCGGCGTCGGTCGCAAGACCGCCAACGTCGTCTTGGGCAACGCCTTCGACGTCCCCGGTATCACGGTCGACACCCACTTCGGCCGGTTGGTTCGGCGATGGCGATGGACGGCCGAGGAGGATCCGGTCAAGGTCGAGCACGCCGTCGGCGAGCTCATCGAGCGCAACGAGTGGACGCTGCTCAGCCACCGGGTGATCTTCCACGGCCGCCGGGTGTGCCACGCCCGCAAACCGGCATGCGGGGTATGCGTGTTGGCCAAAGACTGCCCGTCGTTCGGCACCGGCCCCACCGAACCGTTGATCGCCGCCGCGTTGGTGCAAGGCCCGGAAACCGAGCACCTTCTGGCGATGGCCGGCTTGTAATTTGATCTCGTCCACCGCTCGAACCACTCGCTGGACCGTTGCGATCCTGGCGGTCGTCGCGGCTTTGATCGTCGGGTTACTGATCCAGCTGAGGCACACGTCGGAGTCGCCGACCGCTCTGCCGACCGGTTCCGCCCGCGAGCACCGTGACGCCGATACCGCCGCAGCACTGGCCGGCCCACGGCAACGTGCTGACCTGCCGCCGTGCCCGCACCCAGGCGGGCAGCCCGGCCCGGCGGAGTTGCGCGGTGTGACAGCCGAATGTGCGGCCGACGGCTCGGTTGTCGACGTCGGGCCGGCGTTGGCCGGACACCGCGTCATCCTCAACCTATGGGCGTACTGGTGCGGGCCATGCGCGACCGAACTTCCCGCGATGGCGGAATATCAACGGCGGGTTGGCGCTGAGGTGATGGTGGTGACGGTGCATCAGGACGAGAACGAGACGGCCGCGTTATTGCGGCTGGCCGAGCTCGGGGTCCGGCTGCCGACGCTGCAGGACGGCGACCGTCGGGTCGGCGCCGCGCTGCGGGTGCCCAACGTCATGCCCGCGACAGTGGTACTGAACTCGGACGGTAGCGTTGCCAAGACGCTGCCGCGCGCTTTCGCCAGCGCCGATGAGATTTCAGCCGCAGTCGGGGTTCAGACACGATGATGCTTGTGCGCCGCGGCCAGGGGGCAGTGGGATGAACAGAGGAGGGCGCCGGTGAGTGGTGGCGGCACTCCCCAACACGTCGGCGAGACGGTGTTGACGCCCGAGCTCAGCCCGGCCTGGTTGAAGCCGCTGGTCGACAATGTCGCCGACATGCCCGACGCCTTCCGGCGGCGGCTGCCCCCTGACGTGTTGGCGATGGTGACCGACGCCGAGGCCACGGCGACGGCCCGCAACAGCGGGCGCGACGCGGCGGTGCTGATCTTGTTTTCGGGTCCGCCGTCCGACTCACTTCCCGATGACGCCGACCTGCTGGTGATCGTGCGGGCCGCGACGTTGCGTCATCACGCCGGCCAAGCCGCTTTTCCCGGCGGCGCATCCGATCCCGGCGATGACGGCCCGGTTGCCACTGCGCTGCGCGAGGCGCGCGAAGAGACCGGTATCGACACCACCCGACTACATCCGCTGGCCACGATGGACCGAACGTTCATCGCACCCTCGGGATTTCACGTCGTCCCGGTGCTGGCGTACTCGCCGGATCCAGGGCAGGTGGCCGTCGTGGATCAGGCCGAGACTGCAGCGGTGGCCCGGGTTCCGGTCCGGGCCTTCGTCAATCCTGCCAACCGGTTGATGGTTTACCGCCGCACCCTCAGCCGCCGCTTCGCCGGGCCGGCATTCCTGTTGAATGAAATGTTGGTGTGGGGTTTCACCGGTCAGGTAATTTCGGCGATGCTGGATGTCGCTGGGTGGGCAAAACCGTGGGACACCAGCGATCTCCGCGAACTGGACGAAGCGATGGCGATGGTCGGCGACAAGGATGATGCCTGATGACCTCCTCACAGTGGTTGGACATCGCCGTGTTGGCGGTTGCCTTCATCGCGGCGATCTCGGGATGGCGTTCGGGCGCGCTCGGTTCTCTGCTGTCGTTCATCGGCGTCCTACTGGGGGCGATCGCGGGCGTCCTATTGGCCCCACACCTCGTCGCGCACGTCGCGGCACCCCGCGCCAAACTTTTCGCCGCATTGTTCTTGATCCTCGCGCTGGTCGTGGTCGGCGAAGTCGCCGGTGTGGTGCTGGGCCGCGCGGTTCGCGGCGCGATCCACAGCAACTCGGTCCGATTCTTCGATTCGCTGGTCGGGGTGGCGGTGCAACTGGTTGTGGTGCTCACGGCGGCATGGCTGCTGGCGACTCCGCTGACGTCATCGGCCGGTCAGCCGAGTTTGGCTGCCGCAGTACGTGGTTCGCGGGTATTGGCGCAAGTCAACGATTACGCGCCGGAGTGGCTCAAGACGGTGCCTAAGCGGTTGTCGGCGCTGCTGGACACTTCGGGTCTGCCTGCGGTGCTGGAGCCGTTCAGTCGTACGCCGGTGGTGGCGGTCGCGGCGCCCGACTCGGCGTTGTCCAACAATCCGGTGGTCGCCAACACCGAACCGAGCGTCGTGAAGATCCGTGCGATCGCGCCCAGCTGTCAGAAAGTGTTGGAGGGCAGCGGATTTGTGCTGTCGCCGGACCGGGTGATGACCAACGCCCACGTGGTGGCAGGTGCGAACAGTGTCACCGTCGAGGCCAGTGGTAATCCCTTCGATGCCACCGTGGTGTCCTACGACCCGACCGTCGATATCGCGATTCTCGCGGTGCCGCACCTGCCCCCCGGACCGTTGGCCTTCGCCAGCGCGCCGGTCACGTCGGGCACCGAAGCGATCGTGATGGGCTACCCGGGCGGTGGCGGTTTCATGGCGACGCCAGCCAGAATCCGCGAGCTCATCGAACTCAACGGACCCGACATTTACCGGAATGCGACGATCAACCGTGAGGTCTACACGGTCAGATCCAATGTGGAGCAAGGGAATTCGGGTGGTCCGCTGATCGACCTCAACGGCCAGGTGATCGGTGTGGTCTTCGGTGCGGCCGTCGACGACACCGACACCGGCTTCGTGCTCACCGCCAAAGAGGTAGCCGCGCAACTCGCCCACATCGGCGACACGACGGCGGTCCCCACTGGCGCGTGTGTCAGCTGAGTGGAGAGCGGTAAACCCTGTCGAGGAACCGCGACAGGTGGCCGTTGACTTCGTCTGGCTTCTCTTCGTGACTGAAATGCCCTGCCCCAGCTATTGATACGTAGCGGCCGTGTGGCGCGTAACGCTGTGTTCGTTCCACCGGATCGTCCAGTACGTACGGGTCGGCGTCACCGTGGATGTGCAGCATCGGGATACCGAATGGCCGGTTCATCGAGCGCATGAAGCGCCGGCCTTCTTCGCGCAACTGACTGCGCACCGCCCAACGCTGATATTCCAGCGCGCTGTGTGCCGCTGACCGGATCTGGACGGCCTGCCGCAGATGTCCGATGGTCTCGGAAAAGTCTTCGGAGGCAACCCATTTAGCACTGGCGCGGCTGCGCACCAAACGTTCGATTTCGCCGCCGTTGTGCCGGGTCAGCATGCGTTCGGGCCAAATCGGCGCCTGGTAACGCAGTAGCGAGGGCAGCAGCGCACGCCGTTGATCGCGACGGGTCAGCACCGACCGGCGCAAAGCGGCCGGATGCGGCGAGCTCACTACTGCGATGGCACGCACCAGGCGTGAGTGCAGCACCGAGGTCGCCCAGCACACCAGTCCGCCGTCCGCGTGGCCGACCAGCGTTGCCGACGTGTGCCCCAGCGCCCGGATCAGCCCCGCGGTGTCCCCGGCCAACGTCCAGCCGTCATAGCCGCGCGGGGGTTTGTCGCTGCCGCCATAGCCGCGCAGATCCACCGCGACAACGCGGGCTCCTGTCAAACCGCGCAGCTGGTGACGCCATGACCACCAGAACGAGCCGAAGCCGTGCAGCATGATCACCAGCGGCTGCGCTGTCGACGGGGTGGATGCGACCCCCTCGGCGGGTGTCGCTTCGACGACGTGGAAGCGAATGCCGTTGGCGTGCACGTCCAGATGCGTCCACGGCCCGTCGATGCGGGTTACCGACGGATCTGGTGGCGACATTCACCAACCCGAAGGATCGGTGGGCGTCCCGCCCGGCGGCGACTCGAGCGCCGGCGCCGATGGCTTGTCATGGCCCGGTGTGAACGCCGAACGCGTCTCCTTGACCGATTCGATGGTCTGCTGCGGCCCGCGGATACGGCGGACTTTCAGATAGCCGAACAGGGCCAGCAGCGCAGTGACCACCACCATGATCCCGAACACGATCAGGAACGCCGCCCAGCGCCACAGCCAGGTGTCGAGCAGTTCGGCCAGGAAGAAGAAGAAAAAGAAGGTCGAATAGAACAGCACCACCAGCGCCGCGATGAAGAACACGCTGCCGGTGAGGCCCTTCTTGACGTCGCGGGTGATCTCCGCGCGGGCCAGTTCGACCTCCGCTCGCACCAACGTCGACATCTGCGACGTGGCGTCCTTGACCAGCGCGCCGATCGAGGGTTCGGCGGACAGCGCGTGCGGGTCGGTCAACGGGATCGAGGTCAGCGTGCCGGGAACCTCGTCCTTGCGGTCGGCGCTCTTTCGATCTGACTTGCTCACAGACGGTCCTCCACGTTTCCTGCCCAGTCGTCGCGGTTCATGTTGCCATGCAGTCCGAAGTCAGACGAGGCCAACTCGACACCACGCCCGGCGACGGTGCGCTCCGGGGAGAGACAGGCCGACGCACGAGCGGTTTGAGGATCGACGCCAGAGGCGACGGGTCAGGCTAGACTGGCGCCGCCATTTTGGTGTGCGTTGATTTTGCCGACAGGGGTACCGCTTTGCCGACCAAGCGCCGCCGGTTCATCCTCGTCGCAGCGGCCATGGTCATGACAGCGACAGCGACAGCGAGCGTGCCCGCGGGAGCCGACGATCGGGTGCCGCTCGGCGGCGGTGCCGGGATCGTCGTCAACGGCGACACCCTGTGCACGCTGACCACGATCGGCACCGATCCCAAAGGCGAGCTGATGGGCCTCACCTCCGCGCACTGCGGCGGCCCGGGCGCGCAGGTGGCGTCCGAGGAGGCGAAAGCCCGCGGGGTGCTGGGCACTATGGTGTCGGGCAACGACGGACTCGATTACGCGGTCATCCAGTTCGATCGGGCCAAGGTCGCACCGGTCGCCAGTGTCGCCGGTTTCGTGATCAACGGCATCGGACCAGATCCGGCTTTCGGTCAGATCGCGTGCAAGCAGGGCCGCACCACCGGCAATTCCTGCGGCGTCACCTGGGGGCCGGGCCAGGACCCGGGCACCATCCTCATGCAGGTGTGCGGGCAGCCGGGCGACTCGGGTGGCCCAGTGACCGTCGACAATCAATTGGTCGGGATGATTCACGGCGCCTTCAGTGAGAACTTGCCGGTCTGCGTCACCAAATACATTCCACTGCACACTCCGGCCGTGGTGCAGTCGATCAACGCGATCCTGGCCGACCTGAATAGCAAGGGCCGCCCCGGCGCCGGGTTCGTGCCCGTCCCTGTCTGACGGCTACGTTCCTGCCTGCTTGCCGCCTCGCGGCTGGGAGGGTACCCCCACTCATTGCGCGTCGCGTCCCCCTCGCCGCTGGGCGGCTGGAGGCACCCCCACTGCATCGTCACTGGGCGGAGCGGATCGCGTCGAAGACGCCGGGGTCGAGCAGCGTCGAGGTGTCTCCTAGATCCCGCTTTTCGGCGATGTCGCGCAACAGGCGTCGCATGATCTTGCCGCTGCGGGTCTTCGGCAATTCGGGAACCACATGCAGTTCACGGGGCCGCGCGATCGGCGAGATGACCCGGGCCACTTCGGCGCGCAGCTCGTCGATGATCTCCGCACCCGTCGTCTCGGCGTGATCGGCCTGCAGGACAACGAAGGCGCAGATCGCCTGACCGGTGGTGTCGTCGGTGGCGCCCACCACCGCGGCCTCGGCCACCCCTGAGTGGCCGACCAACGCCGACTCCACCTCCGCGGTGGAGATGCGATGCCCGGAAACGTTCATCACGTCGTCGATGCGGCCCAAGATCCAGATCGCGCCGTCGGAGTCGTAGCGAGCGCCGTCACCGGCGAAATACCAACCCTGCTCGGCGAACTTCGACCAGTACGTCTCACGGAAGCGGTCCGGATCACCCCAGATGCCGCGCAGCATCGACGGCCAGGGTTGGTCGAGCACGAGGTAGCCGCTGGTGTGCTCGCCTTCGTCGGACGACGGCGGCGCCAGATGGTTGCCGTCGTCGTCGACAATCTTCGCCGAGATACCTGGCAGCGGCGCCATCGCCGAGCCCGGCTTGGTCGCCGCGACGCCGGGCAGCGGTGAGATCATCGCGGCCCCGGTTTCGGTTTGCCACCAGGTGTCGACGATCGGAATGCTGTCGCCGCCGATGACCTTGCGGTACCAGAGCCAGGCCTGCGGGTTGATCGGCTCGCCGACCGTGCCCAGCAGCCGCAGGCTGGACAGGTCATGGGCGTCCGGAATGTCGCGACCCCACTTCATGAATGTTCGGACCATCGTCGGCGCCGTGTAATAGATTGTCGCCCGGTACTTTTCGATGATCTGGAAATGCCGGTGCTGGTCAGGGGTGTCTGGCGTGCCTTCGTAGATGATCTGGGTGACGCCGTTGGACAGCGGCCCGTACACGCCGTAGGTGTGCCCGGTGACCCAGCCGATGTCGGCGGTGCACCAGAACACATCGGTGTCCGGCTTGATGTCGAAGATGTTGTGGTGGGTGTAGGACGCCTGGGTGAGGTAGCCGCCACTGGTGTGCACGATGCCTTTGGGCTTGCCGGTGGTGCCCGAGGTGTACAGCAGGAACAGCGGATGCTCGGCGTCGAACGCCTCGGCCCGGTGTTCTGCCGACGCGGCGCCGACGACGTCGTGCCACCACACGTCGCGGCCCTCGGTCCACGGCACGTCGGCGCCGGTGCGCTTGACCACCAGCACGTGCTCGATCGTGTCGGCGTCGGCGACCGCTTGGTCGGCGGCTTCTTTCAGCGGCGCTGGCTTGCCGCGGCGGAACTGCCCATCGGCGGTGATCAGCAGCTTGGCCTCGGCGTCGGCGATCCGGGCGCCCAGCGCGGTCGCGGTGAAGCCGGCGAAGACCACGCTGTGCATCACGCCAAGTCGTGCGCAGGCCAGCATCGCGACGATGGCCTCCGGGATCATCGGCAGGTAGATCGCGACGCGGTCACCGGCGACCAACCCCAGATCCGTCAACGCGTTGGCGGCTTTGCTCACCTCGGCCTGCAGATCGCTGTAGCTGAGGGTGCGCTCGTCGCCGACCCGCTCGCCCTCCCAGTGGATGGCCACCCGATCGCCGTTGCCGGCCTCGACGTGGCGGTCCACGCAGTTGTAGGTGACGTTGAGCTTGCCGCCAGTGAACCATTTGGCAAACGGCGCGTCCGACCAGTCCAGCACCTGGGAAAACGGTGTCTCCCAACACAGTCGGTTGGCCTGGGCGGCCCAGAACGCCTCCCGGTCTTGCTCGGCATCTTGGTACAAGTCGTCACCTGCGTTGGCCTGCGCGGCGAACTCGTCGTGCGGCGGATAGGACGACGGTGCGTGCGTCTCGGTCACGCGCACGAGCCTAGTCCGGCGACGATACAGCGACGTGGCCGTTGTGGACCCGGACAATGGAGCCGGGCAGGTTGAGTTAACTTTTGAGCGGCTGCAGGCGATAGAGCCGCGCCAGGATGTGTACTGCGGGCCGGAGGAGGGACGACGTGCGTCGGATCGCGGCCCTGGTGTGGTGCGTCGTGCTGGCAATCGCGTCGTTGGCCGGCTGCGGAGCGGGCAACGTTCGCACCGACGTCGTGATCGTCAACGCGGGCGAGCCGCAGAACCCGCTGATCCCGACGAACACCAACGACTCCAACGGCGGCCGGATCGTCGACCGACTGTTCGCCGGTCTGATGTCCTACGACGTCAACGGCGCGCCGACGCTCGAGGTCGCTGAGTCGATCGAGAACACGGACGATATCAACTACCGGATCAGACTGAAGCCCGGCTGGACGTTCAGCGACGGCACGCCGGTGACCGCGCACTCCTTCGTCGACGCCTGGAATTACGGCGCGCTGGCCGCCAATGCTCAACTGCAACAAAGCTTCTTCGGCCCGATCGCCGGCTTCAGCGAGGTCGCAGCGGCCAAGCCCACGGCGACGTCGATGTCGGGACTTCGGGTGGTCAACGACCGGGAGTTCAACGTACGGCTCAACAATCCCGTTGTCGATTTCACACTGCGACTGGGCTTTTCGCCGTTCTACCCACTGCCTGCCGCGGCGTTCAAAGATATGGCTGGTTATGGTCAACACCCGATCGGCAACGGCCCCTACCAGCTCGCGGACGAGCGACGCATCCCCGCCTGGCAGCACAACGTCAAACTCGACCTGGTGACCAACCCCGGCTATCGCGGCAATCGGAAGTCGCAGAACAAGGGCCTGCGGTTCGTCTTCTACGCCAATCTGGATACCGCCTACGCGGACTTACTGTCCAGCAATCTCGATGTGCTGGACACGATTCCGCCCAGCGTGCTCACCGTCTACCGCCGAGACCTCGGCGACCGCGCAGTCACCGCGCCCGCCGCCGTCAATCAGACGCTGGATACGCCGCTACGGCTGCCGCACTTCGCCGGCGAGGAAGGCCGGCTACGCCGATCGGCGCTGTCCGCCGCCATCAACAGACCGCAGATCTGCCAGAAGATCTTCTCCGGCGCACGCGCACCGGCCCGCGATTTCACTGCCAGCTCACTACCCGGATATGACGCCGACATCGACGGCACCAATGCGCTGAACTTCGACCCAGACCGCGCGCGGCGGCTCTGGTCCCAGGCCGATGCCATCGCGAAATGGGCTGGGCAGTATGCGATTGCCTACAACGCTGACGGGTCGCATCAGGAGTGGGTCGACGCGGTGGCCAACAGCATCAAGAACACTCTCGGTATCGACGCCGTCGGCGTGCCGCAGCCAACCTTCGCCGGCTTCCGGACCCAGATCACCACTCGCACAATCGACACCGCATTCCGGGCCGGATGGCAGGGTGACTTCCCCTCGCTGCTGGAGTTCCTGGCGCCGCTGTTCGGCACCGGCGCGAGCGCCAACGACGTGGGCTACTCGAACCCGCGGTTCGACGCCGCGATCGCCACCGCCGAGGCCGCGCCCGACTTGCCGCAATCATTTACCCTCGGCAATGACGCGCAGCGAATCTTATTGGTGGACATGCCCGTTGTGCCGCTCTGGTACACCGTCGCCGTGGCCGGCCACTCACCGGCCGTCGGTCATGTCAAGCTGACCTGGAACGGACTGCCCGACTACGAACACATCGTGAAGGCCTGACATGGGGTGGTACATCGCCCGACGTGTCGCGGCAATGATCCCGGTGTTCGTCGGAGCGACGCTGCTGATCTACGGCATGGTCTTCCTGTTGCCCGGCGACCCGATCGCGGCACTGGGTGGCGACCGCCCCTTGAGTCCGGCGGTGGCCGCGCAATTGCGTGCCCAGTACCACCTGAACGACCCGTTTTGGCTGCAGTATCTGCACTATCTCGGCGGCATCCTGCACGGTGACCTCGGCCATGCCTACTCCGGTCTGCCTGTCAGCACCGTTCTGGCACAGGCATTTCCGGTCACTTTCAGACTGGCGATGATCGCGCTGGCGGTGGAGGCGTTGTTCGGAATCGGATTCGGGGTGATCGCCGGTCTGCGGCAAGGCGGCGTTTTCGACGGCGCAGTGCTGATCGCCAGCCTGATCATCATCGCGGTCCCGATCTTCGTGCTGGGTTTCCTCGCACAATTCATCTTCGGGGTCCGGCTTGGTATCGCCGCGGTGACGGTCGGCGATCAGCCGACTTTCGCCCGGCTGCTGTTGCCCGGAATCGTATTGGGCGCGGTGTCATTCGCCTACGTGGTGCGGTTGACCCGCTCCGCGGTCGCCGATAATGCGCACGCCGACTATGTGCGGACTGCGACCGCCAAGGGCTTGTCGCGGCGCCGCGTGGTGACGGTGCACATCCTGCGTAATTCGCTGATCCCGGTGGTGACCTTCCTCGGTGCGGATCTGGGTGCGCTGCTGGGTGGGGCGATCGTCACAGAAGGGATCTTCAACATCCACGGCGTCGGTGGCGTGCTCTATCAAGCTGTCACCAGACAGGAGGCGCCGACCGTGGTGTCCATCGTGACCGTGCTCGTCATCGTCTACCTGGTGACCAACCTCGCCGTGGATCTGCTGTACGCCGCGCTCGATCCGAGGATTCGCTATGGCTGACGCCGACTGCCGGTGGCGGACTCCTGCGCGAGACGTGGCGAGGGTTGCGCCGCCGCCCGAAGTTCATCATCGCCGCCGTACTGATCGGCTTCGTCCTGGTCGTCGCCGCGTTTCCGGGGTTGTTCACCGCCGCCGACCCCGGTTACGCCGATCCAAATGAGAGCTTGCTGGCACCGTCGGCCGCCCACTGGTTCGGCACTGATCTGCAAGGCCACGACATCTACGCCCGCACTGTTTACGGCGCCCGCGCCTCGATCACCGTCGGTCTGGGTGCCACCCTGGCGGTGTTCGTCGTCGGCGGTGCACTCGGTGCGCTGGCTGGCTTCTACGGCGGCTGGCTCGACGCGGTGATTTCCCGGGTCGCCGATGTGTTCTTCGCGATTCCGTTACTGCTGGCGGCGATCGTGCTGATGCAGGTCATGCATCACCGCACGGTGTGGACGGTGATCGCAATCCTCGCGTTATTCGGGTGGCCGCAGGTGGCCCGGATCGCGCGCGGCGGCGTGCTGACGGTCCGCGGTAGCGATTACGTGCTGGCCGCGAAAGCTTTGGGGCTGAGCAGGTTCGGGATACTGGTGCGTCACGCGGTGCCCAACGCCATCGGTCCGGTGATCGCGGTATCCACCATCGCGCTCGGGCTGTTCATCGTCACCGAGGCCACGCTGTCTTATCTCGGGGTCGGGCTGCCGCCGACGGTGGTGTCGTGGGGCGGAGACATCAATGTCGACCAGATCCGGCTACGCGCCGGCTCACCCATCCTGTTCTATCCCGCTGGGGCGCTGGCGATCACGGTGCTGGCTTTCATGATCATGGGCGACGTCCTGCGCGACGCACTGGACCTGCGTCAGCGGTGAGCGGCGCAGATGAGCGCACCCGGATGTTCCGCTGCTGAGCGTCACCGGCCTGGAAGTCAGATTCGGCGACGACATCCGGCGGTGCGCGGGTCGACCTTGCCGTGCGCGCCGGTCAGACCGTGGCGATCGTCGGCGAATCGGGATCGGGGAAGTCCACCACCGCCGCGGCGATCCTGGGACTGCTGCCGCCTGGTGGACGAATCACCGCCGGCCGCATCATCTTCGACGGTATCGACCTCACCGCCGCCGACCGTCGCCGGCTGCGCTCCATCCGCGGCTCGGGCATCGGCTACGTGCCGCAGGACCCGATGGCCAACCTCAACCCGGTATGGAGGGTGGGCTTTCAGGTGCGAGAAGCATTGCGTGCCAACAACATCGACCGACAGCCGGCCCAACTGCTAGCCGATGCAGGTATGCCCGATCCGACGCTGCGGGCCAGACAGTACCCCCACCAGCTGTCCGGCGGGATGTGCCAGCGCGCCCTGATCGCAATCGGGCTGGCCGGCCGGCCACAGCTACTGATCGCCGACGAGCCGACCTCGGCGCTGGACGTCACGGTGCAGCGCCAGGTGCTCGATCACCTGCAGCAGCTCACCGGCGAACTGGGCACCGCCGTGCTGCTGATCACCCACGATCTCGCGCTGGCCGCTGAACGGGCCGAGCAACTGGTCGTTATGCACCGAAGGCTCAGTCGTGGAAACCGGTGCCGGCACAGTCTGATTCTGCGTAATCCACAGCATCCCTACACTCGACGCCTGGTAGCAGCGGCGCCGTCGCTGCGGAACGTCACGACCGCCGCGCGCACGCGAAGGCAGGTCAAGCGGCGGCGGCCACCCGTGCCGGGCGCGACGCGGCGCAGGACGTGATCGTGGCGTCCGAACTGACCAAGGTCTATCGGGCCTCGCGCGGCGTGCCGTGGCGGAAGGTGGACCTGCACGCCGTCGACAACGTGTCGTTCCGGTTGCGACGGGCGACCACCCTGGCCATCGCGGGGGAGTCGGGCTCCGGCAAGTCGACATTGGCCCGGATGGTCCTCGGTCTGCTGCAACCCAGCTCGGGCACAGTGATTTTCGACGGCCAGGATGTTTCCGACACCGCCTCGATGAGCCGCGGCGAGACGCTGGCATTCCGTCGACGGAGTGCAGCCGGTGTTTCAAAACCCTTACGGCAGCTTGGATCCGATGTACTCGGTGCTGCACACCATCGAAGAACCGCTGCGAATACATCGGATCGGTGATCGTCGGCAGCGCCAGCAGGCCGTGCGCGAGCTCGCCGACCAGGTCGCATTGCCCTCGTCGCTGCTGCAGCCGCCGCCCTCGAGAACTGTCCGGTGGTCAACGGCAGCGGGTGGCCATCGCCCGAGCACTGGCGCTGCGACCGGAGGTGCTGGTGTGCGACGAGGCGGTCTCGGCGCTCGACGTCGTCGTGCAGGCGCAGATCCTGGACTTGCTTGCCGAACTGCAAGCGGAACTGGGCCTGACGTATCTGTTCATCAGCCACGATCTGGCGGTGATACGGCAGATCGCCGACGAGGTCATGGTGATGCGCGCGGGCCGGGTCGTCGAACGCGGAGCAACGAAAGCCCTGTTCACCCGACCGAGCCACGAGTACACCCGGCAACTACTGGCCGCGATTCCGGGGGCTGGCGCTGGCTAAGCTGCAGATCGTGACGTGCGCCGCCACGAATTGACAGTGAGCGATGAGGTGGGGGTACCTCCCGCTAGCGGGGGAGAGCGGCGCAAATGAGTGCCGACCCGCTGGCTCCGCTGATGGAGCTGCCCGGTGTCGCCGCCGCGAGCGACCAGGCGCGTGAGGCGCTCGGCCGGGCCCACCGGCACCGCGCCAACCTGCGGCGCTGGCCGGTGACCGCCGCTGAGGCGGCGCTGCGGTCGGCGCGGGCCTCGGCGGTGCTCGATGGCGGCGGCGCGAAGCTCGACGACCAGATGGACGTGTCGGCGATGGACGACCCGGTTTTCGCCGGCGCGCTGCGCGTCGCGCAGGCACTGGAGGGCGGCGAGACCGAACCTGGTCGGCGTGTGGCAGCGCGCGCCGCTGCAGGCGCTGGCGCGGCTGCACATGCTGGCCGCCGCCGACCGCGATCGACGAG
Organism: uncultured Actinomycetota bacterium; assembly: GCA_963834615.1. Lineage (GTDB taxonomy): Bacteria > Actinomycetota > Actinomycetes > Mycobacteriales > Mycobacteriaceae > Mycobacterium. The sequence goes on from CAWICO010000006.1 coordinate 131,585, forward strand.
AGCCGGCTGGGCAGGCCGCGTGCGGACGCCGACGTCGGGCCGCGGTTGGAGTTGCTCGCCGACGATCGTGACCGGCGGTAGCCAGCGCGCCGGCCCCGGTGATCGCCGCGGTCGCGCACGGCGAATTGCTGACCCTGGCGCCGTTCGGCACCGCGGACGGCGTGGTCGCGCGCGCGGTGTCGCGACTGGTGACCATCGCGACCGGGCTCGACCCGCACGGGCTGGGCGTGCCGGAGGTGGGCTGGATGCGTCGCGCCGCCGACTATCGCGAGGCGGCGCGCAGGCTTCGCCGACGGAACGTCCGAAGGGATGACGGCGTGGCTGGTGCTGTCGTGCCGGGCTATGCGCACTGGTGCGCAGGAGGCGCTGTCGATCGCCGAATCGCTGACGCAGTAGGTTGCCGGAAGCGCGACAGCGGCTGCAGATGCGGAATAAAGCGGGCGGCGTACCGAAGTGATTCGGCTCGCCGCCCGCTAGCACGGATCCCGGTTACCAAGCGTGCATCTGTGGGCTGCGTGGGATGGCCTCGGCGATCTTGCGACGCTTCCGGCTGCAGCCCCACCCAAAGGGCCGTCGACACCGTTCACTCTTCGCAATTACGCAGGCCCGCAACACTTCTGCCATTATCGCGGCTATGACTCCGCGTGGGTGCCGGGAACCGTGCTGGGTTGTCCTGATCGGGAGACCGGCCCTTCTCTTCCGGATCGATCTTGGCCTTACCGGGCTTCCGTAGCTCCTTTGTACTCCGTGACCCCGGTCACATCAAGGGCCAATCGTCGTTGAAATGCTGAAGTGATGCCGACCCGTGACACGATAGTTTGCTGGAGCGGCCGCTACAGCGAGAACCGGCGCAGCAGCGAGTAGGTCAGCGCTCCGGCGGCCAGCGCGCTGATCCCGACCGCGGCGGTCGTGGCGACCGCGGCGCCCGACGGCGCCGGGATGCGGTCGCGCAGCGACACCGGCCGGGAGAATGCCAGCACCGGCCAGTCGCGGGCGGTCGCTTCGCGCCGCAGGGCGCGATCCGGGATTGACCACGCTCGGGATGGCCGACGACCTCGAGCATCGGCATGTCGGTGATCGAATCGGAGTAGGCGTAGCAATGTTCGAGCGGGTAGCCCTCGCGAGCGGCCAACTCGCGGATCGCCTGGACCTTGCCTTCGCCGTAGCAGTAGAAGCCGATCTCGCCGGTGTATTTGCCGTCCTCGACAACCATGCGGGTCGCCATCGCGTGGGTGGCTCCCAGCGCCCGCGCGATGGGCGCCACCAATTCCTCACCGGATGCCGAGACCACCACGACATCGCGCCCGCACAGCTTGTGGCTGGCGATCAGGTCGGCGGCCTCGGCAAACACCAGCGGCGTCACGATGTCGTGCAGCGTCTCGTTGACAATCGACTTGATCTGCTCGACATCCCAGCCGGTGCACATGTTCGTCAGGTGGACTCGCATCCGGTCCATCTGGTCATGGTCGGCGCCAGACAGCAGGAACAAAAACTGCGCGTAACTGGACTTCAGCACGGCTCGGCGGTTGATCAAGCCCTGCGCGAAGAAGGGTTTGCTGAATGCCAGCGTGCTGGATTTGGCGATGATGGTCTTGTCAAGATCGAAAAAAGCTGCCGTGCGTGGACTGGGGCCGCTGGGCGCCGACGATATTTGCTGGTCAGCGGCCGAGTCGTTGACCGTCACTGTCACCAGCATAGGGCGGGGTCGCCGGCAAATCGCGACGCTGTCGGCAAAACCGCCGGTCAAGCGTGGATCTGATTGCCGCAGGGGCAGAAAACGTTGATGGTTCAGCTACTTGAAAGGTCTTACTAATCAGTCGCAAGCAACTCTTGCGCTGCGTAACACTGTCATGTGTATAGTAAGCATCACTCGGCTTAGCCGAGGGTGTATCAGCCCGACCCCCCGGGGCTGATACACGACGACCCTCGCCTCCTCCCCCCCTGGCGGGGGTCGTCCCTTTTGTCGGGCTAGATCCTTAGCTCGGCGCGATCCCGCCGCAGTTTGTGCACAGAGCCGATGTTGTCCACAAATTCTGCCTGTGTGACTGGCGGTGTCGTGCCGCCACGCCGCGGCACGGTGGGCCGATGACGATCTCCGAGCGCCGACGGGATTCTGGCCGTGCTTGCCGAGCCCGCGCTGCGCGACGAGCTGGACCGCGTTGCGGCCGCAGTCGGTGTCCGAGTTGTTCACGCCGGCAACGCATTACCGGTCAGCAGGAAAGCGTGGTCGGCGGCGTCGGCGGTCGTCCTCGACGAAGCCGCGGCGCAGGCATGCGCAGGCGACCGGGTTGCCGCGCCGCCGCGCACGTGATCGTGGTGACCGGCGACGACCCGGCGCCCGCGACATGGGCCGCGGCCATCGAGGTGGGCGCCAGGCACGTGCTGAGATTGCCTGCCCAAGAACATGATCTGGTCCGCGAGCTCGCGGACGCCGGCGAAGTCAGCGCGCGACGACGGCAATCGCGGCGCGGTGGTAGCGGTTATCGGCGGGTGCGGCGGGGCGGGCGCGTCACTGTTCGCGGTCGCACTGGCGCAGCACGGCCAACGATGCGCTGCTGGTCGATGTCGATCCCTGGGCCGGCGGCATCGATCTGCTGGTCGGCGCCGAGACCGGCCCGGTGTGCGCTGGCCGGATCTGGCGTTGCAGGGCGGACGGCTGAACTGGTCGGCGGTGCGCGAAGCGTTGCCGCGGCATCGCGGGATCAGCATGCTGTCGGGCACGCGGCGCGACCGTGAATTGGACGCCGGCGCAGTGCAAGCGGTTCTCGACGCCGGCCGTCGCGGCGGGGCGACCGTGGTCTGCGATCTTCCGCGCCGGTTGACCGATGCCGTTCAGATCGCCTTGGACACAGCCGATCTCGTCGTGGTGGTCAGCCCATGCGACGTGCGGGCCTGTGCGGCCACCGCGACGATCGTCCCGGTGCTTGCCGCGATCAACCCCAACATCGGTCTGGTGGTACGGGGTCCGTCGCCGGGCGGTTTGCGGGCCGACGAGGTGGCTGCGATCGCCGCCGTGCCGCTGCTGGCGTCGATGAAGCCCGACCCGCGGTCTGGCCGAGCAGCTCGAGCACGGCGGTCTGCGGCTGGCGCGGCGCTCGGCGCTGGCGGCGGCGGCTCGCCGCGTGCTCGCGGTGCTACCGGCACCCGGTGGGCCCGACGCCGAGGCACGCGCGGCATGACGGATTCGCTGATCGACCGGGTGCGGGAGCGGCTGGCCGACGGAATCCGCGCCGCTGCGACCCAAGGTGGTGGCCGACGCGATCAGGGCCGAATCCGGCGGGGTGCTCGGCGACACCGAATTGCTGAGCAATCTTCGGATACTGCAGACCGAGCTGACCGGCGCGGGAATTCTCGAGCCGCTGTTGTGCGCGGACGGGACGACCGACGTGCTGGTCAGTGCGCCGGACGCGGTGTGGGTCGACGACGGAAACGGGTTGCGGCGCACTGATATTCAGTTCGCCGACGAAGCCGCCGTGCGACGATTGGCGCAGCGGCTGGCGCTTGGCGCCGGTCGGCGACTCGACGACGCGCAACCGTGGGTCGACGGTCAGCTGACCGGGTTGGGCGCGGGCGAGTTCGCGGTCCGGCTGCACGCCGTGCTGCCGCCGGTCGCCGCTGGCGGCACCTGCTTGTCGCTGCGGGTGCTGCGGCCGGCCACCCAGGATCTGGCCGCGCTGATCGCAGCCGGCGCCATCGCACCCGCGGCCGTGGAGCTGATCGACGGCATCATCGCGGCCCGGCTGGCGTTCCTGGTGTCCGGGGGCACCGGCGCGGGCAAGACCACGTTGCTGTCGGCGATGCTGAACGCGGTGGCGCCCGACGAGCGGATCGTCTGCGTCGAGGACGCCGCCGAGTTGGCGCCACCGCATCCGCACCTGGTCAGGCTGGTCGGCGCGGTGCGCCAACGTCGAGGGCGTCGGGGAGGTCACCGTGCGCCAACTGGTCCGCCAGGCGCTGCGGATGCGACCGGACCGCATCGTCGTCGGCGAGGTCCGCGGCGCCGAGGTGGTCGATCTGCTCGCCGCGCTGAACACCGGTCATGACGGTGGCGCGGGCACCGTGCACGCCAACAATCCCGGCGAAGTCCCGGCGCGTCTGGAGGCACTGGGCGCGCTCGGTGGTCTGGATCGCGTTGCGCTGCACAGTCAATTGGCCGCCGCGGTTCAGGTGTTGCTGCACGTTGCCCGGGACCGCGACGGACGACGGCGTCTCAACGAAATCGCCGTGCTGCGCCAAACCGACGGTCGGGTGCGGGCGGTCACGGCGTGGCATGCCGACCGCGGATTGACCGACGAGGTCGCCGGCTTGCGCCGGCTGCTGCAAGGCCGGACGCGGTCATGACCGGACCGGTGCCGGCCGCGTTGGCGTTGTCAGCGGCGGTGCTGTCGCTTCCGTCGTCACCGCGGCGCCGACTTGGCACGCGCCGACCGTCGGACGTCCGGATCCCGCCGCGTGCCGCCGGCTGGGCTGACAGTGCGGTGCTGTTGCCGCCGGTGCCGTATTGCTGCCGTTGACAACGGTTTTGGCGGTCGCGTTGTTCGGCGCGAACGATCTCGCTGCGCTATCGCCGACGAAGGCGTGGCGGCCGGGCGATCGACGAGAGCCGGGAGCTGGAGACCGCGATCGACGTCCTGGTGGGCGAATTGCGGGTCGGCGCACACCCGGCACCGCCTTCGCCGTGGCGGCGGACGAAACCGTCCGGGCCGGTCTCCGGTCGCGTGTCGTGCGGTGGCCGCCCGCGCCCGGTTGGGCGCCGACGTGACCGCGGGCTTGCGCGGCGTGGCCGAGGCTTCGGCGCTGCCGGCGCAATGGGACCGGCTCGCGGTGTGCTGGCAACTGGCCGCCGAACACGGCCTGGCGATGTCTGCACTGATGCACGCGGCGCAACGCGATATCGCTGAGCGACAACGGTTCTCCGGGCAGGTGCGGTCGGCTATGGCCGGCGCCCGTGCGACCGCCGCCATCCTCGCGGGCCTGCCGGTGCTGTCGGTGTTGATGGGCCAGCTCATCGGCGCCCACCCGGTGGCGTTCTTGCTCGGCGGACAGCTGGGCGGCTGGATGCTGGTCATCGGGCTGACGCTGGTCTGCGGTGGACTGCTGTGGTCGGACCACATCACCGATCGGGCGGCGGCGTGAATGCAGCGCCAACTGATCGGCCGACATTGCTGGCCGCGGCTGCATTGCTGAGCGGCCCGGGGCCGTCGAGTGGTGCGGGCGCGGGCCGCGCATGGCGGTCCGCGCGCCACGCACGGCGCGGCAGCCGGTGCGCGCGGCCGGATCCACTGGCCGTCGCGTCGAGCCTGGATGTGCTGGCGGTATGCCTGGCCGCGGGTATGGCGGTGTCGACCGCCGCGGCGGCGACGGCGCCGTCGGCGCCGCCGCTGCTGGCCCGGGTGCTGCGACGCGCCGCCGATCTGCTGGCGCTGGGAGCCGACCCGGCCGTCGCCTGGTCGGCGCCGGCGACTGGCATCGGTTCCCTCGACCCGCAGATCGATGCGCTGTTGCGGCTGGCGCGGCGGTCCTCGGTGTCGGGCGTGGCACTGGCCGAGGCGGTTGACCGCGCTCGCCGCGCAATGCCGGCAGGACGCCGCGCACAGCGCCGCCGCGGCCGCCGAGCGCGCCGGGGTGCTGATCGCCGGTCCGCTCGGCCTGTGTTTCCTGCCGGCGTTCGTATGCCTGGGCGTCGTCCCGGTGGTCGCCGGGCTGGCCGGTGACGTACTGCAGTCGGGCTTGTTGTGACGGCGCCCGACGGTGCCGTCTGGGATAACCGAGGAAGGAAACATGAAGGCAGCAACATCGTTTCAGGTATTCAAAGCGCGCGTCGCGGTGTTGGCGGTGGACGAGTCAGGGATGTCGACGGTCGAGTACGCCATCGGCACTATCGCGGCGGCGGCGTTCGCCGCGATCCTGTACACGGTCGTGACCGGCGATTCGATCGTCACGGCGCTGACCAACATCATCGCCCGCGCGCTCAACACCAAGGCCTAGCCGACGATGCCGGCGCGGCCACCGTGGAAGCGGCGTTCGGCGTCGCCATGCTGGTCGCGGTCTTGGTGCTGTGTCTGGCCGGCATCACAGCGGTGTCGATGCAGGTCCGCTGCATCGACGCGGCCCGCGAGGCTGCCCGGCTGGCCGCGCGCGGTGACGAGCGCTCGGCCGTCGCCACCGCCCGCGGTGTCGCGCCCGGCGGCGCCGCGGTCGCAGCTGCGCCGGGACGGCGGATTCGTCGTCGCGACGGTCACCGCCCGGTCGAATCTGCTTCCCGTGCTGCACATCGCGGCGACCGGGGTCTCGGCGGTCGAGCCGCCGCGATGAGCGCGGCTCGGCCACCGTCGTCGCCGCCGCGATGGTCGCCGTGCTGCTGGTCGGTCACCGGCGGCAGCGGCTACCTGGGCGCCGCGGTGGTGGCGCGGCATCGGGCGCAGGCCGCGGCCGACCTGGCCGCGTTGGCCGCCGCGGCGCGGCTGCCCGCCGGGCCCGAGACGGCCTGCGCACAGGCCGGCGCGGTGGCTCGCGCGATGCGCGCCGGCACCGCCGACTGCGCGGTCGACGACCTGGACGTCGTCGTCACGTCGAGGTGGCCCTGGCGGTCAGCCGATGGGGCGGCGCCGGGCAGCCGCCCGCGCCGGCCCGGCCTAGTCGGCCAGATCCGCGGCGGTGACCTCGCGCCGGCGTCGGCAATCGCAGCGAGACGAGCCCGGCGGAAGTCTCCTGGTCGATGACCACCCGGTTGACGGTCACATGCACCGGCACCCACCCGCCGTCGCGGCCGGCATCCGCAGCACCCCGCGGGTGGCCCCGTCGGCGAACTCCGTGTGCATCGCGGCCATCTTCGCCTCGTCGCTGGGATGAAGCTTCGGGCTGTCGGCCGCGACACGACGCCAGTCGTAGAACGGGCACGGCTCGTCCAGCCACTTCAGCAGCGTCCAGGTGTGCGGGTCGAACAGCGCCCGATGCACTCCGGGCGGGGCCAGGCCCTGCAGGATCTGCTGGGCGAGCCGATCGGACGGTTGCGGCCGGGTCGGCGTCGTCGGCCCGCCAATTCATCCCCCGCGCGATCAGGTGATCGCGGCCGTTCGACGCCGGTTTCCAGACCATTGCGGGCGACGAAACTCACCCGGATGTAGTTGCCCTGCCAATCGGTGCCGTCCCAGGTGTCGCACACGGTGTGCCCCGGTTCGGATCTCACCGCGGCCGCCAGCGCCTTGCCCTCGTTCGGCTTGAGCTCACCGGCCGGCCAGCATTCGGCGAATGCGCGGTCCTCGGGGTCTTCGGTCTCGACGTTGCGGCCGATATTGGCCAGCGACTCCGGGGTGTCGGTGGCCACGCCCAGGGTCATGTCCCACTTCAGCGGACCGGCGATCGGCCGCTCCGGCGGTTCATCGTCCGCCGGTCCGATCCAGACGTGCACGCCGTGCATGCGGCCGTCGGGCATCAACACCGGCTCGGTGCGGATCACCCGGTCGTTTCTTGGGGGTCAGGCTGACCAGGCTCTGGCTGGTTTGCAACGACTCGGCGATCGCCGACTGGATCGCGGCGCGACGAGGATTCCGCCGCAGAAACGTGGCGATCGGAACGAGGTGTCGCAATTGGCGACCGAGCGCGACGACGGCCGGTTCCGTGCCCAGCGTCTCCACCAGCAGCCAGTCGTCGGTCATAGCTCGCTAGCTTAGCCGTCCGGCAAGGCGGATAACCCGTTGCCGTCCCTGTCGAATCCGCGCAAGTTTCGTCGGCGGTCAGCCTGACGGTGACTTGAACATCAGGCGGTGACTTGCACAGGTTACGTGGCCGGGTATTTTGCTGCTGCGCCCATTGGGATTGCGAACGGATTGTGCTGTCCGACGTTCGCCGCGTGTTTGTAATTTCGGCATGTGCGCGTTTCTTCAGCAGCGAGGAAATGCGTTTTCATGGCGGCTGCCGTGACGCAGACAACCTGAGACGACCGTCGAGGGGTCGGTCGTCATCAAGATGTCCCGTCCTCGTGAGCCAGCGCCGTGAGCACCAAGCGCAAGACCCGCATAGCCCGGCCTTATCCAGTGGATCGTTGCCGTTTCCGCACTTCGGTGACTGCACGCACGACGGGCATCCCGACGGGCATTCGCACGCCTCGATAGCGGCGGCGGTGGCACCCAGCCAGGTGCTCGCCCGGCGGAAACCCTGCTCGGCGAAGCCCGCTCCGCCCGGATAGCCGTCGTAGACGAAGACGCTCGGCAGCCCATCGGGCTCCGGGCCCACCGCGGTGGACAGTCCGCCGATGTCGCCGCGATCGCAGCTGGCCACCAGGGGCAGCAGTCCGATCGCGGCGTGCTCGGCGGCGTGCAGCGATCCGGGGATCTGCGGCGCGTCGATTCCGTTGCGGCTGCAGTGCTTCTGGCGTGATGGTATACATCACCGCAGTGGTGTCCAGGCGTCTGCGCCGGCATATCCAGTTCGACGAAGTCGATGACCTCGCCGGTCAGCCGGCGACGCAGATAGCCGACGATCTGGCTGGTGACGCAGACCGGGACCAGGCCCAGCGTCACCGAACCGAATACCTGGCGTTCACCGGTCCCGGTGACCTCGATGTCGGTGAGTTCCCGTGCGAACGTGGCATATCCGGGATCCTCGGCGTGAACGAAAGCCATGCCCTCTTCGAAGTCCAGCGAATCGACCACATAACTCTCGCCCTGATGCAGATACACCGCGCCCGGGTGCACCGAAGCGGCGGCCTGGCCGGCATCCGGCGGTCCCCAGCAACCGTCCGGTTTCGCTCTCCACGATGACGATCTGGCCGCCGGTCGATCCCCGAATGTCCACTGCCGGATGGGGATCCACGCCCGGCGCCGGGTAGTACTTGCCGGATCGCCGCCGCAGCAGGCCGTCGTCGACCAGTCCGCTCGGCGACCTCTTCGGCGCCCAGCGTCCGCACCTCGGCATCATCGAGCGGTAATTCGGTTGCTGCACAGAGTAATTGCGGGCCAAGAATGTACGGGTTGGCCGGATCGATCACGACCCGCTCGATCGGCTTGTCCAGCAGCGCAGCCGGATGGTGCACCAGGTAGGTGTCCAGTGGATCGTCTCGGGCGACCAGCAAGACCAGCGCGCCCTGACCACGTCGCCCGGATCGGCCGGCCTGCTGCCAAAACGACGTCACCGTCCCGGGAAACCGGCCAGCACCACCGCGTCGAGTCCGGCGATATCGATACCCAATTCCAGCGCGTTGGTGGTGGCCAGACCTCGGAGCTGTCCGTCGAGCAGCGCCCGTTCGAGTGCGCTGCGGTCCTCGGGCAGATAACCCGCCCGATAAGACGCCACCGACTCGGTCAGCTCCGGGGCGATGTCCTCCAGCCGCGCACGGGTTGCCAGCGCGGTCAATTCGGCCCCGCGCCGCGACCGGACAAACGTCAGCGTGCGCGCGCCTTCAGCGATCAGGTCGGCCATCACTCGTGCCGCTTCGCTACCGGCGGACCGTCGTACCGGAGCGCCGTTTTCACCGACGAGGTCGGTGCGCAGGGCCGGCTCCCACAACGCCACCGTGCGGGCGCCCTGCGGCGACCCGTCTTCGGTGATCTCCGCGACCGGCTGGCCGATGAGCTCGGCGGCAGTTGCGCCGGGCGCCGCCGTTGTCGCGCTGGCGAAGATCACAGTCGGCGTGATGGGCGCCGGGTCGGCCGAGTAGCGTGCGCACAACCGCAGCAGCCGACGCAGAACCATCGCCACGTTCGAGCCGAAAACACCGCGGTAGTAATGGCATTCGTCGACGACCACGAAGCGAAGACCGCGCAGAAATACCGCCCACCGGGCATGGTTGCGCAGCAGCGCCAGGTGCACCATATCGGGGTTGGAGAACATCCAGCGCGAGCGCTCGCGCGCGAAACGTCGCACCTCGGTGGGACTGTCGCCGTCGTAAGCCGTGGGCGCAACGTCACCGAGCCGCGGTATCGCCGCGGTCAGCGCGTGCGCGGCCCGCAACTGGTCGTGGCCAAGAGCTTTCGTCGGCGAGAGGTACAGCGCCCGGGCCCGCGGATCGGTCGCCAGCGCATTGAGGATGGGAAGTTGATAGGCCAGCGACTTTCCCGACGCCGTGCCCGTGCTGATCACCACGTGCCGGCCGGCATGGGCCAGCTCTGCCGCCTCAACCTGATGTGCCCACGGCGAATTGATGCCGCGATCGGTGAAGGCGCGCACCACGTCCGGCTCGGCCCATGCGGCCAAGGACGCTGGCGGCCATGCCGTGCCGGCAGCTCGGCGACATGGCGTAGCGGATGTTCTCCCGGTTCGCTGCCGGCGACGGCGGCCGCGAGCAGTTCGCTGCCGAACGTCACCACGTTTTGCGTTCCTCCTGATGTCGAGCTATTGACCGGATACCGCAACCCACGGCGGGCTCGCAGCCAGCGGTTTGGCCCTCGCACCTGAATTGTTTACCTCGTGGTGGCTGAATTGATCACCTTAGGCTGTCGCTGACGCGATGAACATGGTTGACTGTTTGCGGTCGCAGCTTCTGTGTTCGTGTCAAAGCTTTCGCAGGATCGACGTTGCGGCCGCGGTTCCTGCGAGGGTGTAGGTCGGGTGAAGTTCCGGCGACTCGGCAAGGTATAGCGGTCGGAACGGGCCCGGTGCATCGAGGCGGTGCGCCGCACCCGAGAAGTAAAGGAAAGATCAAGAAATGCCACAGGGAACTGTGAAGTGGTTCAACGCGGAGAAGGGATTCGGCTTCATCGCCCCCGAGGACGGTTCGGCCGACGTGTTCGTCCACTACACGGAGATCCAGGGTAGCGGCTTCCGCACCCTCGAGGAGAACCAGCGGGTTGAATTCGAGGTCGGCCAAAGCCCCAAGGGTCCTCAGGCCACTGGCGTCCGCTCCATCTGAGCAAGCCTTCAACGACAACCCCCCGCACGGTCCGGAGTCACCGGTTTCGTTCGGGGGGTTTCTCGTTTGATGGCCCGCCTGCCCCGCATGGCTTCGCTCTGCGTCGTCGTCGGCTGCGGTGTTGATGACCTGACGTTCCGCACGCCGTGGCGTGCATCGTTCCTCGGACGCTTACTGTCGTTGACGTGAGCCAGCTGTCCTTCTTCTCGGCGGAGTCGGTGCCGCCTGCGGTCGGCGACCTCACCGGCGTGCTGGCGGCCGCGGGCCAGATCGTCACCGTCGGCAGCGGTGCCAGGCTGTCGGTGGTGGTCGACCAGCCCTGGCGTGCCGCCGCGCTGGCCCAGATGATCGACGAGGCCGGTATGACGGCTGAAATCACCGAAACGGACGAAAAGACGCCGCTGGTGCGTACCGCGGTCGACGCCAGGCTGCGTCCCATCGCCGGCGAATGGACCCGCGGCGCGGTGAAGACCGTGCCGCCGCTGTGGTTGCCCGGGCCGCGCGAACTGCGGGCCTGGATCCTTGCGGCCGGCAGCCCGGAAGCCGACCGCTATGTACTCGGACTGGATCCGCACGCGCCGGATACCCATTCGCCGCTGGCGTCGGCGTTGATGCGGGTCGGTATAGCGCCGACCCTGATCGGTACTCGCGGTGCTCGGCCCGCGCTGCGGATCAGCGGTCGGCGGAGGCTATCGCGCCTGGTAGAGAATGTCGGGGAACCGCCAGACAGGAGTCGAGGCGTTTCAATACTGGCCGCACGTTTAGCGGCAATTGGGCGACCGGTGAACGGGGGGTCGGTTTGCGTGGACCCATCCCGGGTGCCACATTGTCAGTTGTCTAATGGGCCGATCGCACCGGAATTTTCTCTTTGGGACCGGCCCGAGCGCTGAAATAGCGGAAAGTGAGCGTAAGAACAGGTGGCTGAAGGCGACCGTGCTGACCTTGCAACAGGGAAGGGCAGTGGAGCCACACGGCGACTCGTCATCGTCGAGTCGCCGACCAAGGCGCGCAAATTAGCCGGTTACCTGGGCGCCAACTACATCGTCGAATCCTCGCGAGGACACATCCGCGACCTGCCCCGCGCCGCCGCCGACGTGCCGGCGAAGTACAAGTCGCAGCCGTGGGCTCGGCTCGGGGTCAACGTCGACGAGGACTTCGAGCCGCTCTACATCATCAGCCCGGAGAAGAAGGCCACGGTCAGCGAGCTCAAAGGCCTGCTCAAGGACGTCGACGAGCTCTACCTGGCCACAGATGGTGACCGCGAGGGTGAGGCCATCGCCTGGCACCTGCTGGAGACCCTTAAGCCGCGCATCCCGATCAAGCGGATGGTGTTCCACGAGATCACCGAGCAGGCGATCCTGGAAGCCGCCGAGAACCCGCGCGACCTGGACATCGACCTGGTCGATGCCCAGGAAACCCGCCGCATCCTGGACCGGCTGTACGGCTACGAGGTCAGCCCGGTGCTGTGGAAGAAGGTGGCGCCCAAGCTGTCCGCGGGCCGGGTCCAGTCGGTGGCCACCCGCATCATCGTGCAGCGCGAACGCGACCGCATGGCGTTCCGCAGCGCTGCCTACTGGGACATCGTGGCCGATCTCGATGCCAGCGTTTCCGACCCCAAGGCCCAGCCGCCGACCTTCACCGCACGGCTGACGTCCGTCGATGGTCTGCGGGTGGCGACCGGCCGCGACTTCGACTCGCTGGGCACGGTGCGTAAGCCGGCCGAGGTCACCGTGCTCGACGAGGCCGGCGCGGTGTAGTTGGCACGGGGTTGCGTGGAGCGCAGCTGTCGGTCGGGTCGGTGGAGGAGAAGCCTTACACCCGCCGCCCGTACCCGCCGTTCATGACGTCGACGCTGCAGCAGGAAGGCGGCCGCAAGCTGCGGTTTCCTGCCGAGCGCACGATGAGCATCGCCCAGCGGCTCTACGAGAACGGCTACATCACCTACATGCGTACCGACTCGACGACGCTGTCGCAGTCGGCGATCGACGCGGCCCGCACCCAGGCCCGCCAGCTCTATGGCGAGGAGTACGTCTAGCCGTCGGCGCGCCAGTACACCCGCAAGGTGAAGAACGCCCAGGAAGCGCACGAGGCGATCCGGCCCGCTGGGGAGACCTTCGCGACCCCCGACGCGGTGCGTCGCGAACTCGACGGCGACGAGTTCCGGCTCTACGAGCTGATCTGGCAGCGCACGGTCGCCTCGCAGATGGCCGACGCCCGCGGTACCACGCTGAGCTTGCGGATCAACGGCGAAATCAACGAGGCCGGCACCGAGAAGGGAACTGCAGTTCTCCGCCAGCGGTCGCACCCTGACTTTCCCGGGCTTTCTCAAGGCTTACGTGGAAACCGTGGACGATCAGGCCGGCGGAGAAGCTGACGACGCCGAGAGCCGGCTGCCGCAGTTGACCAAGGGTCAGCGGGTGGACGCCACTGAGCTGACCCCCGACGGGCACTCCACCAACCCACCGGCCCGCTACACCGAGGCGTCGCTGATCAAGGCTCTCGAAGAGCTCGGGCATCGGACGACCGTCGACGTATTCGTCGATCATCAAGACGATTCAGGACCGCGGCTACGTGCACAAGAAGGGCAGCGCGCTGGTCCCGTCGTGGGTCGCGTTCGCCGTGACCGGTTTGCTGGAACAGCATTTCGGCAGGCTGGTCGACTACGGGTTCACCGCTGCGATGGAAGACGAGCTCGACGCGATCGCCTCCGGTCAGGAGCGTCGGACCAACTGGCTCAGCAACTTCTATTTCGGTGGCGATCACGGTGTGGCCGATTCGATCGCCCGGTCCGGCGGGCTGAAGAAGCTGGTCGGTGTCAACCTCGAGGGCATTGATGCCCGAGAAGTCAACTCCATCAAGCTTTTTGACGACGTGCAGGGCCGCGCGGTCAACGTGCGGGTCGGCAAGAACGGTCCCTACCTGGAACGGATGGTGACTGGCGACGACGGCGAACCGACACCGCAGCGGGCCAACCTGCACGATTCGTTGACCCCCGACGAGCTGACGCTGGATGTCGCCGAGGAACTCTTCTCCACCCCGCAAGAGGGGCGCAGCCTCGGCGTCGACCCGGACAGCGGACACGAAATCGTCGCCAAGGACGGACGTTACGGCCCTTACGTCACCGAGGTGCTGCCCAAGCCCGAGGACGACGACGACGGCGCCGCGGGTCAGCCGGCCAAGAAGGGTAAGAAGCCCACCGGGCCCAAGCCGCGAACGGGCTCGCTGCTGCGCACTATGGATCTGCAGACCGTGACCCTCGAGGACGCGCTGAAACTGCTCTCGCTGCCGCGAGTTGTCGGTCTCGACCCGGAATCAAAAGAGGAGATCACCGCGCAGAACGGCCGCTACGGTCCATACCTGAAGCGCGGCACCGACTCTCGCTCGCTGGCCACCGAAGAGCAGATGTTCGAGATCACTCTCGACGAGGCGCTGAAGATCTACGCCGAGCCGAAACGTCGTGGCCGCCAGGGCGCAGCGACGCCGCCTCTGCGCGAACTCGGCAACGACTCGGCGTCGGGCAAGCCGATGGTGATCAAGGACGGCAGGTTCGGCCCGTACGTCACCGACGGGGAGACCAACGCCAGCCTGCGCAAAGGCGACGACGTCCTGTCGATCACCGATGAGCGCGCCGCCGAGCTGCTGGCCGACCGGCGCGCCCGCGGTCCGGCGAAGAAAACGGCCAAAAAGACCGCCCGCAAAGCGCCCGCCAAGAAGGCCGCCAAAAAAGTCGCCAAGCGCAGCTAGCGGGCTATTTTCCCGCGCGGCCGGGCCGCCTCGGCGATCCTGAGGAATCTTCCCAGAGTTTTTTGCTAAATAGGGGATGATTCTCAGCCACTTCTCAGGTACAGTGCCCGTACACGTTGTGGAACCGCCGCTTCGCCGTCCGGAGAGAATCATGCGATCCGTTGTCCGCTACTGCATCACCGCTGGTGCTGCGCTCGGCGGTGTCAGCGTCATCATCGCAGCTCCCGCTGCGCCGCCGCTGAGTGACGTGCAAGTGCCCGCGGTGCAGCTCTCCGGCAACACGCACGAGAATCCCGATGCAAACAGCCCATCGGTGACCGACTTGCTGCAGATCATGAACGGCTCCGAAGCCCCGGTGGTGGTGCAGAACATCACCGAATCCCAGACCGGAGTTTTCGAGGGAGAAACGCCTGCGACCGTGCCGGGCCTGAGTGACCTGCTGAACCTGGGTAGCGACCCGGCCAGCGTCACCGACTCGCAGGGCAAGGCGTACATCGATCTCGGGCCGCTGGTGCCGGGCGTTTTGACCCCGGCGCCGGCCGGTCCGCCACCTGCCGGCGGCTAATTCCGCGCGTCAGTTCTGCGGATCGAGGCCGCAATTTTTAGCTGCGAAGTGATTTTATGTCGCAGAACTGCGGCTTCGCCCGTTCAATATTCGCGGAATAACGTGCTACGGGGTTCTGCCAACCTTGCTGGACACGTGTTTCGGCGCGGCCAGATGAAGCGGCCGGGCCAGCTGGGTCGGGGCGGTGCGTCCGCGTAACGCGACGACCTCCGCGACATCCCAGCACAGCGCCTCGGCATCCAGCGCGCAGCTGACTGCGACCGACGAGGCCAGCACGTGGCCGTCCTCCAGCTTGGCGAGCTCAGTCAGTCGCGCGGCCTCGTTGACCGGGTCGCCGATCACGGTGTACTCGAAGCGGGCCAGAGCGCCGATGTGGCCGGCGATGGCGCGGCCCGATGACACCCCGATGCCGAACTCCGCCGAGCCGATCACCGGGAGCAGCTCGTCGTGCAGCTCGCGGGCCGCCGCCAGTGCGCCACCGGAGGCGTCCGGATGCTCGATCGGCGCGCCGAAGATGGCCAACGCCGCGTCACCCTGGAACTTGTTGACGAAACCGCCATGCCGGCCGACGGTGTCCACCACCACGCGGAAGAACTCGTTGAGCATGCCGACCACCTCGGCCGGTGGTCTCGTCGAGGCCAGTTTGGTCGAGCCGACCAGGTCGACGAACAGGACTGCGACGTCGCGTTCCTGGCCGCCCAACTCGGTGCCGCGCTCGAGCGCGCGACGGGCGACATCCTCGCCGACGTAGCGACCGAACAGGTCGCGCAGCCGCTGCCGCTCGGATAGCTCGCGGACCATGTCGTTGAAGCCGGCCTGCAGCAGGCCCAGCTCGCTGGCATCGTAGATCTGCATGTGGGCGTTGTAGTTACCGCGCTGCACCTCACCGAGCGCCCAGCGCAGCTGTCGCAGTGGGTCGGCGATCGACATGGCCACCAGCAGCGTGCTGGCGAACCCGATGCCCAACGCCAGCAACGCGAGCAACAGGATCGGGTTCAGTAGCTTCTCCGGCGGCCCGTGAAGATACGCAGCTTTATCGGCAACCACGGCCAGCACGATCGTCAAAACCGGCACGCCCGTCGACAACGCCCAGGCCAACAGCTGGCGCCCGATGACACCCGAGGCCCGGATGTTGTCCGGCAGGCCGCCGCGCAGCGCGGCAACGGCGACTGGGCGCAGCACACGCTCGGATTGCAGGTAGCCGATGATGGCGGTGGCGGTGGCGCCCAGCGCAGTGGCGACGGCCACCACCGGCGCCGCGTGCTTGGCCACCGGCCAGCTGGCGATGATGAAGATCACGCCACCGATGCACCACGACGACAGGTTGATCAGCGTGCGGTAGAACGGCGTCCGTAGCGCCCGGCTACGAGCCAACGCGGTGTCGGCGGGGTCGGTATCGGCGAGCAGGCCGTCACGGCGTTGCCAGCGGAACACCGGCACCAGCAGCCGCGCGCTGATCGCGGTTCCGACGACGAACAGCAGCACAATCGAGCCGGCGAAGATTGCCAGGTTGGGACCCGGCAGCTCTTGCAGCTCGATGCGGTCTTCTGGCGGCAGGCCGTACCGGAGGAATCCCAGTACCAGCAGCGCACCGATGATGTCGGCCTGCAGCTGGCTCAAGGTGAAGACCGGCCACGGCGTGCGCACAAACCATTGGACGAATCCACTGATTCGCCCTGGAAGTGCTGCTGCCGTGCTCACCTGCCCACCGTATCGGTCGCCGGGGACCAAGAAGTAGCCAAAACATTCCGTGCGGGGCCGATTGTGTTGCAGTCGTGTCAGCGGCGGGCACTACTGTTTCAAATAATGTCGCGGGTATTCACACGGCTGGTTGGCCAGGAGTCGGTCGAGACTGACCTGGTCGCTGCCGCTGCGGCGGCCCGTGGTGATTCGCCTCACACGGCCGCGATGACGCACGCCTGGCTGATCACCGGCCCGCCCGGATCGGGCCGCTCGATCGCTGCGCTGTGCTTTGCCGCCGCCCTGCAGTGCACATCCGACGGCGTACCGGGCTGCGGAGAATGCCGGTCGTGCTCGACGACGATGGCCGGCACCCACGCCGACGTGCGGCGCGTCATCCCCGAAGGGCTCTCCATCGGTGTCGATGAGATGCGCGCGATCGTGCAGATCGCCTCGCGGCGGCCCAGCACCGGTCGCTGGCAGATTGTGCTGATCGAGGACGCCGACCGGCTGACCGAAGGCGCGGCGAACGCTTTGCTCAAGGTGGTCGAGGAGCCACCGACCCGCACGGTGTTCCTGCTGTGCGCGCCGTCGGTGGACCCCGAAGACATCGCGATCACGCTGCGGTCCCGCTGCCGGCACGTCGCGTTGGTCACCCCGCCGCCGGAGGCCATCGCCCAGGTATTGATCGACAACGACGGCCTGTCCGCGGAGACCGCGGGCTGGGCCGCATCGGTCAGCGGCGGTCATGTGGGCCGGGCGCGCCGACTGGCCACCGACCCGGACGCCCGGGATCGACGGCTGCAGGCGCTGGGGCTGGCCCGCGACGCGGCGACCCGCTCGAAGGCTTACGCCGCGGGCGAAGCGCTGGTTGCCGCCGCGGAGACGGAAGCGACGGAGCTGACCGCCGGGCGGGCCGAGGCCGAGACCGAAGAACTGCGCACCGCGCTGGGCGCGGGTGGCACCGGTAAGGGCACCGCCGGGGCGCTGCGTGGTTCCACCGGCGCGATCAAAGACCTTGAGCGACGGCAGAAGTCGCGTCAGACCCGGGCATCACGCGATTCGCTGGATCGCGCGCTGATCGACCTGGCGACGTACTTTCGGGACGCGCTGCTGGTCTCGGCCAGCGCGGGAGGCGTGCGACTCAACCATCCGGACATGGCAGAGCAGATCGCGGCGATGGCCGCCCACGCCCCACCCGAGCGATTGCTGCGCTGCATCGAAGCGGTGCTGGGCTGCCGCGAGGCGCTCGCCATCAACGTCAAGCCCAAGTTCGCCGTCGACGCCATGGTCGCGACGATCGGTCAGGCACTGCGCGACTAGGAATTGGGCGGTTCCCGGGCCCTGTCGTAGACTCGTGCCGCCCGCCAGGGCACGCCACCTTAGCTCAGTCGGTAGAGCGGCTCACTCGTAATGAGCAGGTCAGGAGTTCGACTCTCCTAGGTGGCTCTCATTGTGTGTGTCTGGGCTAACGCGGCAGCACATATCCCACCGGCCCGGCCGCCACGCACACGCTGAGCGCGGTCGTATTGGCCCGCACCTCTACCGCATCACCCGCGCCGGGCAGTCGAACGAAGACCCGGTTGAGTCCGGGATGCACCGGAACCCTGGTGTCGGGCCCCTCGGACAACGACATCGTCATCGAGCCGTCGCTGTTGGCCAGGTAGTTGATCTCGGCCGTCCAATCGGCCGGCAGCAGTGGCCCGTTGAGCGCAAGCCGAACCGGCCGGTCGGGCTGCACCAGATACCCACACTGCGGCACCGGTCCTGGCTCGATAGCGCGGACCCAGGTCACCTGCGCGTCGACCAGTCGGCCCGCGGTGTCTAGGGTCCGCAATTGCGTTGTCGACACATCGAATTCGGGACGATCGGACAGCAAGGCGAACATGTGGCCGGCCAGGTTGTCCGGCCGGGCCACCCGGCCAAGCACCAACGGATCGACCTCCTGATCCAGCAGCGGCGCGCTCGAGGCGGCCCGCGCCGCGGCCAACCCGCGTCGGGCATTCTGCAGATAGGGCTGGGCCGGGTTGTCTTGCCACGAAGTCAGGAAAGTCGCGGTCGAATACCCGCTGCTCGCAACGAAACTCGTCGCCACGGCAGTCGTCACCACTCCGCGGGCCACTGAGGCGTCCAGCCAGCCTGAAGCGGGACGGTTCGGCGCGCACAAGCCAACGGCGGCAAGTAGAGCCAACACCACCACGAGATCGGGGAAATAGCGCAGAGTCTGAGCCAGTTCCAGCGCGGTGAACCTCGATGAGCGCATCAGGTAGATCGGCACCTGGCAGGCGACCACGTAGCCGGCGGCGGTCAACCACACCGGCGCGATGCGCTGTTTGCGGGCCAGCGACAGACCCAGCGCCGCGGCCAGCACCAGCCAGCCCAGCGCCCTCACCGACGTCGGCGGCGTGGCCCACGGCGAGGCCGGCGCCCACCTTCCCCACTCCCACGGGCCGCCAGCCAGGCCGGGCACGATCCCGTGAGTCACCGAGCGCCGCAACAGATCCCACGTCATCGAGAGATCATGACTCCACCGCCGCTGATTGACCACAGCCAGATAGACCGCGATCCAGGCGCCGGTCAGCGCCGACGACGCGGCCCACAATCGGATACCGGTGCGCCATACGGTCGCGCACGCCGCCCGATCACCGTCGACGTGACAGAGCAGCGCGGCGACCGCGAACGCGACGAACGGGATCACCGCAGCTTTCTCGAAAAACAGCAGCCCGCCCAGGTAGGCCAGCACCCCGGTCACCGCGTAACGCCGGTTTCCGGTGCGGATCAACAACATCGCGTCGGCACAGAACCAGGCCAGCGCGGCCAGCATCGGCAACGAGTTCAGCGCCGCCGACCACCACGCGAACCCCGGGACGCCGAGTGGGGTGAACAACGCGAAAATCAGCGGAACCAGCAGCACCGGCCGCCAGCCCAGGATCACGTGTAACGCACGCAGCAGCGCCAGCGACGCCAGCAGTTGCAGCACCACCAGGCTGATTGCCGGTCCGAGCCAGTTCAACGGCGCCAGCCGGGTGATGGCGCCGGCGACCAGGAATGCGGCCGGCATGACGTGGCCGTCGTGGTCGTCGAAGAGATACGACGGCGACAGCAGGCTGTGCGTGCCGGCCCGGCCGACCAGAATCAGATCGTCCCAATAGAAGTAACCCCGAAACGCCAGCACCCCGCGAATCACCAGCTGCAGAGCGATCAGCGTTGCCGCGGCCACCGCCACCTTCGGTACCCGCTGCGCCCGTCGGTATGGTGGGCCGGTGCGCGCACTGGTCACCGGGGCAGCCGGGTTCATCGGGTCGACGCTAGTCGACCGGTTGCTGAGCGACGGGCACCGCGTCGTCGGCCTGGACAACTACGCCTCCGGGCGGGCCACCAACCTCGAGCATCTGGTCGGCAATCCCGAGTTCGCTTTCGTCGAGGCTGATATCGTCGCCGCCGACCTGCAGGCCATCTTCGGCGAGCACCGGCCGGAGGTGGTCTTCCACCTGGCCGCGCAGATCGACGTGCGGCACTCGGTGGCCGACCCGCAATTCGACGCATCGGTCAACGTGATCGGCACTGTGCGCCTGGCCGAAGCCGCGCGCGGCACCGGCGTCCGCAAGGTGGTGCACACCTCGTCGGGCGGATCGATCTACGGCACTCCGCCGGCCTATCCGACTAGCGAAGAAGTGCCAACCGATCCGGCGTCGCCGTACGCCGCGGGCAAGGTGGCCGGCGAGATTTACCTGAACACGTTTCGGCACCTCTACGACCTGGAGTGCTCACACATCGCGCCGGCCAATGTCTATGGCCCACGCCAGGATCCGCACGGCGAGGCCGGGGTGGTGGCGATTTTCGCGCAGGCGCTGCTGTCCGGCAAGCCCACCAAGGTCTTCGGCGACGGATCCAACACTCGTGACTACGTTTTTGTCGACGACGTGGTGGACGCGTTCGTCAAGGCGTCCGGCCCGGCCGGGGGTGGCCAGCGGTTCAACGTGGGCACCGGTGTGGAAACCTCTGATCGCCAACTTCATTCATCGGTGGCCGCCGCCGTCGGCGCCGCCGACGACCCGGAGTTTCATCCGCCGCGACTCGGTGACTTGAAGCGGTCCTGCCTCGACATCGGTTTAGCCGACAAGGTTTTGGGCTGGCGACCGCAGGTGCCGCTCGACGAGGGCGTGCGTCGCACCGTGGAGTACTTCCGGGACACGCACTCCGGCTGAGTACGCACCGACACCTGCGGTTAATTGATCAGGTAGAGTCCAATCTCTTGCCTCGGCAACGCGAGCGGCAACATCCGGACAGTTTGGCGGCAAGGAGATCTAGAGATGACCGGTGAGCATGGTCGCGACGGAGCTGCGGATTCGACGGCCTGGCGAGCGCTGGGCCGGATCAGGCCTCGACTGGTGGGCCACAATTGTCGCCGGCGTCGTGGTGTTGTTGGCTGTGGCCGGGCTGCTGCCCAAGATTCCGTGGTGACCCGGTGAGCACCGTCGTCGACGACCAGGCCGAACCGGACGAAGCAAGCTTGACCAGCGGGAACGTTGTTCGCGTATGTGCCTGGCGTGCTGCTGCTGATCGCAGTGGGACTGCTCGGCAAGTATTCTCAGACGTGGTGGAATTCGCTTGCCCGTCAGGAACATTGGGTCGTGCCGGACATCGAGTACGTGCTGTGGGCGATTCTGATCGGCCTGCTCGTGACCAACACCTCGGCGTGCACCGCGTCTTCCGGGCTGGCGTTCAGACCTACGAATTCTGGTTGAAAATCGGGATCGTCGCCCTCGGTGTGCGTTTCGTCCTCGGCGACGTCCTCAAGCTAGGCGGGATATCGCTGGTGCAGATTCTGGTCGATATGACCATCGCCGGTGGCATCATTCTGGCCGCGGCTCGGTTTCTGGGTTTGTCCGGCAAGCTCGGTTCATTGTTGGCGATCGGAACTTCCATCTGTGGTGTCTCAGCGATCATGGCGTCCAAAGGTGCGATTCGCGCCCGTAACTCGGATGTCTCTATGCCATCGCCGCGATCCTGGCCCTCGGCGCCGTGGGCTTGTTCACGTTACCCCCTTTCGGCCATGCGATCGGGCTCTCCGATAACGAATTCGGTTTGTGGGCAGGGCTTTCGGTGGACAACACCGCTGAGACCACCGCGACCGGCTACCTGTATTCCGAGCAGGCAGGCAAGGTAGCGGTGCTGGTGAAGTCGACCCGCAAGGCCCTGATCGGTTTCGTGGTCCTCGGGTTCGGGCTCTACTGGTCATCGCGGGGCGAGGCTGACGAGATGGCGCCCGGCATGCGGGCGCGGGCAGCGTTCGTGTGGGACAAATTTCCCAAGTTCGTGCTGGGTTTCCTTGCAGTCTCGGCGGTCGCGACCGCTGACGGGCTCAGCAGGGGGCAGATCACCAACATCGCGAACGTGTCGAGGTGGGCGATCCTGTTGACCTTCGCCGGCGCGGTCTCAATACCAACATTCGCGAAATCGTTCGTACCGGGTGGCGGCCGTTGGTGGTCGCCATCATCGGACTGGTTGTCGTTGCGGCGGTTTCGCGCTCGAACTCGCCACCAAAACTGCAAATTGACGCATCGGCAAATCAAAACGTGTTAGCAGTCCACCGACGTGGTCGAGTCGAACATCCTGCGGTGCAACAGGATTGAGACCGGACCTAGCGCGCTTCTGGCTGCTGCGCACCTTCGAGCGCGACGGCGCGGGCCAGTCGGGCGTAACGCAATTCGAGGTCCTTGAACCGAAGATAGGTGCTCAGCGTGGTGAAACTGAACGCGATGATCAGCGCGTACAACATCAGGTCGGTGCCGCGGTCCACCCCGAGCCAGTGCGCCACCACCGTGGTGTCGTTGGGTCGTAGCACGGCGTACACGGCGGCGATCACAAACAGCAGATAGCCGACTTTGACCCAGGCCCGCGACTGCGCGTTGCGGCGGGAGCGCAGCAGGTAAACCAGTAACGCGACGATCGAGGTGATGAGCAGACCCTGAATCCAGTTCATCGCGGCAACCTCCTTCGCAGGAATCCATCGACAATGATGTTCACGCCGTTGAGCAGCGGTTGTCCCTTGGATTGGGAGTAGTCGGTGTAGAGCACCTCGACCGGTTGTTCAGCGACCCGCCAATGATTTTCGGCGATCAGCATGACGAACTCGGTGGCATGGCTCATCCCGTTCATGGTGATGTCCAGCCCGTCGGCGACCGTTTTGTTGAACACCCGCAGGCCGTTGTTGCTGTCGGTCAAGCCCAGCGCGCGGCCGCGCGGGCTCAGCCGCACCGCGGTCTGCAGCACAACGCGTTTCAGCAGCGGGGGCCGGCTGACACCCGCGCCGAATCGAGTGCCGATGACGATGTCGACATCGTCGCGGCGCAACCGATCGATCATCGTCACGAGGTCCTCGACGCGGTGCTGCCCGTCGGCGTCGAAGGTGGCGAAGACCCGTGCACCCGGTTGGCTGCGGGCGTACTCGACGCCGGTCTGGATAGCTGCGCCCTGGCCCAGGTTCACCGGGTGACTCACCAGATGCGCCCCGGCCCGCAGTGCGATGTCGCCAGTGCCGTCGGCGCTGCCGTCGTCCACACACACCACATTGGCGAAAACCGACCGCACAGCGGCGATCACGTCGCCGATGACGCCGGCTTCGTTGAATGCTGGGACGACGATCCAGGCGTCGAGCGTTTCACTGGGCATTTCAAGCCCACAACGTACACGCCTGACCGGCCGACTCAGGTGGATGAGCCGCGGCTACGCGCCAGCGCGGCGAGGTGCACGCCGATGCCGACCAACGGACCACAGCACAGGGCGACCACGGTCCGGGTCTGCAATGGCAACGGAAGCAACAGCAGCAGCGCCGAGGCGACCGTCGCGCACACCCAACCCAGCGCATAGGCACGGTGCAGCGCGGCGGCGACCGTCGCGGCACCGGTGAGCGTCAGCATCGCGATCGCCAGTGCCGCTGCGGTCAGCCAGCCCAGCAGTACACCGGACGCGTGATAGTCGGGCCCGAAACCGGCCCGCAACAGCCACGGGCCGACCAGGCCCGCTGCCAGCACACCGACCGCGCCGATCGCTCCGACCAGCACCACCGGCGTGATCAGCGCGCGCAGTCGCTTGTCTCGTTGGTCGACGAAATGTGCGATCAGATTGCCCTGCATCGCGGTCAGCGGCACCAGCAGCGGCGCGCGGGTCAGCGTGACCGCCAAAATGATCACCCCGCCCTGCGCGCCGAGCTGGCTCGACGTCACCTTGAGCAGCACCGGGAAGCCCATCACCAGAATCGCGCCTGCGCCCGCTGCGGTGATCGAATGGGCCGCCCCGCGCAGGAACGTCGCGGTGCTGCCCGGGGTCAGCAGTTGCGCAGCCGCCCTGGTGGTCGGCGAGGCGACGATCATGATCAGCCAGGCCAGCGCGCCCGCGACGGTGGCCCACAGGAACCCGACCAGATTCCAGCCGACCACGACGGTGGCCACCGCGACTGCGACGCGGATGACGGCGTCGGTGACCATCAGCGCGCCGTACTGCGTCCAGCGGCTGGTGCCGGCCAGCATCCCCAGCAACGTGGCGTGCAGGCAGAACCCGGCCAGCCCGACGCTGAGCAGACCCACCGAAAGCCAGCGGGCATCGGTGAACACCGGGCCACTCCACAGCGGTGAGCTGCCGGCGATCAGCACGGCGGCGGCGATCCCGACCATGCCCGCCACCCGCAGCGGATGGGTGCGTCGGCCCGGCAGCACTTCGGCGTAGCCGGCGGAGCGGACTTCCCGGGTGGTTTCCTGCAGCAACCCGTTGGCCGCGCCGGTGACCAGTCCGAACGCACCCCAGAACACCGCGAAGACGGAGAAACCGGCCGGCGCCAGATCGCGGGCGGCCAGATAGACCACGGCATAGCCACACATTGCGGTCACCGCTGTCGCGGTGCCCACCCGGGCCACGCTGCTGCGGGCAATCGGGCCGGCGAATACCCCGATGGCGGGGGTTCCGCCCACTTCGGTCACGGTTCGAAACTACTCACAGCCGTCTGCGCGCTCAGCACGCTGCGTCGACCATGACCTGACACACTGGTCGGCGGAGGGGAGTATTCCTCGGCCGCGGTGTCGTCATCACGTCGCCCATTATCGGGCGTCCGTGCCGCGGGCCGTCGCTACTGCGACGGTGGAAGAGACCTCTGGTTGTCACCGACCGGAGGTAAGCCCGTGCATGTGTCCCTGCTGGAATGGATCGTCACCCTGGCGGTGACGATCGGCGTGCTGCTGTTCGACGTCGCGGTGATGGCCCGCCGATCGGGTGAACCGACGATGCGCGGATGCGCGATCGCGTTGTCGGCTTACATCGGGCTCGCGGTTGGCTTCGGCGTCTGGACGTGGTTTTTCCACGGCAGGCAGTACGCCGTCGAGTTCTTCGCCGGGTGGCTCACCGAATACAGCTTGTCGGTCGACAATCTCTTCGTCTTCGTCATGGTGATGACGAGCTTCAAAGTGCCCAGGGTGCTCCAGCGCGAAGCACTGTTCGTCGGGATCGTGCTCGCGCTCATTCTGCGCGGTATCTTCATCGCACTCGGCGCGGCGGCGATCCAGCGATTCTCTTGGGTCTTCTACCTTTTCGGTGCTTTTCTGGTCTACACCGCGATACGGCTCGCGCGCGGTACGGCGCACCAGACCGACACTGAGAACGGCGCTGTCCGGTTCGCCCGCACTCATGTGAAAATCACCGACTCCTGGCACGGCCTCAAGCTTGTCGTCAAGGAGGGGTCGCAGCGACTGATGACGCCGATGGCGCTGGTGATACTCACCCTGGGCACCGCGGATCTGCTCTTCGCCCTCGATTCCATTCCCGCGATTTACGGGCTCACCAACCAGGCCTATCTCGTGTTGGCCGCCAACGTGTTCGCGTTGATGGGCCTGCGACAGCTGTACTTCATGCTCGAGGGCCTGCTGGCGCGGCTGGTGTATCTGTCGAAAGGGCTCGGTGTGGTTCTGGCGTTCATCGGCGTCAAGCTCATCTTGCATGCGTTATGCGAGAATGAACTGCCATTCATCAACGCCGGCAAGCACGTTGGCGTCCCGGAGATATCGACGCTGGCCAGTCTCGCGGTGATTGCGGCGACACTTGTCGTCACGACGGCGGCCAGCCTCTGGAGCAGTCGCGGGCGTGAGACCGACTGACGCTCGGTCAGTGCCCTTCGGTTTTGAACCGCTCGATGGAGCGAAGCACTTCGGCCTCGGCTTCTTCGCGGCCCACCCAGTCGGCGGTTTTCACGAACTTGCCCGGTTCGAGCGCCTTGTATTGCGAGAAGAAGTGCTTGATCTCCTCCAGCTCGGACTCCGGGACGTCGCCGATGTCCTGAATGTGGTCCCAGCGGTGATCTTTGGCCGGCACGCACAGCACCTTGTCGTCGCCACCGGCCTCGTCGGTCATCCGGAACATGGCGACCGGTCGTGCCTTGACCACCACACCCGGGAAGACGGACTGGGGCAGCAGCACCAGAGCGTCCAGCGGGTCACCGTCCTCGCCGAGGGTGTCGTCGATGAAGCCGTAGTCGGTCGGATAGACCATCGACGTGTAGAGATAGCGGTCTAGGAATATCCGCCCTGTCTCGTGGTCGACCTCATACTTGTTTCGCTGACCTTTGGGGATCTCGACGATCACCTCGAATTGCACCGGCTCGGCTCCTTCGCCTGGAAGTCTCTATTTCTCGCTTGGCGTCGATCGTAGGGCTCCCGCGCCGCGCCGCTCCGCGGGGGTTTCGGCAGAATAGGCGCAAACGTTGTCAGGAGAAGCCATGCGTCCCACACAGTGGCGGCCGTCTACCCACCTGCTGGTGGGAGCCGGTGTGCTGGCCATCGTCGCCGCGGTGGTGATTGCGGCCGCGATGCTGACCGGCAGGGTCCACGGCGCTGCGCAGGCACAGGTTCCGCCGCCGCCCCCAGGGGTCACCGCGCAGTCGAGCGTCGTGGCGGCGTCTGGCGATGCGCAGATGCCGACCCAGTCCGGGCTGGCCGCGGCACTGGCGGTGGTGGCCGCCGACCCCAACCTGGGCAAGCTCGGCGGCCGGGTGACCGACGCGATGACCGGCCAAGAACTCTGGAGCCACCTCGACGACCTGCTGCTACAGCCGGCATCGACCAACAAGACGCTCACCAGCGCCGCTGCGCTGCTGGCGCTGGACCGTGAAGCGCGGGTCACCACGAGGGTCGTCGAGGCCGGCGAGCCCGGAACCATCGTGCTGGTCGGCGGTGGCGATCCGACGCTGTCGGGTGCGCCGCCCGGACAGGCCACCTGGTATCACGGCGCGGCCCGCCTCAGCGACCTCGCCGATCAGGTACGCCGCAGCGGTGTGACACCGACCGCGGTGCAAGTGGATACCTCACTGTTCAGCGGGCCGACGTTCGCGCCCGGCTGGGATCCGGCCGACATCGACGGCGGTGACATCGCGCCGATCGAATCGGTGATGCTCGACGCCGGACGTATCCAGCCGGCGACCGACGAGTCGCGACGATCGGTGACGCCGGCGCTGGACGCGGGTCGGGCGCTGGCCGCCGCGCTCAGCGTCGACCCTGCCCGGGTGACCGTCATCAACCACGCCGCGTCGTCTGGTGCCCGGCAGCTGGCCGCCGTCCAGTCGGCGCCGCTGATCGACCGACTCAACGAGATGATGAACGTCTCCGACAACGTGATGGCCGAGTCCATCGCTCGCGAAGTCGCGGCATCCATGCAGCGGCCGTTGAGTTTCGCCGGCGCCGTCGACGCGGTGACCAATCGACTCAACACCGCGCACGTCGACACCGGGACCGCGATACTGCGGGATTCCAGCGGGTTGTCGGTGGACGACCGGCTGACCGCCAAAATTCTCGACTCCGTGGTGCAGGCGGCGGCCGGGCCCGACGAGCCCAAGCTGCGGCCTCTGCTGGACCTGTTGCCGATCGCCGGTGGCAGCGGCACGTTGTCCGATCGTTTCCTCGACGCCACCTTCAACGCTGCCGGGCCTGCCGGGTGGTTGCGGGCCAAAACCGGTTCGCTGACGGCGATCAACGCGTTAGCTGGGGTGGTGACCGACCGAAGCGGACGGGTGCTGACCTTCGCGCTGATCTCCAACGACGCCGGGATGAGTGGGCGCACGGCCATCGACGCCGTCGCCTCCACCCTGTGGTCGTGTGGATGCGCTCCATGACGCCGGCAGCGGAGTTGACCGTCGGGCGCACCGTCGACTGGGGTTTCGCGGCGACGGTCGGTCAATGGCTGGCCCGCCCTGGACCACCGTCCACCGACTACACCCGCCGCTATGCGATCGACAACCTGGCGACGGCCGCCAAAGCGGCGGAGCCGCCGGTTCGTGACGTCACCGGTCTGCACACCGACGGCGTGGTGCCAGAGGCCCGCATCATCGACCGCGCAGGCTGGATTCGCGCCGCCGCCGAATCGATGCGGGTGATGACCGGCGGGACCGACAAGCCGCGAGGCCTGATCAGCGGGCGGCTGACCGGCGCGCAGACCGGCGCGGTGCTGGCGTTCGTCTCGTCTGGGATTCTCGGCCAGTACGACCCGTTCAGCGACGACGGGGGCGCCCTGCTGCTGGTCTACCCCAACGTCATCGCGGTCGAGCGCCAATTGCGGGTTCAGCCCGCCGATTTCCGGTTGTGGGTGTGCCTGCACGAGGTCACCCATCGGGTGCAGTTCACCGCCAACCCGTGGTTGTCCGGTTACATGTCGCAAGCGCTGGGTGTGTTGACCACCGACAACACCGATGACGTCACGAAGGTGGTGGGGCGGCTCGCCGAATTCGCCCGCGCCCGCGCTGATTCGGCTATGTCCGACCCGAACTCGACCGGCATTCTGGGGCTACTGCGTGCCGTGCAGTCCGAGCCGCAACGCGACGCCCTCGACCAGTTGCTGGTGTTGGGCACGCTGTTGGAAGGTCACGCCGACCACGTGATGGATGCCGTTGGGCCCGTGGTGGTCCCGTCGGTGTCGACCATTCGCGCCCGCTTCGACGAACGTCGTCACCGCAAGCAGCCACCGCTGCAACGTCTACTGCGGGCGCTGCTGGGAGTGGATGCCAAGCTGAGCCAGTACACCCGCGGCAAGGCGTTCGTCGACCATGTGGTCGACCGGGTCGGCATGCAGCGGTTCAACGCCGTGTGGACCAGCCCGGAAACCCTGCCCCGGCCAATCGAAATCGAATACCCGCAACAATGGATCGACCGAGTGCTGTAGCCGAGCTCCGCGCGGTTGTTGCGGCGTTCGCAAAGCAATTCCTCGCCACCGCCGAGGATTGGTGCGTGGCGTTGTCCGGAGGTCCGGATTCGTTGGCGCTCACCGGTATTGCGGCGGCCATGCTGCCGACGACCGCACTGATCGTCGACCACAGTCTGCAATCCGGCTCGGCTGCGGTGGCCGCCACCGCGAGTCAACAGGCCCGCGATCTGGGATGCATTGACGCTCAAGTGCTTTGCGTGCAAGTGAGCGGCGAAGGCGGTCCAGAAGGAGCCGCGCGTAAGGCCCGCTACGCCGCACTGGATGCTGCTCGTCGTGACCGCCCGGTTTTACTGGCGCACACTCTCGACGATCAGGCCGAGACCGTGTTGCTCGGACTGGGCCGCGGTTCCGGTGCCCGATCGATCGCCGGTATGCGCGCATACGACCCGCCGTGGTGTCGGCCGCTTCTCGGGGTGCGACGCGACGTGACGCACGCAGCCTGCCTGGAGCTCGGGCAGGACGCCTGGCACGACCCGCACAACAACGACCGGCGCTTCACCCGGACCAGGCTGCGCCACGAGGTGCTGCCGCTGATGGAAGAGGTGCTCGGTGGCGGGGTCGCCGAGGCGCTGGCCCGCACCGCGACGGCGTTGCGCGATGACACCGAGCTGATCGACTCGCTGATCGACCAGGCGATGACCACCTGCGTCACCGGTGACGGGCTCGACACCGCGCCGCTGACGGCGCTACCCGGCCCGGTCCGACGCGGCGTGATCCGCAGCTGGCTGATCATTGGTGGCGCGATCGGCTTGACCGACAAGCAAATCCGCGGGGTAGACGGGCTCGTCACCGGGTGGCGCGGTCAGGGCGGGGTGGCCGTCGGCTCCGCCCTACGCCGGCAGCGGTTGGTTACCGAACGACGGGCGGGACTGTTGACGTTGCGTCAGGAACCCGTCTAGCCGCCCAGCGTTGGTTTCCGGCGCGAATGCATGGCACGCTGTGCACGTGGCAGCGGACTCACCGGAGCTGTACGCAGGGGACATCAAGTCGGTCCTGCTGCGCGAAGAGCAGATCCAGGCCCGCATCGCCGAACTCGGCGCGCAGATCGGTGAGGACTACCGCGAGCGGTCGATCGACGACGGCCGCGATCTGCTGCTGATCACCGTGCTCAAAGGCGCTGTCATGTTCGTTACCGACCTGGCCCGCGCGATCCCGCTGCCGACCCAGTTCGAGTTCATGGCCGTCAGCTCCTACGGATCGTCGACGTCGTCGTCCGGGGTGGTGCGGATCCTCAAAGACCTCGACCGCGATATCAACGACCGGGACGTGCTGATCGTCGAGGACGTCGTCGACTCCGGACTGACCTTGTCGTGGTTGCTGCGCAACCTGGCGAGCAGGCATCCGCACTCACTGCGGGTGTGCACGCTGCTACGGAAGCCGGACGCGTTGCGTGCCAACGCCGACATCGCCTACGTGGGTTTCGACATCCCCAACGATTTCGTGGTCGGTTACGGCCTGGACTACGACGAGCGTTACCGCGACCTGCCTTATATCGGAATGCTGGATCCCAGGATCTACGAGGACTAGCCGCGGGCTAGCGAAGCTCCCACACCGCGATCACCGAGAAGCTGACCGTCTGCTGTCCTGGCTCCAGCGGAACAGCGGATGGCATGGCGCCCCGCATCGGCGCGGGTGCCGAAGGCGTGCCGCCTGATGTCTCCGAAATCGAGATGATCTTGCCCAGCCCGAGGCCGGACAGTCCGGCGTACTGCTCGGCGCGGTCCTTCGCGTCCTGATATGCGCGGGCCCGGGCGTCTTTCACCAACTGCGAGTCGTCGGCGATGGAGTAGCTCACCGAGTTGATTCGGGTCGCCGGTCCGCCGGTGCCGACGATGACGGCCAGCACCCGCGAAGCCGAGCCGGTGGGGTGGATCTTGACCTGGATCGCGTTGTCGGCGCGGTATCCGGTGATTTTGTTGGTGGCGCTGTCGAATTGCGGCTGCAGGGTGACGTCGGTGGTGTTGATGTCCTTGTGGTCGACGCCGGCCCCGGCCAGCGCGTCGATGACGGACTGTTGTCGGGTGTTGGTCTGATCCATCGCCGCGGTGACATCCGGCGCGACGAATTCGATACCCACGTCCGCGGTGAGGGTGTCGGGGACGCCCTGGACGTGCCCCGAGCCGACAACGGTGACCTGACGAGGAGCGTCGCTGCCGTGCTGCGGGGGGCTGTCGCAGGCGGCCGATGCCGTGGCCAGACCGGATGCGAGCACGAGGCCGAAAGCCATTCTGGCGCGGCGGGTATTGGGCATGGTTGGCACCCTAGTCGTGCGCAACCGCCGCTGAGTTTGCGTTCTCGTTGAGCGCGCTGTGCCGACGTCCCCACGCCAGGTAGAAGACCAGTGCCACCGCCACCCATCCGCTGAACGCGATCCAGGTGTACCAGTGCAGGCTGAACAGGATGTAGGCGCACGCTGCCATCGACAAGAGCCGGGGTCACCGGGTAACCGGGCACCTTGAAACCACGTGGCAGATCCGGCTCCTGGATACGCAGGACGATGACTCCGGCCGACACCACGATGAACGCCGTCAGCGTGCCGATGGAGACGGTTTCGGCCAGCCGGTCCAGGGGCACCAGCGCGGCGAGAACCGCCACCCCGAGCGCAACGATCATGGTGTTTCTGGTCGGTGTCTTCGTGCGCGGGTTCACCTTCGCGAACATTGCCGGCAAGAGCCCGTCGCGGCCCATGGTGAACAGGATGCGCGTCTGGCCATACAGCGTCACCAGAGTCACCGAGAAGATGGATATCACCGCGCCCGCAGATACCAGTGTGCCGCCCAAGGTGTTGCCGGTGATGTGGTCCAAGATCACGGCCAGCACCGCTTCTTCGCCCCTGAACTCCTGCCAGGGCTGACTACCCAAGGCGGCCACCGCGACAAGGACGTGGATGGCCGTGACGATGAGCAGGGCGTAGATGATCGCGCGCGGCATGGTGTGCTGGGGGTCTTTGACTTCATCGCCGGCGGTGGAGATTGCGTCAAGGCCGATGTAGGCGAAAAAGATTGTGCCAGTGGCCAAGCTGATGCCCGACATGCCGAACGGCGCCAGGTCGGTGAACCGGCTTGCTTTGAACGCGGTGAAGGCGATGGCCGCGAAGATCACCAGTACGCCGAGCTTGATCATGACCATCGCGGCGTTGGCCTTCGCGGATTGAGCTCGCTCCCCGGATCAACAGGAGGGCACACAGCGTCACCAAGACGACTGCCGGTAGGTTGACGACGCCCGGCGCGGAGTCCCACGGTCCCGCCGAAATGGCGTGCGGCAATTGGAATCCGAAAACGTTGTCCAGCAGCTTGTTCAGATATTGACTCCACCCGACGGCGACCGCGGCAGTGGACACACCGTATTCGAGTAGCAGGCATGCGGCGACGCCCATCGCCGGAAGCTCGCCCAGGGTGGCATAGCAATACGAGTACGCCGATCCGGAAACCGGTACCGCCGAGGCCATTTCGGCATAGCAGACCGCGGCCAGGCCCGCCGCGAGGCCGGCGAGGATGAACGAGATGACCACCGCAGGACCGGCTTGCGGCACTGACTGCGAGAGGACGATGAAGATGCCTGCGCCGACCGTTTCACCGACGCCGAACATGGTCAGCAGGAAGACTCCGAGGGTGCGTTCCAATTGAGCGGACGCACCGTCGGCGACCGGCGCGCCGGTCACCGGTCGGCGCCGCAGCATCTGCCGTCGCAGGCTGCCCGCCGGCGTTGGCATTGTGCCTCCTAGGAGCATCGTGGTCGCCATGCCGGGGACGGTCGACTAGCTGTTGGCCGACGGTCTCAATCGTGGCCGCCAGCCGGTTTGGCCCAAGATATACCAATGGAAGGCTCGGCCGCCCGGTAAACGCCTGCGGCCGGCAGGTGGGTTGCCGGCGTGGTGAAGCGCGGGGATAGGCAGGTATGGCAACCAGTTCGCCGCTCCCCGTTACGGATTCAGCTGATGGAGGTTACGGCGTCACCAGGATCTTGCAGTGTCGTTCCGGGTCGGCGAGATCGTCGAACGCCGCGCCCGACGTCCTCGAGACCGACGTCGCCGGTGATCATCGGGGTGACATCGATGTGGCCTTCGGCGATCGCGCGCAGCGAGTCGGCGAATTCCTCCGGGTCGTAGGCGAGCACGAACTGAACGCTGATCTCCTTGGCGATAGCGAAGAACGGATGCACGGTGTCGGGCTGCATGCATACGCCTACGACGACCAGTCGAGTGCCGGCCCGGGCCCGGCGCAACACGTCGTCGATGATGCCGGGCACGCCGATAGCTTCGAACACCACTGCCGGAGTGACGGTGTCGAATGGTGAGCCCTCGGCCGGATCGAGGCGTCTGATGCGGCACCCATCGTCGCGGCGAGCTCGCGTCGCTTCTGTGAAAATCCGCTGCCACAATGTGCTCGACGCCGCGGGCGCGCAGCGCGGCGACGATGGCGATGCCGATCGGACCACAGCCGAGCACCAGCGCGGTCTCACCGGGCTGGACGCCGGACTTGTTCACGGCGTGCAGTCCGACCGCCATCGGTTCGGTGAGCGCGGCATGCCGCGGGTCGAGGCCGTTGGGAATGGGCAGCAGCAGCGGTGCCGACAGCAGCATCCGCTCGGCGTAGCCACCCAGCGTCCTGTTGCTGTAGACGATCGGTTCGACCTGTTTGCCCGAGATCAGCACCGGGATCGAGGTGACCAGCGTTCCCGCCGGAAACGTGTCGGTGTCGGGACCGGCATCGAGGATCTCCGCGCTGAACTCGTGGCCCATGAAGATATCGTGGTCCATGTCGATGTCGATACCGCCGGCCATCTGCATTGGTCAGCTCAGCGAGCACCTCGGCGCCGTGAGCGGCGAAATGCAGATCAGAGCCGCAGATTCCGCAGCGATCGCACTGCCACCAAAACCTGGCCGGGACCGGGCACCGGATCGGGCAGGTCGTCGCGGTACACCATGCGGCCGTCCCGCAACACCGCGGCGCGCATCAGTTGTCTCGCTCTCGGTCTTGAGCTCACCGGTGTGCTGGGTGATCGCGTTGACCACGGCCTGGCCTGCGCGGCCCAGCAGTTGGTCACGCTTGCCCTTGGCCCATTCGTGCGATGCCCGCGGCGCTTCCAGTTGACCTTTGAAATGCGGAATCACCTTGCGGGCGAACAGATCATAGGAGTGATAGGTCGCCTCTGGCGATGCCCAGTCGTGGCCGAGCAGCAGAAACGTGCCGAACCCGCCGGAGCGGGCCAGCAGATCCTCGATGTAGGCGATCGCATCGTCGGTCGTGCCGATGCAGCAATTGCCCTTCGCCGCATAGTCTTCGACGAACTCGTGAGCGGTGTCTGCGCGCCTTCGACCGAATTGGCCAGCGGCACGAAGCCGGCGGCACCGAAGTAGTTCGCGAAATCCTGCAGGCCGTACGGTGCAGTCGTCGATCGCCTGTTCCCGGCTGTCGGCCAGGTGCATGATGCCGAGTACCCGCCAGTTGGCCCGGTCGGGCTCGTCGCGTCCGGCTTTGCCGGCTTGTTCGCGCACGATCTCCCAGGTGTTCTCCAGCGCCGCGTAGCCGCCCGGGACCGACATCGATAACGAAAGCAGCGACGTGCCCAGCGCTCCGGCCAGCCGCGGTCCGGACGGCGAAATCATTGCCGCCGTGGAGATTTCCGGATACGGCCAGGTGTAGGGGCGGATGTGCAGCTGCGCATCGCGCAGAGTGAACCAGTCCGAGTGACGGTTGATCGCGCTCGCCGGTGCGGCGCGGAACAACGCCAGGATCGCCTCCAGCGATTCCTGCATCATCCGGCGCTGCTCGATCGGATCGATACCCATCATGTAAGCGTCAGACGGCAGGGCGCCCGGACCGGCGCCGAACATCACCCGCCCGCGGGTCAGGTGATCCAGCAGCACCCAGCGGTCGGCCACCATCAGCGGATGGTGGTAGGGCAGCGACACCACACCGGTGCCCAACCGGATGTGTTTGGTCCGTTCGGCGGCTGCGGCGATGAACACCTCCGGGCAGGCGATCAGTTCGTAACCGCCGGAGTGATGCTCGCCGAACCATGCTTCGTCGAAGCCGAGCCGGTCGAGTGCGACCACTCGCTCCATGTCGTATTCGAGTGCCGCTCGTGGGTGATTGACCGGTCGGGTGGAACGGGGTGATGAAGACACCGAAGTTCAGCGGCCGGTTCATGACGCTCAGGCGCTGGTCTTCAGGCCCGATAGGAAGTCCAGCAGCACCTCGTTGATCTCGTCCGGGCGTTCCTGCTGCAGCCAGTGCCCGGCGCCCTCGATCATCACCTCGCGGTAGGGGCCGGTCACCACTCGGCGGCGCGGTCGTGGCGCATGAAACTCAGCACGGGGTCGTCGGTGCCGGCGATGAACATGCGCCGGCACCGCGATGGTGGCGGCCGGCGGGTCGGCCATGATCTCCCAGTTGCGGTCCAGATTGCGGTACCAGTTCAGCCCGCCGGTGAAGCCGGTGCGGGTGAATTCGGCGATGTAGTGGTCGAGTTCCTCGCGCGCTGATCCAGCCCGGCAGGCCGTCCGGCTCGGGCAGTCGCTCGATGAAGCCGTCCGGTCCCGGCTGCGATCATCCGGAGCGCGGCCGCCGGGTCGTCGGATGCGCGTCAGCCCGCCGATCATCCGGCGGATGGTCCTGCGCCGGGTCGGCATCCAGTTCGGCGTCGGCGACCCCGGGCTCCTGGAAATAGAGCATGTAGAAGAAGTTGTCGCCGAAAATCATGCGAAACGCCTGGGTCGGTGGAACCTGCGCGCGCGGTACCGGCGGAACGCTCAAACCCACCACCGCCGCTACCCGGTCGGGATGCAGTTGCGCCGAGCCCCACACCACCGGGGCGCCCCAGTCATGACCGATGAAGCACCGCCTGGTCGGCGCCGACATCGTCGAGCAAGCCGATCAGGTCGGCGGACAGTTCGGCGACGTTGTAGTCGGCGATGTCGGCGGGGCGGGTGGAGCGGCCGTAGCCCCGCTGATCCGGGGCCAGCACGTGATATCCGGCGGCGGCCAGCGCAGGGATCTGGTGGCGCCATGAATAGGCGAGTTCGGGAAAGCCGTGGGCCAGCATCACCACCGGTGCGCCGGGCTCACCCGCTTCGACGGTGTGCAACTGCACGCCATTGGTCTCGATAATGCGTTCGGTGACGGGGAGGCTGTCAGACACTGTCTCACCAAAGCACACGCCCGCTCCGCCCGAAAGGTGTTCGGCGCGGGTCCGCCGGGATGCGGTCGTCGGGAACTGGCAGTTCGTTCGTTGGCCGCGGCAGATCCACGGCGATGATTTCCGCTCCTGGCGGCGCCGGCGTGCCTTGCTGCGCCGTGGCTCGGCGATCACCAGGCTGGATCGCGTAATGGTGGTCGACCCGCTGCGCCCGGCCGTGGCCGGGCTGGCGATCGCCACGGGGCGGTAACCTGGACTATTCCAGCTGCGCGTATCGGGAAGGACCTGGCCGACGACGGCCGATGATTGATGAACCGGAAAAACGTGATCCGCACGCTCACGGCGATCGCTGTCGTGTTGCTGCTTGGTTGGTCCTTCTTCTACTTCAGCGACGACACCCGCGGCTTCAAGCCGGTCGACACCTCGGTGGCGATGGCCCAAATCAAGGGCGGCAACGTCAAGAGCGCGCAGATCGACGACCGCGAGCAGCAGGTCCGGATGACGCTGAAAAGCGCCGCCACCGGCACCGACGGGTCGGACAAGATCATCACCAAGTTCCCGACCGGTTACGCGGTTCCGCTGTTCGACGCGCTGACCAGTAAGGATGCCCAGGTCAGCACCGTCGTCAACCAGGGCAGCATCCTGGGCTCGCTGGTGATCTACGTGCTGCCGTTGCTGCTGCTGGTCGGCTTGTTCATGATGTTCTCCCGCATGCAGGGCGGCGCGCGGATGGGCTTCGGCTTCGGCAAATCGCGGGCCAAGCATGCTGAACAAGGACATGCCCAAGACCACCTTCGCCGACGTCGCCGGCGCCGACGAGGCGGTCGAGGAGCTCTACGAGATCAAGGACTTCCTGCAGAACCCGTCGCGATACCAGGCGCTTGGCGCCAAGATCCCCAAGGGCGTGCTGCTCTACGGGCCGCCGGGAACCGGTAAGACGCTGTTGGCCCGCGCAGTCGCCGGCGAGGCGGGCGTGCCGTTCTTCACCATCTCCGGCTCCGACTTCGTCGAGATGTTCGTCGGTGTCGGCGCATCCCGCGTCCGTGACCTGTTCGAGCAGGCCAAGCAGAACAGCCCGTGCATCATCTTCGTCGACGAGATCGACGCGGTCGGCCGCCAGCGCGGCGCCGGGCTGGGCGGCGGTCACGACGAACGCGAGCAGACGCTGAACCAGTTGCTGGTCGAGATGGACGGCTTCGGCGAACGCGCCGGCGTGATCCTGATCGCGGCCACCAACCGGCCCGACATCCTCGACCCGGCGCTGCTTCGGCCGGGGCGCTTCGACCGCCAGATCCCGGTGTCCAGCCCCGACCTGGCCGGCCGGCGTGCGGTGCTGCGGGTGCACTCCAAGGGCAAGCCGTTCGGCCCCGACGTCGAGTTCGACGGGCTGGCCAAGCGGACCGTCGGGATGACCGGCGCCGACCTGGAGAACGTCATCAACGAGGCGGCGCTGCTGACCGCCCGGGAGAACGGCACGGTCATCACCGGCGCCGCCCTGGAAGAGGCGGTGGACCGGGTGGTCGGCGGGCCGCGCCGCAAGAGCCGGATCATCAGCGAGCAGGAGAAGAAGATCACCGCCTATCACGAAGCCGGCCACACGCTGGCGGGCTGGGCGATGCCGGGCGTCGACCCGGTCTACAAGGTGACGATTCTGGCCCGGGGCAACACCGGTGGCCACGCGCTGGCGGTGCCCGAGGACGACAAGGGACTGCACACCCGCTCGGAACTGATCGCCCGCCTGGTGATGGCGCTGGGCGGCCGGGCCGCCGAGGAACTGGTATTCCACGAGCCCACCACGGGCGCGTCGTCCGACATCGAACAGGCCACCAAGATCGCTCGGGCGATGGTCACCGAATTCGGGATGAGTTCCAAGCTCGGTGCGGTCAAATACGGCACCGAACACGGCGATCCCTTCCTCGGCCGGACCATGGGCAACCAAGCCGACTACTCCCACGAGGTCGCCCGCGAAATCGACGACGAGGTGCGCAAGCTCATCGAGGCCGCGCACACCGAGGCCTGGGAGATCCTCACCGAATACCGCGACGTGCTCGACACCGTGGCCGGCGAGCTGCTGGAAAAGGAAACGCTGCACCGCGCCGAACTGGAGGCGATCTTCGCCGACGTCGAAAAGCGGCCGCGGCTAACCCTTTTCGACGACTTCGGTGGCCGCATTCCGTCGGACAAGCCGCCGATCAAAACTCCGGGCGAGCTGGCCATCGAGCGCGGCGAGCCGTGGCCCAAGCCGGTGCCCGAGCCTGCGTTCAAGGCGGCCATCGCGGCGGCGGCGCGGGATGCCGCGCAATGCCGAGGCTGAGCGAGGCACCAACGGCGCCAACGGTTCTCACGGACCGTCGGGCGGCAGCGGCGTGCAGCGCCGCAACACTCCACGCAACCCGACTACGGTGCACCGGCGGGCTGGCACGCCCCCGGATGGCCGCCGCCAGCAACAGCCGCCGGGCTACTGGTATCCCGCCGCCCGCGCCGACGCAGCCGCCGCACTGGCCCGCGCCGCCGCACCAGCACACGGGTCAGCCCTACCCGCCGTATCCGCCGTATCCGCCGCCCGGTGCACCCGCACCGGAGACCGGCCAGGCCGCCGACCCGCCCGGCGGCGACCCGAGCCCGTCCAACCCGTCGGCGCACGGCTGAACGAACGGAGATCTGCGATGGTGCGGCCGAATTCCCAAACCGCGACCCTGAACAAGCCGGTCTTCGATCAGGCGCGTGCTGAGGCCGCGGTCCGCGAACTGCTGCTATGCGATCGGAGAGGACCCGGATCGGCACGGCCTGGAGGACACCCCGGCCCGCGTCGCCCGGAGCTATCAGGAGATGTTCGCCGGTCTCTACACCGATCCCGGATGCGGTGCTGGACACCACCTTCGACGAGCAGCATGACGAATTGGTGCTGGTCAAAGAGATCCCGCTGTATTCGACCTGCGAACACCACCTGGTGGCGTTTCACGGTGTCGCGCACGTCGGATACATTCCCGGTCACGACGGCCGGGTGACCGGATTGTCCAAGATCGCCAGGCTGGTCGACCTGTACGCCAAGCGTCCGCAGGTGCAGGAGCGGCTGACCGCCCAGATCGCCGATGCGCTGATGCGCAAACTGGATCCGCGTGGCGCCATCGTTGTGATCGAGGCAGAACACCTGTGCATGTCGATGCGCGGTGTCCGCAAGGCCGGGGTGATCACCACCACATCGGCAGTGCGTGGACAGTTCAAGTCCAACAGTGCATCTCGAGTCCGAGGCACTGGATCTGATCTTGCGCAAGTGAGCACGGCCGCGCGTCCAGGTCATGGGGGTGGTGAACGTCACCGACGACTCGTTCTCGGATGGCGGCCGCTATCTGGACACTGACCGCGCTGTCAAGCAAGGCTTGGCGCTGGTGGCCGACGGCGCATCGATCATCGACGTCGGGGGAGAGTCGACCCGACCTGGCGCGGTCCGCGTCGATCCTCAGGTGGAGACCGCTCGCGTCGTGCCGGTGGTCAAAGAGCTTGCATCGCACGGCGTTACGGTCAGCATCGACACCATGCACGCCTGACGTCGCGCAGGCGGCGCTGGAAAACGGCGCGGCGATGGTCAACGACGTCTCCGGTGGACGCGCGGACAAGGCAATGGCCGGTCTGCTCGCCGAGGCCGACGTGCCGTGGGTGCTGATGCATTGGCGCTCGGTATCGGCCGATCGTCCGCATCAGGTACCGACCTACCGCGATGTGGTCGCCGAGGTGCGCGCCGAGTTGCTCGCCTGCGTCGACGACGCCGTGGCCGCCGGAGTGGATCCGGCGAAGTTGATCATCGACCCCGGTCTGGGATTCGCCAAGTCAAGTCAAGACAATTGGGCACTGCTGCACGCGTTGCCGGAACTGGTGGCCAGCGGCATCCCGGTGTTGGTCGGGGCGTCGCGCAAACGGTTCCTCGGTAAGTTGCTGGCTGGTTCCGACGATGCGGTGCGGCCACCCGACGGCCGCGAGACGGCGACGGCGGTGGTGTCGGCACTGGCGGCCGAGCACGGCGCGTGGGGGGTGCGGGTGCACGATGTACGGGCCTCGGTCGACGCCGTGAAGGTCGTCGAGGCGTGGACGCAGGCAGGGCGATAGAGTCTATGGCTGATCGAATCGAGTTGCGCGGCTTGACAGTTCGCGGGCGGCACGGCGTATTCGACCACGAGCGCGCTAACGGGCAGGATTTCGTCGTCGATATCACGGTGTGGATCGAGCTGGCGGATGCAGCGGTCAGTGACGACTTGGCAGACACCTACGACTACGGCGTTCTGGCTGAGCGGGCGGCCGCCGTCGTCGCCGGTCCGGCGCGCAATTTGATCGAGACGGTCGCCGGCGAGATAGCGCAGGACGTAATGAAAGACGAACGGGTGCACGCCGTCGAGGTGACGGTGCACAAACCGCAAGCGCCGATCCCGCAGACCTTCGATGACGTCGCGGTAGTGGCGCGTCGGTCGCGACGCGGCGGGCGGGGCCAAGTGGTACCTGCAGGAGGCGCGGTATGACTCGCGTCGTGCTGTCGATCGGATCCAATCTCGGCGACCGGGTGGCCCGGCTGCAGTCGGTGCTGGACTGGCTCGGTGACTCGGTGGAAGCGGTCTCCCCGGTGTACGAGACGGCGGCCTGGGGCGGCGTCGAGCAGGGCCCGTTTCTCAATGCCGTGGTGATCGCCGATGATCCGACGCTCGACGGGCACGGCTGGTTGAGCCGTGCCCAGGCGATGGAGCAGGCCGCTGACCGGGTGCGGGGACAGCGATGGGGCCCGCGCACCCTCGACGTCGATCTGGTCAGCTGTTACCTGACGTCACTGGATGGCGACACCGAGCTGTTCTCCGTGGACGACGGTCTGACGCTGCCGCATCCACTGGCGCACCTCCGGGCGTTCGTGTTGATTCCGTGGCTGGCTATGGACCCCGCGGCGGAGCTGTCGATCGCGGGTGGAAAACAGCCCGTCGCGAGGCTGCTTGCCGACCTCGATCCCGCCGACCGCGCCGGTGTGCACCTCACCGAGTGGGTCCTCGAGCGGCGCGCCGACGGTACGGAATCCGACTCCGCACCAGGAAGCTGATGGGACCTACCCGAAAGCGTGATCTGACCGCGGCAGTGCTCGGCACGGCGGTTCTGGGTTACCTGCTGGTTTTGGCGCTCTACCGGTGGTTTCCGCCGATCACCTTCTGGACCGGCTCGTCGCTGTTTGCCGTCGGTGTTGCCGAGGCGGTCTGGGGACGCCATGTGCGGGCCAAGATCAGCGACGGCGAGATCGGTGACGGACCCGGCTGGCTGCATCCGCTGGCGGTGGCCCGCAGCCTGGTCATTGCTAAGGCGTCGGCCTGGGTCGGTGCGTTGGCATTGGGGTGGTGGATGAGCGTCCTGGTGTATCTGCTGCCGCGGCGATCATGGCTGCGGGTGGCCGGCGAAGACACCGCCGGAACGGCCGTCGCGGCCATCAGCGCGCTGGCTCTGGTGGTAGCTGCGCTGTGGTTGCAGCACTGCTGCAAATCGCCGGACGACCCGACCGAACACGGTGAGGGCGCCGAAAGCTAATCGAGCGGCAGATTCGCGATTAGACCAGGTGAGAATCGCCGGAGCGCGCGACACGCGCAGCGAGCTCGGGCCGGTACAGTCGGGCCATGACCGATCTGTCCCGCGGCGCCCGGGTGCGGCGCGGCGGCCGCAGACCAGGTTGGGTGCTGCTGACGGCGTTGCTGGTCTTGGCGATCGGTGCCAGTTCCGCGCTGGTCTTCACCGATCGGGCCGAGCTACTCAAGCTCGCGGTGATCCTCGCATTGTGGGCCGCCGTCGTCGCCGCGTTTGTGTCGGTGATCTACCGCCGGCAAAGCGACGTGGATCAAGCTCGGGCGCGGGATCTCAAGCTCGTCTACGACCTGCAATTGGACCGGGAGATCTCAGCGCGCCGCGAGTACGAGCTGACCGTCGAATCACAGCTGCGCCGCGAACTGGCCATCGAACTCCGCGCGCACTCATCCGACGAGGTGGCGGCGTTGCGGGCCGAGCTGGCCGCGCTTCGCACCAATCTCGAGATCCTGTTCGACGCGGAGCTCAGCGATCGACCGGCGCTGGAAACTGAACGCAAGACCGTGCAGAGCGACTGGGAGCGCGACGAGAGCGCCCGCGACCGTGTCAACCGGGTCGCGTCGGTGCGCGCCGAAGAGCCGGCCCGGCGACAGGACGACAATTCGATCATCGACGTACACGAGGAGCCGCTGGTACCGGCCCCGCCGCGCCAGCCCGAAGAGACGTACCACCCGGCATACGCCGCTTACCAGCCCGCGGACGCGTACGCGCCTCCCCGTCGGCGCCGGGTCGCCGAGGCGCCGGAGGCAGAGCGCGGTTCGCACTGGCGGCAAAACGCCCCGGAGGCTCGGGCCAGCCGCGACGAGGCAACACCCGCGCCCGAGGGTTGGCCCCCGCCGGCAACAGCCGCGCCTGAGCCGCCGGCTCCTGCTGCGGCCGAGCGTCAGCCGGAAAGTCGCGGCTGGAATCCACCGGATCGGCCATCGCGGGCCGCTAGCTGGCCCGGGCCGGTGGCATCACCCGCAAGCGAGCCGGAGCGCTTCGAGCCGCAACCGTCGCGACGGTCACACCGTCGGCCTGAACCACCTCCGCAGCCTGAGCCGCAGTTCGCGCCACCGCAGCCGTCCCCCGAGCCACCGCCGCAACTGCAGCGACCAGGTTGGCCGCCGCCCGCGGAGGCGCCCCGACAGCAAGAACAGCAGCCGCGGCAACCCGTCAGCCCCGAGGACCAGTGGTCGCCCCCAGCGGCACCGGGCAGCCCCTGGAACTCCGGACAACGCGACAGCGCAGGGCCGGCGCCGTGGGCATATGACAACGCGCCGTCCCGCGACAAGCCTTCTGATCGCCCACTAGGCGCCACGGGGCCCGAGGAACCAGCCGACCGCTTGGGCCGGCATTCGACTGCCGCCGAGCAGACGGCTGGCCAGACCGGTGATCCGGTCGCCGACTGGAGCGAGTCGGGCCGACGTGCCCGATCCCGTCATTCCGCGGAAATCTCCGACTCCGGGGTGGGCGTATCCGCCACTCCGGCGCCGGCCATGTCCCCACCACCGCCTCCGCCACCACCAGCGCCGACGCCGCCGACGGACAAAGACCCGGTGATGTCTCCACCGCCGCCGCTCAACGCCCGTCATCGCAGCACCGATGCGCTCCCGGAAGCCGACGACCCGCAGTCCGGTGGCCAGTCGGTCGCCGAACTTCTGGCCCGCCTGCAGACCACCCCCGGCGAAGGCGGCGGCCGTCGCCGTCGCCGCGAAGACTGAGCGAAAACCACAGCCCTCCGGCGGTGGCGCGTGGCCGGGTTGAATGACCGCACTCGCCCGCTCGCCGCTGCGCGGCCAGGGGTACCCCCAGTCCGGACCGCTTCGCAGACCGCATTGTCGCGGGGTAGAATCCCTACGACCGTCCGGTACCCGCTACGCGGGACTGGAACGAAACAAGAGACTTGTGAGGGTCGTCTGCGATGGTGCAGTTCGACGGATTGCGCCCAGCCAGGCTCAAGGTGGGGATCATCTCCGCGGGCCGCGTGGGCACCGCGTTGGGCGTCGCTCTGGAACGCGTCGATCATGTCGTGGTGGCCGCCAGCGCGGTCTCTCGCGCATCTCTGCAACGAGCGGAGCGTTGGTTGGCCGACACGCCGGTCGCCCCGGTTCCCGACGTCGCAGGAAACGCCGAGCTGTTGGTGCTGGCCGTCCCTGATACCGAACTGGCAGGACTGGTGTCCGGCTTGGCTGCCACCTCAGCGGTGCGGCCCGGCACTATCGTCCT
This sequence comes from uncultured Actinomycetota bacterium, assembly GCA_963834615.1. Classification (GTDB taxonomy): domain Bacteria; phylum Actinomycetota; class Actinomycetes; order Mycobacteriales; family Mycobacteriaceae; genus Mycobacterium. The sequence continues at coordinate 175,609 of CAWICO010000006.1, forward strand.
GCACACCTCGGGCGTGAACGGGATCGGCGTGCTGGCGCCGTTGAGCGCGCAGGACTGCATCCCGCTGGCCATCCACCCGGCCATGACGTTCACCGGCTCCGACGAGGACATCGCCCGGCTGCCGGACACCTGCTTCGGGATCACCGCGGCCGACGAGGTCGGGTATGCGATCGCGCAGTCCCTGGTGCTCGAGATCGGCGGCGAGCCATTCAGGGTGCCTGAGGATGCGCGAACGCTCTATCACGCCGCACTGGCCCACGCCGGCAACCACATCGTCACCGTGGTCGCCGACGCGCTGGATGCATTGCGGGCTGCGTTGTCCGGTACCGAACTTCTGGGTCAACAGCTCGTCGACGACGCACCCGGCGGCATCGCCGAGCGGATCGTCGGGCCTCTTGCCCGCGCGGCGCTCGAGAACACGCTACAACGCGGGCAGGCGGCTCTGACCGGTCCGATCGCGCGCGGCGACGCCGACGCGGTGGCCGGTCACTTGAACGCACTGGAGGCCGTCGATTCGCAACTGGCGCAGGCTTATCGGGTGAACGCCATGCGTACCGCCCAGCGGGTACACGCCCCCGCGGACGTGCTCGAGGTGCTGGCACGATGAACACTCTGCGACCGCCGAAATTCAGCCCCGGCGAACTGAACATCTACTCGAGCCCAGGCGATGTCGGTGAGGTCAGCCGCGCACTGCGGCACACCGGTCGACGGGTGATGTTGGTGCCGACGATGGGCGCGCTGCACGACGGCCACCTCGCGCTGGTCCGTGCCGCCAAACTGGTGCCCGGCTCGGTCGTGGTGGTCTCGATCTTCGTCAACCCGTTGCAATTCGGCGCCGGCGAGGACATCGATGCCTACCCGCGCATCGTCGAAGAGGATCTGGCGTTGTTGCGCAGTGAAGGTGTCGAAATCGCCTTCACACCAAGCGCTTCGGCGATGTACCCGTACGGTCCACGCACCACCGTCTATCCAGGGCCGTTGGGATCCGAGCTGGAGGGTGCCGCGAGGCCCACGCATTTCGCGGGCATGCTCACCGTGGTCTGCAAGCTACTGCAAATTGTTGCGCCAGACCGAGTCTTCTTCGGCGAGAAGGACTATCAGCAGCTGGTGCTGGTGCGCCAGATGGTCGCCGATCTCAACGTCGACGTGCGGGTCGTCGGTGTGCCGATCGTGCGCGAGAACGACGGCCTCGCGATGTCGTCACGCAACCGTTATCTCAATGCCGCGCAGCGCGAACTTGCCGGCGTCCTGTCCGCTGCGCTGCTGGCCGGAACGCACGCCGCGGCCGCCGGTGCTGATGCCGCGCTGCAGGCGGCGGGCGCGGTGCTGTCGGCGGTGCCCGCGATCGACGTGGACTACCTGGAAGTACGCGACAGCCTGTTGGGCCCGGCCCCCGCCACCGGTGCCGGACGACTGCTGGTCGCCGCCCGACTCGGCAAGACCAGACTGCTCGACAACGTCGCGATCGACGTCGGAATCACCGTCGACGCCGACGGGCGAGTGCCCGCGGTGCCGACCAATCAAGCTCCCGAATCGTCTTGGAGGAATTGATGTTACGAACAATGCTCAAGTCCAAGATTCACCGCGCGATCGTCACGCAGGCCGATCTGCACTACGTCGGCTCGGTGACGATCGACGCCGACCTGATGGACGCGGCCGATCTGCTCGAGGGCGAACAGGTGACCATCGTCGACATCGACAACGGCGCACGGTTGGTCACTTACGCGATCACCGGCCAGCGCGGCAGCGGCGTGATCGGCATCAACGGCGCCGCAGCGCATCTCGTGCACCCCGGTGACCTGGTGATCCTGATCGCCTACGCGACCATGGACGACGCGGAGGCGCGCAATTACAAGCCGAGGATCGTCTTCGTCGACGCCGACAATCAGGCGATCGACTTGGGTAGCGACCCGGCATTCGTGCCCGCTGACGCAGGTGAGCTGGTTTCGCCACGATGAAAGTCTTCTAGTCGTGTTGCTGGCCATCGACGTCCGCAATACGCACACCGTTGTCGGGCTGCTCTCGGGTTCCAAGGAGAACGCGAAGGTCGCGCAGCAGTGGCGGATTCGCACCGAACCGGAGATCACTGCCGACGAGTTGGCGTTAACCCTCGACGGCCTGATCGGTGACGACTCCGATCGGCTCACTGGCGCGGCAGCGTTGTCCACGGTTCCCTCAGTGCTGCACGAGGTGCGGCTCATGCTGGAGCAGTACTGGCCGTCGGTGCCGCACGTGTTGATCGAGCCCGGTGTTCGCACCGGTATCCCGCTACTGGTGGACAATCCCAAAGAAGTCGGCGCAGATCGAATTGTCAACTGCCTGGCAGCTTTTCAGAAGTACGGCACACCCGCCATCGTGATCGACTTCGGCTCGTCCATCTGCGTGGACGTGGTTTCGGCCAAGGGTGAGTTCTTGGGCGGTGCGATCGCGCCGGGTGTGCAGGTGTCCTCAGATGCCGCCGCGGCGCGCTCGGCGGCGTTGCGGAGGGTCGAGCTGTCCCGCCCGCGATCCGTGGTCGGCAAGAACACCGTCGAATGCATGCAGGCGGGTGCGGTTTTCGGTTTCGCAGGTCTGGTGGACGGACTCGTCGGTCGGATCCGCGATGACGTCGACGGGTTCTCCGGCGGCCCGGGCAGTCCGGTCACGGTTGTTGCGACTGGCCACACCGCGCCGCTGCTGCTGGCAGAACTGCACTCCGTCCACCACTACGACCAGCACCTGACACTAGACGGGCTGCGGCTGGTGTTCGAGCGCAACCGCGACAGCCAGCGCGGACGGCTCAAGACGGCTCGCTGAGCTGCCCGACTTGTCGCGACATAGAAGGCAGGGTCGCAAAAGGGCCAGGATCACGACCGCTGGTTACGTTTCGTGCCTCTGTCCGGTCACTTGAGACGGTCCGCAGTCCTTTAAGCTGGCAGGTCGTGAACGCCGGCGCTCAGGACCCCCAGGACATCCCCGAGCAGTTCCGGATCCGTCGGGACAAGCGCGCCCGCCTTGCGGCCGAGGGCCGCGACCCCTATCCGGTCGAAGTCGGACGCACCCACACTTTGGCGCAGATCCGCGCCACATACCCCGACCTGCCGGCCGATTCGACCACCGGCGACATCGTCGGTGTCGCGGGGCGAGTGGTGTTCGCCCGCAATTCGGGCAAGCTGTGCTTCGCCACACTCCAAGAAGGCGATGGCACCCAGCTGCAGATCATGCTCAGCCTGGCCGGCGTCGGACAGGAAGCACTCGACCAGTGGAAAGCCGACGTCGATATCGGCGACATCGTCAGCGTGCACGGCGAGGTGATCAGCTCACGCCGTGGCGAGCTGTCCGTACTCGGCGACAGCTGGGCGATGGCGTCCAAGGCGCTGCGTCCGCTGCCCGTGGCGCACAAGGAGATGAGCGAAGAGTCGCGGGTGCGGCAGCGTTACGTCGACCTGATCGTCCGTCCTGAGGCTCGCGGCGTAGCCCGCCAACGGATCGCCGTCATCCGCGCATTGCGGACCGCACTGGAGCAACGCGACTTTCTCGAAGTCGAAACGCCGATGCTGCAGACTTTGGCGGGCGGCGCGGCAGCCCGGCCGTTCGTCACGCACTCCAATGCTCTCGACATCGACCTCTACCTCCGTATCGCGCCAGAACTGTTCCTGAAGCGCTGCGTCGTTGGGGGGTTCGACAAGGTTTTCGAACTTAATCGCGTGTTCCGAAACGAAGGCGCTGATTCCACCCATTCGCCTGAATTTTCTATGTTGGAGACCTACCAGGCGTACGGAACGTATGACGATTCTGCGGTTGTCACGCGTGAGCTTATTCAGCAGGTGGCTGACGAGGCGATCGGAACTCGACAACTCTTGCTACCCGACGGCAGCGTCTATGACATCGACGGAGAATGGGCGTCGATAGAAATGTACCCCTCATTATCCCGAGCACTCGGCGAGGAGATTACGCCAAGCACCACGGTCGAGCGCTTGCTGACGATCGCCGAGGGGCTCGGCGTCGAGGTGCCCGCTGACCGGGGTTACGGGCACGGCAAGCTCGTCGAGGAACTGTGGGAACACACCGTCGGCGCAGGTTTGACGGCTCCGACTTTCGTGAAAGATTTTCCGGTGGAGACAACGCCTTTGACACGCCAGCACCGCAGTATTGCGGGCGTGACAGAGAAGTGGGACCTGTATATTCGTGGTGTCGAACTGGCCACCGGATACTCGGAATTGATTGACCCGATTGTGCAGCGGGAAAGATTCGCTGAGCAGGCCCGGGCGGCGGCGGCCGGCGACGACGAGGCAATGGTGCTTGACGAGGATTTCCTCGTTGCCTTGGAGCACGCTATGCCACCCTGTACAGGAACCGGAATGGGCATCGATCGGTTGCTGATGGCTTTGACCGGCCTGTCCATTAGAGACACAGTATTGTTTCCTATTGTGCGTCCACATGCCCACTGAGAGCCCGGTCGCGCTGTATTGAATAACGCGCCAGCGTATGACAGATTGATGCGACGGGGGCGATCCGTGATCACTTGTATGGCAAGTGTCTAAGAAGAAAGCATGAGGCTCAGCCAATGGCTAAGAAAGTGACCGTCACCCTGGTCGACGATTTCGACGGTGAAGGGGCCGCCGATGAAACAGTCGAATTCGGTCTTGACGGTGTGACGTACGAGATTGACCTTTCGAGCAAAAATGCCACGAAACTTCGCCACGACCTGAAGCAGTGGGTTGAAGCCGGCCGTCGGGTCGGCGGTCGCCGGCGGGGACGTACCAGTACGGGCCGGGGCCGCGGCGCCATTGATCGTGAGCAGAGTGCGGCAATCCGGGACTGGGCCCGTCGAAACGGACACAACGTGTCGACCAGGGGCCGCATCCCCGCCGACGTGATCGACGCATTCCACGCCGCGACCTGACTTTCGCTGGTGGCGAACTGATCGCCCATTCAAACGGGAAACGATTTGCGGTTTTCCCGCGTTGGACTGTTGCAACTGCCTCGTAGCCGGGTATCGGCCGCGTCCAGTTATCGGGTCCCGCAAGCCGCAAGGTGGGTAGCCCAGCGCGACGCCCACTACAGTGGACGGCAGGTACGCGGTGTCGGCCCCTATGCCGATGATGACGAAGTACCGATGGTGAGGAAGAGCAGGTAACCGCCAATGTTTGAACGTTTTACCGACCGTGCCCGCAGGGTCGTCGTCCTGGCGCAAGAAGAGGCCCGGATGCTCAACCACAACTACATCGGCACCGAGCACATCCTGTTGGGTCTTATCCACGAAGGCGAAGGCGTAGCGGCCAAGTCGCTGGAGTCGCTGGGCATCTCCCTGGAGGGCGTCCGCAGCCAGGTGGAGGAGATCATCGGCCAGGGCCAGCAGGCACCGTCCGGGCACATCCCGTTCACCCCGCGCGCCAAGAAGGTGTTGGAGTTGAGCCTGCGCGAGGCGCTGCAGCTCGGCCACAACTACATCGGTACAGAGCACATTCTGCTCGGCCTGATCCGTGAGGGCGAGGGCGTCGCCGCCCAGGTCCTGGTCAAGCTGGGCGCCGAGCTGACCCGGGTGCGCCAGCAGGTGATTCAGCTGCTGAGCGGTTACCAGGGCAAGGAGACCGCGGAAGCCGGTACCGGCGGCCGCGGCGGCGAGTCCGGCTCACCTTCCACGTCGTTGGTGCTCGACCAGTTCGGTCGCAACCTGACCGCGGCGGCGATGGAGGGCAAGCTCGACCCGGTCATCGGCCGCGAGAAGGAAATCGAGCGGGTCATGCAGGTGCTGTCCCGTCGCACCAAGAACAACCCGGTGCTGATCGGTGAGCCCGGCGTCGGGAAAACCGCTGTGGTGGAAGGTCTCGCGCAGGCCATCGTCCACGGCGAGGTCCCCGAGACGCTGAAGGACAAGCAGCTCTACACGCTGGACCTGGGTTCGCTGGTGGCCGGTAGCCGCTACCGCGGTGACTTCGAGGAACGCCTGAAGAAGGTGCTCAAGGAGATCAACACCCGCGGCGACATCATCCTGTTCATCGACGAGTTGCACACGCTGGTCGGTGCGGGTGCCGCCGAGGGTGCGATCGACGCGGCGTCGATCCTCAAGCCCAAGCTGGCCCGCGGCGAACTGCAGACCATCGGTGCCACCACCCTCGACGAGTACCGCAAGTACATCGAAAAGGACGCCGCTCTGGAACGCCGGTTCCAGCCGGTGCAGGTGGGCGAGCCCACGGTGGAGCACACCATCGAGATCCTCAAGGGTCTGCGCGACCGCTACGAGGCGCACCACCGGGTGTCCATCACCGATTCGGCGATCGTGGCCGCGGCGACTCTGGCCGACCGCTACATCAACGACCGGTTCCTGCCGGATAAGGCGATCGACTTGATCGACGAGGCAGGTGCCCGGATGCGGATTCGCCGGATGACCGCTCCGCCAGACCTGCGTGAGTTCGACGAGAAGATCGCCGACGCCCGCCGCGAGAAGGAATCGGCGATCGACGCGCAAGACTTCGAGAAGGCGGCCAGCCTGCGCGACCGCGAAAAGCAGCTGGTGGGCCAGCGCGCCGAGCGGGAAAAGCAGTGGCGCTCAGGCGACCTCGATGTGGTCGCTGAGGTGGATGACAACGAGATCGCTGAGGTGCTCGGCAACTGGACCGGTATCCCGGTGTTCAAGCTCACCGAGGCCGAGACCACCCGGTTGCTGCGGATGGAAGATGAGCTGCACAAGCGGATCATCGGGCAAGAGGACGCGGTGCGTGCCGTGTCGAAGGCCATCCGTCGTACCCGTGCCGGGCTGAAGGACCCGAAGCGCCCGTCCGGTTCGTTCATCTTCGCCGGTCCGTCCGGTGTCGGTAAGACCGAGCTGTCCAAGGCGCTGGCCAACTTCCTGTTCGGTGACGACGACGCGCTCATCCAGATCGACATGGGCGAGTTCCACGACCGATTCACCGCGTCGCGACTGTTCGGCGCCCCGCCGGGATACGTCGGTTACGAGGAAGGCGGCCAGCTGACCGAGAAGGTGCGGCGCAAGCCGTTCTCGGTGGTGCTGTTCGACGAGATCGAGAAGGCGCACCAGGAGATCTACAACAGCCTGTTGCAGGTGCTCGAGGATGGCCGTCTCACCGACGGTCAGGGTCGCACGGTCGACTTCAAGAACACCGTGCTGATCTTCACCTCCAACCTCGGTACCTCCGACATCAGCAAGGCGGTCGGTCTGGGCTTCACCCAGGGCGGTGGCGAGAACAACTACGAGCGGATGAAGCAGAAGGTCAATGACGAGCTGAAGAAACACTTCCGCCCGGAGTTCCTCAACCGCATCGACGACATCATCGTCTTCCACCAGCTGACCAGGGAAGAGATCATCGAGATGGTCGATTTGATGATCGGCCGGGTCGGAAAGCAGCTCAAGGCCAAGGACATGGCCATGGAGCTGACGGACAAGGCCAAGGCGCTGCTGGCCAAGCGCGGCTTCGACCCCGTGCTCGGTGCTCGCCCGCTCCGTCGCACCATTCAGCGGGAAATCGAGGACCAGCTGTCCGAGAAGATCCTGTTCGACGAGATCGGCCCGGGCCAGCTTGTCACCGTCGACGTGGACAACTGGGACGGCGAAGGTAGCGGAGAAGACGCGGTATTCACCTTCAAGGGTGCCCACAAGCCTGCTGAGCCGTCAGCGGATCTGGCGTCAACCGGCGCACATGCGGCCGGCGGTCCGCCGACCACCGGGCAGTAAATAGCTCACCGGCCGAGTGGCCGGCTGCGATACGCGTCGTCGAGAAGCGTCGTGTCGTAGCCGGCCATTCGTGCTATTCGGCCGGCTTCCAAAGCTTCGACGTCAGCGCTGCGCGGATGTGATCAAGCCGAAAACCTGCTTGGCGACCTGCAACATCCAACTGCCGACGCTCGGCCCGTGGTCGCGACGCCAATTGAGTTGGAAGCTCACCACCCACGCCTGTCCGGTCCGGTCGACCGCATACCAGCTGAATGTCAGATCACCAGGCAGGCCGCCGGCCTTCGCGCCGATGTAGGGCCATTCGTGTGAATCGAGGTTCACATTTGGACTGGCCGCCAGGATGTGCTTGACGGGCGCGGCTTCGCCGACGGCGCCGGCTTGCAGCGCCACGTGCACGCGGCAGATATCTTCAGCGCTGCCAAACCATTCCGCGCCGTATTCAGAGGCCGGCACGTGGGCGCGGAACGGATCCGGTTTGTAGACATGGGTATCGGCGTCGTGCAGCATCTGGGCACGGGTTTGCGGCGTGCCGTTCTTCCACTTCTCGCGCACATCCGGCTGCCCCCACGCGATCGAAAACAACTCGTACATGGTCGGAAACGGCGTCATGGCCGCGGGATCGTGGTGCCCCGCGTTGGCCAGCGCGTCGTCGATGGCCTGCGGGCCGAGCTTGCCGATCAGCATGTCAGTGGCCATGTTGTCGCTGGTGGCTATCATCTTCTCGGCGGCGGTACGCACCGAAATGCGATCTCCCACAGCCACTTCCATCCCGGAGCCGACAGCCTTGCCCTGCTCGGTCACGGTCAGCTCGTCGTTCCAGGAGACCGTTCCGGCCTTGACGGCGTCGGCTACGGCGTAAAGCACGTACAGCTTGAAGATAGACGCGAGCGGGAGCGACTCGTCGGTGTTGGTCCCGGCCACCCGGTCGCACTGGCCGTCGTCGATCTTGGCGACCTGCCAGGCGTAGCGGGCACCGGTCTTACCCAAGACGGCGTCGACGTCATGCCAGGAGGAGATCTTCGGGGTTTGCGTGCTGACCTCGAAGCCGTCCACCAATGTGTCGTCGGCGGTGTGGATCCGGATATCCTGGCGCGCACCGTAAGACGTGGTCAGCTGTAAGGTGGCGGCCCCGGCAGTGATGTCAACTCCGGTCAGCTTGAACGGACGATCCCACCAGAGTTTCTCCATGGTGGTCTCGACCTGCTTGGCCAATCTCTGTGTGGCCAACGTGCGAACGCCGACGGGACCGATGGGCCAGTCAGAGTTCAACATGTCCAAGGTCTGCTGAGCACGCAGACCCTGGGGAGTCCTGACGTCGATCTGCCGGCCGGCGCCCGCCGCGTTGGCGGACGGCGTCGGTTGTGGCGCGCAACCCGGGGCCAGGGCGACGACCAGCGCGCAGGCAGCAGTCAATGCTGCGACGCGGCGTCGGTCCCGGCGCGGGTTACGCCTTCGAGCCAGATCCGGCAACGTCTAACACAACCTCGAATTCCAGCAGCGACGCACCGGTCGCCACCGGGTTGGCGCGCTGCCCGGCGTGTGCCTCGATGGCGGGCCCGGTCGCCCACGCCTGAAATGCCTCTTCGGATTCCCACTGCGTCACCACGAAGTACCGGTCTTCGCCTTTGATGGGCCGGAGTAGCTGAAAGCCGAGGAAACCCGGCGAGTTCTCGACGGCGTGTGCGCGATGAGCGAACCGCTTCTCCAGTTCGGGGCCTGCGGCCGCGGGCACCTCGATTGCGTTGATCTTCACCACTGGCATGCCGATCAGGCTACCGCGCCGCCGACGAGCTGCTGCAGCCCGCGCAAGATAGGTACATGGCCGCTGATCTGCTGACCCACCGTGGTGGACGGGGTGAGCCGGTGGTCTTGGTGCACGGCCTGATGGGTCGCGGTAGCACCTGGTCGCGTCAGCTGCCGTGGCTGACACGGTTGGGTGCTGTCTACACCTACGACGCTCCATGGCATCGCGGCCGCGACGTCCCCGATCCGCACCCGATCAGCACTGAACGATTCGTCGCCGACCTCGGTGACGCGTTGACCGCGCTGGAGACATCGGTGCGGGTTGTCGGGCATTCGATGGGCGGGCTGCACTCGTGGTGCCTGGCCGCCGAGCGTCCCGAGCTCATCTCGGCGCTGGTCGTCGAGGACATGGCGCCGGACTTCCGCGGGCGTACCACCGGACCATGGGAGCCGTGGCTGCATCGACTGCCCGTCGAATTCGATTCTGCTGACAAGGTCTTCGCGGAATTCGGGCCGCTCGCCGGCCAGTACTTCCTGGATGCCTTCGACCGAACCGCAACAGGATGGCGGTTACACGGCCACACCTCTCGATGGATCGAGATCGCCGCCGAATGGGGAACCCGCGACTACTGGGCGCAATGGCGTGCGGTGCGCTCACCCGTCTTACTCGTCGAAGCAGGCAACTCGGTCACTCCCGCCGGGCAGATGCGCGCAATGCACGAAACCGGTTATCGGACAGACTATTTGCACGCCGGAGACGCGGGCCACCTGGTTCACGACGAGGCGCCCGAGGTGTATCGCCGGGCGGTGGAGTCGTTTCTGACTGCGCGTTAAGCCTCTTCGCCGACCAAGGCGAATCGTCCATTGCCGGTCTTCGTCACCAGACCATCTGCGAGCAGAGAATCCAGCGCGCGATCGCGTTGCACGGTGTCGGTCAGCCACGCCACGTCGAGCTGGGCACGGCTCACTGGTAACTCGTTGGCCCGCAAGACATCCATCAGCCGACCGCGGACCTGCCGGTCGGTGCCGGCATAACCCTGCGATTTACGCGCCGGGCCTTCCGACGGCGGATAGCCACCCTGCCGCCACTGGCACAGGCTGAGTGGACACAGTCCACACCGCGGCGAACGCGCGGTGCATACGGTCGCCCCCAACTCCATGAGCGCTGCGGAAACCAGATGCGCCGACGAATCATCGGGCAGCAACGCAGATACGTCCGCGTGATCGCGGACGGTAGCGGCCGATGCCGCGTCGGCTCGGCCGTGCACAACCCGAGCCACTACCCGGCGCACATTGGTGTCCACCACCGGCACCGCCTGCTGGTAGGCGAAGCACGCCACCGCCCGCGCGGTGTAAGCGCCGACCCCAGGCAGCGTCAGCAGAACTTCGACGTCGTCGGGAACGCTGTCGTCGTGGTCGCGAGCGATCACGGTCGCGCATTCGTGCAGGCGTTTGGCGCGCCGCGGATAGCCCAGTTTGCCCCAGGCGCGCACTATCTCACCCGGGCTGGCCGCCGCGGTCGAAGATGGAGTCGGCCAGCGCTTAATCCAGTCCAGCCATATCGGCACCACCCGTGCCACCGGCGTCTGCTGCAGCATGACCTCGCTGACCAGGATCTGCCACGGCGTCACCTCCGGTTCCCGCCACGGCAGGTCACGCCGGTTGAGGTCGTACCAGTCGAGAAGTTCACTCGGCGTTGGGAGGGACTTCACGGCCCCCTGCGGCAGAATATGCGCCATGCCTAATACGAGTCCGGTGTCCGCATGGAAGTCACTCAAAGAGGGTAACGAGCGGTTCGTCGCCGGCCAGCCCGAACACCCCAGCCAGAGCGTCGCGCACCGGGCCAGCCTGACCGAAGGGCAGAAACCGACCGTCGCGCTGTTCGGTTGCGGCGACAGCCGGGTGGCCGCCGAGCTCATCTTCGACCAGGGCTTGGGCGACATGTTCGTGGTTCGCACCGCGGGTCATGTGATCGACTCGGCGGTGCTGGGTTCGATCGAGTTCGCAGTTGCGGTGCTCGGCGTACCGCTGATCGTGGTACTCGGCCATGACAGTTGCGGTGCGGTCAAAGCGACGCTGGCCGCCCTCGACGAGGGTGTACTTCCCGGCGGTTTCGTACGTGACGTGGTCGAGCGGGTGACACCGTCGATCCTGCTTGGTCGGCGCGAAGGTCTGACCCGGCCGGACGAGTTCGAGGCGCGCCACGTGCAGGAGACCGGGACTCAGTTGCTGGCCCGTTCCAAGACGATCGCCGAGAAGGTCGCCGCGGGCGAGCTTGCCATCGTGGGCGCCACCTACCATCTCGCCGACGGTGAAGTCGTGTTGCGCCAGGTGATCGGCGACGTCGGCGATAACCCCACCGTTCACGCCTAATCGGTAGGTAACTCGCGACACGCCGAGTTATGTCGCCCACGTCGACGTGACCTGGCCTTACCGTGGGAATGTGCTGGATCTGGAACCGCGGGGCCCGCTAGCGCCGGAGATCTACTGGCGACGCCGAGGATTGGCGATCGGCATCGCGGTCGTCGTGGTCGCCATCGTCATCGCGATCATCGTCGCCGTTGTGAGTGGAGGCTCCGGCGCCAACACCTCCGGTACCGCCAAAAAGTCCGCGGCACAAGGCCAGCAGAACCCGGGACCTGAGGTCAAGACGCAGATCGAGCCGCAGGCTGGCGAGAACACCGAGCAACCCGGCGAGACGCCGACGGCCGCCGTGCAGCCGCCGCCGATCCTCAAAGAAGGCGACGACTGCCCCGACTCGACGCTGGCGGTCAAGGGCCTGACCAACCTGCCCCAATACGCGATCGGCGACCAGCCGAAATTCGTCATGGTCGTGACGAACATCGGGCTGGTGGCCTGCAAACGCGACGTCGGCGCGGCGGTGCTGGCCGCGTACGTCTATTCGCTGGACAACAAGCGGCTGTGGTCCAACCTGGATTGCGCGCCGTCCAACGAAACCCTGGTCAAGACATTCGCGCCGGGCGAGCAGGTGACCACCGCCGTGACCTGGACGGGCATGGGGTCGGCTCCGCACTGCCCGCTGCCGCGGCCCGCGATCGGACCGGGCACCTACAACCTCGTCGTACAGCTGGGCAACCTGCGCTCGCTGGCGGTGCCGTTCATCCTGGCTCCGCCGCTGGCTCCCGGTGCTGTGCCGCCGCTAGGGCTGCCCGGCCAGTCGGCGCCCGGACCGCTGCCCGGTCCTCCGCCCGCGCCCGGCGGCTAGTTCGTCGGGCCTAGCTGAGCGGGTCGGCGATTGTCGATTCCGCCAACTGCGACAGGCCTTCGCGCACGTGGCGAGCCCAGATTTCGCCGATACCTTCCACAGCCTCAAGGTCGCCGGCGCTGGCGGCCAGCAGGCCTTGCAGCGAACCGAACTCGCGAACCAACCGGTCGGCGTGGGCGAACTGCAGTCGCGGGATCTCCGACATCGCGCGGTAGCCACGCGAGCTCACCGCCGAGTCTTGTGCTTCGGCCGTCGACGGATAGCCGAAAACCTTTGCCATCGTCGTGAAATCGAGCAGCTCGGCGTCAGACATGGTGTCCAGCTCTTCCAGGGTGGCCGCGAGCTCGGCCTTGGACAACGGCTCGGGGTTGGCGTGGTAGTCGCGCACGATCAATTCGCGCGAGGCCTCGTTGCCGCCGAGCAGCTCCTCGAGCTGCAGCCGCAGCTGACGTCCGTCGGTGCCCAGTTCGACGACCTCGTTGTCGAGCTCGACGCCGATCCGGCGGACTAGCTCGAGCCGCTGCACGACCGTCATCACGTCGCGCAGCGTCACGAAGTCCTCGATCTCCGCCCTGGACAACTGCCTGCTGACCTCGTCGAGCCGTGCCTTATAGCGTTCCAGCGTGGCAATGGCCTGATTGGCCCGCGACAAGATGGTCGACGAGTCGGCCAGCACGTGTCGTTCGCCGCTGAGGTAGACGGTCACGATGCTCATCGAATGGCTGACCGAGATCACCGGATAACCGACCTGGGTGGCGGATCGCTCAGCCGAGCGGTGCCGGGTCCCGGATTCGTCGGTGGGTATCGACGGGTCGGGAACCAATTGCACATTGGCCCGCAGAATTCGGCTGCCGTCCGTGGACAGCACCACTGCGCCGTCCATCTTGCAGAGTTCCCGCAGCCTGGTTGGCGCGTAACGCACGTCCAGTGAGAAGCCACCGTCGCAGATGGCCTCAACGCTGTCGTCGTAACCCAGGACTATCAGCGCACCGGTCCGGCCCCGCAGGATGCGTTCCAGGCCGTCGCGCAACGCGGTACCCGGCGCCAGCCGTGCCATCGCCTCACGCAAGGTGGGACGTGCCGGGTGCGCCGCGCCGTTCGTACTCGATTTGCCCGTGGTCATCACCACTCATTGTGCTCTGTTGGCGTTACGTCCAGGCGATGTGGTGGGGTCGGAGCTTTGCTGCGGTGTTCGATGAGGTTGAGCATGTGCTCCAGCGCGGCGACAATGGTGGGTGCCTGCAGAACCCGCACGCCCGGCGGCACAACGTCGCAACCCGACGGGACCAGCGCGGTCGTAAAGCCTTGCCGGGCGGCTTCGGCCAGCCGGCGTTCCATGCCGGCAACCCGCCGCAGATCACCGGCTAATCCGACTTCGCCAATCATCACCGCCGTCGCCGGCATCGGCAGGTTCGCGTAGGCCGAAGCCAGCGCGACCGCGACCGCCAAATCCGACGACGGGTCGGTCAGGCGCATTCCGCCCACCGTCGAGAGATACACGTCATTAACGGCGATCTTGAGCCGGGCGTGCTTTTCCAGTACCGCCGCGATCATGGCGGCCCGCGCATGGTCGATCCCGCTGACCGCGCGCCGCGGTGAGCTGGCCGTCGGAGTGGCCAGCAACGCCTGGATCTCGCCGATCAGTGGACGCTTGCCGTCCAGGGTGACGGTGATTGCCGTGCCCGCGACCGGCTGCGGCCGCTGATCCAGGAACAGTCCGGACGCATCGGCGACTCCTTCGATCCCGCTGTCCTGTAACAGAAAACAGCCGACCTCGTCTGCCGCGCCGAAGCGGTTCTTGACCCCACGGACCATGCGCAGCAGCGAGTTGCGGTCGCCTTCGAAGTGCAGGACCACGTCGACGAGGTGCTCGAGTGAACGCGGGCCGGCGATCGCGCCGTCTTTGGTGACGTGGCCGACCAGAATCAGCGGCACGCCAGTGGTTTTCGCCACCGCGGTCAGCGCGGAAGTCACCGCCCGAACCTGCGTGACACCGCCGGTGACGCCGTCGGTGTCCGAGCTGTACATGGTTTGCACCGAGTCGACGACTACCAGCGTGGGCTGCACCGCCTCGATATGGCCGAGGACCGCATGCAGATCCGACTCGGCGGCCAAGTACAACTCGTCATCGCTGCAGCCGGTCCGGTCGGCGCGCATCCGGATCTGACCCCGCGATTCCTCACCTGAGACGTACAACGCCCGCCGCCCCGACGCTGCCCACTGATGGGCGACTTTGAGCAGCAGCGTGGACTTGCCGACTCCGGGGTCACCGGCGAGCAGCGTGACCGAGCCCGGTACCACGCCGCCACCCAGTACCCGGTCGAGTTCTTCGATGCCGGTGGGGCAGTGGCGGGTTCCGTCGGGTTCGATGGAGGTGATCGGGACGGCGGCCGTCGACGGACTCGCCACGGCACGGGTGCTACCCCGGACTGCGCTGAGCACGGTCATTTCCTCGACGGAACCCCATGTGCCGCACTCCAGGCAGCGTCCCACCCATTTGGCGGTGACATGGCGACATTCCGAACAGCGGTACTGGGAACGTGCCTTGGCCACCCGGTGACGGTATCCGGCTGGTCCGACAGATCAGGGGAGGTTAGGCCGGCTTCGGCGGTTCGTAGTGCCGTGGACCGTCGGGAGCTGAAATCGGCACCGCCACGCTGACGCTGCCGGCCTTCTCGAAGGTGAAGGTGAAGTCGTAGTTCGGCCCGTTCGTGATTGGTTTGGTAAGTGCGACGGTCGCCTTGACCGAGTCGCCCGCCTCAATGGCGTGGTCGGCATTCTTGCTCTGGCCGTTCTGATTTCCGAAGAACAGCACGCCACTGGGGGGCAGGGTCGGATCGCCGGTCACCGTCACCTTGCCGATGTCGGTGGTAACGCCGACCAATTTGTCGGCGACATCGGGCGATTGGTTGATCGCGACCAGTACCAGGTCCACTGTGGCGCCCGGACGCAGGTAGTCACCCGTCTGCAGCGCCCGGATGTGGACGTCGCGCAACGCCACGTTCTGGACCACCGCCGCATTGCCGTCGACGGCGGATTGCTGCATCGAGGTCTGGGAAAGCTGGCCGGCGCTGCATCCGGTAATCGTCACGGCGCCGATCACAGCACCGGCGGCCAGCGCGGCACCCCGTGCCGAGCCACGACTCGAGCGAGATTTCGAGTCGCGGTAGTCCAAGCGATTCACTCAAAGCCTCCTGCTCGGCCTTCGACCGCTACTGCGGTTCGACTATGCAGAGTAGTAGGTCGATCGCACCGGCGGTAGCTGAGGGCGTCACAGACGGATCGCGGCAGCACAGCGGCGTCCTGACCGCCTCAAACGTCGGATATCCACAGGCCAGCAGGCAGCGCCGAACAGGTTCCAGACACTCCGGCGCGTTGCACGAATTTCGCCGTCTGTCAACCCCCTCTCCGCACATGCGGTGCCCCTGACCTGCACCGTTGATCCGCACGTGTTTGCGGGGCGTGTTAACATGGAGGAACGAAAGGGGCTCGAATCTGATGAATTTTGCGGTCGGAGACACCGTTGTCTATCCACACCACGGTGCTGCGTTAATCGAGGCGATAGAAACCCGGACCATCAAAGGGGAGCCACGAGAGTATCTCGTCTTGAAGGTGGCGCAGGGAGACCTCACCGTCCGAGTTCCCGCCGATAACGCCGAGTACGTCGGCGTGCGCGATGTGGTCGGCCAAGAGGGCCTCGACAAGGTGTTCCAGGTGCTGCGCGCACCGCACACCGAAGAGCCCACGAACTGGTCGCGCCGTTACAAGGCCAACCTGGAGAAGCTCGCCTCTGGCGACGTCAACAAGGTTGCTGAGGTCGTCCGCGACTTGTGGCGCCGTGACCAGGAGCGCGGCCTGTCCGCAGGCGAGAAGCGCATGCTGGCCAAGGCCCGCCAGATTCTGGTCGGCGAACTGGCGCTGGCCGAGAGCACTGATGAGGCTAGGGCCGACATCATCCTCGACGAGGTCTTGGCCGCCGCTTCCTGAACTCCCTGACGCACGAGGACTGGGGTTGACCGGAACGGTCGCCGTGGTACCGGCTGCCGGGTCCGGAGAACGGCTGGCAGCCGGTGTGCCGAAGGCTTTCTATCAACTCGACGGACGAACCCTCGTCGAGCGTGCCGTCGAGGGCCTGCTCAAGTCCGGCGTTGTCGACCGTGTCGTGGTGGCGGTTCCTGCCGACCGCACCGACCGGGCCAAGTTGATCTTGGGTCGCGACGCCACTGTCGTCGCCGGTGGCGCCAATCGTGTCGAATCGGTTGCCCGGGCGCTAGAAGCCGTCGCCGATCCAGAAATTCCCGACTTTGTGCTGGTGCACGATGCCGCGCGCGCTCTGACACCCCCCGATCTGATCATTCGCATCGTTGAGTTGCTACGAGCGGGCCATCAAGCCGTCATCCCCGTGCTTCCGCTGTCGGACACCGTCAAGGTCGTCGACGCCAAGGGCGCCGTGCTGGGCACACCGGACCGGGCCGGCTTGCGCGCCGTGCAAACACCGCAGGGTTTCGCCACCGGCCTGTTGCTGCGCGCCTACCAGCAGGCCGGAACGGCCGACTTCACCGATGACGCGTCCCTGGTAGAACACATCGGCGGTCAGGTGCAGGTAGTCGACGGCGACCCGCTGGCGTTCAAGATCACTACCAAGCTGGACTTGATGCTGGCGCAAGCGATCGTGGCCCAATGAGCTCTCGAGTCGGCGTGGGCACCGACGTACACGTCATCGAATCCGGCAGGCCGTGCTGGCTGGTGGGGCTGCTTTTCCCCGACGTCGACGGCTGCGCCGGGCACTCCGACGGTGACGTCGCCGTCCATGCCTTATGCGATGCGCTCCTCTCGGCGGCCGGACTGGGCGACATCGGTGAGGTGTTCGGTGTCGACGACCCACGGTGGGCCGGGGTCAGCGGCATGACGATGCTGCGCCACGTCGCAGATCTGCTCGCTCAGCACGGCTACCGGGTCGCTAATGCAGCGGTCCAGGTGATCGGTAACCGTCCCAAGGTTGGCCCCCGCCGCGCCGAGGCGCAGGCGGCATTGTCGACCGTGCTGGACGCGCCAGTGTCGGTGTCGGCCACCACGACCGACGGGCTCGGGCTGACCGGGCGCGGTGAGGGTCGGGCCGCTATCGCGACGGCTTTGCTGACCGCGGCGGAACCGACCGCGGGCTAGTCACGGCACCTTGGCATCGTGATGATCGTTCTTGCCGGCGGGCGCAGTCGTTTGAACACGACGCGACGGCACCGCTGTGGTCGTCAGCGACGTATTCGGCCCGGTAAGCTGGCACGTCGTGACCGATAGCGCCGGCCTGCGGCTACACGACACGGCAGCCGGTGCCGTGCGTGATTTCGTGCCGTTGCGGCCTGGCCACGTCTCCATCTACCTGTGCGGCGCCACTGTTCAGGGTCTGCCGCACATCGGTCACGTGCGCAGCGGCGTGGCCTTCGACATCCTGCGACGCTGGTTGGCGGCGCGGGGCTGTGACGTCGCGTTCGTCCGCAACGTCACCGACATCGACGACAAGATCCTGAACAAGGCCGCTGCGGCTGATCGGCCGTGGTGGGAATGGGCCGCGACCTTCGAGCGCGCGTTCTCTGCCGCCTACGACGCGCTGGGCGTCCTCCCGCCGTCGGCTGAACCGCGAGCCACCGGCCACATCACGCAGATGGTGGAGCTGATTGAGCGGCTGATCGAGGTGGGCAGCGCCTACCCGGGTGTAGGGGGCTGCGGCGACGTCTACTTCGATGTGCTGAGCTACCCCGAATACGGCTGGCTGTCCGGCCACAAGCCCGGCGATGTGCACCAGGGCGAGGGCGTGGCGACCGGCAAGCGCGACCAGCGCGACTTCACGCTGTGGAAGGGCGCCAAGCCGGGCGAGCCCGCTTGGCCCACACCGTGGGGGCGGGGACGCCCCGGCTGGCACCTGGAGTGCTCGGCGATGGCGCGCACGTATCTCGGTCCGGAATTCGACATCCATTGCGGCGGAATGGATTTAGTATTCCCGCATCACGAGAACGAGATCGCTCAAAGCCGTGCCGCCGGCGACAAATTCGCCCGATACTGGCTGCACAACGGCTGGGTCACCATGGGCGGCGAGAAGATGAGCAAGTCGCTGGGCAACGTGCTGTCCATCCCGGCCATGTTGCAGCGGGTCCGGCCCGCCGAGCT
Source organism: uncultured Actinomycetota bacterium (assembly GCA_963834615.1). Lineage (GTDB taxonomy): Bacteria > Actinomycetota > Actinomycetes > Mycobacteriales > Mycobacteriaceae > Mycobacterium. Next base: position 194,415 of record CAWICO010000006.1, read on the forward strand.
GCGGTACTACCTGGGAAGCGCGCATTACCGTTCGATGCTGGAGTTCTCCGAAACAGCCCTGAACGACGCGGTCAACGCCTACGTCGGCATCGAGGATTTCCTGCACCGGGTGCGGACCCGAGTGGGCGCCGTCGAACCCAGCAATTGGACACCGCAGTTCGCTGCGGCGCTCAACGACGACTTGGCCGTACCGACAGCGTTGGCCGAAGTGCACCGCACCCGCGCGGAGGGAAACCGCGCGCTCGACGCCGGTGACCACGACGCCGCGCTGAGCCACGCCGGCGAGATCCGCGCGATGATGGGCATTCTCGGCTGCGACCCGCTGCACGAACGTTGGGAATCACGCGACGAGACATCCGCCGCCCTGCAGGCGGTCGACGTGCTGGTCCGCTCCGAACTGCACCGACGGGAGCAGGCGCGCGTGCAACGTGATTGGAAGCTCGCCGATGAGATCCGTGATCGGCTCAAAGACGCCGGCGTCGAGGTCACCGACACCACCGACGGCCCGCAGTGGTCGTTGGGAAGTCACGCCGATGGCCGGTAACTCGCAGCGTCGCGGAGCGATACGCAAAGCCGGCAGCAAGAAGGGGCCGACGGTCGGGTCCGGCGGCCAGCGACGTCGCGGTCTGGAAGGACGCGGCGCCACGCCTCCCGCACACATGCGACCGAATCATCCGGCCGCCCAACGGGCCAAGGCGCCGGTTCGGCGCACCGCGAAGCGCAAGGAAGACGAGGTCGAGACCGTCCTGGGCCGCAACCCGGTTCTGGAATGCCTGCGCGCCGGTGTTCCGGCGACCGCGCTCTACGTGGCGCTCGGAGCCCAGGCTGACGAGCGACTTAGCGAATCCGTCACTCTGGCAGCCGATTCCGGGATCGCGATCCTGGAAGTGCCGCGTAACGATCTGGACCGGATGACCACCAACGGTCTACACCAGGGCATCGCGCTGCAGGTGCCGCCGTATGAATATCTGCATCCAGATGAGTTGCTGAGGCAGGCTCTGCAGACGCCGCCCGCCCTACTGGTCGCGTTGGACAACATCTCCGATCCGCGCAACCTGGGCGCGATCGTCCGTTCGGTCGCGGCGTTCGGCGGCCACGGGGTGCTCATTCCGCAGCGGCGCTCCGCATCGGTCACGGCGGTGGCTTGGCGAACCAGTGCCGGCGCGGCCGCCCGGGTACCCATCGCACGCGCCACCAATCTTACTCGCACGCTGAAGGATTGGGCCGATAACGGTCTACAGCTCTTCGGACTTGACGCCGACGGCGACACCGTCGTCGACGACTTGGACGCGAGCGGCCCGGTGGTCGTCGTCGTCGGATCCGAAGGCAAAGGCCTGTCCCGGTTGGTACGGCAGAGCTGCGACTCGGTGGTGTCGATTCCCATGTGCGGTGTGGGTGAATCGTTGAATGCCTCGGTGGCCGCCGGAGTGGTGCTGGCAGAAGTCGCCCGTCAGCGCCGCAGCTAGATCCCGAGCAGCCGAACGCCGGCCCACAGCGCAAGGACCGACGTCGCCAGGGCGGGAGGTACGGTGCACAAACCGAGCCGGGTGTACTCACCAACGCTGGCCGATACGTCATAGCGGCGCAATACGCTGCGCCACAGCAAATTTGACAGCGAACCGACATACGTCAGATTGGGACCGATGTTCACCCCGATCAGCACGGCCAGCACCGCCGCCGGCCCGGTCGATGCCACCAGCGGCACCAGCACGAGCGTGGCGGGCAGGTTGTTGACGACGTTGGCCAGCACGGCGGCCAGCGCCGCGTACCCCAGCAGCGCCACCAACCCCGTGCCGGATGGCAACACCGCGCCCATCCGCTCGGCCATGCCGTTGCGCATCACCGCCTGCACCACCACGCCCAACGCCAACACGAAGACCAGGAACGGCACGTTCGCTGCGCGCACGATCTCCACCGGAGAGGTGCTTCGACGAACCAGGCCGCGAAGGGCCAACACCGCTGCCCCGGCCAGCGCTGCCCAGGCCGGCGCCACCCCCGCTGCCTCCGCGACAACGAATCCGACCAGCGTCAGTGCCACTACGACCAGTGCGAATACCGGTGTCGGAGGCGCCGTCTCGTCTTGCTGCGGCTCAGGTTGCACGCTGAGGTCCCGTCGAAAGAACACCCGGAACACCACATAGACGGTGCCGATCGCGGCGAGCCACGGCAATGTCATCACCGCGCTGAACTTGATGAAAGAAACATTCGCGGCGTGAAAGGCCAACAGGTTGGTCAGATTGGACACCGGAAGCAGCAGCGACGCGGCGTTGGCCAGATGCGCGGTCGCATAGGCGTGCGGTCGCACCGGTGCCCGAAGTCGCCGGACCGTGGTCAGCACCACTGGCGTCAGCAGCACCACGGTGGCGTCCAGGCTCAGCACCGCGGTGATGATCGAGGCGATCGCGAACACCTGCCGGAGCAGACTGCCCGAGCCGGAACTGGCGCGGGCCATCGCCGCGCCGGCCGCCTCGAACAGGCCTTCGTCGTCGCACATCTTGGCCAGCACCAGCACCGCACCCAGGAACGCGACGACACGCGACAACTGGGCCGCCTCGCCGGTCGCCTCGTGCAATGAGATGGCCCCGACGGCGATCAGCAGCACAACCGCCGGAACGGCGGCGATGGCCTCCGGCCATCCCCGGGGGCGGGCAACCGCGAACGCGAGGACTGCCGCCAGCGACAGCAGAGACAGCAAAAGCATCAAATTCTGGCCCACGGGTCTTCGCGACACCACAGGGTCGGCATATCCAGCGCAACGCCGTCCTGCGTAGCCAACTTCGACAACACGCTGAGTGACACATCCAGGTCGTCAGCCACATACGGCAACGCCCGCAATGGTTTTGACAGCGGGCGGAAGAAGTCGTCCCAGTGGATCAAGACCACCCGGCGGGCACCGACGGCCCGCACGGTCTCGGTCCAGTAGTCGACGAGGTAGGACTCGGGCTGCACACCGAGCTGACCTACGCCGAGATAGACGATGTCAGCGTGCCGCCCGGTCAGCGAGCCCTTGACGAAGCCGGCACTGCCCTGGATGAGCAGTCGCCGATCCGACGGCCGGTGATGAATGAAAGCCGACCAAGCCTCGCCGCACCGGTAGGCCGATGCTTTCACCGGCGGCACCACCGGCTCGGTGATCGTGCCCGGGAACCGGTCGGGTGGGCTGTGGTGCGATTCGATCAAGGTGATGTCGAACGCACCCAATCGAATTGACGCGCCGGACTCGGCGATCACCAAGCGCTCCTCGTCGAGGCCGTAGCCGCGGCCGATGTTGGCCGCGGATACGCCGCCGAGCAACGGCGCGCCGGTGCGGTCGGCGACCAGCGCGGAGTCCAACGCGTGGTCGAAGTGGGTGTGCACCGGGATGACCGCCGCCAACCGGGAGACGTTGACGCGTGCCAGGCACCCGTCGACCCGAGCCGCCGACGGCGACACCTTGCCCAAGCCGACGCGGGCCAGACTGGGGCGGGAGAAGAAGCCGTCGGTCATCAGCGCCGAAGACCCGTCGTCGATCAGCAGCGTCGTGACGCCCAGCCAGGTCACCGTCAGCGGCGCACCGGATTCGGCGACCGGCACGCTGAACCGGTGCGAGTGCCGCGCAAGGTCCGGACGGCCGGGTCGAAGCCGCATCAGCCGAACGCTCTCACGCCGATGCCGCCGGCCTGCAGCCGATCCCGAACAGCAGTCGCGATCTGCACCGCACCGGGTGAATCGCCATGCACACAAACTGATTCCACGTGCACCTCAATAGTCGATCCGTCGACCGCGGTCACGCTTCCTTCTTTCACCATCGACAGCACCCGCTCGGCGATGGCCGCCGGGTCATCCAGCACCGCACCGGGCTCACGCCGCGACACCAGTTGACCGTCCGGCTGATACGCCCGATCGGCGAATGCCTCGGACACCGTGCGCAGGCCACGCTGCTGTGCTTCGTCGAAAAACGCCGAGCCGGCCAAGCCCAGCACCGGCAAGCCGGCGTCGACCGTGCGCACCGCCTCCGCGACGGCGGCTGCCTGCTCGCGGTGGGCGAAGATCGTGTTGTACAGCGCGCCGTGGGGTTTGACGTAGGACACCGCCGATCCGGCTGCCTGGGCCAAGCCCCGCAACGCGCCGATCTGATACACGACGTCGGCGAGCAGATCGTCCTGTGTCACGTCGATGAAGCGGCGGCCGAAACCGGCCAGATCGCGATAGCTCACCTGTGCCCCGATGCGCACGCCGCGTTCGGCTGCCAGCTTGCACACCGACAACAGACCGGCGGGATCGCCCGCGTGGAAACCGCACGCGACGTTGGCGCTGGTGACGATGTCCAGCATGGCGTCGTCGTCGCCGAGCCGCCAGACGCCGAAGCCCTCACCCAGGTCGGCGTTGAGGTCGATGCTGGCCACGGTCGATAGCTTAGGCGCGCATCCGCGCGATCGCCTTCGCGATCGACCAGCCCCTGATGCCGACGTCGGCGAGATTGTTGTGCGGCCCACCGCCCAGGCCTAGCGCTCGCTGAAACCCGGCGACGACACGCTCAGGCGCGAATTGCCCGGTAGCCTCACACCATGAGCCCCCTGCCACGACGCCGGGCCGAGCTCGATGACCCGGTTCCTCAGCGGGCCGCCATCGGCCCGCATCGTCGCCGGGCGACCCTGGCCTCGCTGGCGGCTGAGCTCAAAGTGTCCCGCACGACTATCTCGAATGCATACAACCGGCCCGATCAGCTCTCGGATGCGCTGCGTGAACGAGTCCTCGCGACGGCCAAACGACTGGGTTACGCCGGCCCCGACCCGGTGGCGCGATCGCTGCGCACCCGCAAGGCGGGTGCGGTGGGTCTGGTGATCACCGAACCACTGACCTATTCGTTCAGCGACCCTGCAGCGCTGGATTTCGTTGCCGGACTTGCGGAATCATGCGAAGCTCGTGGGCAAGGGCTGCTGCTCGTCGCGGTAGGCCCCAATCGCAGTGTGCCGGAGGGGGCATCGTCGGTGCTGGCTGCGGGCGTCGACGGCTTCGTGGTGTACTCAGCGGCCGGCGATGATCCCTTTCTGCAGATCGTGCTGCAACGACGACTGCCGCTGGTAGTCGTCGACCAACCCAAGGACGTGCCCGGCGCATCCCAGGTCGGCATCGACGACCGGGCTGCGATGCGTGAGATCGCCGACTATGTGATCGGTTTCGGACATTGCGAGATCGGGCTGCTGACAATGCGTCTGGTGCGCGACCGCCGCCAGGGTGTGGCCGACTCGGCGCGGCTTCGCGCGTCGACCTTTCACGTGCAGAGCGAACGTATCCGGGGTGTCCGCGACGCGATGGCCGCGGCCGGACTCGACCCGAACTCGCTGACCGTGGTGGAAAGCCACGAGCACACCCCTGAGACCGGTGGCATCGCCGCCGGGGTTGCGCTGCAAGCCAATCCGCGAATAACCGCGTTGATGTGCACCGCCGACGTGCTGGCCTTGTCGGCGATGGACTATCTGCGTGGCCGCGGCGAATACGCGCCCGGCCAGATGACCGTCACCGGCTTCGACGGCGTGCCCGAGGCGATGAGCCGGGGCTTGACCACCGTCGCGCAGCCGAGTCTGCAAAAAGGGCGTCGCGCGGGCGAACTCCTGCACAGGGGTGATATCAACCCGATCGTCGAGGTGCTCGGCACCGAGCTGATCCGCGGACGCACCGCGGGCCCGCCGGCCTGAGCCGTCAGAGCTGGGCGGCGGGGTCCCCGTTGCCGATCAGCAGCCGCACCGCGAGATCCAGTCGCTTGCTGACATCGGTGGCCGACGCTCGTCGGGTCAACCAGGCCAGCAGATTCGACAGCCACACATCGGAGATCACCCGGGAGATGTGGTACTGGTCCTCGCTGGGCTCGCCGTCGCTCATCGCGCGCGCGAACATCGAATCGATGAGCTTCTCGACGTGATCGACCTCGCCGGCTGCCGACGCGTCGGCGAACACATAGGCACGGGTCATGGCCTCGGTCAGCAGCGGGTTGCGCTGCATCGCGCGGTTGAGCTTGCTCACCATGAAGTTCAGCCGCTGGTAGGGCGTTCCACCGGTCAGCGTGGAGCGATCGGTCTTGGCGTCGATCCGTTCGAACTCGCGGCCCAGAGCGGACACCAGCAGGTGCACTTTGGACGGGAAGTAGCGATAGAGCGTTCCCACGGCGACGTCGGCACGGTCTGCGACCGCGCGCATCTGCACGGCCTCGTAACCGCCCTTGGAGGCGATGGCCATCGTCGCGTCCAGAATGCGTTTGCGACGTTCGCGCTGCGCCTCGGAGCCGAGCTCGGACTCGGCGAGTACCGCCACGGTCAGCACCTCACGAGGCTGCGCAGGAGACGTACCCGGGCGTTGACCCGGATTCGTATTGGCTGGCCCCGAACTGGAAGGGGTCATCTGACGGACTGCTCCTTTTCTTGCGTCCTCGCCCGAAACGATACGCATGCCGAGCGCGAATCTCTCACCTCCAGGCCGCCGGTACACCGTGATGTCCTGCTGCGATGGCATTCGACTTGACGATCGAACACTGGCACTATTAGAACACGTTCTAGTGTTGCACGCGGCGTCTCGGCAGCACCGTTCCCGTCGACCGAGGAGTTCAGGTGGCCAAGCCTTCCAGCACCATTTCCTCCGAACAGTTTGCGGCGCGGGAGTTGGTGCGTGACTGGGCCGCCGGATCCGGCGCGACGGCGGCGGCCCGGGATATCGAGCAGGGTGAGCCGAAAGCCTGGCAGCCGGTATTCGCTCGCCTGGCCGAACTCGGCCTGTTCGGCGTCGCGGTGCCCGAGGAGTACGGCGGCGCGGGTGGCAGCATCGACGACCTGGCCGCGATGGTCGAGGAGGCCGCCAAGGCACTGGTCCCCGGCCCGGTGGCGACGACCGCGCTGGCCACGCTGGTGGTGTCCGATCCGAAACTGCGTGAGGCTCTCGCGTCGGGGGAGCGCACCGCCGGGGTGGCGCTCGTTGCCGACGTGGACTTCGACGAGGCGGCGTCGCAGGCGTCCGGAACCGTGCCGTGGGTGCTGGGCGGCCTCGCCGATGGTCTGCTGCTGGTGCCGGCCGGGGACAAATCTCTGCTCATCGACGCGACTGCCGATGGTGTGGTTGTCGAGGCGCTGCAGGCGAGTGACTTCTCCCGGCCATTGGCGCGGGTGGTGCTGACGTCGGCGCCGGCCAGCGTGCTGGACGTGTCCGCCGATCGGGTGGCGGATCTGGCCGCGACGGTGCTGTCCGTCGAGGCGGCGGGCATCACCCGGTGGGCGCTGGATACCGCCGTCGCCTACGCCAAGGTGCGGGAGCAGTTCGGAAAGCCGATCGGTAGTTTCCAGGCGATCAAGCACCTCTGTGCCGAAATGCTGTGTCGCGCCGAGCAGGTGGCGGTGGCCGCCGCCGACGCCGCACGCGCCGCGGGCGAAGGCGACGATCGGTCAGCTGGCGATCGCCGCGGCCATCGCCGCCGGCATAGGAATCGAGGCCGCGAAGGCCAACACCAAGGACTGCATCCAGGTGCTCGGCGGCATCGGTATCACCTGGGAACACGACGCGCACCTGTACCTGCGACGGGCATACGGAATCGGGCAGTTCCTCGGTGGGTCCGCGCGCTGGCTGCGCCGCACCGCCGAGCTGACACAGGCCGGTGTTCGCCGCAACCTCGGCATCGACTTGAGCGACGTCGCCGACCTACGGCCCGAGATCGCCGAAGCGGTCAGCGGTATCGCGGCGCTACCCGAGGAGAAGCGTCAGGTGGGCCTCGCTGAGGCGGGCCTGCAGGCGCCGCACTGGCCGGCGCCGTACGGTCGCGGCGCCGGACCGGCCGAGCAGCTGCTGATCGACCAGGAATTGGCGTCGGCCGGCATCACCCGACCCGACTTGGTGATCGGTTGGTGGGCGGCGCCGACCATCGTCGAGCATGGCACGCGCGCGCAAGTGGAGCGATTCGTACCTGGCACATTGCGTGGCGAAATATTCTGGTGCCAACTGTTTTCCGAACCTGGAGCCGGTTCGGACCTGGCGTCGCTGCGGACGAAGGCGGTCCGCGTCGACGGTGGCTGGGAGCTCACCGGGCAGAAAGTGTGGACGTCGTCGGCGCACAAAGCCCAGTGGGGCGTGTGCCTGGCCAGAACGGATCCAGATGCCCCAAAACATAAGGGCATCAGCTACTTCCTGATCGACATGAGTTCGCCCGGCATCCTGATCCGGCCGCTGCGCGAAATCACCGGCGACAACTTGTTCAACGAGGTCTTCCTCGACGGCGTGTTCGTTCCCGACGAGCTGGTGGTCGGCGGGGTGAACGACGGCTGGCGGTTGGCTCGCACAACGCTGGCCAATGAGCGGGTCGCGATGGCCGCGGGCACCGCGTTGGGTAACCCGATGGAAGAACTGCTCGCGATGGTCGCCAAGCTGGATATCGATGCGGCCCAACAGGATCAGCTGGGACGGCTGATCATCACCGCCCAGGCCGGCGCGCTGCTCGACCAGCGGATCGCGCAGCTTGCGGTGGGTGGTCAGGACCCGGGTGCGCAGTCCAGCGTCCGCAAACTCGTCGGGGTGCGTTACCGGCAGGCGCTCGCCGAGTACCAGATGGACCTCTCAGATGGGGCCGGCATCGTCGAGGACAAGCTCGTACACGATTTCCTCAACACTCGCTGCCTGACCATCGCCGGCGGCACCGAGCAGATTCTGTTGACAGTGGCCGCCGAACGGCTTCTGGGTCTGCCGCGCTGAAGAACTTCTCCGCCAATGGTGCGGTCAGCGCGGAGGGCCGAGAATGACCTGTCCGAACTTGTCGGCTCCCTCGGCCATCCGTTCGGGTGAGATTTCGAAACCCTCCGGACGAGGCGTGGCTCTGTCACGGCCGGCGTAGCGGAACATGCCCTCGATTCCAGCGGGCGTGTTGATCATCAGTAGATCGGCCTTCTTGGACGTGATGCGGTACGCGTGCGGAATGTTCTTGGGCAAGAACACGATTCCGCCTTCCGACAGCTCCAGTCTCCTGGTCGTCGTACCAGACCAGCGCGGTCCCTTTGATCAGCATGAAGACTTCGTCCTCACGCGTGTGCTTGTGGTACGGGGGCGCTTCGCCTTCGCTGACGTCGAAGCGCCCGACCATCAACTGACCATCGGTGGCTTTGCCGTCGAGCAGGATTGCCAGTGTGCCGCCGTCGAGCCATTCCAGTTATTGTTGCTGCTCCGGTTGTGCCAGGTATGCCATGCTCATGAGCCATCCCTATTGGTTGTGATCTTAAAGACGCGGGAACACGGCGCCGATGAGGGTTCTAGCAAACGTCGCTCGGGTGCTCGCCGCCATCGTCGCGTTGTTTATAAGCTACTAGCGGCCGGGGATCTCTACTGACCGGTTTTGCCGACGGGCATCTCGCTGACTACGACAATGCGGTCTACGCGCCTAAACGGCCCTCATGTTCGTGGAATCCGCTTTCGTTCCGATATCTCTGGCTTCTCGTCGTAGTAGTCCGTTTTGGTCAGCGTCCCTTGGTATTTCGGAAGGCATCTCGGTCTCGACAACGGAGTCGGCCGCTAAGTGAATTACCGCGTCGCGGTAGGCCGTAAGCTCAGGGCTTAGCTATGGGTACTGTGCTGATCCCGATTCCTGACCGCGACTTCGACCCGACCGAAGTCGCGGTCAGTTGGCAGGTGCTGAGGGCCACCGGTCACCGCGTCGTGTTCGCCACCGAAAGCGGTGCGCCAGGCGTTGCCGACGACATCATGGTCAGCGGCCGGGGTCTCGACTTGTGGTCTGGGGTACCGATATTGGGCGCCCTGACCGTGGTGGGCCGGACGCTGCGAGCCAATAAGGCCGCCCGCCGTGCGTACCGGGACATGCGGCAGTCGGCGGAATACCACAACCCGTCCAGTTGGGCGGACGCCACTCTGGACGGCGTCGACGGGTTGCTGCTACCCGGTGGACACCGGGCCCGCGGCATGCGCTCCTACATCGAGAGTGAGATCCTGCACCGTCTCGTCGTCGACGCTTTTGCCCGCGGCGTGATCGTGGCCGCGATCTGTCACGGTGTGCTGCTGGCCGCCCGCAGCGTCGATCCCGGAACCGGTCGTTCGGTGCTGTACGGGCGCCGGACCACGGCGCTGACCTGGGCGCTGGAGCGCGCGGCCTGGCGACTGACCCGCCTCACCCGGTTCTGGGATCCCGACTACTACCGCACGTACAGCGAGGAATCCGGCCAGCCGTCGGGATACATGTCGGTGCAGTCCGAAGTCGCTCGCGCACTGGAACACCCGACCGATTTCCGCGACGTCGAACGCGGGTCACCGCACTGGCGAAAGAAGACGTCCGGGATGGCGCGTGACACCGCAACCGATTCGCGGCCGGCGTTCGTCGTCGACGACGGGTCCTATCTGTCAGCGCGCTGGCCGGGTGACACCCACACGTTCGCAAATGTGTTGTCACAAAAGCTTTGACGACTCAAGAAAAGGTTGTCTGCGCGCAGGTGCTCGGCGAGGTGAGGTTGTTCCCGCCGTAGACCACCTGGATATGCGTGCACATGATGACGGGCACGTCGGTACGCGGTTGGCCTGTGCGCCAGTCCGTTGCGTCGATCCGGCCGGTCGTCTGGTACTTGTCCGGCGCACCCTCGCCCATGTAGATCGTGGTGACGTTGTCGTTCCCGCCCTCTTTGAAGACCCGGTCGTATTGCGCGGTGGCGTGCGCGTCGAGGTACAAGGTCCGGTCACTCGAGCGGATGTCGGTGCTCTGGCGGGACCACAGGTCATTCGGGAAACCGGACACGCCGTCGCCGTTCCTACGGTCGGCGCCGACCGTGAAATCGCAACTGCCGGTCGCACGATGGCAGTCCAGCACCGCTCGTGTCTCCAACTGGGTGCCGTCGTTGAGGGGCAGCAGTGAGGTGGCGGTGTTGCTCGCCGCGAACGAAACCGTGGGACAAGCCAGCGAGAGCACCAGACCGACGCCCGCGATAGCCGAGGCCAGTCGCATCATCTCGCAGCTCCTAACGGGTTCGAACTTGAGCAGAATTTACGCCGCGGCTACTCGTCGTAGGTCACTTCGACGGAATCGGTCTCCGGGTGCGCCTGGCAGGCCAGGATCAGCCCCTCGTCGAGGTCCTGTTGTTCGAGGACGTCGTTGACCTCCATGTTCACCTTGCCGCTGCGAAGGCTGGTGGCGCAGGCGCCGCAATGGCCCTCGCGACAGGAGAACGGCGCGTCCAGGCCGGCGTCGAGAAGCACATCGAGCAGCTTGGCTTTACGCGGCCAGGAGACGGTGTGGGTCTGCCCGTCGAGCTCGACTACCGCGGTGGCCGGTGGCTGGGCTTCATCTTCGTCGTCGTGGTCGATTCTGACCGCGGCGAACGGATCGCTGTCCAGCGAGCGGAACACTTCCAGATGTATCTGCGGCGCAGGCACTTTCAGAGCTTCAAGAGCCTCCCGCGCCGCATCCATGAATGGCCCGGGCCCGCAGATGAATGCCTGTCGGTCGGTGAACGGCGCGGCCAGATGCGCCAGCGCGTTCGCCGACGGCAGTCCCTGTAGAGACTCCAGCCAGTGCACCACAGTCAGCCTGTCGGGGTATTTTGCCGCCAATTCGCGCAGCGCACCGCCGAATATCACCGACCGCTCGTCACGGTTGGCGTAGACCAACACGACCTGACCGCCGCCTTCGGACAGCGCGGACTTGCAGATCGACACGATCGGCGTGATTCCGCTGCCGGCGGACAGCAGCAGGAAATCGTCGTCGAGCGTCTTGGGCACGAACGTGCCCGACGGCGCCAGCACGTGAATACGCATGCCGGGATGAGCGTGGTCGCAGAGCCAGTTGGACGCGTATCCGTCTCTGTCGCGCTTGACGGTGACGGCTAACGCGTTGTCGATGAACGGTGAGCTGCACAGCGAATAGCAGCGGGCAACCGAGCCGGTGCGGTCACTGGGAATGCGCAACGTCAGGAACTGGCCGGGGGCATAGCGGAGCCGCTCGGCGGGAATCTGAGCATCATCTGGAACCTTGAACACCAGCGACCGCGCGTCGTCGGTCTCGGCGACGACATCGGCGATCTCCAGCTCGAGAACGTGGTTGCCGAGCGGTTCGTCGGAAACGGTGTCCGTCACAACCGCGCCCTTCCCTCTGTCATAACTAGAACAGGTTACAGAAAAATGGATCAGTATCGCTACCAGCCGCAGGAACACCCTGCTCGACACAAATCGGAACGTGTTCTAGTCTTTGTCTAAGAACGCCACCTTTGGAGGAACCCGTGACGTCCATTCAACAACGTGACGCCCAGTCGGTCCTAGACGGCATCGACGAACTATTGCCGAAACTGCGGCAGCGTGCCCAGGAGACCGAAGATCTGCGCCGTTTGCCGGACGCTTCGGTGAGCGAACTCCAGGAGATCGGCTTCTTCAGGTTGCTGCAGCCCGAGCAGTGGGGTGGACTGCAGTGCGACCCTGCGGTGTTCTACGAGGCCGTTCGTCGGATAGCCAGCGCGTGCGGATCTACCGGCTGGGTGAGTTCGATCATCGGCGTACACAACTGGCATCTGGCTCTCTTCGATCAGCAGGCCCAGGACGAGGTCTGGGGCGACGACACGAATGTGCGCGTCTCGTCGTCGTACGCCCCGATGGGCGCGGGCGTCGTGGTCGACGGCGGCTATCTGGTCAGCGGTTCGTGGAACTGGTCATCGGGCTGCGACCACGCCACCTGGGCCTTCCTGGGTGGTCCGGTGATCAAGGACGGCAGGCCGGTGGACTTCGGCAGCTTCTTGATCCCGCGCAACGAGTACCGCATCGACGACGTCTGGCACGTGGTCGGTCTGAAAGGCACCGGCAGCAACACCGTCGTCGTCAAGGACGTCTTCGTGCCGCGGCACCGGTTCCTGTCGTATAAGCAGATGAACGACGGCACCGCGGGCGGCTACGAGAACAACACGGCCGCGGTGTATAAGATGCCTTGGGGCACAATGCATCCGACCACTATCTCGGCACCGATTGTCGGCATGGCTTACGGCGCCTACGACGCCCATGTCGAGCACCAGGGCAAGCGGGTGCGGGCGGCTTTCGCCGGCGAGAAGGCCAAGGACGACCCGTTCGCCAAGGTCCGTATCGCCGAGGCGGCCAGCGACATTGACGCCGCATGGCGTCAGCTGATCGGCAACGTCGGTGACGAGTACGCACTGTTGGCCGCCGGCAAGGAGATCCCGTTCGATTTGCGGACCCGTGCGCGGCGCGACCAGGTGCGTGCCACCGGGCGGGCCATCTCGTCCGTCGACCGGCTTTTCGAGGCGTCCGGTGCCACTGCGTTAGCCAACGACGCTCCGGTGCAACGTTTCTGGCGTGACGCACATGCGGGCCGGGTGCACGCGGCCAACGACCCCGAGCGGGCGTATGTGATCTTCGGTAATAACGAGTTCGGGCTGCCGCCCGGCGACACCATGGTCTGATGACGACCACGACTCAAGAGCTGACGTTCGAATCCACCTCTCGTTACGCCGAAGTCGACGTTGACGGACCGCTGAAGCTGCACTATCACGAGGCCGGTGTCGGCAACGAGCAGACGGTGGTGCTGCTGCACGGCGGTGGCCCCGGGGCGGCAAGCTGGACAAACTTCTCCCGCAACATCCCGGTGCTGGCGCAGCAGTATCACGTGCTGGCCGTCGACCAACCCGGATACGGCCACTCCGACAAGCGTGCCGAGCACGGACAGTTCAACCACTACGCCGCGCGGGCGCTCAAAGGTCTTTTCGACCAACTCGGCCTGGGACGTGTTCCGCTGGTTGGAAATTCGCTCGGCGGTGGCACCGCGGTCCGGTTCGCGCTCGACTACCCCGACAAAGCCGGGAAGCTTGTCCTGATGGGTCCGGGTGGCCTGAGTGTCAACCTCTTCGCGCCCGACCCCACCGAGGGTGTCAAGCGGCTGGGCAAGTTCTCTGCTGCGCCGACGAGGGAAAATCTCGAGGCGTTCCTGCGGGTCATGGTCTACAACCAGAAGCTGATCACCCCGGAGCTGATCGACGAGCGGTTCGCGCTGGCCTCCGCGCCGGAGTCGCTGACGGCGACCCGAGCGATGGGAATGTCGTTCTCCGGAGCCGATTTCGAGCTGGGCATGATGTGGCGCGAGGTGTACAAGCTGCGCCAGCCGGTGCTGTTGATCTGGGGTCGCGAAGATCGGGTGAACCCGCTGGACGGCGCGTTAGTGGCCCTGAAGACCATTCCCCGCGCGCAGCTGCACGTATTCGGACAGTGCGGACACTGGGCGCAGGTGGAGAAGTTCGACGAATTCAACAAGCTGACCATCGATTTCCTCGGAGGTGTGTGATGAGCATCCGTTCACTGAGTTACCTGCGCATCGAAGCCACCGACATGGCGGCGTGGCGTGAATACGGCCTGAAGGTCCTCGGCATGGTCGAAGGCCGCGGGGCCACCGATGGCGCGCTATATCTGCGGATGGACGATTTCCCGGCCCGGCTGGTGATCTTTCCCGGTGAGCATGACCGGCTGTCCGACGCCGGTTGGGAATGCGCGGATGCCGCAGGGCTGCAAGAAATCCGGAACCGGCTCGACGTCGAGGGCACCCCTTACAAGGAAGCCACCGCCGCCGAACTGGCGGACCGGCGGGTCGACGAGATGATCCGGTTCTCCGATCCCTCGGGCAACGGCTTAGAGGTGTTTCACGGCGCCGCGCTCGAACACCGCCGTGTCGTCAGCCCCTACGGCCACAAGTTCGTCACCGGCGAGCAGGGCCTGGGGCACGTGGTGCTGACGACGCGCGACGACCAAGAGACATTGCACTTCTACCGCGACGTGCTCGGCTTCAAACTCCGTGACTCGATGCGGCTTCCGCCGCAATTGGTGGGCCGGGACGCCGACGGCCCGCCGGCCTGGCTACGGTTCCTGGGCTGCAATTCGCGGCATCACAGCCTCGCCTTCATGCCGGGACAGACGCCGAGCGGCATCGTGCACCTGATGATGGAGGTCGGGCAGCCCGACGACGTGGGCCTGTGCCTGGATCGCGCGCTGCGCCGCAAGGTGCCGATGTCAGCCACCCTGGGCCGCCATGTCAACGACCTGATGTTGTCGTTCTACATGAAGACACCCGGCGGATTCGACATCGAATTCGGTTGTGAAGGAAGACAAGTCGACGATCATGATTGGATCGCCCGAGAGAGCACCGCGGTCAGCTTGTGGGGTCACGACTTCACCGTCGGCTTCAAGAGCTAGCGATGGCTGAGCAGATCGACGCCCGCATATTCCGCAATGTGCTCGGTCAGTTCTGCACCGGCATCACGATCATCACCACGACCCACGACGACGTTCCGGTCGGCTTCGCCTGTCAGTCCTTTGCGGCGCTGTCCTTGGAGCCGCCGCTGGTGCTCTTCTGTCCGACCAAAGTGTCGCGGTCGTGGAAGGCCATCGAGGCCAGCGGGAAATTCTGCGTCAACATGCTGACCGAGAGCCAGCAAAACGTCTCGGCGCGCTTCGGCTCACGGGAGCCCGATAAGTTCGCAGGCATCGATTGGCACACATCGGCTTTGGGGTCCCCAGTCATCGAAGGATCGCTGGCCTACATCGACTGCACGGTCGCCTCGGTTCACGACGGTGGCGACCATTTCGTAGTGTTCGGCGCGGTGAATTCACTCTCGGAGGTCGCCGAGATCAAGCCGCGACCGTTGCTGTTCTATCGAGGCGACTACACCGGCATCGAACCGGACAAGACCAGGCCGGCGCAGTGGCGTGACGACCTGGAAGCGTTCCTCACCACGACCACCCAGGACACCTGGCTGTAGTCGTCGGTCGAAAGCACAAGCTGATTTGACCGTCGTAGCCGTCGGCTGACTCCGGGTTTACCGGTGCACCGGTGGGCCAGCAGTTGATTTCGAGACATTGCCTTCAGTGATTCCGGCCGCCTGTCCGGTGAACACGAGCGCGCGTGTCAGCCGGCCTGCGAAGGCGTCGAAGATCGACGGAATCAGACGGTAGGCCAACACCATTGGGCGGTTCAGCCATCCGACGTGGCGTTCGGTCGAGCGCCCGCGTGTCGTCGCCCGGACGATCGCGGCGGCGACGGTGATCGGGCCGACAGCGGTCGGCGGAACATGCGCTTGGTGACCGAAGTAGTTGGCGGCCCTGCCGGACATCGAGGTGTTCACGGGACCGGGATACACGCCGTGGACCTTGACACCGGGAAGATGACTCTGTTCCTGTCGGAGTGCCCGGACCATCCCGTGCACTCCGAACTTGCTGACCACATAGGCCGATTGGTAAGGCATCGCAGCCTGTCCCAGTAGCGATCCGAGCAACACCAGGTGGCCACGGCCGCGCTCCTGGAAGTGCGCCAGCGAGGACCTCGCGACATTGGCTGCGCCGATGAGATTCGTTCGCACCACGGTATCGAAGACCTCAATCGGCAGATCTCCGAACCGTCCGAAGGCGGTTAGCGCAGCGCACTGAGCCACCACGTCTACGTGGCCGAATCGGTCAAGGGTGGCGTCGAAGAGCTTCTGCACCTGGTCCGCTTCGGCAATGTCGATGGACATGACGACAACATCGGTCGCGCCTGCCCTTCTGCACTCGTCGGCGACCAATTCAAGGGCGGCCGCGGATCGTGAGCCAAGCGATAGCCGGGCATGGCGGCCGGCGAACAACAATGCCGTCTCCTTGCCTATCCCGCTGGAAGCTCCGGTGATCAGCACCACTTGCGTGGTGCCACCCGCCAGGGGATTGGTCTCTGTCATTTGCTGCCTTCTGCATGCGCGGCTTCGAAGCCGCACGAATCATGTTGTTCGAGCGGTGATTTCGTTCTTCGCTGCTCGGCTTCGGCGAAGAGATTGAGAACTGCGACGGTGGCGACCGACGGCCACCCGCCGCGGATGGTTGACACGACCGCGGCGACGACCGCAATGGGCGCAAGAAGGGCCACCGGATCACGTCGTCGTGTCCGGAGCCGATCCAGTGCCGCTGGGGTGCCGGCGATCAAGTTGGCGACGACGAAGGCGGCATCTATCACTCCGGCCCGGCCTACGCCCACGGCCCGTAAGACTGTCGCCATGCTCCAAAGCAGCAAGCTGCTGTCATGTATCCGGTCTGCAGTCCGACGAAGGTCCGTCCGATCGTCTTCCGTGGCTCCCATCGCTGCGCTGGCGCCGACCGACCCGCGGGCCAGACCGTCGATCAGTTCCATCGCGCTCTCCGTCGACGATCGAGTGGGACACCAGCCCAATTCCTCACGCGCACAGGCGGTGTCCATGGTCGGCGAATTCATCGCCACGTCGTACCATCCGGGCGTGACAGCGACAGCGTGGATCGCATGCAGAGCGGTGACGATACCGCGCACGAGTCGCGGGCTGACCGTAAGCGGACGCCCACCAATCAGCCCGGCCAGTGCGTGAGCGTCCAAGATGTCGGCGGCCAGGTTGAAAGATCCTGTGGCCCGGGTCTGCAACAGTCGCACTACTGCCTCACCGACGTCGTCTGCATGGACGAATTGCAAGGCTATGCCTGCCGGTAGTGGTACGACGGGCAACACCCGGCGACGAAGGAGTTTCAGGACAGCGCCCGGCACGAGCGGGCCCAAATACAGCGTCCGAACTTCCCAGGCCGCCTCGCGCTGCACCACCAGTGTGGGACGGAACCGGGCCACCGCAACCTCTGGATGCAGTTGGGCGAACTCGTCCACCAGCTTCTCAGCGGCGATTTTGTGTCGACTGTAGACAGAGGTGGATTGGCCGGTGCGAGGCCAGCTTTCGGTGACCGGATCGGTTGAGCCCGGGGAATATACGCCGAGACTGGAGGCATAGATCAGCTGACCGACTCCGGCGGCCGCCATCGCGTTCAACACCGCCTGGGTTCCCGCCACATTCACCCGATAGAGATAGTCTTCATTGCTCGGCGGCCTGAGCGCCAGCGCGAGGTGGATGACGACGTCGGCGCCGTGCATTGCGGGTTCGAGGTCACGGAGTGCGCTGCATGTGGACAGGTCAACCCGGTGCCAGCTCACCGATGCATGCGCCGGTCCGCTCGTGGGTGGCCGACGACAGACCCCAACGATGTCAGCGTCGGGGAGCGCTGCAGTGAGTGCCCGCAGCACACCAGTGCCGACGTTGCCTGACGCTCCGGTGATGACAATCTTCTTCCGGGCAATCGTCATGCAAGCCGCAACATCATGCAACCGGATGCCCAGCCCGGACTTTCTCAAACCTGGCTCTAGCCGCCAACCGGCATAAGTCGCAAGAAAACCATTGCCACCGAGCGGTTTTCGCATGCGATGCCGGTTGTGGTGTCGCCGCGATGAGTTTCAACCACGCGGCGGGTCTGTCCTTGCCCCCGCGGGCTGCGGGCTCATCGCTCGCAGCTGAGGTGCCAGCGGGCCTGATGCTCGGCGTGAGTGTTCAGATAAGCGCTGGGCGCGAAGAACGTGTCGTAAAACTCGGTGTCGAGATGCTGCGCTTGCAGATACATCAGGACGTGCACCGTCGGCACGGTGCCGGGTAGCTTGCCGAAGGTGTCGTAGATGTAAGAAGCCTCGGCGGTGACCACCTCCTGAATTCCCTCGGGTGGTAGCGCGGAGCCGCGCACCTTGGGGGTATCCGACCACGGCCCACCCGTGTCAGGGTGAAATGGTCCGCCCGGCAGATACTTTCGCGCCACCAGCTTCTCCACACCGGCTGCCACCGACGGCACATGCGGCGGGCTTAGCGTCTCGAAATATCCGGGCAGCCCAGTGACGTTCGGGAACGGCCAGCGTTCGTCGTGGTCCGCCACGAAGCCCAGACCCGGTGCGTGCGGATCACCGGTGCCGCCCAGCACCGACAACCGATTGAGCCCGTCGTAGGTCCAACCGCCAAGACCCATCGCCTGCAATGCCAAAACCCCGTTGTTGGCTGCGATCGCCAGCTCCGCGCTCGCCTCGGTGATCGTGTATTGCTCGACGAACGAGAGCGGAAGTGGATCATCAGCATGCGGCAGTGCAGAAAACCGATGCAGGCCGGGGATGTGACGGCCATTGATGTCGTCGACGATCGGGTAGCCGTTCGCCGCGAAGAACCACAGGTTTTCCATCAGATGCTCGGCCAGGTCAGCGACCGGGAATGCCAGCAGGCTGCCCGGATGGTTGCCGATCCAGATGTTGTGGCCTTCCATGTGCGGTTCCTCGCGAGGCAACTCCAGACGAGTATCCGAGATCCGCACATAGCTGTCGGCGGTGTGACTGATCCACTGCTCGACCCTGTCGAAGTCGTGGGGTGTCTCGTCGCGGTTGGGCAGCAGGTAGGTGCCCGTTTCGTCGGTGAAGAACAGCTGGCTGGTGTGGAATCCCGCCGCGGACGGGAAGCTCCGGCCCGTCGCGCTACCAGAGTAGTTGGGGAACGACGGCGCATAGCTGGGGTTGTGCGGGATGCCGAAATTCCATCCCGTCACACCGCCGGCGACGGAAATCAGCAGCGCACGTTCGACTTCCGATAACGGCTGAACCGGGCGACGGCTGGTGTAGGCCAACGCGCCGGCAGGAATATGGCCGCCCACCGGAAACCGGCGCGACCGCCGGCCGGTGATCGCGGCCAACAGCGGGAAGTGCGCGACCTCGGCAAGCGCGGCCCGCTCGTGGTCGGAGATAACCAGGGTCATAAAACGCTGACCTCCTCGGTCATGTCGGGATGCTAGGCGCCGCGATGAACTTCTCGTCGAAGTATCGCGTGGTAACAGCAGTCGGCGAAAAGAGAGGTTGGTGCGATGAGTCCGCTGTTGATGGTCTCCTTCTCGATCGCGACGCCCTTTGCCGGATTTGGTCTGATGACGCTGCAGGCGCGTCTGGAGCGGTGGGACCACGATCGGCATGCCGAAGATTGAGGGGCGTCGCTTGAAGATCCTGGTGGTGGGCGCCGGCGTGAGCGGCATCTCGGTTGCTCGTGGGTTATTGCGGGACGGACACGACGTCACGGTGTTCGACCAGCGGCCGAACGTCACTGTGGGCGGTGGCGCCGTCACCATCTGGTCCAATGGCGCGGCGGTGCTGCAGCAACTCGGTGTCGATATGGACGGGGCCGGCCAAGTGCTCTCCGGCGTGCGGGTGATGACCTCGACCGGGCGCCCGCTCACCACGATGGACCTCGGTGCGACGGCGAACCGGCTGGACGCACCCATTCGGATGGTCCCCCGTCGCATCCTGCTGGAGCGGCTGCTCACGGGCTTCCCCACGGATCGCATCCGCTGCGACTCCCGCGTGGTCGCGGCGATCAGTACCCCCGGCGGGGCTCGGCTCGACTTCGCAGACGGCAGCTCGGACCAAGGAGATCTGCTGATAGGTGCGGACGGCCTGCACTCGGTGGTTCGCACGATCGTCGGTGAGTGCCCGGCCCGCGAAGCCCACCGGCTGGTGCAGCTGGCAGGGGCTGGTCACCCTTGCGGGCATCGCTGATCCACACGTCGCGACGATGATGATCGGCGAGTACGGGAACCTTGGCATGTGGCCTGCCGGAGGTTCCGAGATGCAGTGGTGGTTCGACTTACCGTGGTCGCCTGACTTTGTCAGGCCGCATAGACCGATCGACATGATCCGCTCGCGTTTCACCGGATGGTCCGAGATGGTCGACGAGGTACTCGCGACGTTGACCGACGACGATCTGGCCCCATCCCCGTTCCCCCATTTTCGGCACCCCATCCCCGGCGCCGGTGCAGGCCGACTGACGTTGCTCGGCGACGCCGCCCACACGATGCCGTCCACGCTCGCGCAAGGGACGAATCAGGCACCGCTGGACGCCATGGTGTTGCGCAAGGCGTTGTCGACAGCGCGACACGGCGATGGCGATATCGCCTGCGCACTGCGCTGGTACGAAATGACCCGGCGGCCCAAGGTCAGGGCCGTGTCCTGGGTGACCACCCAGCAGGTGTCTCGCAGCGAGTCCGCGCTCAGGCCGGCGGCCCTGATCTCCGACCGCGTCATGACGTGGGCGCTGACGAGGTTCTTCTCCTGGGCAAGTCATCGCGGAATCTCGGCTGAGATGAGCAGAGAATCTTTTGCGGAGGTGCGGTGATGCCGACAACGGCAAAAGTGCCATCCGCCCGAGCTGCCCGCATTGTCGAGCGGCTTCGCCACCACCTCTACCCCGATGCGCTCGCCGGCGGACCACTGGCCATCGACGAACTGGCGGCCCGGGTGGGTGCCGACGCGGACGCACTGAGCCGACTGTTGCGGGCGTTGATCGGGCGGGGCGTCTTCCGCCTGCGCCGCGACGGCCGGTACGAGCTGAATTCCCTTGCCGATACCCGGCGTTCGGGCGCGCCGATCTCGATGGTCTGGGCGGCCCGCTTCTGATGAACGCATGCATATCGAGGCGGGATCGTTCTTCGACAGGGTCCCGTCGGGTGGCGACGCCTACGTCCTGAAGAACATCATCCACGACTGGCCCGACGAGAAGGCCGTGCAGATCCTGCGCAATGTCCGCACCGCGGCCGGCCCGCACGCCACCGTGCTGTTGATCGAACTGGTGATTCCCGCTCAGGACCGCGATTTCCCCGGAAAATGGGCGGATCTGGAGATGCTGCTGAACCTGGCGGCTCGCGAGCGCACCGCTGTTGAATACCGAAGTCTGCTCAACCGAGCTGGATTCCGGATGACGCGGGTGGTGCAGACTGCCTCACCCTTGAGTGTCGTGGAAGCCCGCGTCGCCTGACCGGGCTGTCGTGGGGCCACAATGGCGCCGCATCGACGCGCTAGTGCAGGCTACGCAACCAGGGCTGGATGCGCCGTAGCGCTTCTTCGATGTCCGCGGTCGGTCCGGCGAAGGACAACCGGACGAATGAGTCGCCCCGTTGCGGGTCGAAGTCGATTCCCGGCGCGATCGCTACCCCGATGTCGGCCAACATCTTTGAGCAGAAAGACATCGAATCGTCAGTGAAATCAGAGACGTCGGCGTAGACGTAGAACGCTCCGTCGGTGGGTGCCAACCGGTCGATGCCGATGTCGCTCAGGCCGTCGAGCAACGTGGTGCGATTGAGGGCGTACTGGTGCAGATGACCTTCGGCTTCTTCGACCGCTTCAGGGCTGAAGGCGGCGACGGCGGCGTACTGCGACAGCACCGGCGGGCAGATGGTGAAGTTTCCGGTCAGACGATCCACCGCCCGGCGCAGCTCCCGGGGCACCAGCAGCCAGCCCAGCCGCCACCCGGTCATCGCGAAATATTTTGAAAAACTGTTGACCACGAATGCATTCCGCGAGGTACTCCACGCGCAGCTGGTGTTCGGGGCACCCTTGTAGACAAGGCCGTGGTAGACCTCGTCGCTGATCAGTCGCGCTCCCGAGGCATCACACCAGGACGCGATCGCGGCAAGCTCGGCAGGCGGAATGACCGTGCCGGTCGGGTTGGCCGGGCTGGCCACCACGACGCCCTGAACCGGCGGGTCGAGCTCGGCGAGCATCTGTGCGGTGGGCTGGAACCGGCTCTCCGGACCGCATTCGATCACCACGACCTCGCAGCCCAGCGCAGACAAGATATTGCGATAACACGGGTAGCCCGGGCTGCTCACCGCTACTCGATCGCCAACGTCGAAGCAGGACAGGAAGGTCAGTAGAAAACCGCCCGACGAGCCGGTGGTTATCACGACGTCGTCCGGGTCTACTTGGATCTCGTACCGATCTCGATACGACGCGGCGATCGCCCCGCGCAGCTCCGGAATGCCCAGCGCAACGGTGTACCCGAGTTGATTGCGTTGCAGCGCAGCAATAGCGGCGGCGCGCACCGGCTCAGGAGCCCCGGCACTCGGCTGCCCGGCCGACAGGTTCACCAGATCGCCGTGGGTGCGCTGGCGCTCCGCGGCGGACAGCCAAACGTCCATCACGTAGAACGGCGGAACCCCGGCGCGTACTGCGACCCCATCGGTCATGTGGACAAGGCTAGAACAGCCCGGTTCCTCCTCATCGGGCTCCGCCCTCTGCATCGTCGCCGGGCGGCTAGAACAGCCCGGTTCCTCCTCATCGGGCTCCGCCCTCTGCATCGTCGCCGGGCGGCTAGAACACCTCGGATTCCAGCCGGCGCAAATGCGCCGCCGCCGGACCCAACAATTGCGAACTGCCATGCGCGCGTTTGAAGTACAGCTGCATGTCGTGTTCCCAGGTGATAGCGATGCCGCCGTGCAGTTGAATACCTTCGGCGGCAACGGCGCTGAAAGCCTCCGTCGCAGCGACGCGGGCCAACGCCGCGGTGGTCGGCGACGGCGCGTCGGCGGCCTCATTCACCACGGCGCGAGCGGCGTGCACGGCGACGTAGAGGTCGGCCATCCGGTGCTTGAGCGCCTGGAAGCTGCCGATCGGCCTGCCGAACTGCTGACGCTCCTTGGTGTATTCGACGGTCAGGTCCAGGCAACGCGCGGCCGCACCGATCTGCTCGGCGGCCAGCAAGATCGACGCAGCATCGGCCACACCGGGATCCGCACCGAGCGGCGCGGTGCTCTGCGGTGTGATGCGGGCCAGCCGCCGGGTGGGGTCCATGGCCGTGACGGGCTCGGCGCTGAACTCGGTCCATCGAACGAGTTTGCCGTCACCGGTGCCGATGACGATGTCGGCGACGTCGCCGTTGATGACGTAGTCGGCGTCGAACACCACCGCGCCGATCGCGGTGCCCTCGACCAGCGAACCGAGCGCCTCAGCGTCGGGTTCATCGGCGGCGAGCAGCGCCAGTTCGGCGAGCGTGGTACCTAGCAGCGGGCTGGGTACCAGACCTTTGCCGAGTTCTTCGAGCACGACGGCCGCGTCACCGAGCGCGCCACCGGCACCGCCGTACTCCTCGGGCACTACCAACGCGGCAGCGCCGACCTGCTCGCACAGCAGCCGCCACAGCGATTCGTCGTACCCGCGATCGGATTCCATCGCCTCGCGCACCGCGGCGGGGGACGCGTGCTTGGCCACCAGCGCCGCGACGGTCTCGCGGAGAAGTTCCCGTTCGTCAGTCATCGGCGCCGCTCTCCCCCGCGAGCGGGAGGTGCCCCCACCTCATCGCTGCACTCTGCATCGTCACCGGCGCGGGTGCTCACAACGCCTCCAGTACCCGTCGCCGGTGGCCGGCCGGGTCACCCCACGCCGGGCGCAGCGCCTGCACCCGCAGCAGCCACAGCGACAAGTCGTGTTCGGCGGTGAAGCCGATGGCGCCGTGGGTCTGCAACGCCGACCGCGCGGCCAGCAACGCGGCATCTGACGCGGATGCCTTGGCCGCGCTGACGTCACGGGCTGTGTCCGGCGACGAATCGGCCAGCGACAGCGCCGCCCCGTAGACCAGTGGGCGGGTCAGTTCGAGCGCGATGTGCACGTCGGCCAGCTTGTGCTTGATCGCCTGGTACGAACCGATCACCCGGCCGAACTGGGCACGCTGTTTGGCGTAGTCGACCGCGGCGTCCAGCAGCGCCTGACCCGCTCCGACCAGTTGCGCGGCGGTGGCCAACGCACCGAACTCGTAGGCACGTGCCACATCCGCGTTCCAGGCCTGCGGCTCCGATTCCCTGGCGCTGACGTCGAACAACCGGCGGCTGGGATCGACGGACTCGTGCTGTTCGCCGGCGGTCGCTTCGCTCACGCTTCCATCGAGGTCGGCGAGCAAGGTCAGCCCGGCGGTGTCGGCGTCGGTGGCCCGCGGAACCTGGGGTGGCAGCGCGACTGTCGCGATCAACTCACCGCTCGCCAGCGCGCCGCACCGTTCGTCGTCGGCAAGCAGAATCGGCGCTACCGCAATGGATTCGATGATAGGACCGGGAACCCCCCAGCGCCCGAGGCGTTCCAGCGCGACCACCAGGTCGACTGGATGTGCATCGAGACCGTCGAACTTCTCCGGCACTGTCAACGCGGTGACACCCAGGTCGGCCAGCTGGGCCCAGACTTTCCGGCCGGGCGCGGTGTCACCGGCGGCCCAGGCGCGCACAGCGCCCGGCACGTCGGCGGCGGACAGCGCCGCGTCGATGCTCGCGGCGAAGTCGCGCTGCTGCTCGTCAACGTCGAAAAACACGGTATCTCATCTTTTCTCCCGGGGTAGTCCCAGCAGTCGCTCGGCGATGATGTTGCGCTGAATTTCGTTGGTGCCGGCATAGATCGGGCCACCCAGAGCGAAGAGCAGTCCGTCCGTCCACCCGTTGGCCAGTTCACCGTCGGCACCGCGGATCTCCAACGCGGTCTGGTGGACCGCGACATCCAGATCGGACCAGAACACCTTGGTCACCGAGGATTCAGCGCCAAGTTCACCACCGCCGGCAAGCCGGGTCACGGTGCCGAAGGTGTGTAGCCGGTAAGCCTGCGCTTTGATCCACGCATCGGCGACCCGGTCACCGAATGCGCTGTCGTCCTTGCTCTTCCATAGTTCCGCGAGGCGTTCTGCGGTGGCCAGGAACCGCGCCGGGCTGCGCAGCGACATGCCCCGCTCGTTGCTCGACGTGCTCATCGCCGCCCGCCAGCCGTCGTTCGCCTCGCCGATCACGTCTGCGTCGGGCACGAAGACGTCGTCGAGGAAGATCTCCCCGAACCCGGTGTCGCCGCCGAGTTGCGCGATCGGCCGCACGGTAATCCCGTCGGCCTTCAGGTCGAACATGAAATACGTCAGCCCGCTGTGGCGCTGAGCTTCGGGGTCAGAACGAAACAATCCAAATGCTCTGTCGCCGAACGGTGCCCGCGAACTCCAGATCTTCTGACCGTTGAGCAGCCAGCCACCGTCGGTGCGAGTGGCCGTCGAGCGCAGCGAAGCGAGGTCGCTACCGGATTCGGGCTCCGACCAGGCCTGTGCCCAGATCTCCTCGCCGCTGGCCATTTTCGGCAACACCCTGTTCAGCTGCTCCTCGGTACCGTGCGCGAACAACGTCGGGGCCAGCATCGAGGTGCCGTTGGCGCTGGCCCGACCGGGAGCCCCGGCGCGGAAGTACTCTTCCTCGTACACCACCCACTGCAACAGTGTTGCGTCACGACCGCCGTACTCCTGCGGCCAGGTGATCACCGACAACCCGGCATCGAAAAGGACTTTGTCCCAATGCCGGTGCTGCTCGAAACCTTCAGCGGTGTCATAGGAATGCGTCGGGAACGCGTCCCGGCGCGTCGACAGGAACTCGCGCACCTCCTGTTGAAACGCCAGCGTCTCGTCGTCGAATTTCAGGTCCATCACGTCATCTCTCGCAGTAGCGGTTTGACTACTTTTCCGCCGGCATTGCGCGGCAGCTTGTCGACAAACCTCACCGAACGGGGAGCTTTGAAATTCGCCAGATACTCGCGGGCGTAAGCGATCACCGATTTCTCGTCCAGGCCGGATGCCGGCCTGGTCACCAAGTACGCGCGGCCGACTTCGCCGAGTCGCTCGTCGGGTACGCCGATCACCGCGCAGTCGAGCACACCGTCCAAGCGCGCCAGCACCTGCTCGATCTCGGCGGGATAGACGTTGAAGCCGCCGCAGATGTACATGTCCTTGAGCCGGTCGGTGATCTGCAGATTTCCTGCGGCATCGAGCTTTCCGATGTCGCCGGTGTGCAGCCAGCCTTGGGCATCGATCGTGGCCGCAGTGGCTTGCGGGTCTTCGAGGTAGCCGAGCATCACGTTGGGGCCGCGCAGCAGCACCTCACCGGTGTCGTCGTCGATGCGCAGGTCGAACTCGGCGATCGGCCGGCCACACGTGGTGGCGACCGTGACCGCGTCATCCTCGGCGCGACACATGGTGCCCATGCCGTTGGACTCGGTGAGGCCGTAGGCCGTCAGCACGATGTCGATGTCGAGTTCGGTCTGCATCCGCTCGATCAAGACCACCGGCACCGTCGCCGCACCGGTCACCGCGAACCGCAGCGAGCTCAGGTCGAAGCTTCCGCGGGCGGGATGGTCGAGCAGCGTCTGGTAGATCGTCGGCGGTCCGGGAAGCACCGTGATCCGGTGTTCGGCGACCGCGCGCATCGCCTGCTCGGCGTCGAAGGTCAGCTGGGGGATCAGGGTGGCCCCGGTCTGCAGGCAGGCCAGGATCCCGGCCTTGTAGCCGAAGTTGTGGAAGAACGGGTTGATGCACAGGTAGCGGTCGTCGCTGGTGATCTTGCCGCAAGCTGCCCAGGCCGCTGACCCTGCCAGCGACTGCCGGTGCGCACACAGCACGCCTTTGCTGCGACCGGTGGTGCCGGAGGTGAACAGCACGTCAGAGACGTCGTCGGGGCGGACCGCGGCGGCGCGAGCGTCGGCGGCATCGATGTCCTGCCTTTCAGCGCCGCGCCGCACAAACTCGTCCCACGTCCCGTCGTCGGTCTCTATCGGCACCCGCACGATGTGGCGCAGATCGGGCAGCGCGGACCGGTCGAGGTCACCGACTCTGTCGGCCCCGAGGAACTCGCCCATCGCCACCAGCAACGGGGTGCGGGTGCGGGCCAGGATGTCGGTGGCTTCGGCTGCGGTGTAGCGGGTGTTCAACGGGACGACGGTGGCGCCGGCGTAGTGGGTGGCCAGGCAGGCCACCACCCAGTGCCAGGTGTTGGGCGACCAGATCGCAACGTTGTCGCCGACGACCACCCCGACGTTGATCATCGCGGCCGCGGCGTGACGCACCTCATCGCGCAGTTCGGCGAAGGTGACAGTCCGATCCGGCGTGACCAGCGCGTCGTGGTCGGGGAGTTCACTCGCGATGCGATCCAACGCCGCAGGAATGGTCTGCGGATGGCTCGACATCGAACTCCTCAGTGCTCGCGCCCACGGCTGCTTTCCAGACGCCGGGGCTAACAAAGCAAGTGCTTGGTAGGTTAGCCTACAGGGGTGCACAGCGTCGAGGAGTTTCGGGCCGAGGTCCGCGACTGGCTGGCCGAGAACCTGGTCGGGGAATTCGCCGCCCTCAAAGGGCTTGGCGGACCCGGCCGCGAACACGAGGCGTTCGAAGAGCGGCGCGCCTGGAACCGGCATCTCGCGAAAGCCGGCCTGACCTGTTTGGGCTGGCCCGTCGAGCATGGTGGGCGCGGCCTGTCCGTCGCTCACCGGGTTGCGTTCTACGAGGAATACGCGATCGCCAACGCGCCCGCCAAAGTCAACCACTTCGGCGAGGAACTACTGGGGCCGACGCTGCTCGCCTTCGGGACCGCGGAGCACCAGCAGCGGTTCCTGCCCCGCATCCTCGACGTCACCGAACTGTGGTCGCAGGGCTACTCCGAGCCGGGAGCAGGCAGCGACCTGGCCAACGTTTCCACCACCGCGGTGCTCGACGGCGACCAGTGGGTGATCAACGGCCAGAAGGTCTGGACGTCGCTCGCGCACTGGGCGCAGTGGTGTTTTGTGATCGCGCGCACCGAAAAAGGCTCCAAGCGCCACGCCGGGCTGTCCTACTTGCTGGTTCCGCTCGACCAGCCCGGTGTGGAGATCCGCCCGATCGTTCAGTTGACCGGGGATTCGGAGTTCAACGAGGTGTTCTTCGACGACGCCCGCACCGACGCCGACCTCGTGGTCGGGTCACCGGGCGACGGCTGGCGGGTCGCGATGGGAACGCTGACGTTCGAGCGCGGCGTGTCGACGCTGGGCCAGCAGATCGTTTATGCACGCGAGCTGAACAGCGTCATCGAACTCGCCAAACAGACTGGTGCAGCAGATGATCCGCTGATTCGCCAACGGCTGACCCGATCCTGGGCCGGCTTGCGGGCCATGCGCTCGTACGCGTTGGCGACCATGGACGTCGAAGGAGGCGGCCAGGCCGCCGGGAAAGACAACGTGTCGAAGTTGTTGTGGGCCAATTGGCATCGAGAACTCGGCGAAATCGC
This sequence comes from uncultured Actinomycetota bacterium, assembly GCA_963834615.1. Classification (GTDB taxonomy): domain Bacteria; phylum Actinomycetota; class Actinomycetes; order Mycobacteriales; family Mycobacteriaceae; genus Mycobacterium. The sequence goes on from CAWICO010000006.1 coordinate 223,104, forward strand.
GATGGACGTGCGGGGCAAGGCGGGCCTGGTGCTGGCCGGCGGTGACTTCGACGAGTGGCAGCGGCTCTACCTGTTCACCCGTGCGGACACCATCTACGGCGGCTCCAACGAAATTCAGCGCAACATCATCGCCGAGCGCGTACTCGGCTTACCCAGGGAGGCTCGATGACGTTAGCGGTTGCGCCGAAGGAGGTTGCCGGACACGGCCTTTTGAACGGCAAGGTCGTGATCGTGACGGCGGCCGCAGGCACCGGCATCGGCTCGGCCACCGCCCGGCGCGCATTGGCCGAAGGCGCGGATGTCGTGGTATCCGACCACCACGAGCGACGGCTGGGTGAGACCCGTGAGGAGCTGGCCGCGCTCGGCCTGGGCCGGGTGGAGAGCGTGCTGTGTGACGTCACATCCACCGCGCAGGTTGACGCGCTGATCGCATCCACCACCGCGCGGATGGGCCGCATCGACGTGCTGGTCAACAACGCCGGCCTGGGCGGTGAGACCCCGGTGGTCGACATGACTGACGACGAATGGGACCGCGTCCTGAACGTGACGCTGACGTCGGTCTTTCGCACCACCCGCGCTGTGCTGAACTACTTCCGCGAGGCCAGCCACGGCGGCGTCATCGTCAACAACGCCAGCGTCCTCGGCTGGCGTGCGCAGCATTCGCAGTCCCACTACGCGGCGGCCAAAGCCGGTGTGATGGCGTTGACACGCTGCAGCGCAATCGAAGCCGTGGAACACGGGGTACGGATCAACGCGGTGTCACCGAGCATCGCCCGGCACAAGTTCCTCGACAAGACCAGCTCGTCGGAACTGCTCGATCGGTTATCGGCCGATGAGGCCTTCGGTCGAGCGGCCGAACCTTGGGAGGTTGCCGCCACCATCGCATTCCTAGCCAGCGACTACTCCAGTTACCTTACTGGAGAAGTGATTTCGGTGTCGAGCCAGCATCCATGACCGAACTGAGCCCGCCGAACAGCCGCCGCGACGAGTTACTCGATCTCGCCGCGACGATGTTCGCCGAGCGCGGGTTGCGCGCAACCACCGTGCGCGACATCGCCGACAGCGCAGGCATTCTCTCCGGCAGCCTGTATCACCACTTCTCGTCCAAAGAGGAGATGGTCGACGAGGTGCTGCGGAACTTCATGGATTGGCTCTTCGCCCGCTATCGCGAAATCATTGCGGCTCATTCGAATCCGCTGGAGCGACTCAAGGGCCTGTTCATGGCGTCATTCGATGCGATCGAAAACCGGCACGCGCAGGTCGTCATCTATCAGGACGAGGCCAAACGGCTGTTACCGCAGCCCCGGTTCTCCTACCTCGAAGACTTGAACAAAGAGCAGCGCAAGATGTGGGTCGACGTGCTTCACCAAGGCATCGAGGAGGGGTATCTCCGTCCCGATCTCGACGTCGACCTGGTCTACCGGTTCATCCGCGACACCACCTGGGTGTCGGTGCGCTGGTATCAGCCCGGTGGACCGCTCACCGCCGAACAGGTGGGCCAGCAGTATCTCGCTATCGTCCTAGGTGGAATTACCACAGAAGGAAGTTGAAATGGCCTCGAACAATCAGGCGTACGTCATTGATGCCGTGCGCACAGCAGTCGGCAAGCGCAATGGGTCACTCGCCGGGGTGCATCCCGTCGACCTGGGCGCGCTCGGGTGGCGTGGACTGCTCGACCGCGTCGACATCGACCCCGCCGCCGTCGAGGACGTGATCGCCGGGTGCGTGGATGCCATCGGGGGGCAGGCCGGCAACATCGCCAGGCTGTCGTGGCTCGCCGCGGGTTATCCCGAAGAGGTTCCCGGCGTCACGGTCGACCGCCAGTGCGGCTCCAGTCAGCAGGCCGTTTCCTTTGGCGCGCAAGCGATCATGGCGGGCACTGCCGACGTGATCGTGGCCGGTGGTGTGCAGAACATGAGTCAGATCCCCATCTCGTCGGCAATGACGGTCGGTGAGCAGTTCGGGTTCACGTCGCCGACAAACGAGTCCAAACAGTGGGCGCACCGCTACGGGGACCAGGAGATTTCGCAGTTTCGTGGCTCGGAATTGATCGCCGAGAAGTGGAACCTGTCCCGCGAAGAGATGGAGCAGTACGCGCTGAACAGCCACGAGCGGGCCTTCGCGGCGATTCGCGCGGGCCACTTCGACAACGAGATCATCACTGTGGAAACCGAATCCGGTCCATTCCGGGTCGACGAGGGACCGCGCGAGTCATCGCTGGAGAAGATGGCCGGCTTGAAACCGTTGGTGCAGGGCGGTCGCCTGACTGCGGCGATGGCCAGTCAGATCTCCGACGGCGCGAGCGCGGTACTGTTGGCGTCCGAGCAGGCGGTCAAGGACCACAAGCTCACGCCGCGAGCGCGTATTCATCACATCAGCGCCCGCGCCGCCGACCCCGTGTTCATGCTCACCGGGCCGATCCCGGCCACCCGGTACGCGCTGGAGAAGACCGGTCTGTCGATCGCCGACATCGACGTGGTCGAGATCAACGAGGCGTTCGCCCCGGTGGTGTTGGCCTGGCTCAAGGAGATCAAGGCCGACCCGGAGAAGGTCAACCCCAACGGCGGCGCGATTGCGCTGGGTCACCCATTGGGCGCAACCGGCGCAAAGCTGTTCACCACCATGCTAAATGAGCTGGAGCGCACCGGCGGCCGCTACGGATTGCAGACGATGTGCGAGGGCGGTGGCACGGCCAACGTGACCATCATCGAGCGGCTGTAACCCGCTGCTCGGTGGACTCAGCCGGTAACCCCGGCGACGATGTCGTCGACGGTCCGCCGAGCCAGTGCTTCCACGTCGCGGCGTTTGGCATGACGCAAGGGTCCGTTCAAGGCGAGTTCGGCGAACCCGTGCACCGCTGACCAGCAGGGCCATTCGGCGCCATCGCGTCGTTCGGGCGTGAGTGCCCCGGCGTCGACCATGGCATCGAGCGCCTCGGTCAACGCCAGATAGGGTGGCGCGCTCGCAGTCTCGCCGGGCAGTCCGACGAGGGCCGCTCCAAAAAAGGCCACCGCGAACCAGCCCGGCTCGTCGAGCGCGAATTTGATGTAGCCCAACCCAACCGCCCGCAATCGCTCTTCTGCCTTCGACGAGCCGTGCATCCGGGTAGCCATCCGGTGCTGGATCGCGGTCGCAACCGCCCCTAGCAGTGCCTCCCGATCGGCGAAGTGCCGATATGCGGCATTGGGCGAAACTCCAACTTGCCGAGTCGCTTCCCGGATGGTGAGCGCTTCCGGTCCGCCTGTCCGGGTAAGGGCGAGGCCGGCTTCGATCAACGCCGTGCGCAGGCCCCCGTGGTGATAGCCGGTCTTCAAGGTAGCCAACTCTTGACCCTCCTCGATGCCGAAGTGTACGGTGTGAACATTAGCATGTTGACAGCGTGAACATCTACGTCGGAGGGAACTGGTGTGACAACCACAGGATTGCCGCCCGTGGTCGACGAGCAGGTCTGGCAGCGCGAATTGGAAGCGCTACGTGCCCGGGAAAAGGCGGCCACCCGTGAGCTTGACGCCATTGCGGCACAGCGACGACGGCTGCCGATGGTCGCGATGCCCGACTACGTTCTGGAAGGCGAAAACGGACGGGTGTGCCTGGCCGAGATGTTCGACGGCAAATCGCAGCTGATCGTCTACAACCACATGTGGTCTCCGGGTGATGAGTGGCAATGCCCGGGCTGCACCGGCTTCACCTCTCAGTTCACCCGGTTGGAGTTCCTGGACAATTACGACGCCCGGTTCGTCATCGTCACCCAGGGTCCGATTGACGAAGCGCTCGCCTACAAGCGTCGAGTGGGCAACCAGATGACATGGTACTCGACCGCGAATAGTTCATTCGGCACGGATGTGGGCGCGCCGCCAAACGGTGGCTTCGGAGTGAATGTCTTTCTGCGCGAAGAGAAACAGGTCTACCGCACCTGGCATACCAACGGTCGTGGGACCGAGCAACTGAGCCACTCGTTCGCGTTGATCGACCTGCTGCCGTATGGCCGGCAGGAGGAGTGGCAAGACTCGCCGGACGGCTGGCCGCAGTCACCTACTTACAGCCGCTGGGCAGGCCCGCAAGATATCGCCCACGCATACGGAACCGACCAACCAAAAGGAGCAGAATGACTACGACGACGACCGGCCTGACGACAATCAGCTTGGTGTGCGTGCCAACAATCGAGCAGGACAAAGCTGTCGCATTCTACGAGTCACTCGGGTTCGAGAAGCGAACCGACCAGCCGTTCGGCGGCGGCTACCGCTGGATCGAGATGTACCCACCCGAAGGCACGACCGCGATCGCACTTGCTCCACCCCCAGCGGACAGCGGACCAGTGCAACCGACCAATACCGGAATCACGCTGACCACCAACGACATCGACGCCACCCACGCGGCGCTGAAGGAACTCGGCGTCGACGTCGATGCACAGGTGTCGCGAATGGGCGAACCGGTTCCGCCGATGTTCTGGTTCCGCGACCCGACCGGTCACACATTGATGGTCGTGGAGTCCTAGTCCTGGATGAACGCCGTTGCCGACTGCAAATGCTTGACCGCGTCGGCGACGATCGACTCGATCAACTCCGCGCAGGACGGCAGATCGTCGACGATGCCGGCCACCTGACCGGACGCCAGCACCCCGGCGTCGGTGTTGCCTTCGACCAGCCCTGCCTTGAGCAACATCGGGGTGTTGGCCGCCATCACCACCTGCGACCAGCTGAGCTCTTTGCCGTGTCGCATGGCCAGGCCGTCGCGGATCATCGCGGCCCAGGTCATCTGTGACATCTTCTTGAATTTCCCGGCGTTACCCACCGCTGCGGTGAAACCTCTTGCGCGCGAGCCACTTTCCAGTTTCTCAACCAGACCGGTGCGGAGCACGCGGTGCGGCATCCCATCGACACGAGTGGTGACGACGGTGCCGTCGAGCGCGGCCTGCAGATAGCGCTGCTTGACCGCCTCGGGCACGGTGGAATCGGAGGTGAGCAGGAATCGGGTGCCCATCGCGACCCCGGCCGCACCGTAGGACAATGCCGCTGCCAGTCCGCGACCGTCGAAAAATCCTCCCGCGGCGATGACAGGAATGCTGACCGCGTCGAGCACCGACGGCAACAGCAGTGTCGTGGCGATCGGCCCGGTGTGGCCGCCGCCTTCGCCGCCCTGCACAATCACCGCGTCCGCACCCCACGAGGCGACCTTTTTCGCATGCTTGGCGAGACCGACGGACGGAATCACCACGGAGCCGGCTTCTTTGAGCTTGCTGATCAATTCTTGCTTGGGGGCCAGCGCAAACGATGCGACCTTCACGCCTTCGCGGATCATCAGATCGACCCGGTCGCCGGCGTCGCCGGCATCGGCGCGAATGTTCACGCCGAACGGCTTGTCGGTGGCCGCTTTGACCTTCCCGATTGCGACGGCCAACTCGTCGAGAGTCATGGTCGCCGAAGCCAATATGCCCAGTCCGCCGGCGTTGGACGTCGCAGAGACCAGTCGGGCGCCGGCCACCCATCCCATTCCGGTCTGAACGACGGGATGCTCGATACCGATCAGCTCGGTCAGCGGTGTGCGCAGCTTCATAGCCACCGCCGACGATAAACGGAGCAGTGCGATCGAAAAGAGGCATGAGGAGGCGGAATAATCACGATCGTATCTCTCGGTCGCGCAGGGCCTTCGGGTCGATGACCTCGCGGATCAGGCGTGATTCGTCGTCGGTCGGCAGCCGGGTCTCATCGGCGTCGTCCACGCCGTGGATGTCGAACGACGTCGCCTCGCGGACCTCGTCGGCCGACACCCCGGGATGCAGCGACAGCGCCCGCATGCTCCGGTCAGGACCGCCGAAGTCGAACACGCCGAGGTTGGACACCACTCGATATGTGTTGGCGAAGCGGAACGCCGGGTTGTCGTCGTCGACGTTGTCCCAGCCGACACCGCAGACCACATCGACCTTCTCGCAGAACACCCTCGTGGAGTGGTTGCCGACCCAGTAGCTGGTCGCATGGTTGATGGCGTTGCCGGGCGCGCCGCGTACGCCGAACATCTGCCGCTTCGGCTGCTGCAGAGGCCCGAACGCGGAGATGTTCTGATTGCCGTGCCGGTCCACCTGATTGGCGCCCATCACCACATGGCGCCGACCCCAGGCCAGCGTCTCGAAGACTCTACTGAACGGCATCCAGCCCTCGACAGCGCCTGCGCCACCCAGCGCCGGGGTGTCGGCCAGCAACTGCGCTTCACCGTCGGTCAGCACGATATCCGGCGAGAACGTCAACCGGGCCAATCGCGCACCGACCGACGCCATGTTGGTCATCGGGCTGACCATGATTTCGCCTGCGTCGCGGAACAACTCGGCGCACGCGACTGCGCACACTTCGGCGCGGGTGCTCATGTCGATGCCTCCTCGAATGTGCGCACGGCCGCCTGATACTCGGCTTCGCCACCCGACAGGTAGGTCTGCACGAATGTCTGCCAGCTCTCGTCGGATGCGGCGGCCTCGGCGTAGTGCCGCTGAAATTTCTCGTCGCGGCCGTAATCGGGTGCAGCGGTGGTGAAGTGAGCGCCGCCCGGCGCCTCCACCACACCGTCGACCATCATCCTGTTGACCAGCATCGCCTGTGGTGGTACCGATTTGATGAGATCGTCGGTCGAGACGATGCGCTCCACCGACAGGAAACGCTTGTCGGCGGCCATCAAGAACAGATCGTCGAAATACGGATCGATACCGGTGTAGGCCGCATTGCCCCGGGAATCACCGACATTGAGATGAACGAAAGCTGCGTCCAGTCGCAACGCCGGCATCGCGATCAGCGTCTCGTGTCCGCCGCCTGGCGCAGCATACGGGCTGGTGACCGTCTGCAATTCACCGTCCCAGAAGTCCAGGACTGAACTGCCCAGGCCTGCGCGAATCGGCAGGAACGGCAGGCGTTGTGCCGCGGCCTGCAGGCCGCAACGCAGCATGCCCTCGTCCATTTCTCGTGCCTCGATCGATCCGGCACTGCGGGCCCTCGCGAACCAGGGGTCGTAGAACGGCGGGGAGTCCAATGAGACGAATCCGTAGTAGACCCGCTTCACCTTGCCTGCCGAGCACAACAGTCCTACATCGGGCCCGCCATAGGTGATGACGGTGAGATCGGTGACGTCGGTACGCAACAGGGCGCGCACGAATGCCATCGGCTTGCGCCGCGACCCCCAACCGCCGATCCCGATGGTCATGCCACTACGCACCTGCGCGACGGCCTCGTCGAGACTGGTCCTCTTGTCGCTCACTCTTTTTTGCCCTTCGCGGTACCGGCGAATGCATCGCGGTGCTCGTCGGCGACTCCGGCGAGGTTGAGCTCGAAGGTAAAGCCCTGCTCCATGCGGTAACTGGAGTTGACCCGCTGGACGTCGATCAAGTTCAACGCCTCTTTGGCCGCGCGGATCACCCGGGTGTCTTTTGCGGCGATGTCGCGGGCCACCCGTAGCGCGGATTCGTCGAGTTCGTCGCGGGGCACCACCTCATGCACCGAACCGAAGTGGTGCAGGGTAGCGGCGTCGACAGTGGCCGCCGTGTAGAACAGCCGCCGCATCATGTGCTGCGGCACCAAGCGGGACAGGTGGGTGGCCGCGCCCAGAGCGCCGCGTTCAACCTCGGGCAGCCCGAAGGTCGCATCGTCGGAAGCCACGATCACATCAGCATTGCCCACCAGGCCGATGCCACCGCCGACGCAGAAACCGTTGACAGCGGCGATCACTGGCACCGCGCATTCGTAGACCGCGCGGAAGGCGGCAAAGCAGCCGCGATTGGCTTCGATCAGCGCGGTGAAACCCTGGGTGCGCTGCATCTCCTTGATGTCCACCCCGGCGTTGAAGCCGCGGCCCTCGGCCCGCAGGATCACCGCGTGGGTGGCCGTGTCATTGCCGACGGCGGTGAGCACCTCGGCGAGTTGGAACCAGCCCTGCGATGGGATGGCATTGACGGGGGGAAAGTCGACGGTGACGGCGACGATCCCGGGTTCGACGGGGCGTGACGTGATTGTCATCGAGATCCTCGACCACTTCCATGGGGAACGATTACCTAAGCAAGCACTTGCTTGGTACGCTAGCACAGTGACCCATGCCGACGGAGGCCCCGCTTTCAGCTTCGGGCTCGGCGGCCGGGTCGTGCTGGTGACCGGCGGTGTCCGAGGGGTTGGCGCCGGCATCAGCGCCGTCTTTGCCGGGCAGGGCGCCACCGTGGTGACCTGCGCCAGGCGCGACGTCGAGGGCCTGCCGTACGAGTTCCACCCGTGCGATATCCGCGATGACGATGCGGTCAAGGCGATGATCGACGCGATCGCGGACCGTCACGGCCACCTCGACGCGGTCGTCAACAACGCCGGCGGTTCCCCCTATGTTTTGACCGCGGAGTCGAGTGCGAAGTTCAACCGCAAGATCATCGAGCTCAACCTGCTTGGTGCGCTGGCGGTTTCCCAGCACGCCAACGACATCATGCAGAACCAGCAGAGCGGCGGCTCGATCGTCAACATCTGCAGTCTCAGCGGCCGGCGGCCATCCCCGGGCACCGGCGCGTACGGAGCGGCGAAGGCCGGCCTGGAAAGCCTGACGCAAACGTTGGCGGTGGAGTGGGGGCCGAAGGTGCGGGTGAACGCCTGCGTGGTCGGCATGGTGGAAACCGAACAGTCTGAACTGTTCTACGGCGACGCTGAGTCGATCGCTGCGATTTCGAAGAACGTGCCGCTCGGCCGGCTGGCGACGCCCGCCGATGTCGGTTGGGCCGCAGCGTTTTTGGTCTCAGATGCAGCGTCTTATATCAGCGGCGCCTCGTTAGAGGTGCATGGCGGTGGCGAGCCGCCGCACTACCTGGCGACCACGACCGCCAGCGCGATCAAATAAGAGGACGACAGGAATGGGTGGCTAATGGGAATAGTTGACGGCCGTGTGGTCATCGTGACCGGAGCAGGCGGCGGTATCGGGCGCGCGCACGCGCTGGCGTTTGCCGCCGAGGGCGCCCGCGTTGTGGTCAACGACATCGGTGTCGGCTTGGACGGCTCACCCGCCGGCGGCGGCAGTGCCGCGCAGAGCGTCGTCGACGAGATCACCGCTGCGGGAGGCGAAGCCGTCGCCAATGGATCCAACATCGCCGATTGGGATGAAGCGGCCAAGCTGGTCCACACCGCCGTCGAGGAGTTCGGTGGTCTGGACGTGCTGGTCAACAACGCCGGTATCGTGCGCGACCGGATGATGGCCAACACCAGCGAAGAGGAATTCGACGCCGTCATCGCTGTGCACCTCAAGGGCCACTTCGCCACGATGCGGCACGCCGCTTCGTACTGGCGCGGACTGAGCAAAGAGGGAAAAGCCCCCGAAGAGATTGACGCACGGATCATCAACACCAGCTCGGGCGCCGGGTTGCAGGGCAGCGTCGGGCAGGGCAACTACAGCGCCGCCAAGGCCGGCATCGCGGCGATGACCCTCGTCGCCGCCGCCGAAATGGGCCGGTACGGTGTCACTGTCAACGCGATCGCCCCGTCCGCCCGAACCAGGATGACCGAGACCGTCTTCGCCGAGATGATGTCCACCCAGGGCGACGACTTCGACGCTATGGCACCGGAAAACATTTCGCCGCTGGTGGTTTGGTTGGGCAGCATCGAATCGCGCGACATCACCGGCAAGGTATTCGAGATCGAGGGCGGCAAGATCCGCGTCGCCGAGGGCTGGGCGCACGGCCCACAGATCGACAAGGGTGCGCAATGGGATCCCGCCGAGTTGGGACCGGTAGTCGCCGATCTGTTGGCCAAGGCGCGCCCGCCCGTTCCGGTCTACGGCGCCTAGCCTAAAACGCGGCTACTGCCTGACCAGTCAGCGCGCTGACGATGTCATCGAACACCGCAACAGGGAATTGCGCTGCAGCTGTGTCGATTTGACCGATGCCGACCTGTATCGCACTCTCGATTGTCGCCGTATTGCCGGAGAGCAGCGCTTCGTAGATGTCGTAGCCGGCCAGTTGCGGCGCCTCGACCAGATTACGGAAGTCGACGAACAGGTCGGTCGGCAGTCCGGGATCCGCCGGGATCGCCTGCCCGTCCCAGCTGACCAACGTCCAGTCGCCTGGCTCGCCGGAAACGACGACTTGACCTGTGTAGGGCAGCAATTCGCCCGTGGTGAACAGTTCTTTGAGTACGAGCGCGTAATCGGGGTTGTCGACGTTCATCAACGTCCAGATCGCGATCGTGCCCTCGTGGGAGAACACCGCGTCAGTGTCACCGGCGACGCTGCCGTTGTAGATCGTCTGGATGGCGTCGTTGACGCGGTCATCGAACACGATTCCGTTGGCGTCGGTCGAGCCCAGTTCCGGAC
>CAWICO010000007.1:0-318307 GCA_963834615.1 uncultured Actinomycetota bacterium
GCTGGCCTTACGCAGAATCCGCCGCGTTTGAAAGGTCCGGACCAGACCCTGCTACGACTGGCGTCGGTGCTGACCAATGAATGGGCATTAGCTGATGTCGTACTCGCGGGATCAGATTTTGACGCCGTATTTGACGGCGCACTGCGGGCGGGACCAGGCGTGTTGATGCCATCAACACCTTTCGTGTATCCGCAGGTCACTTCGCGTTGTTTCACGTCGTTTCGCGTACTCAAATTGAGCATTTCCGCAGTTCAGCGGCATTTTTCGGGCTGGGTTCGATTCCCGGCAGCTCATGTGAAATAACCATCGGGAACATCGAAGTCGTTTTTGTTGGGTTGCAGCACATCAACGATCCATCAACGTTGGGGGCCGGCGCGGCGCGTAGATGCGCCTGCGCGCCGCGCTGTACACATCGCGCCTCTGGTCACAGCGCTCTTCGCTCGCGAGGGCGACGTGAAGTTGGTGTGAGGCCGGGAGGAAGTGCGAATTGCCTCTGCCTGCGCCGCCTTCCGCGATGGAGGGCTATTCCTACATCGCTCGATCAAGTCCTCGATGTCGTGATGGGTCATCCGCCATGTACGGCCGACGCGATACCCCGAAAGGTCACCGCGGTTCAGCCGCTCCGCTAGCCATCGCGGACCGTTCTTCATCTCTGACGGGAGCACCATCGCCGCGACCTCGTCGAGGGAGTAGGTCTCAATACATTATTCGTCGGCCATGCAGAGCATATTGGCTGACCGCGATTATACAAAGCCGCATGCGGTTCGCCACGACGACCCTCCTGGCGGTGCGGCTTCCCTTACAGAAGGCGCAATTATCGGCGCACAACCTCGCGCCCGCCTCGAACAAATGAGCTGACTGGCTGACGGAAGTCGGGATTATCGGCGAACAACAACAACGATCACCACGCGGCAGCAGGGCTGAGAACTCTGAGGCGAAAGGCTATGTCCGCCAGCCTGGCTCAGGGCGAGCGTAATGCCGAGCTGCTGCATATCAGCTGGTCCCGTTCTCCTGTAATCTCCACTCGCCGTACCAGTAGTAGGTTGGGCGAGCGCCGGCCCTCACGAACCGGAAGGGTTGACCGTTGTTGTTAATTTTTAAGTTTGTTGCTTATTGTCAACGAGCAGAAGGAGATTAGCGGTCCACTCGTAGCCGCTTTGTTGACTGTCGGCCCATGACGCTGCGGTGGCGCTGACGTGAATCTTCGCGGTTTCACCCCCGCTCAGTTTGAAGCTGAAGGCTTCGGACCCTGACTGGTTGTGCGGGTGTACCTGTCGAACAGCTGGGGCAAAAGTCGCTAGTTGCACATTCAACCTACGTCGCTCGATCGCTGCACCACCGACTGCATATGCGAGCACCACGCCGTCAGGAACCGGAAACTCGCGAACATCAACGATCATCGCGTCGATAACAACGTCTAATTTCTGCCATGCTGTCAGAGTTAGTTCGATCTCGTGTGTATCGGCAGGGATGCCGCCGAGGTCCATCGCCCATTCACGCAGCGCATAGTTTGTCGTAGGATTGCCCGCCGGAAGTTCCTCGAAGGGTCTTGGTACGAAAGTTGGTGCACTTATCCAGTTTTCGGGTGCGTCAGCAAAGATTACGGACGGGTCTTGCTCGATGTATAGACGCAGGTCCGGCTTCCGACGTATTTTCCGCCAGGCCGTCGAAGCGGGCGGCGTAGCGAGGCCGAGTGCATAGCCGACTAGGGGGCTCACTGCGCCTTTTATCCACGGTTCCACTGTGGCCCAAAAACTCACGCTAAACCCTCCTTGCGGTGCATCGCAGACCGATACGGCCGGGGCATCTACCCCTTGCTAGTCGATGGGGTCGGAGAAGAATGCCGTGGTGCGACGGTACATATCAATGGACGTCCAGGCCTTCATCGTCGACACGAATTCTTGATTGATTTCTTCCAGTTCGTCGAGAACGCCGACAGTGCATGAGTCATTAAGTGATCGACAGGCTGCCAGTAAGTGGCGCCACGCTTCCCATGCGTGATTGATACACTCGGTGAACGCACTCGCGAACGGACCCTTGATATTTGGGGTTGCGCCAATCAGTCTTCCGCCGTTTGGCGTTGGGTGACCACCTAGCTCACAGTGGACCGAGTAGTCCTTTTGTCGGTAGTCGTTGTCGCTATCCCGGTATATCTTTGTCGGCTTCCAGTTCAGGCGGCGTTCCTCGGCGGTTGAATTGACCCAAGCGGGCATCTGAATAGGTTCTTTCGTGAAACGCCACAAGATAAATTCCGTTTCAACTAACTGGCGCAGTAGGGTCTCAGGCCGGATAGATGTTCTTGTGCCGAGACAGTTGCCATACTCCCGCGACAAGGGCTGTGATAGTAATGGAAATCAACGCGAGCGCTTCCAGCGAGTCCTTGCAAACATCGGTAATTTGATCCTGTAAGCCTCTGTTATGTAAGCAAATTGCAGCACGCTCCCAGTAATCGATCAGCGCACGAGCTGCAAGCTCACTAGCCTCTAACATCTCGGGTCCGCGGCGTACTTGTCGGATGCGGCGCGTGCACCGTCTGGATCGGTGATCTGCACATCGTCGCCTTGTTCCTTGAGCTTGATATGCAAATCGGCAATCACTTTATTGACGTGTCGCCCGTCGAGTTTGCTGATCTCGGTTGCAGCGCCGATCGCGGCGTCATGCGCAACAATTGCGGCAAGCGCTCCGCCGATCGGATTTGGTGGCGAAAAGCCTTCCGAAATAATATCGGCGGTTAATTTCTCAAATCGTTCTAAGAATTCGAGCGGCACGAGCTCTGGGTCGGAATAAGATCGCAGGGCAGAAAGAGTGCTGTCAATTGTTCCACCCGACGATCCCGAAGCATGCGGATTAAAATGACTGCTACGGTTACCAGGGCGTCGGCAGAGTCGATAAGCGCTTGCTTATCCTCGTTTTCCATCGCGGTGTTGAGGCGTTCGCCGGCGCCCTTCAGGTGGCCGAGCAACAGGTTGGTCCCGCGTTTGGCGTCGATGAGTTGCTGCTTTCGCATGGCCGGAATCGTACGGTGGACCGCCGACAGCGTGAGGATCCGTTGATAAGTCGGGACTCGGTACGTGTCCGAACCTTCACGGCAGCACGTACCGGAGTGCTGGCGTGCCTACTAGGCTCTGCCGACATGTGGTGGACTGATCTTCTGGTGGGCTGAGCTGGGATTATGCAGCGAAGATTAGCAAGCCTCCGCGACACGCCGAAGTTTTGTCAAAGTAGCCAGGCGTGTCTTGTCAATCTTCGTTGCATCTCGACAGTGGCGGTTGTTGGTACCCACACCCATTCCCGAAGACTAATGCGTTTTCCTCGGCGGGGACTGGGTGCTGGAGGACTGCGGGCCGTCGAGAATCTTTTGCCACTGCGAACCACCTGGAAGTCTGGAGCGAGCGGCCTCCGCTGAAATTCTTTCGAACGCGACACGGCGAGTCGAGTAGATATTGCCGAGTCGAACCTGGTCGATGGCGGGACCTGCGAAAGCGACCTCCCACCAGTTGCCGTCAGCGTCCGAAAATTGAAGGGTGACGGTCACTTCGGCATTCTGCGGCACAGAACCTCTGGGAAAGTTCCGACTAACCTCTGCGCTGGCGTTCGCTTGAATTGCCGGTACGGTCGTTCGATGGGCGGTTGATGCCGCACCATTAGCGGTCAGCACTTCGACTTTCACTAGTACCAAGTCCAGGATGGCTAGCGTGCCGAGGTTGTGGACTGCAGCAGATATGCGCGTCTCGTTTGGCTGGCTGTCTGATATGAACGGCTGAGCAACGAGTAAGCGCGCTTGGGCTTCTGCGGCCTCGTCGCGTTCGTGGCGGCGTGCCCTCGCATCGTTGCTGGCAATGAGAAGCGCAACGGCGGCGGCGGTGAATGTCCCTGCCGCCGCTAGGCCATAGGCTACGAGGTACCCCCGTTCCACCTTGTCCCAGCCAACGCACAGGGGGACAGGGACACATACTGCTAGTGCGCCTACCCCGATCAGGACTCCCCAGCCGGCCAGTGCGCGATTCGACATATCGCGACCATAACCGCTTGCTTGGCGTCGCAACACAACTCAACGTGCATCTGAGTGATGCTGGCGCCGCTGAGGCGCTGGACTAATCGACCACACGCGCGAGCAGCCCCAATGCTTGGATTGGGACACGCCAGGGGTTACCAAAACCAGGCATCATCGGCGCGCCCCGAGAATCGAGACGCGCGGTCGACATGCCGCTGCGGACTAATGGATAACAGCGGTTATCCATGATCCGTGTCCGCGGTCGGGTCCGGCGGCGCTGCGATAGTGCCGTTCGGTTACTCGGTGATTTGAGATTACACCCCACTGAGGCCCGGTTGATGGATCGGCCCGGATGACAGAATGGACGGGTGGATTTACCAGCGGAGAGGCGACTAAAGCGATTATTGAGGCGGTACAACGACGAGTTGCTCGACCCGGACTACCTCGAGATGTACCACACCTCAACAGATTCCTTCGCGCCGCCCGAACCCTTGGCGCGCGCGTTCGCTTCGATCCATGAGCGGCTCGACATCGAGTTCGATTTCATGAACCAGAAGGCCCGCAGCGCGGGGCGGTATCCAGCGCACTTCAACGCCGAGAACAGTCGTAGGCTGCTCGACCTGATCAATGAGGTGGCCGAACTGAAGCTTGCGCTGGAGAAGGTCGGAAAGTCGCTGACGGTGACACCGGAGTACCAGCGGGTTCTGGACGGTGCCATGACCTGGCTAGTCGACAGCGGCGGGAGTCCGATCCCCGAGGGCTTCACGCCCGTGTTGGTGGAGAAGTACGACGCGGTGTTCGGGTTGGCAGACGCCGCGATAAACTAGCCGACCGCGAGCGCTCTACCAGTGTCCCCCTCACTTGGTGGGTGAGGGCTCCTACGCGATCGTCCATAAGTTCGTGGACCCCAACTACGACATCACCTTTGCGAGGAAGAAGCTCAAGCGGACCGCCGACGAGCGTGATCGTTCAACGGTTCCGTCGTGAATACGAGATCATGAAGGGTCTCGACTTCCCTTACATTCTCAAGGTTTACAGGTATGACGAGGTGGAGAACGCCTACACGATGGAGTTCTGCGAAAGCACGCTTGACGATTACGTCAAGCGTCGAAACAACCAGCCTCAGTTCGACTTCAGCATTCGGCGCAGGATCGCACTTCAGTTCCTTACGGACTGAACTACTTGCACCTGAAGGGTATCTGTCACCGGGACCTCAGTTTGAAAAACGTTCTACTTCGCGTGTTTTCCGACGGAGCCGTCACTGGTGAAGCTCTCGGACTTCGGCCTGGCGAAGCCACAGGCGTCTGACTTCACGAGGACGGAGACGGAGATCCGGGGCACCATCGTCGACCCTGCGCTGGACAGGTTCAAGGACTTCGAAGCCGTCAACGACATCTACGTTGTCGGCTTCGTGCTGTCTTACATCTTCAAGGGTGTGGGCCACCTGCCCCGGAGTTCACTCCGCTCGGCCAGATCATCCACAAGTGCTCCAATTCGGATCCGACGCGGCGGTATCAGACGGTGTTGCAGATCGTCGAAGCGGTAGAGAACCTGGAGACCGAACCGATCGGTGCACCGGCATGATCCTATTTGCCTTCGCTCGGCGAGCCTTGCGAGTTGCCACTACGTGAGCTTGCCGCTTTAAAAAGCATTTCCACCAGGATCCGCGCTTCTTCCTCTAGCGTCTCGAGTTCGGCTAAAGGTAAGTACCCGTCATGTACGAGGATGCTCCGCTTGTTGTAGACGGCTTTCACTCTGCGCTTAAGGTCCTTTATTTCTTCCTCGCCAACACCGGGAAGGCCGTCAAAAAGATCCGCTATTTGGGCGCCTATTGATTTCTCTTTGAGCTCAGCCTAACCTGTCCATTGAGAGACTCCAGGACACGGTAATCGCTCGAAGTCTTCTCATACTTCCCTTGCTCTTGCTTCAAGTCGTCTACCCACTGGTCGACAAGGTCCAAGGCCACCTGCGCCTTCGGTGAAGGCTCCGCCAATGCTTCCATTGCAATGACCAATTGGAGGAACCGAACCCGGACCTGCCGTTCGTTGAAATGGGCGGCGTAGAGTTTCAATGCGGTGCGGAATCTCTCACCGTTCATTGCATCGGCCAGGAAGCCTGCAATTTCGCCAAGAGTATTCTTCAGATCGTCGGTCACGAGGTTGACGCGCTCCTGGACCCAGACCTGGCGAGTGAATTTGACATTGACGTTGCCATCGCCCAGCACTCTCCTGATCTGAAAAGGCAACGAAGTTGTAAGGAAGTCCCGAAGCTGGATATTCAAGAGCGCCATAATTTCATGCGCGGTATCACGTAGAGATTCGGTTAACGACACGGGAAGCGATTCCCCGTCAAATTCGAAGTCCAGAATGATGTCCAATTCGCCTCTCCTCGCATGGCGCGGCGAAGGAGGCGCGAACGGCACGACGTCCGTCGGATCCTTCAGGAACTTACTTCCGACACGATGTAGCCCCAGAAGGCGGTCGTCAGGTAGCTCCGGGCCAAGATCAGTTGCTTCAGCTACGAACCGCGCAGGATCTGTTCTCGGCTGGTAAGCGTCTATAACCAGGTCCACTTGAAGTGATGAGCTATCCCCGTAGATGACGGGCACTCCCGAGACCTTTGCTGAAAAGGGGTCAGGCCACACGTGCCAGGTCTCGCACCGCAGAATTGCGTCCCATTTGGTTGTTGCCACAGCTACAACGTATTACTTGCGGACCATCAGGTAGTCGACGTGCCCGCGTCCGTGCCGAACCGTTGTAGATTTACGCGAGGGTATCGGCGTCGCTCCGGCCTGAGAAAATTCATGAATAATGACGATTATCGACCAAACAGGCTGCAGCACAACCGGTTCAGTTGTTTTACGCCATCGCAGGGGGCGGTTCTCCGGATCCGATGGCCCCTGGGGAGCCGCTCACGCGACGCGTTGAAATCGAGTGGTGCAGGACGAGGTGCATTTCTCAAAATAAGCTCACGCGCGGCCGAACTGCACGACCGTACGGTTCTAGGATTCGCCACAAAGATGGGAAAAACGCGCCCGCCATCTTGATGGGAAATTTCGCTGAGCTGGAGGTGGCGGCGTCGCGAACCCGTCACGGAGAATGGGAACCTACAGCCGCCGGCCACGTGCCTCGATCACTATCAACCGGGCGCGGCCATCGGTCGGGTCGAGGATCCGGGCGGAGTGGACGGCCTTCCTGGGCACCCGCAACTTCACGTTGTTGCACCAGCTCATCCGAGTCGGACCGGAGCGCCGACTCCGAGCGGTAGGCACAAATATGTTTGAACGGGTTTCGCCAGCGGGCCTCTACCGGACGCGGCGCGGGCGAGCATGACCGTCCCGGCCGGGAACTTGATCCACCGGCTCCCGCGTCTCCGCCAGTTCCTCGGATTCGATGGTCCACGTGTCGCGGTAGCTCCCCCGCCCTTCCGCACAGAACGAAGACGTTGTGCTCGACCTAAATAACTGCCGTCTGTGGTCCTGATGGAACACCAGCGAATCGCCACCCCGAACATGCTCAATCGGCACCCGCTCAGGAAGCAACTCGACCATGATCTGCTCAGGTCCGTACGCGGTCGACGAAATCGCGTCCGCCGAGAGTGCGCCGAGTGCAACAGGATTCGACAGTCGCTCCGACTCCAGCTGTTCGCTGGTCAGCGGCTTTCCGAGGAAGACCCGTTTAAATGTGTCGGAAAAGGCGGCGATATCGTCTGCTCGTCAACCAAATTTATCAATTCGATAGTCCTTCCCCGATATTCCTCAAAGAAGCTTCTCCTGCATTATGCGGGTTGACGCATTAGGTAGTAAGCGACAGTCCATCGTCCGTGGCCCGACCACTACGACCGGTGGGAATGCTCTGTTGACGACGATGTCGACCTGGGGGTGTCCTTGTCAGCGGCTTGGTCAATAGCGTCCCGTATGCCGCCACCCGCCGACGGTCGCCGAGCTCGGCGCAGCGGTTCATCCGCTCCTCACCTCGGACGTGCGAGGTGGGCCCGGGCATTGGGCACCGATCTTGGTGGCAATCTCACCGCCGTCGGTGCGGCCGCCGATGTTGTTGTCATCGGAATCACCCGACGTGCGGGCGGCCCTACCTCTTTTGGGAGTTCACCCGCAGAGGGGCGGCGGTCACCGCGGTCTCGCTGACACTGTGCGCTGGGTACCTCTGGCTTCGTTAATTCGCGTTGGCGTAGTCGCTGCGCCGATCGGCGCGAGCCTGGTGAGTCAACGGATCACGGCGTCCCGACGGTAGAGCAGTCCTACCCGTCGCCTCCTAGGCTCAGTCTCGATGCGGAATCCCCGGTTATGAGAAGATCGCATTCCGGGTGCAAATAATTGCCGGCAGAGTCGCTCAACCGGGCATACACACTGGCCACGGCGCTGAAACGGCGCTCCACGGCATCGCGGTCGGACTCTTCGGGCACTGACTCGCTGTTGGCGCGCTGGATCATGGTGGCTTCGTCCATCAGTACTCGGGCCTGATCGAGATCGGTGGTCTGCTCCATGATCGCTTTGAGTGCTTCGAGTTGGCGCATCAGCAGAGCGGGCATTCCGCGACTGGCCTGGCGCACTTTGTCGAATGACCGCTGGACCAAGTTTTCGTAACTGACCTGCTCGCAGACGACCCGGATGGCACCGGCGCGGTCGCGGTACGCGTGCGCTGGCCTCCACACTTTCGCGAGCTTGCATAGGGTGTTGGCGATCCAGTCCACACACGTCAGCGCCGTGTATGTGTCGTTGACTGCAGGCGACAGTGCCCGAATGGCGATCTCGACCAGTTGGTCGATGCCGAAAGCGGGATCTTGGGCGAGCGTGCGGACCGGCCCGGTGACCTGTGCGCGTTTCAGGCGCCGGGTCATGCGGTCGGCAGCCTCGGGCGGCCACACCGCTGCAAGCTCACTGTCCTCTACCAAGAAGTTCCCTGGGCGATAGGGCAAGTGGACTACTGCATCGGCGGCCGACGCTGCGCGAATCAACAGGTCGTAGCGGATGGCCTGCAGGTAGCCGCCTTTCGGGGTACGCATCGTCGCGCCTGAAGACTTGATGGTGTCGACCAGCGCTGCGATTTCTTCACTATCCGGCTCATTTGCGGTGGCCATCCGGATGTCGGGCTTTCGCACCCCGAGATAGCGCTTCAAATCTCCAGCGATACTGGCGATGACGAAGGGGAGCTGGATCTGGATGGCGATGTGATGGAGGAAGTAGATGAGGACGGCCAGATCGACCAGCACCAGCAGGAATACGACCGAGACGGAAAAGTGCGGCACGAAGACGCCGTGCTCTGCAGGGCCGATTGCCAGAAGGACCAGCACGCAGTACACGGCCGTCGCCACAAATGTGCCCAGCGTGAGCTGAGTACCGCGATCGCGGATGAAGTTGCGCAGCATCCGCGGTCCGAACTGGGTCGATGCCAGCGTCAATGTAACGATGGTGACAGAGAAGTTGATTCCGATCACGGTCATGATCGCTGCGGCCACCGCGAGGAGAATCTCGCGTGCCGTGTCTGCGCTGCCGGCCTCCACCCACGGCGGAAGTGTGAGCGTGCCGTGGTAAACGGCTCGATCTACCTCCAAGGTGGCCGCAAACAACCCAATCGCGGCGAGCACCTCCAAGCTCGGCACCATCCAGAAGTTGGTCCGCAGCACCTCGCGCCGCCACTGCGACACGGTCATTCCGGAAATGAACAGCATCACGTCACGCTAGAGCAGGCCCTCCGTACGCGCGAATCGCTCGACTATGTTGGGGTGATGGCTTGGCGATGACGTGTGTCGCTGGTACTCAGCCTGAAGTGAGCAAGGCGCGAGGGGAGGGGGGTGCCCCTTCGTCACCCGGCGCCGCGCCTCGCGCGGCACAGCGCCCGCTCTCTCTCCGCCAAATTCGGGGCCGACGGTTGGAGCGTCCGCACGCCGGCCGAAGTAGCTCCGACGACGCTCCTCCCTTGCCAACGTCTGTCAACGCTCTGACCTGCTATTTTCCGTCTCGCCAAATGGAGCCATCAGCACCAAACGTTCAGTGGCACAGACCGACTCGTCACCGGTGCGCGGATCGGTGGTCGGTAGAGAAGCCGCGAAACTGTTCGCCATGCATGGTGCCACCGGAGATCGTCTACACCTGCCAACACTGATCTCGGGATTGATCTTTAGGCAGCAGCAATCTCTACTTCGATGCAGCGAAGCTCGCTGATCGCTTATTGAATTCTGCCGTGCTGCAGCCGTATTCGTAATGGCGGTTTTCAGTAGCGGTGAATTCTGTTGCGAGACGGTGACTTTCTCACTCGGTGGGCAAGCGGAGAAGTATCACGTGACGTAACCGCGTTTGACTCCGTGGGTCGTGGATGCGGCGCTACAACTACGCGCTGTGGTTGCAGAGGTGGCACTTTCAGCGGCGGAACGCCTGTGCCACAAGGTCGTCTGCGTAGGTTTCGGTGCGCGGTTCGCGCCGCATCAGGAGGCGGTAGTACAGCGGCGCGGAGATGACGTTCCGCTCGGCGTCTCAAAGATCCGGAACATGAATCGGAATTTACAGCCGAGCTGGGCTGTAGCGCTTTAACCCGTGCGCCTGTCTGGTGAGTGTCAGGGAGGGCGCCTCTGCCGGCGAGCGGTCGGAGCCACTACACAATTAGGGCGACTAGGTCGACGAGATCGTCGACCTAATCATCCTGTACGCATACCGCACCGGGAAGCCGGTAATCCCGACATCGTTCATCGCGCAGTTGGCTGGCGTCGTTCCGGTTTCGGACGAGACGGTGCCCGGCTTATATCAACGAATCCCTGGCGCAGGCCACTAGGCTAACGCCGTAATTATCGATGACTCTCATTCGCGTGGACCAATCGTCGGGGTCCGATCACGGTGAGCCGGGCGGCGTGTTGGACTCAGTGAGTCGGCGTTGCTGTCCGATGCTGGTGTTGAGGGATCAGCGCGCCGCTCGGCGCGGGACCGCGGCCACGGCTCGTTGCCAGCCTGTCGCGATGTTGCACACGTCGCCGATTCGTGCGATCGCTGCCGCCTCGCAGTGCCCGCAGTCGCAGGTTCGGTGCGTAAGCAGTTCGTCGATTACTCGTCGTACGAGCGTCGTGGTTACGGGCTCGCCGGCGGACTGGGCGGCGTTGAAGCAGTCGATCGCGATCAGGTTGTCGGCATCGGCTACACGCATGGTCGTCAGTGTGCGGGCGCGGTAAGACCGGTGTCAGCTCCGACACCTGCCAACATCCTGACAACTGCCTTGCAGCCGTGGCGATGTGGTCGAGCCCGCCGCGACGCCCGAGCGAGTGTCTGCGGGAGAGGGCACCAACGCCGGATGGACCTGTTTGGTCTTCGATTTGGTGCTCGGCGGGCCCTCTGCTCGCGTCTCGTCAACGGCGAATGGCGACGAAAGCTCTGCGCGCGCCGTTTTGGCGAATACCTGCGAGGGTATGCCGGGCATTTAGCGGTCCATTGCGACCGTTATCTCCTTGCGGCCAGGGGAGGGGTGTTAGCGATGGATTTCGGGATGTTGCCCCCGGAGATCAATTCCGCTCGCATGTATACGGGTCCGGGTTCTGGGCCGATGCTTGCCGCCGCAGCTGCTTGGGACGGTCTGGCCACCGAGCTGCACTCGACGGTGGCGTCCTACGGAACGGCGATCTCGGGGTTGACTGCGGGCTGGCAGGGCCCGTCCTCGGCCACGATGGCAGCTGGGGTCGCGCCATACATGGCGTGGATAAGGGCCACTGCCGGCCAGGCCGAGCAGACCGCTATCCAGGCTCGGGTGGCGGCGGCGGCCTACGAGACCGCTTTTGCTGCAACGGTTTCTCCGCCGGTGATCGTGGCCAACCGCACTTTGCTGATGTCTCTGATTGCGACCAACATCTTCGGACAGAACACTGGGGCGATCGCGGCCACCGAGGCGCACTACGCCGAAATGTGGGCCCAGGATGCCGGCGCAATGTACGGCTATGCCGGTTCCTCGGTGGCTGCCTCGCAGCTGACACCGTTCGGGCCGGCGCCCCAGACCACAAACGTGGGTGGGACGACCGGGCAGGCCGCCGCGGTGGCGCACGCCACCGCTACATCGGCCGGCACCAACGCACACACGGTGTCGGAGCTGATGTCCGCGACGCCTCAGACGGCGCAGAGCATGGCCACCTCAACGTCGGCGGCCGATCCGACCTCGTCGTCGGTTCTCTCGGAGTTGCTCATCGGCCCCTATAACCCGCTCAAGTTGTATTCCCCGCTTGGCGGCAACTACGACTTCGGCTTCCAGAACTTGCTCGCGAACTTCGGCAGGCAGAACCTGCAGCTGGCATACGACGGGGCCGTCAGCAGAGCCGCAGCCGGCCTTGGCCCGGCCGTGACGTATTCGGGAGGCCAGCCGGTACTGGCGC
This sequence comes from uncultured Actinomycetota bacterium, assembly GCA_963834615.1. Lineage (GTDB taxonomy): Bacteria > Actinomycetota > Actinomycetes > Mycobacteriales > Mycobacteriaceae > Mycobacterium. Next base: position 12,356 of record CAWICO010000007.1, read on the forward strand.
AGTTCGGCAGCTCCGGCGCGGTCGGGAACTTGTCGGTTCCGCCCAGCTGGGCCAGCGCCGCCCCGACGATGAGGCCGGTCGCCTTCGTGTTGCCACAAACCGATCCGGGCGCTGTCTCGACGGCGCTCGCGAGTGAGGGCGAGGGCAGCGTGTTCAGCAACATGGCACTGTCCGGTTTGACCGGACGGGCCATCGTCGGTGCCGCCGGCGCGGGTGGTGACGTTGGCCGGTCGGTCAGCGGAGGGGGCGACGCGATCGCGGGCGCGGACACCGCCGTCACCATCATCGTGATCCCCGAAGACTGACAACCGCGGTTGGAGAACGTTCGATGATGATGAACCACCGACTCGTACCTTCCGGATCCTGTACCGCCACAGCCACCGGCGAAACCGCTGGCCGGATAAGGAGCACACAATGGATTACGGGAAGTTGCCGCCGGAGATCAATTCCGGGCGCATGTATTCGGGTCCCGGTTCGGGGCCGATGACGGCTGCCGCGGCGGCGTGGGACCGGCTGGCCGCCGAGCTGGGTTCCGCCGCAGATTCCTATTCCACCGCGATCGCGGGGTTGATGGCGGAGTGGCAGGGTCCGTCGTCGTCGGCGATGGCGGCCGCGGCCGCGGCCTATGCGACGTGGCTGAGCGCCGCCGCCGCGCAGGCCGAGGACACTGAAACACAGGCCAGGGATGCGGCGACCGCGTATGAGACTGCGTTGGCGGGTACGGTGCCCCCGGCACTGATCGCAGCCAACCGCGCGCAGCTGACGTCATTGGTGGCCACCGATATTTTCGGGCAGAACACGCCGGAGATCGCGGCCACCGAGGCGCAGTACGCGGATATGTGGGCCCAGGATGCCGCGGCGATGTATGGCTACGCGGCTCAGTCCGCGACGGCCGCACAGGTGACGCCGTTTACCTCGCCGCCACAGACCACCAATCCCGGCGGAGTGGCGTCGCAGTCCGCCGGGGTCGCGCAGGCCACCGGCCCATCGGCCGGCGCCGGCGTCCAGTCGACGTTGTCTCAGCTGATGTCCGGGGTTCCCTCGTCGCTGCACAGCCTGGCAACGCCCGCCGCGGCGGCGCCCGCCACCTCCTCGGCGCAGGGCCTGGCGAGCATCATCGCCCCGGGCACCCCGCTGACGACGCTGCTTGAGACGTATGAACTCGGGGGCCCGGCGCTCCTGCCGGCAAGGAACGCCTTAGTCACAGCCACCTCGGGAATGGCGCTGGCGGCCCGCGGCCTCCAAACGGGGGAGCTGCCAATCGCCGCCGCCGCGCCTTTGGCGGCGGGGCTGGCTTCCGCGACGCCAGTGCCGGGATTTGCGGGCCTGGCCGGGGCCGCGTCGGCGGTGTCGGTAGGCGTTGGCGACGCGGGTTTAGTGGGGGCGTTGTCTGTGCCGCCGAGCTGGGCTGCGGCCACTCCGACGGTCAGGCTCGCCGCCGCCGCGTTACAGGGCATGGGGACGGCCGGCGCTCCTGTGGTGGTGGCCGCCAGCCAGGTAACCGTGTTCGGTCAGATGGCGTTGGCGAGTCTGGCCGGCAGCACACTAGGTAATAGCGTTTCTCGCGTCGCGGTCGAAACCGGTTCCCGGGCAGGCAGTCCCGATTCGCGCGATACCAGGGAAAGCCCGGGCAACGATAAGGACAGCAAGACGTCGGACAAACTCAAAAGTGTCTTGGCGGAGCTGTCGCAGAAGCCGGAATCGGTGCAGCACTGGCATATCGACAAGGCGAACCTCGAGAGTCTGCTGGAGGCGCTGTCGAAGAAACCGGGTGTCCACGCCGTGCATGTATCGTCACGCAACAAACCGAACCCCACACCGCCCAGCCCACGGTGGGGCTGACCCGAAGCTGACATTGAGCGTGGAAGCAGTGGCGCTTGTTGTGCCGGAAGCTTTTACGAGCGTTTGCCGGGGCAGCAGACCGGTGACGAAAGGTCTACGTCGGTCCCTCGCCCGGGGAGTGCGACTCGTCGGCGGCGATCTGCACAGCCGAACAGTTTGACCCGACGACTGGTCTGATGATCAGCCATATCGCACATCGTCGAGTGGCGTCGCTTGGGTCAGGATCGAAAGATGCAGTTGCAGGACGAATTCCGCTCAATGCTAGCGGAGTGCACGTATTCCTACGGTGCGCTATTCCTCGATGTCTCGTGTCCTCAAATTTGGTGCGTCAGAGGCTAGTCGCGGTGAGCCCTTGCCAATCGGGCCTTTTGGTGTTGTACGACTCAATGACCTGAGCCGCGTAACCCAACGTCCTGCGACATCACAGGTAAGTTGGCCAATATAACTCAGAGCAGCCGAAGGCCTAGCGGTATCTCTCGATCTGGGCCCACGAGCGCCACGGCACCGTCACTGTTGGATGATTTCGTAGCCTACAAAAATTAAGTCAGATTCCACTCACCCGGTGCCGCGAGTGCTGGTCGAGTTGTGCGGTTTTCTCCTTCACCGCCTCGGAGTCTCGCGCTCGACGAGCTCTTCTACAAGATGAACCGTTCCGGGTTTGATGCCGACTTCATGGTTGAGACGTCGCCGGCTGGGAGCCTGGAGTTGAGAGCAATAGGCGCTCTCGTACTCGTCGGGCGGATGTATTCGAGCAGGCTGTGCAGCGTGCGGGCGTTGTGTACCAATCGACCCACTCCATCGTGGCGTAGTCGACGTCGTCGATGGTTTCAGCGGGCCCAGCCAAGGAACGGGCTGTTACGGACGACGGCTTCGGTTTGTAGAGCCCGATCGTGGTCTCGGCCAGAGAAGTCGTAGGCATCGCCGATGATGCCGATCGATGCCGCGATTCCTTCCAGCACAGCCCGATTTCAGTCGGTCCGTCTACTGTTGTATGAATTGGAGGTGTAGACCCGGTTAACGCAACGGGCTCCGTCGCCGACAGTGTGAGAGGGCAGCGTCAGCTCGTCCGCAGCGGAGGGTCGGCCTCCGACAACACGGCCGAGAGCTCAACACCGAAGGGGAAGAGGAACCGATGACTACGCATCGCTCACTGACCACGCTCGCCATTCTCGCGACGGCCGCTGCCGCATTGATAGGTAGCGCAGGGGTCGCGAATGCCAGCCCGCAAGACGACGCCTACCTGGCCGCGTTGCATGGCGTCGGCCTTTCGTGGACGTCCGACACACAGGCCGGGCTCATCCAAGAGGCACACGACGTCTGCTACAACCTCACCTGGGGCTGGCGCCCCCAGCGGATTGCAGACGACCTCCAAGCGCGCCTCGGCGCGCAAGGTGTCACGGAGGCGGAAGCCGCCACCATGGTCAACGCGGCGCATAGGATCTACTGTCCCGGAAACGTTTGCGACGCCCCCACGCTGTGCACGTAGCGGACTCACGTCACGCGCGGCGGATGGCAGAAGAATGACAACGGCGCCGTCTGGCGGATTTCAACCCTGACCTTCAAAGACCCCCACGGAATCGTGCTTGAACTAATTCGGTTGCCGAGGATTCCAAAGTGCGCCAACGGGTTCGCCATAATTCAATCTTCCGCAAACACAGCCGAGCCATGTCTGGTAAATCCACGAGCGTGAGGTGGATTCTTCTTCGGGCGCGAGAATGACGCCGCAGCCGATCCTTAGGCTGAGGGCATGCCCTGTGACTGAGCCGCACCACGATTCCGCGGTCTTGCTGACGGTCGATGTCCAAGCTGACACATTGGACGGGGGAGCGCTCGAAATTCCGGGGACATCAGCAGCCGTGCCCCAGATTACGAGCCTGTGCTGCGCTTTTCGCGATGCGGGGCTGCCGATCGTGCATATCGTGCGGCTCTACCTGGCCGATGGAAGCAACGCGGAGCCAGTGCGGAAACACCTCGTCAACGGACTAACCCCAATGTTGCGCCCCGGGACGCCTGGCCGGTTGCTCGCGGCAGGCATCGTCCCTGACCCACTCATCGAACTCGACGACGAACTAATGCTATCAGGACAAGCCCAGCGCATCGGAGGCCCCGAGATCATTCTCTACAAACCCCGCTGGGGAGCCTTCTTCGGGACCACGCTCGATGAGCACTTGCGCGCCAACAACATTGACACCGTCGTGGTGGCCGGATGCAACTACCCCAATTGCCCACGCACATCCATCTATGAGGCCAGCGAACGCGACTACCGCGTCGTGCTCGTCGAGGATGCGGTATCCGGGCTATACGAACGCGCGCGCACTGAGATGACCAACATCGGGGTAACGCTGTGCCGCAGCGGATGGGTCGTCGACCACTTCGCTCGGAAGGCCAAATGTGATCGAAGACGCCGCTGAACACGACTTATGCAGCAAAGATTGGCAGGCCATCGCGACGCGCCGAACTTGTGTCAAAGTAGATAAGGCGTGTCTTGTCAATCTTCGCTGCAGCTCGACACCAAGGCTTCTGCGTCGTCTCAATGGTCTCTGACGTAAGGCGGACAGCTTCTCAGGAGCCTATTCGGCCTCGACGGCAGCAGTTACCTTCGAAATCGCTTGATCAGCAGGAGCGTTGCGATGCTGGTCACTGCTCCGACGGTTCCGCCGACATAGGCTTTCACCGTCTGGGCGATCGACGGCTGGTCGGCAGTGGCTAGGGAAGCTAGCCAGCGCGCCGCGTCATCGCGGTGCGCATTTTCGTAGACCCGCACGGGGCAGGGCATCCAATTGGCGATGCTTCGTCCTGGGTCTCGTATCCAGTCGATGTCTGTGACCATCGCGCAACCATCAAGCACCGGAAGGTAGCGTGCGCCGAGCCTGCTGTCCGCCCATAGGGCTCCCAGTGTGAAGCCATTGAAATTAGGCCCGAACTGGTAAAGCAGCCGCAATCGCTGCCCGCCTTGGCGGTGCCGTTCGACCAATGGCGCGAAAACTCGAGCGTAATCGCCGGATGTGAGAGTTCCTCGGGCTTCAAGGCCATCCACGCCATCAGGAAGGCCTGATATCTGCGCAAGCACAACTCCAGTCAATCAACGCGTCAGTGCGTGTCAAGCCCTGCTGGACAACCCGCATCGGTCTGGGGCCGAGTCGTTCGCGATCGCCGGGACTCCGCGATCTAGCCGCGTTTCAGTGGCACGAGAAACCCCAGCCGCCGCCTGGACAGCCGACGCAGCGTGGTCCCGGCGACTCGTCTGATGATCATTCATATCGCACCTCACCATCGAGCCGCGTCGCGTCGGTTGGTCCGGATCGAAAGCTTCAGTCGCAGAACGAAATCCGCTCAGTTTACTGGCGGAGTGCACGTATTCCAAAAGTGCGCTATTCCTCGGGGCCCGCACGGCTGTGACGACTCGGTGCGGAGCCCCATGAGAGGGCCTGCCGGGTAAACGGTCGACGGGCACGGCAAGAATGAACTGTGCGGTTCTTTCAGGTCGATTGCTTCGCTGACCGGCCCTTCGCCGGCAATCCCAACGCGGTTGTGCTTCTAGACTCCGAGTGGCCCGAAGCGGACGGCTGCAGCAGCTTGCCGCGGAAGTGAACTTGCCCGCGACAGCGTTTGCTGGGCTCCGCTTTACCGGACCTCAACGCGTCGTTCGTCGGTAGACGGGCCAAGGTTACGAAGTGCCTCTCGGACAAGACTTTTCGCCGTCATGGCCAGTCTGGCGATAACGGCATCGGGCTGGAGGGATTTGAGGTCGAGGAGGGGCGCGCACACGACGAAATGCCTTCGCAGATACTGTGGTTGGAGCGCTGGCCAACCATTCCGCTGCGAACGGGCTCAGGCGGCCCGGGTAGTGATTCCGCTGTAGCCAACCCGCAAACCCGATCGGCGTCCGTGCGGCACCAAACGCGTCTGTCGTGCAGACGAGCCGCGGCGATTGAGCATGGCCGCAGGCGTTCGAGCGATTGCCTGTTAAGCGTTCACCTAAAGGCCATACCCCCCGAGAGTGGTCTACGCGCTCGCGCTGCTGACGTCTTGGAGTGCGTCGTCCAAAGTGCGGTACAGCGTGATCTCGATGCCGAGCAAAGTAATGGGGCGGTTGGTGGCTGGTCCGTCGGCAACAACGCCGAATCGGACGTTCGGGGTCAGCCTGGCGTGTGCAGCCACGAGCACGCTCATCCCGGCCGACGCCAGGAATTCCACCCCGGACAGATCCACGATCATCCCGGCCGGCGACTTCGCTGCAGCGACGCCGATCGCCTCCATCAACCGGGGAGCGGTCAGCATGTCCGCGGCGCCCACAGCCGCCACCACTACGATCTGGTCGAGCCAGAATTCCTCGACGTCGAGTTGGCTCGGTAAGTCATCCGTGACGAGATCGGAAGAGGCGCCATCGGTGATGTCAGCGTCGTCGGCTGTGAGGGAGTGTTTGGCCATGCTTGACCTCGTGTCTGTCGACCAATTGCTGGTGCGCCTCGAAGACAAGGGGCCCTAGCGCGTCTGGCAGCGGCTGTGGAGTCAACCGGTTCTAACGACGCGGCCACTGAGTCGGTCCTGACCAGTGGGCGCGGCTCACCAGAGACTAATGCAGGGGCCGCGATGTCTAGTGGTTTTGTCGCGCATCTGCGTCACCGCGCGCAACGCCGCCGCCGACAACGATCGTTGTCAGTCTCGCGGGGGTCTCCTCTAGCCCCGCACCGATACACCCACCCGCGTTGGGCGATTGCCGGATAGGCCCCACAAGGCATCAATAGATGTGACAAGTTGCCCTTCGTGCTTGACCGAACCGACGATGACAGACGTGGACCGCAACCCGGAACTGATCTTCCCGCAGCACACTGGACCTGCTGTGCCGCCCTACGAGGGACGCCGGCAATGCTCCGCAGACGAGGGGACCCCTGGCGCGGCGAGAGCGAACAGCAAAGCCCGAATTCGGTGGGAGCTGAAGCACCGGCCGCCGAGCATGGATCCGGGCACGAACGCGACGCCCACGGGGTTGGGCCCGCCCACACATCGGGCACGGGTCGCGCGAAATAAGCCCTGACACCAACGTTCGGTTGGCGTCGACTACTTGCTATGCGCTTGGGGGTGGCACGGACTGCCGCGCCGAGTCGGTCAAGACGTCTAGTCGTCCCGCCGCGCGGCGTTGTTGGCGTTGTCGATTAACCAGACGGCGATGTCGTGAAGTTTGATGTTGGCGTTTTGCGATGCGGAGACCAGCAGATTGAAGGCCTGGACGTCGCTGATGCGTTCGCGCTGCATCAGAATGCCTTTGGCCATCCCGATGATGTCGCGGGAATTGAGCGCGGTCTGCCACTCGGCCTGCTGAGTGGACCCGAGCAGCGCGATGGCGGCGTGCGCGGCGAACACTTCCCCGACGATTTCGGACTCAGCATCGAACGCATTCGGTGTCGAGGAGTACAGATCTAGCGTCCCCAGGGTTCGACCCGTGGTGAAGAGCTTGTATCCGAGCATCGACCGAACACCGTGGGCTTCGGCGGCAGCGGCGAACCGGGGCCACCGAGTGTCGGTTGACGTGTCGTCGATTCGGTAACTGCGATGATCGAGCAGCGCCTGCAGGCAGGGCCCCTCGTCGAGTTCGTGCTCGATGGTGTTGATTCGCTTCGTCAGGTCACTGGTCGAGGCGACGGTCTGCAAGAGTTTGTGTTCGTAGAGCGAGACCCCGGCCTGTTCGGCGCCGGGGACCGTGTCGGTGACCGAGGCAACGATGGCCTCTAGCACGTGCTGTAGGTCCGGTTCGGCCTCCAATGATCGGGCGACGTCGCGCAATGCTTGCGCCACATCGACGAGCCGACCAGGCCCCGGTTCGGACGGTGTCTGCTTTCGTGACATGTATGTTCGCTGCTCATCAGTCGGAGGTAGTTGAGCCTGAAAGGCTGGAATCATCCGCCGGTGCCGGGGCCGAACCGTATTCACAGCGAATCAGGCCACCGTACCGCGCGGGGCGCCACGGCTGCCGCCACGGCCCCAGCTCAATACACCGCAGCCTCAATCCGTTTGGCGGCGATGATCGACGGGGATCCTGGGAACCAGCAGAGGGACTGGGATCGGTCACGTCTGCGCCGCTCTGCCAGGCAATAGATGGGATGTGACCATATCGTTAAGAACCTAGCGGTAACCCCCTATTGCCGCTCTGGGTCGGCCTGGTGCCCCGTTCTAGTTGGTCAATGCGTGGCAGTAGATCTGGATCGCCGGATCAACGTAGGCTCGCTTCGAGCCGCGTTCTCAGAAAAAGAAGCGGCATTAGACCCGAATGGTTCAGTCTTAAAGCTGTTGCCTTAGTGGACAATGCTCAATATGGCCCGGCTTACCGATGACTCTCTATATTCCTCCCAGCGCGGTGGCAACAGCGAGGTCCCCGACAAGGGGGCCTGTTAGGAGATCCGATACCCGCTGGCGTCATGATCAGCACATGGCCGAACGCGACCGCGACGAATCCGGCCGACCTCGCAACACCCGACCCCGCGACGCCCTGGGTCGCCTCCTTCCGCCGGGCAGCAAGGGCGTGCCCTGCATTCCGGACGATCTCGAATTATCACCGATCCATTCCCTCGCCTACGCCCAGGATCTGCTGAACCGGGCCTTGGCGTTCAACTCGCATGAGGTGCTCGAGGCCGCGTGGAAGGGCAGCCCCGATGACGAGAGACCGCTCTGGCAAGGCCTGACCCAGCTCGCGGTCGGCATCACCCAATGTCCAGCGCGGCAATTTTGGCGGTGCGATTACGCTGCTTCGGCGCGGGTCCGGCCGCCTGGGCGAGGTGGATCATCCGGCGCCGTATTCCGTTGACGTCGACGGTCTGGTCGGCTGGGCCACTGCGCTGGTCGACGACCTTGCCGCGGGCGCCGAGATCTCATTGCCGCGCCTTCGCCCGGCGCTGACGAAACCTTAGCGAGCCCCCGTCAGATCCTGCTGTGCAGGTTTGTGCCCCACACCAGCTGGACACGCCACGCATCGATGCGTCCTACGACGGAGGCGTGCTGAACCTGCGGATTCCGGTTCCCGAGAGGGCGAAGTCTTGCAAAATCGCGATAGGCGGTCGCAACGGGCACAACGTCATCGACTCCTGATCAGGCGGGAGCGATGACTCTCAGTGGCCGCGGTGGCGTTGCCACCAAACAGCGACACGTTGGCATGGAGACATCGAGCTTCTGGAACTGGATCCCGATGTTGTGGAGTTGCTCACCGAGGTGGACGCGATCCTGAGCGCGGCATCAGCGGCTGTCTGTCGGCCGCCGAAGCCGCTGGCAATGGGATGCGCCGTCGTGAAGACCCGCCGTTTGGTCGGTCGCGAGCTGCGTTGGGGCGCCCTGCGACGTGGACCCGTGCGCCCGGTTCGCGCCGTGCAACGCAGCCCCCCGGCTCCGCCACTCCGCGACGACCGACCATCACGATGCGATGAAGGGCAGGTGATGACATCACAACAGAGATAGCCGAGCAGCCCGCCCCCGATATCAACACGGTGCCCCTATCCAGCGGATAAGTCACCAGTGCCCCATCCGGGCGCGCTCACGGGGGCGGGCTGTTCGGCCACATGTCCGCATTGCACAACGACGGATAGTGCGGATCATGTTGCATCCCATGCATGTTCAGCAGCCTGCCCGAACCGTATATGGAGGGTCTTACCGCGCATCACGCCGACGATGAGAAAAGTTGGCGCCCAACAGTTCGTCGGCCGGCAGTAACGAGATCGGCCGTGTGAGAGTTCACGGAGTGGGTATATCGGCGGGTGTGAGTCCAGCCGCGAATGAGCTCTGGCCGTGCGATGTCTGAAAGGTGCGTCGAGTGACGCCTAAGCCGGTCCCAGAAGATTTGCGCGAACTGGCTGCCGCCCACGGTGTGGCGACCAGATATCGCAACGAGCGACGCGAACTGGTCGAGGTCGACGCCGACGTAGTGGTCAAAGTGCTTGCACTGCTGGAGGTTGACGCACGCAGCCAGGCTGATCGGCGCCGCGAGTTAGCCAGACTCGCGGAGAGCGGTCGGGCAGACCGTCTCGCGCCGACCATAGCCGTGCGGGTTGGCGGGCATCCGCAGACGCTACCCGGAGCGGCGGTGCTAGTAGCCGAAGACGGCGCCGAAACTACGTTGAGCGGTGAGTTGCCCCGTGACCTGTCGCCTGGCTGGTACCGGCTTCACACCCGCGACGGCCAAGAAGCCACTCTGGTGGCCGCCCCGCCGCGGCTGCCGACGCCGCCGGCCACTTGGGGCTGGATGCTGCAACTCTATGCACTTCGCTCGGCCGGCTCGTGGGGTATGGGTGATCTCGGTGACCTGCGGGAATTTGTGAACTGGACCGCCGCCGAGCACCAAGCCGGCGCGGTCCTGCTGAATCCGCTGCACGCCCCCGGTCCGACGCATCCCGTACAACCCTCGCCGTACACGCCGTCGAGCCGGCGCTTCGCCAACCCACTTGCATTGCGTATCGAAGACCTCGAGGCCTACCATCGGGCCGATCCCGACACCCGTGCGGAAGTGGACGCGTTGCGGGTTTCGGCAAGCACTGAGCGCATCGATTACGACCTCGTCTGGTCCGCCAAACGGGCGGCGCTGGAATTGCTTTGGCGCGCCGAGGGACGGCCGTCCGGCGACAGCGACTCGCGGCTTCCCGGACTAGCTGACTGGGCAACATACTGCGCACTGGCCGAGCGGCACGGGGGCCGCTGGAGCCGGTGGCCCGAGCCGCTACGTGACGTCGCCGGGCCGGCGGTGGCTGCGGCGCGCCAGCAGCTGGCGCCACGGGTCGCATTCCACTCATGGATTCAACACCGCTGTAGCGACCAGCTGGTCGGCGTGCGCGACGCCGCGCATGCCGCCGGCATGGCTCTTGGTGTGATACACGACCTCGCGGTGGGTGTCGATGCCGACGGCGCTGATGCGTGGGCGTTGGCCGACGTGCTGGCCACAGGGGTAACCGTCGGGGCACCGCCTGACAACTACACCCCGCCCGGCCAGGACTGGGGGCTGCCGCCGTGGCGTCCGGACCGTCTGGCGGCCACCGGCTACGGTGCGCTGCGCGACATGCTGCGCGCCGTACTTGCTCATGCTGACGGTTTGCGGATCGACCATGTCGCCGGGTTGTGGCGGCTGTGGTGGATTCCGCCCGGGGACGGCCCTGATCGCGGCACCTATGTGCATTACGACGCCGACGTGATGCTCGCCGTCTTGGCGTTGGCCGCGCACCAGGCGCGCGCCATCGTGATCGGTGAGGACTTGGGTACCGTGGAACCGGAGGTCACCCAGGCGCTCGCGGACAATGCGATGCTCGGATGTGCGGTGTCGTGGTTCGTCCGCGACGAATCGGCGCCTGATCAACCGCTGCTGCCGCCCGCGAAGTGGCCGGAGCGGGCAGCCGCCAGCATCTCCACACACGACTTGCCCACCGCGGCAGGGTTTCTGCGGGGTGATCATGTGCGAGCGCGCGGTGAGCGCGGTCTGCTCAGCGATGTGCCTGCCGAGCTGGCCGCCGCCGAACGGGAACGAGCCGAGTTAATAGCGCTGTTGCGCTCCGAAGAGTTGCTGCCGCCGCCTGACAGATCCGAGCCGGACGAAGCAACCATCATCGCCGCCATGCATCGGCTGCTCGCCGCGACGCCGAGCCGGTTGAAGTTGGTTTCGCTCTACGACGTCCTCGCCGAACCTCGACAACCCAACCTCCCCGGCACTATCACCGAATATCCCAACTGGCGAATCCCGCTGCCGCAAACCCTCGAACAGCTACGCACCGACCCCCGGGTGGTCGCAATGGTCACTGCATTCCAGAACGGTCATTTCGGAGCGTCGTTCGGGGACTGAGCATCGCCACTAGAAGGGGGACGACGGGCGTCAAGGCTGCGGTGAAGTTCGGCGTTGATGGCGTGGGCCTCAGCGAGTTGATCTTCAAGGATGATGATGCGGCACGCCGCATCGAGGGCGGTGCCGTGGTCGACCAGTTCACGAGCCCTTGCTGCGATCCGCAGTTGATATCGGGAGTAGCGGCGGTGTCCGCCGTCGGAGCGTTGAGGGGTGAGTAATTTCGCCTCGTCGAGGCTTCGCAGAAAACCTGGGGTGGTTCCTAAAATCTGGGCGGCGCTACCCATGCTGTAGGCGGGATAGTCCTCGTCATCGAACTTGTCATCCGGGTTATTATCGGCTGAACCAATTTTCGCTTGTATAACAACACCTTTCGAAGTACATCCGTGATAAGCCAACGGTTTGCTCATGAGGAAGGGCCGGCAACCCCGGGTGCAATCACCCGAGGCCGCCGGCCCTGAGGAGACCTCTACCATCTATCGACACTGCTTCAAAACTGCGTATCGGCCCGGCACTGACTATCACGGGCGATCCGACGGTAACTCCTCCCTTCTTCGTTCGATTTCACTTGCTGGTACTACTTCACTTCACTCACAGATACTGCTGAACTGCACGGCAGTCTGGGAACCGTGTTGTAACCGGGGTCCTCGCGTGTCTACCGACTGCCATCACGGGTAGTTCGTCATCTCCCGTGCCCATCACCATCTCTTTTACCTACGCGAGATAGCCTAACCACACAAACAGCGAATGTCTAGTCTGGACACGACAGATTTTCTCCGATTCCCTTCGGACGTGTTCGGCGCTCCGGACACGGCTATACCTGCAAACTTTGGCGTCGCAGCGAGTGTGACAGGCCTGGCGCGGCGCATTTCAACCCCGTCGGAGTGGGGTTGGCGTGCTTGTGGTTTGGGCGGTTCACCCGTGGGTAGCTACGACGCATGGGATCTGCGCCGCTGGCGGCGGTGACGGGCGCGTCGAGCGGTATCGGCTTGGAGTTGGCTCGCCTGTTTGCCGCCGACGGTTACGACTTGGTAGTGGTGGCCGACGAAGCGGCGATCCACGACGTTGCACGAAAATTGGCGGACGCCGGAGTCAACGTCGACCCGGTCCGGGTGGACCTGCGAGATGACGGCGCAGTGCAGCACGTCTACGACGTCGTGAGCGACGGCGGTGCCCGGGTGCCGGCGGCGATCGCTTTCAATGTGGGGATCGGTAGGGCAGGCCGATTTGTCGACGGGGACCTGCAGGCCGACCTGGACATCGTCGATGTCAACGTGCGGTCGACGGTGCACCTTGCCAAACTCGTCCTGCGCGACATGGCGGAGCACGACGATGGCCGGGCACTGTTCACTTCCTCGGTCGTGGCGAGAATGCCTGGCTCGTATCAGACCATGTACAACGCGTCGAAAGCGTTCATCCAGTCATTTGCCGAGGCGCTTCACGATGAGTTCCGCGGCACAGGCGTGTCGGTGACCGCGTTGATGCCCGGTCCGACGGATACCGCGTTTTTTCACCGGGCGGCCATGGAAGACACGCCGCTGGCGCGGCTGCCGTTCAAAGACGATCCCGCCAAGACCGCCAAACAGGGATACGACGCCATGAAGCGCGGCGAGGCAAAAGTCGTGGCGTCGTCGTTGGCCAGCAAGGTGACGGGTGCGGTGTTGCGTGTTCTCCCGGATTCGCTGAAGGCGGTAGGCAATCGGGTGCTTGTCAGGCCGTTCAGTGATCGATAACTCAGTAAGGAGGGGATATGACAAGAAAACCTGAAGAATCCGAGATTCCGCTGACTGTAAAACGGGACACCACGGCCAGTCGCGACGAGGTCTGGGCGGCAATTGCCGATGGCTGGACGTACTCGCAGTGGGTAGTAGGAAACAGTCGCATGCGCGCGGTCGATCCCAACTGGCCCCAAGTCGGCAGCACAATTCGCCATTCCGTCGGCGTGTGGCCACTCCTCCTCGACGACGTCACTGTCGTCGAGGAATGTCAGCCGCTACAGCGGCTAGTGCTACTAGCTAAAGGCAGACCATTCGGGAAGGCTCGAATCACGCTGCAACTGTTCGACATCGACGGCGGTGGCTGTCGCATTGAGATGGCCGAGGTACCCGTCGGTGCCCCGATGGGATGGGTGCCCAAGCGGGTGGCCCTAGCCGCAGCCTTTCCTCGCAACCGAGAGTGCACGTGGCGCCTCGCGGCGATCGCCGAACGCCGGGCCCCTGATGACCTCGAGTAGCGACGCGGTCGGCGACACTGCGGATGCCGTGATCATCGGCGCCGGCCACAACGGCCTGGTGGCTGCGGCCATACTCGCTGACGCGGGATGGGACGTCATTGTCCTTGAAGCGCAAGCCGAACCCGGCGGTGCGGTCAAAAGCGCCGAGCTCGTACCCGGCTACATCAGCGACCTGTACAGCGCCTTCTACCCGCTGTCGGTGGCGTCACCTGCCCTGCGCGATCTTCAGCTCGAAGATCACGGCCTTCGGTGGGCGCACGCTCCTGCGGTAGTTGGGCACGCCCGCGACGGCGCCGACGAAGACGCGGCCGTCATCTACCGTGACATCAACCGCACCGCAACTGAATTGGACCGGCGCAGCCCTGGCGACGGCCAGCGCTGGTGTGATCTTTTCGAGCAGTGGGAGCGCATCAAGGAGTCGTTATTAAAGACGTTGTTCTCGCCGTTCCCGCCGGTGCGCGGCGCGTTGGGTTTGCTGCGCGGCCTCGGCACCGCCGAGGCACTGCGTCTGGCGCATCTGTTGCTCCTGCCTGCAGGTGTCATGGCGGAGCATCTTTTCCGTGGGGACGCGACGCGTCTGCTGTTGTTAGGCAATGCGATGCACGCGGATGTACCGATCGATGCACCGGCCAGCGGTGTGATGGGGTATTTGCTGATCATGATGGCGCAGGACGGTGGCTTTCCCGTTCCGGTCGGCGGGGCGGGGCAGTTGACGGCGGCGTTGGTCCGCCGCGCGGAGTCCGCTGGTGCCCGTGTCGAGTGCGGTCGTCCAGTCACGTCGATCAGCGTCAGCGGCGACCGCGCCACCGCTGTGCGCACTGCTGACGGCGCATCAATCAGGTGCCGCCGGGCGGTCATCGCCGACACGTCCGCGCCTGAGCTTTATCAGCGGCTGTTACCCCTCGATTCGTTGCCGGCAAGCTTGCGAGGGGGCCTGGACCGTTTCGTCTGGGACACTCCGGTGCTGAAAGTCAACTACGCCCTCGACTCGCCGATACCGTGGCGGTCCAAAAACCTGAGCGAAGCCGGGACCGTGCACCTCGGTGCCGATCACGACGGGTTGATCCGCTGGATGGCCGATCTGAACACCCGCACCCTGCCTGAGCGTCCATTCCTCTTATTCGGGCAGATGACGACGTCGGATCCGACCCGATCTGCCGCAGGTACCGAAAGTGCTTGGGCATACAGCCATTTGCCGCGCGGATTGTCCGATGACGAATCTGCCGAGCGGCTCACGGAGCGGATTGATCGCGTCCTTGAGGAGCACGCCCCCGGATTCGGTGAGCACGTTGTCGGCAAGGTGGTGCAACGCCCGTCGGACCTGGAGAACAGTGACGCGAATTTACACACAGGCGCCGTAAACGGAGGCACCTCGCAGCTGTTCCAGCAGCTCATCTTCCGGCCGGCGCCTGGATTCGGGCGCGCCGAAACCCCCTTAGAAAACGTTTTTCTCGGAAGCGCGGGCGCATCACCAGGAGGCGGCGTGCACGGAGTGTGCGGACGCAACGCTGCGCGGGCCGCGCTAGCTGCCGACGGCGTAACGGGTTGGCCGCGCCGACGAATCAATCGCGCCGTACAACACCTGTTGACGCGCTAAGCCGACTGGACGTCGTCATCGCCGACCGTCGGTGCCGAAGCTGAAGTACGACCCGTCAGCAACTGGAGCGCACTGGGACTTTCCCGAACGCCAAGTTGAGAAGTGGCCACGGGAGCGCTCCATCGAGCACAAATTCCTGACGCCGGTGTTCGGCACATCGACGCCGCCAAAAGGATTGTCAGGCAAGATTCGGCGAGTTGCTTACAAATACAGCGAGGCGCGGGCAGCGCACTGGCTCCTCCTGCTCGCCGCTGATCGAGTCAATAGCGCTGAAAGCCAGGTTCTTTCGTTGCTGAAGGGCCATCCCGACAACCCTTTCACCGAAACCGGAATCAGGGCGGAATTCACCCACCACGGGTTGTCGTCTCGACTCCACAGCAGCCGGGTCGACCGAACGCATACGTGGATCGATCCGCTTCTCGTGGGTGGTCCGTACATCGCCCTAGGTGGGGGAGCCATCGCCGTCGTGGCATCGTTACGGCGTCGCCGGGACCGCTGACGAGATCGGCATACCTGCACCGAAGAACTCAGGCGCTGAAGGTTTCGTCGGAGCCGCGCCTCTTTCGCCGGAGTCACCCACGTGTGAAAGATCGGCGCCCGGGTATTCCGTCGGTCGTATGACTTCAGCACGGATACAACCTGATCAGCGCGAACTCGACGGAGCCCGGCGGATAGTGGATGCCATTTCCGAGGCGTTCGCAGCCAAGATCGTCGGGCAGAGCGACCTACGAGAGTCGCTTCTGATCGGTCTGCTCGCCGGCGGTCACGTACTGCTCGAAAGCGTGCCGGGCCTGGCCAAGACCACCGCCGCCAATGTGCTCGCCGAGTCGGTTCACGGCCGCTTCCAACGCATTCAGTGCACGCCCGACCTGCTGCCCAGCGACATCATCGGCACACAGATCTATGACTCGGCGACCAACTCGTTCGTCACCCAGCTGGGTCCCGTGCACGCCAACATCCTGCTGCTCGACGAGATCAACCGATCAAGTGCAAAGACCCAGAGCGCGATGCTCGAGGCGATGGAGGAGCGGCAGACCACGATCGCCGGCCAAGCGCACCCCATTGCCGAGCCGTTCCTGGTCATCGCCACTCAGAACCCCGTCGACCAGGAAGGCACCTACCCGCTGTCCGAGGCCCAGACCGACCGCTTCTTGCTCAAGGAGATCGTGCGCTACCCGTCTCCGGAGGAAGAGGTGGAAGTGATGGCGCGGATCGACGCAGGTATCTACGACAAGGGGCAGCTCGCCGAGCCCGTTGTCAGCCTCGACGACGTGCTGCGCCTACAGGACGTGGTTCGGCACGTCTACATGGACCGTGCGCTGATGCTTTACGCAAGCCAGTTGGTCAATGTGACGCGCCATCCCGCGCAGGTGTTGCCGAAGGAGATCGCCCGCCTGGTCGAGTACGGTGCCAGCCCACGCGCCACCATCGCGTTCTGCAAGGCGGCACGGGCGCAGGCGGTGCTATCCACTCGTACGCACGTGCTGCCCGAGGACATCGCAGATCTCGCGCACCGTGTGTTGCGGCACCGGCTCATCCTCGGATTCGAAGCGGCCAGCGCCGACGTCACCCCCGAAGTCGTGATCGACGCCGCGCTGCGGGCCGTCAGAGTCCCCTGAGGTGCCGGACGGTCCCCATGGGCAAGCACCTCAACCGGGCGAAAGCACACTTCGGCACCGACACCCGCGGTCTGCTCGAAGGCGGTCGCTACGCGCTAATGCATACGCGCAGCACGGAATTCGACGATCTGCGGCCATATGTTCCCGGCGACGACGTGCGGGACATCGAGTGGAAGGCGTCCGCGCGTTCAGGCAGCGTGCTCATCAAACGGTTCGTCTCCGAGAAGCACCACAAAATCCTGCTCGTCGCCGACGCCGGTCGGAACACGTCGGCGCTTGCCCCGAGCCAAGAGTGCAAGCGCGACGTCGCCGCCCACATCATGGGTGCGGTGGGATTGATCGGCTTGCGGCGCTCCGATCAGATCGGCATGGTCTACGGCGACCGCCGCGGCTCGGTGAACGTCCCCGACCGGCGCGGGGAGCCGCACATCGAGGGACTTCTGCACCGCTGGTACCAGCACACCATGGCCGACCCTGGCGCCAGTGACGTCACCGCTCAACTTGACTACGTCGCAACGCATTACCGACACACCATGCTGATCATCGTCGTGTCGGACGAACCTGACGTCGACGACCGCCTCAGCAAAGTACTCGTCCGACTGAGCGGGCGCCACGACATGATGTGGGCGATGGTGTCGGACATGCCCGCGGTGGGTCCCGACAACACCGACGGGTTCGACGTGGCCACCGGCAGTTTCGTCCTGAACGGAGCTGATCTGGGCCCGCGGGTGCTCGGCGCGTACCGCCGCGCCGAGCAGTCCCGTCGCGACCGCCTCGGTGCGTTCCTGGCCGGTCACGCGATTCCCCACGCGACCATCGCCGGTAGCACTGAAATTCGCCGCAAACTCGTCGGCCTGACCGAGGTGGCCGCCCGTGCCGGATGATTTGCTGCGCCATGTGTTCGGTCCGCAGCCATACTCGTTGTGCTGGCTGTGGTGGGCCGTGCTGCTGGTCCTTGCCGTGATCAGCTGGCTCGTAGGCGTTTTCGTATGGACGCTGCCATCGAACCGGTTGCGGCGCATCCCGGTCGTGCGGCGGCTACACGCCCGGCTGATCCGCAACCGGTTCGCCCGTTGCGTGCGGGATATCGCCGGCGAGCACCGTGCCGGGCGGATGTCGGCTCCGGCGGCGTGTGCGGCGATCAGCCGGACGGTACGCAGCTTTCTACATCAGGCGACCGGCGTGCGGGCCCAGTACCTGCACGTCGGCGACATGGCCGATCGGCGCCTGTCCGCTGCCACACCGCTGCTGACCCGGCTCGCCGACGCGCAGTTCAACGCCCAGTCGCGGGTCGACGTCGCCGACGTGACTGCTAGAGCGCAGGAGTTGATCCGCTCGTGGACCTGAAATGGTGGCCGGTAGCGGCCATCGGATCGGCCGGCTTCCTCGCCGCGGTGCTGTCGGCGGCGTTGCTACCAATGACTTCTGCCCGCAGACGGCTGCGCCCGCTGGCCAACGTCGCTCGGCTGACCCGGCTGCCCGAGTATGCGAAAGCAGCCCGGCTGCGGTCACTGTCGGCGGTCGTGACTCTGGTAGTACTGACGATCATGTTCGGCGCCGCCACCTGGGCGGCGGCCCGTCCAGCGGGGGTGAGCAAGCGTTTCGACACCGCCCACCCGGAGGACATCGTGCTGTGTGTCGGGCAGCCGGTGACCGATGCCGCGACGGCTGAACTGCTCGACTACTTCGCGCGGCAGGCGGCTGATCTTCCTCAAACGGATCGCATCGGGCTCACATCGGTGAACCGCCGTCTGGTGCCGCTGACGCGCGACCACCAGTACGCCGCGACGCGGTTCGGTGAGTTCGCTCGCGAACCTGCGGCGCAGTCGGCGTCCTTTGCCCCGCCCGTGCGCTACACAGACTACGCCGCGAGTGTCAATGATGTACTGGCACTGTGTATCTCAGGATTTCCCTCTGATGAGATGCCTAACACGCGACGGCGCTCGGTGATCTACCTCGGACCGTCAGATCTCCGTGCTGCCGGGGAGCGGCGTGCCGCACTGTTCACCGAAGGCGGTGTGCGGGAGCAGGCTGTGCGGGCTGAAATACAACTCAATGTGGTCGACACCGCCCCTTCCCCCGCGAGCGGTTCGCTGGCCGGGCTCACCGAGCAGACCGGCGGCCGGTACGCCGCGCCGGAATCGGGATCGGTGGCTACGACACTTAACGAGATCCGGACGAATGCCCCACCGGCCCGCCGGGCCGACGGCACCATCGTGACCGCGGACTCTTGGGATGCGCCAGTGATACCACTAGCGGTCGCGGTCGTGTCGGCGGCCGTGCTGTCGGTGGCCCTATTGGTGTTGCGCCGATGACGTTTGAACCCGTGCTGCCCTGGCCGATCCTCGCCGTCGTTGTTGGCGCGCTCGCCTTGGCGCGCCTGGTCGCGTTGCGGCAACTGCTTACTTTCGCGGGACGCCGACGTGGCCGCGCGGTGCTGCGATGGAGCGGCGTGACCCTGGCAGTGCTACTGCTCATCGCTGCGGCCACCCGCCCGGGACTTCGCGACGACGAACGTCGCGGACGGACAACCACCGCAGCCGGCGACAATCTCAACGTGTTCCTGATCGTCGATCGGTCGGTTGACTCGGCTGTCGCCGACTACGGCCCCGGCGAACCGCGGATTGCGGGGATGCGCGACGACATGGCGGCGTCGATCAAGCAGTATCCGGCGGCGCGATATGCGCTTATCGCCTTCGCCTCACGAGCCACGCTGGAATGGCCGCTGTCCGAAGACGTGTGGAGCCTGCGCCCGACCATCGCGGCCCTCAGCTATCAACAGGGTGGTCCCGACGTCGACGCCGCCGCGGCGGGCAACGTGTTGCGCTACCAGCTGATCCAGGCGATGCAGCAGTACCCGGGTTCGCGGAACGTCGTGCTCTACTTCGGCTCTGGTGCGCCCGGGTCACACGTACCGCACGGCGACTTCGACCTCACACCGAGATCGGTGGACGGTGGAGCGGTGCTAGGTTACGGCCGCGCTGCCGCGATCGACGAAGCCGAATTGCGGCACGTCGCGGGACAGCTGAACGTGCCATACCTACACCGGGATCCCGATCAGCCCTTCCGACTTGACCTGCCCGATTCGCCGGACGGCGCCGGCAGCCGGGCGGAGGCTTCCGAACGGACCGAGCTTTACTGGTTGCCAGCGCTACTCGCGGCGGGACTGCTGCTCACCGAGATCTACTTGTCGGTCCGTGAGTTCCGGCGCGGCCGCATCGCCCGACGGGACTTGGCATCGTGACGCTCAGACCTGCGCGGTTGCGGCTGCGACGGCGGCTCGTGATCTACTCGGCCCCGATGGCCGTCGTCGCGCTGCTGGTCGCCGTGAAGCTGATATCGGTTGTTGTAGCTGGAGATTCGGCAGTTTCCGCCTTCGCAAGCGGCAACCGGAACGCGATGCAGGCCGATGCAACGGTCCTGGGCGTAGTCAACTTGGTGGAACCAGCGAAGGCGCCGTTCGCCGCGGCCGCCGCCGCTCTGCTCGACGGCCGGCTCGGGGATGCCGATACTCAGTTCACCGCCGCGCTTGCCCGCACCGATGCCGCCCACTCCTGCCCGGTGCGGGTCAACCTGGAACTGGTCCGCGAAACTCAGGGTGACCGCGCCGTATCGGCGCGCGACCGGGCACGGGCCGAAGAACGTTATTCGAGCGCGCTGGCCGTGGTCGAGAACGCGCCGCAAGCCTGCTTCGCAGGTAATAGGGATCCAGACTTACAGCGGCGGGTCATACGTAGCGACGCCGCGAATCGGTTGGCTGCCAAGAGAGCTGCGCTGACTGCCCCCCGGTCAGCAGTGCCACCGCCCCCGCCGCGACTGCCCCCGCCGGGACCGCCCCCGCCGCCCCCGCCCGCCGCAATCGCAGCCGACGGCCCGGAGATTCCAGTACGCCAACTCGACCCGGCCGGGGGCAATCCACTCGCCAGGTTGCAACAGGTGCTGCAGGACGCAGCAGACGCCGCGTTAGCGGGAGAGCCGCCCTGATCGTGCTGGCTTGGGAGTCTTCAGCGCCTAGTAACGAGCGTGTAGACGCTGACGTCCGACTACGGCATGCCGGTCTTTGTGACACCGGGCGTGTGCAGTCGGCTGGCGAGCCATGGCAGCGTGGCCGCGAATGCCGATGCGGCGGAGGGCCAGTCATGGCTGCCGGGCAGCGCCACCACTCGGCAATCGATACCGTGACGTTGGCCGAGGTTGCACAGTGATTCGGCGGCTGTGCGACCGACGGTTCCGGGAACGGCGAACACGCCGGACAAATGGGGGTAGTCGCCGTGTCGGCTGATGACGGTGCTGGGGTCGAATGACGACCATTTGCGTGGCATCTCCGCCGAACAGTCGGTCGATGGTCTGAGTTCGGTTGCCCGCGTTGGGCGCAATGTCGCCGCCGATATCGACAAAGGCACTGAAGGTGTTTGGGTGCATGACGGCGAGATCGACGGCGCATGTCGCGCCGGAGGAGAATCCGACCACGCCCCACAGTGGCGGTTCGTGCGACCCTGATATGGCGTTGATCATGGGTATGACGTCGGCGGTCAGGTGGTCTGCGGCGTTGCCGCGCGGCCCATTGACGCACTCGGTGTCAATGGTGAATCCGCCCGTGGCGTCCGCGAAGACAGCGATCGGTGCATTCCCGCCGTGGGCTGCCGCGAATTCGTCGAGGGCGGTAACTGCGTCACCGGCGCGAATCCAGTCGGGCGGAGTGTTGAATTCGCCGCCGATCATCAGGACCGCCGGCAACCGGGTCGGTCGCTTCGCGGTGAACCACGTCGGCGGTAGGTACACCCACTCAGTACGGTGCCGAAATCCTGATGCGTTATTGCCGGTGTCGACGGCTACGACGATGCCATGTTGCGGCGCAATGCTTTTCGAACGCATGTCGTGAACGGTGCGCCAATCGGACTGGTTGGGTAACGGCGCATTGGTCAACTGCCCCCACGCGGCGTAGACGCTGGGGAAATATCCCAGCCAGCCGTTGATGGTCAACCCCGTACTGAGCAAGCAAAATGAGGTCGCGAAGACTGATGCGTTGCGCCGCCACCACCCGGCGCTACGCCAGCCGGCAACCGCGACCGCGCCGGAGAAGCCGGTAAGCGAAACCCAGGCCCACATCTGGCGTGGCGGAGGCTCGCTAGCGAGACCCAGTGTGCCGTAGAACCAGTGCACACCTACGCCTGTCGCCACACCGATAGCCGCCGCGATGGGAAGAAGCCGGCTGCGCCAACGTCGCCCGACCGCGTAGAGCAGAGCAACGACGGTAATCACCGCCACTGCGGCCGGAATGACGCCGTGCATGAGCGATGCACTTCCGACGCACCCGGTGCTGCCGATTGCCTGCGCTACTTGCGAAATCATCCCTGTCGACCAACCGTCCTAAGCCAGGAACGTGGACTCACTGGCTTCCAGGCATCGTCGGAGTCGGCCGAGCCGCAACAGCCCAAACCTACCGGGCACGGTCGAGACGATCACCGCCGCTTTCCACAATCGACAGTACGGATCAATCGGGCGGCTCGTTTTCCGAGACGTGAACGGGGGCGTCCTCCCGGTCGCTGGGCTTGCCGGGAACACCTTCCGCTTCGCGCTCACTGGCAACTTTGTCGTCGAGCTCATCGACGATCTTCTCTAGCTCGTTAGACCGGCTCAGCGGGTCGTTTTCGGGTTCCGTCATATCGCTTCCGTTGACTTCACAGCTTCGGCCTGTGACCCCGTCGACACGAGGCCACGGCTGTTAGTACCCTGCAGTGCGGCTGGGTAAGCAGCCGCCCTGGAATTTCGCCGGAAGGGGCGGGATGGCGAACGCGACATTCGGCGAACGCGCGAGGCCTCATCGCAGGGGCCACTGACGGCAATCGCGAGTCTCGACGTCATCGCGCCCGACGCTATGTCGGGAACTGACTCGTCACAAACCGGTACTGCATAAGGACACGGTCTTAGTCGATAGTGCTGGCCAGAGCGGAAAGCGTCTCCGCTGCAGAGTATTTCGGCTGCCACCGCAGCTGTTCCTTAGCCTTGCTGATGTCCATCACAACTGAGGTCCGGCCCGCGTGCAGCCACTCCAGCGCTGATGGGACGAAAGGCAGCTGCGAAATCACTTTTGACGCAGTCACTGCCGCGGCACGAGGAACTTTGATCGGCCTCGCGCCGAATGCGTCAGCGATCTCCGACAGCGACAGCACGCCGTCGCCGGCGATGTTGTAAGCGCCCGCAGGAGCTGATGTCGTGGTGACAGCCAGCGCGACCGCGCTCGCAACGTCGTCATGATGAACGAGCTGTAGCGGGGTGCCCGGGTCCGGGAACAACGGCTTGGGCAACGGTAGCGACCGCGTCAATCGACGTACAGGGCCGGGCAGCTGGTTCCACGGCATTGCATCGGCGAGCAGGGGTGCGTTAGGGCCGGCCACAATGCACGGCCGCAGCACGAAGACCTCGAGCGATGTGCCCGCCGTTATTTCACTCAGCGCGGCCTCGCACGCCGCTTTCTGTTCGGAGTAGTAGTGCTCGGGTGAGCCCTGCGGTGGAGTGTCCTCGGTGATCGGAGTCGGATTGTCGGCGTGGTAGCCATATGCCGCAACCGAGGACGTGTAGACGAGTCGCCGCGGGCGCTCCGCGGCCACGGTCGCTTCGAACACGTTGCGCGTGCCCGCCAGATTTACTCGCGCGCTCTCCTTGCGCGAGCCCATGATGATGAAGGCGAGATGCACGACCACGTCGACATCGGCGACCAGTGCGTCGACGGCGTCGCGGTCGAGGATGTCGCCCTGCCGATATTCCGTCTTCGACCAGCCGCGTTCTGCCGGGCTGAACGGTCGCCGCGCCATGCCGATGATCCGCGCCACGTCGGGATGACCTTCGAGCGCCTCAATCGTCGAAATGCCGATCTCTCCGGTCGGACCGGTGACGGCAACACGCAGCGACATGTCAGGCGCCTTCCCGGTATCGCGCTGGGCGAAACGCACTTCCGGGAACTCGCTAGTCCTGGAAGACCTCGCGTGGCGATGTCCAATCGACGCGTCGGCGGGTACTGGAGCCTGATGAGCAACCAAGAGTTCAACAAGGGCGACAAGGTCACGTGGCAAAGCCACGGCAGCACTGCGGAAGGCACCGGCGAGAAATCACCCGGGACGCGAGTAATCGCCTACTGACTTTGGGATGAGGTTTCCGCCGACGGGAAGCGGTTACTCACCCGCCAGGCATCGAAGAGACTGCCTTGTGACGCCGGCTCAAGAAAGGAATCACGGTGGGCTTTCCCGACCAGCACCAGGACGTGCCAGGGATTCAGGCGCAGATGGATCCAGTTCCGGACTGCGGCGAGAACAGCTACCGGGGGTCAGGCCGATTGACCGGTAAGAAGGCGGTGATAACAGGGGGCGACAGCGGCATCGGACGCGCCGCGGCGATCGCGTTCGCTCGCGAGGGCGCTGACGTGCTGATCGCGTACCTCAACGAAGACGACGACGCCAAGGAGGTCGCGCGGTACGTCGAGGAAACCGGGCGACGATGCGTGCTAATGGCTGGTGATTTGTCAGACCCGGACCATTGTCGTGCGGTAATCGCTCGCGCAGCAAGCGAATTCGGCAGAATCGATATTCTCGTCAGCAATGCGGCCTATCAGATGACGCATGACAATCTCGAGGACATCTCCGATGAGGAATGGGATTACACCTTTCGGTTAAATGTCGGTGCGTATTTCCACCTCGTGAAGGCTGCGTTGCCGCACATGCCCGCGGGGTCGTCGATCATCGGCAGTTCCTCGGTGAACTCCGACATGCCCTCGCCCGCCCTGGCGCCATACGCGGCAACCAAGGCGGCCATTGCGAATTTCTCTGCCAGCTTGGCCCAAATGTTGGGCGAGAAAGGCATTCGGGTCAATAGCGTTGCGCCAGGCCCCATCTGGACACCGCTGATTCCGTCGACCATGCCCTCGGAGAAGGTTCAGTCGTTCGGGGAAAACACGCCGCTGGGCCGCGCCGGTCAACCAGCCGAACTGGCGCCCGTCTACGTCCTCCTAGCCTCCGACGAAGCGAGCTATATCTCTGGGGCGCGGGTGGCAGTCACTGGTGGCAGGCCCGTCCTGTGACTGCGACTCACCTGTGTTTCCTGCGCTAGCGAAAGCAGCGGCGTAGCTAGTCCGCACCGGCCGACGATGGATTCGTCAGATCTACGACGCTGAACAATGTCCGTACGGTACCGCGGTGGCTCGAACCGAGACTCCCGGCGTTTCCCCGGGGCACTGCGGGGGTATCAACTCGCTCGTGACTTCATTGTGGCTGAGTGACCGGGTCGAACAGCCTTGGGCTGCAAGCGAGCTTGAGCATGGTGCTGAGGGTGCCGAAGTCATCGTGGTGGGTGCGGGGATCACCGGACTGATGACCGCGGTTCTGTTGGCTCGGGCCGGCAAGGACGTGTTGGTGTTGGAAGCCCGCACGGTCGGCGCCTGCACTACCGGAAACACCACGGCCAAGGTCAGTCTGCTTCAGGGCAGCCATCTTTCGAAGATCCTGTCCAAGCACGGCAACAGCGTGGCTCGCGCCTACCTCGACGGCAATCGTGAAGGTCAGAGTTGGGTGCTGAATCACTGCGCTTCACACGGTGTCGCAGTACAGCGCGAAGACGCCTATACCTACGCGCAATCCGGCGAAGGCGTGGCATCTGCGCGCGCCGAATTTGAGGCGTGCCAGGCGGTGGATTTACCCGCCACGTGGGAAGCCGACGCCGAAGTCCCGTTCCCGTACTACGGCGGCGTGCGTTTGGCCGAGCAGGCGCAGTTCGATCCGATGGCATTCCTGGATGCGTTGGCCGTCGAGTTACTCAGTCACGGCGGACGGTTGGTCGAACACACCCGAGTGCGGCGGGTCTCGCGGGCGCGGAAAAAACGTGCGCGTCCACGTCGTCGACGCCGCGCAGCAGGAGATGGAATTGCCGGCCGCACACTTGGTGCTGGCCACCGGGATTCCGATTCTCGATCGCGGTGGGTTATTTTGCGCGCGTCAAGCCGGCCCGGTCCTACTGCTTCGCCTTCAAGGTCCCCGGCGAGATCACCCGGCCGATGATGATCTCGACTGACTCGCCCACGCGTTCTGTGCGCTACGCACCCGTCGCCGACGGAGAGCGGCTCATCGTCGGCGGCGCGGGCCACACCGTCGGTCGAGAGAAGAGCCCGTCTAAAGCGCTGGAGGAACTGTCATCTTGGACGCGCAAGCACTACCCGGGAGCGGAGCAGACGCATTTCTGGTCGGCGCAGGATTACACGCCGATCGACGAACTGCCTTACGTCGGCCCCATCTTGCCAGGTAACGAAAGTATCTTCATTGCAACAGGTTTCAACAAGTGGGGAATGACGAACGGCGCCGCCGCGGCATTGGCGTTATCGAGCCGGATGCTGGGCGGGCGGATGGACTGGGCGAGTGCATTCGCCAGCTGGAGCCCGCACGAACTGTCGGGCCTGCGAACGGCCGTGCAATCCAACCTCGAGGTCGGATTCAACTTGACCAAGGGCTGGATCACCCCGTCGGTTCGCACGGGCCGTCGCAGCCCCCGAGGACGAGGGCGGCGTGGTGAGCGGACCGCCTTGGCATCTTGAAGCCAGATGTCGGGTCGCCGGTGTCGAGCACCGCGTCTCGCCGGTATGCCCGCACCTGGGCGGAATCGTGAACTGGAACGACGCCGATCAGGCCTGGGAATGCCCGCTGCACGGCTCACGCTTCGCCCCGGACGGCACGCTGCTCGAAGGGCCGGCTACGCGCGATCTAACTGCATAGCATCGACCCTGATCACCGAATACGCAGCTGTGTAAGTTCTCTCGACGCGGTGTCGCGCTGCCCGTTGGTCGCTTCAGCCGCTTTGATCGGGCGTCCTTGAATTTCTCGGCGCCGGTTTCCAGCGTCAAGAACACGTCACGCATCTCGGTGCCGATCGCGTCGAAAGAGTCGAAGACTGTGTGGGCTTCCCGGTGACAGTGCCAGTGGCGCTCATGCCGTGGTCGGATGTGACGATCAACGCATGGTGTCGACAACGAGTGTTCCGAACGCTGACAACGGTCCTCAGATCGTGCTGGGCCTCGTGGGGGCGCCGGGCGTGGCGTTCTCATTGGCCCGTGATCTCGCCGACGCGGCTTTAGCCGATGAACTCGCGCGACGGCTACCGGGAGCCCGGTGGCGTGTCGAGGTGGTGGAGAGTCGCCTGGTGCTGCCACCGGCAACCGATGCCGCGATCGTCGACGCTGCAAGGCGATTGCTGTTGGATAGCGGCTGGGATGTGGCGGTATGTCTGACCGATCTTCCGTTGCACATTGACCGGCGCCCAGTCGTGGCTCACGCCAGTCCGGTTCACAACGTGGCGATTGTGTCGGTGCCCGCTCTTGGCGCGATGGGCACGCGGCATCGCATACGTGAGGGGATCGTGCGCCTGGTTGAGCGGCTGATCGGATCCCGTGAACGCAGTGCTGACGCCCAGGGGGCGGTCGCTGCGCCGCGGCGGTTGTCGGTGCAGCGAGTGCGGGAATTAGGCACCGACACCGCCGACGGAGCGTTCGCATTCACCGCCCGTGTGCTGACGGGCAATCTGGTGCTGTTAGGCGGGATGGTGGCGGCTAACCAGCCATGGCGGCTGTCCCTGCGGTTGTCGCGCGCTCTGACCAGCGCGGTGGCTGTCGGAGTTTTCGCATTGGTGTACTCCGACGTTTGGCGGTTGTCTGACGCTTTTGGATGGCAGCGACTGGTCGGAACGGCGCTGCTATCGGTAGGCGCTACCGCAGCGACCTTGATCGTGGGACCTGGGCTCTGGGAACGCACTGCCGCGCCCGGAGTGCGCAAGCAGGTGCTGTTGTTCAACATTGCGACCACGGTGACGGTCGTCATCGGCGTGACCGTGCTGTATGCGGCGCTGTATCTGCTGGCACTGGTTGCCGCGTTCTGGTTTGTGGTGCCGCAGGTCTTCAACAATGCGGTCGGCCACTCGGCCTCCCTGCGGGATTACTTCCAATTAGCTTGGTTGACGTGCTCTTTGGCGATGATCGGGGGCGCATTGGGCGCGGCCCTGGAAACTGAAGATGCGGTGCACGACGCGGCCTATGTGCGACGCTCCGACGCGCAGACCGAGCAGGAAACCGTCTGAGTCAGCGGGCCAGAAAACGCCCCAATCCTTGAGCGCCGGCGCACGGTGCCGGCTCGATTCTTGAGCCTTCTCGGCCCGGCCCAGGCCGTTACGGGCCTGATGTCTGCGTGGCGTCAGAAAAAGTCGGGTCGTCCTCTTGCCTCGGCACGATGGCAGATGCTATATAAAACCTATGCCTCAAGGCATAGATTAGCCATGACATTGACACCAGATTGGAGAGAGTTGAGGTGGCGACCATGTTGGTGCGAACAGACCCCTTCCGTGACCTGAATCGCTTCACTGAGCAGGCGTTAGGGACCGCGGCCCGCCCGGCCGTGATGCCGATGGACGCTTGGCGCGAGGGCGAGGAATTCATCGTGGAGTTCGATCTGCCTGGGATCAAGGACGATTCCTTGGACCTGGACATCGAACGCAACGTGGTGACCGTGCGCGCCGAACGTCCCGGCATCGATCCCGGCCGGGAGATGCTCGCTACCGAACGCCCCCGCGGGGTGTTCAGCCGGCAGTTGGTGCTGGGTGAAAACCTCGACACCGAGAAGATCGACGCGACCTATGACGGGGGCGTGCTGCGACTGCGGATCCCGGTGGCCGAAAGGGCAAAGCCCCGCAAAATCGCGGTGGGAGGGCGCAACGGTCACAAGGTCATCAACGCCTGACCGGCCGGCCGGGACGGGTAGTGATGGGCTGAGTGGCCGGTGCCGACTCACGATGGTTGGGTCGCCGGTGGCCTCGCGACGACGTACGCCGCGAGGCCACCGGCGCACAACAGGCTCAGATGCCCGCGGCGGATTGGCCCCGACGCTGCGCAACGGCCCAGCCAGTGCCGGCCAAGCCGACCAAGGCCAGTGGAATCGTCCACAGGCGCCGGGTACCTAGAGCCGAGTTGCAGGACGATACGAACTCGCTTTTGGGAGCGAGTTGGTTGGCAATAGGGATCTGTTGAACGACAGGGGAGTTGCCGACATTGCGGTCGTCCTGTTGCCGCGCGGCCGACAAGTCGGAATGTACCGCGCTACCGCATCCGATGCCGCCGGAGATCGTCACGGGCACAAACAACCCGATCACACCTGCGGCAAGGAGAATCGCACCGCCCAGGAGAATTAGCCGCCGCACATTGGTCATCGTTCGCTCCTTCTGTTGTGCCTGCTCAGGCTCGGACGCGCAGACAAGTAGCCCGCCGACGTCGCTGTTAAACGTGGTTTGAGCCGGCGAATGTTGACCGTGACGGCCTGAGGTGTGCGGCTTACGTTCGGCCGGCCGATCTCCGTTCAGCGCGATCGAGGCAAAATTTCATGACGGTTTCAGTTGAGCAAAGGTATTGCAGCTACCCGCGGTGCGAGGACCGGGACTCGCCTGTTTGGCTCTAGTGTCGGCTGCTATGGCCGGGCTTAACGTTTACGTGAAACGCGGCCGCACAGCGCTTCACGTAACCGGGGCGACGTTGATAGGTGCCGTCCTCGGGCTAGCCATCGCCCCCGTAGCGCATGCGGGTGCGGCCACGGCGACGTTATCGGTGTCATCGACGTGGCAGACCGGTTTCATCGCCCGCTTCGCGATCACCAACTCGAGCGCGGTGCCGCTCAACGACTGGAAGCTTGAATTCGACTTACCGAGTGGAGAATCCGTCTCGCACACGTGGAATAGCACCCTTGTGCAATCTGGCACGCACTATGTTCTGACCCCCGCCAATTGGAATCGCATCGTTGCACCCGGTGGTTCGGCCACCGGTGGTCTGAGAGGCGTGCTGACCGGTTCCTACTCGCCACCGTCGAATTGCGTGCTCAACGGGCAATATCGCTGCACCTAGAGGCGACTGATCGGCCGCTGCGAAACCCACCGACCCAGAGCCTAGATTTGCCAGTCGTTGGACCCGTCGTGCCTGGAGTAGGTGCCGCCGCTGGAGTTGGTCACCACAATGGGATCGCCGGCGTTGAAGTTGTCGAAGAACCATTTCGCGTTGCTAGGGCTGATGTTGATGCAGCCATGACTGACGTCGCGCTTGCCCTGGTCATCCACCGACCACGGAGCACTGTGGACGAAGTCGCCGCTGTCATCGAACCGGACGGCTAGCTCGACCGTCGTCTTGTATCCGTACGTCGAGCTGACCGGAACGCCGTAGGTCGAGGAATCCATGACTACCGAAGGCATCTTCTCTTGGACGTAGTAGGTGCCGTTCGGGGTTTGGTGGCCGCCGGACGCCATCCCCATCGACATGGGAATGGTCTTCTGCACGGCCCCGTTGCGGGTGACAGTCAGCTGGTGCGTGGCGT
Source organism: uncultured Actinomycetota bacterium (assembly GCA_963834615.1). Taxonomy (GTDB): domain Bacteria; phylum Actinomycetota; class Actinomycetes; order Mycobacteriales; family Mycobacteriaceae; genus Mycobacterium. The sequence continues at coordinate 42,831 of CAWICO010000007.1, forward strand.
CGTCAGCCGTCGCCACCAAACTGTCTCCCGTTTGGAAACTGGACACTGTGCCACCCGCATCGACGGTCACCGCGGTGTGCGCGGGCCAAAAGCTCAGCGGGCGCCAGCGCAGCTGCGTGGGCTTCATCCAATAGAACTTGCCGGGAACCGGCGGGACCGAAGAGACATGGACGGCGCTTTCGGCTGCACCGGAGTCATCGACGAGCCCCGGAAAGTTGATGATGATCGGCTGGGCCACACCCACCGTCGAGCCGTTGGCAGGAACCAACCTCGGCGGACCGAACGGCGCCGCGCCATTGAACGGTGCCGGGTCCTGCCCAGCACCGGGGCCCACGGCAACCCCTGGATCGCCGGGATCCGGATCCGCCAGCGCGGGACCCGTGCCCAGCACCAGCACCCAGCCCAGTATCGAAGCCACTCCGGCTGCCTTCAGAGCGGCGAAGCGGCTTCCCCTCATCCAGCCCGTCATATACATCCCTCCAGATCGCTTCGTCGAAACAGTCTCGCATAGCGCCCAGCCGGCCCCGCCGATCAGCGCTGTGGCTCTTGCATCGGGTTGTGCCGGTATCCGGCGATGTGCCCGAGTCCCATGTTGAGCGCCAGCTCGAGGGGACGGGCGCTGCGCGTGGTCTGCGCCAACAGCAGTCCGCCTTGCAGTGCGCTCATCATCGTCAACGCGAGTTCGTCCACGTCGGTTTCTGCGGCGAGTTCGCGGTTGTCGCGCATGGCCGTAAAGCCCGTGGATAGATAAGACTGCCATTCGGCAAAGGACCGCACGAGCTCATGTCGCGCCGAGTCGGATCGGTCGGCGAGTTCGCCAACGAGCGAGCCGAGTGGGCAGCCGCCGACACCTTGCGTCGCGCGGGTCATGGTCACGAGATGATCGCACCAGCGCTGCAGGCCTGCCCACGACGAGATGTCGCGTAGATGCGGCTCCTGGGCGGCAATAACGCGGCCAAGCTGGGTCTTGATCACCTCGCTGATGAGCGCGTCTTTGTTGACAAAGTAGTGATATAGCTGCGACTTGCTGGTGCCGGTGGCGACCATGACGGCGTCCAGGCTCGTCCCCGCCACACCTCGCTGCTGGACCAGTGATGCCGCTGCCAGCCACGATGCGGGCTTTGGTCGCCGCGCCGCGAGCCGTCAGCCGAGGGGTAGGAGGAGTGTGCCTTTTGAAGTCACGGCCGGACCCTAATCGAATTGGACTTGTCGGTCCACTTTTATCGCACCATGATGGCCGAGTCGTCAACAAACCACCGTGGAAGGACTGCGTTGCTGCACCACAAGCCAGACGGGGTGGATGACTGCCGGTGCAGCCAAGCCGCCCGTGGTCCATGCGACCCGACATGATTCGACGGCAAGGGTGACTGACTCCATGTCTCTCCGCAGCATCGGCGGCACGAGACTCTGTTCGGGTCGACCTCCATCGGGGGGGTAGACCTCAGCTAATCGCATCGCCCTGGCACCGATGACCCGAGTGAGCGCGACGGCCGCGGGCATTCCCACCGATCGGATCGGCGCCTATTACCGGGTTTTCGCCGACGGTGGGTTCGGTCTGTTGATCACCGAAGGTCTCTACATCGATGACCAGACCAGCCAGGGTTACTTCTTCCAGCCCGGCATCGCGAATCCCGCTCAGGCCTCGGAGTGGAAACGAGTTGTCGAGGGCGTCCACGCCGCTGGCGTCGAAGTTCTTCGCCCAATTGATGCACGCCGGCAGCCAATCACAAGGCAACCCACACACCACCACCACCTGGGGACCCTCGGCAGTGCGTCCGCAAGGCGAGCAGCTGGCGATGTACCGCGGGTCGGGCCGGTTTCAGATTCCCGAGGCGATGACCACTGAGCACATCGGGCAGGTCCGGGCCGCGTTTGTCACGGCTGCGCGGTTAGCGCGCGACGCGGGGTTCGACGGTGTGGAGATCCACGGCGCCAACGGATATTTGCTCGACGCATTCCTCACCGACTATATGAACCCCGCACCGACGACTACGGGGGCGAGCGTCGCCAACCGCGTCCGGTTGGCCACCGAGGTCTGCGGTGACGTCGCAGCTGCTGTCGGTGCGGACATCGCCGTCGGCATCCGCATATCCCAGGGGAAGGTTTCAGACAACTATCATCGGTGGGCCGGCGGAGAGGACGACGCAGCCGCGATCTTCACCGCGCTGTCGGACACCGGCATCGACTACATCCATACCACCGAATACCGTCTCTGGCACCGGCTTTCGACGAGGCCGGCCCAACGCTGGCGAAGCTTGCGAAACAATACAGCGGGCTGTCGATCATCGCCAACGGCCACCTCGATGACCCCCGCGATGCTGCCACGATCATCGACTCTGGCACCGCCGATGTCGTCGCCCTGGCTAAACCCGCGCTCGCCAACCGGGATTGGCCGCGCCGCGTGCGAACCGGGCAACCGCTCTCGCCTGACCTGCCCGCCGATCTGCTGGGGCCCGTCGCGACCGTCAAAGACTGGGAAACTCGCCGACAGGCGAACATGCCCTGCCGGCACGTCAGAAACCGTGACCGCGATCATCGAAAGCGTCGCAGGCGTTCAAAACCGAAGAATGAAAGGCAGCCCATGGGCATGGGACTCGCGATAGATAACGTCACAATATTCTGGTTGCAGCTTTTTCTGAGTTGTGTCGTCTGCGCCATTGTCGTAGGCTGGTACGTGTGGCCGTCACTAGCAAAGCGTCCTCGTAATTCTGCGCTGATTCCACTGATCTTTGTGCATGTATTTCGCTACGTGGGAATGACGTTATTGGTTACGGGCATGATTGATCCGAAACTGCCGAGAGATTTCCTTTCCGCTGCTGCTTACGGTGATCTCTTGGCGGCGGCGCTGGCCCTCGCTTCCATCTTTGCCCTGCGGAGCAACTGGCGGTGTTGCCATTCCGCTGGTGTGGGTGCTCAACACATGGGGATTCGTGGACCTGCTCAACGGAGTGCGCGGCGTCGTGCAGTTGAACGTGCCGAGCTTCAACCTAGGTACCGTTTGGTATATCTATACGTTTTACGCGCCGTTAGTAATTGCTTCACACTTGATGATCTTTTGGATTTTGATCAAGTCCAGGTCGTGGAATAACGCTTCGTATTCTGCAGGGGTCGAAGCAAGTTGACGAAATCAGGCGTCTCTCACTTCGAGGTGCGGTGCACGCGGGCGGATGGGACCGCTGGACGTCAGACACCGGCGCCGGGATTCAGAATGCCCTGCGGGTCCAGCGCGTCCTTGATGCGCTGATTCAGCGCCATCGCGTCGGGCCCCAGATAACTGGCGAGCCACGGTCGCTTCAATCGCCCGACGCCGTGCTCACCGGTGATGGTGCCACCGAGCTCCAGCGCGAGTTCGATGATCTCGCCGTAGGCCAGGTTGGCCCGTTGGAGCACCGCGGCGTCGCTTGCGTCATAAACGATCAGCGGGTGAGTGTTGCCGTCGCCGGCGTGCGCGATCACCGCGATCATCAGGTCGTGCTTCGCCGCGATGGAAGCGATCCCGCTGACCAGATCGGCCAGTGCGGGCACCGGCACGCCGACATCCTCGAGGAGTAACGGCCCCTTCTCTTCGACCGCCGGGATGGCGAACCGGCGGGCGGCGACAAACGCCTCGCTCTCGACGGGGTCGTTTGTCGAAAACACCTCCGTCGCACCGTATTCGGCGAACGTCGCGGCAATGACTTCGGCGTCTTCGCTACCGGCGTGCCCGCGTTCGTCGGACGCGGCGACCAGCATCGCGGCAGCACTGCGGTCCAGGCCCATCCGCAGCTTGTCCTCGACCGCGTTGATGGTGGCCGAGTCCATGAACTCCAGCATCGCCGGGCGCAGCCGCGACGTCACCGCAAGCACCGCATCGGCCGCGGCTGCCACCGACGCGAAATAGGCGACCACCGTGCTCAACGGCTGCTGCGGCGGCACCAAACGCAGTGTTACCTCGGTAATTACACCCAGCGCGCCTTCGCTGCCGACGAACAGCTTGGTCAGACTCAGGCCGGCGACGTCCTTGAGGCGTGGACCGCCCAGCCGGACCGCGGTGCCGTCTGCCAGCACAACCTGGACGCCAAGCACGTAGTCGGTGGTGACCCCGTATTTCACGCAGCACAGACCGCCCGCGTTGGTCGCGATGTTGCCGCCGATGCTGCAGATCTCGTATGACGATGGATCCGGCGGATACCACAGGCCGTACTCGGCAACCGTCTTTTTGACCTCGGCGTTGAGTAGCCCGGGTTGGCAGACCGCGGTGCGGGTCACCGGATCGACGACGATGTCGCGCATCTTCTCCGTCGACAACACAATGCCGCCGTCCACCGCAGTGGCGCCGCCGGACAGGCCGGTACCCATACCGCGGGTCACCACCGGAACCTGGTTGGCTGCCGCCCACCGCAGGACGATCTGGACGTCTTCGGTCCGCCGCGGACGCACTACGGCCGCCGGCTTTCCGGCGCCAGGATCGAAGGCTCGATCCTGGCGGTAGGACTCAGTGACCGCGGGATCTGTGACGACCATTCCCTCGGGAAGCTCGGCGATCAGGCCGGCCAGCGCATCAGCGACCATGCAGCGATCTTACGAGCGGCGAACGTTACTTCACTCCCGGCAACCGTCGTAGCAGTCGCAAGCCGTTCGTCATCAGCCGTGCGTAGACGTCACCGCGCACTCCGTTGGGTGCCCCGACCGGCAACAGGCGCTCCGTCGCGATTGTCTGCGATTCGGTGTACTTGAGAATGCCGTGCTCGCCGTGCCGGCGCCCGAGGCCGGAATCCTTCATGCCGCCCATCGGCGCGTCGACCGAACCCCATGTGGCGGCGTAGGCGCCGTTGACGTTGACGGTGCCGGCCTGCAACTGTGTGGCGACTCGGCGGCCGCGGGCCGGGTCACTTGTCCACACGGCGGCGTTTAGCCCGTAGCTGCTGTCGTTGGCCTTCTCGATCGCTTCCTGTTCAGTCTCGACCGGATAGAGCGACACCACCGGGCCGAACGTCTCCTCGGCGAACAACGTGATGCCTTCCCGAACGTCGGTCAGGATCGTTGGTTCGTAGAAATGCGGGCCGAGATCGGGCCGGGCCCGTCCACCGGTCAGCACGGTCGCTCCCTTGGCTTTCGCGTCGTCGACGTGTTCGCTGACGGTCTGTAATTGCTTATCGCTGATCAGCGATCCCATGTCGGCGGAGTAGTCCAGCGCGCCCGACACCGCCATTGCCTTGGTGGCCTTGACGAACTCGGCGACGAAGTCATCCCAGAGCGGCCTGAGCACGTACATCCGCTCGATGGAGATGCACAGTTGCCCGGCATTGGAGAATGCCGCCCGCACCGCCCCGGTGGCTGCTTTACGGGCGTCGGCGTCGTCAAGAACGAGCAACGCGTTCTTACCGCCCAATTCCATGGAGCAGTCAATGAGTCGCTCGGCCGCCTGCTTGGCGACGTTGCGACCTGTGGCGGTGGAACCGGTGAACATCAGGTAATCGGACTGCTCGATGATCGGGGTGCCCAGCTCGGATCCGGGACCGGTAACCACTTGGATCAGGCCGGGCGGCATGCCGGCCTCCTCGAGTAGCTGCACCGCCCAGAGCGCCGAAAAGGGCGTGTGGCCATCGGGTTTGGTCAATACCGCGTTGCCGGCGACGATGGCCGGGATCGCGTCGCTGATGCCGAGTGTCAACGGGTAGTTCCATGGCGAGATGATGCCTACCAGGCCCTTGGGATGATGGTGCTCCCAGACCTCGGTGAGCACCAATTGCACGCCCTGGCGTCGCTTGGGGCGCAGGTACTGCTCTGCGGTGTTGGCGTAGTAGCGCGCCGTGATGCAAACGTCGAGGACTTCTTCGAATGCGTGACGGCGCGCTTTGCCATTCTCCAGCTGGATGAGGTCGAGCACCTCGTCCTGACGTTGCAGCACGAGGTCGTGAAAACGCAGCAACACCGCGGCCCGCTCCGCGACGGGACGTGCCGTCCACTCCACTTGGACGGCGCGGGCGCGACCCGCCGCGGCCTGCACATCGGCGGGTGAACAGTGCGGCACGTGGCCCAGCAGCTCGCCGGTTATCGCGTTGGTGACGTCACGCTGTCGGCCGGGCTCAGCGACGTGGACGTGGCCGGCCAGATCCTTGAGCAGCTGGTCGATGTCACGCGTGGTGGTCGCCGATCGGCGTGGCGAGCGAAGTTTCATGAGGCAATCCTTGACGACGGCATCGTCGAGGACTAGCCCCGACCGGGTTTCGGCAAACACCTTTCGGCACAGTAGAGCGGTGATGCTCGCTCACCCGCGCACCGGCGCGCTGTTCGAGTCCCCGGTGCCGCCCGGCACCGGCTGGCCCGGCGATCCCGCGACCGCCCGCACGGCGGTGGCGTCGGAGCCGGCGCAGGTGACCACGATGGCGGACGCCGCCAGATCGCTTGCGCAACTGGACGCCGAGGTGTCGGTTTGCCGGGCCTGTCCGCGGCTGGTCGAGTGGCGCGAAGAATCGGCGCTGACCAAACGGCGCTCGTTCGCAGATCAGCCGTACTGGGGCAGACCGGTGCCGGGCTGGGGCGCCGAGCGTCCGCGCCTGGTGATCGTCGGTCTGGCTCCCGCGGCGAACGGCGCCAACCGGACCGGCCGGGTGTTCACCGGCGACCGGTCCGGGGATGTGCTGTACGCGGCGATGCACCGGGCCGGGCTGGCGAATTCACCGGTCAGCGTCGATGCCGCCGACGGCCTGACCCTGATCGGCACCCGGGTGGTCGCCGCGGTGCGGTGTGCGCCTCCGGCGAACGCACCGACGCCGGCCGAGCGCGCGACCTGCGCGCCGTGGCTGACGGCCGAGTGGCGACTGACCGGTGACGACGTGCGGGTCATCCTGGCGCTCGGCGCATTCGGCTGGCGCTCCGCGCTGGACATGATCCGTGCCGGCGGTGGTCAGGTTCCCCGGCCGCAACCCAAGTTCGGCCACCGCGCGACTGCGACGGTGCAGGCCGCCCACGGTGACGTAGTACTGCTCGGCTGCTATCACCCAAGCCAGCAGAACACTTTCACCGGTAAATTGACCCCCGCGATGCTCGACGACATTTTCGCCGAGGCGGGAAAGTTGGCAGGTATCCAATGACGAGCCCAAGGACTACTCACCGGGAACGTTCAGCCAGCCGGAGGCGTTGACCTGCTCATGCGGCTTTCCGTGCTTGATCTCATACCAGTCCGCACCGACCAGAACACCTCGGACGCGCTGGCGGCCACCGTGCGCCTGGCGCAGACCGCCGACCACCTGGGCTTCACCCGTTACTGGGTCGCCGAACACCACAACATGCCATCGGTGGGCGCCACCAGCCCGCCGGTGGTGCTCGCCTACCTCGCGGCCCAGACGTCCCAACTGCGACTCGGCTCGGGCGGTGTGATGCTGCCCAACCACGCGCCGCTGGCCGTCGCCGAGCAGTTCGCGCTGCTCGAAGCGGCCGCGCCGGGCCGTATCGATCTCGGCATTGGCCGCGCGCCGGGCTCGGATCCGGTGACGTCGTTCATGCTGCGCGGCCCGGCCGGGCGCGACGATCGCGACATCGACCAGTTCCCGGAGTATCTCGACCACGTGCGCGCGATGATGAGCGCGCGGGGCGTGCCCGTCCAACTGCGCGACGGCGACTACATCCTCAAAGCCACCCCGGCCGCGGCCAGCGAGCCGCGGCTGTGGCTACTCGGGTCGTCGATGTATTCAGCGCGGCTGGCCGCGGCCAAAGGCCTGCCCTATGTGTTCGCCCACCACTTTTCCGGCAACGGAACCGAGGAGGCGCTGGAGCTCTACCGGTCGGAGTTCGTGCCCAGCGAGCTGACCGCCGAGCCGGTGACGTTCTTGACCGTCAACGCCGCGGTGGCTGAAACCCGCGACGAGGCAACAGCATTGATGCTGCCGAACCTGCACATGATGGCCCGGCTGCGGACCGGACAACCCCTGGGACCATTGCAGCTCGTCGAAGACGTGGACGGTGCGCAACTGACACCGCAGCAACAGCACATCGTCGACAGCGGGCTCAGCCGCGCCGTTCTCGGCACACCCGCCGAGGCCGCCGAACAACTGACCGCGCTCGCGGAGCGATTCGACGTCGACGAGGTGATGGTGCATCCGGTCGCCTCGGCGCACCGCGGCACCGATCCGGCGAGTGCTCCCGCCCGGGAGACGACGCTGGAACTGTTGGCCAAAGAGCTCTTCTAGGCGGGCAATCAGGCGGGCTTGAGCGTCACGACCGGAATCGGTCGTGACGTGTTCTTCTGGTATGCCTCGTAGCGGTTGCTGTTGTTCTTGTTGACGATCTGCCACAGCCGGGCGTAATCGGGGTCGTCGGGCAGCACCGGGCTCGCTGTCACCCGGGAACGCTTTGGCCCGACGTTGATTTCGACGCTCGGGTTGGCCTTCAGATTGTGATACCAACCGGGCGCTCTCGGATCACCGCCCTTCGACGCGACGACCAGGTAGTTGTCGCCGTCGCGGGCGTAGGTCAGCGACGCGGTACGGGGTTTGCCGGTCTTGGCACCGACGGTGTGCAACAACAGGTTGGGCACACCCAGCGTGCGATGCCCGATCCAGCCGTTCGTCTTCTGGTAGACGGTGTCGTGGATTCGGAGCACGTAGGGCAGCAATGTCTTTTCAAACGGAAGGGCCATGCGCCCAGTATCAGCGCCCGGCGTCGATCTTGGCCAGCGCGTCCTTCAGAAGCCGGCCGGTTGCCTCGCGGTCGGGGTCGCGGCGCAGTAATAGCCCCTTGGCAACCGACAGCTTGTCGCCGTTGCGTCGTGGCAGCACGTGCAGGTGAATGTGGAAGACCGTCTGAAAGGCCGCACGCCCGTCGTTGATGCCGATGTTGGTGGCATCGGCCAACTCCGTCGCGCGCGCCGCCTTGGCGATGCGCTGTCCGATCGTCGCCATGCCGGACAGGGTCTGCGGGGGCGTGTCGATGAGATCGACAGTGTGCCGCTTGGGCACCACCAACGTGTGGCCGCGGGTGAACGGCCGGATGTCGAGGAAGGCCAGGTAGTCGTCGTCTTCGTAGATGCGAATGGCCGGAGCCTGACCGGCGACGATCGCGCAGAACACACAGGACATGACGTCACGGTAGCGGGAAGTGAGTAGTCTCCCCGCACATGGACCTCGGAGATCTGGCCTTCGCGGGCGCTGCCGAACAGGCGCGGTTGCTGGCCGCGGGCACGATCACTGCGCCGGTGCTACTCGACCTCTACCTGGAGCGCATCGCGCGGTTGGATCCTCAGTTGCGGAGCTACCGCACGGTCCTGGTGCAGACCGCACGCCAAGAAGCCGCGGCCGCACAGCACCGTCTCGACGCCGGCGAGCGGTTGCCGCTGCTGGGCGTCCCGGTTGCGATCAAGGACGACGTCGACGTCGACGGCGAACTGACGGCGTGCGGCAGCGGCGCGGTGTCGAGCGCCGCGGTCCGGGACGCGGAAGTGGTCAGCCGACTGCGCGCCGCGGGCGCGGTGATCATCGGCAAAACCAACGTGCCGGAGTTGATGATCTTTCCGTTCACCGAATCACTGACGTTCGGCGCCACCCGCAACCCTTGGAACACCGCGTTGTCGCCTGGCGGCAGTAGTGGCGGTAGCGGAGCCGCAGTCGCCGCAGGCCTGGCGCCGTTGGCACTGGGTTCCGATGGCGGTGGTTCCATCCGGATCCCGTCGGGCTGGTGCGGCCTGTTCGGGCTCAAGCCGCAACGCGATCGGGTGCCGTTGGCGCCCCACGACGACGCGTGGTGCGGGCTGTCGGTCAACGGCCCGATCGCCCGCACGGTCGAAGACGCGGCGTTGTTCCTGGACGCAACGACTGCGACGCCCGGGCCCACCGGCGGATTCGTTCGCGCCGCAGGCAAGGAGCCCGGTCGACTGCGAATTGCGTTGAGCACCAAGGTTCCGCCACCACTGATGGCCAAGGTCGGAAAGGAGCAGCGTACGGCGGTCGAGGAGGCCGGTGCACTGCTGCGCGACCTCGGCCACGACGTCGTGGTGCGCGACCCGGACTATCCACCTGCGGCCGTCTACGCCAATTTCCTGCCCCGCTTTTTCCGCGGCATCTACGAGGACGTCCGCAAGCTGCCGTACCAGGATCGGCTGGAGAAGCGGACCCGCAACATGGCGCGCATCGGGTCGCTGCTGTCCGAGCGGCGGATGGCGACGGTGCGGGCGGGGGAGTCGGCGATCGCCGAGCGGATCCAATCGATCTTCGACGACGTCGACGTCGTCATCACCCCCGGCAACGCCACCGGGCCGTCGCGGATCGGCGCGTACCAACGCCGTGGCGGCATTTCGACCTTGCTGCTGGTATCTCAGCGGGTGCCCTTCTTCGAGCTCTGGAATCTCACCGGCCAGCCGGCGGCCGCGGTGCCGTGGGGGCTGGACCACGACGGCGTTCCGCTGTCGATTCAGCTGGTCGGTCGCCCGAGCGACGAGGCGACGCTGCTGGCGCTGAGCGGGCAGATCGAGGTGGCGAGACCATGGTCACACCGGCGCCCGCCGGTGTCATGACGGTGCGATCACCCGCCAGGCCGTCAGCTTCTGGCCCCGGGGCATCGCACGCGCCGGGCTGCTGGACGGCAGCAGTCGATAGCTGACCGGCGCGTCGACACCGACCAGACGCTCGAACAACCGCTGCGCGACGCGACCGTTGAAGCAGACCTGCTCGATCGACCGGTGCGCCGCGAACAGGCGACGAAAATCGTTGACCACCAAGCTTTTAGCGTCGAACTTGGCGTCCGAACTGCCCGCACGGCGGCACGCGTGCAGCACATCCCACAACGCCACGCCGTGGGATTGCAATGCGGCAAGCCGGGTTCCGTAAGTCGCGTCGACGTCGAAGCCGAAGAGCTCACTGGTGATCGGCCAGAACGCATTTCGTGGGTTGCCGTAATACTGGCGGACAGCCAACGACTGAACACTTGGGAATGATCCGAGGATCAGCAACCGGGCGTCGTCGTCGACAACCGGCGGGAAGCCCTCCAGTAGCGGTGTGGTCATCGATCCACATGATGCCCTGCCGCGCTATACCTTGTCGGAGTGGATGAGTCCCGAGAAGCGGAAGCCGAGAAGCTGCTCGATGGCCTGGAGGGCAGCGCACGCGCCGAGCGCGCCGAGCTGATCGAGTGGCTGGTCGAGCAGGGCTTCACCGCCGAGGAGATCCGGGAGGCGCCGGTGCCGATGTTGGTGGCGTCGCGCCGACTGATGGGTGACGACGGCGATTACGTCTCGACCCGGGAGATCAGCGAGGCCGTCGGAATCGACCTGGAGCTGTTGCAACGCGTTCAACGCGCCACCGGTCTGGTGCGGGTCGACGATCCCGACGCCGCAGTGCATCTGCGCGCCGACGGGGCCGCCGCCGCACACGCGAAAGAGTTCGTCGAGCTCGGCATCCACCCCGACCAGGTGGTGCAGGTCGTTCGTGTTCTCGCCGAAGGACTTTCGCATGCCGCCCAAGTCATGCGGTACACCGCGCTGTCGACCATCCTGCAGCCCGGTGCCAGTGAACTGGAGATCGCCCAGGGGTCCCATGCCTTGGTGGCCCGATTGGCGCCGCTGCTCGGGCCGATGATCGAGGACATGCTCCTCATGCAGCTGCGGCACATGATGGAGACCGAAGCCGTCAACGCCAGCGAGCGGGCCGCGGGCGCTCCGCTGCCCGGGGCGCGACACATCACCGCCGCGTTCGCCGACCTGGTGGGCTTCACCCAGTTGGGCGAAGAGGTGCCGCCCGAGGAGCTCGGGCAACTGGCCAACCGGCTCGCCGACGTCGCCCGTGACGTCGCCGCCCCACCGGTGCGTTTCGTCAAAACGATCGGCGACGCGGCGATGTTCGTCTGTACCACACCGGCGCCGCTGCTGGACGCCGTGCTCAAGCTCGTGGACATCACCGACAGCGACGACGACTTTCCCCGGCTGCGGGCGGGTATCGCGTCAGGGGACGCGGTGAGCCGGGCAGGCGACTGGTTCGGCAGCCCGGTGAACATCGCGAGCCGGGTGACGGCGGCGGCCCGGCCGGGTGCGGTGCTGGCCGCCGAGTCGGTGCGGGAAGAACTCGGCGACTCCGCGGGATTCAGCTGGTCGTTCGCCGGCGCACGACACCTCAAAGGGGTCAAGGGCGAGGTCAAGCTGTACCGCGCCCGCCGCGGCGAGGGGGAGAGCTGACACGCCGGCCCGGGTGTGTTCGCCTGGAGTGAACGGTCCACCGATCTGCGGTGTAACGGTGTAATCATGTAAGTATGAAACATCAACATGGACATGGGCGGCGTTACGGCCGCCCCGGCGGCTGGCAGCAGGCCGGCCAACCCGACACCGGCGACGCCGCGGACTGGTTCGCCGGACGCCTGCCCGACACCTGGTTCGCCGGCGACCCGACCGTCGTCGTCGACCGCGAAGAAATCACCGTTGTCGGGGCCTTGCCGGACCCGGACGGCGATGCGAAGGACGAGAGTGCAGCGCACGCCTCGGGCCGCGCGTCGCGATTTCGCGAGGAGACCCGGTCGGAGCGGATGAAGATCGCCGACGAGGCACAGGAACGCTACGGCCGCAAAGTGTCCTGGGGTGTCGAGGTCGGCGGCGAGCCGATCCTGTTCACCCATATCGCGGTTCCGGTCATGACGCGGTTGAAGCAGCCGGAACGCCAGGTTCTCGACACCCTGGTCGACGCGGGCGTGGCCCGGTCCCGTTCCGACGCGTTGGCCTGGTCGGTGAAGCTGGTCGGCGAGCACACCGATGAGTGGCTGGCCAAGTTGCGCGATGCCATGTCGGCGGTCGACGACGTGCGCGCCGAGGGTCCCGAGCTTTAGGGCGCGCTCTGCAGACCTCAGGGGCCTCGTCAGTCACTGGCTGGAAGGTCACTACCTGCTTGGTTTTGTAGGCGCATGGGATATCACGCCACGGTGTGCCGGCTTCTGTCTCTCGTGATATCGCATGCGTCAACGTTTCCAGACACCATTGGGTAGGCACCTGAGGGTGCCGGTGTGACGGCTGGGGGCAAAGTGATCTTGAGCAGTCGCCGGCGTCAGACCTGAGTCATCCGGTGGTAGGCGCCACGGCGGGCCAGCAGCTCGCTGTGGTTGCCCTGCTCCACGATCTTGCCCGACTCCATCACCAGGATGACGTCGGCGTCGCGGATCGTCGAAAGACGATGGGCGATAAGGAAACTCGTCCGGTCGCGACGCAGCTCGTGGGTGGCTTTGGCGATCAGCAGCTCGGTGCGGGTGTCCACCGAGCTGGTCGCCTCGTCCAGGATCAACAGCTGTGGGCGGGCCAGAAATGCCCGCGCGATCGTGATCAGCTGGCGCTCGCCCGCGCTGATGTTGCCGCCACCGTCGCTCACCCGGGTTTCGTAGCCGTTCGGCAAGGTGTGCACGAACCGGTCCACGTAGGCGGCCTTGGCCGCGTCGACGATGTCGTCGTCACCGGCGTCCGGGCAACCGTACGCGATGTTCTCCGCGATCGTCCCGCTGAACAGCCAGGTGTCCTGCAGCACCATCCCGATCCGGGATCGCAGCGAATGCCGGCTGACGGTCGCGATGTCGACGCCGTCGATGAGGATGCGGCCGGAATCGACGTCGTAGAAGCGCATCAACAAATTGACCAGTGTCGTCTTGCCCACCCCGGTCGGTCCGACGATCGCCACGGCGCTACCTGGCTCGGCGGTGAAGGAGAGATCCTCGAGCACCGGAGTGCCGGGGTGGTAGCCGAAGCTCACCCGGTCGAATTCCACTCGCCCCGACGGGCCTTCACCGTTGGGTGCAGGCAGTGCCCGTTCACGGTCCGGTGACTCTTCGGGTTCGTCGAGCAGATCGAAAACCCGCTCCGCACTGGCCACGCCGGACTGCAGCGTGTTGTACATCGACGCCACCTGGTTCACCGGCCCGTTGAATTGCCGTACGTACTGGATGAACGCCTGAATGCTGCCCACCGTGATCTGCCCGGTCGCCACCTGCACGCCGCCGACCACGGCCACCCCGACGTAGCTGAGGTTGCTGATGAAGGTCGTCGCGGGCGACACCAGCCCGGAGAGCAGTTGCGCGCCGAAACTCGCCTCGTACACCTCGTCATTGAGCCGGCAGAAGCGGTCTTCGATCCGGGCGCGTTGGCCGAAAGTCCTGACCAGGGTGAAACCGCTGTAACTCTCCTCGATGTGCGCGTTGAGCCGGCCGGTATTCGTCCACTGCGCGACGAACATTCGTTGGGATCGCCGGGCGATCGCCCGGGTCACCAGCACTGACATCGGAACTGTCAGCACCGCGATCCCGGTCAACAGCGGCGAGATCGTCATCATCATCAGCAGCACCGTCACCACCGTCAGCACCGAACTGAACAGTTGGGCGATTGTCATCGACAACGAGGTCTGCAGGTTGTCGATGTCGTTGGTGACCCGGCTGAGCACCTCGCCGCGCTGCCGATTGTCGAAGTAGGCCAGCGGCAACCGGTGCATCTTGTCCTCGACTTGCGTCCGCAGCGCTTGCAGGGTCCGTCGCACCGTCACGTTGAGCAGCCGAGCCTGCAGCCAAATCATCAGCGCAGCAACCACATACATGAGCAGACCGAGTGTCAGCGTCCGGGCGACCGCGTCGAAGTCGACACCGCGGCCCGGCACCACCCGCATACCCGAGAGCAGGTCGGCGAAGGCATTGTTTCCGTGTGCCCGCGCGGCGGCGACGGCCTGATCCTTGGTGATTCCCGCCGGCAGCTGTCGGCCGATCACTCCGTTGAACAGCAGATCGGTGGCATGGCCGAGGATCCGCGGCACCACGACTCCGATCACGGTGCCCACGAGGCTCAGGACGATCACCGCGACGGCCGTGCGTCGTTGCGGCGCCAGCAGTTTCACCAGTCGGACGGTCGAATCCCTGAAGTTTGCCGGGCGCGACGCCGGGGGAGTGGCGGCCCGCCCGGCGGTACCGATCGGCGCGGTCATCGCGCGCCACCCACTTCGGCGTCCAGCGACTGCGATTCGGCGAATTCCCGGTAGGTCGGACACTCCGCCAGCAGGGATTCGTGACTGCCGGCGCCGACCACGCGCCCATCGTCGACGACGACCACCTGGTCGGCGCCGATGATCGTCGAGATACGTTGAGCGACAACGATTATCGTCGCATCGGCCGCTGTCTCGGCCAGCCGGGAGCGGACCTGCGCATCGGTGTGCACGTCGAGAGCGGAAAACGAGTCGTCGAAGATGTAGACAGCCGGACGGCGAATCACCGCCCGCGCGATCGCAAGTCGCTGGCGTTGCCCGCCGGAGAAGTTGATCCCGCCCTGCGCGACGCGCATCTGCAGACCGTCGGGGTGTGCGCGCACGAATTCATCGGCCGCCGCGATGTGCAGCGCTTCCCACATCTCGTCGTCCGTTGAGTCCGCCTTGCCATAACGCAGGTTCTCGGCGACGGTTCCGGAGAACAAGTAGCCGCGTTGGGGCACCAGTCCGATGTCTGACCACAGGCTTTCGATGTCCCGGTCCCGTACGTCGACACCGTCGACAACGACGGCGCCGGCGGTCACGTCGTATAACCGGCAGATCAACGCCACCAGCGTCGACTTTCCCGAGCCGGTGCTGCCGATGATCGCGGTAGTGCGGCCAGGCAGTGCCGTCAGCGAGATACCCTGCAGCACAGGTCGATCCGCGCCGGGGTAGCGAAATGAGGCGCTGTCCAGTCGCACCACGCCGTGTTGAGCCGGAACTGGCGGCACGGGGTCGGCCGGATTACCGACCGCCGGGGTCGTCGAGAGCACCTCGGTGATCCGCTCCGCGCATACCGTGGCCCGCGGCAACGCCATTACGGTCATCGTCGCCATCAGCACCGCCATCAGGATCTGGGTGAAGTACGCGAGAAACGCGACCAGCGACCCGACGTGCATCTGGCCGCTGTCGATGCGCAGGCCGCCGAACCAGATCAGCGCCACACTGGAGCCGTTGATGGTCAACGTGGTCACCGGCAGCATCAGCGCCTGCCAATTGCCCGCGGCCTGCGCGGTGTTGGACAGCGCAGCGTTGACTTCGTCGAACCGCCGGCGTTCGAACGGTTCACGGGCAAACGCCCGGACCACCCGCACACCGGAGAGCTGCTCGCGCATCACCCGGTTGATGTTGTCGATCAGCCGTTGCATGCTGCGAAACATCGGCAGCGTCTTGGAGATGATCCAATAGTTGGCCACGACCAGCACCGGGACGCTGACAAGCAGCAGCCAGGACAGCCCGGCGTCCTGGTGAATCGCCATCGCAATTCCGCCCACGCACATGATCGGTGCGGCGACCAGGACCGTGCTGCCCATCTGCACGAGAAACTGGATCTGGCGAACGTCGTTGGTGGTGCGGGTGAGCAGCGACGGCGCGCCGAACCGGGCGGTCTCGTGTTCGGAGAACGAGGCGACCTGATGAAACACCGCCGAACGCAGGTCGCGGCCACACCCCATCCCGGTTCGGGAGCCGAAATACATCGCGCCGACCGAACACAGCACCTGCAGGCCGGTGACCGCGAACATCAGCCCGCCGAGCCGGACGATGGTGGCGGTGTCGCCCTTGGCGATCCCGTCGTCGATGATCGTGGCGTTGACGGTCGGCAGATACAGCGACGCCAGGGTGCTCACCAACTGCAGGGTCATCACCGTCGCGACCAACCAGCGGTACGGCCCGACGAACTGGCGTAGCAGGGCCAGAAGCATCTGGTAACTCTGACATACCGGCCGTCGGGTCGTAGCGATCGCAGATAAGAAACCACAGCTCACCGCGTGTGCGATGGTTGGCCAAAGGTGGTGCCGCTACAGTGCAACCTGTGATCACCAGAAGGTGCGGGTAGCGGTGCGGCAGAACGTGGCGGCGCTGGCTCTGATGGCGGCGACGTTGATTCCAATAGCGGCCGCGTGCTCGGATTCCGGCTCCAACCAATCCCAGTCACCTCAGTCGTCGGCCTCGGCGTCGGGGCAGGGCAATCACGGCCCGATGTTCCCGCAGTGCGGTGGCATCACCGACGAGACGGTGAACAAGCTGACGCAGATCAACGGATTGGTCAACACCGCCAAGAACTCCGTGGGCTGCCAGTGGCTGGCCGGCGGCGGAATCCTTGGCCCACACTTCTCTTTCTCCTGGTATCGCGGCAGCCCGATCGGCCGGGAACGCAAGACCGAGGAGCTGTCCCGTTCCAGTGTCGAGGACATCAACATCAATGGCCACGGCGGTTTCATCGCGGTCGGCAACGATCCACAGCTTCGGTGACTCGCTGTGCGAGGTGGGCATTCAGTTCTCCGACGACTTCATCGAGTGGTCGGTGAATTTCAGTCAGAAGCCGTTCCCGGACGCCTGCAACGTCGCCAAAGAGCTGGCGCGTCAGACGATTGCGAACTCGAAATGAGCAACAGCGTGCGGCAGCGGGTCCTCGTCGGTGTGGCGGTGCTTGCCACCGCGCTATCGGTGGCTACCGGTTGCACCAAGTCGGTGGGCGGCACCGCACTCAAGGCGGGCGCCGGCGACGATCAGCCGCGTAATAATACTTCCGAGCAGCAGTACCCGAACCTGCAAAAAGAATGTGAAGTCCTGACCACCGACGTACTGGCCAAGACGGTGGGCGCCGACCCGCAGGACATTCAGAGCACCTTCGTCGGTGCGATCTGCCGCTGGCAGGCGGCCAATCCCGGCGGTCTGATCGACATCACCAGGCTTTGGTTCGAGCAAGGCAGCCTGGCCAACGAGCGCAAAGTCGCCGAGTTCCTGAAATATCAGATCGAGAATAAGACGATCGCCGGTGTGCCGTCCATTGTGATGCGGCCAAACGATCCCAACGGCTCCTGCGGTGTCGCCAGCGACGCCGCGGGGGTGGTCGGGTGGTGGGTGAACCCGCAAGTGCCTGGTATCGATGCCTGCGCGCAGGCCCTCAAGCTCATGGAGCTGACGCTCTCCACCAACTCCTGATTTCGATTGACTCGGCGGCGTCTGCGCTGGTTGGAGAGCCGTCGCAACGCTTTTCCGTGCGTTTCGTGGTGCGTTTAACCAAACCGATTGAGGCAGTTATATTTTTGGACCCGGGAAAGGGTCACCAGCCGATAGTTGGGTTCGATACGATCGAACAATGTCTGAAACGCCTGAACACGAGCATTCCTCCGCAACGACGGAGTTCACCGAAGCTGCCCCTGCGACCTCGCCCGCGCACGCGGCACCCACCATCACCCCTGCGCCCGTCGCACGGCCGTCGGCAGTGTCGCGGTGGCTTCCCTTGGTGGCCTTGGTGATTGCCCTGCTGGCCGTCGCGGGCGCAGCTTACGGGTACTTCTTCCCGAACGAGAGCGCAGCGGCCGCGGGCAAATACAGCGACCAGCAGCAGAAAGACGCGAAAAAGCACATCTGCGAGACCTTCAAAATCGTCGACCGCGCCGTGGTCAGGAACTCGCACCTGAAGAACCCGGAGAACGGTGGGCCGATCGGTGCGCTCTCGGTGGCGACCGCGCAGCGCTTCGCCTTCTACGACGGCGGCGATTTCCTGCGCGACCGGGTGGCTTCGGAGCCCGCGACCCCGAAAGACCTGGCCGACGACGCCAATACCCTCGGCACCCAACTCGAGGAACTCAGCATCGGCTACCTGGCCGGCGCACAGGACTTCGCCCAAGACGAACTGCGACAGAACCTCGACGACAAGATCAAGAAGATCGTCGAGATCTGCAAATAACTCAGCGCGGCACGTGAAAGTCGGCCAGCTGGACGGACCCGATTTCGAGGTCCGTCCAGCTGCCGTTAAGCCGTAGCACCGCCATCGCCGATGTCGGGAATTTAGTCGAGATCCGGTCGGCGGCATCGGCATTGACGGTCAAAGGGTTGACCAATCCCAACGCCAGTTGCGTCATCGTCGGCTCATGCCCGACCAGCAGCAAGACCGAGACGTCGTCAGCGACGCCGTTGATCTGCTCGATCACCATGCCCGGTGAGGCGTCGTAGAGCCGGTCGACGTAGCGGACCGGTGCGTCAATACCGGTGCGCGCCAACGTTTGGCGGGTGCGCGTGGCCGTCGAGCAGAGCACCGCGTCGATTGCGGGCAGGTTCGCCCGCAGCCAGTCGCCGGCCAACCCGGCTTCGCGCTTGCCGCGGGGCGCCAGCGGCCGGTCGTGATCGGCCACCCCGTCCGGGTAGGCCGACTTTGCGTGCCGTAGCAGCACCAGCGTGCGTTGGTGGTCGCTCACTCGATCGAGGTTACTTTCGCTGCGAGGCGGGCACGACGACCACCACCCGCGCCAGAGGCCTCTGTGGCTGATGTGACGCATGCGCAGCGATGGGGTGCGGCACCTTCGACGACTGCCGGACCTGCCGATTGAGGTCCCCGGACTTGTCGGCGGGTGGTCCTAAACTCGCGGTGCCCGGTCGCCACCGGCCGGCTTTTCGCAGAAGGGACGGGATTGCAATGCGATTCGTGCACACCGCCGACTGGCAACTCGGCATGACCCGTCACTTCCTCGCGGGCGAAGCGCAACCGCGCTACTCGGCCGCCCGGCGTGACGCGGTGGCCGGACTCGGTCCGCTGGCGGTCGACGCCGGTGCCGAGTTTGTGGTGGTGTCCGGTGACGTCTTCGAAGACAATCAGTTGGCGCCGACCGTCGTCAGTCAGTCGTTGGAAGCCATGCGCGCCATCGGCATTCCCGTCTACTTGTTGCCGGGCAACCATGATCCCCTGGATGCGTCATCGGTGTACACCAGTGCGTTGTTCACCGCCGAGTGCCCGGCCAATGTCCGGGTGCTCGACCAGTCCGGAATCCACGAGGTCCGGGCCGGTGTGCAGATCGTCGCGGCGCCGTGGCGATCCAAAAGACCGACGACCGACCTGGTCGCCGACGTGCTTGATGGTCTGCCTGCCGATGGAGTCACCCGGGTGCTCATCGCGCACGGCGGCGTCGATGTGCTCGACCCCGATCCCACCAAGCCGTCGCTGATTCGACTGGCCGGCGTGGAGGATGCGGTGGCCCGCGGCGCAATTCAGTACGTGGCGCTCGGTGACAAACATTCGTTGACGGACGTGGGCGTCACCGGCCGGGTCTGGTATTCGGGGTCGCCGGAGGTGACCAACTACGACGACGTCGAAGCCGATCCCGGCCATGTGCTGATCGTCGACATCGACGAGGCGGATCCGCGGCATCCCGTGACCGTCGAGGCCGCGCAGGTGGGCCGCTGGCGGTTCAGCACGCTGAACCGGCACGTGGACAACAGTCGCGACATCGCCGACCTCGATATAAATCTCGACCTGATGCCCGATAAAGACCGAACCGTGTTGCGGCTGGTCCTGATTGGCTCGTTGACTGTCACCGACCGCGCTGGGTTGGACGCCTGCCTGGACAAGTATTCACGGCTGTTCGCGTCGCTGCGAGTGTGGGACAGCCACAGCGATCTGGCGGTGATCCCGGCCGACGGCGAGTTCAGCGACCTGGGTATCGGTGGGTTCGCCGCCGCAGCGGTCGAGGAGTTGGTGCTGGCCGCCCGCGCCGAAGACCACAAGATCGCGGGCGATGCGCAGGCGGCGCTCGCGCTGTTGTTGCGGCTGACCGATCACGGTCAGCAGAGTCGAGGTGCGGCATGAAACTGCATCGCTTGGTGCTGAAGAACTATCGCGGTATCGACCACCGCGAGATCGACTTTCCCGATCACGGGGTGGTTGTGGTCTCGGGCGCCAACGAGATCGGCAAGTCGTCGATGGTCGAGGCGCTCGATCTGCTGCTGGACTCAAAGGACCGGTCGACGAGGAAAGAGGTCAAGCAGGTCAAGCCGACCCACGCGGACGTCGGATCCGAGGTCACCGCCGAGATCAGCGCGGGCGCTTACCGTTTCATTTATCACAAGCGCTTCCACAAGAGACCCGAGACGCAGCTGACGGTTTTGGAGCCGCGCCGTGAACAGCACAGCGGCGACGAGGCGCACGACCGCGTGCAGACCATGTTGGCCGAGACCGTCGACACCGAGTTGTGGCGTGCCCAACGAGTTTTGCAGGCGGCGTCCACCGATGCAGTGCAACTGTCGGGTTGCGGTGCGCTGACCCGCGCCCTCGACGTAGCCGCGGGCGACGCGGCCGCGCTGTCGGGAACCGAGCCGTTGCTCGTCGAGCGCATCGACAGCGAATACGCCCGCTACTTCACCCCGACTGGCCGTCCCACCGGCGAGTGGAATACGGCGATCAAAGCACTGGAAGCGGCTGACCAGGAGGTCGAGCGTTGCGCAACGGCGGTCGCCGAGGTAGATGACCGGGTGCAGCGCCATGCCGTGTTAACCGTCGAGTTGGCCGAACTGACGGAGCAGCGGCAGGCCTCCGCAACCAGACAAACCGCCGCCCAGGCCGCCGCCGACGCCATCGCACGGTTGACCGAGCAGGTGCGGGAGGCCGAGCTGATCGCCGCTGCCGCGACCGCGACCAGCACCGCGTCGACCGCTGCCCACACCGAGCGGGCCCGGCTGCGAACCGAAAACGACTCGCGCACAGCCGCGGTCGCCGCCCTGGAGGACGAAGTCCGCGAGGCTACCGAGGCACAGGCGATGGCACGCGATGTCGCCGCCGAGGCCGACGCCGTCGTTGAGTCGGCCGACCAGGCTCTCGCCGCTGCCCAGCAGCGCGCTGAGACCGCGAGGTGCCTCGTCGACGACTTGGCCCGCCGCGACGAGACCCTGCGTCTGGCCGCCAAGATCACGAAAATCGATGCTGCACTGGGCGAGCGGGACGAGGTAGCGAAAGTGCTGTCGACCATCGCCCTAACCGACGACTTACTACGGCAGATCGAACACGCCGCCGCCGCGGTCGAGCGAACCGAAAGCCAGCTCGTATTGGTCTCGGCGACAGTCGAATTCGTCGCGGCTGTCGATATCGAACTGGCCATCGCCGATCAGCGGGTGTCGCTGCCTGCCGGCCACAGCTGGTCGACCGTCGCCAACACGGCGACCGAGGTCACGATTCCCGGCGTCGTGACCGCTCGCGTCACGCCCGGCACGTCCGTGCTCGACATTCAGGCGCAATACGCTGCAGCGCAACAGAAGTTAGCTGCTGTACTGGCAGCGGCGCAAGTTGCCGACTTGGCCGCGGCGCGGCAGGCCGACGAGCGGCGCCGCGAATTACAAGGCAACCGCGACCAGCTCACCGCCACCCTGGCGGGATTGTCTGACGACGACGACGTCGAGCAGTTGCGTTCCCGGCTGGCGGGATTGCAGCCTCAGCCTGCGCTCTCCGACGATGTCGACGCCGGCGCTGCGCGTGCCGAACTCCTCGAGGCGGTCGCGGTCAGAGCCCAGGCCGCCGTGGACTGCGAAACCCATCGCAAGGTCGCGGCGTTGGCGATGAAGAAGCTCACCGAAATATCAACGCAGGCAACGCGCGTGCAGGACAAGCTGGTCACCCAGCGTGCTGAGCTGGTGGCCGTTGCTGACCGACTGGCTGAACAACGGGCCACCGTGCCGGACAAGAAGCTGGCCGCAGCTGTCGACGCTGACACTACCGCGGCTGACACTGCGGCGAGTCGCGTCGTGGAACTGACGAAGCGGTTGGCCGCAGAGGCGCCCGAGGCCGTCGTTGCGGAACTGGCCGCAGCGGTCGAGGTGGCCGCGGCGCTGAGTCAGCGGCATGGCGATGTCACCCGCACTCTGCACGAAATCGCGGCGCAGCTAACGGTGTTCGGTACCGAGGGTCGCAGAGGCAAGCTCGACGCAGCCGAAATCGAGCGTGAGCATGCCCGCGGCGAGCACGACCGGGTTGGCGGCCGGGCCCGCGCGGTGCAGATGCTGCGCGAGGTGATGACCCGTCACCGTGACATCACGAAACTGCGTTATGTCGAGCCGTTCCGCGCCGAACTGCAGCGGCTCGGGCGGCCGGTGTTCGGCCCGAGCTTCGAGGTCGAGGTCAATAGCGACCTGTGCATCCTCAACCGCACCGTCGACGGTTGCACGGTTCCGTACGAATCGCTGTCCGGCGGGGCCAAAGAGCAACTCGGCATCCTGGCGCGGCTGGCCGGTGCGGCGCTGGTCGCCAAGGAGGACGCCGTCCCGATCCTGATCGACGACGCGCTCGGCTTCACCGACCCGGACCGTCTGGTCAAGATGGCCGAGGTGTTCGACACCTTGGGCGAGCACGGGCAGGTCATCGTATTGACCTGCACGCCAGCCCGATACGACGGCGTCACCAGTGCGCAACGTATCGAACTGTGCGCCTGAGGATTAGGGCCCGCCAGCTCACTGCCGCGCGTCGATGCGAGCCGGGATGGGCCCCTTTGCGACGGTGGTGCACGGCGATTCGAGCGGAAAGTCCCGATGCGTCGAACGGATCAGGATAGACCGGACGATGGTGGCGAGCGCGAGGGTTGTCACCAGCATCGCGAAGTGTTCACCGATGCACGACCGTGGCCCGGCGGCAAACGGGATGAACTGCCAGCGTTCGCGGTTGGCGGAGTTCTCCGGGCTGAACCGATCGGGGTCAAAAACCCGCGGGCGCTCCCATAGCGCCGGATCCCGGTGCAGGGCATTGATTCCGACGGCCACAATGCTGCCCGCCTCCACCCGGTAGCCGTCCACCGCGATATCGCGCAGCGCCACCCGGCCGACCCCCGCGGCAGGCGGGCACAGTCGCAACGACTCGTTGATCACCTGGGCGGTGTATCCGAGCCGGGGGACATCGTCGGGCGTGAGTTCTCTATCGCCGATCTCGGCGACCTCGGCGGCGACCCGGTTCTGTATGTCGGGATGGCGCCCCAACTCCCACAGGGCGTAGGTCAGCATCGTCGCCGTTGTGTCGTGACCGGACAACATGAAGATCAGCAGCTCGCTGGCGATGTCGTCGTCGGAGAGCGGCCGGCCGGTGTCTGGGTCGGTAGCCGCGATCAACGCTTGAACCAGCGGTGCATCGCGGGTCGGATCTGCGCGGCACGCCTGCAGGATGTCCATGGTGACCTTGCGCATCGTCGCAACGGCGGTGCGGGCGTGACGGCGTGACGGAGTCGGGAGCCACCGCGGCGCACGTATCGGCCGCAGTGCACGATCGGTTGCGTAGGCCGAGGCGACGTGCATGTTCTGCGCGATCTCGTTGCCGAATTCGTTGACGTCGACACCGAGAATCGAGAAGCCGAGCGACCGCATGGCGAGTCGGCGGCACTGCGCGTCGAGGTCGACTTCACCTATCTCGCGCCAGTGGTCGGCGAATGTCTGCGCCGCCTGCGTCATGTGCCTGCCAAAGCCCCCGACGTTGTGTTTGGTGAATACCGGTTGTAGTAGTCGTCTGCGCGGAGCCCATTCTTTGTTGGGCAAGACAAAGAGGTTGTCGCCCGCCACGTTCCGCACTTCCTGGTGGATCTGGCATCGCTCGGTGAGTCCGTCCGTGCGTCCCAACACGTCGCGCACCCCGCTGGGCGAGGTGACCAGCACAAGAGCTGGGGCAAGGAATTTTGGCAGCGGTTCGAAGCGGGTCACCGGTCCGCCGGCCTCGCTCAGCGTTACCAGTCCGGTGTGCAAAACCCGTGCCGCTGAGAGCGCCTGCAGAATAGGCAGCGGATTTTTCGGCGCAAGCGGAAGCGCGCCAACGGCGAGCCTGTCGATCGTCGCGGTCATGGCACCAAGAATCACGCGGTTCCTGGCGGATTGCAAGGCTCTGGGCGTATTCCCGCCGCCAGATCCGGTGCCTCACGACTACCTAGCGCGTGAATCCGATTGCGGTGTAATCGAGGTCGGCCAGCCCGGGTGCCCCGAAGTTGGCCAGCGAACTGTTGACCGCGACGTTGCCGGGGGACTGGGTCAACGGCAAGCTGAACCCCTCGGCCCAAATCAGCTTGTCGACCTCGTTGGCCAACGTCCGCGCCTTGGCGGGATCGAGCTCTTGGAGCGTCTGCTCGATCTTGGCGTCGATCTCGGCGCTGCCGATCTTGCCGAAGTTGCTCTCTCCGTCGGAGGCGTAGATTTGCGTGAGCGCCGACAAGGGGAAAGCGTCGCCTTGCCAACTGAATTGCGCGATGTCGAATGCGCCGACGTTGATGTAGTTGGTGAAAAACCCGCTGCCGGCTTTGGCGAGCAGGTCGAGTCTGACACCGATGTCAGCAAGGCTGTGCTGCGCGATCAAACCGAACTGCCGACTAGTCTGCGCGTCGTAGAACAGATCGCGGATGACAAGCTGCTGTCCGTCCCGTTCGCGGAACCGGCCGTTGAGTTTCCAGCCCAGTGCGTCGAGGTCTCGCTTGGCCTTCTGCGGGTTGTAGGCGACGACGCTGCTGTTGTCCTGGTAACCCTGCTGGCCCTGAACATAGATGTGGTTGTTCAGCGCCGCCGGGTCACTGCTGAGACCGTGCTGGGCGACGGCGGCGATGCTGGTTCGGTCGATACCCTCGGCGACGGCGCGGCGTAACGCGGGGTCGGACAGTATCGAACCTTTGGCCCCGTTGAAGGTGAAGTGATACCAGCTGGGAATTGGTGCTCGCCGGATCGAGACGCCTTTGGTGCGCCTGGCGATCGTCAACTGGTCCAGGCTGCCCACACCGGTGGCGTCGATGGCCTTGTTCTGCAGCGCCGGTAATCGCGCCGAGTCATCGAGCACCAGGAAGCTAATGCGGTCCAGCCGCGGTCTCTCGCCCCACCAATCCGGGTTGCGCGTCAACACGATCCGCTGCCGGGTCCGATCCAGTTCGGAGACGATGAACGGCCCGGCCGACGGCCCGGGGCCGGAGAGCTGTGCTTTGTTGAACGCCTCCGGCGTGGCGGTCATGTTCTTCTGCAGCAGCATGGCGTTGCCGGCGAACATGCCGCGCCACTCGGCGTAGGGCTTGGCGAATGTGATCACTGCCTGACGATCGTCGACACCTCGGGTTACCGATTTCACCCGTTCGCTGCCATTGGTGCCGGCGATGGCGAACGTTTTGTCCGCCCCGCTGGTGGCGTGGATCTGGCTGGCGATGTCCTCCCAGCGCAGTGGTGTTCCGTCGGACCAGGTTGCCTTCGGATTGATCGTGTAGGTGACCACTTGCGGGTCGGTCCCGGTGAGTTCGACGCTGCTGAAGTAATCGGTGTCGACCGTCGTGGAGCCGTCCGGCCCGATGACGAACGCGCGGGGCATGGTGGCTTTCAGCATGCCGTCGACATCGGCGGAGTTACCGTCGATGTGCAATGTGTTGAAGTTGGACGGGAATTCGGTCAGCGCCAGCCGCAGGTCGCCGCCGTCGCGCAACGTCGCCGGGTTCTGCGGATTCACGTCGCTGGTGGCGCCTACGGCGGTACTCGGACCGGGAGCGGACAAGTCGGCACCTGCCGAACACCCGCTGAAGATCAGGCTGACGGCAAGCATCACCGCAGCCCCTTTCGAGCTAGCCACGCGCCGAATCCGGTTGCGGCACAGCGGCCAACAGACGCCGCGTGTACTCGTGCTGTGGCCTGTTGAAGATCTCGTCGCTGTCACCCTGCTCCACGATGACGCCGCGGTACATCACGGCGACGTGGTGCGCGAGATGTTTGACCACCGAAAGATTGTGCGAGATGAACACATACGACAGGCCGAACTTCTGCTGCAGATCGAGCAACAGGTTGAGGATGCCGGCCTGGATCGACACATCGAGTGCGGAGACGGGCTCGTCGAGCGCCAGGATCTTGGGCTGCAGCGCCAGCGCGCGGGCAATCCCGATGCGCTGCTTCTGGCCGCCGGAGAACTCCGCCGGGTAACGGCTGGCGTCGGTATTCGGTAACCCGACCGTCTCGAGCAGCTCGGCGACCCGCCTGCTGGTATGAGCCTTGCTGAATCCGTTGGCGTGCAACGGCTCTGACAGTAATTCGAAGACTGGTAGCCGCGGATCCAGCGACGCCGCCGGATCCTGGAAAACGACCTGGATGTCGCGCCGCAACGCCCGCCGACTCGTCGAGTTCAGCGTCGCGACGTCGTGTCCCAGCACGGCGATCGATCCCGATTGCGGCGGCGCCAATTCGAGGATCTCGTGCAACGTCGTCGACTTGCCCGAGCCGGATTCACCGACGATGGCCAGCGTGCGCCCCTGTCGCAGTTCGAAGCTGATGCCGTCGACCGCGCGGACCTCGCCGATACTGCGGCGGAACAGCACGCCTTTCGTCAGTGGATACGTTTTGACCAGATCGCGCACGCGCACGACGACGGGTGGTTCACCGGAGTCGACCTGCTCGGCTTCGGTGCTGACGCCGTAAATGTCTGCGGCACTGCGGCCGACAACGTGTTCGGTGCGGATGCAGGCGGCGTGATGGTCGGGGGCCACCGACACGAGTTCCGGCTCTTGGGCGCGGCACTCGTCGACGGCGAGCGGGCAGCGCGGCGCGAAAGGGCATCCCGGCTCGAGGGCAGACAGCGACGGGGGAGCACCCGGTATCGGCACCAGCCGGGTGCCCTGCGGGGCGTCCAACCGCGGGACCGAACCCAAAAGCCCGACTGTGTAGGGCATCCGGCGGTCCCGGTACACGTCGGCGACGGCGGCGGATTCGATGATTCGGCCGGCATACATCACCAGCGCGCGGTCGGCGAATTCCCCGACCACGCCGAGGTCATGGGTGATGATGAGTACCCCGGCACCGGTGACGTCGCGCGCGGTCTTGAGCACGTCGAGGATCTGCGCCTGCACCGTGACGTCGAGGGCCGTTGTCGGCTCGTCGCAGATCAGCAGATCGGGATCGTTGGCGATCGCGATCGCGATGACCACCCGTTGACGTTCACCGCCGGACAACTCGTGCGGAAAGGCGCGCGCTCGTCGATCGGGCTGGGCGATGCCGACCAATTCGAGCAATTCGACGGCACGCTGGCGGGCGGCCCGCCGTCCGGTCTGCGGCTGGTGCACTTCGATCGCCTCGGCGATCTGGTCGCCGACGGCGTAGACCGGGGTCAGCGCCGACATCGGGTCCTGGAAGACCGTGCCGATCGAGTTACCGCGAAACCGCGACATCCCGTCGTCGCCCAGTCCGACCAGCTCGGTGCCCTGCAACCGCACCGAACCGCGAACGGTGGCGTACTCCGGAAGCAGGCCCACCACCGCCATCGCCGCTGTCGACTTGCCCGAACCGGATTCGCCGACGATCGCGACCACTTCACCGGCGTCGACATGAAACCCGATGCCGCGCACCGCTTTCAGCAACGGCCCGTCGGTGGGAAAGTCGACGCTCAGGTTGGTCACGTCGAGCAGCCGGTTCATCGGCGTCCACCTCGCGCCGCGCCGCTGGCCGGATCGAGCGCGTCGCGCAGGCCGTCGCCAGTCAGGTTCGCGCACACCAGGATCACCACCAGGACGCCGGCAGGGAACAAGAACACCCACGGGAATGTGGTCGCCGATTGGGTGCCGTCGGCGATCAGCGTGCCGAGCGAGACGTCCGGAGGCTGGATGCCGAAACCGAGAAAGCTCAGCCCGGTTTCGGCCAGGATCGCCCCGGCGACGTTGAGCGCAGCGTCGATGATCAAGATCGATGCCACGTTCGGCACCACGTGATGGGTGATGATCCGCCGATTCGAGACGCCCATATACCTTGCGGCGCGGATGAATTCGCGTTCCCGCAGGCTCATGGTCATGCCTCGGACCATCCGCGAGCTGACCATCCAGCCGAAGCCCGCCAACAGCAGCACCAGCACAACGACGTTGCCAGAACTCTTGGTGCGCGGTGTCAAAATCATGATCAGGAGAAAGGACGGCACCACCAGCATCAGATCGACGAACCACATCAGTACCCGGTCGCGCCAGCCGCCGAAGTAACCCGAGATCGCACCGACGGTCGCGGCGATGCCGGTGGAAATGATCGCCACGCACACCGCGATCAGCATCGACTTCTGCATGCCCCGCAAGGTCTGGGCCAACAGGTCCTGACCAAGTGCGTTGGTGCCCAGCCAGTGTCGAGCGTTCGGCGGCTGCAGCAGCGCGTTGAAGTCCAGATCGGTATAGGAGTAGGGCAGAAAGGTCGGCAGCGCGTAGCAGCCGACGAACAACGCCAGCAGCACCACCAGTGACCCCACCGCCGACGGGCTGCGCAGAAAGCGCCGCAGGACCAGGGTGCGACGAGAAGCGAACTCCGGTGTCTCTAGGCCTGATTCGGCATGCAGGGCGGCCGTGTCGGTCATGAGACCCGCACCCTGGGATCGAGCGCGGCGTAGATGAAGTCGGACAGCAGGCCGGCCAGCAAGATGACCGTGCCGGCGAACACCGTGATCGCGGCGACGATGTTGGTGTCCTGGGTCGCCACCCCCTGCACCATCCACTCGCCCATGCCGTGCCAGCCGAAAATCTTCTCGACGAACACCGCACCGGTCACCAGACCGGCCACCCCGTACGCGAACAAGGTGGCCAGCGGTATCAGCGCCGTGCGCAACCCGTGCTTGACAAGTGCGCGGCGACGGCTGAGTCCTTTGGCGCGCGCGGTGCGGATGAAATCCTGGCCGAGAACGTCGAGCATCGCGTTGCGCTGATAACGGCTGAATCCCGCGGCGGTACCCAGTGTCAGCGTGAGCGTGGGCAATACGAGGTGCTGCAATCGATCCACCAATCGCGGCCCTACCCCGTCGATCACCGCGGGCGACGTCTCACCGGTGTACTGGAACAGTTGTGCACCCAGCGCCCAGTTGACCCGCAGCGCCCCGAGGATCAACAGGTTCGCGATCACGAACGTCGGGGCGGACAACACCAGCAGCGACAGCAGCGTAATGACGCGATCGCTGAGCCGGTACTGGCGGATCGCCCCCCACGCGCCGAGCACGACGCCGATAAGCGTCCCGGCCACCGATCCGACGAGCAGCAGGCGAAGGCTGACGCCGATGCGGCGCCACAGTTCGCCCGACACCGGATGGCCGGTGACCGAAGCGCCGAAGTCGCCGCGCACCGCGTGCGAGGCCCACTGCACGTAGCGAAGCGGGATGGGTTTGTTCAGGCCGAGGTCGGCGGCCTTGGCGTCGATCACGCTCTGCGGCGGGCGCGGACTGCGCTGCATCAAGCTTTCCAGCGGCGAGAACGCCACCGAGGTCAGGCAGAACGTCAGAAACGATGCCAGCGCCAGCAGCACGACGTAGTTCAGCACGCGACGTGCCAGGAAGCGGGTCATGGTTACCGGCCTCGCCCCTGTCGCATTCGCACAGACTAGGAGACGCATCGCCGATCAGCGCGTGCAACGCGAAGGTTGAGGGTCCGCATTGCGATCCAGTTGATTCGGACCGGTGAAGCACGCCGGCGGTCTCACTATGCTCGATGGCCGTGACAGTCACTGACGACTACCTGGCCAATAACGCCGACTATGCGAAGTCATTTCAGGGTCCGCTGCCGCTGCCACCCAGTAAGCACGTAGCCGTGCTGGCATGCATGGACGCCCGGCTCGACGTCTACCGCGCGCTCGGCATCAACGAAGGCGAGTCGCACGTCATCCGCAACGCCGGCGGCGTGGCCACCGACGACGCGATTCGCTCGCTGGCTATCAGTCAGCGGCTGCTGGGCACCACCGAGATCATCCTCATCCACCACACCGACTGCGGAATGCTGACGTTCACCGACGACGACTTCAAGCGCGCGATCCAGGACGAGACCGGGGTGAAGCCGCCGTGGTCGGCCGAGGCTTTCCCCGACGTGGCCGAGGATGTCCGGCAGTCGCTGCATCGCATCGAGAACAGCCCCTTCGTCACCAAGCACACGTCGGCGCGAGGGTTCATCTTCGACGTCGCCACCGGCGAACTGACCGAGGTCACCGGCTAAGCCAACGCACTATGTGGGTCTCTTGAGTGACTGAGAGGCTTGGTGCTTATTTAGTTTCGCCACCACGGGTGATATCGCCTTCGGCTTGACCTCGCGCTCGAGGTTGTCGCTCGGAGGCGGGCACATCGATCGCCCTGAAGTCCAGAGGCGGAACCCAGCGAATTCGTTGACAGCGGCCAAGGCGACTGGTTTCATACTGGGTAATGCCTGTAATCCTGACCAAAAGAACCAGCTTTACCTGGAATCAAGGGGATCGATGACCAGCCAAGAAGCGACGGCTACTCCGGCGGCAGGGCAATACGAATTGACCCACCTGCGCTCGTTGGAGGCCGAGGCGATCCATATCATCCGCGAGGTGGCCGCCGAATTCGAGCGGCCGGTGCTGCTGTTCTCCGGCGGCAAAGACTCGATCGTGATGCTGCATCTGGCGCTTAAGGCCTTCAAGCCCGGGCGCCTGCCGTTTCCGGTGATGCACGTCGACACCGGTCACAACTTCGACGAGGTGATCACCACCCGTGACGAGATGGTGGCCGAGACCGGGGTGCGGCTCGTCGTCGCCAAGGTGCAAGACGACATCGACGCGGGCCGCGTCGTCGAAACCATCCCGTCACGCAACCCGATTCAGACCGTGACGCTGTTGCGCGCGATCCGCGAGAACAAGTTCGACGCCGCGTTCGGCGGTGCCCGCCGCGACGAGGAGAAGGCGCGCGCCAAGGAGCGGGTGTTCAGTTTCCGCGACGAGTTCGGCCAGTGGGACCCCAAAGTCCAGCGCCCCGAGCTGTGGAACATCTACAACGGCCGGCATCACAAGGGTGAGCACATCCGGGTGTTCCCGCTGTCCAACTGGACCGAATTCGACATCTGGTCCTATATCGGGGCCGAGAAGATCGCATTGCCGTCGATCTACTATGCCCATCGGCGACAGGTATTCAAGCGGGACGGCATGCTGCTCGCTGTCGATCGCCACTTGCAACCCCGCCCCGACGAGAAGGTGTTCGAGGCGACCGTGCGGTTTCGCACCGTCGGTGACGTCACCTGTACGGGCTGCGTGGAATCGAACGCGGGCACCGTGGCCGAGGTCGTCGCGGAGACCGCGGTCTCGCGGCTGACCGAACGGGGCGCGACTCGCGCCGACGATCGCATCTCCGAAGCCGGCATGGAAGACCGTAAGAGGCTGGGGTACTTCTGATGGCCACGTCAACCACGTTGCTGCGCATCGCGACTGCCGGTTCTGTCGATGACGGCAAATCCACCTTGATCGGGCGACTGCTCTACGACTCCAAGGCCGTCATGGACGACCAGTGGGCGTCGGTGGAACGCACCTCCAAAGACCGCGGCCATGAGTACACCGACTTGTCGCTGGTCACCGACGGGCTGCGTGCCGAGCGCGAGCAAGGCATCACGATCGACGTCGCCTACCGCTACTTCGCCACTCCCAGGCGAAAATTCATCATCGCCGACACTCCGGGCCACATTCAGTACACCCGCAACATGGTGACCGGGGCCTCGACCGCACAGCTGGCCATCGTGCTGGTCGATGCCCGCCACGGTCTGCTGGAGCAATCCCGTCGACACACGTTCCTCGCATCGCTGCTGGGCATCGAGCACATTGTGCTCGCGGTCAACAAGATGGATCTCGTCGACTGGGACAAGGACACTTTCGAAGCGATCCGCGACGAGTTCTACGCCTTCGCCACCCGGCTCGATGTGCAAGACGTGCTGACCATCCCGATGTCGGCGCTGCTCGGCGACAACGTGGTGACCAAGTCGGACCACACCCCGTGGTACGACGGACCGGCGTTGCTGTCGCACCTCGAAGAGGTGTACGTCGCGGCCGACCGTAACCTGGTCGACGTCCGGTTCCCGGTGCAGTACGTCATCCGTCCGCAGACCCGCGAGCATCAGGACCACCGCAGCTACGCCGGCACGGTGGCCAGCGGCGTCATGCGCCCCGGCGACGAGGTGGTGGTGTTGCCGACCGGCAGGCCGAGCCGGATCACCGCGATCGAGGGACCGAGTGGGCCAGTGGCAGAAGCGTTTCCGCCGATGGCAGTCTCGGTGAGTCTTTCTGACGATATCGACATCTCTCGCGGCGACATGATCGCGCGGCCCGGCAACGCGCCGAGGGTCACCCAGGAATTCGATGCCACAGTGTGCTGGATGGCCGACGCCGCGGCGCTCGAACCCGGACGTGATTACCTGATCAAGCACACCACCAGGACCACGCGGGTGCGGATCACCGCCCTGGACTACCGGCTGGACGTCAACACGCTGCGCCGGGACAAAGAGGCAACCTCGTTGCAGCTCAACGAACTCGGCCGCATCTCGTTGCGTTCGCAGGTGCCGCTGCTGCTCGACGAGTACACCCGCAACGCGAGCACCGGATCGTTCATCCTGATCGATCCCGACACCAACGGGACCGTCGCCGCGGGCATGGTGTTGCGCGAGGTCTCGGGCCTCTCGTCGAGCCCCAACACGGTTCGGCACACGTCGTTGGTGACCGCCGCGGACCGTGCGTCGCGCGGGCGCACGCTGTGGTTCACCGGCCTTTCGGCGTCCGGCAAATCTTCGGTGGCGATGCTGGTCGAACAAAGGCTCCTCGAAAACAGCGTTCTCGCATTCGTTCTCGACGGTGACAACCTGCGGCACGGACTGAACGCCGACCTGGGCTTCAGCATGGCCGACCGGGCCGAGAACCTGCGCCGACTGGCGCACGTCGCGGCGCTGCTCGCCCAGGCCGGCCACACCGTTTTGGTGCCGGCGATCAGCCCACTGGTCGAGCATCGCGAGCTGGCCCGGCAAGTCCACGCGGAGGCCGGGCTCGACTTCATCGAGGTGTTCTGCGACACCCCGCTGGAGGATTGCGAGCGGCGAGACCCCAAGGGCCTCTACGCTAAAGCGCGTGCCGGTGAGATCACCCATTTCACCGGGATCGACAGTCCTTACCAGCGGCCGAAGAATCCCGACCTGCGGCTCATCCCGGACCGCAGCCTGGACGAGCTGGCCCAGCAAGTCATCGATCTGATCGAGGTGCGGAGTTGAGTGATCACAGTGACTACGGCGACCATGCGGTCGCGGCCCGGCTGGCCACCGAAGCGGGCCGGCTGTTGCTCGGGGTCCGTGAGGAACTCGCTGACGCAGCCGAAGCTGACCGAAAAGCCGCTGGGGACAAACGGTCTCACGAATACCTGATGGATGCCCTGGCCGATGAACGTCCGGATGACGCGGTGCTGTCCGAAGAGGGCGTCGACGACCCGGTCCGGTTGAGCTCCGAGCGGGTGTGGATCGTCGACCCGCTGGACGGCACCCGGGAGTTCTCCGAACTCGGCCGCCAAGACTGGGCCGTGCACGTCGCGCTGTGGCAGTCCGGTCAGCTCGTCGCCGGCGCGGTCGCACTTCCCGCGCAGGGCGTCACGCTGGCCACACCCGATCCCACGCCGCCGCCCCCGCACACCGGCGCGCCCCGGATCGTCGTGTCACGCACCCGTCCACCCGCGATCGCGTTGCAGGTCCGCGATCAGCTGAACGGCACCCTGGTCGAGATGGGCTCGGCCGGCGCGAAGGTCGCCGCGGTCATCCAGGGGTTGGCCGATGTGTATGTGCACGCCGGCGGACAGTATGAGTGGGACTCGGCGGCGCCGGTGGCGGTGGCGCGCGCGGCCGGTCTGCACACCTCGCGTATCGACGGGTCGCCGCTGGAGTACAACCGGGCCGATCCGCTGCTCCCGGACCTGGTGGTATGCCGTCCCGAATACGCCGACGCGGTACTTGCGGTCACCGGCTGACGGTCAACAGTGGGAGGATCCACATCCATGCGGATGTCTGCCAAGGCGGAGTACGCGGTGCGCGCGATGATTCAACTCGCCACCACGGGCGATGGCGTGCGGGTCACCACCGACGAACTGGCCACCGCGCAGAGCATCCCGCCGCAGTTCCTTGTCGACATCCTGTCCGAACTGCGTACCGATCGGCTGGTGCGTAGCCACCGCGGGCGCGACGGCGGATACGAATTGGCTCGTCCCGGAACCGAAATCAGCATTGCCGACGTGCTGCGCTGCATCGATGGCCCACTGGCCAGCGTGCGAGATATCGGGCTGGGCGATCTGGCCTATACCGGCCCCACCGCGGCGCTGACCGACGTGTGGCGGGCGTTGCGGGCCAGCATGCGCTCGGTGCTGGAGCAGACCACCCTGGCCGATGTCGCGGCCGGTGCCCTGCCCGATCACGTCGGTCGACTGGCCGACGATTACCGTGCCCAGGAAAGCACGCGCCGCGGGCCGGCTAGCCGCCCGAGCCGTACGGCCGGGTGATGATCTCCAGGAAGTGGCCTGCGGGGTCGCGGAAATAGACACCACGGCCGCCGTCATTGGTGTTGATCTCGCCCGTCCGTTGCCCGCTCGGGTCCGCCCAGTGCTGCAGGCCGCGGGACCGGATCTTGCCGTAGATCGCGTCGAAGTCGTCGCCGGAGACCAGGAACGCGTAGTGCTGCGGGTGAATCTGCTCGCCGTCCGCCGCGTCCACGTAATCCAGCGTCGCGCCGTGCTCGAGCGCGACGGCCAGGAAGCGGCCGACCGGCACCGGGCTCGGCAGCCCGAACAACTCGCTGACGAATTCGGCGGACTCCCGCTTGTCCCGGGCGGCAACGATGGTGTGGTTGAAGGCGATCGGCATTCTGCTTGCCAGTCAACCACTGTGCCGACGGCCATGCCAGAATCGCCCTCGTGCGGGTAGCGATGACCATGCCGGTCATGGAGCCGGACTTGGATGCCGGTCTGCTGCGGGATTGGGCGCATGCGATCGACGCGGGTCCGTTCTCCTCGTTGTGCTGGGGCGAGCGGATGGCCTTTGACAACCCGGAGACGCTCGCGCTGCTGGGCGCGCTGGCCGCGTGGACCGATCGGGTCCGGTTGGTGACGACGGTGATCGTGCCCCAGCTGCACGACCCGGTGATGCTGGCCAAGGCGTTGGCGACGGGGGACATGCTCTGCGGTGGGCGATTGACCGTCGGCGTGGGTATCGGCGGCCGGGTCGAGGATTACCGGGCGGTCGGCGCGGATCCGGGGACGCAGACGATGCGCGGTATGGCCGAGCGTGTCGCCGTCATGAAACGGGTGTGGGGCGGCGAGAACACCACCGAATCGATGCTGCCGGTCGGACCGGCACCGGTTCAGCCCGGTGGTCCGCCACTGCTGGTCGGGACTATGGGGCCCAAGACCGTTCGCAGCGCCGCGGCGTGGGCCGACGGCCTCGCGGGCACCAGCTTGGACCTCGATGTCGCCAGGCAGAACGAGTTGTTCGACGTGGCGCGCACCGCGTGGGCCCAGGCGGGCAAACCGAAGCCGCATCTGGCCACGTCGTTCTGGTTCGCGCTCGGTTCCCGCGAGGAGGCCCGCGGTCAGGTGCACCGGCACCTGCGGCGTTACATGAACTGGATACCGGCCGAATACATTGACGCGATGGCGCCGAGCACCGGCTTCGCCGGCACGGAGGACGATCTGGCTGCGGTGCTGCGCGATTTCGAGGCTGTCGGTACCGATGAAATACAGCTCATTCCAACAAGTTCCGATGTCGATGAACTGCGACGCATCGCGGAGATGGTGAGGGCGATCGATGTCTGAGCGCAACGTGTTGGGCGGGGCTCTGGAGCCGTGCAGTAGCGAGCCGGTAACCGGCTTCTACCGCGACGGCTGCTGTTCGACGGGGCCGGAGGATCTTGGCCTGCACACCATTTGCGCGGTCGTGACGGCCGAATTCCTGGAGCACCAACGGTCGATCGGCAACGACCTGTCAACTCCGATGCCGCAGTTCCGGTTTCCCGGCCTGACACCCGGAGACCGGTGGTGTGTCACCGCGGGCAACTGGTTGCGGGCATACCGGGATGGTTTCGCCGCACCGGTCGTGCTGGCGAGTACTCACGAGCGCACCCTCGACGTGGTGCCGTTGGACGCACTGCGAGAGCACGCCGTCGACGTGCCCGACGACCTCGGCGGCTTAGGGAAGAGCCAATGACTGATGACGCGGCACGTTTCGGCAATCCCCGGTTACCCGATGAAACGATCACGTCGCAATCTCACCTGTTCCGTCTCGCGGCGCTACCTCCCACCACCTATGACGGCGGTTCGCAGCAGCAGGCACACGAAGACAACTTCCCGATACTCAAAGGTCAAGAGGCCAGCATCCAGCTGATCACGTTGCAGCCGGGAGGTATTCGCGAGCCGCACTGGCATCCCAGCGCGTGGGAGATCAACCTGATCACCAAGGGAGTCGCGACATGGGTCCTCATCGACGGAAACGGCAACTCCGAGAGTTTCGACGCCCACGTCGATGACTTCGTATTCGCACCTCAGGGTTCCCTGCATTATTTCGAGAATCAGGGCAAGGAGGACCTGGACGTGCTGATCATCCAGAACACCAGCGCGGCTGAAGACAAAGACAACATCGGCATAGGCGAGTCGGTCAGTCAACTCCCGCCCGAAGTGCTGGCCGCGGTGTTCGGCGTTTCCCCAGAGACGTTCCGCAACTTCAAGAAGCTCGACAACGCGGTCACCATCCTGCGATCGCACTGATTGAATCGACTTTTGGCGCAGCATGATTCGAGGTAATCTCTGATGTCGATCAATCGTCGCAAAGTCCTGGGCGGAGCGGGCCTGGCCGGTGCCGCGGCCGCAACGGGTGTGGGCGTCGACCGCCTGGTCGCCGGCGGCTCCTCCGGCCACCACGCCGACCGCGAAGAGCAGATCTCCGACGATGCTGCACGGTTCGGGGATCCCCGCTTACCCGATGAGACGATCAACTCCCAATCGCACCTGTTCCATCTCGGAGATTCGCCCGTCAGCACGTTCGACGGGGGCTCGTTTCAGCAGGCGGATGAAAAGAGTTTCCCGATACTCAAAGGGCAGGAGGCCAGCATCGTGCTGCTGACGTTGCAGCCCGGAGGTATTCGCGAACCGCACTGGCATCCCAGCGCATGGGAGATCAACATCGTCACCAAGGGAGTCGCGGCCTGGGCCCTCGTCGACGGGAACGGCAACCACGAGAGTTTCGACCAACACGTCGGTGACGTCGTGTTTGCACCCCAGGGCTCCTTCCACTACTTCGAGAACCGTGGCCCGGACGACATGAAGATCGTGATCATCCAGAACACCAGCGCTCCGGAAGCCAAAGACAACATCGGTATCGGTGAGTCCCTCAGCAAGCTTCCACCTCGAGTGTTGTCGGCCGTCTTCGGCGTTCCAGCAGAGACCTTCGAGCCCTTCAAAAAGGTCGACAAGGCGATCATCGTCCTGCGGCGATCGCGCTGAAACGGCGCAAAACCTTCGCGTAAACGCGGCAGCGGCCGGCACCCGCGGCATATACCCTTCGGCCATGATGCGTGTCGCGATCGTGGGCGGTGGGGCCGCGGGCGTGCTCGCCGCTGTGCATCTGCGCCACCGCAAGCCAGACGCGCAGATCACGTTGATCGACGCCTCGGGGCGTCCCGGCACTGGCGCGGCATACGGCACCAATGACCCGACGCACCTGCTTAACGTTCCCGCGCCGCGCATGTCGGCCTGGCCCGACGATCCCGATCACTTCACCCGTTGGCTCGACGAACGAGCTGTCACCCCGGCCGAGAGTTTCGCGCCTCGACTTGCCTATGGCCGGTACTTGCAAGACCAACTCCTCGCCGCCGACGTGCGAATCGAGACCGCCGAGGTCGTGGAGGTGACGCCGGGCGCTCCGGTGCAGTTGGCCCTGGGCGACGGACGTAACTTGTCGGCGGACGCAGTGGTGCTCGCGTCCGGACGCCCGCAAAGCGGCATGCCCGACTCGTTGGAACGTGCCTTCGCTCCGGTGCTGGCAGAAGGCACTGACGGCAGAATCGTGTTGGATCCATGGGCACCGGGCGCGCTGGAAGCTCTCGGAGCGCGCCGGCCCGCCAACGTCTTGGTGATCGGTTCGGGGCTCACCGGCGTTGATGTCGCGCTGCATCTGACGGCGCGGGCGCAGCGGTCACGCTGCTGTCGCGGCACGGCGCACTGCCGCGTCGATTCAAGGCAACGGGTGCACCGGCGGAATTGCCGAACTGACGCGCTGGCCGCAGAGGTCTCGCTCGAGCAATTGCGCACCGCGCTCGCCGCCGACCTCGCGCACGCTGCCGAAGGCGGTGTGGACTGGCGCCGAGTGATCGACGCGGTGCGGCCGCGCACCGCCCGACTGTGGCAGTCGCTGGGATGGGAAGACCAGCGCCGGTTTCTGCGGGAGGACTTGCGGCAGTGGGAGGTGCTTCGGCACCGGATGCCGCCCACGATCGCTGACGCGATCCACGCGGCGATCGACAGCGGTCAGCTCGTCATCGAGGCCGGCGAGGTCGCCGACGTGTCGCTGCGCCGTAAAGGCGTCGAATTGGTGGTGACCACCAGCGATCGATCCGTGCGCCGACGCGGTGACGCCGTGGTCGTCGCCGCCGGCTCCGCCTGGGACCGGCGGTCGCTGCAACGGTCCGCGCTGTGGGCGAACCTGCTCGCCGCCGATGTTGCTTCGCTGCACCCGAGCGGCGTGGGAGTGCGGCTCACACCGGAGGGCTTTCTCGTCGACGGGGCGGGGAACGCGGTCCCGGGCATCATCTGTATCGGCTCGATCCGTCAGGGCGAGGAGTGGGAAACCACCGCGATCCCCGAAATCCGCAGCCAGGCCGCGGCGACCGCGACGTTGCTCGCCGACGAGAGCCGCGACCAACCGGTACGGGTGCCCAGCCGCATCACGGCTGCACCCGAATTGACCGGTGCCGCTGCGGCATACGCCGAGGGCGTGCGTCGCCTGCTCGCCGTTCAGGACGGCGCCTCGACCGCTTTCGCTGCCGCGGTCGCCGAGGATCCCCAGCACGCCCGTGCGCACGTCGCGCTGGCGATGATCGCGACCGAACGACCCGACCGGGCCGGCGGCCCCGACGCCGTGATCGGTCATCTGGCTCGCGCGCGGGCGGCGCTGGCACACGGCAGCGATGAAGACCGAAGCCACGTCGAAGCCATCGCGACCTGGTGTGAGAAGGGCAACGAGGCCGGAACCGACGCGCTCATCGACCATCTCGACCGCGTCCCGGACGACGCGGTCGCGTTGCTCGTGCTCGCACCGTCGATCGCGTTCGCGGGGGCCGGTGACGCGTTGCCGGACGCCTGGCAGTACGTCGAACGATTCACCGGCGTATATGGCGAGGCGCCGTGGTATCTGGGTCTGCGCGCCTACGGCCGAACCGAGCAGGGCCTCTGGTACGACGCAGCCGACTTGGCCGACGCCGCACTGGAACTCGACCCGGGCAACGGCAACGCCGCGCATGCGCTGACGCACGTGCACTACGAGACCGACGCGCACGGCGCGGGGCTGAAATGGCTGACGGACTGGATCCCCGGCGACGGCAGCACCCAGCGCTACGTGCCGCACTTCCAGTGGCATGCCGCACTGCACGAACTGGCGATGGGGGACGCGGCGGCCGCAGCCCGCCGGTACAACTCGTCTCTCGCGCCGCCGCATTCGAAGGGCGTGCGCTGCCTTGTCGACGCCGGCTCACTCGCGTGGCGGGCACGCCTGCATCCGGACTGGGTCACGCCGCCCGATCCGATGCGGGTCCTCGGCGAGGTTGGCTCACTTGCCT
Organism: uncultured Actinomycetota bacterium; assembly: GCA_963834615.1. Lineage (GTDB taxonomy): Bacteria > Actinomycetota > Actinomycetes > Mycobacteriales > Mycobacteriaceae > Mycobacterium. Next base: position 83,096 of record CAWICO010000007.1, read on the forward strand.
TTACGCCGCAGACGCCGTTCATCGCGTTCCATGCGTTGCTGGTCCTGGCCGCGGCGAACGATCCGGCCGCGATCCGCGCGATCAATGTTCCGGGCGCCACCGATGCACAGCTGACGACCCTGCGTCTCATCGGCGAAGGCCTCATCTCGTTGACGGCAGGGGAGCCGCGTGCCGCGCTCGACCACCTCCTCGAATCCCTTGGCGGGCTTGCCTCGATCGGCGGTAGTCGCGTGCAACAAGAAGTGATTCTCGAAACGGCTTTGGCCGCAATGCTTCAACTGGGTGCACCGGGCCAGGCGGCCCGCCTGCTGTCGCGACACCGCGCTGCGCCCGGGCCGCAAGTGACCCGCGGCGCTGTCAACTAAGGGCACTCATCGGATTTCTGCTCCACTCAACGAATTCGATCGCTATTGATTGGCGCATACGATGACGCCTAAACTGTGCCGCAATGTCCCAAATCGAATAATGACACGGCATCCACATGCCATGAGCAATTGGGGAAAATCATGAAGCCGTCAGGGACATTAGCCGCCTCCTTCGTCGTTGCCGCCGCAACACTTGCTCTGCCCGCGACGGCGCACGCCGGTGGACCGCCCAACAATGGTGACGGTGGCGGCGGCAGTGCTGCCGTTACACCGGGTACGTGCGCCGACGGTGACCTCACCGTCACCAACGGGCCGATTGAATCGGCCAACACGCTGCGCCGCGTGCTTGTGTCGTTTAAAAACACGTCGTCGAACATGTGCTTGCTCGTCGGCTATCCCGATGCGAATCTGGTCACGGCGGCTGGTGGCGTGCTGGTTCACGTCGAGCCGCGGCCGGCCAATGCGGCGCATGTGCTGCACCTCAACCCGGGCGATGTCGCGAACGCCGAGGTTCAGTCTTCTGCGCTGGACATCAATGGGTCGGGAAATCCTTGCCCTCGCGAAGGGACGTTGGTGGTGACCGCGCCGAAAGACTCGGTCGCGCATACACTTCCGATCGCGCTGCCCATCTGCAGTGCGACGATCAGCTCGGTAGACTGAGGCCGCTACTCGAAGAGTTGCATCAACTGTTCGACGGCGTCCTCGGGTGCGCGCCCGCGCTGACGTAGTTCGATGAGACAGAAGACGGCTAAGTCGATTGACCCGTAGATATGAAACGCGATCATCGCCAACTGCGCGAGCTGCTCGCTGGTCATCTGTTCCGGGTGCGCGATGTCGCGAACGTAGACGATGTCAGCCTCGAGCAGTTGATTGCCGGGTTCGTATATGTTCTCGCCGAACATCGTCGGCGCGATCGCCCACCGCTTCAGGTCGGGCATCGAATGCGGCATGAAGCCCTGTGCCCGCAACTCGACGTCCACTTCACCGAACGTCGGCTGACCCAGGTACAGCGGCACGAACGACACCTCGGTGTGGACCGCGACCGCGTCGCGCAGCCGTTCCCGGCCATGCTGGAACACCATCAGCTCGGCGCCCTGGACGTCGATCTTCAGGAGGTCGAACTCGTCGATGTCCAGGTCGTCGAGACGATGGGTCTGGACTTCCACTTCTTCTACCACCGAACCCCAGAACGGGAATCCGTTGAACAGCCGAAGCTGATTCTCATCGGGCGTGAGCAGGCTCGTCATTCCCTCGGCGTGGGTGATCTTCAGGCGTTGCTCGCGACCATCGCCAACGACATGCGGAAGGTATCGCTCCAGCGGCCCTTTGTCTTCCTCGAGCTTTGCCAAAGCGCCTGGCCGAGGTTCGAACCCGGTTACCGTGCACAAGCCGTAGTCGAGCATCTCCTTGTATGGGGGACGGCCATCGATGGGAGCGGCGCCGATGTCGATAATGCTGGACGGGCGAGAACAGCGCACCAGGTCGCGAAGTAGCAGCGGGGACGTCATGTGCGCATCGTCGCACGGGTGGGGAGCGCCGACGAGGCGTGTCGAAATAGGATGCCGAGTATGAAGCACGTTATGACCGTGGCGCTGGTCGCCGCCGCCATGCTGACCGCGCCCGTGGGCCACGCGGGCCCCGACCCGCACAAGCCGGACCCTGGTGCCCACTTCTGCCCAGGTGGGGGCACCGTAGACCAGGTGTCCCCGCTCGAGCCGTCTTGCGACGGCGTGCCCTACGAGGACGGCGCGTACTGGCGCGCCATAAACCGCGGCGCCCCGGGGACGGCCTCCCTGGTAGTGGTCCAATGCGTCAAGCCGCCACCACCGCCAGGGATTTTCGGAGGGCCGGTGTTGAACGGGCCGGTACCGGCACCATCTGGCAGCTGCCAGTAGACCGTCGCCCTTCGCGGCCCTGATGCAGACGTTTCTCAAGGACTGTCGCTGGGGACAGTTCATTCTCCTGCGCGGCGACATGATCAGCACGTACGCCGATGTCTACGGCGAGTGGTGCGAGCTGGAGGTATCGCTCTACCGTCGCCTGGTCACACCCGACAGCGTGGTCATCGAGGTTGGCGCAAACCTCGGCCTGCACAGTGTGCCGCTGGCAAAGATCGCCCGGTCCGGACGGGTCATCTGCTTCGAGCCGCAGCGGGTTATCTTCAACATCTTGTGCGGCAACCTGGCACTCAACAACCTGGACAACGTTGATGCCCACCGTGTGGTGGTCGGTGAACGCGAAGAGGTCATTTCGATCGAGTCGACCGACTACGACATCCCGTGGAACTACGGTGCGTTCTCTGTCGCGGCCGGATTCAGCGGCGAGGCCCGCTTTCCCGGCGTACTGAGATCCGAGCCGACGACGGTTGTCGTCCTCGACACATTCACCCAGACCGCAGATCTGCAGCGGGTCGATCTCATCAAAATCGATGCGGAAGGATTCGAGCTTGCGATACTGCGCGGCGCCGAACGGCTTATCGCGCGCACACGGCCCACTCTGTTCGTCGAAAACAACAACCCCGCCGATGGCGACAATCTGATCCGGCATATCCGCGGTCTCGGCTACGACTGCTATTGGTACTGCACCGAGCGCTTCCACCGTGACAACTACAACGCCGCCGATCGATCGTCGCCGGTCGCGAGCAACGGTGTCTCGTGGAATGCCTTTGGGGTCGACATCAACATGGTGTGCTTCCCCGAAGGCTTCTTGCCGATCAACGGCCTGCCTAAAGTCGAAACTTTCGCTCAGATCATTCGCGGCGTGGTGCCCCTGGTGCAGAAGCTGCCCTGACGCCAACTCGGCCTGTAGCTGCTGGTCAGAGTGGTGCGCCCGGCGGATTCGACCCGCAAAGGCATTCAGAGGACGGATTCGCTGCTAGGTATGGTTGCGAAGTCGCGGGAATTTCAGAGCATCACTCGCTGAGAATGAGGAGGGGCAGGTGAAACTTTCCGACTGCCCAGTCCTTCCCGCCGAGGCGGGAACCGCCCTGAGCACGGACCGCGGCTTGGGTTGGCGCCTGGCGCGACAGGCCGGCCCGGTTTTGCGACATCCAGAGGCGGACGGGATGTTTGGAAACTGGGTGTTCGTCGTCGGCCGGAAGGAGGTGTTGGCGCATCTGGACGATGCACGGTTGGATTGCACCCGCGCCCTTCCCGAGAGTGACCTCGAGGTTCACCAGCAGCTATTCGCGCCAAAATCAGCTCATGACGTTGCGGCGGAGTTCCGTCCGTCCGCCTCCGCGCTGATCGATCGTTTCGTCGCCGTCGGTGGCGGCGACGCGGTGGCCGATGTGACCACACCGATGGCTGATGCCCTTTTCGACACCGTGTCGCGCCTGCAGCTACTGCCTGTTGAGCACCTACACGGGCGGTCCGGCCATGTCCTGTCCGAGGCGTGTCGCAACCTGTTCAAACACGCTGGCTGGCATCTATTCGAGTTGGCTCGCCGCCCCGAATTGTGCGACATGCTTCGACGTCAGCCTGAGCTGATACGCGGGTTCGTTGAAGAGGTCCTCCGGTTGGAGCCGATGGTGCCGGCTTGCCAGCGTTTCACTACCCAGCCGACGACCGTCGGTGGAGTAGAGCTGCCGGCCGACATGGTGGTGATGTTGTGCATCGGTGCGGTTCAGCGGGACGGCAGCGACGCCATGTCCACTGATGATCTTGTGATTGGCGTTAGGGCGCACCGGCATTGGACTTTGGGTGCGGGTTCTTTGCGTTGCCGGGGCGGGCACATCGTCCGGCAGGTGTTGCGCGTGCTGGTTGAGGAGTGGGTCGACAGGGCCGGGCATGTCGGCCTGTTTCCCGGTTTCCGGGCGGCGGCCGGGTTCCCAGCGACTCAGAGTGTTTTGTGGCTGCCGGAGCTGCCGCTTGTGGCGAGGGCTTAGTACAGGTCCACAATCTCGGACCCGTCCCCCGATCGACCGCCCGCATAGTGGTCTCTTGCCAGATGGTCGCAGCTTGTATCTAACAATTGTTGCCATCGGCACTGTCGTGCTGCGGGTTCACGCCTAGCACTTCCGACAGATACAGGCTCTTCGTGATCGAGAGTGCCCAATCACCCAAACTAGTAAGATACATTTACTACTGTAGTCATACCCCAGTACCGTTGATAGCAGCAAGAGTACGAATTCGCTGACGGCTAGATGGCACTTGCGCAGCGCTGCACACGCGCCGCCGCGGTCGGGTCTGCGGCGATCCGGCTCGGCAGCATTGGCGTAGGGGTGTGCATCCGGGGGATCAGAGTGAGCGAATGGAGCCGAGAGCGGCATGGACGACGAGCAGCAGGGGGTTGACCTAGGGGTGTCGTTGTTCATCCCGTACCGGTACACCGAGGACCGGATTTTCCGGGCCATCCAGGACGCCGAATTCGACGACTGGACCCTCGCCCAGTGCCGGGTATTTCAACGCATCGCCCAGGGCGGTTCGCGCCTCACGAACCTCGCGGACCAGGCGCAAGTGAGCAAGCAGAGTGCCGGCGTGCTAGTCGATCAACTGGAGCGCTTGGGCTATGTCCGTCGGGTGCCCGATCCCACGGATGGCCGCGCCCGATTGATCGTGATCGAGCAACGCGGCCGGCGGGCGTTCGAGGTGGCCAAGGTGACATTCGACGAGATCCGCTCGGAGTGGAAGGCCTACCTGGGCATCCGCAACTTCACGTTGTTGCACCAGATCCTGGATCAACTCCGCGAGATCACCGACCCCTACGAGCGGTAAACCCGGCCGCGCTGAGCCGTCCGCCCCGTTTCCCGTTCCCCGAGCCGCCAGGGGCCTGCGGGCGGCAGCAGGCTTCGACTCTGCCTTGACGTTAGTCATTTTCATTGACTAGTATCGTCAGTGATCCTTACGATTATCCCGGCGATGGACAGGTGGTTGTCACGATGCAGGCCCAAGGGCCGCCAATCACCAGCACGCCCATTCATCCCGCAACAGAAAGTGAAATATAATGAAGTTTCTTGTCCTCGGAGCAACCGGTCGCACCGGCGTCCCCTTCGTCAAAAAGGCACTCGACCAGGGACACCAGGTCACCGCCCTCGTTCGGCGTGCCGACGTCAACGTTGACTCTCGCGCTCAAATTGTCAGGGGCGACGTCACCGACGCCGCCATGATCGCGACGGCAGCCCAGGGCCACGATGCGGTTATCAGCACGCTCGGAGTGAAAAACGTCCGCGAAACCCCCACGTTGATCACAGACACCGTCCGTGCCGTCATCGCTTCTGCGAAAACGTCAGGGGTCGATCGTTTCGTCATCGTCTCCGCGTTCGGAGTTGGCGACTCTCTCGCCAAGGCATCATTTCTGGCTGGCCTGATCTTCCGCACAGCGCTGCGCAAAAAATACGCCGACAAAGCCGCGTCGGAAGTTCTCTTGACTGCGAGCGATCTGAAATGGACCCTCGAATACCCTGGCGCGCTGAACAACCGGGACAGCACCCGATACACCGCTACCGTGCTCGAGAATGTCACAAAACTGCCAATCCTCCCCTCAGCATCGCGCACAAACGTCGCCGATTTTCTCCTTCACTCCGCCGTGGAAAACACCTTCATCCGTCAGATCGTCGTCGTCACCGACACCAAATAAGTCACCGATGCACGCCCAAAAAACACCGCTCGCCAGTGTTATCACGGCCCTTCGTGTTCAGAGCGCACTGACATGTGCGTGAAGTGCGCCGCTGTGCAGCAGTGAACGGATTCGATAGGGAGTGATGTTGCGGAATCCGAGGGCGTTGCGGCGGCGCCACAGGGGTGCGGCCCAGTTGGGCGATCTCCTCGAGTCCGACGGGCACACCGCGTGGGATCGAATCGATCAGCCTGCTCATTACCTGTTTGCCGCGGCGACGGTTCGAGTCAGCGCGGGCGGCGATGATAACGGTGAAGGTTCTTAAAGCACATGGACAACGTGACACGTTGGTCTTGAAGTTGTTGATGCTAAGACTGATTCGGTATTCACCGGCACGAAAAATAGCTACGGCAATTTTGTCCCCGATGCTGCTTGCCGACCTTGACGCGTGACGAATCTGTTCATGAACACGCACGGCCGTCACCGACTCATCACGCCCCGAGGACGAATAGCGTTCCGAGAGCAGATATTCCGAGGCCGATATTGCCGGTACCAGGTCAAGCACGTGGGTGCGGTTGATCATGTCGTCAAGCTCTCTGATCTGAGTTTGTATCTGCTCCAACGTTTTACGTTCAAGTTCTGCGATCTGATCCGCATCTGACATACCTCTCGCCCAAGCTCGATCAGGTTTTGTTTATAGTCGCGGTTGCTGGCGAAGTCACGCTATCCACCGGCGAGGTTTGCGACGTACCAACGCCATACGCGGTCGACACCACTCTTAAGCCAGCCTGTGACGGTCAGGTCGTACCTCGCCCGCACGTAGGCCTTCGCTGCCGCGCTGAACGCCGCTGCTGCCGAGATTGACGGAACCATCTTGGGCTAGCACGGTTGTTCGGGCCGCCCCGCTCTCTCGGCGGGTCCCGGTGGATAAAAATTTGGCTTGCGTTCAACTTGATAAGCGTGTTCAGGGACCTGGGGTGGGTAGCCGCTTTGCAGTCGTAGGGAACCATTTACCAAGAGGAAGGATGAACAGATGCGACTGCTTGCGACCGCTTGCGTTGCCGCACTCATGGCTATGGCCGCCCCTGCCCAGGCCGACTCAGGCGGCGGCGACGCGGACTTTCTGGCAGGACTCAACAGCGCGGGCATCAGCTATAAAAGCGGACCTGATGCCGTCGGGATTGGCCGGAGGGCATGCGAGCTGATGGATCAGGGCAGCCCACAAGCCGACATCGTTAAAGCCATGATTGACCAGAATCCAGGATTCACGACCGACGGCGCCACCAAGTTCGTGCACGTCGCGGAGAACAAACTGTGCCCCCAACATACCGGGGGCGCGCTGGCGCCGGCCGCTTCTTCCAGTCCGGCGCCACAACCTCCACCAGCACCCAGTCCGGGTGGACCTAATGCGAACAGCGCCACCACCTACGACCCGGGTACCGCAGGGGCCTCAGGTGGCGGAGCTCCAGGAGCTGGCGGCGGTGGGGGATAAGCCGGCGCCCGCTCGCTTAGTGGAAGGTAGCCAAGTCGGCCCGGTCCACTTCCGGTCCCCGCGCGAAGCTCGCTAACAGCTGAGAGAGTTCCTTGATGATGGGTGAACGCGATGCTGCACAAGCCGCGGTACTGATCCGTGCTTTGAGCGATGTGCGGGACAAAATCATCAGCCAGGTGTCCTGGCTGGAAAAACACAATTCCCCGCTAGACGCCTAGCGTTACGCCGAGACATCCACGAGGCGCAGGCCCGTGCACCTGCAACGGCCGGCACATGGCGTGGCGATGTCACAACTGCGCGGCGTCAGAACGACGCGGGCTCACAAGTGTCGTCGGCGAAGACACGCACGGTCGCCGTCGCCGGGGTGGTTAGCCAGCTCGGCGCGGCGACGATCCTGTGGGCGTAGCGCGTTACCTGCACCTGCCATGCCTGCACCACAATCGGCCTGCCAGCGGCTACCTCGTGGTCGGCGGCAGCTTTTACCCGCGCCTGCACGTCAGCATGTTGTAGCCGTGCCTCTTCGGCTTTGTCCTCGGGCAGGTCTCGCAGCTCTTGCAGCTTTCGCAGCGTCGTGTGCCGCTTCTTGAGGAACTTCGTCATCCGATCCTTGACGATCAGTTCGCGATAGGTGCCCTCGGGTAGCTGATACCTGTCCTCGGCTGGACCGCGCGCCTCAGCCACGGTTGCGCTCACGCTCCCGCTGTGACCGGACGTTGACCGCGTTGCGGGCCTTGACGGTCGAGCGCAACTCCGCAACCGGCGGGGCCGGGTGCGTCCATCCGGTGCAGATGATCGCCGATCTTCTCGGCCTCCTCGGGACCGAAGCCAGGAGTGACGATGTCGGTCCTGTCCGCAGCAGGCTTGTTCGGATGCGGACAATCTAGCGTTGTTACTGTCAACGATCTCTACGTTTCGTTAGCGGGCCAGCGGACGGCTTAGCTCAAACCGATTGCCGTCGGTGTCGTAGAACCACATGTACTCATGATTCTCACTTCGACACAATTCTCCGACCTCGACACCACGCTCAATCAACAGCTTTCGAGCCGGCGCAAGATCGTCGGTGTCGATCACCGCGACGACATATGTGGCGGCAGCAGCATCAGCCTTCTCAGCGTCAGCCGGTAGCTGCCACAAAGACACAACAGAGCCGGCGATCACGAACGCAGCAATGGGCTGATCTGGACCATCCGAGCCGACATGAATTGGCTCTAAACCGAATTTCTTCCGATACCAGTTGACCGACGCGCTGACGCTGCGCACTCGCACAACAGTCGTCACCATCGACGCGCCCTCAAACACGGACGGAATCCTCGAGGGCTCCATGACGAAATTGAAACTCGGGCTCACAGAATGTGCAATAGACCCGCTAAAGACGTAGCACCTGGCGCAGCCAACGGCAGCGTGGGAGGTGTCTCTGGCCGGCGAGTCGGATAGATGCCACGTGGCACCGTTGCGAGGATCGTTCAGACGACCCTCGGCCGTGGTCGGGCAACAACGCATCTAAGCGTTAGCCGTCATATGGCACGGCGGCGTTCGCTATCTCCGGGGTCTCGTCCGTTGTCCACCTAGTCGACGGCGTCAGTTGGCGGGCCGCCGATGGTCAGATTCGCCGATTCAACCGGGTCCGACAAGTAGGTTCGGCCGCCGCTGGACACCGTGACAACGATTCGTTGCGGTTTGCCGTCGATCCCCTCGCAACCCGACGCCAACGCGCGGGCACCACTTAGGTGCATGAAGAACGTTTTCTTGCCACCTGCCGGGTTGTCGCAGGGAAGAGACAACAGCCCCCGAAAGAAAGCGATTAGCTCTCGACCGATTCGGTGTGATGATCAGTCGGTGGCTGAAGTAACGAGTATCGGCGGGGTTTTCTGGGCGGCGGACAACCCAAGTGTGCGTGTGGATGGCGAGCTCATCATCGAGGTCGGCAAGGGCGCGCTGGCGAGGCTGACCAACAACCTGCGCCCAGACCCGCGGGTCACGCTCTTCAACGGGCCTGGCGGCAGAATCAGCGGCTTCGCTGTTTCAGGGCTTCCAGAGCGGGCGGTCCAATCGTTCCAGCCGATTACCTTGCGCGGGCAACTCGACAACGGAGAGTCGGTGACACTGCTCGACGCGCAAAGCCATGGCGCAGCGGGAGGTTCCGCGCCGCGGTATCGGTCGCCCATCGCTGTGCTCGGCGCCTGGGTGTCTGATGATCAGACCTACAAGGCTGTGCGTTTCCGCATGGATCGGCCGTACTGGCTCGCGCATCTGACCTATGGCCAATCTAGCGAAGTCGAAGACGACGGGTCGACGCTGACTGTAGATGCGTCAGACGGGGACAACTGGCTGGTGTATGAGTTATCAAGTCCGGCCAAGTTGCGGCAAGTCGAAATGCGAGTGACCTCCGCTTGCTTGGCGCTGTTACAGCTGGCCTTATCCCGGACGAGCCATCCGCGAGATGCAGATACGAATCGAACCCGGCGACCCATGGCTGTCTGTGCATGGCGCGGCAATTGGCATGGAACTAGGCAGCCCTGAACACCAACCTTTGCTGGCCCCGGACCAACTGTCGATCAAGCATTACACCAAGTGGATCGCACTGCACACCATGCTCGACGGCTTAACTTGGGTCGTCGCGCGGCCCTTTATCGGAGATGTGCAGACGCGAGTTCTGTTGCTTACGACAATCATTGAAGGTTTCCATCGCGCGATGCCCGGTTACGAGAAGCAAAATTCCCGGGCTTCGACAAACCGGTTTTTGCGCCAGATCCTAGAAGCCGCACGTAGCGCAGCGGTCCGCAAGCTGCTATCGAGGGACTGGATCAGGACCCCGTCGAGAACGCAGTCACCTTCTACACAGAGGTCAGCTATCACGATCGTGCCGCGGCGATCGTAGCCGAGGTGTCATGTGTCATACCAGAGATCACGGAGTCGATCAGCGAGTTTCCTCGACGAATCAAGACGGCGCGCAAAGATCTTGCCCACCATCTGACCCGAGAGGCTAAGAGCCAATCGCGGCACGAGCTTTGGAGTGGCTGGTGGTCTCGAATGGTTTATCGTGGCTGCTTCGGGCGCTGCTGTTGCTGCGCGCCGGTATTGAACCGCAAGTCTTGCATGAGCGGTTCTGCGCCTTCCAGCAGTTCGGCTTCTTCCGTGCGAACACCGCGCAACACGTCAGGGAACTTGGCTGGGAATTGCCCGCTGCGCCAGCTGTGTGAGTCTCGTCGATGGATTCGAGGCGTTACCGATGACGCGGCGGGAACGGCTGACTAATGCTGTGACTCCGTCCGTCGTGGTCAATTTCGAGAGTGAACCCGCCGGCGAGAGTGGGAAGAATTTTGAGAGTGTCTGTGATGACCGCGTCAAGAGTGCTAGACACGGTGCGCAGTCCTTCCCCAGCGACCTGCGTGGTCCGGTCAGTTAACCCGTCGCTGGTGGTATGGCGCCGAGAACGCGCCGATACCGACCTGCCGTGACGCCGTCCGGTCGGGTCAAAAAGGTCGGTAGAGCGTCCGGAGTGCTGATCAACGCCGGCGACAATTTCGTGCTCCTTGCGCCAGCGGTGGAAGTTCTCCGCACGGATGCGACCTAGAGATTCCCAGGCTTCTGAACGGACGAGATCATCGAGTGCAGCCAGCGAGTCGTGGCAGAACTCCGGAAGCGTGGCCTTGAGAGTATTTATGGCTTTGATGTTGAGCGACAACCAGGCTTCTTTGTCCTCGGTGACGAAAGGCACGTAGGTGTCGCCAAGATATCGGAATCGCTGGCCAAGCCGCTCTCGGGTGTTAGGAGCAGTCCGCGCCACTCGCACGACAAAGTTGATAAGCCTGTGCCCGACGCTCACTATGGTGTCTATCGCGGTGTCGGCCAGGTAACGCTGCGCGATGGCCATCTCCATCGGCTGTCTGCCTTCGGCGATCAATCTTCTGTGCCACACGCATTCGATATACGTTGCAGTGCTTAGCATTAGCGACTCAGCCATCGACCCGGCCAGTGCGCACGTCTCGCGCCATTGACTGGTGGGGAGCGCTACCGAGAGGCTGGGCTCGAAGTCTGCGCGGCTGTACACCCAAGCTCGATTGCAGATCCTGTGAACCTCGTCGATACCAAGTTCGGCGAGTCGAGGTTGGAATTCACCGGCTTCGGCGTGCGCACCAATATGCAAGAGTTTCACCCAGTCCAGGCTCCGGCTATCGGAGGCATCGGGAGTCTCGTCCATACCGACGATCGTCTCAGACGCCTTGGCTATCGATGAGCTGGTCGCGCTCTCGAGCACGACGTCTTGCCTCAATCGGCGGCGAGGCCGGCCTCATCGCCACCGGTGGTCACGGCGGGCCACACCTCCGAGAGATTTTCACCTCGTCAAAAAAATCCCTGGCCGGACCCCGTGAATTGGTCCACGGCAAACGAGAGTCGTCGGAGGGGTACACCGGTTAGCCTATCCATCCGATCTTTCGCGACCGCGTACAGCTCACAAGTCGTACGTCTCGAATCCACGTAACGAGACCGATCGCATCGTGTCTCGTTCTTCGTTTTCTCCGTAGCGCCTAGAAGTTTTGGCTCTTTGGGATGACCGGAATTTCCAACGTGGACGGGTGATCGGGGGTGCAATAGATGGTCGCTTTCCCTTTGGCGCTGGGCTCGTAGTGAGTGGGGAAGTGGCCAAATAGCGGGTTGCGGGGTTGCAGGTATCGCCCGGCGATCATGAGGCGCAGGCTGTCGCCGGCGTGAAACAGGGTCGCGGAGGAACTCAGCGGGATGACGATTTCCATCTGCTCGTTGTCATGAAGCGGTTGCACGGTGCCGAAGGTGTGTTCGGGCTGGTGGGGTGTGCTGTGTTCGGGGTCGAGTTCGCGGAGTGGCAGTCGGAGCCTGCCTTGGGCGACGCGGTCGCGCCCGTATCCGTAGGAGCCGTTGAAAGGAACCGGGGCGCCGTGTGACCATTTCTCGACCCCGATGAACAGCCGGGGGTCGTGGGTACCGGTGACCGCGACCTGCAGTCGTAGTGTCATGGGGCCGCTGAGTTCAGTATCTTGCTCAAACCGGTACTCGAAGGCGGCGGCGCTGCGTTTGAGGTCGAAGGTGACGTCACCATCGCCGGTGCCGTCTAGCCGCTCGCTGAGTGTGCCGTCGGCCCGCAGGTATAACTGATGCCACTCGGTGCGCGCCAATGGCCATTCCTGCTCGTCGCGCACCTCAACGACGTGCTCGGCTCGGTCGCGGATCTCGAGCCGCACCGGGGGCAGCGGGGCGACGTCGCGTTGGCGTAGGTGGCGGTCGAAGAACGCGAGCTGAGCGTGTCGAGCCTGCTCGCCGTAGAACGCGGCCCACTTGGGGTCGCGATGGGCGTACGCGTGCGGTTCGATCGACCCGCTGTGCTGGAAGGCCCGCATCGATCCGACGCTGTGCAGGTTGGCGTCAGAGAAGCTGGTGCACACCAGCATGGGGACCCTGATCTTCGACAGATCAGGGGTGAGAGCCTCCCACCAGGCATCGCGCAGGGGATGTTTGCGCCGCTCGGCGGCGAGGTTGGTCTTGAGCCGAGCAACCCGATTGGTCATAAACAGCCACACTCGGGCGAACCCGTCCTCGACGACTCCGCCGGGGCTGAAGAAGTCGCGGTAGGCGTCGGTGAATCCTTCCCACGGGCAGATCGCCTGTAGGGCAGGCGGATTGAGAGCGGCAACCTTGTACTGGGACAGCGCGAGGTAGGACACGCCGAGCATCCCGACGCGGCCAGTCGACCACGGTTGGTCAGCGGCCCAGGCGATGACCTGGCAGATGTCGTCGGCCTCCTGGTCGGACAGCAGATCGCCACGTCCGTCGGAGTGCCCGCCGCCGCGGGTGTCCAGGTTGATCACCGCGTACCCCTGCTGCGTCCACCACACCGGATCGGGTGCCTCCCAACTGGTCTGGTCGGAGATCCGCAGCGGAGCGGACTGGTTCATGATCCGGAACTGGGTGTTCAGCGACCACCCGCCACCCCTCTTCTTCTTCGGTATCCGGTCCTTGCCGTAGGGGTGCGCCGACAAGATCAGCGGAAACGGTCCCTCACCCGCGGGACGGAACAGATTCAGACGCAACACGACTCCATCGCGCATCTCCACCTCCACGTCTTGGTCCTTCCTGACGTCGGCCGGCATCGGATACACGGTGACCGGCGGATGCAGCGCCGCGCGACGCCGCGCCCGTCCATATGCAAGATCCCCTGGACGATGCCAGGGCTGGTCGAGACTGCTGGACTTCATGCGCGATCCTCCTATGGTTTAGAGTGGCGTTCTAATGATTTTGAGTGCCACTCTAAACCACATGTAGGATGTTGTCCATGAGCTCACCTCAGCCCCCAAATTCCACGAGTCGCAGCCGGCAGAAAAGGGTCGGGGACGCTCTGCGACTGGACACCCGTAATCGCATTCTCGAGGCAGCAGCGGAGGAGTTTTCGGCGCACGGCTACACGGGGACAACCGTCACCCGCCTCGCCTCGGCCGCCGGGGTCTCTGTCCAGACCCTGTATTTGGCGTGGGGAAGCAAACGCGCGCTGCTTCGCGGCTACATGGAAAGCGTGATTGCCGGCGACCTCGGATCGCCCGAAGACGCCGGGCGGCGATTCACCGGCTTGGCGCCTCAGCAAAGGATCACGGAACTGGCGGCCCTCGTCACCGCAATAGCTGAACGCGCCGCGACCGGCTGGAGGCTCTACCGCGACGCCGCCGCCGTAGATTCTGAGATCGCGGCCGACTGGCTTGAACTCCAGATGCTGCGTCACCGGCTCTTCTCCCGCATCATCGGCGACATGCCCGCCAGCGCGCTCGCCGACGGCCTCACCACAAAGACTGCCGTCGACACGGCCTGGACCATAGCCAGTCCGGAAAGCTACGACCTTCTCGTGCACCACCTCGGCTACACACTCCCTGAATTCCAGGTCTGGATGGAACAGACCCTCAGCGCGGCAATACTCACCTTCTAGAACGCGTCGGGTCGACGGCTGCCAAGATGGCAACCGACCGGGCCCGCGCCCCTACCGAGTGAACCGAAAACGCTGTTGCGCAACGCCGAACGATCAAGCCAAGCCGCCCGCTCCCGCAAGCTCGGCGACCTCTCGCGTAGCGACAGAAAAGCCGCAAGACGCGTACACCGTCGGCAGGCGATGAGGCGGACAGCTCTTAGCGATGGGCGCGGCTGGCGGCGTAGCGGGCCGGGGGTTGGTAACCCAGTGAAGAGTGCCGACGGTAGTGGTTGTAGTCGTGTTTCCAATCGCTGATCACCACACGGGCCTGGGCTAGTGACCAGAAGCTGTTGATGTTCAGGCACTCGTCCCGGATGCGAGCGTTGAACGATTCGACGTAGCCGTTACGCCACGGCTCGCCGGGTGGGATGAAGTACAGCCCGACCCGACGAGCAGCCCAGTCGGCCATTGCGCTGCAGGCCAATTCGGGACCGTTGTCACACCGCAGCACCGTCGGATAGCTGCCACGTTGGGCGGCCAGACGGTCCAGCTCGGCGATGAGGTGCTCGCCCGTAATATTGCGCTCGACCATCCCGCCCAGACATTCCCGGGTATGTTCGTCGACGATCGAGGCAATTTTGATCGGCCGACCGTCGGTAGTGACATCGAATTGGAAGTCCACCGCCCACACCCGATCGGGCGCATCAGCGATCACGTCGGGCGGCGCGGTCGAACTGCCGCGGCGCTTTCGCCGTCGCCGCTGCGGTACACGTAGTCCTTCGTCGCGCCAAAGCCGTTGAATCTTTTTGTGATTGACGTGCCAGCCCTCACCACGGGCGTCGTGGTAAGCGGGCCGGAACCCCGGCGAGGGTGGTCCTTGGCATAGGCACGCAGCCAGTCCCGCAGCGCAGCGTCGGGGTCCTCAGACGTCATCGAGGTGGGCTCGTGGCGTTGAGTGCCGCGGTGTTGCCCGGCCACGCGGCAGGCGAACCGTTCACTGACCCCCAGCACGCGCTGGAGGCGACGGACGGCTACCCGCCGGCGTTCCGGGCTTAAAAGTTTCCCCGCGCGATCTCCTTGAGCGCGGCCTTCTCCAACTCGGCGTCGGCCAACAGCCGCTTGAGGGTGGTGTTTTCGCGTTCGAGATCCTTCAAGCATCTGGCGTCCTCGGCTTTCAGGCCACCGAACTGGTTACGCCACCGGTGATAGGTGGCCTCAGAGACACCCAGCTCGCGGCACACCGCCGCGGTGTCCATGCCCTCGGCCAACAGCCGATCGGCCGCCATCAGCTTGCGTACAACTTGCTCGGGGCTGTGCCTTTTCCTCGTCATGATGGTGTTGAGCCTTCCTGTCCACAACGTGGGCCGCAAAACTCTCATCAGCCATGGATCAACCGATCGGGGTCAGGCCATCCCGACTCACCGGCGGGAGTCGAGGTGGGGTGGGGTCTGAGAAAACCGACACCCCTCCGTGCGCGCGCGTTTGCGCGCTCAGAGCATGTATTTGCAGGGTTGTTTTGCTGGGTTTGCCGCACAGATGATGTTTGCTGGAAGGTCCCTTTGCCGCAATCCCAGCAAACACCGCTGCGCCAGCAAGTTGTTGGCGCACAACAGTATTGACAAATAATAGTGCGGGTATGACCGTCAGTGAAGAGTGTCCGGGCACAGGTCGTGCTGCGCCAAGTCGACGATCGTGGGCGCGAAACCGGTGAAAAATCCTGAGTTGCCGAACGTCTGTTCCGGTGTCACACCGCTGCGGAGCGCGCCGCACACCTTCAGCCCTTGATCGAGGGCGTTGGCTTGGCTGACCATGGGCACGCCGTGCGCGGCGAGATCCGCCAGGTACTGGTTACCGTCGGCGTGTGCCGGCGCCGCGGCGGCAACGACAACGACGGCGCATCCAGCGATTGCGTGGACGATCGCGGTCGTCATGGAGCGAGCCTAGCTGAGCTGGCCTGTCTCGCTGGGGTTGTAGGTTCTCCACCGGAACGACCGCGATCCCCTACCCGGCGATCTTGGCCGCCAGCACCGCAGGCAGCACTCCGCGCGCCGGCCGTACCCGTCCATCCAACGCCAACTCGCGTAGCACCACGGCGGATTCCAGTTGCCGCCACGGCTTCTTGCGCTGCGCCGACAGCACCGCCGCCGCCAGTGCCAAGGCAAAGGGCTTGGTAAGGCGGTTCCAGAATCGAGGGATCGTTAAGGTGCGCCGTTTATGCCGGGCAGGCCCGGGGGATTACCTGAGCCCCCGAAGCCGCCAATACCCCCGTGGGAATTACCAGGGTCGTGATAAGCACTACCGCCGTTGCCGCCGTGGCCGCCGCCGCCGAGTGTGCCAATACCGCCATTCCCGGCGTCGCCGCCGGTGTTGTCTCCGGCTCCTAAGTTGGACGCATCACCGCCATAGCCGCCGTCTCCGCCGGTGGCGCCGGCGCCGCCGTCGCCGCCCGCCCCGCCGATGGCGTTACCCGTCGAGCCATACTGTCTGACGTCTCCGAGGCCGCCGCCGCCGCCGTTGCCGCCCACGCCGGTGGTGCCCGTACCGCCTGCTCCGCCGTCGCCCCCGACGCCGTCGCCTGCTCCAACGTTGATCGTCTCTCCGCCGAAGCCGCCGCGTCCGCCGGTGATGCCGTCGCCGCCAGCTCCGCCGTTGCCGCCGGTGGCGGTAGCCGTCGAGCCGTTGTTGTTGACGTATCCGTGACCGCCGTCGCCGCCGTTGCCGCCCGCGCCGGTTGTGCCGGTGCCCCCTGCTCCGCCCTCGCCGCCGGTGACGTTTCCAGTCCCATCGTTCTCCGCCCCACCGCCGTCGCCGCCAGTCCCGCCGGTGGCGCCGCCGCCGCCGTCACCGCCGGTCCCGCCGCTGGCACTACCCGTCGAGCCGGCGTCGTCGATCTCCGCCTCTCCGCCGGTCCCGCCGCCCCCGCCGATTCCGGTGGTGCCGGCCCCGCCTGCTCCGCCGTCGCCGGCGGTGGCGCCTCCGGTTCCGTAGCTGACATCCGCGTAACCGCCGAGGCCGCCGTTGCCGCCGCTGGTGCCGTCGCCGCCGTCGCCGCCGGCCCCGCCGGCCGCGGTAGCTGTCGAGAGGCTGTTGGTGATGAAGCCTTCGCCGCCTTGGCCCCCGTTGCCGCCAGTGCTGGTGGTGCCGGTGCCGCCCGCTCCGCCGTCCCCGGCGATGGTGTTTCCGGTTCCTTCGGTGTACGCACTATTGCCGTTGCCGCCGTCGCCTCCGATGGCGCCGGCGCCACCGTGACCGCCGTCGCCGCCGGTGGCGGCAGCTGTCGAGTCGCTGTCGTAGATCCCCCCAGAGCCGCCCTCCCCGCCCGCCCCGCCGGTACCGGTGGTGCCGGTGCCGCCTGCTCCGCCGTCGCCGCCGGTGACGTTTCCGGTTCCGAAGTTGTACACATAACCGCCGTGGCCGCCGTCGCCGCCGGTCAGACCGTCGCCACCGTGACCGCCGTCGCCGCCGGTGGCGGTAGCTGTCGAGTCGCTGTTGCTGATGTAGGACTCGCCGCCGCCGCCGCCGTTTCCACCGGTGCCTGCGGTGCCCGCGCTGCCGGGATGGGTGCCGCCTGTGCCAGCCGCCCCGCCCGCACCGGCGTTGCCGCCATCACCGCCGTGGCCGCCGGTATCGATGTCAGGTTCGCCACTACCGCCGTAGCCACTATGGCCGCCGCCGAAGCCGCCCTGACCGCCGTCGCCGCCGTGGCCGCCGTCGCCGCTGGTGCCGCCGGCGCCCGAGGTGCCGCCACCGCCGCCGTGTCCACCGGTCCCGCCATTGCCGCCGCTGGTGCCAATGCCGTTGGCGGTGGCGCCGTTGGCGCCGTTACCGCCATCACCGCCGTCGCCGCCGTGGCCGCCGGTGCCGTAGGCGCCAGCGGTGCCGGTCTCGCCGCCGCGGCCGCCGGCACCGGCCGCCCCGCCGGCACCAGCCGTGCCACCTTGTCCGCCTTGGCCGGCGTTGGCGCCCGCGCCGCCGGCGGTGCCGGTGTTGTCGCCGCCGGCCCCGCCGTCACCACCCTGGCCGCCGCCACCGCCGAGCCCGCCGTCGCCGCCGTCGCTGTTGGTGCCGCTGGCCCGACCGCCGGCGCCACCGTGCCCGCCGACCCCGCCGTGACCGCCAGTCTGCCCCGCGGTCGGTGACGTGCCGTCTCTGCCGGCCAAGCCGGCCCCGCCCGCACCGCCGTGGCCGCCTTGGCCGCCGTCACCGGCGGTGGCACCGGTAGCGGCCGTACCGCCGGCCCCGCCAGCTCCGCCCGCTCCACCGGTGTTGTCGGTCCCGCCGGCACCCCCGGTTCCGCCGTTGCCGGCATTACCGCCATCACCGCCGCCCGTCCCACCGGTGCCGCCGGCCCCACCCGCGCCACCAGCACCGCCGACCCCGCCCTGGGTGCCGTCGGCGGGGCTGTAGCCGGCGCCGCCGATGCCGCCCTGACCACCGTCACCGCCGTCATAGCCCTTACCGCCGACACCCCCGGCACCGCCCTTGCCGCCGGCCCCGCCCGCGGTATGGGTTGCGGTCCCGGCACCACCGTTGCCGCCATCGCCACCGTGGCCGCCGTCGCCGCCCAGGCTGCCGCCTTTACCGCCGGCACCACCATTGCCGCCGTGGCCGCCGAACTGGCCATCACCACCGTTGGAGCCGTTACCGCCATCGCCGAACACCCGCCCGGCGTTACCACCGTGCGCGCCGGTAGCGCCGTTAACCGGACGCGGCGCCGCCGCCGCTGAACCCGAGGAGTCGGTTGAGGTTGCCACACTGTGGTCAGCGGAGCTCAACGCGGCAGGGTCTGCGGCGCCGCCGTCGGTGGCGCTGCCGGCATCCCCGCCGTTGCCCATGATCCAGCCCGCGTCACCACCGTCACCGGTCGCGCCGTAGCCGTTACCGCCATCACCGAACAACAACCCGGCGTTGCCGCCATCTGGATCAGCCGCGGACCCATCGACGCCATTGCCGATCAGATAGTGGCCGGAGACGTTGTTGAGGAAATCGTCGACCCGTGTCCCGAACGGGCTATCGATCCAGTTCTCCATCTCCGAATGCAGGGGCAGATAGACGTTCTGGTCAAACCACTCCCCATGAACAAACGAGCCCACCGCCGACGGATCCGACACCGACGCCGCCGTCAGCGGATCCGGCATCGCCAACGGATCCGCGCCCGCCGTGGCCAGCAAATCGGGGGCCGACGTCACCGCCACCACATCGGCGGCACCCGCGCCCGCGGTGCTGGGGTCGATCAGACCACCCAGGTCCAGACCGGCTAGAACGGCAGAGGGATCTATACCCGGCAGGGCATCCATCGCGGTCAAGGCATCCAGGCCGGGGGTGGGGTCGATCACCGACACGACATCGGTGACCCCGGTCAGGGCCTGCTGTAGCGGATTGATCATCGGATCAATCACCACGTCGAGGACGTCGGCACGGGCCGGGGGTGCACTGGCCAACGGAACCATTCCGAACGCCAAAAACGCTCCGGCACTCGCACCCAGGCCGACCAGACGACGACGACGCGCCCTGGCGCGGTGTGACCGAGTGGTGTTCTTGCAACCGCATCGACGAGCCATCGCCAACCCCTTCGCCAGGACGAGAAATTGGGCTCTCTTAGGGTTTTATATCGAAAGCCTCAGGATAATCTTGGCGAATCGTACGCTGACTCCCAGCTAAACAGCAGGGATTTCCTAGTAATTCGGCAATCCGCACTACGTCTCGCCGACCTACTGCTCGACCGGTCCCGACGAGCGACGAGACCATCTCGGGCTTAGCTCGCGTCTCACTTATTGTCCGGACCGCCCCGGACTCTCCTCGGGGCGGCCCGAACGAGTGTCACGTCGTATTGCGCGGGACCCTCCCTAGAGGCGGATCCAACGCTCTCGGTCGCCGGCGCTAGATCACAACCCGATGTGATGGTCCGGCTGACCGATTTTGAGCGGAGGCTGCGCCGGGTCGTAGTGGTAGCACGAGTGATAAGCGGGCGGCTGGTAGACGTCGACGCAGCGGGTCCATGACCCATCGGGCTGCAAGAAGCCGTCGCAGTACAACGCCCCGAGCGCGTTCGTCTCGCAGTTGGCACCGGGCGGATCGCCGGGGTAGGCGTGCGCGGTTGAGATGCCCGTCTGCGTGGCGGCGGCGATGCTCAGCCCTACCAAGAATCCGGTGATCTTCATTGGAGGTATTGATCTATTTCTTCGACCTACCGCCGGTTCCGCCGTGCCAGGAGCCTGATCCCTGCCGATGTTCTGAGTGGCTGTTTGTGTTGTCCCTGTCGTGAGTGCCGGGGTTAGAGTCCGGCGATTCCACGCAGTGGTTGTCGACGTTGGTGTAGCCGTTGCACGACGAGATGGGGGCCACGATTGAAGGCGTTTCGGCGCTAGCGATAGGCGCCGCTCCGATAGCGGCTCCGACTACGATTGCGGCACAAACGAAAACCGAACGAACCATCTGAATTTACCTCCCCGAGTCCCCCGCAGGACTAACTGTCGTAGTCCTCGATATCACCGGGGAGATTAGCGCGGCAGTTTTCACGCGGGGCCGTTTTCCGAATGCAGACACGCACGCCAGGACGAGCGGCGGCGGCCGGACCGGCCGAACGACTGAATTTTCGCGGGATCTCCGGTTTTGAAGCCATCAGTCGAATAGGCTCCCGCGGTTGTAATTCAAGGGCGACGGGGGGGTTAGCGCCATGCCTATCCGTTCTGGGCACGTCATCGTGGTGGCGGTGGCGGTGACGGTCGCGGCCGCGCGAGTCGCTACTGCGTCGCCAGCACATGCCGATGATCAGAGCTATCTGAACTACCTCACTGCGCACGGCACGTTCTTCCCGGCCCTCAGCGACTCCGTCAGGATTTACGCCGGCCATCATAGGACGTCGTCGCCTCGGGCCGGCCCAGGCAAATCGTTGAAAACTACTGGTCATAGGGTGCCCCCGGCAGGATTCGAACCTGCGGCCTTCTGCTCCGGAGGCAGACGCTCTATCCCCTGAGCTACGGGGGCGCACGCGAGAAATGCTGCGCCAACGGGCCACGACAGATTAGCGCATCGCGGCGGCAAGCTGAGCACCGGAATGGATTCGGGGCCAGGCCACCGCAGCCCATAGGATGGCCTGCGTGAATCCCGCTGACCTCGCCGAGCAGCTGAGGGCCACCGCGACCGCGGTGTTGACCCAGCATGCGCTCGACACCGCCGCACTGCCGGCGACGGTCACCCTCGAGCGGCCCCGCAACCCCGAGCACGGCGACTACGCCAGCAACCTGGCGTTGCAGCTCGGCAAGAAGGTCGGCGTCAACCCGCGTGAGCTGGCCGGATGGCTTGCCGACGCCCTGGCCCAGGCCGTTGGCATCGCCTCGGCCGAAGTTGCCGGCCCCGGCTTCATCAACCTGCGGCTGGACGCTTCGGCGCAGGGCCTCATCGTCAACAACGTCATCGACGCCGGCCACACCTACGGCAACTCCGACGCGGAGTCCGGTCACAACATCAACCTCGAATTCGTTTCCGCCAACCCGACCGGCCCGATCCACATCGGCGGCACCCGGTGGGCGGCCGTTGGGGACGCGCTGGGCCGGCTGCTCACGACGCAGGGCGCCGAAGTCGTACGCGAGTACTACTTCAACGACCACGGCGCCCAGATCGACCGGTTCGCCGACTCGCTGATCGCCGCGGCCAAGGGCGAGACCACGCCGCCAGACGGCTACGCGGGCAGCTACATCGCTGACATCGCCGCAAAGATTCTGCAGCAGGTGCCCGACGCGTTGAGTCGGCCCGACACCGAGCAACACGAGACGTTCCGGCGAATCGGCGTCGACCTGATGTTCACCCACATCAAGGAATCGCTGCACGACTTCGGCACCGACTTCGACGTCTACACCCACGAAGAGTCGATGTACGCCAGCGGTCGCGTCGACCAGGCGATTGCGCGGTTACGGGAAAACGGCAACATCTACGAAAAGGACGGCGCAACGTGGTTGCGCACCAGTGCTTTTGGCGATGATAAGGATCGCGTCGTGATCAAGAGCGACGGCAAGCACGCCTATATCGCCGGTGACCTCGCCTATTATCTGGACAAGCGGGCGCGCGGCTTCGATCTGTGCATCTACATGCTCGGCGCCGACCACCACGGCTACATATCGCGGCTCAAGGCCGCCGCGGCCGCGTTCGGCGACGACCCGGCACGAGTTGAGGTGCTCATCGGCCAGATGGTCAACTTGGTCCGCGACGGGCAGCCGTTGAAGATGAGCAAGCGGGCCGGCACCGTGATCACCCTCGACGACCTGGTCGAGTCGATCGGTGTCGACGCCGCGCGTTACAGCCTGATCCGCTCGTCGGTGGATACCCCGATCGACATCGATCTGGCGCTGTGGTCGTCGGCATCTAACGAAAACCCGGTCTATTACGTGCAATACGCGCACGCGCGGCTCTCCGCGCTGACCCGCAACGCCGCCGAGCTCGGTCTGATCGCCGACACCAGCCACCTCGAACTGCTCACTCACGACAAAGAGGGCGCGCTGGTTCGCAATCTCGGCGAGTTCCCCCGGGTGCTGAAAACCGCTGCGTCGATGCGTGAACCGCACCGCGTCTGTCGTTACCTGGAAGACCTCGCCGGCGACTACCACCGGTTCTACGATTCCTGCCGGGTGCTGCCGCAAGGTGACGAGGAGGCAGGCGAACTGCACACCGCGCGATTGGCGCTCTGTCAGGCGACCCGCCAGGTGATCGCCAACGGGCTGGCCATCCTGGGTGTGCGCGCTCCGGAGCGAATGTGAACGCCCATCCCGCCGGAACCCGGCACGCCGAGGAGTTCCACCACGGCGGCATTCCGCCGCGCCCCGGGTCGGCTGACGAACTGCTGCAGCTGGCACCGAATGTCTGGCCGCACAACGCTGTCCGCGGTGACGACGGCGTGGTCAGCATTGCCGGCGTCTCTCTGACGTCGCTCGCAAAGGATTACGGCACGCCGTTGTTCGTCATCGACGAGGACGACTTCAGGTCGCGCTGCCGCGAGATCGCCGCGGCGTTCGGTGGTGGCGCCAACGTGCACTACGCCGGTAAGGCATTTCTGTCCAGCGGAACAGCGCGCTGGATCAACGAGGAAGGTCTGTCGCTGGATGTCTGCAGTGGCGGCGAACTGGCTGTCGCGCTGCATGCTGACTTCCCGCCTGAGCGAATCGCGCTGCACGGTAACAACAAATCGGTCGTCGAACTGGCCGCGGCCGTCAAGGCGAGAATCGCACACATCGTCGTCGACTCGATGATCGAGATCGAGCGTCTCGACGCCATCGCGGGTGACGCGGGCATCGTCCAGGACGTGCTGGTGCGCGTCACGGTCGGCGTCGAAGCCCACACCCACGAATTCATCTCTACCGCCCACGAAGACCAGAAGTTCGGGCTGTCACTGGCCAACGGCGCGGCGATGGCCGCGGTCCGAAAGATTTTCGCCAGCGATCACCTCCGACTGGTCGGACTGCACAGTCATATCGGCTCGCAGATCTTCGACGTCGGCGGCTTCGAGATCGCCGCCCACCGGGTAATCGGCCTGCTGCGCGATGTAGTCGCCGAATTCGGTGTCGACAAGACCTCGCAGATGACCACAGTCGATCTCGGTGGCGGCCTGGGCATCTCGTATCTGCCCAACGACGATCCACCGCCGGTGAGCGAACTCGCCGACAAACTCAGCTGCATCGTGCGCGACGAATCCGCGGCGGTGGGTTTGCCGGGGCCACGCCTGGTTGTCGAACCCGGCCGCGCAATCGCCGGACCGGGGACTATCACCCTCTACGAGGTCGGCACGGTCAAAGACGTCGGGGTGAGCGCGACAGCGAACCGGCGTTACGTCAGTGTCGACGGCGGGATGAGCGACAACATCCGCACCTCGCTGTACAGCGCCGACTACGACGTGCGGCTGGTCTCCCGGGCCACCGAAGCGACCCCGACACTGGCCCGTGTGGTCGGGAAGCATTGTGAGAGTGGCGATATCGTCGTTCGGGATACCTGGGTGCCGGACGACATCGCACCGGGTGACCTGGTCGCCGTGGCCGCGACCGGTGCTTACTGCTATTCACTGTCGAGCCGCTATAACATGATTGGCCGCCCGGCGGTGGTGGCTGTGCGCGACGGCGGGTCCCGTCTGATCCTGCGCAGGGAGACGATCGACGACTTGCTGAGTCTGGAGGTGAGGTGAGACATGAGTACAGATGAAAAGCCGGTCGGTGTAGCGGTATTGGGACTGGGCAATGTCGGTAGCGAAGTTGTCCGCATTATCGAGGAGAGCGCGGACGACCTCGCCGCACGAATCGGTGCGCCGCTGGTGCTGCGCGGCATCGGGGTGCGACGAGTGGCCGCCGACCGTGGTGTGCCGGTCGATCTGCTGACCGACGACATCGACGAGCTCGTCTCCCGCGAGGACGTCGACATCGTCGTGGAAGTGATGGGACCTGTCGAGCCGTCGCGCAAGGCGATCCTGTCCGCGCTGGAACACGGCAAGTCTGTGGTGACCGCCAACAAGGCGCTGCTGTCGGTTGCTACCGGCGAGCTCGCGCAGGCCGCCGAAAATGCCCATGTGGATCTCTATTTCGAGGCTGCCGTCGCGGGTGCCATCCCGGTGATCCGTCCGCTGACTCAATCGCTGGCCGGAGACACGGTGCAGCGGGTCGCAGGCATCGTCAACGGCACGACCAACTACATCTTGTCCGAAATGGACAGCACCGGGGCCGACTACGAGAAGGCCTTGGCCGACGCGAGTGCGCTCGGGTACGCCGAAGCCGACCCCACCGCCGACGTCGAGGGCTTCGACGCCGCGGCCAAAGCCGCCATCCTGGCGTCGATCGCATTCCACACCAGGGTCACGGCTGACGATGTGTACCGCGAGGGCATCACGAAGATCAGCCCGGACGACTTCGTGTCGGCACGCGCACTGGGCTGCACGATCAAACTGCTGTCGATCTGCGAGCGGGTCACCACCGACGATGGGCAACAGCGGGTTTCAGCTCGCGTTTATCCCGCGCTGGTGCCGCTGGATCATCCGCTGGCGACCGTCAACGGCGCGTTCAACGCCGTCGTGGTCGAGGCGAAGGCCGCCGGCCGGCTGATGTTTTATGGCCAGGGCGCTGGCGGAGCACCGACTGCGTCGGCGGTCCTGGGCGACTTGGTGATGGCAGCCCGGAACCGAGTTCTCGGTAGCCGGGGGCCGAAAGAGTCGAAGTACGCCGAATTGGCAGTCGCACCGATGGGAGTGATCTCCACCCGCTACTACGTCAGCATGAACGTCGCCGACAAGTCAGGCGTATTGGCTACCGTCGCAGCAGAATTCGCCAAGCGTGAAGTCAGCATTGCCGAGGTTCGCCAGGAGGGCGTGGTCGGCGAAGGCGGCATACGAATCGGAGCGCGCGTCGTGGTGGTCACCCACAGTGCCACCGACGCCGCCCTGTCCGAAACCGTAGCTGCGCTGGCCGAACTCGACGTCGTGCAAAGCGTCGCCAGCGTCCTGCGTCTGGAAGGAACCAGCGCATGAGCCCTTCACATGTCGCCAAAGCCGTCGTGCATCGGCGGTGGCCGGGTCTGATCGAGGCCTACCGGGATCGGCTGCCGGTCGGCGACGACTGGGTTCCGGTCACCTTGTTCGAGGGTGGTACCCCGCTGATCCCGGCGCCCCGACTCTCGGAAAAGACCGGTTGCACGGTTCATCTCAAAGTCGAAGGTCTCAACCCCACCGGCTCCTTCAAAGACCGGGGTATGACGATGGCCGTCACCGACGCCGTGGCGCGCGGCCAACAGGCTGTGCTGTGCGCGTCGACGGGCAACACCTCAGCGTCGGCCGCGGCGTACGCCGCCCGGGCGGGGATCACCTGTGCCGTGCTCATTCCGCAGGGCAAGATCGCGATGGGCAAGCTCGCGCAGGCGGTGATGCACGGCGCCAAAATCATTCAGGTCGACGGTAACTTCGACGACTGCCTGGAGGTCGCCCGCAAGATCGTCGCCGACTTCCCGACGATCGCGTTGGTCAACTCGGTCAACCCGGTTCGCATCGAAGGACAGAAGACAGCGGCGTTCGAGATCGTCGACGTGTTGGGTTTCGCGCCGGATGTCCATGCGCTGCCGGTCGGTAACGCGGGCAATATCACGGCGTACTGGAAGGGCTACTCCGAGTATCACGCCGACGGGTTGATCGACAAGCTGCCGCGCATGCTCGGCACGCAGGCAGCCGGGGCAGCGCCATTGGTGTCGGGGGAGCCGGTGAAAAATCCCGAGACGATCGCCACCGCGATCCGGATCGGCTCGCCCGCGTCGTGGCAGCAGGCCGTCGCGGCGCAGGAACAGTCCAACGGGCGTTTTCTTGCTGCTACCGACGACGAGATCCTCGAGGCGTATCACCTGGTCGCGGGTACCGAAGGTGTCTTCGTGGAGCCCGCATCGGCGGCAAGCATCGCCGGCCTGCTCAAGTCTGTCGAGGACGGCTGGGTCGAGCGCGGATCGACCGTGGTGTGCACGGTCACCGGCAACGGCCTCAAGGACCCCGACACCGCGCTGCGCGACATGCCAACCGTGTCACCGGTTCCCGTCGACCCCGTCGCAGTTGTCGCGAAGTTGGGTTTGACGTAGTGACGATGCTGCCTGCCGGGCTGCTGGGCAGCTCGGTCGTCGCGGCGTCCAGCGCTAACCTCGGCCCAGGGTTCGACAGTCTCGGACTGGCACTGAATATCTACGACGAGATCAGCGTTGAGACAATCGATTCCGGACTTCTTGTCGAAGTCGAGGGAGAAGGCGCGGGCGAACTGGTGCTCGACGCCGGCCATTTGGTGGTCCGCGCCATCGAACGCGGGCTGCAGGCCGCCGGGGTCAGCGTGCCGGGCCTGAAAGTGCAGTGCCGTAACGCCATCCCGCACTCGCGCGGTGTCGGCTCGTCGGCGGCGGCAGTCGTCGGTGGCCTCGCGGTAGTCAATAGTCTGCTTGCGCAAGCGGGTTCGACGTCACTGAGTCAAGCCGACTTGATTCAGCTGGCATCGGAGTTCGAGGGCCATCCCGACAACGCCGCGGCAGCGGTGCTCGGCGGTGCAGTGGTGTCCTGGACCGACCTGGGCGGCTTGCCGCCTACGTTTTCAGCGGCATCAGTGCGGCTGCATCCCGACATACGGCTGTTCCCCGCGATTCCGCAGCAGCGCTCGTCGACCGCGGAGGCGCGGGTGCTGCTTCCGACGCAGGTCAGCCACCAGGACGCGCGATTCAACGTCAGCCGCGCCGCGTTGCTGGTGGTGGCCCTGACTGAGCGTCCCGATCTGCTGATGGCCGCTACCGAAGACGTGCTTCACCAGCCGCAACGCGCATCCGCGATGCCGTCATCGGCGGAATACCTCGGGCTATTGCGTCGTTACAACGTGGCAGCCGTGCTTTCCGGTGCAGGTCCAGCTGTGATCGCGCTCAGCACAGCGTCCGAATTGCCTGCTGAAGCGTTGGAGTACGCCGCTGCAAACGGGTTCGCGGTCAGCCAAATGACTGCGGGCGTCGGGGTCCGCTGGAGTCCGGGAACAACCGTTCCCAGCTAGCGTCCCCCGGCACGGCCGAGGGACTTCTTGCTTCCGGCATCGAAGCAGGTTATCCTCGGAGCCGTCCAGCAATCGCAGCGTCTGCATCTGCGTCGACACTAGGACGATTACCAAATTCTTCTCGTAAACGATCGTTCGCCATTCATAGCGCCAATCTCGGCGATCACCGTTTCAGAGTCGACTCTTGGCAGCACTCAGCGATTTGGCTGAATGCAACGAACCCCTGGCTTGATTCGATCAGCGAGGGAAAGAAAGGAAATCCGTGACTGATACGGACCTCGTTACGGCTGGCGGCAGCACCGAAAATGACAAGCTGCCCGAATCCGTGACCCCAGACACTTCCAGCGACTCCGGCGCTAAGCAGCATGCGTCCGACGGCTCGCTGGCAACCATGGTCCTTCCCGAGCTGCGCGCACTGGCCAATCAGGCCGGCGTCAAAGGCACGTCGGGAATGCGCAAAAACGAACTGATCGCCGCGATCCGGGACAGCCGTCAGGGACACACCAACGGCACACCTTCCAACGGAGACGCCGGCGCCGAAGCGGGCCACCACGACGCGAAGACCGCGACCGAACACGCCGACGCGTCCCAGCCCCAGTCGAACCGACAGACCTCTGCCCCGGAACATGCGGAGGAGCGCGACGACCAAACCGATAAGAACGACAAAACCCAGAACGACAAGCCCCAGAACGACAAGCCCAAGCGCGAACGGCTGGACAACAAGTCCGAGGAGCGCGATTCGGACAAGCACTCCGACAAGGGCGATTCCGACAAGGGTGGCGACCAGCAGAACTCGGGTGGCCAGCAGAACCGCGGCAACTCGAACCAGAATCAGGGCAACTCGAACCAGAATCAGCAAGACGACGACGGTGACGGGCGCGGCGGCCGTCGCGGCCGCCGGTTCCGGGAGCGCAGGCGCCGCGGTGAGCGCCCAGGCGAAGGCGGCGGCGGTGTCGGTGGTGACACCGAGCTGCGCGAAGACGACGTCGTCCAGCCGGTAGCCGGCATTCTCGACGTCCTGGACAACTACGCCTTCGTCCGTACCTCCGGCTACCTGGCCGGCCCGCACGACGTCTACGTCTCGATGAACATGGTGCGCAAGAACGGTTTACGCCGCGGTGACGCGGTGACCGGCGCGGTGCGCGTGACCAAAGAGGGAGGAGAAGGCGGCGACAAGAATCCGCGGCAGAAGTTCAACCCGCTGGTGCGCCTGGACAGCGTCAACGGCGGGCCCGTTGAAGACGCCAAGGACCGTCCCGACTTCACCAAGCTGACGCCGTTGTACCCCAACCAGCGGCTCCGGCTGGAAACCACGGGCGATCTGCTGACCACCCGGATCATCGACCTGATCATGCCGATCGGTAAGGGCCAGCGCGCGCTGATCGTGTCGCCACCCAAGGCCGGTAAGACCACGATCCTGCAAGACATCGCGAATGCGATCACCAGGAACAACCCGGAATGCCACCTGATGGTTGTGCTCGTCGACGAGCGGCCTGAAGAGGTCACCGACATGACTCGCTCGGTCAAGGGTGAGGTCATCGCCTCGACATTCGACCGGCCACCGACCGATCACACGGCGGTCGCCGAGCTGGCGATCGAACGGGCCAAGCGGCTTGTCGAACAGGACAAGGACGTCGTCGTGCTGCTGGACTCGATCACCCGGTTGGGTCGCGCGTACAACAACGCGTCACCGGCTTCGGGCCGGATCCTGTCCGGTGGTGTCGACTCCACCGCGCTGTACCCGCCCAAGCGGTTCCTCGGCGCGGCCCGCAACATCGAAGAAGGTGGTTCGTTGACCATCATCGCCACGGCGATGGTCGAGACCGGATCCACCGGTGACACAGTGATTTTCGAGGAGTTCAAGGGCACCGGTAACGCCGAGCTCAAGCTCGACCGCAAGATCTCTGAGCGGCGCGTCTTCCCGGCCGTCGACGTGAACCCGTCGGGCACTCGTAAGGACGAATTGCTGCTGTCGCCAGACGAGTTCAGCGTCGTGCACAAGCTGCGTCGCGTGCTGTCCGGCCTGGATTCGCACCAAGCCATCGACCTGTTGATGTCGCAGCTGCGAAAGACCAAGAACAACTACGAGTTCCTGGTTCAGGTGTCCAAGACGACCCCGGGCATGGACAACGACTGACCGGATCAAATCGGCCTGAGCCGGTTAGCACACCACTGCGGCCGAGCAACAACGGCCGTCTCGCTTTGCCGCTGTCGCCACGACGGTAATCTGCGCCTGTCGAGGACCGACGGGAAAGCGGTGAACCGTGGCGGACACTATTCAGCAGCTGCTTCGCGAGCGCAGTGGCGACTCCACGCCGGCGGTCAAATACGGCGACCGCGTGTGGACCTGGCGCGAGCACCTCAGTGACGCTTCCGCGGCTGCCGCCGCGCTGGTCGGCATCGCAGATCCGAATCGCCCACTGCACGTCGGTGCGCTGCTGGGCAACACGCCCGACATGCTCACCGCGATGGCGGCGGCGGCACTCGGCGGCTACGTGCTGTGCGGCCTCAACGACACCCGTCGCGGAGCGGCGTTGGCCAAAGACATCCTGCGTGCCGACTGCCAAATCCTGCTCACCGATCCGGCTCACCGGGCGCTGCTCGACGACTTGGAACTGCCCGGAGTCCGCGTCGTCGACATCAGCACCGACGAGTGGATCGATTTGCTTGCCTCGGCCGGCCCGTTGGTCCCGCATCGTGAGGTCGTTCCTACCGACACGCTGATGATGATCTTCACCTCGGGCACCAGCGGTGAGCCGAAGGCCGTGCAGATAACTCACCTGACCGTTATTTTCGCCGGCGCCAACCTGATTGGCCGGTTCGGCGTCGATGCTTCCGGCGTCTGCTATCTGTCGATGCCGCTGTTTCACTCCAATGCCCTGCTCGCCGGCTGGAGTGTGGCGGTCGGCTCCGGCTCGGCGATGGTGCCGGCCACCTTCTCGGCGTCAGGTTTGCTGGCGGACCTCCGTCGCTACGGCGCGACCTACATGAACTACGTCGGCAAGCCGTTGGCGTACGTGTTGGCCACCCCTGAGCAGCCTGACGATGCGGACAACCCGCTGAAGGTTGCGTTCGGCAACGAGGCGAGCGACCGCGACATCGCGGAGTTCACCCGGCGCTTCGACTGCACGGTCTGGGATGGGTTCGGTTCCAGCGAAGGCGCGATCATCATCACCCGCGAAGATGGTTGCCCGCCCGGCTCACTCGGCCGCGGCTTCCCCGGAGTCGGGATCTACAACTCCGACACCCTCGCCGAATGCCCGGTGGCTGAGTTCGACGACTTCGGCGCGCTGACCAACGCCGACGATGCGATCGGCGAGCTGGTGAACACCACCGGCGCCGGCCTGTTCGCCGGTTACTACAACGACAAGGACGCCACCGACGCGCGGTTGCGCAACGGCATGTTCTGGTCGGGCGACTTGGCCTACCGTGACGCTGACGGCTGGATCTACTTCGCCGGTCGCAGCGGGGATTGGTTGCGCGTCGACGGCGAGAACATGACCACGGCGCCCATCGAGCGGATTCTGCAGCGGCTGCCCGCGGTCGGCCACGTCGCGGTGTACGCGGTGCCGGATGAGCAGGTGGGTGATCAGGTGATGGCGGCCGTGGTACTGGTCGACGGCGCCGCGCTGACGCCCGCCGAGTTCCGCGAGTTTCTGGCCGCTCAACCGGATCTTTCCCCCAAAGCCTGGCCGCGGCATGTGTGGATTACCGAGAGCCTGCCAACGACCGCCACCAACAAGATTCTTAAACGCGAGCTCAGCGCGCTCGGCAGCACTCCAGACGGCGGCACGGTGTGGACCCGGCGTGGCCGCGAGACCAGTTATGTCGTCGTCGATCAGCCCAGCTCAGCCGGGGTCCGCGCCGCCACTTAGCCAGCACAGCGGACCGTCTGCCGGATTCGCGGCAGCGGGAATGGGCAGGTGCACGCAGGCGTTTAGGGACATAGCGGCTGACCTGGCATAATCAGCAGCCGAAGTTGAGGTTCCGGTTCACGTCCGACTAAGAAGCAGGGCGACCCGGCGACCGCCTAGTGAAGAGGACACCATGAAATCTGACATCCATCCCGCCTACGGCGAGACCACCGTGGTCTGCGGTTGCGGAAACAGCTTCCAGACTCGGAGCACCAAAGAGAGTGGCCACATCGTGGTCGAGGTCTGCTCGCAATGCCACCCGTTCTACACAGGCAAGCAGAAGATCCTGGACAGCGGTGGCCGGGTTGCCCGCTTCGAGAAGCGTTACGGCAAGCGGAAGACCGGCGCCGAGAAGGACGCTTCGGCCGACAAGTAGCAAGATCGACGCCCGATCTGTTGCGGACACCGCGCAGGCCGGGCGTCGTTTTGCGTTCGGACAACTGACAGCTCAGTGGAGGAGGTGAGCATGACGCAGAGCGTGCAGGTGATTGACGCTCTGGTGGCCGAACACGCCGCCCTCGAGCGTCAGCTCGCCGATCCCGAACTGCATAACAATCCCGGCAATGCCCGCAAGGCCGGACGCCGGTTCGCGCAACTGGCCCCGATCGTCGCGACGCATCGCAAGCTCACGTCGGCTCGTGACGACCTGGACACCGCGCGCGAATTCGCCGTCGACGACACGTCGTTCGCCGACGAGGTCGGGGAGTTGGAATCGCGGGTCTCCGAGCTGGAAACACAGCTGAGTGACATGCTCGCACCTCGCGACCCGCATGATGCCGACGACATCGTGCTCGAGGTCAAATCCGGTGAGGGCGGCGAAGAATCCGCTTTGTTCGCCGCGGACCTGGCCAGGATGTACATCCGCTACGCCGAGCGGCATGGCTGGAATGTGACCGTGCTGGACGAAACCACGTCGGACTTGGGTGGCTATAAAGATGCGACGCTGACGATCGCCAGCAAGGGCAATTCGGCCGACGGCGTGTGGTCGCGGATGAAATTCGAGGGTGGGGTACACCGGGTGCAACGCGTACCGGTTACCGAATCCCAAGGTCGCGTGCATACTTCGGCGGCGGGCGTGCTGGTCTACCCGGAGCCCGACGAAGTGGCCGAGGTGCAGATCGACGAGTCGGACCTGCGCATCGACGTGTACCGGTCCTCCGGCAAGGGCGGACAGGGCGTCAACACCACCGACTCAGCGGTCCGTATCACCCACCTGCCCACCGGAATCGTCGTCACCTGTCAGAACGAGCGGTCACAGCTGCAGAACAAGGCGCGTGCCATGCTGGTGCTAGCGGCCCGTCTGCAGGCACTCGCCGAAGAGCAGGCGTCGGCCGACGCATCGGCGGACCGCGCCAGCCAGATCCGCACCGTGGACCGCAGCGAACGCATCCGCACTTACAACTACCCGGAGAACCGGATCACCGACCATCGGATCGGTTACAAAGCGCACAATCTCGATCAGCTTCTCGATGGCGACCTTGACGCGTTGTTCGACGCGCTTGGCGCCGCGGACAAACAGTCTCGACTGCAGCAACAGGTATGACAGCCCAGCCCGTCCGGCGACGATGCGGGTCGGAAGACCCGGGGAGGAGGCGGACCATTCAGTCAGGGTTACGGTCCGCGATCGACTTGGCGACAACGCAGCTCGCAGGCGCCGGCATCGACTCCGCACGCTACGACGCCGAGGAACTGGCCGCGCACGTCGTGGGCACCGAGCGTGGGCGGCTGCCGCTCGTCGACTCCGCTGATGACACATTCTTCGACCGCTACCACGATGTGGTCGCGGCGCGGTCGCGTCGGGTTCCCTTGCAGCACCTCACCGGTACGGCCGCTTTCGGGCCGCTTGACGCTGTCCGTCGGTCCCGGTGTGTTCATTCCGCGCCCGGAGACCGAGTCAATGCTGGAATGGGCTGACCGCGCAATCTCTTCCCGCCGCCCCGGTGATCGTCGATGTCTGCACCGGCTCGGGCGCGCTGGCCCTGGCCATGTCGCGGCGTTGGCCCGACGCTCGGGTACTGGGCATCGACGATTCCGATGCGGCTCTGCACTATGCGCGCGCGAACTCCACGGGCACCGCGGTGGAGTTGCTGCGCGCCGACGTCACCGTTGCCGGGGTGTTGCCCGAACTCGACGGGCAGGTCGACTTGGTGGTCTCCAACCCGCCCTATGTCCCGGATGGAACTGAGCTCGAACCCGAGGTGCTCGACCATGATCCGGCCCACGCCGTGTTCGGGGGACCCGACGGGATGGCGGTGATCGACGTCGTCGTCCGACTCGCCGCGCGCTGGTTGCGTCCCGGCGGCTGGTTCGCCGTCGAGCACGACGACACCACATCGGGGCTGACGTGCGAGCGCCTCAATGCAACAGGGCTTTTCGACGGCGTCGTCGCGCGGACCGATCTGGCTGGACGGCCGAGGTTCGTGACGGGCCGGAGGGGGCGCGGTCATGACTGAGACGTTCGACTGCTCCAATCCCGAAGAGCGTTCCCGTGGAATCGCGACGGCGGTCGGGGCTCTGAAAAACGGTGGGCTGGTTGTTCTTCCGACCGACACGGTGTATGGCGTGGGTGCCGACGCTTTTGACAGCACGGCGGTGGCAGCGCTGCTCTCGGCCAAGGGTCGCGGGCGTGACATGCCGGTGCCGGTGCTGGTCGGCTCCTGGCACACCATCGACGGCCTGGCCTTGTCAGTGCCAACCGCGACCCGCGACCTTGTCCGTGCATTCTGGCCCGGTGCGTTGAGCCTCGTGGTCCGGCAGGCGCCGTCGGTGCTGTGGGATCTCGGCGATGCCCGCGGAACGGTAATGCTGCGGATGCCGCTGCACCCGGTTGCTATTGAGCTGTTGCGTGAGGTCGGACCAATGGCGGTGTCCAGCGCGAACGTCTCCGGTCGCCCGCCCGCAGTCGACGCCGAGAACGCGCGCGGGCAACTCGGTGACCTGGTCGACGTCTACCTCGATGCCGGACCGTCGGCGCAGCAGGCCGCGTCGACCATCCTCGATCTGACCGGAACCGAACCACGCATCCTTCGATCGGGCCCGGTCAGCGCTGAGCGGATCGCCGAGGTCCTCGGGGTGGACGGCGCGAGTTTGACCGGCTGATCCGTCGGGTCACCTCAGATCGATCTCAGGGCGGTGCAGTAGGTTTCCGGGATGGTCAGCGGTGCGGACAACCTCGCCGGCGGTCTGCTCGCGCTGTCCGATCGCGGCGCCGGGGTCCCGCTGCGCGAGCTCGCCCTCGTCGGGCTGACAGCCGCGATCATCACCTACTTCGCGACCGGACCGGTGCGCCTGCTGGCCACCCGGAT
Organism: uncultured Actinomycetota bacterium; assembly: GCA_963834615.1. GTDB lineage: Bacteria > Actinomycetota > Actinomycetes > Mycobacteriales > Mycobacteriaceae > Mycobacterium. Next base: position 118,182 of record CAWICO010000007.1, read on the forward strand.
CGGCGCGGTGGCCTATCCCCGCGAACGCGACGTGCACGTGACGCCCACGCCTCGAATGGGCGGGCTGGCCATGTACATCGGAGTGATCGCGGCGGTCTTTCTCGCGTCTCAGTTACCGGCGCTCACACGCGGTTTCGTCTATTCCTCAGGGATGCCCGCGGTGGTCGTGGCCGGCGCATTGATCATGGGTATCGGTCTGATCGACGACCGGTGGGGCCTGGACGCTCTGACCAAGTTCGCCGGTCAGATCACCGCAGCCAGCGTGCTGGTCACCATGGGCGTGGCCTGGAGCGTCCTCTACATCCCGCTCGGCGGCGTCGGCACCATCGTCCTGGATCAGGCATCGTCGATTCTGCTCACGCTGGCGCTGACCGTGTCGATCGTCAACGCGATGAACTTCGTCGACGGTCTCGACGGGCTGGCCGCGGGACTGGGACTCATCACCGCACTGGCGATCTGCATGTTCTCCGTCGGCCTGCTTCGCGACCACGGCGGCGATGTCTTGTTCTATCCGCCCGCGGTCATCTCGGTGGTGCTGGCCGGTGCATGCCTGGGTTTTCTGCCGCACAACTTTCACCCGGCCAGGATCTTCATGGGAGATTCCGGTTCGATGCTGATCGGCCTGATGCTGGCGGCGGCGTCGACGACGGCGGCGGGACCGATCTCGCAAACGCTTACGGCGCCCGCGATGTGTTTGCTCTGCTGTCGCCGTTCCTGTTGGTCGTGGCCGTCATGTTCGTGCCGATGCTCGATCTGCTGCTGGCGATCGTCCGGCGAACGAGGGCGGGTCGCAGCGCCTTCAGCCCAGACAAAATGCATTTGCATCACCGCCTCCTGCAGATCGGTCACTCGCACCGGCGGGTTGTGCTGATCATTTATTTGTGGGTCGGCATCGTCGCTTTCGGCACCGCGAGCACGATCTTCTTCAACCCTCGCGACACCGCCGCAGTGATGCTGGGCGCGATCGCGGTCGCGGCTATCGCGACGCTGATCCCGCTTTTACGTCGCCGCGACGCTGTCTACGACGACGAGTAGTAGGGCCTTCGGCGGTATGGTACGGTGCTGGTAGAACCCGAATTAACCTCGCGGGTTGCCGGCCACCGGCCAACGGATTTGCGTCCGTTTGCGCCGACGTACGACCGACAAAGGGGAGTTGTCCCTTGGGTGATGCGAGTGCGTTGAACGCCCTCCGATACGCTCAACGGGCCACGCAACGATCGGCCACGGCAACTCCCCCCGAACGACGATGAGGTGAAGCAGTGACAACACCAGCGCAGGACGCGCCGTTGGTGTTCCCCTCCGTTGCTTTCCGGCCAGTTCGGCTGCTCGTCACCTCGCTCGTGCTGACTGTCGTCGCGGTCGCAATCGCAGCTTTGCTCGGTCATCCGAAGGTGGGCGTTTTCTTCGGCGTCGGGCTGCTGTTGGGTTTGCTCAACGCGCTCGGTGTGCAACGCTCGGTGGCCTCGATCACCGCGGATGCCCACCCGCTGAAAAAGAAGATGGCATTGAACTCGGCGACTCGGCTGATGTTCATCACCGTCGCCGGGCTGACCCTCGCATTCGTTTTCCGGCCGGCCGGGTTGGGTGTGGTATTCGGGCTTGCGCTCTTCCAGGTGCTGCTGGTGCTGACGACCGCCCTGCCGGTGATGAAGAAACTGCGCGACGAACCGGCCGACGTGATTGAAGGGACGAGAAACAGCGATGACTGAGGCGTTCCTGGCCGAAGGCGCCATCGAGGTCGGCCATCACGACACCCACAACTGGTTCGGCCTGAATGTCAACGTCGACACCGTGGACGTCGGCCGCGACTCGCCGCCGTCATCGTCATCGGGCTCGCGTTCTTCCTGAAAGCCAAGGTGACCTCGACCGGCGTTCCCGGCGGTGTGCAGTTGTTCTTCGAGGCGATCACCATCCAGATGCGCGACCAGATCGAGAGCGCCATCGGCATGAAGATCGCGCCCTTCGTATTGCCGCTGGCCGTAACGCTTTTCGTCTACATCTTGATCTCGAACTGGTTGTCGGTGCTGCCGCTGCAGTACACCGACCACGGCAAGAACACCGAGTTGCTGTCGTCGGCCGCGGCGGACATCAACTTCGTGCTGGCGCTGGCGCTGTTCGTGTTCGTCTGCTACCACGCTGCGCGGGCATCTGGCGCCGGGGCATCATCGGACACCCGGTCGCGGTGCTCAAGGGCCACGTCGCTGTGCTCGCAGCCGATCAACCTGGTGGAAGAGCTCGCCAAGCCGATCTCGCTGTCACTCCGACTTTTCGGCAACATCTTCGCCGGCGGCATCCTGGTCGGGCTGATCGCGCTGTTTCCGCCGTACATCTTGTGGGCACCCAACGCGATCTGGAAGACATTCGACCTGTTCGTCGGCGCGATTCAGGCGTTCATCTTCGCGCTGCTGACGATCTTGTACTTCAGTCAATCGATGGAGCTGGAGGGGGAGCACGAGTAGTACCGAACCGCTGGCCCCAGCATTACCACGGACTTGGTAGACCGCTACCAAATATCAAGGAGGATAAGCAATGAACCCCACAATCGCTGCCGGCGCCCTCATCGGCGGCGGACTGATCCTGGCAGGTGGCGCGATCGGCGCCGGTATCGGTGACGGTATCGCCGGTAACGCGCTGATCTCCGGCATCGCCCGGCAGCCCGAGGCGCAGGGCCGACTGTTCACACCGTTCTTCATCACGGTGGGTCTGGTCGAGGCCGCCTACTTCATCAACTTGGCCTTCATGGCGCTGTTCGTTTTCGCCACCCCGGTCAAGTAACAGCTGAGATGGGTGACATGAGCACTGTGTTCTTGGCTTCCAGCCAGGCTGAGGGAGGTGGCAGCAACTTCCTCATCCCCAACGGCACCTTCTTCGTCGTACTGATCATCTTCTTGATCGTGCTCGGCGTGATCGGCACCTTCGTGGTTCCGCCGATCTCGAAGGTGCTGAAAGAGCGCGACAACATGGTCACCAAGACGGCTGCTGACAACAAGCAATCGGCCGAACAGTTCGCTGCCGCACGCGAAGACTACGAGAAGGCGATGGCCGATGCTCGGCTCAAAGCGTCGGCTGCTCGCGACGAGGCTCGGGCAGAGGGCCGCAAGGTCATCGATGAAAAGCGCGGCGATGCCGAGCAACAGGTCTCGTCGACGCTGCAGGACGCCAACGAGCAACTGAAGCGGGAAGGCGACGTCGTTGCGGCTGAACTTCGCGCCAAGGTGGACTCGATCTCCACGACGTTGGCGAGCCGGATCCTCGGTGTCGACATCGCCACCTCGGTCACGGCGGCGGGTTCGGGGCGGTAGGAGATATGTCAACATTCCTCGGACAACTGGTTGGCTTCGCGGTCATTATTCTCGCTGGTCTGGCGTTACGTGGTGCCGCCGGTACGCAGGTTGATGGCGGACCGCCAAGATGCTGTGCGGCAACAACTCGCGGACTCCGCGGCTGCTGCCGATCGTCTGGCGGAAGCCAGCCGCGCCCACAGCAAAGCGAAGGAAGACGCCCACGCCGAGGCGAAGCGCATCACCGAAGAGGCGCAGGGAGATGCCAAGCGCATCGGTGAACAGTTGCGCGAACAGGCCGATAACGACGTCGAGCGAATCAAAGCGCAAGGCGCCAAGCAGGTCGAGCTGTCGCGTGCACAGCTGATTCGCCAACTGCGTCAAGATGTCGGCGCCGAATCCGTCCGGCGGGCAGGCGAATTGGTGCGCGGCTACGTCGCCGAACCGGCTCAGCAGTCAGCAACGGTGGACCGGTTCCTGGACGATCTCGACGCGATGGCGCCGTCCAAGGCAGAGGTCGAGTACCCCGTCGCGGCAAAGATGCGTTCGGCCAGCCGCGTCGCGCTGACCGACCTGTCAAAGCAGTTCGCTGATGTAGCCGAGGACCTCGACGACCAAGGACTGTCGACACTCGCCGACGATCTGACCTCGGTCGCCGCGATGTTGATCCGCGAAACCGTGGTCACGCGTTATCTCACGTTGCCGTCCGAGGACGCGTCGCCCAGAGTTCGGCTGATCGAGCGGCTGGTGTCGGACAAGGTCGGCGAGCCCGCGCTCGAGGTACTCAAGAGTGCCGTGTCCGAACGTTGGTCGGCCGCAATCCGACCTCATAAACTCCGTCGAGCTGGTGTCGCGACAGGCGTTGTTGATCCGCGCCGAGCGGGCCGGGAAAGCTGACGACGTCGAAGACCAGTTGTTCAGGTTTTCTCGTATTCTCGACGCTGCAGCCGCGTCTCGCAATTTTGCTCGGCGACTACGAGGTACCAGCCGACACACGAATCGGCTTGTTGCGCAACGTGCTCGACAGTGCAGACTCCAGCGCCGATCCGACCACGGTCGAATTGCTGTCCAAGACGGTCGAGTTGTTGCGAGGACAGTCGACCGAAGACGCGGTGCTGAGTCTCGCCGAAGTGGCGGTGGCTCGCCGCGGCGAAGTCGTCGCACACGTCAGTGCGGCGGCCGAACTCAGTGACGCCCAGCGCACCCGCCTTACCGAAGTGCTGAGCCGGATCTACGGCCATCCGGTCACAGCGCAACTGCACACCGATCCCGAGCTGCTCGGCGGGCTGGCGATCTCGGTCGGCGACGAGGTCATCGACGGAACGCTTTCGTCGCGGCTCGCCGCGGCTAAAACCCAGCTACCGGACTAGAAGCACCACCTACCCCAACATCATCGACAAGCAGGAAGAACACAGAGCCATGGCAGAGCTGACAATCTCCGCTGACGATATTCAGGGCGCGATCGAGGAATACGTCAGCTCCTTCTCCTCCGACACCGCTCGGGAGGAGGTTGGCACGGTCGTCGATACCGGAGACGGCATCGCGCACGTCGAGGGCTTGCCGTCGGTGATGACCCAGGAGCTCGTTGAATTTCCGGGCGGAGTCTTGGGCGTCGCGCTCAACCTCGACGAGCACAGCATCGGCGTGGTGATCCTGGGTGACTACGAGACCATCCAAGAGGGTCAGCAGGTCAAGCGGACCGGCGAGGTGCTCTCGGTGCCCGTCGGCGACAACTTCCTCGGCAGGGTCGTCGATCCGCTCGGTCACCCGATCGACGGCCAAGGCGACATCGAGCCCGAGACTCACCGGGCGCTGGAGATCCAGGCCCCGTCGGTGATCAACCGGCAGAGCGTGAAAGAGCCGCTGCAGACCGGGATCAAGGCCATCGACGCCATGACGCCGATCGGTCGCGGTCAGCGCCAGCTGATCATCGGTGACCGCAAGACCGGCAAGACCGCGGTCTGTGTGGACACCATCCTCAATCAGCGGCAGAACTGGGAGACCGACGATCCGGACAAGCAGGTGCGCTGCGTTTACGTCGCCATCGGGCAGAAGGGCACTACGATCGCGTCCGTCCGGCGCGCTCTGGATGAGGGTGGCGCGATGGACTACACCACCATCGTCGCAGCGCCGGCGTCCGATTCTGCCGGATTCAAATGGCTTGCGCCCTACACCGGTTCGGCGATCGCCCAGCACTGGATGTACGACGGCAAGCATGTGCTGATCGTCTTCGACGACTTGAGCAAGCAGGCCGAGGCCTACCGTGCGATCTCGCTGCTGCTGCGTCGCCCGCCCGGCCGCGAGGCCTATCCCGGTGACGTGTTCTATCTGCACTCGCGGCTACTGGAGCGCTGCGCCAAGCTGTCCGACGAACTCGGTGGCGGCTCACTGACCGGTCTGCCGGTGATCGAGACCAAGGCCGGCGACATCTCGGCCTACATCCCGACCAACGTCATCTCGATCACCGATGGGCAGTGCTTCCTGGAGTCCGACTTGTTCAACCAGGGTGTCCGGCCCGCCATCAACGTCGGTGTGTCGGTGTCCCGTGTTGGCGGCGCGGCGCAGATCAAGGCGATGAAAGAGGTGGCGGGAAGTCTCCGCCTGGATCTGTCGCAGTTCCGTGAGCTGGAGTCGTTCGCGGCGTTCGCCTCGGACTTGGACGCCACGTCGAAGGCACAGCTGGAGCGTGGCGAGCGGCTGGTCGAGTTGCTCAAGCAGCCGCAATACCGGCCGTCGCCGGTTGAGGAGCAGGTGGTCTCCATCTTCCTCGGTACCGGTGGTCACCTCGATTCGGTGCCGGTCGAAGACGTGAGCCGTTTCGAGTCCGAGCTGCTCGATCATCTGCGCGGTGCCGACAACGGCATCCTGTCCGACATTCGGGAGTCCCAGAAGCTCAGCGAGGAAACCGAAAAGAAGTTGACCGACGCGATCAAAGACTTCAAGAAGGGCTTCGCGGCCACCGGCGGTGGCTCGGTGGTACCCGACGAGCATGCGGAGGCCCTTGACGAGGACGAGGTCGCGAAAGAATCGGTGCAGGTGCACAAGCCCGCACCCCCGGAGCAGGACAAAAGAAGAAGAAGAAGTAATCGGAGATGGCTGCCACACTTCGCGAGCTGCGGGGCCGGATCCGCTCTGCCGGGTCGATCAAAAAGATCACCAAGGCACAGGAGATGATCGCGGCTTCGCGTATCGGCAAGGCGCAGGGCCGGCTGGATGAGGCCCGGCCCTACGCCGACGAGCTCACCCGCGTGCTCACCACGCTCGCCCAAGAAGCCGCTTTGGACCATCCATTGCTGGTCGAGCGCCCCGATCCGAAACGGGCCGCCGTGCTGGTGGTCTCCTCAGACCGCGGCCTGTGCGGCGCGTACAACTCCGGCGCCTTTCGGCGGGCTGAGGAGCTTTTCTCGCTGTTGCGAGAGCAGGGTAAGACCCCCGTGCTCTACACAATCGGCCGTAAAGCACTGGGCTACTACAGCTTCCGCAACTGGGACATCAACGAATCGTGGACCGGCTTCTCGGAGCGACCCAGCTACGAGAATGCCGCTGAGGTGGCCGAGACCCTGGTCGGCGCCTTCACGGCCGGTACCGAGGACGACGGCGATTCTGAGGAAGAGGCCGATGTCGACGAGTTGCATATCGTCTACACCGAGTTCAAGTCGATGATGTCGCAATCGCCCTCGGCGCACCGCATGGCTCCAATGGTCGTGGAATACGTCGAGGACGACGACGAACCCCACACGTTGTACTCGTTCGAACCAGATGCGACCACACTGTTCGACGCGTTGTTGCCGCGGTACCTGGCGACCCGCGTGTACACGGCGCTGCTCGAGTCCGCCGCGTCAGAGCTGGCTTCGCGCCAGCGGGCGATGAAATCGGCCAGCGACAACGCCGACGATCTCATCAAGTCGCTCACGCTCGAGGCCAACCGTGAGCGGCAGGCCCAAATCACCCAGGAAATCAGCGAAATCGTCGGTGGCGCAAACGCGCTCGCTGACGCCGCGAAATAGGCTCGATCAGGAAGCGAAGAGGATATGGCTGCTGCTACCACCAAAAAGGCCGAGAAGTCGACGAAGTCGAAGGGTGGCGACTCCAACGGCCGCGTGGTGCGGATTACCGGGCCGGTTGTCGACGTCGAATTTCCGCGCGGCTCGTTGCCCGAGCTGTTCAACGCTCTGCACGCGGAAATCACGTACGAGGCCTTCGCGAAGACGTTGACGCTGGAGGTCGCTCTGCACCTGGGCGACAGCCTGGTCCGCACCATCTCGCTACAGCCGACCGACGGGCTGGTTCGCGGCGTCGAGGTGATCGACACCGGAAACTCGATCTCCGTGCCCGTCGGCGACGGCGTCAAGGGCCACGTGTTCAACGCCTTGGGTGATTGCCTGGACGAGCCAGGCTACGGAGAAGACTTCGATCACTGGCCCATTCACCGCAAGCCGCCGGCGTTCGACGAGCTGGAACCACGCACCGAGATGCTCGAAACCGGGCTCAAGGTCGTCGACTTGCTGACGCCGTACGTGCGTGGTGGCAAGATCGCGCTGTTCGGCGGTGCGGGTGTGGGTAAGACCGTTCTGATCCAGGAGATGATCAACCGCATCGCCCGAAACTTCGGTGGCACCTCGGTATTCGCCGGGGTGGGGGAGCGCACCCGTGAGGGCAACGACCTGTGGGTGGAGCTCGAGGAAGCCGATGTGCTCAAGGACACCGCGCTGGTGTTCGGTCAGATGGACGAGCCGCCCGGCACTCGTATGCGGGTTGCGTTGTCGGCGCTGACAATGGCCGAGTACTTCCGCGACGAGCAGGGCCAGGACGTGCTGCTGTTCATCGACAACATCTTCCGGTTCACCCAGGCCGGCTCTGAGGTGTCGACGCTGCTCGGCCGGATGCCGTCGGCGGTCGGCTACCAGCCCACGCTGGCTGATGAGATGGGCGAGCTGCAGGAGCGGATCACCTCGACCCGTGGTAAGTCCATCACCTCGATGCAAGCCGTGTACGTGCCCGCCGACGACTACACCGACCCGGCGCCGGCGACGACGTTCGCGCACCTGGACGCCACCACCGAGCTGTCCCGAAATGTGTTCTCCAAGGGCATCTTCCCCGCGGTCGACCCGCTGGCGTCCAGCTCCACCATCCTGGACCCCGCGATCGTCGGCGACGAGCACTACCGGGTGGCGCAAGAAGTCATTCGAATCCTGCAGCGCTACAAGGACCTTCAGGACATCATCGCGATTCTGGGTATCGACGAGCTGTCCGAAGAGGACAAGCAACAGGTCAACCGGGCGCGGCGCATCGAGCGGTTCCTCTCGCAGAACATGATGGCGGCCGAACAGTTCACCGGCCAGCCCGGCTCGACCGTTCCGCTGAAGGAAACCATCGAGGCGTTCGACAAGCTGGCCAAGGGCGACTTCGACCACATCCCCGAGCAGGCATTCTTCCTCATCGGCGGCGTTGACGATCTGGCCAAGAAAGCCGAAAGCTTCGGCGCCAAGCTGTGATGCGTGCTCGCCGGCAGCAATGGTTGAGCAAGGAAGGACGGGTGTGAGATGGCCACGATGAACGTGGATATCGTCGCCGTCGACCGGAAGATCTGGTCGGGCGAGGCGACATTCGTCTTCACCCGGACCACCGTGGGGGAGATCGGTATTCTGCCGAGCCACATCCCGTTGGTCGCGCAACTGGTCGACGACGCCATGGTGCGTGTGGAGCGCGACGGCGACGACGACCTGCGAGTGGCAATTGAGGGTGGTTTCCTGTCGGTCACCGAGGAGGGCGTGAGCGTCCTTGCCGAGTCCGCACAGTTCGCTTCGGAGATCGACGAAAGTGCGGCCCAAGAGGACTCGAAGTCAGACGATCCTCGGACCGCCGCCAGAGGTCGCGGCAGACTGCGTGCTGTCGGCGCGCTCGACTAGCGGCCTGCCGCGATGAGCACGCTCATGGCCGTCATGGTCGTGCTTGTCGTCCTGCTGGGAATTGCGGTCGCGGCGCTGAGTTACCGGTTGTGGAAGCTGCGCCAGGGCGGGACCGCGGCAATCATGCGGGACATACCCGCGGTCGGGGGCCACGGCTGGCGTCACGGCGTGATTCGGTACCGAGGTGGAGATGCCGCGTTCTACCGACTGTCCAGCGTTCGCCTCTGGCCGGATCGTCAACTCAACAGTCGTGGCGTGGAGGTGGTCTCGCGACGGCCACCCCGGGGCGACGAATTCGACATCATGACCGAAGAGGTCATCGTGCTCGAGCTGCGCGACACCACCCAGGACCGCAAGGGTGGTTATGAAATCGCCCTGGACCGCGGCGCATTCACGGCATTTCAGTCGTGGTTGGAGTCACGTCCTTCGCCACGGGCACGCCGTCGCAGCATCTGACCTAAGTCGCCTACTTCTCGGGCTGGTCGGTCCGTCCGCCGCCGGGTTTCCAGAGCACATCGCCATCGGGATTGACCACTCGGCACAAGATGAACAGCAGGTCGGACAACCGATTGAGATACCTAGCGGGCAGCGGGCTGACGTCCGAGGAGTGCTGTTCGATGGCATCCCACGCCGAACGCTCGGCGCGACGCACCACCGTGCGGGCGACATGCAGCAGTGCCGAAAGCGCCGAACCCCCGGGCAGCACAAAGGAATTGAGGGGCGGCAGGGCTTCGTTGAACTCGTCGCACCAGCCTTCGAGCCGGTCGATGTAGGGCTGCGTGATCCGCAACGGCGGATACTTCGGGTTCTCCACGACCGGCGTCGAAAGATCCGCGCCGGCGTCGAACAGGTCGTTCTGGATCTGCTGCAACACGTCAGCGATGTGCTGGTCGGGGCTCCCCAACGCGATCGCGGTGCCGATGGCGGCGTTGGCCTCGTCACAGTCCGCATACGCCACCAGCCGGGCGTCGCTCTTGGAAACCCGGGAGAAGTCGCTCAACCCAGTCGTACCGTCGTCGCCCGTGCGGGTATAGATGCGGGTCAAGTGCACTGCCATGAATAAAACGTACCGCCCCGACTGCCATAGCCGACTGACAGGGCGATAGGACCTCACTAAACTAGCCGGGTGGCTGAGCGTTTCGTAGTGACCGGTGGGAGTCGGTTGGCGGGCGAAGTCGCTGTTGGGGGAGCCAAAAACAGCGTTCTGAAGTTGATGGCTGCGACGTTGCTGGCCGAGGGCACCAGCACAATCACCAACTGCCCCGACATTCTCGACGTGCCGTTGATGGCCGAAGTTCTGCGCGGCCTGGGTGCCACGGTCGAACTTGCCGGCGCCACCGTGCGCATCACCTCGCCGGATGAGCCGAAATACGACGCCGACTTCGCTGCGGTTCGGCAGTTCCGGGCCTCGGTCTGCGTGCTCGGGCCGCTGATGGGGCGCTGCAAGCGCGCCAAGGTCGCGTTGCCCGGCGGTGACGCCATCGGGTCCCGGCCGCTGGACATGCACCAGGCCGGGCTGCGGCAGCTCGGGGCCGTCTGCAATATCGAGCACGGCTGCGTTGTCGCGCACGCAGATACGTTGCGCGGGGCGGAGATTCAGCTCGAATTCCCCTCGGTCGGTGCCACCGAGAACATCTTGATGGCTGCGGTTTTGGCCGAGGGCGTCACGACGATTCACAACGCCGCGCGCGAACCCGACGTGGTGGATCTCTGCACGATGCTGAATCAGATGGGTGCCCAGGTCGAAGGCGCCGGATCGCCGACGATGACGATCAACGGAGTGCCGCGCCTCTACCCGACCGAGCATCGCGTGATCGGTGACCGCATCGTGGCCGCCACATGGGGCATCGCCGCGGCGATGACCCGCGGAGACATCACGGTGACCGGCGTCGACCCAGGACACCTGCAGGTCGTCCTGCACAAATTGCACGATGCCGGCGCCACGGTGACCCAGACGGACGACAGCTTCCGGGTGACCCAGTACGAGCGCCCAAAGGCCGTCAACGTCGCGACGTTGCCGTATCCCGGTTTCCCGACGGATCTGCAGCCAATGGCGATCGGCCTGGCGTCGATCGCCGACGGCACGTCGATGATCACCGAAAACGTCTTCGAAGCGCGGTTCCGGTTTGTCGAGGAGATGATCCGACTCGGCGCCGATGCCCGCACCGACGGGCACCATGCCGTGGTGCGAGGTCTGCCGCAGCTGTCCAGCGCTCCGGTGTGGTCGTCGGACATCCGGGCCGGCGCTGGACTGGTGCTCGCCGGACTCGTTGCTGACGGTGATACTGAGGTCCACGACGTCTTCCACATCGACCGGGGTTATCCGCTTTTCGTGGAGAACCTGGCTGGTCTCGGCGCTGAGATAGAGCGCGTAGACTGACGCGGACATAGCGGCGCAGGCCGACTCTGTAAAGAGCGGTTAGCGAAGTTGACGGCCTCCTGGCTCCGGAGTACAGTAGCAGGGTTGCCCGAAAACGGGTGTTGTTTGAGAACTCAATAGTGTGTTTGGTGGTTTTGTTTTTGTTGTTGTTTTTTTGGGGTCATGTTTGGCACTTCCCGTGTGTGGGTGTGGCCCTGTTTTTGTGATGCCAGTTTTTGGTGTCTTTTTGTTAGGTCAGATTGTTCTGATTCGAATTCTGCCTGTGCCTTGTGGGGTGTGGGTTGGTTTTTGTTTGGAGAGTTTGATTCTGGCTCAGGACGAACGCTGGCGGCGTGCTTAACACATGCAAGTCGAACGGAAAGGCCCTTTCGGGGGTACTCGAGTGGCGAACGGGTGAGTAACACGTGGGTGATCTGCCCTGCACTTTGGGATAAGCCTGGGAAACTGGGTCTAATACCGAATACACCCTGCTGGTCGCATGGCCTGGTGGGGGAAAGCTTTTGCGGTGTGGGATGGGCCCGCGGCCTATCAGCTTGTTGGTGGGGTGATGGCCTACCAAGGCGACGACGGGTAGCCGGCCTGAGAGGGTGTCCGGCCACACTGGGACTGAGATACGGCCCAGACTCCTACGGGAGGCAGCAGTGGGGAATATTGCACAATGGGCGCAAGCCTGATGCAGCGACGCCGCGTGGGGGATGACGGCCTTCGGGTTGTAAACCTCTTTCACCATCGGCGAAGCCGGGAGCTTTTGTTTCTGGTGACGGTAGGTGGAGAAGAAGCACCGGCCAACTACGTGCCAGCAGCCGCGGTAATACGTAGGGTGCGAGCGTTGTCCGGAATTACTGGGCGTAAAGAGCTCGTAGGTGGTTTGTCGCGTTGTCCGTGAAATTCCCTGGCTCAACTGGGGGCGTGCGGGCGATACGGGCAGACTGGAGTACTGCAGGGGAGACTGGAATTCCTGGTGTAGCGGTGGAATGCGCAGATATCAGGAGGAACACCGGTGGCGAAGGCGGGTCTCTGGGCAGTAACTGACGCTGAGGAGCGAAAGCGTGGGGAGCGAACAGGATTAGATACCCTGGTAGTCCACGCCGTAAACGGTGGGTACTAGGTGTGGGTTTCCTTCCTTGGGATCCGTGCCGTAGCTAACGCATTAAGTACCCCGCCTGGGGAGTACGGCCGCAAGGCTAAAACTCAAAGAAATTGACGGGGGCCCGCACAAGCGGCGGAGCATGTGGATTAATTCGATGCAACGCGAAGAACCTTACCTGGGTTTGACATGCACAGGACGACGGCAGAGATGTCGTTTCCCTTGTGGCCTGTGTGCAGGTGGTGCATGGCTGTCGTCAGCTCGTGTCGTGAGATGTTGGGTTAAGTCCCGCAACGAGCGCAACCCTTATTTCATGTTGCCAGCGCGTTATGGCGGGGACTCGTGAGAGACTGCCGGGGTCAACTCGGAGGAAGGTGGGGATGACGTCAAGTCATCATGCCCCTTATGTCCAGGGCTTCACACATGCTACAATGGCCGGTACAAAGGGCTGCGATGCCGCGAGGCTTAGCGAATCCTTTAAAGCCGGTCTCAGTTCGGATCGGGGTCTGCAACTCGACCCCGTGAAGTCGGAGTCGCTAGTAATCGCAGATCAGCAACGCTGCGGTGAATACGTTCCCGGGCCTTGTACACACCGCCCGTCACGTCATGAAAGTCGGTAACACCCGAAGCCAGTGGCCCAACCCTTGTGGGGGGAGCTGTCGAAGGTGGGATCGGCGATTGGGACGAAGTCGTAACAAGGTAGCCGTACCGGAAGGTGCGGCTGGATCACCTCCTTTCTAAGGAGCACCACGAGATGCATCCCCAATTGGTGGGGGTGTGAGCCGTGAGGAGTTCGGCGCCTGTAGTGGGTGTCGGCTTGGTGCACAACAACATTGGCCTCGTTTGAGGTAGCGGAATTGCCGGCACACTATTGGGTCCTGAGACAACACCGGTAGGTCAGCCCTCGTTTGTTGGGGGTGGTGGTGTCGCTCCGCTTGGTGGTGGGGTGTGGTGTTTGGATAATTGGATAGTGGTTGCGAGCATCTTAAGCAAAATTGCTGATTTTCGGTGATTTTGTTCGAGTGTTTTCTTGTGTTTGTAAGTGTTAAAGGGCACATGGTGGATGCCTTGGCATCAGGAGCCGATGAAGGACGTGGGAGGCTGCGATATGCCTCGGGGAGCTGTCAACCGAGCGTTGATCCGAGGATGTCCGAATGGGGAAACCCGGCACGAGTGATGTCGTGTCACCCGCCGCTGAATACATAGGCGTCGGGAGGGAACGCGGGGAAGTGAAACATCTCAGTACCCGTAGGAAGAGAAAACAACAGTGATTCCGTGAGTAGTGGCGAGCGAAAGCGGAGGATGGCTAAACCGTGCGCATGTGTAACCGGGTAGGGGTTGTGTGTGCGGGGTTGTGGGGATGATGTGTCTGGTCCTACCTGACCGGAGAGCAGCAGTGTGTGGTTAATCGAAGTGGCCTGGGATGGTCTGCCGTAGACGGTGAGAGCCCGGTAGGTGAAAACTGCATGCCTGTTTTGTGTCGTTACCCGAGTAGCAGCGGGCTCGTGGAATCTGCTGTGAATCTGCCGGGACCACCCGGTAAGCCTGAATACTTCCTGATGACCGATAGCGGATAGTACCGTGAGGGAATGGTGAAAAGTACCCCGGGAGGGGAGTGAAAGAGTACCTGAAACCGTGTGCCTACAAGCCGTCAGAGCCTTCTCTTTGAGTGGGGTGATGGCGTGCCTTTTGAAGAATGAGCCTGCGAGTCAGGGACATGTCGCGAGGTTAACCCGTGAGGGGTAGCCGCAGCGAAAGCGAGTCTGAATAGGGCGTATCCCCGCAAGGGGTGTAGTGGTGTGTTCTGGACCCGAAGCGGAGTGATCTACCCATGGCCAGGGTGAAGCGCGGGTAAGACCGCGTGGAGGCCCGAACCCACTTAGGTTGAAGACTGAGGGGATGAGTTGTGGGTAGGGGTGAAAGGCCAATCAAACTCCGTGATAGCTGGTTCTCCCCGAAATGCATTTAGGTGCAGCGTTACATGTTTCTTGCCGGAGGTAGAGCTACTGGATGGCCAATGGGCCCTAAAAGGTTACTGACGTCAGCCAAACTCCGAATGCCGGTAAGTGAAAGTGTGGCAGTGAGACGGCGGGGGATAAGCTCCGTGCGTCGAGAGGGAAACAGCCCAGATCGCCGGCTAAGGCCCCTAAGCGTGTGCTAAGTGGAAAAGGATGTGCAGTCGCATAGACAACCAGGAGGTTGGCTTAGAAGCAGCCACCCTTGAAAGAGTGCGTAATAGCTCACTGGTCAAGTGATTGTGCGCCGATAATGTAGCGGGGCTCAAGCACACCGCCGAAGCCGCGGCAATCAACGTTCGCGTTGATTGGGTAGGGGAGCGTCCTGCATCCAGTGAAGCAGCCTAGTGATGGAGCTGTGGAGGGTGTGGGAGTGAGAATGCAGGCATGAGTAGCGATAAGGCAAGTGAGAACCTTGCCCGCCGAAAGACCAAGGGTTCCTGGGCCAGGCCAGTCCTCCCAGGGTGAGTCGGGACCTAAGGCGAGGCCGACAGGCGTAGTCGATGGACAACGGGTTGATATTCCCGTACCCGTGTGTGAGCGCCCGTGATGAATCCATTCTGCTAACCACCCAAATGGTGGCCCATCGGATCCCTTTCGAGGGAAAAGAGAGTCGCCGGCTGCGTGGGACCCGGATGGGTAGTAGTCAAGCGATGGGGTGACGCAGGAAGGTAGCCGTACCAGTCAGTGGTAATACTGGGGCAAGCCCGTAGGACGACATCTAGGTAAATCCGGATGTCACGAGTCCGAGAGGTGATGCATAACCGAATGAGGTGAATTCGGTGATCCTAAGCTGCCAAGAAAAGCCTCTAGCGAGCACACACACGGCCCGTACCCCAAACCAACACAGGTGGTCAGGTAGAGAATACCAAGGCGTACGAGAGAACTATGGTTAAGGAACTCGGCAAAATACCCCCGTAACTTCGGGAGAAGGGGGGCCCACACACCGTCAACCCACTAGCTGGGGGCAGCGGTCGTGGGTCGCAGAAACCAGTGAGAAGCGACTGTTTACTAAAAACACAGGTCCGTGCGAAGTCGCAAGACGATGTATACGGACTGACGCCTGCCCGGTGCTGGAAGGTTAAGAGGACCCGTCAACCCCTCGGGGTGAAGCGGAGAATTTAAGCCCCAGTAAACGGCGGTGGTAACTATAACCATCCTAAGGTAGCGAAATTCCTTGTCGGGTAAGTTCCGACCTGCACGAATGGCGTAACGACTTCTCAACTGTCTCAACCATAGACTCGGCGAAATTGCACTACGAGTAAAGATGCTCGTTACGCGCGGCAGGACGAAAAGACCCCGGGACCTTCACTACAACTTGGTATTGATGTTCGGTACGGTTTGTGTAGGATAGGTGGGAGACTGTGAAACAATTACGCCAGTAATTGCGGAGTCGTTGTTGAAATACCACTCTGATCGTATTGGACCTCTAACCTCGAACCGTATATCCGGTTCAGGAACAGTGCCTGGCGGGTAGTTTAACTGGGGCGGTTGCCTCCTAAAATGTAACGGAGGCGCCCAAAGGTTCCCTCAACCTGGACGGCAATCAGGTGTCGAGTGCAAGTGCACAAGGGAGCTTGACTGCAAGACTGACACGTCAAGCAGGGACGAAAGTCGGGACTAGTGATCCGGCACCTCTGAGTGGAAGGGGTGTCGCTCAACGGATAAAAGGTACCCCGGGGATAACAGGCTGATCTTCCCCAAGAGTCCATATCGACGGGATGGTTTGGCACCTCGATGTCGGCTCGTCGCATCCTGGGGCTGGAGCAGGTCCCAAGGGTTGGGCTGTTCGCCCATTAAAGCGGCACGCGAGCTGGGTTTAGAACGTCGTGAGACAGTTCGGTCTCTATCCGCCGCGCGCGTCAGAAGCTTGAGGAAACCTGTCCCTAGTACGAGAGGACCGGGACGGACGAACCTCTGGTCCACCAGTTGTCCCACCAGGGGCACCGCTGGATAGCTACGTTCGGACAGGATAACCGCTGAAAGCATCTAAGCGGGAAACCTTCTCCAAGACCAGGCTTCTCACCCATTCAGTGGGATAAGGCCCCCCGCAGACCACGGGATCGATAGACCAGACCTACACACGCAGCAATGCGCTCAGGGAACTGGCACTAACCGGCCGAAAACTTACACACACGCAACCACAATCCAACACACCAACCACACCCCACCACCAATAACACCTCAATAAAGTTACGGCGGCCACAGCGACAGGGAAACGCCCGGACCCATCCCGAACCCGGAAGCTAAGCCTGCCAGCGCCGATGATACTACCCAACCCGGGTGGAAAAGTAGGACACCGCCGAACACAACCACAACACCCCGTGCCCCCCACCAACAATGGGGGGCACGGGCATTTCCATCGCCTTAGCCATAAATGTAATTGGTATTTAGCTGCGACATCATTCGACGTAATTCGTCATATCACCGCATCAATTCATTTCGCATTCAGCTGGTCCCCGCGTGACCGCTGAGCATGCTCGCCGGCCGCCATTGGCCGCGTCGGAGGCCGGCGATGATTGCACTCCGGTCTCGGAAGTCGCGGTTGCGCAACGCCGAGGTTGCAAACGGTTATCGTTTCGTGCTGTAAATGTTACAAAAGAGCTCTAACGTTACCCAAGTGATACCTGTGCTCTATGGGGCGCAGGCCGCTGAGAAGGGGAGCTCAAGATGACGGCAATGTGCGAGGCAGATCGAATGCGCCGCCCGAAGAGGGGACAGGCGAGCGCAAACGACCGGCGAACGACGGTCGAGGCAGTTGTTGTAACCGTCTCTACGCGAGCACTGCGGCCCGTGATCGTGACGGTGGCGGTCTTCGCCGCGGCGATGGGCGTCAGCCCCCACGCACACGCGGATTCGGTTGGTGACGCAATGGCGCCGGTGCTCAACAGCGCGGGCATCGGCAACAACGGCCCGGTCAGCGGCGCGATTGCACAGGTCGGACAATCCATCTGCCCCATGCTCGTCAAGCCCGGCAGCGGCCTGGCCAGCGGCGCGGCTCAAATCAGTGGTAACGGTGGGCTCGCCCCGCCGCTGGCCGGCTTTCTGGTCGGAATGGCGATCCAGTCCCAGTGCCCGTCCTTTATGACTTCGGTTGCCAACGGCAACATGCCCTTCCCTATCCCCGGAGGTATCCCGGGCTGGCCGCGCCGGGGGGGCCTGCCGTTCGGTCAGCCTGCGGGCCCGTCGCCCCTGCAGCTGCCCGGGACGAACTTCGGCGGCGGGCTACCCGGGCTCTAGGCCACGCACTCAATCGAAAAGGGACGGTGTCGCGGACGTCCGCGATCGCTCCATGTCGAGCAGCCACCGTTTTCGATTGAGCCCGCCACCGTATCCGGTGAGGCTCCCGCTCGCACCGATGACCCGATGGCACGGGACGACGATGGCAATCGGGTTGCGGCCGTTGGCTAGTCCGACCGCGCGGGCGGCTCCCGCGCCGATCTGCTCTGCGATCTGGCCGTAGGACCGGGTTTCGCCGTACGGAATCGTCAGCAGTGCTTGCCAAACCCGGCGCTGAAATTCGCTGCCTGCCAGGTTGAGGTCGAGGTCGAAATCGCTGCGTTCGCCGGCGAAGTAGGCCTCGAGCTGGTCGACGACATCAGGGAACGCTCGATCATCGGGCACCCAGTCCGACCGAGGCGGCTCGTACGTCTGATTCAGCATGCGCAGATGAGTCAGGACCTGGCCGTGCCCGGCCAACGCCAACGGGCCGATCGGGCTGTCGATCGTGCGGAAGTGGATCATGCGGCCTCCTTAGGCGGCCAGTGGTTCACCTCATGCTCCAACGTCGTCCAGAGATGCTGCGTGGCATACGACCGCCACGGGCGCCAGCGGCCACTTCGCGCAGTGAGTGCTCGCCGATCAGTCGGCAGGGCCAATTGTTCAGCCGCCAGCCGCAGGCCGAGATCACTGGCAGGAAAGGCGTCGGGATCACCCAGACCGCGCATGGCGATCACTTCCGCGGTCCACGGCCCGATGCCGGGAACCGCAAGCAGTTGGCTGCGCGCCGCTTCCCAGTCACAGCCGGGATCCAGCACAACGCTGCCATCGGCCAGCCCGGCGATGAGGGCGATCAGGGTGCGACGGCGTGCCTGCGGGAGGGCAAGGTGGGCCGGGTCGATCTCGCCGAGTTGCTCGACCGACGGAAAGGTATGCGTCAGGGCGCCGTCGGGGTCGTGAATCGGTTCGCCATATGCGGCGACCAACCGGCCGGCGTGGGTGCGCGCCGCCTTGATGGACACCTGCTGTCCCAGGACCGTCCGAACAGCGAGTTCGGCCTCGTCGACGGTGCGGGGTATGCGCTGCCCGGGCGCTTTGGCGATCACCGGGGCCAGCGCCGCGTCGGCGCTCAAGACGTCGATCACCGCGTCCGGGTCGGCGTCGAGGTCCAGCAGCCGCCGGCAGCGCGAGATCGCAGACGTCAGGTCGCGGAAGTCGTCGAGCACCAACGTGCATCGGACGTGGTCCGGCGCCGGCGTCAGGCTGACGATGCCGTTGCCGAACGGCAGTCGCAGCGTGCGGCGGTATGCCCCGTCGCGCATCTCTTCACATCCCGCCACCACACTGGCGGCGAGGTGGCCGAATACTCCCTCGTAGGCGAAAGGAACCCGTACCGGCAAGCGAAGCGATACCGTGCCCGGCGTCGTGGTGTTGTGCCGGCCGGTCGCGCATGTTAGCGCAGCTCGGTCGGGGTGATGTCGTAGACCGAACGCAGTGTGTCGTTGAACTGGCGGATGCTGGAAAAGCCTGCAGCGTAAGCGATGTCGCCGAACGGCAACGCTGTCGTCTCGATCAGCAGCCGTGCCGTCTGCGCGCGCTGCGCGCGAGCGAGCGCAAGTGGTCCGGCGCCGGTCTCTGCCTGCAGCAGTCGCTGCAGCTGCCGTGTGGTGTAGCCGAGCCGGGCGGCCAGGCCTTGGACGCCGTCGCGGTCGACGGCACCGTCGGCGATCAGCCGCATGGCCCGGGCGACGAGGTCACCGCGAATGTTCCATTCCGGCGATCCCGGCGACGCGTCCGGGCGACAGCGCTTGCATGCCCGGAAACCGGCACCTTGCGCGGCGGCCGCAGGTCGCAAAGAACCGCACGTTGCGGGCGAACGGCGGCCGGACGGGGCAGCTGGGACGGCAATAGGTCCCGGTGGCCAGCACCGCGGTGACGAACCAGCCGTCGAACCGGGCATCGTTGGATTGGACGGCCCGATAGCAGCGGTCGAAATCTTCGTGCACGGCTCGACATTTACACCCCGGCACCGACATATCTAGCGGAAAACCGACATCGTGGTCGCGGACCACCGATCAGTCGGGAGGTTGGACCGCCGGGGGTGTCCAAACACGAGCGAAGGCTGCGAAGTGTCGGGTACGCAACGTGTCCTCGTTGAGGTCGTGCAGCCGGGCAGCAAGAAGGTCGTCCATGACCAGTTGGCCGCGTTCGGCACCGTCCGGCGATACCACCCGCAGCGGACGGCCGCCCGCTTGGGCAAGGACATTCGCCGCGTGCCGCAACGTGTCGCGCGTCCCGACCGTGCCGCCCGCCGGAACACCCGGCGGCGTGGGGCGCATCACCTCTTCGACGAAGAAGGCTTCTAGCGGGTCGGTGGTGTAGTCGCACGTCAGATGCAGTCCACGCCGGGCGATCTTCTCGGTCAGTATCGAGCGGTCGAGTATCAGTACCGAAACGCCGTAGGCGGTCATCGATGCGATGACCAAGGGGAACAACGCGGGCCACGCGTGGGTGAGTTCGAGCGTGAAGACGATCCCGGTGAGCGGCGCGCGCATCGCGGCGCCGACCACAGCAGCCAAGCCGAGCAGAGCCCAGAATCCGGGGAACACCGTCGGGAACCAATGTCCGACGAACGCTCCCAGCGCGCCGCCGATCATGAACAACGGCGCGAGCACGCCACCTGAAGTTCCCGAGCCCAGCGACAACGACCAGATAGCCGTTTTCACAATGAGAATCCCGACGATCAGCGACAAGGTGGCGCGGCCGGATAGCAGCTCACCGATGACGTCGTAGCCGACACCGAGCGCGCGAGGCTGAATCAGCCCGCCGATCCCGATCACGGACCCACCGATCGCGGGCCACCACATCCAGTGAAATGGCAGACGCGCGAACGCGTCTTCGGACAGATACACCAACCGGGTGGCGACGACGGCGATCACCGCACCGCACACACCGGTGACGAATGCCAACAACTCGATGTTCCAGGGGATTTGGGCGACGTGCACATTCACGGGGAACACCGGATCACCGCCGAGGATGAATTGACGCACCACGGTCGCGACGGCGACGGCGGCCGTGACCGGGACCGTGCTGCGGGGACGCCACTCGAACAGCAAAAGTTCGACCGCGAGCAAGATAGATGCCAACGGTGAGTTGAACGTCGCCGCCATTCCGCCGGCGGCACCGGACACCAGCAAGATCTTGCGCTCGTCGGCGGTGAGGTGCAGGTGCTGAGCCAGGATCGAGCCGAGCGCGCCGCCCGTCATGATGATCGGCCCTTCGGCGCCGAACGGCCCACCCGTGCCGATGCTGATCGCAGCCGAAACAGGCTTGAGCACAGCAACTTTCGGGTCGATCCGACTGCCCTGGGTGAGAATGGCCTCGATCGCCTCGGGCATGCCGTGACCGCGAATCTTCTCCGACCCGAGCCGTGCCATCGCGCCGACCACCAAGCCGCCGACGATGGGGGCGCCGAGTACCAGCCACCACGGATGATGGTGAGCTCCCGGCGCCACCAGGTCGACCGACCACCGTTGGTAGAAGACGAGGTTGGTAACCAGCCCGATGAGTCGAAGTAGACACCACGCTGCGCCCGCCGAGAGTGCGCCGATGGGCAACGCGAGTGCCACCATGATCAGCATCCGCCGATCGACGACGAAATCGGCCAGCCGGGTGCTCACCGTAGGACCTTGAGGTAGTCGACCACGTTGGCAGTATCGCGCAACCAAACTGTGGCTTTTCTGAGAGTCCCATTCGGCACTCCCGCGGCGTGCCCAACTAGGCGGGCGACGCCAGCTGGGTGGGCTGATCGTGCCCACGTAAGGTCACGGTCTTGCCCATAGACCAACGGGCCTGCTCGTTTTCGCTCGCGGCGTTGACGGTGTCCGACGATGCCAGCAATTTCCCTGGCTCGGACTTGGCCATCTCGCACAGCCGCGCCGCCTCGTTCACCGGCTGCCCGATCACCGTGTATTCGAACCGCTCCTTGGCGCCGACGTTCCCGGCGACAGCGTTACCGGCGGTGACCCCGATGCCGGCTGGGCACTCGGGCACCTCGCTCTCGAGACGATCGGCAATGGCGCGGGCGGCGGCTAGCGCATGGTCTTCCGGCCGGTCGAGGTGGTTGGGTGCGCCGAACACCGCGAGCACGGCATCGCCCTCGAACTTGTTGACCAGTCCCTGGTGGCGATCCACTTCTTCGACGATCACCGCGAAGAAGCGGTTGAGCAGCTGCACGACTTCTGCGGCCGGCCGACTCGTCACCAATTGCGTCGAGCCGACGATGTCGACGAAAACCACGCCGACATAACGCTCTTCGCCGCCGAGCTCCGGCTTGTCCCGTTCGGCGGCAAGGGCAACCTCGCGTCCCACGTGCCGGCCGAACAGATCGCGCACCCGTTCGCGCTCACGCAAGCCGTCGACCATCGAGTTGAATCCGCGCTGCAGTTCGCCGAGTTCGGTGCCGTCGAACACCACCAGGTCGCCCGCGCAGATCGCCTTCTTCCACCCGCCGCAGGGCCGCCCGGACCGCCCGGACCGGCGTAGCCGTCAGCCAGGACAGGATCCACATCAACATGAACCCGAAGATCAGCGTCGCGATTGCGATGACGAGCACGGCAACGGCCAGTTGGGCTTTGGTCAAATTGCCGAGCAGGAGACCACCGAGCACTGCGGTGAGGGCGATGCCGAGCACGGGAACACCGGAGCCCAGCGACCAGACGGTCAGCGTTCGGCCCATGATGCCCGGCGCCAACCGCGTCGGCGCGTGACCCGCTTCGAGAGCTTGAGCGGCCACCGGTCGCAATGCGAACTCGGTGAACAGATACGAGAAGGCGGCCACCAGGATGCCGGGAAAGCTGACGCAGAAACCGACGATCGGGATGAACGTGTGTCGGTCAGTCCGTAGAGCGTCGTCAACAACACGGCTCCGATGGCCCATAGCACCAGCACCCCGACCGCCAACCAGTACGGGGCAAGGAAGGTGCTGCGTTCGTCGGCAGGGGTGGGCTTGCGCTCCTCGATCGACCACCGCAGGGCGTTGACGAGCCGGCGGGTGATGAGCAAGGTTCCGAGCGCCAACGCGATCGCGATGTATGCCGGTGCGACGGCGAACGCGATCCACAGCGGCGCGTCGCTGAAGATGCTGGGCACCGGGAAGGCGACGGCGAGCAGCAGCGTCGCTACACCGATACCGATCAGATTGGTCGCGAGGATGAAGACCGTGATGATGACCTGGATGCGGACCCGCCGCCGGCTCTGACTTTCTGACTGCCGCCCGAGCAGCCAGGATCCGTACGCCGGGGTTTCTGACAGTCGGCCGCTCTGCTGAGTCAGCCGCTCCAGCAGTCGTCCCAGCCGTTGCGCGGTCGTTCGCTTCGCCGTCATGGTGGCGTCAGCCTAATTGTTCTGCCGGCTCCCGCTTAAGGTGTGTTGCGTGCGCCTCGTCATCGCCCGTTGCACCGTGGACTACGTCGGACGCCTCACCGCTCATCTGCCCTCCGCCCGTCGGTTACTGCTGTTCAAGTCCGACGGCTCGGTGAGCGTGCATGCCGATGACCGCGCCTACAAGCCGCTGAACTGGATGAGCCCGCCGTGTTGGTTGTCCGAGGAACCCGAGGGCAGCGAGGGTGAGGCGCCGGTATGGGTGGTGCAGAACAAGGCCGGCGAGCAATTACGCATCACCGTCGAGGACGTCGAGCACGACTCGAGTCACGAGCTGGGGATCGATCCGGGCCTGGTCAAGGACGGCGTCGAAGCCCATCTGCAGGTCTTGCTCGCCGAGCACGTGGAGCTGCTCGGTGCCGGCTACACGTTGGTGCGCCGCGAGTACATGACGCCGATCGGACCGGTCGACCTGCTGTGCCGCGACGACCAGGGCCGCTCGGTCGCGGTCGAGATCAAGCGCCGTGGAGAAATCGACGGGGTCGAGCAGCTCACCCGATACCTGGAGTTGCTCAACCGGGACAGCCTGCTGGCGCCGGTGAGTGGGGTGTTCGCGGCGCAGCAGATTAAGCCGCAAGCGAAAACTTTAGCTGTTGATCGTGGAATCCGTTGTCTGACATTGGATTACGACAAGATGCGCGGTATGGATTCCGACGAGTTCCGACTGTTCTGAGTTGCCTCACTAGACTGCGGTCATGGCTCGACGCCGCACTCCGCCGCGCGGGCAGCAGTCTTTCCGGCCGCTGCCGGCGCCGGGGCGGGTGGAGACCGGGCCCGACGGCTACGACTACGAAGTCCGGCACGTCGCGGGCGCCCGCGCGGTCAAGACCTATCGTTGCCCCGGTTGCGATCACGAAATACGCTCGGGCACAGCCCATGTGGTGGTGTGGTTGGCGGACTTCGGGGAGGTGGCCGTCGACGACCGGCGGCATTGGCACACGCCGTGCTGGGCCAACCGGGCCAACCGCGGGCCGACCCGGAAGTGGAGCTAGTGCTCTGAATCGTCGGCGGGTTCGACCAACTCGATCAGCACACCGCCGGCGTCCTTCGGGTGAATGAAGTTGATCCGCGAGTTCGCTGTGCCGCGTCGGGGCGCGTCGTAGAGCAGCCGGATGCCCTGCTCGCGCAGGCGCTCGCTCAAGGTGTCGAGGTCACTGACCCGGTACGCCAACTGCTGGATGCCCGGACCGCGCTTGTCGAGGAACTTCGCGATCGCCGACGAGTCATCGATCGGCGCCATCAGCTGAACCTGCGCGCTGCCGACAGCGGCGCCGCGCACCGACAGCATCGCCTCGCGAATGCCCTGATCGTCGTTGACTTCCTCGTGCAGAACGATCATGCCGAGATGGTCGTGGTACCACGCGATCGCCGCGTCCAGGTCGGGGACCGCGATGCCGACGTGGTCGACTGCCGTCACCAGAGCCGTGCTCAGTACTCGACGGGTGTCAACTTGATCGGTGGTCATCACGTAACGGTAACCTGACGGGAAAGAATCCGCTTCTCCCGATCTTCTCGATCGGCTGTTGAACCCCGCGCTGGAGGTAGTCATGACGACATCGGTCATCGTTGCTGGAGCACGTACGCCGATCGGCAAGCTGATGGGCTCGCTCAAGGATTTCAGTGCCAGCGATCTGGGTGCCATCGCGATCAAGGGTGCGCTGGAGAAAGCCAACGTGCCTGCGTCGCTGGTCGAGTACGTGATCATGGGCCAGGTGCTGACCGCAGGCGCCGGCCAGATGCCGGCCCGGCAATCCGCCGTCGCCGCAGGCATCGGCTGGGAGGTGCCGTCGCTGACCATCAACAAGATGTGTTTGTCCGGCATCGACGCCATCGCACTGGCTGACCAGCTCATTCGCGCCGGAGAATTCGACGTGGTGGTGGCCGGCGGCCAGGAGTCAATGACCAAGGCGCCGCATCTGCTCATCGACAGCCGGGCCGGCTACAAATACGGCGACGTCACCGTGCGCGACCATATGGCCTACGACGGACTGCACGACGTCTTCACCGACCAGCCGATGGGCGCGCTCACCGAGCAGCGCAACGACGTCGACAAGTTCACCCGGCTCCAACAGGACGAATTCGCGGCGCGCTCGCACCAGAAGGCTGCCGCGGCGTGGAAAGACGGCGTTTTCGCCGACGAGGTGGTGCCGGTCAGCATCCCGCAGCGCAAGGGCGACGCGCTGCAGTTCAGCGAGGACGAGGGCATCCGGGCGAACACCACCGCCGAATCGCTGGCCGGCCTCAAGCCGGCGTTCCGCAAGGACGGCACCATCACCGCCGGCTCGGCGTCGCAGATCTCCGACGGCGCGGCAGCGGTCGTCGTGATGAACAAGGACAAGGCCGTCGAGCTGGGATTGACCTGGCTGGTCGAGATCGGCGCGCACGGCGTGGTCGCCGGTCCGGATTCGACGCTGCAGTCGCAGCCCGCGAGAGCGATCAAGAAAGCACTCGGACGTGAGGGCATCACTATCGACCAACTCGACGTGGTGGAGATCAACGAGGCATTCTCCGCGGTGGCGTTGGCGTCGACGCGGGAACTCGGCATCGATCCCGAGATCGTCAACGTCAACGGTGGCGCCATCGCAGTCGGGCATCCGATCGGCATGTCCGGCGCTCGGATCACCCTGCACGTGGCTCTCGAGCTGGCCCGCCGGGGCTCCGGCTACGGCGTTGCTGCGCTGTGTGGAGCGGGTGGTCAGGGCGATGCGCTGATACTGCGCGCTGGCTAGTTACCGGCCAGTACGGTCTTTTCGCGACACAGGGGTCGCCGCGCGGAGAAGTTTGCTGGCGTCGCAACCGTCGCCGGGCCTCAATCGACGGTGTGACGTTGGTCATAGGGCCGCCTGAACCGGGTGAGACGCGATCGACGCACGCGTGCCAGACTTGATCGCGTGAGCCGTCCACGACCCCCGATCGGGCCCGCACTGGCTGGTGCGGTCGATCTGTCCGCCCTCAAACAACCTCCTCCCGCCAGCGGTGATATCGGCGGCGCGGGGTCGGCGGAAGCCGCCGGCGTCGAGGTCAACGAAGCCAATTTCGAAGAAGAAGTGCTACTGCGGTCCAACCAGGTGCCGGTAGTGGTCCTGCTGTGGTCGCCGCGTAGCGATGTGTGTCTGCAACTGGCCGACTTGTTGTCCGGCTTGGCCGCCGCCGACAACGGCAAGTGGGCGCTGGCCAGCGTCAACGTCGACGTCAATCCGCGGGTCGCTCAGATCTTCGGCGTCGAAGTGGTTCCCACGGTCGTGGCATTGGCTGCCGGGCAACCGCTCTCGAGCTTCCAGGGCATGCAGCCGCCCGAGCAGTTGCGACGCTGGGTGGACTCGCTGCTGTCTGCCACCGCCGGCAAATTGAGTGAATCAACCGACTCTGATGAGCCGGAGGAGATCGACCCCGCCCTGGCGCAGGCTCGCCAGCAACTCGAGGACAACGACCTGGGGGCGGCACTCGACTCGTATCAGGCCATCCTGGATTCCGACCTGAACCATGCCGAGGCCAAGGGCGCTGTGCGCCAGATCGCGTTCCTGATGCGGGCGACGACCCACGGGCAGGAAGCGGTCGCGGCCTCCGACGCTGCGCCGGACGACATCGAGGCCGCGTTCGCCGCCGCCGACGTACAGCTACTCAGCCAAGACGTGCGCGGCGCGTTCGACCGCCTCGTCGCGTTGGTGCGGCGGACGTCGGGCGACGATCGGACTTCGGTGCGCACCCGGCTGATCGAGCTGTTCGATCTCTTCGATCCCGCCGACCCCGACGTCATCACGGGGCGGCGCAACCTGGCGAACGCGCTCTACTAGTCCGCTACTCGGGCTCCAGCCACAACGCCGACATGGGCGGCAAGGCCAGCACCGCCGATGCCGGGCGGCCGTGCCACGGGTCGTCGGTCGCGTCCACGCCGCCGAGGTTGCCGATCCCGGCGCCGTGGTAGACGGTCGCATCGGTGTTGAGCACCTCACGCCACCGCCCGGCGCGGGGCAGGCCGAGACGGTATCCGCTGTGTTCGGCGCCGGCGAAGTTGAACACACACGCGAGCACCGAGCCGTCGTTGCCGTACCGCAGGAAACTCAGCACGTTGTTCGCGGCGTCGTTGGCGTCGATCCAGGAGTAGCCCTCCGGCTTGATGTCCTGGCTCCACAGCGCCGTGTGGCTGGTGTAGATCGCGTTGAGGTCCTGCACCAAGCGCGTGACGCCGGTGGAGAAGCTGTTCTCGTCGAGTTGGAACCAGTCCAGGCCGCGTTCCTCGGACCATTCAGCGCGCTGGCCGAATTCCTGACCCATGAACAGCAACTGCTTACCGGGGTGGGCCCACTGGTAGGCGAGCAGGCTGCGCAGCCCGGCCGCCTTCGCGTGATCGTCGCCCGGCATGCGCCCCCACAGCGTGCCCTTGCCGTGCACCACCTCGTCGTGGCTGATCGGCAGGACGAAGTTTTCGCTGAACGCGTAGATCATCGAGAAGGTGATCGCGTGGTGGTGGTAGGTGCGGTAGATCGGATCGCGGCCGAAGTAGTCCAGAGTGTCATGCATCCAGCCCATGTTCCACTTCATCGAAAAGCCCAGGCCACCAACGCTTGTCGGTCGTGTGACGCCGGGCCACGACGTCGACTCCTCGGCGATCGTCACGATTCCGGGCGCGGCTTTGTGGGCCGTCGCGTTCATCTCCTGCAGGAACTGCACAGCCTCCAGGTTTTCCCGGCCGCCGTGGATGTTCGGTGTCCAACCGCCTACGGGGCGCGAATAGTCGAGGTAGAGCATCGACGCGACGGCGTCGACCCGCAGGCCGTCGATGTGGTATTCCTCGAGCCAGTACAGCGCGTTGGCCACCAGAAAGTTGCGCACCTCGGAACGGCCGAAGTCGAATACGTAGGTGCCCCAGTCCAATTGCTCACCACGTTTGGGATCGGAATGCTCGTAGAGCGGTGTGCCGTCGAAACGGCCGAGCGCCCACGCGTCCTTGGGGAAGTGGGCGGGGACCCAGTCCACGATGACGCCGATACCGGCATCGTGCAGCGCGTCGACGAGCGCGCGGAACTCGTCGGGCGTGCCGAACCGCGATGTCGGCGCGTAGTAGGACGTGACCTGATATCCCCAGGATCCGCCGAAGGGATGCTCGGCGACGGGCAACAGCTCGACGTGAGTAAATCCCTGTGCCACGAACGTAGTCCGTCAGCTCTCGAGCGAGATCGCGATAGGACAGGCCCGGTCGCCAGGAGCCGAGATGAACCTCGTAGGTGCTCATCGGCTCGAACACCGGATTACGCTTGGCCCGCGCGGTCATCCAGGCGTCGTCGGCCCAGCGATAGTCGCTCACGGTCACCCGCGACGCGGTGTGCGGGGGCACCTCGGTGCCGAACGCCATCGGATCGGCTCGGTCGATGACGGAGTTATCGGCGCCGTGCACCCGGAACTTGTACAGGCCGTCGCGCGGGAAGTCGGGCCAGAACAACTCCCACACACCCGATGAGCCCAGCATCCGCAGCGGAGCATCGTTGCCGGTCCAGCCGTTGAACTCGCCGATCAGGCTGACGCCCTTGGCATTTGGCGCCCACACCGCGAACGACACGCCTTCGACCAAGCCGTCGGCGGTTTTGAACGAACGTGGATGCGCGCCAAGGACTTCCCACAGCCGCTCGTGGCGACCCTCGTTGAACAGGTGCAGATCGACGTCGCCCAGCGTCGGCAGGAAACGGTAGGCGTCAGCCACCGTAACTGGCTCGCCATCGCCGTAGCGGACCTCGAGACGGTAATCGATGAGATCGACGAACGGCAGCGCGACGGCGAACAGGCCCGAGTCGACGTGCTGCAGCGGGAACCGGTCCGCACCGACCAGCGCGACCACTTCCGCGGCATGCGGCCGGAACGCTCGGATCACGGTGTGGTCGCCGTATTCGTGCGCACCCAGGATGCCGTGCGGGTTGTGGTGCTCCCCGGCCAGCAGGCGAGCCAGATCGCCGGGTTCGGGTGCCAAATTCGCTTTGGCGAGTTGGTCGCTGGACTTCATCGTGGCGTTACCTCCCGGCGCAGCAGCGGAATTCGTGCTTCGGACGGTATGAGCGGCATGTTGATGATGTGGGCTACGGCCCGGCCGGGGTCGATACGCACGTAGTTAAGCGCTCCCCACTGGTATTCCTCGCCGGTGATTTCGTCTCGCACCCAGAACCGCTCGTGGTCTTCCATACCCAAAGCGGCCATGTCCAACCACAACATCGCATCCTCCGGCCCGAATGCGTTGAGCGTCACCACCACCAGCACACAGTCGCCGGTGGCCGGATCGAACTTGCTGTAAGCCAGCAGCGCGTCGTTGTCGATGGCGTGAAAGGTGATGTTGCGCAGCTGCTCCAGAGCGGGATGCAGCCGACGGATGCTGTTCAGTCGCGCGATGAACGGCTCCAGCGATCTTCCGGCCGCCAAAGCGCCGGCGAAGTCGCGTGGTCGCAATTCGTATTTCTCGGAGTCGAGGTACTCCTCGCTGCCCTCGACGACCGCGCGGCCCTCGAACAGTTCGTAGCCCGAGTACACCCCCCAGGTGGGGCTCAGGGTCGCCGCCAGCACCGCGCGTATCGCGAACATGCCCGGCCCGTTGTGTTGCAGGATCGCGTGCAGGATGTCAGGGGTGTTGACAAACAAATTGGGACGCCGGAAGTCGGCGATTTCCGGGATCTGCTCGCCGAATTCGGTGAGTTCCCGCTTGGATGTGCGCCAGGTGAAGTAGGTATAGGACTGGGTGAACCCCAGCTTGGCCAAGCCGTTCTGGCGGGCCGGCGGGGTGAAGGCCTCGGCCAGGAACAGCACATCCGGATCGACCGCTTTGACCTGAGAGATCAGCCACGCCCAGAAGTTCGGCGGCTTGGTGTGCGGGTTGTCGACGCGAAAGATCTTGACGCCGTGGTCCATCCAGTACCGCACCACGCGCAGCACCTCGTCGTACAGGCCGGCTGGGTCGTTGTCGAAATTGATCGGATAGATGTCTTGGTACTTCTTGGGCGGGTTCTCCGCGTAGGCGATAGTGCCGTCCGGCAATTCGGTGAACCACTGCCGGTGATCCTTGGCCCACGGGTGATCGGGTGCGCATTGCAGCGCCAAGTCCAGCGCGACTTCCATGCCCAGCTCGTTCGTCGCGGCCACGAACTTGTCGAAGTCGGCGATGGTGCCGAGCAGCGGGTGCACCGCGTCGTGGCCGCCTTCGTCGCTTCCGATCGCCCACGGCGATCCGACGTCGCCGGGCATCGCCGTCGCGGTGTTATTGCGGCCCTTGCGGTGCACCTTGCCGATCGGGTGGATCGGCGGCAGATACACCACGTCGAAGCCCATCTGTGCGATACGGGGCAACTCCGCCGCCGCGGTCGCGAACGTGCCGTGTACGGGATTGCCGTCGTCGGCATCCCAGCCGCCGGTCGAGCGCGGGAAGAACTCGTACCACGACCCGAAGCGCGCTACGGGCCGGTCCACCCACACCCCGTATTGCTCGCCACGGGTGACCAGTTCGCGCAGCGGATAGAGGGTCAGCAACTCGTCGATCTCGGGGGTCAGCGCCAACGCGGCGCGCGTCACCGGGTCGCCGGGAGCCCGTAGCGCCGCCGCGGCTGCCAGCAACGGATCGCGCCCGGCGCGAGGCACCCCGGTCGCGGCGCGCTCGAACAGTTGCGCGCCGACCAGCAGGTCGTTGGACATCTCGCTCTCGCCCTGGCCGGCGTTCAGCTTGGCCTCGACGGCGTGCCGCCAGGTATGAATCGGATCGCCCCAGCCGTCCACCCGAAACGTCCACAACCCGACGCTGTCGGGGGTGAACGCGCCGTGGAAGACGTAGGGCTCGTCGCCCAGCGTCATCGGGATGTGCTGTGGCTTGACCTTGATCGCCGGGTCGACGGCGGATTGGGTCGCTGACGGCGCCTGTACGGGGGCCGTCACAGCCTTCAGCCGCCGCGTTTCGCCGGTCAGCGGGTAGCGCGGTCCCAGGTATCGCACCACCAGCGTCGCCGCAACGGCGTCGTGGCCTTCGCGCCACACCGACGCCTGAACCGGAACCACCTCGCCGACCACAGCCTTGGCCGGGTAGGCACCGCACGATACGACGGGGGCGACGTCATCGATCTCGACACGACCGGGCACCGCTACTCCTTCTGAGTACTCGCTAGTCCGTTGTCGCTGTGGGCACAGCCGCATTGCTGCGCGCAAGATTTCGAAAACCACTGTGCGCTCAATACCCACCGTAGTGTCGGGCCACACCCCAGGTTGGGTTGAGCGAGCCGTTTGGCGGGCGGACCCCGCGTGAGCGTCAGTAAGGTAGTGATGCGTGAAAGCCCTTCGTCGGTTCACGGTCCGTGCCCATCTTCCGGAACGCTTGGCGGCCCTTGAGCAGTTGTCCACCAACCTGCGATGGTCGTGGGATACGGCGACGCAGCAGCTTTTCTCGGCGATCGAGCCGACGCTGTGGCGCCAGTGTGGTCAGGATCCGGTCGCGCTGCTCGGCGCGGTGCGCCCAGCCCGGCTCGACGAGCTGGCTCTCGACGGCGCCTTCCTGAACCGGCTGGACGAGTTGGTGGCAGAGCTGGACGACTATCTGAGCCGCCCGCTGTGGTACCAGCAGCAGCAGAGCAACGGGGTCGCCATGCCCAACGGCATCGCGTACTTCTCGATGGAGTTCGGCGTGGCCGAGGTGTTGCCCAACTACTCCGGCGGCCTGGGAATTTTGGCCGGCGACCATCTGAAGGCCGCGTCGGACCTGGGCCTGCCGCTGATCGCGGTGGGCCTGTACTACCGCTCGGGCTACTTCCGTCAGTCGCTGACGGCCGACGGCTGGCAGCACGAGAATTACCCCTCGCTGGATCCGCAGGGCTTGCCGCTGCGGCTGCTCACCGACGACACCGGCGCGCCGGCCCTGGTGGAGTTGTCGCTGCCGGCATCCGCGCGGCTGCGGGCGCGGGTCTGGATCGCACAGGTGGGCCGGGTGCCGCTATTGCTGCTGGATTCCGACATCCCGGAGAACGACCACGATGTCCGCGGGGTCACCGACCGGCTCTACGGTGGTGACCAAGAGCACCGCATGCAGCAGGAGATCCTGGCCGGCATCGGCGGCGTGCGGGCGATCCGCGCGTACACCGCCATCCAAGGCCTGCCCGCACCCGAGGTGTTCCACATGAACGAAGGCCACGCCGGCTTCCTGGGCACCGAGCGCATCCGGGAATTGGTCGACGCCGGCTTGGATTTCGACACCGCGTTGACCGTGGTGCGGTCCAGCACGGTGTTCACCACCCACACCCCGGTGCCCGCCGGAATCGACCGGTTTCCGGTGGAGATGGTTCAGCGATATTTCGCCCACACCGCGGCAGACCCCGATTTCGCGCCGGAATCGGCGTTGCTCCCCGGTGTGCCGCTGGCCAGAATCCTGGCGCTGGGCGCCGAAGACGATCCAGACAAGTTCAACATGGCCCACATGGGTCTACGGCTCGCGCAGCGCGCCAACGGTGTCTCGCTGCTGCACGGCGACGTGAGCCGGCACATGTTCAACGAGCTGTGGCCCGGTTTCGACGCGGACGAGGTGCCGATCGGGTCGATCACCAACGGCGTCCACGCCCGCACCTGGGCTGCCCCGCAATGGCTCGAACTCGGCCGCGAACTGCTCGGGTCGGACTCGTTCAGCGATCCGGGCGTCTGGTTACGAGTCAACGAGGTCGACCCGGGTCATCTGTGGTGGATCCGCTCGCAGTTGCGGGCGCTGCTGGTCGAAGACGTCCGTGCGCGGCTACACCGGTCGTGGCTGGTCCGTGGCGTCTCAGAGGCGGAGCTGAGCTGGATCTCGACGGCGTTCGACCCGAACGTGCTGACCATCGGGTTCGCCCGGCGGGTGCCGACGTACAAGCGTCTGACGTTGATGCTGCGCGACCCGGACCGGCTGGAGAAGCTGCTGCTCGACGAGGACAAGCCGATCCAGCTGATCGTGGCCGGCAAATCCCACCCCGCCGACGACGGCGGCAAGGCGCTGATCCAGCAGGTGGTCCAGTTCGCCGACCGGCCCGAGGTGCGTCACCGCATCGCCTTCCTGCCCGACTACGACATGTCGATGGCCCGGCTGCTGTATTGGGGCTGCGACGTGTGGCTGAACAACCCGCTGCGCCCGCTGGAGGCGTGCGGCACGTCAGGAATGAAGAGCGCCCTGAACGGCGGCCTGAACTTGTCGATCCGCGACGGGTGGTGGGACGAGTGGTTCGACGGCGAGAACGGCTGGGCGATCCCGTCGGCCTCCGGCGTGGTCGACGAATCGCGCCGCGACGACCTGGAGGCGACTGCGCTGTACGACCTGTTGGAGAAGTCGGTGGCGCCCAAGTTCTACGAGCGTGACGAGCACGGAACACCGCGCCGGTGGATCGAAATGGTTCGCCACACCCTGCAGACGCTCGGCCCGAAGGTGTTGGCCTCGCGCATGGTTCGCGACTACACCGAGGGCTACTACGTGCCCGCGGCGCAGTCACTGCGCAGCACAGTCTCAGTCGACGGCGGCGGCCGGGTGGACTTCGGTCCGGCTCGCGATCTGGCCGACTATCGCCGCCGCGCCTACGAGGCGTGGCCGCATATCGACATCACCGATGTCGACAGCACCGGACTGCCCGATACCCCGGTACTCGGATCGAAGCTGACCCTGACCGCGACCGTCCAGCTGGCAGGTCTGCGACCCGACGAGGTCACCGTCCAAGCCGTCGTCGGCAGGGTCGACACCGGCGATGCGCTTATCGACCCGGTGACCGTCGAGATGCCCTACACCGGCACTGCCGCCAGCGGCGACCACATCTTCGCCACGACGACGCCGGTGCCGGTCGCGGGTTCAGTCGGCTACACCGTGCGGGTGTTGCCGCATCATCCGATGCTGGCCTCGGGGGCGGAGTTGGGACTGGTCACGCTGGCTTGAGCTGAGCCCGCAGTCAGCCGCGCCAGCGCCGCGCGGACGGCTTCCGCGTCGGTGGTCGGCCAGAACGGCGGCAGCGAGGCGCGCAGGTAGCCGCCGTACCGGGCGGTGGCCATCCGCGAGTCCAGCACCGCGACGACTCCGCGGTCGTCGATGCGACGCAGCAACCGCCCGGCGCCCTGCGCCAGCAGCAGCGCCGCGTGGTTGGCCGCGACGGCCATGAAGCCGTTGCCGCCGGCCGCTGCCACAGCCCGCTGCCGGGCGGACAGCAACGGATCGTCGGGCCGCGGGAATGGGATGCGGTCGATGATCACCAACGACAGGGACGGGCCGGGCACGTCGACGCCCTGCCACAGCGACAACGTGCCGAACAGTGACGTGGACTCATCGGCGGCGAATCGCTCGACGAGCGCGGCCGTGCTGTCGTCACCCTGACACAGCACCGGCGTCGACAATCGCCCGGACATCGCCTCGGCCGCCGCGCGGGCAGCCCGCATCGATGAGAACAGCCCGAGCGTCCGCCCACCTGCCGCGATCACCAGGTCGGCGATCTCGTTGAGCTGCTCGGTCGAGCCGGTGCCCTCGCGGCCGGGCGGGGGCAGATGCGCGGCGACGTAGAGGATTCCGGCTTTGGCGTGCTCGAAGGGTGACCCGACGTCGAGCCCGTGCCAGATCGGTTCGCCCTCATCTCTCAGCCAGCCCCCAGGCAGTCGCCATCGCGTCGAACGACCCGCCGACCGTCAGCGTCGCCGACGTCAATACCGCCGTCGAGTCGGCGAACAACCGGGTGCGCAGCAATCCGGCCACCGACAGCGGCGCGACCCGCAGCACGGTCCGCGTCGAGCCGCGGTTCTCCTCGTGATCCAGCCAGACCACGTCGGTGCGGTCGGGGATCGCCGGTGCGAACGACGCCAGGATCCGCGTTGCGGTGTCGGCGATCTCGGCCAAGCTCGCGACCGCCTCGGCGCGGGCCGCGGCGGCCTTGGGATCGGTCGGCGACAGGTCGATGGCCGATCGGGCCGCGCCGGCCGCATCGCGCAGCGCGGTGAGGTCGGTTGCGAGTTCGTCGTCGAGGTGGTCGATCCGGCCGGCGGAGGCGTCGTGGATCGCTGCGGTGAAGCTGGCCGATGCACGCTCCCACCGCTGGGTGAGCTCGGGTTGGACCAGCCTGGCGATGCGCCGCGAGGCCACCCCGAGCGCGGTCGCTGTCAGCTCGCCGGTAGCGACCGCGGTCACCCGATCGACCAGATCGTGCGCTTCGTCGACCACCAGCAGGGAGTGTTCGGGCAGCACCGCGGAGTCGGTAACCGCGTCGATGGCCAGCAGCGCGTGATTGGTGACGACGACATCGGCCTGACCGGCGGTGGCCCGTGCCCGTTCGGCGAAGCAGTCGGTGCCGAACGGACAGCGGGCCATGCCGAGGCATTCCCGCGAGGACACGCTGACCTGTGACCACGACCGATCGACTACCCCCGGCTTCAGGTCGTCGCGGTCGCCGGATTCCGTCGTCGACGCCCACTCGGTGAGCCGCTGCACGTCGCGACCCAACCCGGTGGCCGCCTGCGGCGCGAACAGCTCCTCGGGTGCGTCGTCCTCAGCAGCCGCGGCGCCGTTGTGGATCTTGTTCAGGCACAAGTAGTTCTGCCGGCCCTTCAGCAGCGCGAAGCGGGGCGCACGGGGGAGCGTGTCGGTGAGCGCGTCGACCAGCTGAGGCAGATCGCGGTTGACCAGTTGACGTTGCAGCGCGATCGTCGCGGTCGACACCACCACCGGTGCGTCGTCGGACAGCGCGTGGCTGATCGACGGAATCAGGTACGCCAATGACTTTCCGGTGCCGGTCCCCGCCTGCACCGCAAGGTGTTTGCCGCTGTCGAAGGCATGCGCGACCGCGGTGGCCATCTCCAGTTGACCGCTGCGTTCTTTTCCGCCGAGCGCCGCAACCGCGGCGGCCAGCAGTTGCGTCACGGGCACCGACTCGTCGTTGGGCGTGGCTACTCCTGCGTGTCGGGCGACGGGCGTCGGGCCGGGATGAGGGTGGTGTGAATCGCCGGATCGCCGTGCGACAACATCAGACCCTCCCAGGGCAAGCTTCGCAAGCCCGACGCCACCAGTTCGCGCGCCGCGCCAAGATCCGTGTCTACCACTGCGTCGCCGCTGCGCACCAAGGCGATGGTCAGCACCCGCGACGGCTTCGCGTCGGGCGGCGGGTGGCCCGCGGGATGGACGATCTCTTCGGTGATCGTGCCGGTGGCGCGGGACAGTCGCAGCGCCGCTTTGCGGCCGCCGTGCGATTCCTTGTGCACGCTGCGTTTCTCGACGGGTATGCCGTCGACTTCGACCAACTTGTAGACCATGTTCGCCGTCGGTGCTCCCGACCCGGTGACCAGCGAGGTGCCCACTCCGTAACTGTCGACGGGCTCGGCCCGCAGACCGGCGACGGCGAACTCGTCGAGATCACCGGAGACGACGATGCGGGTGTGCGTCGCACCGAGGCGGTCGAGCTGCGCGCGGGTTTGCCGGGCCAGCACGCCGAGGTCGCCGGAGTCGATGCGCACCGCACCAAGCCCGGTACCGGCGGCCGCCACCGCGTTGTCCACGCCGGTGGTCACGTCGTAGGTGTCGACCAGCAGCGTGGTGCCGGGGCCGAGGACGTCGACCTGTGCCGAGAACGCTGCCGGCTCGTCCGGCCCGTCCGGGCCGGTGTGCAGCAGCGTGAACGCGTGCGCGCTGGTGCCTTCGGTCGGCACACCGTAGCGGTGGTGGGCCTCCAGATTGGACGACGCCACGAACCCGGCGATGTAGGCGGCCCGGGCAGCCGCGACGGCGGCATGCTCGTGGGTGCGGCGCGAGCCCATATCCATCAGCGGCCGTCCGTCGGCGGCGCTGACCATCCGGGCGGCCGCTGAGGCCACCGCGGTGTCGTGGTTGAAGATCGACAGCGCCAGCGTCTCGAGCAACACGCATTCGGCGAAGCTGCCGTGCACCGAAAGAACGGGGGAGCCAGGGAAATACAGCTCGCCCTCGGCGTAGCCGTCGACGTCTCCGCTGAACCGGAAGTCGCGCAGATAGGCCAGGGTGTCGCGGTCCAGGAATTCTGCCAGCGATTCGCATGCGTCGTCGTCAAACCTGAACTCGGGCAAGGCTTCCAGGAACCGCCCGGTCCCGGCCACCACTCCGTATCGGCGCCCGTCCGGCAGCTTGCGGGCGAACAGTTCGAAGGTGGATCGTCGGTTCGCCGTGCCGTCGCGCAGTGCCGCCGACAGCATGGTCAACTCGTACCGGTCCGTCAGTAGCCCGGTGTACGGCGAGCTGTTCACACTGCAACGGTATCGGGTGCGCCGTGGCGGCTCGGTATCCTGTAGCGCATGGTTGCGTCAGCTCCGACAAAGCCGGGAACAACCGGGAAACGGGAAGCCGAGTCGGTCGAAGCCACGGCCGCTCCCTGGGTGACCATCGTGTGGGACGATCCGGTCAACCTGATGAATTACGTGACATATGTCTTCCAGAAGCTTTTCGGCTACAGCGAGCCGCACGCCACCAAGCTGATGCTGCAGGTCCACAACGAAGGCAAGGCCGTAGTGTCATCCGGCAGCCGGGAATCCATGGAGGGCGACGTGTCGAAGCTGCACGCGGCCGGGTTGTGGGCCACCATGCAGCAAGATCGTTGAGAATGAAGCTAATCGGGTCCTCAGGTGCGTAAGTGGAAGCGGGTCGACACCGCCGACGGGCCCCGTTTCCGGTCTGGCCTGGATTCCCACGAGGCGGCCTTGCTCAAGAATCTGGTCGCATCGATGATCGGGCTGCTCGATGAACGCGAATCCGCCGCGCCGGCAGACGAACTCGAAACGATCACCGGCATCAAGACCGGCAACTCCGAACCGCCTGACAACGCGACGCTGCAGCGTTTGTTGCCGGATTTCTCTAAGCCGGAGGGCAATGGTGCAGAGTCGACTGACAGCCTGAACGCCGCCCTGCGTAGCCTGCACGAGCCCACCATCATCGATATCAAACGTCTTGCGGCCCAACAACTTTTGGATACTCTTCCGGATGACGGCGGCAGATTCGAGCTGACCGAGGACGCCGCGAACGCTTGGGTCGCGGCCGTCAACGACCTGCGTCTGGCCCTCGGGACGATGCTCGAAATCAGCCCCAACGGCCCGGATCGGCTGCCCGACGACCATCCGCTGGCTCCGCACCTCGACGTCTATCAATGGCTGACCGTGTTGCAGGAGTACCTGGTATTGGCGCTGATGGGGTCGCGGTGAACGCGATCACCGACGTCGCCGGGATCCTGGTCGGCCATCACCATCGACTGGACCCCGACGCGACGATGGGCACCGGTTGGGCACGTGGCGTCACGGTCGTGCTGACGCCGCCCGGCACGGTAGGCGCCGTCGATGTGCGCGGCGGTGCGCCAGGCACCCGGGAAACCGATCTGCTGGACCCGGCCAACAGCGTGCGTTACGTCGACGCGGTGCTGATCGCCGGTGGCAGCGCTTACGGGTTGGCCGCAGCCGACGGGGTGATGCGCTGGCTGGAGGAGCATGACCGGGGCGTCGCGATGAAAGGCGGGGTGGTGCCGATCGTCCCGGGCGCGGTGATTTTCGACCTCGAGGTCGGCGCGTGGAGCAACCGCCCGACCGCCGAATTCGGTTATGCCGCCGCCAGTGCCGCGGTAAGCACGCCGCCGGCCGTCGGCACGGTCGGCGCCGGGGTAGGGGCGTGCGCGGGTGTGCTGAAGGGCGGCATCGGGACGGCGTCGACGACGCTGCCGTCCGGGGTGACCGTCGGCGCCTTGGTCGCGGTGAACTCGGCGGGCAACGTCGTCGACCAGGCCACCGGCCTGCCGTGGCTGACGTATCTGGTCGACGAGTTCGGGCTGAGGACGCCTCCCGACGAACAGCTCGCCGCGCTGGCCGAACTCGAATCGCCGCTGAGCTCGCTGAACACGGCGATCGCCGTGGTCGCTACGGATGCCGCGCTGAGTCCGGCGGCCTGCCGGCAGATCGCGAGCGCTGCTCACGACGGGCTGGCCCGCAGCATCCGCCCGTCGCACACCCCGGTCGACGGCGACACCGTGTTCGCCCTGGCCACCGGCGCCATCGAGGTTCCTCCGCCGGCGGACGTGCCGGCCGGCTTTTCGCCGGAGACGCCGCTCGCCACCGCCGTGGGCGCCGCGGCGGCCGACTGTCTGACGCACGCGGTCGTCGCCGCGGTGATCGCCGCCGACTCCGTCGCCGGAATACCGACTTATCGTGGACTGTTGCCGGGAGCATTCCGGCCGGTGAAAGGACAGGCGCTGGTATGAGCAACACGCGCACACCGGCGCGACAGCCGAAGAAGCGGTCTTCGTTCCTCGTCGGAGGAGCCACCATCGCCAGCTTCGTGGCGCTGCTCTACGTGGTCGAGTTCTTCGACCAGATCGACGGGCACCACCTGGATGACTACGGCATCCGGCCGATGGAGGCAGACGGACTGTGGGGGGTCCTCTTCGCGCCGCTGCTGCACGCGAACTGGGCGCACCTGGCCGCCAACACCGGGCCGGCGCTGGTGCTGGGCTTCCTGGTCGCATTGGCCGGGCTCTCGCGGTTCCTCTGGGCGACCGCGATCATCTGGATCGTCGGCGGCTTCGGCACCTGGCTGATCGGCAACCTGGGATCGCCCTGCGGTCCGACCGATCACATCGGGGCCTCCGGCCTGATCTTCGGCTGGCTGACCTTCCTGCTGGTGTTCGGCTTCTTCATCCGCTCAGGCGCGCAGATCGTCGTCGGATTGCTGGTGCTGGTCATCTACGGCAGCGTGCTGTGGGGAGCCGTGCCGGTGCTCAACGTCTGCGGAGGCGTGTCCTGGCAGGGGCATCTGTGCGGTGGAATCGCCGGGGTGCTCGCCGCGTACCTGCTGTCCGGCCAGGAACGCGAAACGCGACAGCGTCGCCGCCAGAGGCCGTCGATATGAGTGACGCACTGGCACCGATCGGGGTGTTCGACTCCGGCGTCGGCGGGCTGACGGTGGCCCGCGCCATCATCGACCAATTGCCCGACGAGGACATCGTCTACGTCGGCGATACCGGCAACGGACCGTACGGTCCGCTCACCATTCCGGAGATCCGCGCGCACGCGCTGGCCATTGGCGATGACCTCGTCGACCGCGGCGTCAAGGCGCTCGTGATCGCGTGCAACTCGGCATCATCGGCGTGCTTGCATGATGCGCGGGAACGCTATGACGTGCCCGTCGTCGAGGTCATCCTGCCCGCGGTGCGACGGGCGGTCGCCACCACCCGCAACGGCCGCATCGGTGTGATCGGCACGCAGGCCACCGTCGCCTCCGGTGCGTACCAGGACGCCTTCGCCGGCGCCCGCGACGCCGAGATCACCGCGGTGGCATGCCCGCGGTTCGTCGACTTCGTCGAGCGTGGCATCACCAGCGGCCGCCAGGTGCTCGGGTTGGCCGAGGGTTACCTCGAGCCGCTGCAGCGCGCCGACGTCGACACGCTGGTGCTCGGCTGCACCCACTATCCGCTGCTGTCTGGACTGATCCAGCTGGCCATGGGCGAGAGCGTCACGCTGGTGTCGAGCGCCGAGGAGACCGCCAAGGAGTTGCTGCGGGTGTTGACCGAGCGTGACTTGTTGCACCCGCATCCGGATCGTCCCGCCGACTCGCCGTCGCGTCGGTCGTTCGAAGCGACCGGCGACCCGGAGGCGTTTCTCGCACTTGCGGCCCGGTTTCTGGGGCCGGCCATCACCGGTGTGCAGCCCGTCCACCGTCACATCGCGGCGCCCGGCTGAGTTTCCGGGGTTAATAAAGCTGGATGTTTTCGCCATGGTGGGGCTGGGCATGGCAAAGTGGTGAACGTGCGAATAACCGTGCTGGGCTGCTCCGGGAGCGTCGTTGGCCCGGACTCGCCGGCCTCGGGTTATCTGCTGAGGGCACCGGATACTCCGCCGCTGGCGATCGATTTCGGTGGAGGTGTGCTAGGCGCACTCCAGCGGCACGCTGATCCGGGTTCGGTGCAGGTGCTCTTGTCGCATCTGCACGCCGACCATTGCCTGGATATGCCGGGATTGTTCGTGTGGCGCCGGTATCACCCGTCGCCGCCGACCGGCAAGGCATTGATGTACGGCCCGAGCGACACCTGGTCACGGCTCGGCGCTGCGTCATCGCCGTACGGCGGTGAGATCGACGATTGCTCGGACATTTTCGACGTCCGGCACTGGGTGGACGGCGAGGCCGTGCAAGTGGGTGCGGTCAGCGTCACGCCGCGGCTGGTATGCCATCCGACCGAGTCGTACGGCATGCGCATCACCGACCCGGCCGGGGCGACGTTTGTCTACAGCGGGGACACCGGTTACTGCGACGCGGTGATCGACCTGGCCCGTGGCGCCCACGTATTCCTGTGCGAGGCGTCATGGACGCATTCGCCCGACCGTCCGCCGAACCTGCACCTGTCGGGCACCGAGGCCGGCCGCATCGCGACTGCGGCCGGGGTGGGCGAGCTGTTGCTCACCCACATCCCGCCGTGGACCTCGCGCGAGGATGTGATCAGCGAGGCCAAAGCCGAATTCGGTGGCCCGGTGCACGCGGTGGTCTGCGGCGAGACTTTCAACGTCGCGCACTCCTGAGCGGTTGACTGCACGCTAGGGCCGAATTGCCCTGCTTCTCCCCATCGCGCTCAATCCTCGACATCGCCGCCGCGCTAGGGTTGGCGGCGTGTCAAAACGAGAAGACGGCCGTCTCGACGACGAGCTTCGACCGGTTGTCATCACCCGCGGATTCACGGCGCACCCGGCCGGTTCGGTGGTTATCGAATTCGGTCAAACCAAAGTCTTGTGCACCGCCAGCGTCACCGAAGGGGTGCCCCGCTGGCGCAAAGGGTCGGGTTTGGGCTGGCTGACCGCGGAGTACGCGATGCTGCCGTCGGCCACCCACACGCGCAGCGACCGGGAATCGGTGAAGGGCCGGCCGTCCGGACGCACCCAGGAGATCAGCCGGTTGGTCGGCAGGTCGCTGCGGGCGTGCATCGATCTGGCGGCGCTGGGGGAGAACACGATTGCGATCGACTGTGATGTGCTGCAAGCCGACGGCGGTACCCGCACCGCGGCCATCACCGGGGCCTATGTGGCGTTGGCCGACGCGGTGACCTACCTGTCTGCGGCCGGCAGGCTGTCCGATCCGCGACCACTGTCGTGTGCCATCGCAGCGATCAGCGTCGGCGTCGTCGACGGACGGGTGCGGGTGGATCTGCCCTACGAAGAAGACTCCCGCGCCGAGGTCGACATGAACGTCGTCGCCACCGACACCGGGACACTGGTCGAGGTCCAGGGCACCGGTGAAGGCGCCACCTTCCCGCGGTCGACGCTCAACAAGCTGCTCGATGCCGCCGAGGGGGCCTGCGAGACGTTGTTCGCCGTGCAGGCGGAGGCACTGGCGTTGCCCTACCCGGGTGTGCTGCCTGACGGACCCGCGCCGCAGAAGGCGTTCGGAAGCTGACCCGCGTGTTGGTGGCCAGCCGCAACCCCAAGAAGCTGGCCGAATTGCGCCGGGTGCTGGATGCCGCCGCGCTGTCGGGACTGACGCTGGTCTCCCTGGACGACGTGCCGCCGTTCGACGAAGCTCCGGAAACTGGTGCGACGTTTGAGGACAACGCACTGGCGAAGGCGCGCGACGGGTTCGCGGCGACCGGGTTGCCGACCGTCGCCGACGATTCCGGGTTGGAAGTGGCCGCGCTGAACGGCATGCCGGGAGTGTTGTCGGCACGGTGGTCGGGCACGCATGGTGACGACGCAGGCAATACCGCACTGTTGCTGGCGCAACTGCGGGATGTGCCCGACGAGCGTCGCGGCGCAGCATTCGTATCGGCGTGCGCACTGGTCTCGGAGGCCGGCGAGGTGGTCGTTCGCGGCGAGTGGCGCGGCGCGATTACCCTAGAGCCGCGCGGCGATGCGGGCTTCGGCTACGACCCGGTGTTTCTCCCCGATCGCGGGGATCGCACTGCGGCGCAATTGACTTCGGCCGAGAAAGACGCGGCCTCGCATCGCGGTCGCGCGCTCGCGCTGCTGTTGCCCGCTCTGAGTGCGCTAGCCGGATAAGCGAATCAGGTTCGCTCACACAGCGAAGCGCGCTTTGACGTCCTTGGTTTGAAAGTGCTCGACGATGATGCCGAGCAGCGGGATGGTTCCGGCGAGCAGCACGCCGATGGTCTTGCCGATCGGCCAGCGGACCTTGATGGCAAGGTTGAACGCCGCCAGCACGTAGATGAAGTAGACCCAGCCGTGGACGATGCCAATCCAGGTCGGCGGGTTTTGCACCTTGACGATGTAGTGGACCACGAGTTCGTAGCAGAGCGCGATGAGCCAGAGACCTGTCGCCCACGCCATCACGCGATAGGCGAGCAGCGGGGTGCGGATGTTCTGCCCTGGTGGTGCGGTCATGCGGTGGTCCTGTTCTGTCGACGATCGTTGTCCGCCTTGGCAAGTGCGGCCAGGTAGGTGTTGTACTCGCGCAGGGCCGCGTCATCGGTGTTGTGCTGAGCGGACTTCGGTCGCACAGGTAGCAGTCCGTCCGGAATCTCGGTCACAGCACGGGTGTCTTGCGGCTCTGGCGGGGCGTCCTCGTAGCGGACGAATTTGTAGTACGCGTAGATGCAGAAGCCGGCGAACGCAGGCCACTGCAGCGCATAACCCAGGTTCTGGAACGAGCCCGACGCGGACTGAAATCTTGTCCACTGCCACCAACCCAAGGCCAGGCAACCGCTCGCCGCCAGGAGCGCCAGCGCGATCAGCGCGGGTCTCCGACGACGTGTAGTGGACACCCCTAGAAGGTACTACCAGGTAGTTGCTGATGACC
Organism: uncultured Actinomycetota bacterium; assembly: GCA_963834615.1. Classification (GTDB taxonomy): domain Bacteria; phylum Actinomycetota; class Actinomycetes; order Mycobacteriales; family Mycobacteriaceae; genus Mycobacterium. The sequence continues at coordinate 162,252 of CAWICO010000007.1, forward strand.
CATCACGCTTTCGGCCCGACCCATTCATCACGTCGCGCTACGGCGTCGCCAATCACGCACGGTCAACGTGGGATACCGGTCTGTCGCGAAATCTCGCCATCGTTTACGCCGGCCGCGATGAGTCGCTGTACGCTTTCGAACTCCTCCGCAGATCGCACGCCGGTATCCCTTTTTCGCCATGGTGGACTACAGGTTAGGAGTCGGTGCCGACAGATTCCGGCGGTGAGCAGCGGTACGATCGGGTGGTTTGCGGGCGTGGTGGAATTGGCAGACACCCGGGCTTTAGGTGCCCGTGTTCGAAAGAGCGTGAGGGTTCGAGTCCCTCCGCCCGCACTCATGCGGTAGCGGCATCTGCGCTGTAGACGGTAGCTCGTCTATGAGTCGAGTGCTCGGTGTGCGCCCGTCGAGAATCGGCCCGCCACCCAAACAGGATGACGGGCCGACGCTATTACGAGCAGGTAGTGCTGGCCTGGCGTACTACCCTGTGGCGACCTGCTTCTTGCCGTATATGCGCTCCAGCAGCGCCGTGTCTCCGTACACCCGTGACCGTACTGTCTTACCGTTGCGGAGGGTGAACACCTGTGCGGCTTCGCTTGTTTCGTTGTCGGCAGTCGTTTCGCCGAGCATGACGACCATGTCACCGTCGGCGAAGAAGTGGCGAGTCGTGACCGACGTTGATTTCTCGGCCAACCGGGTGACAAGTTCGCCGAGTTCGCGTTTGCCGTGATAAGTACCGCTGATCGCGCTGTCTCCCGGTTGGATCCACTCGATGTTGTCGTCGAACAGGCTCATCACTGTGTCGATGTCACCGGCGGCGAAGGCTTCGTAGCCCTTCTTGATGAGCTCGATGTTTTGCTCTTGCTCTGACATAGCCAGTTCCCTTTTGTTCGCATCCCCCCGCGATGTTGGGGCCACGAGGGGCTCGACCCGGTATGGGGAGTCGCTAGGTCAGGTCTCCAATCATTCAGACCATTCGCCGCCCCCCGAATGTAAGCCCGGTCCAGCGGATTAACAAGGAAACTCTAGGAATTTCAGCCGCAGGGCCGTAAACTCCTTCGCTCAGCAAAAGCGACTCTGTCCGACCCCCGTTGCCGTTCGTTTCCGACGTCGGCAGAGATTCACTGGCCGGCACAGAGTGAGGCTGCTGTTCAACGACAGGTGGATAGGTCGGATTCGGCGGAGGAAGCTCGGACGTCGGCTCTGGGATTAGCTCAGCCGCTCGGTGTTCGATCCGTGCCTTGGTGGCACTCAGTCCAACGTATGAATCCGAAGCGGTCTCGGTCCAGCCGACTCGGGTATCTCCTGCTGGCTCAGCGCGATTGGCGCGCGGCCTCCTGGCGCCGCCAGCGCAGCACCTCTTGCTCGACCGCCGCGGCGTGGCACCCGTAGGGGTCACCCAGCTGCCCACATGTGGCGCCTGAGGTGCCGTCTTTTTGATTGCAGCCTGAGGTGCCGACTGGCAGGCGGTGGCGATCAAGACTGAAGCCGCAGCGATCGCGGGCCGTCGCCGCTGCGAATCATCCATGCAACCGCAGGTTACTAGTCCGTGCGCGGCGTTGGACGCGGTCGAGTGTGAGCCACCGGAGCGCAATCGGCGATTAGTGAAACGGGTCACGATCGCGGCGGATCGGGCAGCGTTCCCACCCACGCCGCCGTTGGTAGACGACAGCGGCCACCTAAATCGGACGGTGACCCCGGAGCCAAGTGAGGCTGAGATGTCGCAAATCGCGAGCGGATACCCCGGATACCGCTACCCGAACGTGCAGAAGCTAATAGTCCTCGCCGGCATCGTCGCGGCCACACTGGCTGCGTTTGCGGCCGCACTTGCCATCGCCGCCCCGGCACGGGCCGCGACCATCGACGCCAACTTCGACATCTGCGGAGCATTACGGGGTGGCACCAGCCTCGCGTCCATCGAGACCTCCCTCGAGGCCCGCGGCTACAGCGCAACCAAAGCCGGCAGCGTGACTGGCATGACCATTCGTCAGCAATGCCCGGAGCAGGCCGCTCCGGTGATGGCGCAGATTTCGTAGAAGCTCGGTCGTCGACCTGTCACCATTGGCAAGATGACCGCCGTCATCGTGGTGCTAGTGGTTCTCTTGGCCATCGGCATCCTGGCCAACGGCCTTCTCCGGCTTAGGACGTGGCTGCAGAACTCGCCTCCCGGCGAGGAATTTCAGCCAACATACGACGACGAAGATGAGTAGCACCGTGCGCTTTTCAGCAACCCACTTCGATCTTGAATGGTCTGGTCACCGAGATCCGGGGGTCGTTCAGTTGAGATCCCTGGGCCGTCCCCGTGATGGTGTAGGTGTCGTTGGCGAAGTGGATTTTGGTGTCGCCGGTGTTAGCGACGCCGGAAAAGCCCGCGAAGTTGTCGAAATTCACCGACTCGAGCGTGGGCTTCTCTGAGTCCAGCTTGAGTAATACGCGGACGTTCGCGGGCGCGGCGGTGATGTTCGCGATCAACCGCCACTCGACCTGAGTGCACAAGACGGCGTGTGAGGTGCGGGTGTCGTTGTCGATGGTGATCCGCGCGGTCTTCTGTGCCACCCTCTCGTCGTGCACGAAGCAGCCCGAGCACAATGCCGTCATCAAAGAAGCGCTCACCGCCGCGGTGACAAGCCGTCGTCCCACCGGGCACCTCCCCGTCTCGGCAACGCGTGATACGTCGCAGGCTTTTTCTATCAGCCAGCGGTCGATCGGGGACCTAAACGCCCGCGATCAGCTAGCCCAGTGAGATCCGGCCCATCAGCATGTCGATGATCGGCTTGCCCGCCGGGAACGTCCCAGTGCTGGATGAGTTGACATGTCCATAGTCGACCAGGAGGGTCACGCCGTTGATCCCGGCGGCGGCGTCGCTGTTGAGGAACGCCATGACGTTGCCCATCTGCTCGGGGGTGTGCGTCGCGGTGCCGGTGGCCTCGCGGTAATCCTGCGCGAACGACAGCCATAGGTCGGCGTTGGCCCGGGCCAGGGGAGTGTCGGTCGGCCCCGGGCAGATCGCGTTGATCCGAACGCCTTTGGCCAGGAACGGAAATGCGTGCGTCGCGACGTAGGCGTTGATCGCCTGCTTGCTGGTGCCGTAGTGCCCGAAGTTGTCGGCCTCGTGCGCCTTGCTCCAGGCGTCCGCCGACTCGAAGTCGGGCGTGGCCAGAAACTCTTGCAGCCGCGGCAGGTCGGTTTCCCAGCCGATGCCTGCCACCGAGGAGATGAAGCAGATGGCCCCGCCGCGGTTCATTTGACCGCCGTTGATCAGTCGGTCGATCACGTGCCGGTGGCCGATGAAGTTGATCTTCATCAGGTCCGGACCGTCGGCGATGCCGGCGGCCGAGAACAGCGCGTCGACGGGTCCGCCGATCTGTTCGAGCGCGCTGTCGATCGACGCCGGGTCACGCAGGTCGACCTGGATTCCGCGGCCGAGACCAGACTCGACCGGCGCATAGTCCAGGTTGATGACTTCGGCTCCGAGGTCGCCGACGATCTTGGCCGCCGCGGCCCCCATTCCGGTGGCTCCTCCGACGACCACGGCTCGCTTGCCGTCGTAGCGGAACTGCTCGATACCAGTCATTCGAATCCTTTCTGGGAAAGCCAACGGTAAGGCTCGCGGTTCACTCTACGAAAACCGATTTCTGCGACCACCAGGCGGGTCGGGAAACACACGCCGCAAGTATGCGTGGCCGGATGCGGCTACCGGTGAGTATTCGAATCATCGGCCGAAAACGGCTTCGGCGGTTCAGTCGCGGGTGTCGCGCTCGGCGGCGCCCCGCACCACGGTGTCACGGGCGATGATCAGCGCCTCGTGCTTGCCCTGAGCCCGAACGATGTTCTCCGGCATCCAGAGGACATCCATCACGCAGCGCGCCAACATCGCCAGCGAGGGCGCACCGTCGATTCGGATGTCACCGGCCTGAATGCCCTCCGACAACAGCGTTCTGAGCTGCCGTAGCCGCATGGTGAAGGCCAAACCCGGGTTGGGAGTGTCGGGCGGTGACTGGCGCATCCACGCGAGTTGGATCTTCCACTCGTCGGGAAATTGGTCCAGCGCATTGATGTTGACCCAACTGAGCGCATCCAGCTTTTCCGCAGCCGTGGCGTCGGTGCGTAGAACGCTGGCGAATCCGCCACCGGCCTTGATGCCGAACGACTCCATGATCGAGGCGAGAAGTTCGTCCTTCGATCCGATCAGCCGGTACACCGTCCCGGTGCCCAGACCCGCTGCCGATGCGATATCGCGGATTGTGGTGACTTCGTAGCCTTTTCTACCGAATTCGGCTCGCGCCACCGCACGGACGTGGGCGGCCTTGTCGTTGGCTGCTACATCGCTCTCGTCGGCCCAGGTCTTGATCGCGGCTTCGGCTGCCGCGAACGCGCTGGAGCTGTCCAATGCCTCGTCGGACGGTGGTCGACTGGCTAATCCGTGTAACATGATGCGGCACAAGACGATCGCGGTCTCATCTGCTCCGGCGGTATGGCGAATGATGTCGAGTCCGACGTGCATCATGGTCTGGCAGATCCGGTCGGCCAGCGTCGGGAGGTCGATGTCGGATCTGAGGAAGCCGCTCCATCGTCCGGCGCGCAGCGTTTGCAACATTGCCTGCTGGACTGCGGTGGGCGGGTTCTGAAGCAGTTCGACCAGTTCGGAGTTCGCGTTCGGCGCTTCGAAGAACGACATCTGCAGAGCGGCCCGATGTTCCACCGCGCATCGGGCGATCGCCGACCCCAGGTCGACGATCTTGTCGGCGGCCGAGCGCGAGTCGGACTTGTCCAGCTTCTCGTGGGCGATCTCGCCGATGCGGTCGAGGTCGGCGTAATACCGTTGCACCAGCTCGACGAGAATCGCTTCTTTCGATTCGAAGTGGTGATACAAGCTTCCCGGCAAAATGCCCGCGGCGTCAGCGATCTCCTGCAGCGACGTCCGCAGACCAGACGATGCGATCAATGTGGCTGCCGTCTGCAGAATTTCGGTGCGGCGGGTCCCGTCGTCGTATGCGCCGCCGCGGTCGTGTGCCGGGTCGGGGAGGGTCCGGCGAGCACCTCGTGCCCGTGGTGTCATCTGAGGACGCCCCGGTCGAGTGGTCCGCACCAACGGATCGGCATCGCGCAAGTCTAGGCGCGCGGCGTCTGCGGTCGCTGCAAGCTCGGATGGTTGCTGAAACCCCATGCGTTCGCTTTTCAGTGATTCACCGACTCGGCGAACTGGGCGCCCAGCTGCACGAGGTACCGGTCGGGTGCGCCGAGGAACGCGCTCCAGCTCAGCAGGCGCTTGAGGTACAGATGGGCGTCGTGCTCCCAGGTGTAGCCGATGCCGCCGAAGACCTGGATGGCGGTGTCGGCGACGGCGGCGAGATGACCGGCGAAGCCCTTGGCCCGCACTGCAGCGCAATGCCGTTCGGCCCGGTCGGCGGCGTCGGCTGCCCACAACGCGTGGATCACGCCGCTGCGGGCGAGCTCAACGGTTTCGTACATGTCGACGCACAGATGCTGGACGGCTTGAAACGCCCCGATCGGCTGACCGAATTGCTTGCGCACCTTCGCGTATTCGATGACGAGATTCAGGATGGCGTTCGCGGCGCCGAGTGCGTCCGCCGCCCACGCGATGATGACGTCATCGATCAGCGCTTCGACGGCGTCAGGCGGCGCCGTGGCGAGACGTTGCGCGGGGGCGTCGTTCAACCGGACACCGAACTGCTTGCGGGTTTGGTCGATTCCGGTCAGTGGCGTGACGTCGATGCCGGGCGTCGACGTCTGGACCGCGAAAAGGCTTGTGCCGTCCTGTTCGTCGGCCAGGACGAGGATCAGGTCGGCCGCGGCGACATCGGGCACGCTGTCGATCTCGCCGCGCAGCGCAACGCCGTCGCCGTGTTCGATCACGCCGGGACGAATACCGTCCAGCGCGGCCACGGTGACGGTCGTGGAACCGTCGGCGATCCCGGTGAACAGCGGGGCGGCGACGCTGCTGTCCACGCCGAATCGCATGAGCGCGCGGGGCGCCGCGACGGCGCTGGACAGCCAAGGACCGGGATGCAGCCCGGCGCCGAGCTCCTCTCCGACGATGCCGGCCTCGACCATCGTCATGCCGGCACCGTCGTATTCCTGCGGCACGAGCAGGCCGGTGGTACCAAGCGCGGCCAGGCCGTGCCACACCTGCTCGGTCGTCCCGGTCGCGTCGTCGAGCAGCGGACGGACGTGTCCGGCGATCGAAGCCTTCTCGGCGAGAAAGCTTCGTACCGTGTCGCGCAGCGCGATCTGTTCGGCGGTCAACTCCAGGTTCATGACCGCGGCAACCCCAGCACCCGCTGCGCGGTGATGTTCTTGTTGATCTGCGTGGTCCCGCCCGCGATGGTCAACGAGCGCGACGTCAACCGGTAGTCGGCCCATTGACCACCGTTGGGGTGCGACCCGAGCAGGTCGAAGGCCAGCGCGCCGATCTGCTGGCCGACTTCGCCCCAGATCGTTTTGGCCAGGCTGGCCGAACCGAACGCGTCGCGACCGTACAGAACCGCCGAGATCGACCGTTTGCACAGCATCTCGAGATATTTGACGCGCACAGCGATTTCGCCGAGACGCCGCAGCGTGGTGGGATCTTCGAGCGCCGGCCGATTGTCGCTCCGCATGTCGGCAAGGTCGCGCACCAGGTCCGCCAGACGCTCCTGCATCTCGGTGTACAGCCGGGCCGCCCCGGCCCGTTCGTAGCTCAGTGTCGTGGTGGCGATCCGCCAGCCACCGTTTTCTGGACCGAGCAACGCGTCGGCGGGCACCCGCACGTCGTTGAAGAACACTTCCGCGAAATCAGCCTGGCCGTTCAGCGTGACGAGGGGCCGAACCTCGATGCCGGGCAACGACATGTCGAGAATCAGACAGGAGATGCCCTTGTGCTTCGGTGCGTCCGGGTCGGTGCGCACGTACAGCTGGCACCAGTTGGCGCGATGTCCGAGTGAAGTCCAGATCTTCTGGCCGTTGACGACGAAGTCGTCACCGTCGCGGACCGCGCGGGTACGCAGCGAGGCGAGATCGGAGCCCGCTTCCGGTTCGGACATGCCCTGGCACCAGATGTCGTCGGCGCGCATCATCCGGGGCAGCAGAGTGCGCTTCTGTTCCTCGGTTCCGTACTGCATGATCGCGGGTGCGATGTTGTTCATCCCGATCACATTGAGGTGGACCGGCACCCGTGCACGGGTGGTCTCCTCCGCGCAGACCAGCTGCTCGAGCACCCCCGCGCCGCGGCCGCCGTACTCGTGCGGCCAGGACACCGCGGCCCAGCCGGCATCGGCCAGAGTGGCGTTCCAGGTGCGCAGTGTCTGAAAGGCCGCCTCGTCCCGACCCCGCCGTCGGTTGGCGGCAATCACGTCGTCGGTCAGATTCGCAGCCAGCCACGCACGCAGTTCCTTACGAACCTGTTCCACGTCGGGCGGGTATGAGAAGTCCACGATTCCTATTGACTCAGGACGATTGACTGCGGTCAATGCCGGACTTTACGGTGGAACAGATATTTGGTCAACAATCCATGATGAACAGTGACCCTTGCCAACCGACTGCATTCCGGTAAGGCTCTCCATAGTATTCTGCGACCCGGCGCTCTGCTCAGCGTCCCATCAACGAAAGAGCGACAAACATGACTGAGACTGTAAAGGTCCGCTTCGAGCCGAAGATGATGATCGACGGCAAATTGGTCGACGGTCAGGCCGGCACGTTCACCAACATCAACCCGGCAACCGAGGAGTCGCTCGGGGAGGTGGCTGACGCTTCGAAAGAGGACATGCTGCGGGCCATCGACGCCGCCCGGCGGTCCTTCGACGAGACCGACTGGTCGACCAACCACAAGTTGCGGCAGCGCTGTCTGTTGCAATTGCACGAGGCGATCGAATCCGAGAAAGAAGAGTTGCGCGAGGAGCTCATCCTCGAGGTCGGCTCCCCCCGGGCCATCACGTTCGGCCCGCAGCTGGATGCACCCCTGGAAGACGGGCTGAAGTATCCCGCCAGGCTGATCGACGAATACGCCTGGGAGACCGACCTGGGCGACAAGGTGATCAGCTTGACCGGCACGCTCACCACCCGCAAAGTTTGGCGCGAACCGGTCGGCGTGGTCGGCGCCATTGTGCCGTGGAACTTTCCGTTCGAGGTGACCCTCAACAAGCTCGGCCAAGCATTGGCCACCGGTAACACCGTCGTGCTCAAGCCGGCGCCGAACACCCCGTTCAACGCCAACAGGCTGGGCCGTCTCATCGCCGAAAAGACTGACATCCCAGCCGGTGTCGTCAATGTCGTCACCGCATCGGATCATTTCGTGGGCGAGGAACTGACGCTGTCGCCCAAGGTCGACTTGATCTCGTTCACCGGCTCGACCGTGGTAGGCAAGCGGATCATGGAAAAAGGCGCGGCCACCATGAAGCGGCTGTTCCTCGAGCTCGGCGGCAAGTCGGCCACCATCGTTCTGGAGGACGCGGACTTCGGGACGGCATGCATGGTCGGCATTGCGCCGTGCATGCACGCCGGTCAGGGTTGCGCAAACCCGACCCGGTTGCTGCTTCCCCGGTCCCGCTATGACGAGGGTGTCGAGATCCTCAAGAACATCTACGAGAACGTCACGTGTGGGGACCCGCAGGACCCGGGAACCCTGTGTGGCCCAGTGATCTCGCAACGACAGTTCGATCGGGTGACGGGCTATATCCAGAAGGGCGTGGACGAAGGTGCCACCGCGCTGGTCGGCGGTCCCGGTGCGGCCACCGGTTTCGACAAGGGATATTACGTACGGCCAACGCTTTTCATCAATGTCGACAATAAGATGACCATCGCGCAGGAGGAGATCTTCGGCCCGGTGCTGTCCGTCATCCCGTTCGACGACGAGGAAGACGCGATCCGCATTGCCAACGACAGCCCGTACGGGTTGGCCGGAAATGTCATGTCGGGATCGCTGGAGCACTCGCTGGCGGTGGCCCGTCGGATCAGGGCCGGCTTCATGGGAGTCAACGGCGGCGCGCCCTACGGCGCCGACACACCGTTCGGCGGCTACAAGGACAGCGGTGTGGGCCGGCAGAACGGTATCGCCGGTTTCGATCAATACACCGAGATCAAGTCCGTGGGGTATCCCGCAGTCTGACGTTCCCCGTCACGCTGTCTGGGCGCGCTACCGTACTTCGGTGACCGAAGCCGGGCAAGCGCAGCGAGCAACCGGCCGGACCATGGCGTTTCGCTATGCGGCCGGACTCGCGTGCGGCCACCTGCTTGGCACCGCGGACGCCGCGGCGATCGTCGTCCCATTGCACGGTCAGTTCGCCGACAACACGCAGGCGTACTTCGCACCGAGCAGCCTGATCAGCGCAGTGATCATCGTCGCGCTCGGGACCGCCGCGGTCGCGGGCGGCGGTGTCGCGAATCTCGTTCCGGTGTTGCGGTGGTTCGTCAGCGGACGGCGACCAAACGCTGATCAGCGACTGTCGGCCATGCGCCTACTTGCGCGCCAGTCGACCATCCTGGCGGCCGTATGGGCGATCAGCGGCCTGACCTATCTCATGCTGAACCTCGGAGGCGTTGCGGCCCTTTGGATCCCGACTCTGTTGGCGGTGGTATTCGGCGGGAGCGCGGCCGCGAGTCTCAGCCTGCTGCTCACTCAGCGATCCTTTCGCCCCATTATGTTGGCGGTTACGCAGGGTACCGAGGGAATCGTGGTCGCGCCCAGCGTGTTCACCCGGCTTGTCGGCACGTGGCTGTTGGCAAGTGGTCTGCCGTGCTTGGCGATCGCAGGTCTGGTGGTGACGCGCTCGAACGGATGGATCATTCAGAAGACCGGCTCGGTCGAAATGCCCATCCTGGTGGTCACGCTCGTCGCGATCCTGATCGGGTTGCCGGCGATGATTCTGACCTCGCGATCGATATCGGACCCGATTCGCGAGGTTGTCGACGCGATGGCACAGGTCGAAGAAGGCAGCATCAACACCGCCGTCGGGGTCTACGAGAAGTCTGAAATCGGCCGGCTGCAAAGCGGATTCAATCGCATGGTCAGCGGCATCGCTGAGCGGGACCGGCTGCGAGATCTGTTCGGTCGACACGTCGGAACGGATGTGGCGCGCCGCGCGATTGAAGAAGGCATCTCACTCTCGGGTGACTTACGCGACGCCGCAATCCTTTTCATCGACCTGGTGGGTTCAACGAGGTTGGCCGCAAGCCACCCACCGCAAGAGGTGGCTCAGGTACTCAACGACTTCTTTCGCATCGTCGTCAGCGCCGTCGACGACCACCGCGGGTTGATCAACAAATTCCAGGGCGATGCTGCACTGGCAATCTTCGGCGCGCCGCTGGCCTCAAAGGACGCCGCATCGGACGCGCTGGCGACCGCACGTGGGCTGCGCGACCAACTGCGACGGCTACCTATGGTCGACTTCGGCATCGGTGTCTCGGCCGGGCCGGTGTTCGCGGGAAACATCGGCGCCGAAAACCGTTACGAATACACGGTCGTCGGCGACGCGGTGAACGAGGCTGCGCGCCTGGCCGATTTCGCCAAGACCCTCGATCAGCGGATCGCCTGCTCGGCCTCCGCGATCGAACGTGCTGGCGCGGCCGAGTGCCGACACTGGGTCTCGGACGGCGAGACAGAGCTGCGCGGCCGCGTCGATGCCACCATCGTGTTCACCCCGATAGGCAGAAGTTGACAACGCTGTCGCAGCGTTTGTCGAATGGCTTACAGTTGACCAGTCGGTCAGGCCGGATGGTCGGTCCTCAGCGCGCAAAGGGGCGAATCCCGATGTCCATTCCCCGGTATCCGGACGACGTCACCCGCGATTGGCTCTCGACTGTGCTGAACAGAGGCGAGGTACGCGCGACGTTGTCCGATGTGCACGTGGTCGCCATCGGCACAGGACAGACCGGAGCGACGTATCGGGTGACCGTTGACTACGCGGAAAACCCGAGTCGGTTGCCTGACAGCTTCGTGATCAAGCTGCCCGCCCACGATGACACCGTGCGTGACAGGGTGGCGCTCAGTTACCGCAGCGAATGTGCCTTCTACACCGGCGTGGCCGACCGGGTGCGGGTGCCGACGCCGCAGTGCTTTTACAGCGAGATCACCGACGATGGTCTCGAATACGCTCTGCTGCTGGCGGATCAAGCGCCGGCGGTGCAGGGTGATCAGATCACGGGCTGCGGCGAGCGCGAAGCGCGGCTGGTCGTCGCCGCGCTGGCCGGTCTGCACGGGCCGACGTGGTGCGACGCGGCCTGGTTGGACTTCCCGGGCATTGTCTTTGCCCGGCCCGACGCCGCCTCGGCCAACGGCCTTGGCGAGGTGGCCCGGCTGAGTGTCGAGATAACGCTGGACAAGCTCGGCGGCCGGATGACGAACGCCGATCGTGGGACCTTGACCGCCGCAATGGATTTGGTCGCGGTTTGGCTACTCGCCGAACATGACCGGTTCGCCCTGCTGCACGGCGACTATCGGTTGGACAACCTATTGTTTCTGCCTGATGCGGCAGGGTTGACGGTGGTGGATTGGCAGACGCTCGGAATCGGTCTGCCCGCCCGGGACTTGGCGTACTTCACCGCGACCAGTCTCAAGCCGGACCTGCGTGCGTCGATCGAGCATGGCCTCGTCGACGAGTATCACCGCGCCCTCCTGGGCTACGGCGTCGTCGACTATGACCGCGCAACCTGTTGGCGGGATTACCGACTCGGCATGCTGCAAGCTCTGCTGATCTCGGCTCTGGGATTCGCGTTCGCGTCCGCCACCGACCGCGGTGACGACATGGTGCTCACCATGCTGGCTCGTGGGTGCCAAGCGATTCGCGAACTCGACACGATAGATCTCATCGATCAGTATTCATCGGACGCTGTGCGGCAACCCCTCGGCTAGCTAGAGGGCACGTACGGCAGGGTGGTCGATGGCCATGAGTCGGCCTTTGTGTCGTAGGTCCCAAGGCGATGCCGGATGCACACCGCCGCGCCGATGGTCATGGCGCAGTAAAGTATCGGGTTCGCGAGTGAACCCACATCGCAACAAGTTCCAGATCTGGCCCGTGCCGGATCGCGTCACTCGCGACCGAACCAACCCCTGCCGTCGACCACACGACCACACGAATGGGGTCCGTCATCGCTTCCGCCTCATCCGTGGACCATCTGGGCTTGCTGATGGGCCGCCACCGCTGTTTGCAGGTATCGCCACGCCACCTCCGGGTCGAGGCCGCCGCACAACGGGTGCAACGGTAGGGAACGGCCTCCACGCACGAAATCCGTTGCCGCGGTGGGTTCCAGGATGCGATACGGCCCGCCGGCCAATCGCAGCTCGGCCACTGTATGCGCCCGGGTGATGCTGGCTACCGAGTCGTCACCGTGCCGGTAGGCCGCCGCCATCGCGGCATCGTGCAGCAGGTGCGGACCCAGCTGCTCCCACGCCTGATCCACATCGTCGGCGACGAAAACCGCCGTCGGGGCGTCTGGTGCGGGGAATTGCACGAAACCCGGGACTTTGCCCAGTCGGCGGCACTGTAGCTCGTAGTACGACCTCAGTTCGGGTCGGTCGATCTGGGAAATGAAGCCCAGGCCGTGCGCGGCGGCCCTGCGCACCGCGGCCTTGCTGCCGCCGGCAATCATCATCGGAGGTCCGTCGAGTGATGCGCATCGTGGCGTGACGTGGACCTGACGCCCCCGGAAATCAACCGCCTCCCCACGAACCAGCGCAATCAATACGCCTAGGTATTCGTCGGCGAGCGTGCCGCGGGCCGACATCTCGACACCGAATTGGTTGTACTCCTCCTCGCGGTGACCAACGCCGAACGCATAGGAAACCCTGCCACCGCTGATGAGGTCCAGCACGCTGATCTCCTCGGCAAGCCGCACCGGATCCCACAACGGCAGAGGCACCGCCGCCAACAAGATCGCCATCTGCCGCGTTCTCGCCGCGATGGCCGACGCGAGGATCAGTGGGGTCGGCAGGTGCCCATCGCTGGCTCCGTGGTGCTCGGACAGCACCGCCAACCCTGCGCCGCGCGTCTCGGCCCACTCACACATATCGCATACGGTGGAATAGTGAGCGGCCGCCGGCCCGGCCCAATCAGGGACCCTCATGTCGAAGCGCAGCGTCAGCACAATCCCGAATATCCCTTCCGCGCAACGGGAGTGCATCGACCGCTAACTGGTGGCGTTGCCACCGATGGGCGACCGTCGGGCTGGGCGCTCTCCCAGGTGGACCAGATTCCTTCTGAGTAGGGTCCCGGTGCGCCGCCGTTTTCGTAGAAGCTCTGCGGATCATAGGTTTTGGCGCTCGGCCATGGCCATGGACACACTACCGAGGTCGCCGCGCCCGACCACCGCGTAATGGCCGTGTAGACGACTCCGTAGGTCATGAATGCAAGGTTGACGCCGACGACCATCACCACGAACGTCGCGAGAACTGGCTGGCTCGGCATGACCTCGGCCCGCAGTGCCAGTCGTTCGGCGACGGTGTGTCCGGTGTCGTCGCGGTAGATCAACGCCGCGGCCGGGATCATCAGAATGCTGATGAGGGAAGATTGCCACAGCAAGGGGAATTGCCAACGCGTGCCGGTGAAGACAGATCCGAAGGGGATGACTTGGGTGAACGTGTACAGCCCTATGCGGACGCATAGCTCTTCCATGGCGAAGTCGTAGACGAACCCGAAAACGAAGACCAGACCCGACAAGCTGATCAGGGGATGCCGCGACAAGAATGCATCCCGGGGGGAGTGCGCTTGCAGGCGCCGCAGAACCCAGATTGCCGGGAAGAAAGGCGGCACCACGAACATGGCAATGGCTGCAATGAAAAGTGGCTCGATTGTTGGCGACAGCGACACCATGGGCCAGTCCTCGGGCCAGTGCCACAAGTCGGGGTTGTAGGCGGCGAACGTAGCCCAATTCATCGGCGCATCGAGCCACGCGAGGGTGCTGACCGCGATCGTCATCAGCAAATATGGATGTTTGGGATAGCGGCGCCACAGTACGACTATCAACGCGATGATGCTGAGCAGCGCGAGGTAGCTGAAGATTTCGATGGTCACGATCCAATGGCCGTATCCGAACAACGGATTCGACAATCGGTGCGGACTGCCAGTGTCGTTGGGGTTGCGTATCCGCGGAGCGGCGGCACCATATCGCGCGTTGTGGATGATCAGCCCCAACAGCGCCAGACCGGCGGCGACGGCCACCATCAACCACGGCGAGCGCTTCTTGGACTCGACATCAGGCCTGCCGAGCTGTTCGGTCCTCACGATGCTCAAACTGTCTGTGCAGCAAAGACATTCTTGGGAATGGTCAGCGGCAGGTCGACGGCGCTCAACAGCCCGGGTGCAGCGTCAACGACGTAGGGCACGGCGTTGACGACGCGCATCGCGGTCGCCACCATCGCGCCGGCACCAGAAGTCATTGTGGCGATCCCGGCTCGACCGGGGTCACGCAGTGTTGCTGCCAGGGTGCAGTCGATGTCGGGGTCGCCGGTGATCACCACGCGGTACGACAGGTCGCCGATTCCCCTCGGCCACTCCGGAGCAACGCTGTGCGCCAGCCGCGTGACGTGTTCGACGATGATTGCCTCGCGCCCGTCGACGACGCCGATGGCCTTCATGCGGATCGCGCCGCACGTTCCCGCCTCGACGGTTCCCATTGCGACTTCAAGGGTTTCGTTGGTCACCGCGCGGTCGTAATTCTCGCGTACTTCTGCGACTTCGACACCGAAGGCGTCGCCAATCAAGCGGAGCTGGCCGGCCCACTCGCCGGCAATGGCTCCCGGAAATGAAATCCAAGGCTGGTAGTCCAGCGGCTGACCGAACCCCAGCCCATTGATCATGATGTCGGGAACGCCGTAGTCGTCGTACAACCCGATCTCATACGAGTGGATCGACTCGATCGAGGACGATTGCGTAGACAGAACAAGAGGCAAGTAGTCGGCGGCGAACCCGGGTTCGATGCCCGAGGCGTAGAGCGAGACCTGCCCCTGTTTGGCTGCGGCGACGAGTTGTTCGCGCCACTCGGCGGGCTCGTAAGCGTGCGGGTTCACCAGCCGGGTGGTGCTAGTGGTGACGACGTTGATTCCCGCTTCGAGCAATTTCACATAGTCGGGAATCGCCAGGGCGTCGCGTTCAGGTCCGCTGGCAGCGTAGACAACGCAGTCGGGTTTCAGGGCGATCAGCGCATCGGCGTCGTTGGTGGCCTTGACGCCGATCGGATCGCCATTGGCGAGCTCGCCGGCATCCTTTCCCACCTTGTCGTCGGAATGGACCCAGACGCCGACTAGTTCGAGCTCGGGTCGGTTGGTGATGGTGCGTATCGCGATCGACCCAATCCCTCCGGTCGCCCACACCACTACGCGGTACTTGCCTGCGGTCATCGCTTCCTCCTGAGTGGTCAAACCTGTTGTGGTGCAGTAGATCATTGGCTATCTGATCTTGACGGGCAGCCGGGCCCAGCCACGCACGCTGGACGTCCGCGCCCTGCTGGCGTTCTCGTAGTCGACGTCCCACTCGGTCCACCGCTTGAACACCTCCTCGAACGCGACCCGAGCTTCCAGACGTGCCAGCGAGGAACCGAGGCAGAAGTGCAACCCCTGGCCGAAACTCAAATGTCCCGCCTTGCGGTGGATGTCGAAACGGTCGGGTTCAGCGAAATGTGTCTCGTCCCGATTGGCCGACGCGTTGAGCAAGAGCATGTAGGACCCTTCGGTCACCGTCTGCCCATACAGTTCAGTGTCTTGGGCGACGTAACGCCCCTGCACCGGTGATGGTGGCTCGTAGCGCAGTGTCTCTTCGACTGCCGACGGGATCAGCGACGCGTCGGCGGCCAGTTCTCTTCGTTGGTCTGGGTGTTCACCGAGGAGCTCACCCATGAATCCGATCAGTCGGGCGGTGGTTTCGCCGCCGGCGCCGGCGATCATCGCGGTGTATGCGATCACCTCACCACGTTCGAGGGGGCGCATCGTTCCGTCCGGTTCTTCTACCTCTGCGTTGAGCAGCTCTGTCATCAGGTCATCGGACGGATGTGTCGATCTCCACTCGATGTAATCGGCGAACTGCGCGATCGACTCCTCGAGGGTCGTCGCGCTGAGCAGACTGCCCCCGGATTCGACGGTGATGCTTTTGTCGTTGCGTTCGCGGATCTGTTGCTGCCCTTCTTCGGGAATGCCGAGCAGGTAGCCGATGGTCCGCATCGGCATGATCGCGCCGAGATCGGCGACGAAGTCGAATCCGTCCAGACCGCGGAGCGGATCCAGTGCGCGCGAACAGAGATCGCGCACCAGCCCCTCGACCGCCAACATGCGGCGGGGGGTGAATACCCGTGACAACAGGCGGCGGTGCAGGTCGTGTAGAGGCGGGTCTTCCCACAACAAGATGCCCGGCGGTATGTCGATGCCGCTGAACAAGACGTCGGCGGTGGTGCCGTGCCCTGAGCGATAGGTCTGCCAATCGTGCAGTGCGGGTGAGACATCGTCGTAGCGGCTGAGCGCATAGAAGTTGTGCTTGTCGTTGTAGTACAGCGGGGCCTCGGCGCGCATGCGCTTCCACACCGGATAGGGGTCGTCGTCGATGTCATGGTCGAACGGGTCGTAATACAGCTCAACTGTTGAATTGCTCAAGATCTGCCTTCTGCTAGCGGGGCTGGTTGGGCATTCCCGGGAAGAGCTGTTCGGCGGGTCCCGCGGTCACCCAACCACCCAGTTTTGTAACCAGATGTGGCGCAAAGACCGAGCCGTACACGAGGTGGCCGACGACAACAACGGCGATGACGGACAGCACTGACGACTGCAGGCGACTTTTCGCCTTGCTATCGGCCCACATCTCGATCACGTTGCGCCCTTCGGCATCGGTGCGGCCGAGCAGGTAGGTGAAGACCATCATCTCGATGCCCATGGCGAGTGAGTCATACAGCGGGTACTGGTGTTTGGTTCCCTCGAAGATGGCCAGACCCGGGATCACGTAGCCGTAGTAGAAGTTCCCGAAGTGCGCTCCGGTGATGGCGTTGAAGACGAAGGCCCAGCAGAACCCCACGACGAGGCCGACCGCCAGCAGGGTGATTGGCCTGCGCCAGTGGAACTTAGCGCTGAGCCATCGTCCGAGGGCAGCGGCGGTGAGAGCAGGCAAGACGAAGTAGGAGACGTAGCCGATCGGCACCGACGACGGCAGGCCTCCCCACGTCACGTTCAGTGGCCACCACGAGGGCATCCGGGGCAGCGCGGGTGGAAATTGTGCATACATCGCCCAGTCATAGGGTGATTCGATCCACGAGAACGAGAGCGCCGAGATGCTCAGCAGTAGCAGCGGGTGCAGCCGTCGACGGCGATAGCTCAGATAGATCCCGACAAGAATAAACGCGATGCCAGAGACGTACGCGAAATACATTTGCCCTGTGAGCAGGGGCGTCATCTTCGTGGTCACGGGCGGCTCTCGTCACTGGGAGCTCGCCGCGCTTCCGGGTCGTAACGGAGCACAAGGCCGAATGTCAGGGCAATCAGTCCAAACAATGTGCCTAGCATGATCACAGCACCCACGTCCGCACCTCTCGCCAATCAGCTCGACCCTTTAGATAGTGACGACTATCTTATAAACAGTCAACCACCGGCCGCGGTTTGAGGAGTGAACACCGTGACCCACCGCCCCACCACGACAAACCGGGCCAAAGCTGAGACCGCGGCTCCGGGGTCGCGTCGGCCGCGTGGCGCGCCGCGGAAGCTGCTGCTCGCAGCTGCCCGTGACCTCTTCGCCCGCCGGGACTACCGCAGTACCACGACTCGTGAAATCGCCGAAGCTGCAGGCGTTACCGAGCACCTGCTGTTCCGCAACTTCGGTTCGAAGGCGGGGCTGTTTCGGGAAGCCCTCGTCTTGCCGTTCACCGGATTCGTCGATGACTTCGGCCGCACGTGGAAAGCAGTGGTCCCGGAGGAAACCGACGAGGAGGACTTGGCTCGCCGCTTCGTCGGCCATCTCTACGACGTCTTCGTCGAACATCAGGGGCTGCTCTTGACGCTCATGGCCGCTGAAGCTCTCAGCGAGGAAGAACTGGCCGAAACAGGCATCGCCGACATCAGGCGAGCTCTCACCGTGCTCAGCCAGATCGGCGCGGAGGGCATGCGAATCCGCGGTCTGCGTACCAGCAACCCCGATCTGCCGGCGCACTCGACCGTCGCCATGATCGCCGGCATGGCCGCATTGCGATCGACGTATTTCGGGTCCCGACCGCCGTCGAGAAAGGCTATCGTCGATGAACTCGTCCAGGCGATACTCCACGGATTCCTGCATCGGCAGGATTAACGCCTCGTCCCCCGGCGATCTACTGCGGATCGAACAACACCGGCACTGAGGTCGGCGACCGAAACACCTGTCCGCGGACGTGCGGATCGTCGGCATCGGGATCGAGCCTCAAGTTAGGCAGCCGATCAACCAGCAAGTTGATGGCGGTGCGCATCTCCAGCCGCGCCAGGTGCATGCCGAGGCAGACGTGGACGCCGTGGCCCCAGCCCAGATTCGCCTTGGCTGCCGGTGGATGTTGAACGTCTCGGGGTCCGGGTAGCGATCCTCTTGCCGGTTCGCCGAACCCAGCATCGGCATCACCGTGCAGCCGGCCGGGATCTGCACGCCGCCGAGTTCGGTGTCGCGGGTCGTCACCCGGGTGATGGTCAGCAGCGGGGGCTCCCACCGCACACCCTCCTCGATCGCCTGCGGAATCAGCGAGCGGTCCGCGCGGATCGCGTCCAGTTGGTCGGGGTCCGATAACAGCCCCAGCAGCAGGCTGCCCAGTGACCGGTAGGTCGTCTCGACCCCGGCGGGCAGCAGCAACCGAAGGAACGAGAAGATCTCCTCGTTGGTGAGCTTCTCCCCGTCGATCTCGGCGGCACCGAGCGCGCTGATCAGGTCGTCCTTGGGCTCGGCGCGACGGGCCTCCAAGATCGGCTCGAAGTAGTCGCAGAGCGCGGCCGAGGCCGCGAGCCCGCGTTCGGGGTTCATCAGCCAGCTCAGCAGCGAGATCGACCACCGCTGGAACTGCGGGTAGTCCTTCTCCGGCAAGCCCAACAGACCCGCGATGATCTGGCTCGGATAGTCGAAGGTGAACTCCTTCACCAGGTCCGCTTTGCCGTTGGCCGCGAAATTGTCGATCAGCCTGTTCGCCACTCGGCCGACCAGCTCGTCTTGCCACCGCGCCAATGACTTCTGCGAGAACGCTTTCGACACCAGCGAACGCAGCCGACCGTGAATCGGTTCGTCCATGCCGAGCATCACACCCTCGCCCAGCACGGGGCCGAACGCCGCGATGACAGCCGCCGAGGAGAAGGTCTCGTTGTCACGCAGCATCTGCTGGACGTCCTCGTGGCGGTAGACGATGAACATCGGCAGCGATTCCTCGTGCGGCAACGCACCCGAGGTCTCGAGTCGCTGCACCGGCTCTTCACGACGCAGCCGCGCCAGTTCGGTGTACGGGTCACGCACGTCCCCGGAGATCGCGTCGTCGAACGCGCCGAAGTCCTCGAGGTCGTCGAAAAGCTGTTCCATTAGTACCTACTCCTCATTTTTCGTGCTGCGCTTCGCCGCCATCGATGCCAAGCGCGCAAGCACCGGTGCCGGAAGGATTTTCGCAGCGAACACCATCGACTTCTGGGCGGCCGTCAACGGCCACGCGCCGTTGCGCATCGACCCCTGCCTGGGTATGCCGAGCATGATCCGCGACATGTGATGCATTGCGGAAGCGGGGAGAACCCTGCTGAACGTCAACAGCATTGCCGCATCCGGCCCGACGCCGTGTCGACGAAACGATCCACGGTCATCGAGTGCTGTGAGTAGTCCGTCGGTGAACCGCAGAGGTGGCCTGGCGAGACGACGCATCGCGAACCGCCCGCGAGTGTTCATGGTGTTGTGCAGCCGGGCATAGGGACCTTCGAAATTGCGGTCGTCGATGGTGCCCGCGTCGGTGATGATGTCGGTGTCGTAGGCGCCGGCCACCAGGATGGTGACACCCAATCCGAACGGCGCGATTTCGACTGCCATCGACTCGCCCCAGCGCTCCAAGGCACCCTTGGCCGCCGAATAGGGCGCGGTGGCCGGCTGACCGCGAACCCCACCCATGCTGGAGACCAGCACGATACGCCCTTCGCCTGCCGCCCGCATCGACGGCAGCAGAGCCTGGGTGAGTTCGACTGGACCCAGGACGCTGGTCGCAAACATGTTCTGCCACAGCGCAATACCGGTCTCCTCCACCATACCGGCCGATGAGATTCCCGCGTTGTGCACCAGCGCGTACGGCGCGCCGACGGCTTCTTCGATCGCCTTGGCGGCTGCGGCGATCGACCCGGGGTCCAACAGGTCGAGCTGCACACCGATCAGCCGGTCGTCGTCAGACTGCAGCGTCCCCTGGAGGTGAAGGACTTCACGAAGCAGGGGGAGCCCACGATCGGGTGAGCGCATGGCCGCGACCACCCGCCACCCCTCGCGATAGAGTCGCACCGCCGATGCGAACCCGAGCCCGCGGGATGCGCCGGTGATGACTACGCTGCGCGGCTCAGCCATTCTTGCTCGCGCAGGCGCCCAGACCGGCAGGCGGTGGGTCGACGTGCGGCCGGCCGTGCGGCTCGCCACTCGCCCACGTCGACCAGATGCCGACCGAGTAGGGGCCTTGGGCGCCGGCCTTCTCGTAATACCCTTGCGGGTCATAGACTTTGGCTTCCGGATAGGGCCAGGGGCAGGCCACCGCGGTGGCGGCGTGGCTGACCTTGATGACCCAGAACCAGGCGCCATAGGCGAAGTAGGACACGTTGATGATCGCGAACATCACCAGGAACGTGCCCAGCACCGGTCGCGTCGGGAACAACTTCGCCTTCGCCGCAAGCTTTTCCGCGACCGACTTACCGGTGTCGTCGCGGTAGCAGAGTATCGCCGCGGGCACCATCACGAAGCACACCGAGAACGACTCCCAGATCAGCGGGAATTGGAATGTGGTGCCGGTAAAGATCGAGCCCCACGGGATCACCTGCGAATAGATGTACATGCCCCAATGGACGAGGATGTTCTCCAGGAACGCGTCGAAGACGAAGCCGATCACCAGGGTCAGCAGACCGAGGCTGACCAAGGGGTGTCGCGAAACATAGCTTGTGGGGCCGTGTTTCGCCTGCAATTTGCGCAGGGCCCAGACGGCCGGGAAGTACGGCCCGAAGTAGAACATCACGTAGCCGAATACCACGAACGGTTCGACGGTCGGCGACAGCGACACCAGCGGCCAGGATTCCGGCCAGTGGACGAGGTCGGGGTTGTAGACCGCGAACGGTGACCAGTTCATGATCGGGTCCTGCCACACGATCAGCGTGGTGCACAGGAACATCAGCAGCACCGGGCTGCCCGGATTGCGTCGCCAGCCCCGGATGAAGACGATCAGCAGGGTGATCAGAGCGACCACGGTGGCGGCATCGAGGAAGGTGATGTAGTCCAGTCCGAAGGTGAATTCCACCGGGCGTGGGTGGCCGTGCACGTTGCCGTTGGCGACGCGCGAGCCAAGGGCCACGCGGCAATTCGCGATGAAGAACAAGGCGAATGCGGCCAGCGCGGCACCGGCGATCCAACCTCCCCAGGGTCGGTGCGGCGCGGCCTGCCGGTTGGCCGTGGTGGGCGGTGTGGACTGTTCGGTGCTCATCGGGTGCTCATCCTTCCTGTCCGAAGCGGTCGACGAGGTGCGAGCTGACCCCGTCGGCGTCCAGAGTCCGGGCCACCAGGTAGCCGGTGCCCATCCAGGCACGACGGGTCCACTTGCCGAAGGACACTCGAGTGCCGGGGGCTCCCGATGCGGCAGGCATCATCTTCACCCGCTCCAACGCGTCTTTGACGCCGCGCGGGCTCAGTGGATGGGCATCGCTGCAGGCACGCACCAAGGTCGCGGCGACGTCGTGGTTGACCGGCGGCACGCAGTATTCGGGACGGCGACCGCCGTACCGATTCGCGTAGCGGTCGAGGAAATCCTGACTGAGTGGGTTCGCCTCGTCGTACTGGTCGATGCCGATCCATCCCATGAAGGCGTTCCACATGATCGGGTTGACCCATGCATTCTGAAACGCCGTGGTGGTGAATCGCGGCGGGTCCCAGTTAACGGCCTCCAGCGCCGGGTTGATGAACACGATGCCGAAGCCGAAGCCGAGATGCACGATCGCCTCGGCCTTGGCCTGGTGCAGCGTACTGACGGCTTCGTTGATGTCTTGGGCGGTCTGAGCGATCGTCGCCTCCGCGACGATGCGAATGCCCTTGCGGCGGCACGCACTTCGCAGGTTTTTGAGGTAACTCTCGCCGATCAGGTTCTGCTCGACCAGGACGCCGATCTCACGCAAGCCACGCTTGGCGACGAGGTCGGCGATGAAGATCGGCTCATCGGTCATCGACCCCTGCGGGAAGGCGAACGTCCACTCACCGAGCCAATCGTCGGTGCCGGTGACGCTGATCGCCGGCACTTTGAACCGTTCCTCGATCGCCTCACGGGTCGGTACGCAGTTATCGGTGATGTGCGGTCCGAACACCGCGATACATCCCTCGTCGACAAGTTCCCCGAAGGCATCAATCACCGCTTTGACCGAGCCCTTGGGCAGGCCCTCGACCTCGCGGTAGATCATCTGCACCGGGCGGTCGATCAACCCCTGCTCAACCGCCTCGTCGAAGACGATGTCGAAACACTGAGTGAAGTCGGCCTTCATCTCCTCGGGAAAACCCGGCGGCAACGTGAAATCCATCAGGTAGCCGATCTTGATCGGCTCGGCGGTGCTTTCGTAGGACATGGGGACCTCCAGTGGGACTGCGCTGTCGCACTTATCCGCTCGGCCTTGTCGACCTAATATTTGTTCTGACCCTAGCGGCGACGCTGAGTGGCGTCAATCGTGGTTCGTCAGGTAGACGTTGATCATCTCCTTGAGGCTGCGGCTCACCGCGGCATCGTCGGTGAGCGTACCGGCGATCGCGGACTCGGCCGCCATGGTGATGGGCAGACCTTCGGCCACCAGTCGCCCGGCAGCGATGAGCACTCGGGTCGATGCGACCTCGCGCAGGCCCCCGGTCTCCAGGCGGCGGATTGCCTGCCCGAATCGAACCAGTTCGGCCGCGGTGCCGGATTTTACACCTGACTCGTGCGCGACGATCGCCTCTTCGACTTCCGTTGCCGGAAAATTGAATTCGATGGCCACCATTCGCTGTCGCGTCGAATCCTTGAGATCTTTCAGCACGCTTTGATAGCCGGGGTTGTAGGACACCACCAGGCCGAAGCCCGGCGCCGCGTCCAACGTCACTCCGAGCCGCTCGATCGGCAACTGGCGTCGATAGTCGGCCAGCGGATGCAACACAACAGTGGTGTCCTGCCGCGCCTCCACCACCTCGTCCAGGTAGCAGATGGCTCCCTCGCGGACGGCGCGAGTCAGTGGGCCGTCGACCCACACCGTCTCGCCGCCCTTCAGCAGATACCGGCCGACCAGGTCGGCGGTGGTGAGGTCGTCGTGACAGGCCACGGTGATCAACGGCCGGCCCAGATCGTGGGCCATCGCCTCGACGAAGCGGGTTTTGCCGCAGCCGGTCGGGCCCTTGAGAACCATGGACAAGCCTTGTCGGTAAGCAGCTCTGAACACGGCTTCTTCGTTGCCTAGCGCCTGGTAGAAGGGGCGCGCGCCCGACGTCACGACACTCGCCTGCGCACTTCGGCCGACCGAATCGCCGAACGGAACAGCGGCCCAACAACACTGGCGAGTTGATCGGGCCGTGCGATGCTCGCATGCGCTGCGCTCCCGAATACTCTGCGCAGCGACTCGACGTCGGTGCAAGCCCCGACCGTCAGGCAGACGCAGCCGGTACCGCGACGACGCGCTTCGCTCAGCGCCCGGCGGGAGTCCGCCGCGCCATAGGCGCGCTCATAGCTATGGTCGTAGGCCAGGCCGTCGGACAACACCACCAAGAGCCGCCGGGACGTCCCTCCCCGCGCTTCCAGCACCGCCGTGCCGTGGCGGATTGCGGCACCCAGTCGCGAATACGCCCCGGGTTCCAGGCTGTTCAGTCGCCTGATGACCAGGCTGTCGAGGCGGTCGTCGAAGCGCTTCACCGGCACCATGCTCACCGCGCCTCTGCCTTGCGAGTAGTACGCGTAGAGCGCCACGCGGTCGCCGAGGTCGTGCAGCGCGACGGTCAGGTTGGCGACCACCGTGCGCTGTTGCTCATGCACGGTCCGCCCCACCGTGCCGGCTTCGGCCGTCGAACCCGATATGTCCAGCAACAGCAGCACCGACAAGTCGCGTCGCCGCCGCAAGCTGTCGAGATACACCGCCTCGTCAGGCACCGACCCGGCGACCAGTTCGACGTGGGCCTCGACCGCGGCATCGATGTCGACGTCGTCGCCCTGCGGTTGGCGGTGCCGGCGGTGCAGGCCCATTCCGAGCCGTGCAAGCGGACGCCGCACACTTATCGCCGCATCGATCGTCGGGTTCGCGGATGACATTGTCACAGGCGCGATTTCAAGCACTGTGCACCAGTCAGGTCGATAGCTTTTGCGGGTGAAATCCCATTCCGGATACTTCACGCCGCGGGACGTCACGTCGGCCTCGTGATAGATGACGCTCTCGCTCGACGCGGACGCCAGCGACGACACTGCGTTCGCGCCGCGCTTCGCGGAATTGGTGCGGTGCGTGGGGTTGTCCGCGCCGGGCGGCCCGCCGCCGCTACTGGGCGACTTCCTTGTTGACGACAAAATCTTCTTCAGCCACTTCCCGATCAAGCCGCCCCCGCCCACCGGGCTGCTGAAGAGGTCGGGATCGTCGCTGTCGTCGACGTCACCGTCGTCGAGTTCGGATAGTTCCTGCGTCTTCTGGCTTCGCGGGACATGCGCCGGCTGCCCCTGCTCGGCGTGTCCAGCAGCGTGAGCGGACGCAGCGAGAAGCTTGTTGGCACGGATGATGCCGAAACTGGCCGGCGGATCGCCTATCGCCGACTTTCCGGATGCCAGGGTCAACGACTCGGCGGGTGAATTGCTGCGCTGTGCGATCACGGGGTCACCCAGCGCACCCAGCATTCGTGGCAGCACGTCGACATTGGCCACCAGTGCGCGGTGTCCCTCGATCACCAAATACCTTCTAGCCAAACGGGAGTGACGGACCAGCGGACGCACGGCACCGGGATCGAGGCTGCCCGCCGCGATCATCGACGCCTGCGCGGCTACGGCGTCGAGATTGGTCCGTGCGGGCGCCGCTGTATCAATGAATATCGTCTGGCCATCCGTCCACGGCGGATCGCCCACGCGTTGCGCACTAACGGCCATGGCGCGTCCGGCAAAGGCGGACGCAAACATGCCGAGGGAATTCAATTGGTCGGCGTGAGCGCCCTCCGCCACCGGCCACCTCCGTAACGCCTTTGATCGAGCCGACCAAATATCTGTTCCAGACTAGAGGCCCAGCTAAACTGTCGTCAACGAGGTACCACTGACGCGAATCAGAACTGAGTGGAGCCCTGGTCGACGGGGACTGCCGCCGCGGTGACGTAGCGTGATTCGTCGCTGGCCAGCCAACACACCGTGTCGGCGATATCTTCCGGCTCGGCAACCCAATTCGGGAGAAATGGTGTGAGTACGTTCGCCATCTGCGGAATGGTCTCGTTGGTCTTGGCGACCGCGTTGACCATGTCACCGCTGCCCATCGCGGTATTCACCGGACCGGGATGAACGCTGTTGACCCGGATCGAGTGTGGGCCCAGTTCTGCGGCGAATGCGCGGGCCATGCCCGTCACGGCGTGCTTGCTGGCGGTGTAGTGAATCATGAATGGCTGCATCTTGAGACCGGCGGCCGAACTGATCAAGATGATCGATCCACCCCGGCCGCCGTCGATGATCTTCTGCGCGCCGGCCATCACGGTGTTCCAGGTTCCCGTCACGTTGACATCCACCACGTCGCGAAACGAGTCAGGAGTGATCTCGTTCCAGACCTGCGGCGACGAGATGCCGGCATTGGCGACGATGACGTCCAGCCGCCCCAGCGATGCCACAGCATCATCGACCGTCTCACGCAACGCGTCGAAGTCTCGAATGTCGACCGCCGAAGCGATGATTCGGCGACCGGCGGCTTCGACGAGCCGAACTGTTTCGGCGAGGTCCTCGGGCGTCGCCGAATCGTAGGGCACGCAATCGGGGAGTTTACCCGCGATGTCGACCGCGATGATGTCGGCGCCTTCGCGAGCCAACCGCACGGCGTGCGCGCGTCCCTGGCCCCGTGCCGCCCCGGTGATGAAAGCCACCTTGCCCACCAGCCGACCGGTCATCTGCGCTCCGTATCGTAAAGGTCACTGTAACGCGATCGATAGTAGCGCCCGCCGGTGATCGCGCTGCCGGTGCGTCCGATTGTCACTGCTTGCGCTGAGCAGCCTTAACCAGGTTCGAGCCGATGATCAACCGCTGAATCTCGCTGGTTCCTTCGTACAGTCGCAACAGGCGAACGTCACGGTAGATGCGCTCGACCGGAACGTCGCGCATGTACCCGCTGCCGCCGTGAATCTGAACGGCGAGATCGGCGACCTTGCCTGCCATTTCGGTGCAGAACACCTTGGCCGCCGACGGGGCGATCCGTCGGTCCTGCTCGGTGAGCCACAACTGGGCAGCCTCGCGGACCAGGGCGCGACCGGCCATCACACCGGTCTGCTGGTCGGCGAGCATCGCCTGGACCAACTGAAAGTTGCCGATCGGGGAGCCGCCCTGAGTGGCGGTCGCGGCGTAGTTGACGGATTCGTCCAGTGCTCGCTGTGCGGCTCCCACGGCCAGCGCGGCGATGTGAATTCGCCCGCGGGCCAGAGATGTCATCGCTGCCCGATACCCGATGTCCTCGCTGCCGCCGATCAGGCCGCCATCCGCGACGCGCACATCAGTGAAGCGCACATCGGCCGTCCAGGCGCCTTCCTGGCCCATCTTGGCGTCCTTACTGCCCACCTCGACGCCGTCGGCGTCCGCGGGTACGAGGAAAACGGCGATGCCCGGTCCGGCGTCGTCGGCGGGGCGGGTGCGGGCGAAGACCACGAAGAGGTCCGCCACCGGGGCATTGGTGATAAATCGCTTCTCACCGGAAATCAACCAGTCGGACCCGTCGCGAATGGCTTTGGTACGCAATCCTGCCGGGTTCGATCCGGCTCCTGTCTCGGTCAGCGCGAACGAAGCGACTTTTCCCGACGCTAGCCCCTCCAGCCAGGCGGCCTTCTGTTCGTCGGTGCCGAACCCGACCAGGACTTGGCCGGCGATGCCATTGTTGGTGCCGAACATCGAGCGCAGCGCCAGCGAGGTATAGCCAAGCTCCATCGCCAGATCGACGTCTTGGCTGATGTCGAGACCTAGCCCGCCCCATTCCTGCGGAATCGCGTACCCGAACAGCCCCATCTCTTTGGCCTGGTTCCGAAGATCCTCCGGGACTTGGTCGTTGGCGAGAATCTCCTGTTCCCGTGGGACCACGACACTGCGGACGAACTGGCGGGTCTGCTTGAGGATCTGCTGGAAATCGTCGTCATCGACGGCAGCAGTGGGCATGGAATCAACGCTCCTTCTCAGGCGGTGCGGTGTGGGCGCCTTGACGGGCGGCCCCGGTGACCGATCATATATGAAATATGATGTGCGATGATTCGTTGGGCGTTTGGGACTACATAGGAGGACGGTGATCGTGTGTCGTTGTTGACCGGTCAGACCGCAGTCATTACCGGTGGTGCGCAAGGACTGGGTTTCGCCATCGCCCAGCGGTTCGTCGACCAGGGAGCCCGGGTGGTGCTCGGTGACGTGAACCTCGAGGCAACCGAATCGGCGGCCAAGCAGCTGGGCGGAAACGACGTCGCCATCGCGGTGCGCTGCGACGTGACGTCCGGGGACGACGTCGACGCGCTGGTCGGCGCCGCGGTCGATGGGTTCGGCGCGTTGGACATCATGATCAACAACGCCGGGATCACCCGCGACGCGACAATGCGAAAGATGACCGAGGAGCAGTTCGACCAGGTGATCGCCGTGCATCTGAAGGGAACCTGGAACGGGTTGCGCAAGGCCGCGGCGATCATGCGGGAGAACAAACGTGGCGCGATCGTGAACATGTCGTCGATCTCCGGGAAGGTCGGCATGGTCGGTCAGACCAACTATTCGGCGGCCAAGGCCGGCATCGTCGGTATGACCAAGGCGGCCGCGAAGGAACTCGCACACCTCGGCGTGCGGGTCAATGCGATCCAGCCCGGGCTGATCAGGTCGGCGATGACAGAAGCGATGCCGCAACGGATCTGGGACGCGAAGCTGGCCGAGATACCGATTGGACGCGCCGGCGAACCCAGCGAAGTCGCCAACGTCGCATTGTTCCTGGCCTCCGATCTCTCCTCTTACATGACCGGCACGGTGCTCGAGGTGACTGGCGGCAGGCACCTGTGAGCACGCGCGACGCCGTCATCTGCGAGCC
Source organism: uncultured Actinomycetota bacterium (assembly GCA_963834615.1). Taxonomy (GTDB): domain Bacteria; phylum Actinomycetota; class Actinomycetes; order Mycobacteriales; family Mycobacteriaceae; genus Mycobacterium. The sequence goes on from CAWICO010000007.1 coordinate 190,636, forward strand.
CGTTCGCACCCCGATCGGGCGTTACGGCGGAATGTTCAAGTCACAGAGTGCCGTTGAGCTCGGCGTAGCCGCGTTGACCGGGCTGCTCGACCGAACCGGAATTCCGGCGGACGCGGTGCAGGACGTCATCCTCGGGCACTGCTATCCCAACAGCGAGGCGCCGGCGATCGGACGCGTCATCGCGCTCGATTCCGGGCTGCCCGTGACGGTGCCTGGCATGCAGGTCGACCGGCGTTGTGGGTCGGGATTGCAGGCGGTCATCCAGGCCTGCCTTCAGGTCAAATCCGGCGACAACGACGTCGTCGTCGCTGGCGGCGCGGAAAGCATGAGCAACGTTGCGTTCTATTCCACCGATATGCGGTGGGGCGCCCGCGGCGGAGTGCAGGTCCACGACGGGTTAGCGCGCGGACGCACCACGGCCGGGGGCCGTCACTATCCGGTGCCCGGCGGAATGTTGGAAACCGCGGAAAATCTGCGCCGCCAATACGACATCTCGCGCCAAGAACAGGACGAGCTCGCGGTGATGTCGCACCAACGGGCGGTCGCCGCGCAGAAGGACGGCGTGCTGGCCGAGGAAATCATCCCGGTCACCGTGCGTAGTCGCCGCGGCGAGGAAGTCATCGACGCCGACGAACACCCGCGGGCCGACACCTCCATCGAGTCGCTGAGCAAACTCAAACCCGTTCTGCTCAAGGATGATCCGCACGCCACGGTGACGGCCGGAAATGCCAGCGGGCAGAACGACGCGGCGTCCATGTGTCTGGTCACCACCCCGGCGAGAGCTGCCGAACTCGGCCTGACTCCACTGGTCCGATTGGTGTCGTGGGCCGTCGCGGCCGTCGAGCCCAAGGTGATGGGCATCGGCCCGGTACCGGCCACCGAGGCCGCGCTCGCGAAGGCGGGCTTGCAGTTGAGCGACATCGACCTCATCGAACTCAACGAGGCGTTCGCCGCGCAGGCCCTTGCCGTGATGCGGGCGTGGGGCTTCGGCGCGGCAGATCGGGACCGGACGAACGTGCACGGGTCGGGGATATCGCTGGGTCACCCGGTCGGTGCGACCGGCGGCAGGATGTTGGCCACGTTGGCTCGTGAACTCACCCGCCGAAATGCGCGCTACGGTCTGGAAACCATGTGTATCGGTGGCGGGCAAGGCCTTGCCGCTATTTTCGAGCGGGTCGGGCCGGGGTGAGCACGCCGCTGGCTGAGCTCACCGTCGTCGAAGTCTCCAGCTTTGTCGCCGCACCGTTGTGCGGTATGACGTTGGGCCAGTTGGGTGCCGAGGTCATTCGCGTCGACCCGATCGGTGGCGCCTCCGACATCAACCGCTGGCCGGTGGCTGCGAGCGGTACGTCCATCTACTGGACCGGCCTGAACAAAGGAAAGCGTTCGGCCACAATCGATTTGCGTTCGCCCGAGGGGCAGGATCTGGTCCAGCGGCTGATCGTCGAGGGTGACGGCGTGGTGGTGACCAACGCGTCCGGTTTGTCCTGGTTGTCGTTCGACAAGCTCGTCGCAAAACGGCCAGACGTGATTCATCTTCAGCTGTTGGGTCGCCATGATGGTTCCACCGGTGTGGACTACACCGTCAACGCGGCGGCCGGCTTCCCGCTGGTGACCGGTCCTGTGGACCATGCCGGCCCGGTCAATCACGTGCTGCCCGCCTGGGATGTCTGCTGTGGCTTGTATGCCGCGCTCGCGATCGTCGCCGCGGTGCGCCGCCGCGACCAGTCCGGCTTCGGCGCCCAGATCAGCATCGCGCTGGAAGACGTTGCCTTGGCCACCGCAGGAAACCTGGGACTGCTGACCGAACCTCAGGTGAACGACGGGTCCGAACGGCAACGACAGGGCAACGCCATCTATGGACAGTACGGCCAGGACTTCATCAGTCGCGACGGTGTCGCGTTCATGGTTGTGACGTTGACCAAACGCCACTTTCACGACCTCGTCGACGTATCCGGCACCGGGGCAGCCATTGCGGCGCTCGCCGGGTCGCTGGGTGTGGATTTTGCCGACGAGGGAGAACGTTACCGGTATCGCGACGTGCTCAGCGGACTGTTCAGGGTGTGGTTCGCCGATCACACAGCCGGCGAGATCACGACGGCGCTGTCCGCCACCAGCGTGCTGTTCGAGCGCTACCGGAGCTTCGCAGAGACCGCCAAAGATGAACGCGTTACCGATAATCCGCTATTCTCCCGGTTGCACCAGGACGGTCTGGGCGACTATCTCGCGCCGGGGCTGCCGACCGTCTTCGACGGCGACCACATCGTCGCCGAGCCTGCGCCCGCGCTCGGCGGCGACACCGCCGACCTACTCACCGCCCGTTTGGGAATGAGTGCCGCCGACATCACGCGTCTGATCGACGCGAAGACGATCGCCTGCTGACCGAGAAGAAAGGCGTCCAGTGACGAGACTTGCCGAGACAGTCGGCCTCACCGAAATTCAAACCGAGATCATCACCACCGTAAGGCAATTCGTCGAGAAGGAAGTGATCCCGAGCGCGCCGGAACTCGAGCGTACCGACACATACCCGCAAGCGATCGTCGATCAGATGCGAGAGATGGGCCTGTTCGGCTTGATGATCCCGCAGGAATACGGCGGACTGGGCGAGTCGCTGCTGATTTACGCCTTGTGCGTCGAAGAACTGGCCCGCGGCTGGATGAGCATCTCGGGAGTGCTCAACACTCATTTCATCGTGGCCTACATGCTGCGTCAGCACGGCACTGACGAGCAGAAGCAACGCTTTCTGCCGCGTATGGCCCTCGGGGAGATCCGGGGCTCGTTCTCGATGTCCGAGCCGGAGTTGGGTTCTGACGTCGCCGCGATTCGCACTCGCGCCACCCGGGCCAGTGACGGCGACTACACCATCAATGGCCAGAAGATGTGGCTGACCAACGGCGCCAGTTCGAGTTTGGTTGCGGTGCTGGTCCGCACCGACGAGGGTGCCGACGCGCCGCACCGCAATCTGACCGCCTTTCTCATCGAGAAGCCCACCGGGTTCGGCGAAGTGAAACCCGGACTACTGATCCCGGGCAAGATCGACAAGCTGGGCTACAAGGGCATCGACACCACGGAGCTCATCTTCGACGGGTACGCCGCGAGCGCCGACGACATCCTGGGTGGCACGCCGGGCAAAGGCTTCTACCAGATGATGGACGGCATCGAGGTCGGACGGGTCAACGTATCAGCCCGGGCCGTCGGGGTGGCGTTGCGTGCGTTCGAGCTTGCCGCGCGTTACGCCCAGCAACGCCATACCTTTGGCAAGCCGATAGCCGAGCACCAGGCCATCGCTTTTCAAATCGCCGAAATGGCAACAAAAGTCGAGGCCGCCCATCTGATGATGGTCAATGCGGCGCGGCTGAAGGACTCTGGTGAACGCAACGACGTTGCCGCCGGAATGGCGAAGTATCTGGCCAGCGAATTCTGCTCGGAGGTCACCCAGCAGAGCTTCCGCATCCACGGTGGTTACGGGTACTCCAAGGAATACGAGATCGAGCGGCTGATGCGCGATGCCCCGTTCCTGCTCATCGGGGAGGGCACCAGCGAGATCCAGAAGTCGATCATCAGCAAGCGGTTGCTCGCCGAGTACCGGATTTGACCGTGAGCGTCCCGGATTTCGCCGCGCGACCCCAACTCTCCGAAGACGTTGCGCGCTATGTCCGTAAGCGGATCTTCGATGGCACCTATTCCGCTGGTGAGTACGTCCGCCTGGATCAGCTGGCCGCCGAACTCGGGATCAGTGTGACACCCGTGCGGGAGGCGCTTTTCGAACTGCGTGCCGAGGGGCTGCTGGCCCAGCAGCCGCGCCGTGGCTTTGTGGTGTTGCCGGTGACCGGACGTGATCTCGCCGACGTGGCCAATCTGCAGGCGCATGTGGGCGGCGAACTCGCCGCGCGCGCCGCGGGCAACATTGACGACGACCAACTGCGCGAGCTGAAAGACATCCAGGCCGAGTTGGAGGAGGCGTACGCCGGTAACGACATCGAACGGACGGTGCGGCTCAACCACGACTTCCACCGGGCCATCAATGTGGCCGCCGGGTCACCCAAGCTCGCGCAGATGATGTCGCAGATCACCCGCTACGCACCGGAATCGGTCTTTCCCGTCATTGCCGGCTGGCCCGCCCAATCCATCAAAGACCATCGCCGGGTGTTGTCAGCGTTGGCGAAACACGATGGCGAGCTGGCCCGTAAGACGATGTCCGATCACCTGGCCGCCGGTGCGGTTCCGCTGATCGACCATCTCGTGAAGCACGGCGTCGTCGACTCCGACGGCGAGTAGAGCCCCTGGCAATTACTGCCGTGGGCTCTCGACCCGTTCCGCCGACGATGACTTACGTTGCCGAGCTGGCGTCGACTTCCGTTGCCGGACAGTCGACTTCGAGCCATGCTCGATGAGCGCGCGGGCACGGTCGAGGATGCAGTCCAAGCCGTACTGGAAGTTGTCGTCGTCGGCGGCACCGATGTGATGACCCTTCGCCGTCATCTCAGCAAGCAGCGGGGTGGCATCGGCATCGATGACCATCGCGTCTTCGATTGTGCGCCTGCCATCCTCGGTTGCCTGGTTTTTTTCCTGAAGACGGTGCAGCACTACCGACCCTCTGACATGAGCTGTCACCGCGGAGTAGGTTTCGAAGGCTTCTTCCGGCGACAGCCCTGCCTCAACCAGGCCGGCAATCGCCTTTTCGATCTCCTGCACGCCGAGGCGGGCCGCGCGCGGGCTCAACGCCGACCTGATCAGAATCAGGTCGCACAGAATTGGGTTGCCCATGAAGGTTTTCCGCATCGAGCGGGCGTGATTGCCCAACGTCTCGCGCCAATCGCTGGCTTCGACGTAGGGGGTCGCGAAGACATACTTGCTCAGCGCACGGTCGGTCATCGCGTTGAGCAGATCATCCTTTTTGCGGAAGTACCAGTAGATGCTCGTGACTCCGACACCGAGATGCTTGCCCAACAACGGCATGCTCAAGTTGTCGATCGAGACTTGTTCGGCGAGCTCGAACGCGCCGCTGATGATGTCGTCGGGATTGATGGATCCGCGTTCGCGCCGCGGACGCTTCTCCGCGGTTGCTTGCTTGGCCACTGCGGGCACCTCCATCGCCGTCAACGCTTCGCGGCGGACGGACCCGAATCTACCGTGGTTGCCGGTTGATCTGCGGTTACGCCGCCGCATCGCCATCCCCGCCTATTACTGTAATACCTATCGTAGGCTTTTTGATACGCACCGCGGCAACGCCGAGGTCTGCAGCATCACCGCTACAACGATGCACAGGAATTCTTCTTCGAGGGTCGCAGAGGAGCATGACGATGGACCGCTACGAGCTTCGCCGACTCGACTACAGCCTGACCGACGACCACCGGGCGTTACAAGCGGCGTACCGGGACTTCTTCACAACGCACTGCCCCATCGAAACCGTCCGAGCCGCCGAGGAATCCGGCTTTGACAGAAGCCTGTGGAAGCGGCTGTGTGCGATGGGCGCGACGACGATGGCGCTGCCTGACGTTGTCGGGGGAGACGGGGCGACTCTGGTCGACCTGACGCTGGTGGCCGAGGAGATCGGTCGGTCGTTGGCACCCGTGCCGTGGATCGACCACGTTTGCTCCGCGCGACTGCTCGCCCGACTCGATTCAGCGGCGCCTGAGGTCGTGAATGGCACACAGCTTGCGGCGTTCGACCCGCAGCACGACAACGTATCTGGGACTCGCCTCATCCCGACCGGATCGGTCGCCGATCAGATCATTGTCCGTGACGGTGAGGACGTTGTGCGGCTGACCTTCGATACCCGGCCGGCGAAAGTCGACAACATCGGTTGCCTGCCCATGGCCTGGGTCGATCCGGCCGCCGCCGACAACCGCGTCGTGTTGGGAAGCGGCGTTGATGCTTTGGCGCAATATCAACGGGCACTGAATGAATGGCGAGTGCTGAGCGCGGCCGCGCTGACGGGCCTCGTCGAGCAGACCATGACCATTGCGGCGGAGTTCGCCAAGACCCGCTACACGCTGGGCGTGCCGATCTCGACGTTGCAGGGCATCTCCCACCCGCTCGCCAACATCGCTATCACCGTGCAGGGCGGCCGAAACCTGGTGCGGCGTGCCGCGTGGTTCCTGGACAACGAACCCGACGCACGGCCAGAGCTGGCGCCGTCGGCGTTTGTCTTCATGGCCGAAGAAGCGTCGAAGGCCGCGACCATGGCGGTGCATGTGCAAGGTGGCCTCGGTGTATCAGCCGAATCCGCCGCGAGCGCCTACCTGGTGCGGGCCCGCGGGTGGGCACTGGCCGGCGGCGACCCTGGCGTGAGCGCCAGATACATTGCCGAGCTTGTGGCCGCCCGCGAAAGCCATTGATCGGTCCGCCGGGCAGGGCCTAGGCCTCAGGCGTCGCGGTGTCTCTGCCGCCTGACCAGCTCGACGCCCAGCTCATCCGGCGGAACTGGATGTCCTTCGGTGCAACGCACTTCGACTATCGCGTCGGCGCCGCAATTCACATGGGTGAGACGTAAGCGGTTGCGGCCCGGCAAGTGCTGCTGGCCCCACTGGAACATCGCCCACACGACCGGCATGAAGTCGACGCCGGCCTCGGTCAGCACGTATTCGTCGCGTGTTCGTTGGCCTACCTCGCGATACGGTCGCCGGGTCAGCATTCCGAGGTCGACGAGCTCGGAGAGTCGTGTCGACGCCGCGGCCTTAGTGATTCCCACCCGGCGGGCGAAGTCGTCGAAGCGGGTCGTTCCGTAGTAGGCCTCGCGCATGACCAACATCGCGGACTTGGTGCCGAGCACAGACATCGTCTGCTCGATCGAACATTGGCCGACCGCCGACCAAGCCTCACGATCGGCCAGCACGCCCTGTAGGAGTGTCACAGATCACCTCGATTCTGGGTTGCTCCCAGTATACCCAGAGGTTATAGCTAGGTATAGCGACTAATACTCAGCGCGGACTCAAGGAGGAGTCATGGCATATCAGGATCGAGACGCCGTCATCGTGGGTGCGGTACGCACACCGGTCGGCAAGGGCAAGGCCAATGGCGCACTGCATGGTGTACTGCCCGCAGACCTGTTGGCGCACAGCCTGCGTGAACTCGTGAAACGCACTGGCGTGGACCCAAGCCAGATCGACGACGTCATCGCCGGAGCGGTGACTCAGGTGGGCGATCAGGCGGTCAACATCGCACGTAACGCCTTGCTGGGCGCCGGCTTCCCGGAGTCAGTTCCGGGTACCACGGTCGATCGGCAATGTGGCAGCAGCCAACAGGCGATCAGCTTCGCCGCCCAAGGCGTCCTCGCCGGTGCCTACGACGTGGTGGTGGCCGCCGGTGTGGAATCCATGAGCCGAGTGCCGATGGGCAGTTCGGTCCTGCCGGGCAGCGACCCATTCGGCGAAGGCATGGCGAGCCGGTATCCCGAAGGCCTTGTGCCGCAGGGCATCAGCGCCGAGCTGATCGCCGCCCGCTGGGGATTCTCGCGGACCGAACTCGACGAATTCTCCGCGGCCAGCCATGAGAAGGCGGCGCGGGCCACCAAGGAAGGCCTCTTCGACAACGAGCTGGCGCCGATAACCGGGCTCAGCACCGACGAGATCATCCGGCCGGGGACCACCGTCGAAACGCTGGCCGGCCTCAAGCCGGCGTTCTACAACCCCGCGGTCGGCGAGCGCTTCCCGCAAATCAATTGGGAGATCACGCCGGGTAACTCGTCGCCGCTGTCGGATGGCAGCGCCGCCGTGTTGATCACCAGCGGCGCGGCCGCCCGGAGGCTGGGTCTTCGCCCGCTGGCGCGGATTCACACCACCACCGCGGTGGGGTCAGATCCGTTGTACATGCTGACCGGCGTTATCCCGGCCACCGAGAAGGTGTTGCACCGCGCCGGCCTGACATTGGCTGACATTGATCTGTTCGAGGTCAACGAGGCATTCGCACCGGTGGTGCTGGCGTGGGCGAAAGACACTGGAGGGGACCTGGCCAAGACGAATGTCCACGGCGGCGCGATCGCCATCGGGCACCCGTTGGGCGCCAGCGGTGCTCGCATCATGACCACCATGGTCAACGCTCTTGAGCAGAGCGGCGGACGCTACGCGCTGCAGACGATGTGCGAGGGCGGCGGCATGGCCAACGCCACCATCATCGAGCGCTTGGACTAGCCGCGCTAGCAAAGCAGACCCGGACCCCACTTGGAGGAGGGTGCGGCTCTCGGCACTGCTAAACCCCGCGCGAAACTCCTAATTGACTTAGCAGCCCGCGTACTCGCTGCTCGATTTCATCGCGGATCGGCCGTATTGCGCGGAGCGACTGACCGGCCGGGTCAGGCAGTACCCACTCCTCACGGCGGCGTCCGGGCAGCACGGGGCAGGAGTCGCCGCAGCCCATGGAGATCACCACGTCCACGGCTTCGAGCATGTCCATCGTCCACCGCTTCGGTTGTTCATCAGCGATGTCGATGCCCTTCTCAGCCATGGCTGCGACGGCGACGCGGTTGACTTCTGTGGCGGGTTGGGACCCACCGGAGTAGACGCTGGCGTGGTCGCCCGCGAGGTGTTTGAAGAAACCCATGGCCATCTGCGAGCGGCCCGCGTTGTGGGTGCAGAGGAAAAGCACAGCGGGCTTCGTCTCGGTCATCATGCGACCGTCTCATTGGCAGTGTGAGCACCAATTTCGGCAGGCGTGAATCGTCCTCGCAGACCGAGTGATACGTAGACCAGGGCGACCAGGACTGGGACTTCGATGAGTGGGCCGACGACACCGGCGAGTGCCTGGCCCGATGCAGCGCCGTAGGTGGCAATGGCGACCGCTATGGCAAGTTCGAAGTTGTTGCCCGCTGCGGTGAAGGCCAAGGTCGTTGTGCGCTGGTAACCCAGGCCCAGGACCGCGCCCAGGAGGTAACCGCCGCCCCACATGATGGCGAAGTAGGCCAGTAGCGGCACTGCGATGCGGATGACGTCCAGGGGGCGGCTGGTGATCCGATCACCCTGCAGCGCAAAGAGAATGACGATGGTGAACAGCAGCCCGTAGAGCGCCCACGGTCCGATTCTGGGCAGGAATTTCGTCTCGTACCAGTCGCGGCCCTTCGCCTTCTCGCCGAGCTTTCGGGAGAGGTATCCGGCCAACAGCGGGATACCCAGGAAGATAAGCACCGATTTGGCGATCTGCCATGGCGAGGTGCTGATGGTGGTCTGCTGAAGGCCGAGCCAGCCCGGCAGCACGGACAGATAGAACCAGCCGAGTACGGCAAACATGATGACTTGAAACACCGAGTTCAGGGCGACCAGGACGGCGGCGGCTTCCCGATCGCCACAAGCAAGGTCGTTCCAGATGATGACCATCGCGATACAGCGGGCGAGGCCGACGATGATGAGGCCAGTGCGGTACTCGGGAAGGTCCGGCAGCAGCACCCATGCGAGGGCGAACATCAGCGCAGGACCGAGAACCCAGTTCAACAGCAGGGAACTGACCAGCAACTTGGCATCACCGGTGACGGTGTCCAGGCGGTCATAGCGGACCTTGGCCAGGACCGGATACATCATGATGAGCAGGCCAAGGGCAATCGGTAACGAGATTCCGTCGATCTCAACATGATTCAGCGCGGAGTCGAGGCCGGGAATCAGTCGCCCCAATAGCAGTCCAACCGCCATGGCGATCCCGATCCACACTGGCAGGAATTGATCGAGTCGCGATAGCTTTCCGACGACGGCGGAGTCGACGTTTGATTCGACAGGTGCTGTCACCTGGTCCCCCTATTCATGAGTTGTTGCGGCCAAGAGCTTTTGGTCGCCTTGTTGATGGTTAGGTATGCCTGCCAAGCTGATGATCGCGGCCAAAGCGCCGAGGCCACCAAGCGCGATGAACATCGACGCATAACCATTCAGCAGGCTCGCCAAGGCAGCACCGATCCACGGACCGGTCGCGGTGGCGAGCGTGACCGGCGCAGACAGCACGCCGCGGTGACCGACGGGGGCGACCAACCTGTCCGCTCACTGATCCGCGCCGAAAGTACCGAGAAGGCGTAATACAGCACGCCCCAGCTCGTGATTTGAGTGAGGCACAACGCTGCCAGAATGCAGCGCAATCCGGATTCCGTCGGCGAGACTGGTTGCGCCGCTGCGTCAGTCACGTCCAAGGGTGACATCGATACCAGACGTGCGCGTTGATCAGCAGCAGGACGCATCCCGCGCTCCGGCGGTGTCGGATACCGCACCGCAGCAGACACCACTCTCGGCCGTGCCCCCCTCAGAGTGCTGCGGACTGGTGCCGAAGGTATCGGAGTCAGCAAGCACCGTGTAGACCTCCCACTTCTCACCAGCGGGTCCGGTCACCCATACCTTGTCTTGGTTGGCGAAGCAGCAGGTGGTTCCGAGTTCCTCGTCGGTGAACAAGCCCTCGTTTGTAAGGCGTTCGATCTCGGCGTGGACGGCGTCGCTGGACTCCACCTCGACGCCGAGGTGATTGAGAGTCCCACCGTGGCCAGGGTTTTCGATGAGGACGAGCTTCAAGGGTGGTTCGGCCACCGCAAAGTTGGCGTATCCCGGCTTGACCTTGGCCGGGGCGGTGTTGAAAAGCTTGGAGTAGAACGTGACTGCCTCGTCGAGGTCGTTGACGTTGAGGGCGAGTTGAGCGCGGGACATAGGACTCCGACCATTGTGGCTTATGTCGAACTACTGACTGCCCCCAGAATGCCACCTTTTCGATGTATGTCAATCCATGTGGCAGAATGGTCACATGCCCAAGACGTTGCCGGTAGTGGACATGTCCGCGCCAGTGTGCTGCTCGCCGGTCGCCGCTGGGCCAATCGATGACGCCGCTGCCCTGGCAATTGCGTTGCGACTCAAGGCGTTGGCCGACCCAGTACGAGTGAAGCTGGTGTCGCTGCTGTTCAGTTCCGATGCCGGCGAGGTGTGCAGTTGCGACTTGGCCTCGGCTGTCGAACTAGGCGAGTCAACGGTGAGTCATCACTTGTCCCAGTTGCGCCGCGCAGGGTTGATCGAGTCTGAACGCCGCGGAATGAACGTGTATCACCGACCGCGACGCGATGCGCTGGTCGCGCTGTGCGCAGTGCTCGACCCGAACTGCTGCCGCTAGCTACTCGATTCCAGCTCAGCCAACGAGGCCAAGACTTCTGCCACCATGCGACCCGAGGCGTTCGACGTGTCGATGCCTTCGCGCAGTGAACGCAGCACGATACCGCGCTCACCGAGGTCGCGGACCGTCGTCACTGTTCGCGGATGAACTGTGGGGCAAACGCCGGAAAACCCAAAACGCCACGAGTTGAATTCCCGGTTGTCTTTTACCGTTGCCAGGCATGTCTTCGAAGGGTTATGTGGCACGAGGGCTTAACGTCGGGTCCGGGTCCGACAGGACGCCCTCGGCGAGAAGCCGAGGCCAGCGATCAAACGGAAGTAACAAGCACACATGACCCAAATGAAAGGTGACGTCAGCGTCGACGTACACCACCACCTCGGCGGCGAGGTGAAACTCTGGTGCTCAACAGGGCATCACCACATCGGAGACCTTCGCCGGAGGTCGAATGCCACCATCGAATATTGGCCCCGAGACGGCGGAGTACAGCCGTGGCCGCCGCGTGACCGGTGGGGTCTAGTCACGTGGTGGGCCGTGCCATGCCCGGACGGCTGCCCCAATAAATTCGGTGGCCCCGTCGACATCATCCGACAAATTGTGAATCAGGTAGGCGACGACCCGAGGCGGACCCAGGGTCAATACACGCTGATACGCGTAGCACCCTGACGTCTGCGAGGATTACCCGCTCGAGCGTGTCTTAGTCGCCGCGACGTGGATCCGGTGTGCTGAAACGCAACGCGCCCGGCGCATTCGCGGGGACGGCGAGACTGACCGGGGTCACGGGGCGTATTCGGACATAGGGAGAGCCCAGCGGCGGCCGCGGGTCTGACTCACCCTTGTTCGGCCACAATGCGGTGGCGCGCTCGGCCAGCGCCGTGATGGTCAGCGATGGGTTGACTCCCAGGTTCGCCGTGATCGTCGAGCCGTCGATCACGTGCAACCCGGGGTAGCCGTGCAGGCGGTGGTAGGGATCCACCACACCGTCGGCTGCGGTCTCGCTGATGACGCAGCCGCCGATGAAATGTCCCGTCATCGGGATATCCGCCAAGTCCGCCCAGGCGCCGCCGGCGATGCCGTCCAGGTGCTCGGCCGCGCGCCGGGCGACCTCATGGCCGACCGGGATCCACGTCGGGTTCGGCTCACCCACGCCTTGACGCGACACCATGCGCCGTCCGAACAGCCAGCGCCGCGTGTAGGTGGTGATCGAATTGTCGTGGGTTTGCATGACGAGCAGCGGAATCGTTTGCTCTGACCAGTGTTTCGGGTTGAGCAGACGGCCGAGGTCTCGGCGGTTACGGACGAGTTCCTTGATCCCGGTCCGCCACCGGCGGCCGCCTTTTTCCAGGCCGTCCAGACCGTCGACGAGGATGGTTCCGAGCAGCCCCATCAGGTTGGAATCGTGGCCGTAGCGGCACGGCTCGACATGGGTGTGGCTGTCCGGATGAATCGACGACGTGATCGCGACGCCCTCCGAGTAGTCCACATCGTCGCCGCGGGCCCGCACGGCCAGGATCGATTCGGAATTGGTTCGGGAGAGCTCCCCGAGCCGGCGCGAGATGTCCGGCAGGCTGCCGCGGTCGCGCAACCGGTGGAGCAGTCGCTGGGTCCCGAGGGCGGCAGCCGAGAACACCACCTGCTGTGCGGTGAAGGTACGTCGGCGACGACGGATCTTGCCCCCGGTGCGACGCGTCGCCACGTCATAGCCACCGCCGGCTCGTGGCCGGACGTCGACGACCGTGGTCAGTGGGTGGATCGTCGCACCGAGCTTCTCCGCGAGGTACAGGTAATTCTTGACCAGCGTGTTCTTGGCGTTGTGGCGACACCCGGTCATGCATTCGCCGCAGTGCCGGCACGCGTTGCGGTCTGGGCCGGCGCCGCCGAAGTAGGGGTCGCCCACCGGGGCGCCCGAAGCCGTCTGCCGACCGTCGGTATCGCTGAAGCACACTCCGACCCGGGTGGCGTGAAAGGTATCCGCGACGCCGAGGTCGGTGGCTATCTGCAGCATCACCTTGTCCGAAGGCGTTGTGCGCGGGTAGGTCTCGACACCAAGCATCCGCGAGGCCTGGTCGTACCAGGGTGCGAGCTCATCCTTCCAATCGGTGATCCCACTCCAGCGCGGGTCGCCGTAGAAGGGGCCTTCCGGCTCGTACAGCGTGTTCGCGTAGACGAGCGAGCCACCGCCCACTCCGGCGCCGCTGAGCACGACGGCGTCGGAAAGCAGGTCGATCCGCTGGATGCCGTAGCAGCCGAGGGAGGGCTTGAACAGGTAGTCCCGCACGTGCCAACTGTTCGTCGCGAAGTCCTCATCGCGGAATCGCCGGCCGGCCTCGAGCACACCGACCCGATAACCCTTCTCGCTCAGGCGAAGTGCCGTGACGCTTCCGCCGAAGCCAGATCCGATCACAAGGACGTCGTAGTCAAACGAAGCCTGAGTCATGCGCCGACCTCCGTGGCCGCGGAGTGGGGGACTACTTCTTGGTAGTCCGCGATGACCGCGGTGCGTGTCCGTCGCTGATACTCGTGGACCAGCCCCGGCCAATTGGTGGTCACCCGGCCGGAGGCGGTGCGGTACCAGGAGTCGCAGTCGGTCCAGACGCCTCTCTCGAGGCGGGATTGGACCTCCGCGTCGTAGGCCGCCTCCACGGCCCGCCGAATCTCGAACGCGCGGGGCCGGCCCCCTTGGGCGAGTTCCTTCACGACCTGGCGGATGTAGCGGGCCTGCTGCTCAATCATCTGGATGACCGAGCTGCTGCCGAGATTGGTGTTCGGACCGTAGATCAGGAACATATTCGGAAAACCGGGCACGGCCATGCCGAGATGGGCGCGGGCCCCTTCGGCCCACTCGGAACGCAGGTCTCGCCCGTCGCGGCCGGTGATCGTCATCGGGGCCAGGAATTCGGTGGCCTTGAAGCCGGTCCCGTAGATGATGACGTCGGCCGCGTGCAGCCTGCCGTCGGCGGTGCGCACACCCTTCGTCGTCACCTCGTCGACCGCGTCCGTCTCGACTTCGACGTTGTCGCTGACCAGTGCGGGATACCAGGCGCTGCTGAACAGCACGCGTTTGCAGCCGATCGGGTAGTCCGGCGTGGCCTTCGCCCGTAGCACCGGATCCTTGATGTGGCGCTTGAGGTTCGCCGACGCCAGGACCTGAAGGGCACGGGCGAGCGGGGCGACTCTGGTCAGTGCGAGTCCCAAGAGCTCCGTCAACTCCCAGATCGAGCCGCGCATGGCGGCCGCGAAGCCGGGAACCTTCCTGAATGCGGCATGGTGGGCGTTGGTGTAGGCGCGGTCCACCTTCGGCACGACATATGGGGCGGACCGCTGAAAGACCGTGACGTGCGCGGCGGTCTCGCGAATGCGCGGGACGAACTGAATCGCCGACGCGCCGGTGCCGAGGACCGCGATGCGCTTGCCGGCCAGGTCGACGTCGTGGCGCCACTCGGCAGAGTGAAACGAGGGGCCCACAAACGACTCGAGGCCCCGGATCGCCGGAAGCGCCGGCCGCGACAGCTGCCCCGTGGCGGGCACCAGAACATCGGCCTCGAAGCTCTCTCCGGACGAGGTCACCACCCGCCAGGTGGCGGTGCTGTCGTTGTAGGTGGCCGAGGTGACCTCGATCCCGGTCCGAACCAAGTCGCGTAGGCCGAACCGATCGGCGGTGTCCTGGATGTAGCCGAGAATGTCGGGCTGCTCGGCATAGCGTCGCACCCAATCGGTTTTCGGGGCGAAGGAGTAGGAATACAGATTCGACGGGACGTCGCATGCGGCACCGGGGTAGGTGTTCTCCCGCCAGACGCCGCCGACGTCGTTGGCCTTCTCCAGCACCGTGACTTCGGCGAGTCCGTCCTTCGACAGCTCGTAGGCGGCGCCGAGGCCGCCGAACCCGGCTCCGATGACAAGGACGCGAGGCCGGGAGGGAGTCATAGGAAGAACGGTACGAGCAAGGGGGATGTCGCACGCAGAGCATTGCGGACGGCGAATCCATGATTCCGGCCAGCGTGACGAATGGCCGGGTCGGTCACACCTTGATCAACCGGGCGCGTGGTGCCACCGAACGCTGATAACGAGCGGGAGTGGTGCCGGTCCATCTCTTGAAGGCGGCGATGAAACTCGTTGCCTCGGCGTAGCCCAGCCGCACCGCGATGTCGTCCACTGACAGCGCCCCCGTCGCCAGGAGTTCCTCGGCGAGAACCCGGTGGACCTCATCGGCCAGGTCCCGAAAGGTCGTGTTCTCCTCGGCCAGACGCCGCCGCAGCGTTCGCTCGCTGATTGCCAGCTGACGGGCGACGCCCGCGATGGTGTGGGGCGCGCCGTCTATCGACGACAGTCGCTCGCGGACGCGCAGCGCGACACCGGTCCGCTGTCGACGGCGTTCCAACAGCGTGTGGCATTGCTGCTGGCACATGGCCACGCTGATGCCGCTGGCCTGCGGCAGGCGTTGGTCCAACAGCGCCGCGGGCCAGCTGGCCACAGTGACCGGCGATTGATAGCCGGGTGTCACGCCGAATGCCTCCCGCGCCGCAGCGTCACCCGACTCCGGCATCGGGCCGGCGAACTGGATCGTCGTGAACGGGACGGGGCTGCCGAGCGACTCCGCCATCACTTGGGCGATCGCCGACAAGTCACGCCGCACGATGAACTCGGCAACCGGCCCGGTCAGGTCGGGCAGGTCGAGTTGCAGCGCCGCGACCGGTCCGTCGACGGTCACAGTCGGCAGGCAGAACCCGTAGCTGAGTTCGTAGTACCGAGCCGCGAACCGGACGGTGTCGCCCAGCGTCGAACTGGTCAGGCACGCGAAACCGAAAATGCCGAAAGCTCCGACGTGATAACTGCCGCCCAGCCGCACCCCGAGGTCGGCCGCACCGACGTCTGTCCCCAACAGATTCACCAGGTTGGTCGCAATCGCGAGCTCCTGACGTCCCACAATCGTCTTAGCGTGGTCGTGCAGGTCAGCCTCCGAAAGGCCCGACCCTTCGAGCATGTCCGCTACGGAAAGCCCGTTCTGGCAGCCGAATTCGGTCATCAGCGCGGCGCTGGCCGTGTTGCGCGGAAAGTCCCAATGCGATAACTGCGATCCGGCGAACACCTGCACGGGTCCAGTATGGCCGACGGCACATCTGCGCGCCCTTACGAGCATTAGGCTCTTATGCAGCTGATTTCCTCAGGAGTGTGGCCACATGGGCGTGCCGGTTAGGAATTGGACACATTGGGCGCTGGGGTATGCGCCGTCACGTGCCGCGCTCAGCCTGCTGGCGCGTAGCGGTGATCCGCTGGCAAAGCTGCTCACCATCGAGACGCATCCGGTCGACGACATCTATCCGCTCATCGAGCAGATTCGTCAGCGGGGGCGGATGTTGCCGGTCACCAGGATGCGGGGTTGGGTCACCGCGGACGCACAGATCGTGCGCGAAGTGTTGCGGGACGGCCGGTTCAGGACGTTCAAACCTGGGGACCGATCGGCATTTCGTGTCGTCCGCTGGATCTTGGCGAAAACCAACCCGGGTGTGCCGAATCCGCTTGAGCCACCAGCGATGTTGGTCAGCGATCCGCCTGAGCACACGCGGCTCCGTCGTCCGGTTTCACGCGCGTTCACGCCGCGGGCGCTCGACGGACTTCGCGGCCGAGTTCACGACGTAGCAGACGAACTGGTCCGCGGCTTGGACGGTCGATCATCATGTGACTTGGTCGAAGAGTACTGCTCGCGGATTCCCCTCGCGGTCATCACCGAAATGCTCGGCATGCCGCCCGACGAGATGCCGTACCTCGAGCACGTTGCCGACACCACTACCCGGCTGATCGGTAACGTCGCGCCATCTTGGAATGACTTTCGCACTGCCACAGTCGTCCTGGGTAGGTTCGACGAGTATCTTGCCAACCACGTCGAGCGGGTGAGGAAGGACAGCGCCGACGACAGCATCCTGTCCGACGTCGTATCCAGCGGTGACTTGACCGACGCCGAGATCCGGATGCTTGCGGGCTTTCTCTTGGGCGCGGGTTTTATCACCACGAAACACGTCATGAGCAACGCCATCCTCGCGCTGCTTCGTCACCCGGAACAGCTGGCAGCGCTGCGCGCGAATCCCGAACTGTGGCCGAGCGCGGTCGAGGAGATCCTGCGATATGACACGGCTGGCCAGTTGGTGCCGCGGATCGCCGCCGAAGACGTTGAAATTCATGGATATTCGGTTCGGGCTGACGAACCGCTATTTCTCATGGTGGGGGGTGCCAACCGCGACCCGGCGGTCTTCGACAATCCGAACGCCCTCGATATCACCCGCGCCAACGCCCGCGAGCACCTGAGTTTCAGCACGGGCATTCACGTCTGCCTGGGCGCGGCCCTCGCTCGCATGGAGTTACAGATCGGCTTACGGGAGTTGTTCGACCATTTTCCGCGTCTCACGCTGGCGGGCGATCCGATCTTCAACAACAGCATCGGACTGCACGGGCTGACACATCTGCCGGTTTCGCTCGGTGGGGCGAATGCGGTCGCTGTCTGACATGCGCTCTGCTCACCCAGGGTAGCCGGCCGCGATCACCAGGTTCGACGTCGTCGAGGCGTGCCGCAACCCGACGACCGCCTGGTATTCATCGGATTCGTACCAGGACCGAGCCTGCTGCTTGCTCGGAAACACGATGAGCACGGTTCGCGTGAAAGGCCAACTGCCCTCGACGATATCGACGTCTTCGTCCATGCCCACCAACTTCCCGCCGAATTTGTCGAAGATCTCGAGGTGGCCGGCAGTTTCGTACTGGTGGTACTTGTCCCGATCGTTGATCGCGATCTGCACGACGACGAACGCTTTTTCTTCGGGCATGGGCGGTCTCCTCGATGGGGATGGCGGTGTAGCTAACCTATTCGTTGGTTGAGTCGAAGTCAACGAATTGACTTCGATGGATGTGCGTCGTTGAGTTGTGCTCTGCAGGCCGCGGCGTGCACGCTCTATCGGTGGTTGCCGGCAATACCAAGCTGACTCGACAGACGCCGCGGCGCGCGACGCGGCGACAGGAACAGGCTGAAGTGACGCGGCGCAAGCTTCTCGACGCCGCCGTCGAGCACTTCTCGGCTCGTCACTTCGATGACGTGGCTACCAGTGACATCACCGAAAGTGCCGGTGTCGCACAAGGCTTGCTGTTCCACTACTTCGACAACAAACGCGGAATCTACCTCGAAGCGCTACGCGACGCGGCCGGCAGACTGAACGCCGCGGCCACACCGCCGCTTAGCGATCAGCCACCTGGCGGGCAGTTCCGACAAATGTTGCGCGCCCATCTGGCGTACTTCAGCGGCCAAGACGGGCTGGCCCTCCGGCTCATCCTCGGCGCCAATGGCGGCGACCATGAAGCGTGGGAGATCTTCGACCAGTCACGCTGGCGCACCATTGAATGGACGTGTGGACTGCTCGCGCTCGACATCGATCGCCCGGCGGTGCGGCTGATGCTGCGCTCGTGTGCGGGCGCCCTCGACGAAGCCACCACCTACTGGCTGAAGAACAACCGCCCGTTTGACTCCGAAGCGATGGTCGAAGTGATCGTCGAACTTCTTGTCACGTCGTTGCGATGCGCGGCCCAGCTCGACCCGGAGCTGGATGTTGGCGACGCTATCGCGACATTGGTTACGGGTTTGACTGCGGAGTTACCAGAAACTTCTCCCCGGTCGCCCGCTTGACATAGGCATGAAAGGCTTCGGGTTGGAGCATGCCGGCCAGTGACACTTCCTGCGTGTAGGTGCTCGCGAATGTCGTGGTGAGCTCCGCGGCCACCCGGCCCCGGAGTTCGGCAAAGCCTTCGGCGCCAATGCTTTGCAGGAACGGCGTCAGCAGCCAACCGCCGACACCCCACGCCATCCCGAAGTTCCGGGTCAGTGTGGTCGGACCGGTGTCGAGTCCGCCGTAGATGTACACCTGCTTGTGCACGGCTGAGCCGTAGCGTGAGTACTCCGTGGCGGTCGCGTTCGCCGCCTGCTCCATGCCGTTGAGGATCTGACCCGCGAGCGTGCCACCACCCGTGGCATCGAAAGCGATCGTCGCCGACGTCGCGGTGAGTGCCTCGACGAGATTCGTCGAGAACGACGGGGACGTCGAGTTGATGACATGAACGGCACCAAGCGATTTCAGCAGTTGTTCTTGGTCGGCCTTGCGGACGATGTTGACAAGCGGAACCGCATCCTTCAAGCAGAGTTTGACCAGCATCTGGCCGAGGTTCGACGCTGCAGCCGTGTGCACCAGGGCCGAATGCCCTTCGCCACGCATGGTTTCCAACATTCCGAGGGCGGTCAGCGGATTGACGAAGGACGACGCCCCATCCTTCGCCGTTGCTCCGTCCGGCAATTCAAGACACGCGGAGGCGTCGACCGCTCGGTACTGGGTGTACATACCGCCGCCGGCGATTCCCACCGTCTTGCCGAGCAGGGCCTGGGCTGCTGCCGACGACCCTGCCGCGACGACAGTGCCCGCCGCCTCGTTGCCCACCGGAAGCGCCTTGTCGACTCGCACCGAAAGCCCTTTCAGGGCGCCTTCGCCCAATGTCGCGGTGACGACGGGTCGTTCCGGCGTGCCAGACACCGATGCGGTGGACATGTCGGCGCCGGGAATGAGAACGCCCAAGTCCGACGGGTTGATCGGCGAGGCTTCCACGCGGACCAGCACCTCATTGGCGGCCGGGGATGGAACCGGGACGTCGTGCAGTGAGAGCTCGAGCGTGCCCTGCGACGTCACCAGCGAGCGCAGTTCCAGTGCCTGTTCGGGTAAATCTGCAGTCATGGGGTCGCCTCTCGTTGGATGTGTCCTCGAGCTTTAGAACGCAATGCGGTCGCGGATCATCCCCGAGGCTCCTATTCGCTGACCGCTTGCTCGCGCGCCCATCGGTAATCGGCCTTGCCGGACGGACTGCGTTCGATGGTCGCGCGGAATACCACCGCCTTCGGAAGTTTGTAGCGCGCCAGAGTCTGTGCGGCATGGTCGATCAACTCGACGGCGCCGGCATGAGCCTGCTCGGCGAGTGCGACGACGGCGACGACTTCCTGGCCCCATCGCTCGCTGGGCCGTCCGGTGACGACGACATCGATCACGGCAGGATGCGATGCGATCGCCGTTTCGACCTCCTCGACGAAGATCTTTTCGCCGCCGGAGTTGATCGTCACCGAATCGCGGCCCAGCAATTCGACACAGCCGTCGGCGCGATGCCGTGCCCGGTCTCCGGGCACGGCGTAGCGCACGCCATCGATCACCGGGAAGGTGGCCGCCGTCTTGGCGGCGTCGCCCTTGTACCCCAGCGGCACATAACCGCGCTGCACCAGCCAGCCCATGCCATCGTGACCCGGCGCGAGGATCGAGCCGAGATCTTCTGCGGCGACGAAGGTATCGGGTCCGGCGTTGAATGTTCCGGTCGACACCGATCCCGACGTTGACATGTGGTGCATCTGAGCGCCGGTCTCCGAGGATCCGACGCCGTCGACGACGATGGCGTTCGGCAGGACTTCGATCAGCCGCTGCTTGAGGTATGGGGTCAATAGCGCGCCACCGTTGGCCACCACGGCCAGCGACGACACATCGGCGATGCCCTTTTCGACGGCCGCCACCAACGGCCGCGCGATCGCATCGCCGACCACCGTCACGGCCATCACTTTCTCCCGCTCGATGGTGCGCACCACGTCGTCAGCATCCAAATGGTCAACGACAGAAGGAAACACGACAGTCTGGCCGGTCGTGATCGCCGTCATCACACTCCACTGCGCTGCGCCGTGGATCAACGGCGGCAGGATCATCAACTTCGTTCCGGGGCCCGCGCCCAACCGTGTCACGATCTCGTCGAGTGAGGCGGTGGGTTCGCCGGTCATCAGATTTCGGCCGCCGAAGGACGTCATGAAGATGTCGTGTTGCCGCCACAGCACACCTTTCGGCATCCCGGTGGTGCCGCCGGTGTACAGGACGTACAGATCGTCCGGCGAGTGCTGCAGCGTCGGCTCCGGCCAATCCGAGCCGATGATGGTCTCGTAGTCCACGGCACCATCGAGCAACGCGTTGCCCGAGTCGTCGGCGATCTGGATCAGCACGCGCAGTTGCGGCAGATCCGGCAACACCTCGGCTACCCGCGGCGCGAACGCGGCGTGGTAGAGCAGCGCGGTGGCCCCCGAGTCGGCCAGCAGATACTGCAATTCGGCTTTGACGTAGCGGAAGTTGACGTTGAACGGGGCGACTCGCGCGGCGAAAGCGCCCAGTAGTGCCTCCACGAATTCGTTTCCGTTGTAGGCGTAGAGGCCGATGAGATCTTGTCCTGTCTCGTGGCCGGCAAGGTCCGATCGCTCGGTGTGGCAACCCAATTCACGCGAGTGCAGATATGCGGCGAGACGGTTGGACCGCGCGACGATGTCCGCGTAGCTGAAACGCTGTTCGCCCTGGATGAGCAGGTCGCGGTCCGGAATCGCCGCCGCGACAGCCGCGATGACGTCGGGCACGGTGAATTGCGTTGCGATGTCAGACATTGCGCCCCTCATGGCTGGTGCGAAAGTAAGCGAACCATCAGACCGTTCGCTTCGGTGAGTACGGTGCCGTCGACCGCGGTCATGGTAGCGGTGATGAAGGCTTTTCGACCGTCGATCTTGGAGATGAGGCCGTGGGCCGTCAGCGGTTCCTCGATCGGGGTGATTTTGCGGTAGTCGACGTGCAGGTACGCGGTGCGAGTCGGGCGAATGTCCGCCGTAGTGACGACCATCCCGAAGAGCCAGTCGTACAACAGCGGGATCATGCCACCATGCACGGCCTGGTTGCCGCCAACATGGGATTGGGTGAAGTGCCCGGCCATCGTGACACCGTCGGGTCCGGCGCTCGTCATGGTCCACGGCGGCAGCAGCGGATGGCCTAATCCGGGCAGGCTGAGGACCCGGCCCGCCACCACATCGACCTCCGGGACCTGATGGCCGTCCAGAAGCCCGCATGCGTTTTCGACGTGCTCGGCCGCGGCGGCCCACACGGCACTGTCCGGGCGGGTCGAGACGGTGAGGTCCTGCAGGCGATGCAACGCGGCGACGAACCGGCCCAGTTCGGGCGGTGCGTCCGCGACCGGTCTGACTTCGGGAAATCCGCCTCGGGTCGCGGGCGCGGTGTTCGCGGCGTCGGTCACGAAGTCTTCATATCAGGCCGGCCGACGTCCGGAGCAGATCGGCGAGCGAGAGCTTCATACCGGCACTTCGTAGCACTGGGTCGCCCACTTTCGCAGTGCCATATAGCCTTTCGCATCGTCTTGGACACCGCCGGAACTTTCACGGACTTCTGGTAGCGCAGCCGCGAACCTCGCCGATCGGAAATTCCGGCGACCAACGGACCATCAACGAACCGATGACTTTCCAGGTGAACGGAACTCTCACGCCGGCTCCTCAAGCGCTCGTGGCGTCAATACTAATTACGTTACAGTATGGATTCCGGCTCGACGGAGGCGTTGTGAAATGGCTGACGAACTCGAAGCGATTCGGCAGCTGAAAGCCCCTTATTGCCGCTTCCTCGACGCCAAGGACGCCGACGAGGTATGTGCATGAGCAATTCGCCCCGCACGGCAGTCGACCGCATCATCGATCACTGGGCCATGTTCGAGGCCATCAGGTTCGACCTGAACCTGGTGGTTGCCGGTCACGATGGCGAACACGTTGCCATCGTCTACCAGTCTCCGATGACGCTCAAGGATGGCACCAGTGTGGACGTCGGCAGCATGGAGATCTTCCGCGTCGTGACCGGGAAGATCACCGAAGTCTGGAATTGTGGTTACAAGCAAGGAGTTTGGCGTTGACCAAGGCACTCGACGAATTGGGCTACTACCTGTTGGCCGGTGCCGGCGGTG
Source organism: uncultured Actinomycetota bacterium (assembly GCA_963834615.1). Lineage (GTDB taxonomy): Bacteria > Actinomycetota > Actinomycetes > Mycobacteriales > Mycobacteriaceae > Mycobacterium. The sequence continues at coordinate 213,526 of CAWICO010000007.1, forward strand.
AAGGTCCCGCCGGTTTGATGGACGAGGCCCGCCGCGGCGAGGAGTTGGGCTTGGGCACCGCGTTCATCTCCGAGCGCTGGAACGTCAAAGAAGCGTCATCGCTGGTCGGCGCCGCATGCGCCGTCACCAGTCGAATGCAGATCGCCACCGCGGCAACAAATCACAACACTCGACACCCGTTGATCACCGGATCCTTCGCCACCACGATGCACCGGCTGTCCGGCGGCCGCTTCACCCTCGGCATCGGCCGCGGGATCGCCGCCATCTACGGGGCATTCGGTGTTCCCGCTGTGACGACCGCACAGATGGAGGATTGGGCCGACGTGATGCGCCGGCTATGGCACGGCGAGGTGATCTTGAACCACGACGGCCCAATGGGCAAGTACCCCATCCTCTTTCTCGACCCAGACTTCAACGAGGACATTCGGCTGGCGCTGGTGGCGTTCGGGCCCAATACGCTCGCCTTGGGCGGCCGCGCTTTCGACGACGTCATCCTGCACACCTTCTTCACTCCGGAGACTTTGCAGAGCTGCGTCAAGACCGTCAAGTCCGCTGCGGAGAAAGCCGGCCGCGACCCTGACAGCGTGCGGGTGTGGTCGTGTTTCGCCACGGTCGGCGACCACCTGCCCGAACAACTGCGGCTGAAGAAGACCGTCGCGCGGCTAGCCACCTATCTCCAGGGCTACGGTGACCTACTGGTGCACACCAATCGCTGGGATCCCGCCGTGCTGCAACGCTTTCGAGCGGACTCGGTTGTCACGTCGATCGCCGGCGGGATCGACCACAAGGCCACACCCGAGCAGATCGAGCACATCGCGACACTGATTCCGGACGAATGGCTGGAGCCGTCGGCGACCGGGTCGGCTCAACAATGTGTGGACCGGATTCGCCAGGAGCTTCACTACGGCGCCGATGCGGTGATCATGCACGGCGCGACGCCCGACGAACTCGAGCCGATCGTTGCCGGTTATCGGGCCGGCGGTTTCTAGGAATAGAGCTCCGAGACTGGGCGAGTCGTGGGCTGTCACCTACTGAAGTGCTTACTGTAGCGTCTGCGGGTATGACGTCCGAGCTTTGGTCGAACGCGCGGCGATGAGCGACACCGCGGCGCGCGGCCTCAAAGTCGACGGCGGCGTCTTCACCGACCTCGCTCGCGTGCCGGACTTAGCCGTCGAACTCGAACGGCAGGGCTACGACGCGTGCTGGACCGGTGAAATCAACCACGACCCGTTTCTGCCGTTGCTCCTCGCCGCCGAACACACGTCGCGCCTCGAAATAGGGACCAGTATCGCGGTAGCTTTCGCGCGCAATCCGATGACCGTGGCCAACATCGCCTGGGATTTGCAGACCTACTCGCAGGGCCGGTTCATCTTGGGACTGGGCACCCAGATCAAGCCGCATATCGAAAAGCGTTTCAGCATGCCGTGGAGTCATCCGGTGGCTCGGATGCGCGAGTTCGTCTTTGCACTGCAAGCGATCTGGTCGGCGTGGAAGGACGGAACCCGCCTGCGATTCGAGGGCGAGTTCTACACCCACAAACTGATGACGCCGATGTTCACCCCTGAGCCGCAACCCTTTCCGGCGCCCAGGGTATTCGTCGCCGCCGTCGGTGAAGCGATGACCGAAATGTGTGGCGAGGTCGCCGACGGTCTCCTGGCACACGCCTTCACGACGCGTCGGTATCTGCACGAGGTCACCATCCCGGCGGCACAGCGCGGCCTGCAGCGCGCGGGTCGCGATCGGTCCGGGTTCCAGGTGGCGTGCCCGGTGTTCGTGGTGACCGGTGACGACGACGGCGAATTGCGGCTCGGCGCAGCGGGTGTCCGCAAACAGATCGCGTTCTACGGATCGACGCCGGCCTACCGCAAAGTCCTCGAACTGCACGGCTGGGGCGAGGTGGCGAGCGAGCTGCATCGGCTGTCGCTGCAAGGCGAATGGGATGCCATGGCGACGCTGATCGACGACGAGATCTTGCATGCCTTCGCCGTGGTCGCAACGACTGACAATCTCGCAGCCGCGCTCGCTGAGCGCTGCGACGGCGTCATCGACCGGGTAATGCCGACGTTTCCGCGCACCCTGTCCGGTGCGACCGTCACCGCGGTGTTGGAGGAATTGCGCCGATGAGGAGCTGTCTATGAGCACACCGACGATGGATGACGCCGCCAGGGTTCTTGCCGACCCGCAGGCGTATGCCGACGAGCCGGCACTGCATGCGGCACTAACTCATTTGCGCGCCAATGCGCCGGTGTCCTGGGTCGAGGTGCAGGACTATCGGCCGTTCTGGGCGATCACCAAGCACGCGGACGTCTTGGACATCGAGCGCAATAACCTGCTGTTCACCAACTGGCCGCGCCCGGTCTTGACGACCACGGAAGGCGACGAGTTGCAGGCCGCCGCGGGCGTGCGCACGCTGATTCACCTGGATGACCCGCAACACCGGGTGGTCCGCGCGATCGGCGCGGATTGGTTCCGGCCCAAGGCGATGCGAGCGTTGAAGCTCCGTGTCGACGAGCTGGCCAAGACCTATGTCGACAAGATGCTGGCGGTGGGTCCCGAATGTGATTTCGTCCAAGAGGTCGCGGTCAACTACCCCCTGTTCGTGATCATGTCGCTGTTGGGCATCCCCGAATCGGACTTCTCGCGAATGCTTGAGCTCACTCAGGAGTTGTTCGGCAGCGACGACAGCGAATTCAAGCGCGGCAGCTCCAACGAGGATCAGCTCCCCGCGTTACTCGACATGTTCGGCTACTTCAACGGTGTCACCGCGGCGCGCAGAGAACACCCCACCGAAGACCTGGCGTCCGCGATCGCTAACGCTCGCATCGACGGTGAGCCGCTGTCCGATATCGACACGGTGTCCTACTACCTGATCGTCGCCACTGCGGGCCACGACACCACCAGCGCGACCATCTCCGGTGGCCTGCACGGTCTGATCGAGAACCCCGATCAACTCGCCCGGCTGCGCGACGATCTCGGTCTGATGCCGCTGGCCACCGAGGAGATGATCCGCTGGGCCACGCCGGTCAAGGAATTCATGCGCACCGCCGCCGAGGACACCACGGTTCGCGGGGTGCCGATCGCGGCGGGGGATTCGGTGCTGCTGTCGTACGTGTCGGCCAACCGGGACGAAGACGTCTTCTCCGAACCGTTCCGTTTCGACGTCGGCCGTGATCCCAACAAGCATCTGGCTTTCGGTTACGGCGTGCACTTTTGCCTCGGTGCCGCATTGGCTCGCATGGAGGTCAACAGCTTCTTCGCCGAACTGGTACCACGACTGAAATCCATTGAGTTGACCGGTGATCCACAACATGTCGCCACGACGTTCGTCGGCGGACTCAAGCATTTGCCGGTCCGCTATTCGCTGCGCTGAGCGCACCCAGTTATTAGGGTGCCGCGTCGTCTTCGTCTGCCCGCAATAGCTTTTCGGGGTGGTGGAAGGTGTTTACGCGCGGTTGACCGCGGTCGAGATGCGGCGGCGGGATCCATTCGGTTTGGCCGTGGCTGTTTTGGCGGGTGGTCCAGCCTTGTTCGGCGAGTTTGTGGTTGGGGCCGCAGGCGAAGGTGAGGCCGTTGATGTCGGTGATGGGGTTGGTGGCGTAGGGGTCGCGGTGGTGGACTTCGCAGAGGTAGCCCGGCACGCTGCAGCCGGGGAATGAACAACCACGATCCTTGGCGTACAACACAATTCGCTGTGCCGGTGAGGCGAGGCGTTTGGTGTGATAGAGCCCGAGTGCTTTGCCTTTTTCGAAGATGGCCAGGTAGTGATGGGCATGTGATGCCAGCCGGATCACATCGGACATCGGCAGCAGGGTGCCGCCGCCGGTCAGGGCTTTGCCGGAGCCGGCCTCGAGCTCTTTCATTGTGGTGGTGACGATGATGCTGGCCGGCAGGCCGTTGTGCTGACCAAGCTCGCCCGATGCCAGCAGGGCGCGGCCGGCAGCGACGAGGGCGTCGTGGTTGCGCTGCGCGAGGCTGCGGGTATCGCCCTGAATGGCCGACTCGGAGGGTGTGCCACTGATACACGGCTCGTCGTCGGAGGAGTTGCACATGCCCGGTGCGGCCAGTTTTGCCAAGACGGCATCGATGGTGGCCCGGGCCTCCGGTGTGAGGTATCCGCTGATCGGGCTCATGCCGTCGATGTCTTGGCTACCGATGGTGATGCCACGACGTTTGGCCCGGTCGACCTCGGTGAAGTCGCCGTCGGGGTGTAGGCAGTCGGTGAGCTTGTCGGCCAGTTTGCTCAGCTCGTCGGGCCGATGCTCGGCACCTAGCTGGGCCAACTGCGCCTCGGCTTTGGCTCGGGTCTCGATGTCGACAAAGTCGGGGAGTCGGTGGAAGAAGCTGCGGATCACCGCGACATGGCCTGGACCGAGGCGGCCGTTGCGTTGGGCTTCGGCAGTCGCGGGCAGCACCGGCGGCAACGGCTCACCGTTGAGAGCCCGCCGCTCGCCGAGGTCGGCGGCCTCGTGAATGCGCCGCGACGCCTCGGCGCGACTGATCCGCAATCGGTCGGCCAACGCCGGGGCTAACTTACCGCCCAACTCGGTGGCATCAGCCTGCTCGGCGAGCTGGTTGATCAAGGCGTGCTCCACAGCCGGGTGCCAGCGGCGCATCTGTTCGCACCGCTCCAATACCCTCAGCCGCTCGGGGGTGGTGAGCACGTCAAAGGTCAAATCCAGGGCGCGCTTGTAGTCGGCCTCGAGCGCGTCGAGGACCTCGACGATCTCTTCCCGACTACTAGAACGCATGTTCGAATCATAACGAACAGGTCCGACAGGTTTATAGGGTGAAACCTAAGTGACGCACGTGGTTTCGGATGCGGCACAGCGCTCGAGCAGGATCTCGGCCAGCAGTCGGGGTTCGCTGATCATCAGGTCGTGGCAGGTGTCGACAGGGATCAGTGTCTGCACGCCGCCCAACGCAGCGATGCTGCGCAACTGAGTGCGCCGAAAGAGCGCGTGATCGCGCAAGGTCAGGATCCAGGTCCGCGGGACATCGTCAGGCAGGTCGCTGCGATCGACTGGCTCGGTGATGATCGTCGTGGCCTCGTTGTGAATCCGCGACAAGGTGAAGCGGCGCTGCGCACGACTCATGCCATTACAGAAGATCAAGGCGCTCAGTACATTCGGCATCGTTGCGGGAGTTTTGCGTAGCCGGACCGCCCGTCGCACATACCAGGCCAGCGGGCCGACGAGGGTGTCGACGATCGCCTTGCCCTGCACGGGCAGGCAGGACGCTGCCAGGATCATCTCGCGCACCCGCGAGCGGCCCAACGCCCCGACAATTCCAGGCACGGTCAGGCCGGCGAGCGAATGGCCAACGACGATCACTTCATCCAGACCGGCGTTCTCGATCTGTTCGATCGCCGACCGCACGCAATCGGCGATGGTGACCGTGGTGAGATCTCCGGGTGTCGTACCGTGGCCGGGCATGTCGACGGCCAACACCGGCAAATCCGGTGCGAGGCGCCGCAGTTCGTGGATGGTGAGATCCCAGCAATCCGCCGAGTGCTGACCACCGTGAACAAGAACCAAAGCCGGCGAGCGCAGGTCAAGCCACGTCGTAATCGATGACGCCGCGCACGATGTCACCGTTGAGCAGGTCTGCATACGCCTCGTTGATCTCGTCGAGGCGGTAACGCCTGGTGATCATCTCGTCGAGCTGCAACTGGCCGGTTTGGTAGAGCCTGGCCAGCCGGTCGATGTCCGCCTTCGGGTTGCACGAGCCGAATATGGTGCCCGCCAACGTTTTGTTCATCAGGATGAAGTCCTGCAGGTCGATCTTGACCGACCGAGTCAGCTGCGACGTCATCCCGGTCAGCACGCAGGTCCCGCCTTTGCGGGTCAGTTGCACCGCGTCGCGGACGTCCTCGGGAGTGATCAGCGACGGCGACACCACGACTGCGTCGGCCATCACTCCGTACGTCAGGCCCCGCACCAGATCCATCGCTTCGGCCGTTGTCGCGGTGCTGTGGGTCGCACCGAACTGCAGCGCCGATTTCTGTTTGAATTCAACGGGATCGACGGCGATGATCTGCGCAGCACCGTTGATGCGGGCGCCCTGAATGGCACCGGTGCCGATGCCGCCGGCGCCGATCACCACGACAGTGTCGCCGGCTCGCATGTTCGAGCGGTTGGCCACCGAGCCGTAGCCGGTCGGGATTGCGCACGACAGCAGCGCGCTCGGAGCCAACGGCAGATGCTTCTCGATCTTCACGAGCGAGTTGGTGGATGCCACCGTGTGTTCGGCGAACGTCCCCACCTTGGCGAGGTGGCCCAGGTCCCGTCCGTCGGCGGTGTGGTGGCGGAACGTGCCGTCGGTGGGCATGCCCGGGATCATGGTCCCGATCCCAGCGTCGCAGATGTATTCGGCTCCGGTTGCACACCAACGGCATTGGCCGCAGACCGCCACGAATGACATCACCACGTGATCGCCCGGGGCGAACTCCGTGACGCCCTCGCCGACTTCCTGCACAATGCCAGAACCCTCATGCCCGCCGATGGTGGGGAACATGGTGGGCAACCCCATAGAACGCATGACCTCGTTGGGCGCGGACATGTCGCCTTTGAGGATGTGGTCGTCGGAATGGCACAACCCGGCGGCGGCCATCTTCACGAGAACCTCGCCGGCCTTCGGGGGATCTAGCTCGAATTCCTCGACGGACCACGGGCCGCCGACGTCATGCAGGATCGCGGCTCGGCTTTTCACGACACGGGGCTGAAGGTCACAGGCAAACTGTTGGGCGAGCGGAACGTCACCCCGACGATGCGGGTCTCGTCGTCGGGCTCGAGCGTGAGATTTTCGACCCGGTCCAGCAGACTGTTCAGCATCACCCGGGTTTCCAACCGCGCCAAGTGCATTCCCAGACACATGTGGATGCCACCGGCGAACGCGATGTGCGCATGGCGCGGCCGGAGGATGTCAAAGGTGTTGGCATCCGGCCAGCGACTCTCATCGCGGTTGGCCGAGCCCATACACATGTCGATCTGGGCGTTGGCGGGGATTGTCTTGCCGCCGACTTCGACTTCTTGGGTCGTCGTGCGCATGACCATGGTCAACGGGGTCTCGACCCGCAGTCCTTCTTCCATCGCCGCCGGTATCAACGACCGGTCTTGCTGGACCATCGCCAACTGTTCGGGGTGGGTCAGCAGCAGATAGAGCAGGTTGCCCGACGACCGGTAGGTGGTCTCCAGACCGGCGGGTAGCAGCAAGCGCAAGAACGCGATGATGGCCTCGTCGGTGAGCTTCTCGCCATCGATTTCCGCGGTACACAGGTCGCCGATGATGTCGTTCGTCGGCTTCCTGCGTCGCTGCTCAACCTGGTCGAGAAAGTAACCATGTAGTTCGTTCGCCGCGATCAACCCCGCCTCGATGTCGGTCTGTATCGAGATGAGGCCGAGCGACAGCCGCCGGAACATGTCGAGATCTTCCCGCGGAAGTCCGAGTAATTCGGAGATGATCCGGGTCGGAAACTCGAACGTCAGCGCCTTCACCAAGTCGGCGTGGCCGTCGTGTTTGATCTCGTCGATCAATCGATCGCAGACCGGTCCGATGACCGATGGCTCCCAGCGCTGCAGCGCGGTCGCCCGGAATGCCTTGGCCACCAGGCTGCGGTGGTCGTGATGTTCTTTGCCGCCCATCGCCAGGATGGTGTGGCCCATCACCAAGCCGATCGTCTTCTCGTACTCGGCGGAGGTGAAGATCTTGTCGTCGCGGAAGGCCTGGAAGACGCCGTCGTAGTCGAACAGCACCCATTCGTCTTCCGGTTTCAGCTCCGGTGGCAGCAGGTCGCTGTCCGATCAACGTCCCGTGGAACACCGGATCGGTGCGTCGCATGTATTCGAAGAACGGATAGGGGCTGGTCTCGCCGGTGACATCGAGGACGACGGGCTGGTCCCCAACATCTGGACTTTCGGTGCGCAGCGTCATTGCCGCTCCTTCGGGGCGTTGGGAATTTCGCTATCATAATATAAATAGCAACCAAGCCCAACGGCTTGTGGCAATTACCGTGACGGGGACAATATTGACCTGCGCGATCGTCAGGGAGGCGGTGATCCGGCCGTGTTAGAACGCCGATTGGTGTGCTCCCTCGACGAATTACCGCCGGGCGCGATGAAACTGGTGGACGTCGGCAAGTTCGGCGTCGGGGTCTACAACGTCGGCGGCGCGCTGCACGCGATCGTCAACTACTGCTCGCACGAGGGTGCTCCGCTCTGTCTGGGTTTGCTCGGCGGCACCACCGAATTCGCGCCTGACGAGCCCGGTGGGCTGCGTCGGGTGCGGGAAGGTCAGATCGTTCGGTGCCCTTGGCACAATTGGGAATTCGACATCACCACGGGGCGTAACCTCGCCGATCCGAAACGGCGGGTACGCACGTATCGCGTCGATGTCGCCGACGGGCAGGTGTATCTGAACGCATGATCATCGACGCGAACGTTCAACCGCATTTCCGCTACAACGCCGAAATCCGGAAGTACTTGCCCGCCGCACATCGACTGCGGTCGATCCCCGACGTCGAGCAGCAGTGGTATCAGGCACCCGGCGGCAACTACCGCGAAGACCTCTACGGCGAGCACTACCCGGCTTCGGATCGCGACACCGTGGCCCGGCATCTGTTCGACGATGGCGGTGTCGACTACGCCGTGTTGAACCCGTTGACCCGCGGCAACATCGCCGACTATCTGCTCAACAGCCGGATCTGCGCGGCAATCAACGACTGGCTGCTCGACCGGTGGCTGGAACCCGACACCACGAATCGGTTCCGCGGCACCATCCGGGTCAACCCCGAGGACCCCAAGGGTGCGGTCGCCGAGATCGAGCGACTCGCCGCCCATCCCAAGCTGGTCCAGGTCGGCATCCCGATGCAGTCCCGCGAGCCGTACGGCAAACCGATGTTCGAGCCGATCTGGGAGGCGGCCGCGGCGCACGGGCTTCCGGTGGCTGTCCACATCAACGGTGGCAACGGCGTCGACTATGCGCCGACGTTCGCCGGGCACGCACACACCTATCCCGGTTATGCGTCGTTCATGCCGCTGAACTATTTCGTGCACCTCGCGACGCTGATCGTCGAGGGTGTCTTCGGCCGCCACCCGGACCTGAAATTCGTCTTCGCCGATGGCGGCTACGACATCCTCACTCCGCTGATGTGGCGGCTCGATACGTTCTGGTTGTCGATGCGCGACCAGACACCCTGGGTCGACCGCTATCCCAGCGACTACCTGCCCGCCCACGTCCGGTTCTGCTCGTCGGCTTTCGACGGGCCGACCGATCCCGGGCAGATGCAGCAATGGATGGATTTCTCCGGCAAGGCCGATCTGCTGATGTACGGGTCGGGCTACCCGCACTGGTCTACCTCCGCACCGGGGGAGGCCGCCGCCGGACTGGACAGTGCGCAACGCGACAACGTGTTGTGGCGAAATGCCGGTGAGCTCTACGGGCTTACGGCGCCGATCGAAGGAGGTGTGCGATGACCACGATCGAACGGGTCGACGCGCGGACCGAGCACGACGAGATCGCGGTGGCGATTGTCGACACCGACGTGCATCCGATGCCGGTGTCGACCGACGTGCTCAAGTCGTATGCGCCGGCCGACTGGGTCGACAAGATCTGGCCGACCGGAAACGCTGTCACCCCACTGCCGCACTTCTACGACACACCCGACTCGTACAAGACCATGTCGATGCGGGTCGATGCCCACCCGCCCGGCGGTGGTTTCGCCGGGACCGATCCCGATTACGCGGCCAAACAACTGCTTGTCGACGCCGGGGTCAGCATCGCCACGCTGGAGCCGATGTGCGATGCGCAGTTGCCGCATGCCGAGCACGTGCTGAAGGCCACCTACAACGACTGGCTCGCCGACGTCTGGCTGGACCGCAACAACGCGCACGGCCGTTGGCGAGGATCGATCAGCGTCAGCGCCCAGGTGCCCGAGCAGGCGGCGCGGGAAATCCAGCGGTGGGCAGGCCATCCGTACATGGCGCAGGTGCTGATGACACCGCAAACGCGTGGAATCCCTTTCGGCAGCCCACATTTCGACCCGCTCTATGCTGCCGCGGCGGCGAACGGACTGCCGGTGGCCACCCACCTGATGGGCCAGACGCCCTTCGAGCTGATTCCGATCTATCCGGTCGGCAACCCCGCGCACTGGCATGACTTCTTCGCCGCGTGGCCGCTGCTGTACGTGTCGCACCTGATGAGCCTGGTGTTCGACGGCGCCTTCGACCGGCACCCCGACCTGCGGGTGGTGTTCGTCGAGGGTGGCTTCACCTGGGCGATGCCGGTGATGTGGCGGATGGACCGGATCTGGGAGGCCCGCCGCGCCGACCTTCCGCACGTCCGCCGCCGGCCGTCGGAGTATGTGCGCGAACACGTCCGGTTCACCACTCAGCCGTTGGAAGACGCCGACGTCAAACAATTCCGCGAGTATCTGGAAATGATGGACCTCGGCGACAACCTGATGTTCTCGACGGACTATCCGCACTGGAGCTACGACGCGCCGGCCTACGCGATCAACCGTTTCCCGGCAGCGCAACGGGAGCGGATCATGCGCGGCAACGCGACCGCACTCTATGGGTTGCCGTCGACGGTCAAAGCGCTTCCCGGTGAACAGCCCGTTGCAGACGTCAGCTTCGACTGAGCGCGGTCGGCGATCCCAAGCGCGGCGGAGCCGGGCGCGACGGCGCCAACGGCTTAAATAGGGGACCTAACACCGCTGAAGGGCAAGAGCATGACGACTGAGACCGATCGCGCGCGCCCCCGGAATTTGGGCCGCATCGACCCGGCGTTGCGCGACGCTGCGGCCGGCTTCGACATCGTCGAGTTCCGGTCCGAGTCGCTGCCCGCCGAGCGGGAACGCGCCGGCCGGCTGGCTGCCGAGCGGGCGGCAGCCAGCGACGTCAGCGAGCGTCGAGATCGACGACATCGCGATCGCCGGTCCGGGCGGCCAGCAGCTCAGACTGCGCCTTTACCGTGGTCCCAGCACCTCAGCGGCGCCGCTGGTGCTGTATGCCCACGGCGGTGGGTTCGTGACCGGAAATCTCGACACAGACCATCCGGAATGTGTGGAGCTGGCCCGCGAAGCCGACTGTCTGGTCGTGTCGGTCGACTATCGGCTGGCACCCGAGCACCCTTGCCCGGCGGCACTCGACGACATGGAGGCTGCGCTGCGTTATGCCGTCGACGACAGCGCGAGCCTGAACGCTGACGGCAGCCGCGTCGTGGTGATGGGCCGGGATGCGGGCGCGGCCCTGGTTGCCACCCTGGCCCAGCGCACGTTCGACCAAGAAGGTCCGACGATCCTGGCCCAGGTGCTCCATCAGCCGATGCTTGATGCCGACGCCACGCCGTCCCGACGGGAATTCCAGCTCACGCCCGGGCTCAACGGTCCCGCGGTGAGCCGCGCGTGGGCGCACTACCTCGGCCACAGCGCCGCGACGGCCGAACACGTTCCTGCGCATCGGGCGAACCTGGAGGGCCTGCCGCCGGCGTTCATCAGTTGCGCCGAGATCGATCCGTGCCGCGACGAAGCCATCGACTACGCGAACCGATTGCTGCATGCCTACGTGCACACGGAATTACACGTCGTCGCCGCGACCTTCCACGGGTTCGACTCCGCGGTGCCGGCCTGGGTGGTCTCTCGGGAAAGCGTTGCGCTGCACGCCCAGACGGTGCGCCGGTCCTTCGCGCTCTGATCGGCCTGCAGTTAGACCGGATCGAACTTGTTGATCAGCCACGTGCCCTGCACCTTGGCCAGCGATACCAGCACGCTGCTGGCCGCCGCTGACGGGTCGGGCCGTTCTTTGCTGGTGGTGACCTGGTTGACGAATACCAGCACGACCGCCGATTTCGGGTACAGCTCGGTAGCGGCCGCGCCCACCACCTGAGCGGTGGTCGTCACCGCCTTCTCCCTGGCGGCCGGGCTCACGACCTGCTTGGTAAATGTGTCGTAGTAGTTCAGGAAGTCGCCGGTGAGATGGGATCTCGCCGCGGCGAAGTCCCGGTCGAGGGTCTCGGGTTTGTAGGACAGCATGGCCACGGTGCCGTCGCGCGCAGCGTCGACCGCCGACTGAGAGGCCGCCCTGTCGGTCGCCTGGTCGGGCCGGTACTGGGAAAAGTACAACCACGCGAATAACCCGCCGGCGGCCAGCAAGGCCAGCACCAGCACCACCGGGATGACCGGGACGGAACGCGGAGTCCGCCTGCGCGGGCGCTCGGCGCCGTTCGCGTCGGCGCTCTTGTCGATCTCGACGCCGGCGGTGGGCTCGACGTCGGGCGCGGTCTCCTCGTCCGTTTTCGGCTCGATCTTGTCGTCGTCGGTCACAGCACGAACTCCACTTTCGACAGCTTCAGTTGATCACCGTCGCGGACCACCGACACCCGGAATCGAAACGTGCGTGGTTCATCTTTGGCTCCGGCCGAATTGGTCACGCGCTCGTTGGCCAGAACCAGAACGACGGCGGAATCCTTACTCGTCGACTCGACCGCCGAGGCCGCGACCGTTCCTTCGGCCACCGCCTTGGTGTCTTTGACCACCGACGCGAAATCCTCTGCGGTCTTTTGGAATTGGTCTCTGAATTCGCCGGTGGCACTGTCCACGATCCGCTGGACGTCTTCCTTGGATTTCTTGAAATCGAGTGACGTCAGGTTGATCACGCCTTGCCGGGCGGCGGCAGCGAAGGCCGCCGACTGCTGCCGTTCCTGGATGATTTTATGGTGATGCCAGGCCATCCAGCCGCTCGCCCCGAGCAACGCACAGATGACCACGATCGTAGCCGCGGTCAGCAAGACGGAGACCGACACCTGCAACCTGGACCCGGTGGTCGGTGCTTCAGCGTCGGACGGGTCGGACTTCTGCTCAGTTGTCTCGATCGGGTCGGCGGCGGGTTCGGCCGGATCGACTGTCTCGGTTGCGTCGACAGCTTCGGCGGCCTCGGCGGTCTTGTGCGGCTTCGGCGGCCTGGTCGGCTTCCGTCTTCTTCCGTCTTCTTTCTCGGCCTGTGCTTCCGCTTCGCGGCGCAACTGGATGGCCCGCGCACGTGCGCGTGCCGCCGCGGCGAGGGCTTCGGCCTCGGCAGCTTCGGCCTCGGCCTGTTCGGCCAATGAGATCGCGTTCAACTTCGCCTTGGCGGAATCCCGCGGCGGCTTGGCGGTGTCAGCCATGGCGGCCGCGGCTCCTCAACGTCATTATCGACTGAACTCCGGTATCTCTTACTGTATTGCTCATTGCTACCATCGAAATCACCAGTGACCACGACTGGGACCGATCGGACGGATGACCAGGACGCCCCGGGCCTTCATCCGCAACGGTGACGGAAGGCCAGGAAGGTCTCAGCCAACGTATGACTGTCGTCGATTCCCCCGAAAAGATACTCTTCGCCTCCACCACCCAAGCATTTCTGCAAAAAGAGGTGCCGCTGAGTCGGGTGCGCGCACTGCACTCCCAAGGCGTCTCCTTCGAGCCGGCCTGGTGGCGGCGGGCAGCGGATCTGGGATGGACGGCACTCCTGGTGCCCGAGGAACTCGGCGGGGGCAGCGTCTCTGGCGACGGTGTGGCGGATCTGGCGATGGTCGCCGAACAACTCGGAAAGACGGTGGCGCCGGGCCCGCTCTATCCGGTCAGCACCGTACTTGCAGCGCTGGTGGATAGCGCCGACCCGCAGTCGCACGGGGCGACCATCGAAGCTTTGATCGCCGGCGACAGCATCGCCTCGTGGGCGGTGTACGAGCCGGGACAAGGTTGGGCGCCGCACAAGCCGTCAACGACTGCGACGGCGATGAAATCCGGCTACCGGATCGACGGGGTGAAAGATCGCGTGGAGGCGGGCGCGCAGAGCGATCTGCTGCTCGTGGTGGCTCAGGCCGACGATGGGGTGCGCCAGTTCCTGGTCCCGACCGACGCGCCCGGAATACGTGTCGAGTCGCAGCAGTCGATCGATCTCGTCAAGCAGTACGCCCGTGTGCATTTCGATGGGGTCACCGTCGAGCCGAGCGCGGTCGTCGATGGCAACGCCGCCGACCTTCTCGATCGGCAGAGCCAGATCGCCCAATTGCTGCAGTGCGCCGAAGTCGTCGGCATTCTGCAGACGGTGTTCGACTTCACCGTGGCCTGGGCATTGGACAGGCACACCTTCGGGCGGCCGCTGGCTTCCTACCAAGCGCTCAAACACCGCTTCGCCGACATGAAGATGTGGCTGGAAGCGTGCCGCGCAACCACAGCCGCAGCGGTGGTGGCGATCTCGAGTCGTTCGCCAGAGGCCAATCTGTCGGCCAGCATCGCCAAGTCCTACGTCGGCGAGATGGCGACCGAGATCATCCAGGGCTGCGTGCAGTTGCACGGCGGAATCGGTGTGACATGGGAGCACGATCTGCACCTGTATCTGCGACGGGCCACGTTGTACCGCTCGATGTTCGGCACGCCCGAAGAACACAATCTCCGGGTCTATCGATTGCAGGAGACAGAGCAACTGGCTGCGAGGTCCGCCTGATGACCGAAGTCACCGAAACGGTTGCCGACGTCGAATCCGTTGACGAGTTCCGGGGACGGGCACGGGCCTGGCTGGCCGAGAACATGCCGGCGATCGATCCCGCGGAGCCGCCGCCGGCCCACCGCGACGAGGATCGCTGCTGGCTTCGCGCTCGCGAACTGCAACGGCGGCTCTATGACGGCGGATTCGCCGGAATCTGCTTTCCCCGTGAATGCGGCGGACTCGGTCTGGACTACGAATACCAGCAGGCGTTCGACCAGGAAAGTCTCGGCTACGAGATGCCGCTTATCCTCAACACACCGACGTTCACCATCTGCTGCGCAACACTTCTCGACACCGCGAGCGAGGAGTTGAAAAGACAGCACATCGGCGCGGCGCTCCGTGGTGACGAGGTGCTCGTGCAGCTGCTGTCTGAGCCCAGCGGCGGGTCGGATCTCGCCGGCGTGATCACCCGCGCCGAACGCGAAGGTGACCGTTGGGTCATTAACGGCGCAAAGACGTGGAGCACCAGCGCATTTGCCGCCGACTACGGATTGTGCCTGGCGCGCACCAACTGGGATGTGCCCAAGCATGAAGGCCTGACCATGTTCGTCGTGCCGATCAAGCATCCCGGAATCACGTTGCGGCGCATCACTCAGCTGAACGGCTCGACGGAATTCTGCGAAGAGTTCCTCGACGGAGTCGATGTCGGAGACGACGCCGTCGTCGGCGAGGTGAACGACGGATGGTCGGTGGCCTCCCGCCAGCTGTACCACGAACGCCGTGCGGTGGGCATGGGTTCGGAATTCGCCAGCGGCAGTGGCAGCGAGGGTGGTCGGTCGAAACCGGTGAACTATGTGGCGCTGGCCAAGACGGTTGGTATGGCCGACAACGAACGGGTGCAACAGTTGGCCGGCCGGGCACTGGTCCACCGGGCCGTCAGCGATCAACTAGGGGGCCATGTCTACCGCAGTGTCCGCGATGGCGGTCTTCCGCCTGCCGCTGGAACCTTGATTCGGCTTTTCCACGCCGAGACCACCACGCTCGAGATGGATACCGGCCTGGCGATCACCGGAACGTCCGGTGTCGTCGGCGCCGAAGGGGAGGGTCTGCAGACCGGGTTGCGGTACCTGGCCCGGCAGGCGGTCTGCATGGGTGGCGGCACTATTGAGGTGGCGCGCAACGTCATCGGCGAGCGGGTGCTGAATTTCCCCCGCGAATACGCCGCCGACCGCGGTGTGCCGTTCAACCAGGTACGGCACGGCAACTAGCCGCGCGGCACGCCTATACCGTGCGAGCCAGCCGGTGCGCGAGTAACTCGGCGAATCGAGCCGGATCCGCCGGCGCGTTGCCTTCGGCGAGCAGTGCTGTGCCGTAGAGCAATTCAGCTGTCTCGGTCAGGTCCGGATCGTCAGCTCGGTCTTCGTGCGCCTGCTGCAGCCCGGTGATCAGCGGGTGGCTCGGGTTGAGTTCCAGGGTCCGCTTGCCGACCGGGACGTCCTGGCCGGTGGCACGGTAGATGCGGGCCAGCGTCGGGGTCACGCCGAATGCGTCGGTGATCAGGCAGGCCGGCGACTCGGTCAGGCGGGTGGACAACCGCACTTCCTTGACGTGCTCGCCGAGGGTTTCGGTCAGCCACGTCAACAGATCGGCGAAATCCTGCTCCTGCTCTTTGCGCTCGGCCTCGTGCGCCGACTTCTCTTCCTCGGTGTCGAGATCGACCTCACCCATGGCCACCGACTGCAGCGGTTTGCCGTCGAACTCGGTCACCGATCCCAACCAGATCTCGTCGACCGTATCGGCAAGCAGCAGCACCTCATAGCCTTTGGCCTTGAACGCTTCGAGGTGCGGCGTGCTCAGGATCTGTTGCGGCGATTCGCCTGTTGCATAGAAGATCTGCCGCTGGTCTTCTTTCATCCGCTCGACATATCCCGCGAGGGTGGTCAGTTCGTCCTCGCTGTTCGTCGAAGCGAACGAGGAGATCTCCAGCAGCGTCTCCTGGTTGTCGAAGTCGCGCATCAGCCCCTCTTTGAGGACCTTGCCGAATTCACCCCAGAAGGTGCGGTAGTCGTCCGGCCGCTCGGACTGCAGATCCTTGATCGTCGAGAGGACCTTTCTGGTCAGCCGGCGCCGGATCGCGTTGATCTGCCGATCCTGTTGCAGGATCTCGCGGGACACGTTCAGCGACAGGTCCTGTGCGTCGACAACGCCCTTGACGAACCGCAGATACCGGGGCATGAGCTCGTCGCAATCGCCCATGATGAAGACGCGTTTGACGTACAACTGCACACCGATGGATGCATCAGGCTCGTATAAGTCGAACGGTGCGCGCGTCGGAATGAACAGCAGGGCCTGATATTCGAAGGTGCCCTCGGCCTTCATCGAGATGACCTCGAGCGGATCGTCCCAGGCGTGTGCGATGTGCTTGTAGAACTCTTTGTATTCTTCCGCCGATACCTCGTCTTTGGGCCTGGCCCACAGCGCCTTGCCGGAGTTGAGCGTCTCGACTTCCCTGGTGACGGTGTCGTCGCCGCCGGCCCCTTCTTCGTCCAAAGCCGGCGTTACCTTCTCCACCTCCATCCGGATCGGCCAGGCGATGAAGTCGGAGTATTTCTTGACCAGCGTCCGCAGCTTCCACTCCGACGTGTAGTCGTGCACCGCGTCCTCGGCATCGACCGGCTTGAGGTGCAGGGTGACCGACGTTCCTTGCGGCGCATCGTCGACTGCTTCGATGGTGTACGTGCCGTCACCACTCGATTGCCACTTGATGGCGTCGCTCTCGCCGGCCTTGTGGGTGAGTAGTTCGACCTTGTCGGCCACCATGAAGGTGGAGTAGAAGCCGATGCCGAACTGGCCGATCAATTCCTCGGACACGGCCGTGTTGTTTTTGCCGTCCTGAGCCTCCCGAAGCTGCTGACGCAGCTCAGCGGTGCCCGATTTGGCCAGGGTGCCGATCAGGTCGATGACCTCGGCGCGGGTCATGCCGACGCCGTTGTCGCGAACGGTGAGGGTGCGGGCGTCGTGGTCCGCCACGAGCTCGATGTGCAGATCGGACGTGAGGGTGTTGTCGGGGTCCAGGTCCTTGTTTTGGAACGCCTCGATCCGCAGCTTGTCCAGTGCGTCGGAGGCGTTCGAGATCAGCTCCCGCAGGAATGAATCTTTGTCCGAGTAGACCGAGTGGACCATCAGGTCCAGTAGCTGGCGCGCCTCGGCCTGAAACTCCAACTGCTCGACGCCGGTACTCATGACACTTTGCTCCACGACATAGCTGGTGAATCTACCGGGACGCCCGTCGCCCCGGTGAGATGCCTCGTCGTGCGGCCTCCGCCGTTCTTGGTGTCTTTTCTATTTTATCTAGTATAGATACTATAGAGATCAGTCAGCCTGCCCTGCATTGACGCAGCGTCGTGGAAGAGAAGCGATGGAGTCGAACGCCCATCCGGTCCCACTCGGAGGCCGGGATCAGCGCCCCTGCGGAAACCATGACGACGAGAGAAATCCTCGGTGTTTCACCAAATTGCTTGATTGTTAACGGAATTCGCAACGTTGAGCGCATGAGGAAGGATCGACTATGGGCAGAGTGACGGGCAAGGTGGTGGTGATCAGTGGAGCCGCCCGTGGTCAGGGACGCTCACACGCTCGGATGCTGGCCGCTGAGGGCGCCGACATCATCGCGATCGACCTGTGTGAAGACATCGAAACCAACGAATACCCACTTGCCCGGCCGGAGGACCTCGACGAAACCGCTCGCCTCGTCGAGAAGGAAGGCCAACGTGTCGTCACTGCGATCGCCGATGTCCGCGATCGCGCGGCACTGTTCGCGGCGATCGACCGCGGCGTCGCCGAGCTCGGTCATCTCGACGTCGTGGTGGCCAACGCCGGCATCTGTCCGCTGACGGCGGGCCTGCCGGCTCAGGCCTTCGCCGACGCGGTGGACGTCGACCTGGGCGGCGTGCTCAATCTGGTGCACGGCAGCCTCAAGCATCTACAGTCCGGCGCGTCGATCATCGTGATCGGATCAAATGCCGCGTTCATGTCGACGATGAACACCACCGGGATCGACGGCGGGCCCGGGGGAGCGGGCTATGCGTTCGCCAAAATAGCTGCGGCGCACTATGTCAACGACTTTGCCCGCGCGCTGGCGCCGTTCTCCATCCGGATGAACGCAGTGCATCCGACGAACGTCAACACCGACATGTTGCACAGCGCACCGATGTACCGGGCATTCCGGCCCGACCTGCCGAACCCGACTCGCGAAGACGCCGAGCCGGTCTTCCCGTTCGTCCAGGCCATGCCCATCCCTTACGTCGAGCCCGAGGACATCAGCGAGGCAGTGCTGTTCTTGGCCTCCGACGCGGCGCGCTACATCACCGGTCAGCAGCTGCGCGTCGACGGTGGAGGTTTCTTGAAGGTGAAGCCGTGGTCGGGCTCGTGACGAACAGGCAATTGAACTGTCTGCCAACCGAAACGGGAAGGTGAGGATGATGGCTAAAGGGATCATCTACCTGGAGACCATGCCGGTATCGCCGGATCGCGAAGAGGACTACCACAAGTGGTACAACGACACGCATCTGGCGGAGATCTGCTCCGTGGACGGCATCGTCTCGGCGCGCCGGTTCGCCCCCACGGACGGTACCGGCCCGTTCATCGCCATCTACGAGCTTGATTGCGACGACCTCGATGGGGTGGTGCAGAAGCTGGGTGAACTCGGCGCCAGCGGCAAAATGTCGTCGCTGAAGCTACTCAACATGGACACCCCGCCGATTCCGAAGGTGTACCGGCAGATCGGGTCCTACACAAAGTGACTCAGGCGGTTGAGGTGTCCGCGGACGTCCAGAAGCGTCTTTACGCGTTGATGGTGCTGATGAAGGCGGCCGACGACCGGTTGTCCAAGGGAATCGGCACCGGCGAGTTCATGTGCGTGTATTGGCCGTCCCGCGGTCAGGAGGCGATCGCCGCCGCGATGGGTGTCGCACTGCGCGCCGACGACCAACTCGTCACCACCTATCGCGGCCTGCACGATCTGATCGGCAAAGGTGTGCCGCTCGAGGAGATCTACGGCGAGATGATGGGCCGCACCGTGGGCGCCAGCCGCGGCAAGGGCGGCACAATGCATATCGCCAAACCCGACAACGGGGTGATGCTGTCGACCGGCATCGTCGGCGCCGGCCCGCCGGTGGCGGTGGGACTGGCGATGTCGGCCAAACGCAAAGGATCAGACCGGGTCACGGTGGTCAGCTTCGGTGACGGTGCCACCAACACCGGGTCATTCCACGAAGCCGCCAACATGGCCGCGTTGTGGGACTTGCCGGTGGTGTTCCTATGTCAGAACAACCTCTACGCCGAGATGACGCCCACCAGCGACACCATGAAAATCGAGCATGTCGCCGACCGGGCAGCCGGCTACGGCATGCCCGGTGTGCGCGTCGACGGCAACGATCCGTTGGCGGTGAAAGAAGTGCTCGACGAGGCGTTGCGACGGGCGCGCAGCGGCGGCGGGCCCACCTTCATCGAGTGTGTGACCTTCCGTTTCCGCGGCCACTACTTTGGTGACCGGATGCCCTACATCCCAAAGGAACAGCTGGCCGCGGCGTTGGCTGCCGACCCGGTGCCGAAATTCCGTGCTCACCTGGTTGAGGCGGGCTTGTGCGACGAGCCCGAACTCGATGGCATCGACAACAACGCACTGGCGACGGTGGAGGCTGCTCTGCAGACCGTGATGGCCGCGGATTCCGCGTCGATCGATGAACTCGACCGCGACGTGTACGCCACCCCGATCAAGTTTCCGGTGTAAAGACATGGCAGACAAAGAGATGACGATGCGCGAGGCGCTGAACCTCGCGTTGGATCACGCGCTTCAGACCGATGACAGAGTGTTCCTGCTCGGCGAGGACATCGCCGATCCCGGTGCATCGGGGCCCACCGCGGGGTTGTCGACGAAATACGGTCACGATCGCGTCCTGGACACGCCGATCTCGGAAGCTGCCATCGTCGGTGCGGCCATCGGCGCCGCCATCGACGGGATGCTGCCGGTGGCCGAGATCATGATCATGGATTTCATCGGTATCGCCGCCGACCAATTGATCAACAACGCCGCCAAATTGCGGTTCATGACTGCCGGGCGTACCACCGCGCCGATCACGATCCGTACCCAGGTTTACGCGGGATTAGCCACCGGTGCCACGCATTCGCAGAGCCTGGAGGCGTGGTTCATGCACATCCCGGGCATGAAGGTGATCGTGCCCTCCACGCCGCGGGACGGCAAAGGCTTGCTGACGTCGGCGATCTTCGACCCGGATCCGTGCCTGTTCGTGGAAACGGTTCGGCTGCAAAGCAAAAAGGGACCGGTTCCCGTCGACCCAGCCTTCGCGATCCCGCTGGGCCGGGCCGACATCAAGCGGCCGGGCACCGATGTCAGCCTGATCAGCTACGGCCGCGCCGTGCACGATGCACTGGCGGCCGCGGAGACGCTGGCCGGCCAAGATGTCAGTGCGGAGGTCGTCGATCTGCGAACGTTGGTCCCGCTCGACGTCGAGACGGTCGTCGAGTCGGTTCGCCGCACCCGTCGTGCCGTGATTGTCCACGACGCGGTGCAATTCGCGGGGCCGGGGGCTGAGGTCGCGGCGATCCTGCAGTCCGAGCTGTTCGGCGAGCTGGTTGCGCCCATCGAGCGGGTGGGTGCCAGATTCGTGCCCAATCCCGCCGCGGCCGCACTGGAAGCGCAGGTTTACCCGTCGCCCGCACGCGTTGTCGCCGCCGCTCAGCGCACTTTGGCGAAGGCGGGAGCGCGTGGCTGACTTCATCATTCGCATTCCGCGGGTATCGGTCGCCGTCGCGGAAGCCGAACTCACCGACTTGCTCGTCGGCGCGGGGGAGCACGTCGACGAAGGCACACCGATCTTTGTGATCGCCACCGAGAAGGTGGAGCAGGAAATCGAAGCTGGGGCCTCGGGCACCGTGCATTGGACCGGTCAGGTGGGCACCACCTACGACATCGGCGCAGAAATCGGCGTCATCGCTGCACACATCAGCACTTCATAGCGGAAAGGGTACGAACAGATGGATTTCAACGAGACTCGCGAGCGGATCATCTATCAAAAAGAGGGACCGATTGCGAAGATCACGCTGAACTGGCCGGAGAAGGCGAATGCCCAGGACCAGAAGCTGGCCGAAGAAGTCGACGCCGCGTTGCTCGATGCCGACCGCGACTACGACATCAAGGTTTTGGTGCTCAAGGCCAACGGCAAAGGGTTCTGTTCCGGGCATGCTATCGGCGACAATGCCACCGACTACCCGGCGTTCGTGGAGAACGCCATGGTGACCGGTAACCCGTGGAAGGCGCAGTCGGATCTGTTCGTCAAGCCAACCCTCAATCTGTGGGAGTTCTCCAAGCCCACCATCGCGCAGGTGCACGGCTACTGTGTGGGCGGCGGTACGCACATGGGCCTGATCACCGACATCGTCATCGCTTCCGAGGACGCCTACTTCTCGTACCCGCCGCTGCAGGGGTTCGGCATGCCCTCCGGTGAATGTTCAATCGAGCCTTGGGTGTTCATGAACTGGCGCCGCGCCGCCTATTATCTGTTCACCGCCGAGGTGATCGACGCCAAGAAGGCGCTGGAGGTCGGCCTCGTCAACGAGGTGGTCAAGCGGGAGGACCTGGACGACCGGGTGGACGCGATCGCCCGCCACATTGCCCAGGCACCGTTGACGACGCTGATGCTCACCAAGGCCAACCTCAAGCGTGCCTGGGAGTTGATGGGAATGCGGGTGCACTGGCAGAGCTCCAACGACCTCGTCGCGCTCGCCTCGATCAGCAAGGACGTGCAGCAACTGATTCAGACCGTCTTCAAGGACAAGGTGCTGCCGTCCGAGCACGCCCGGCGGCAGGCCGCTGCCGCCGCGTCGACCGACGGCGCTGGAACCTCGTAGGCTCGGCCAGCCCGTTCGTGAACATCGCCGATCACGCGATCACCGCCGGCCAGTCGGCGGCGTTGATCATGTCCGACGGCGATGTCGTCTCGTTCGGCGAGCTTCACTGCAGAAGCCAACGGGTCGCCGCGGTGCTGCACGATGCCGGGTTGCGCCGTGGCGACGGGGTCGCGCTGGTCTTGTCGAACCGCCCGGAGTTCTTTGAAATCACTTGGGGTTGTCAGCTTTCCGGCCTTTACTACACCGCGGTCAACACCCATTTCACCCCCGAGGAGGTCGCCTACGTCATCGACGACTCGGACGCGAAGGCGGTGTTCCTGGATACGTCGATGGCCGGCCTGGCGTCGCACCTGCGCAGCGCCAACGCCGGCGTCGCCGTGCATTTCGCGGTCGGTGGCCCCCTGCCGGGCTGGCAGTCCTACGATGACGTCGCGCTGACGGCAGGCGAAGCGCCGGCGGTGTCGGACGGCTCGGAGATGCTGTATTCGTCGGGAACCACCGGACGGCCGAAGGCGGTTCGCCGAGCGCTTCCGGTCGACGGCAACGGATCGTGGGCGCAGTCGGTGCTGGAGTTGGCGCTGATTCACAAGTACCGCATGAGCCCGGACAGCGTGTACCTGTCTCCGGCGCCGATGTACCACGCGGCCGGGGTGAACTACACGATGGCAGTCAATCGGGTGGGTGCCGCGGCGATCATCATGCGCAAGTTCGATGCCGAGGACGTATTGCGCCTGATCGAGACCCATCGAGTCACGCACGCCCAGTTCGTGCCGACGATGTTCGTCCGGATGCTCAAGTTGCCCGAGTCGGTTCGTCGGCGATACGACGCGTCGAGCCTGCAGTGCGTGATTCACGCAGCTGCCCCGTGCCCGGTGGATGTCAAGCAGCAGATGATGGCGTGGTTCGGGCCGATCATCCATGAGTATTACGGTGGGACAGAGGGATTCGCTGGTACGACGATCGGGCCGGAGGAGTGGTTGGCGCACCCGGGCTCGGTGGGTATACCGATGGCCCCAGTGCACGTCGTCGGCGATGACGGGGCAGAGCTGTCGACAGGGCAGACCGGCGAGCTCTACTTCGAGGGCGGGCCGGCATTCGAATATTTCAAAGATCCCGCCAAGACCGCCTCGGTGTACAACGCCCGCGGATGGCGGTCGCTGGGGGACATGGGCTACGTCGACGAGGACGGCTATCTGTACCTCACCGACCGGTCGACGTTCATGATCGTGTCCGGCGGCGTGAACATCTACCCGCAGGAGGCGGAGAACCTGCTGGTGATGCATCCCAAACTCGTCGACGCGGCGGTCTTCGGAATTCCCAACGACGAGTTCGGCGAAGAGGTGAAGGCTGTCGTGCAGCCGGTCGACGGCGTCGCACCCGGGCCCGAACTCGAAGACGAGCTCATCGAATATTGCCGAACACACCTCGCGGGTTACAAATGCCCGCGCACAATCGAATTCGACGCCGCACTTCCTCGTGATCCGAACGGAAAGCTGTACAAGAGGCGCATCCGCGAACGCTATTGGCAAGGGCGGGTCTCGCGGATCGTATGAGGCGACAGGACAGCGAAATGGCCAACCAGACAACCGATTCACGGACCGAAGCGAATTGGACACCGCTACCAGTGCCGTGGGCGGTTGACGCTCCGGACCGGATACCCAAGCAGCGGTACTACGACGCCGACTTCTATCGAAAAGAAGCCGAGCTGTTCTGGCCGCGGGTGTGGCAGATGGCCTGCCGGCTGGAGGAGATTCCCAAGCCCGGCGACTTCGTGGAGTACGAGATCCTCGATCAGTCGATCATCGTCGTCCGGGTCGACAGCGACACCGTGCGGGCGTATCACAACGCCTGCCGCCATCGCGGCGTCAAGCTCATCGAAGGCAGCGGGAATCGACGGACGTTCGTCTGCCCCTTCCACGGCTGGTGCTGGGGTATCGACGGGCGCAACACCTTTGTGCTGCGCCCCGAGGCGTTCGCCGAGCAGAACATGTCGCCCGACGAGCTGCAGCTCGTCTCGGTGAAGTGCGAGCAGTGGGGCGGCTGCGCATGGATCAACCTCGACGACAACGCTCCGCCATTGCGCGACTGGATGGAGCCGTTCGCATCGATCTACGACGCCTGGAAGGTCGAATCGCTGCGCGTGGAGTGGTGGCAGTCATGTCGGCTGCCGGTGAACTGGAAGTTGGCGACGGCGGCGTTCATGGAGGGCTACCACGTGCCGCAGACGCATCCACAACTGCTGCCCTCCGCGCAGAACGGTAGCTCGTCGGAAGCGGTGCACCCCGTCGTCGCGAGCAGTCTGTATTTCATGCGCACGCTGGGTGACGGCATGGGGGGCATGACGCACGAAAACGACATTCGCATCGCCGAAGGCCTGCAGACCATCACATTGCCGTCGGATCCCACTGCGGCACTGGCCGGTTGGCGCAGTGCCCTCAACGACGCCGTGGTGGCGTGGCACCGGGCCCGGGGTAGTGACATGCCCGATCTCAACGACCTCATCCGCCGCGGGATCACCGATGCCATCGGCTTCGCCTTCCCGCACCACTTCATCCTGCCGACCTACAGCAGTGCGTCGTCGTATCGGATCCGTCCGCTCGGACCCGAGGAAACCCTCTTTGAGATCTGGTCGCTCACCCGGACGCCCGCCGACCGCTCCGCGGGAAAACCCATGCCGCCGCAGCCCCTGGCGCCCGATGATCCGAGCTGGCCGCCGATCCCGGCGCAGGACTTCTCCAATCTGCCGCGGCAGCAGAAGGGGTTGCACTCCAAGGGCTTCGAATACATGCGGCTGTCCGATCAGATCGAAGGATTGATCTCGAACTTCGAACGCGTCGTCGACGGCTTTCTCGCCGGGTTGCCGTACGACACGCTGGTGCCCGCGATCCAGAAGACCAACACCACGATCGACGTGCCGATCGTCGACCTCGGATTCAACTCGGAGGCGCGATGACCACGCGATGGGACCGATCGGTCGACCTGGTGATCGCCGGCAGCGGGGGCGGCGGCATGGTGGCGGGCCTGGCCGCACTCGACAGCGGCCTGGAGCCGCTGGTCGTCGAAAAGCAATCTCTGGTAGGAGGTTCGACAGGGCTGTCCGGCGGGATCGTGTGGATGCCGAACAATCCGCTGATGCGGGCCGACGGCATCGCCGACTCGCACGAGGACGGTCTCGCCTATCTCGCCGATGTCGTCGGCGACATCGGCGCACCGTCGTCACCCGAACGTCGCGAGATGTTCCTGACCGCGGGCTACGAGATGATCAACTTCCTGGTCCGCAAGGGGGTTCAGCTCATCCGGTGTGACGGCTGGAGCGATTACTATCCGAATCACAAGGGCGGCAACGCTTCCGGCCGTGCCGTCGAGGGAATTCCCTTCGACGCGGCCGAGTTGGGCAGCTGGCATGACAAGGTCCAGCCGTCGCTGGCCAAGAATTACGGATACGTGGTCTTGACGAACGAGCTTCGATCGGTGCAGTACTACAACCGCGCTCCAAGCGCCTTCGCGGTCGCGTCAAAGGTGTTCGCCCGCAGTGCGGTGGCACGCGTCCGCCGGCGCCAGATCCTGACCAACGGTGCGTCGCTGATCGGCCAGATGCTGAAGGCGTTGAGCAATCTCGGCGGCGGCGAGCCACCGCTATGGATCAACGCCGCGATGGAAGACCTGATCGTTGAAGACGGTCGCGTCGTCGGAGCGCGCATCATCCGCGACGGGACAACGGTGAACGTCGAAGCGCGCAAGGGAGTTCTGTTGGCCGCGGGCGGCTTCGGCCACAACGCCGACATGCGCCGCCGTTACAGCGGCGACCAGCCCAACGAAGCCCAGTGGTCGATTGCCAACGCCGGCGATACCGGCGAGGTTCTTCAAAGCGCGATGCGACTGGGTGCCAAAACCGATTTGCTCGACGAAGCCTGGTGGCTGCCTTCGGTTTTCATCGCCGATGGTGGTGCCGTCGCCGCGTCGTTGGGTTCCGGGCGACAGCGACCCGGCGCAATCTACGTTGACTCGACGGGCCGACGATTCTGCAATGAGTCCAACTCCTACGTCGAGGTCGGCAAGGCGATGTACGCCAACAAGGCCGTCCCGTGCTGGATGATCTTCGACGACGGGTACGTGCACAGGTATGTGACCGGAACCAACCCCCTCAAACGGAACCAGAACCTGCCGCCCGCGCTGATCGACAGTGGCGCGGTCAAACGCGGCCAGACGATTGCGGACCTCGCCGGTCAAATCGACCTTCCCGCAGATAAACTGGCGGATACCGTCGCGCGGTTCAACCAATTCGCCGTGAAGGGCCTCGACCCCGATTTCGGACGAGGCCAGTCGGCTTACAACGATTGCCTCGGTGATCCCGGCTACCGGCCCAACGCCGCGATCGGCCCGCTCGATCACGCGCCGTATTACGCGACCAGGGTTCTGCCGGCCGATGTCGGGACCTGTGGCGGTGTGATCACCAACGAGCACGCGCAGGTTCTCGACGAGCACGACCGGGTGATCGAGGGTCTTTACGCGACGGGCAACATCACGGCGACGGTGATGGGCCGGACGTATCCGGGTGCCGGCGCCAGCATCGCGAGCACGATGGTGTTCGGGTACGTGGCCGCGCGCCACGCCGCCGGTCGCAAGCTTGCCGGCGAGATGAGCCGCTGACCGATCGTTACGAGCCGTCGCCCACGGTCTCGTCGCGGACGACGAAATCCCTTGGCTTCAGGCCGGATTGCATGAGCTGAGCGCGGCGTTCCTGGACGTCGGAAGCAGCGCCGACCATATTGGTCAGGATGTGGCTGACCTGCAGGTGCACCCGCATGCCCATCAACTCGTAAGCGCGCTTCACGCTGTTCTTGACCGCCATCGACGTAGTCAACGGGACCTGGGCGATCTTGCGCGCCATCTCCTCGACAGTGTCCTCGAGATCATCTCGGGGTACGACTTTGTTGAGCAGCCCCCAGTCGAGCGCATCCTGCGCGGACAATGTCGGCGCCAGCAGCAGCCAGTCCATGGTGCGATGCCAGTTCATCAGGAGCCACGGCTCGATCATGGTGTGTCCGCCGGGTTCTCCGAGGCTTTGGGCAAGCGGCATCTGGAAATAGGCGTCGTCAGATGCCACGCAGAAATCGGTCAGCAGACCCAGATAGATCCCGCCGCCCATGCAGTAACCGTGGATCTGCGAGATCGTCGGCTTCGGAAACTCCCACAGGTACAGGGTCGGCCACAAGAACAGGTCAGCGGTGCCTTTGTACAAATCCTCGAACGTCTCACCGAAATCCGGGTAGGGGTTCTCGTCAGGACCCCACCGCGCCACATGCCCACCGCAGAAACCCTTGCCGTTGGCCTTGATGATCACGACCTTGATCTCGCGGTCGCGGTCGGCCTCGTGCAGGCAGTCATCGACTTCCTGAACGAGCGTCGCATCCTTGGTATTGGCCTTGTCGGCGCGATTGAGGATGATCCGCGCGATCGGTGGGTCGCGCTCGTAGATCACGGCTTCGAGGGTCCGCTGCTCCATGTCGGCGACCCTATTACGGTGAGCCGGCGGATCAGGCGTTTACCGGCTTAGCGACCTTCATCAGTTCCATCAGGTTGCCGCCCATGATCTTGGCGACGTCTTCCTCGCCGAAGTCCTTGAGCTCGTCGACGAAGCTGATCGGGTCCTTCAGACCTTCAGGGTGGGGCCAGTCGGAACCGAACAGCACCCGGTCGGTGCCGACCATCTTGACGATCTCGGTGAACCGGTCCTCCCAAAACGGGGTGATGTAGACGCAGCGCTTGAACGCCTCCACCGGGTCCTCGAGGAAGGCCTGCGGCATCTTCTTATAGACGCCCTTGAGGCCCTTGAACAGATCGGGCACCCAGTCGGCGCCGTTCTCGATCGACAGGATCCGCAGGTCCGGGTTACGCGACAGAGCCCCGTGGCAGACCAGCGCACCCATCGCGTCGAGGATCGGGCGGTGGCCCATCGCGAAGCTACGGAAGGCGGTCGGCTTGAACGGCAGGAACTCGTCGCCGGGCTCCCAGACATTCGCGAACTCGGAGTAACCACTGTCGGAGGCGTGCATCGACACCGGAATACCGGCCTTGACGCAGGCCTGCCAGAACGGGTCGAACTCTTCGAGGCCGAATGAGCGGCTGCCCCTGAAACCGGGCACCGGCGCCGGGCGGACCAGCACGGTGCGTGCGCCACGCTCCAGACACCATTCGAGCTCTTCGAGCGCGCGGTCGACGATCGGCAGGGTGATCACCGGAGTGGCGAAGATGCGGTCCTTGTGGTTGAACGTCCACTGTTCGTGCATCCACTCGTTGAGCGCGTGGATGACGTCGTGGGTCATCTCCGGGTCGTCCTTCATGCGCTCTTCGACGAGGCTGGCCAGGGTGGGGAACATCAGCGCGTAATCGATGCCGAGTTCATCCATCATTTCAAGGCGCGCGGCCGGCTCCCGGAACGCCGGGATCGATTTCATCGGCTCGCCGAGAATTTCCCGGTAGGTCTTGCCCTGCGCGCCGTTGCGAAAGTAATCCTCTTGGGCACCCGGCTTGGCGACGACGGAGAAGGTCGGGTTCGGGATGTATTCGCTGATGTGGCCGCGCACCACGATTTTGGTGCGCCCGCGAACCTCCACATAGTCGATGGCCCTTTTGCGATTGTCCGGGAGGTACTTGGTCAGCGCTTCCTGCGGCTCGTACATGTGGTTGTCGGCGTCGAACACCGGGAAGGAAAGCTCGCGGGACGGCATGGCGATCTCCTTGAAGTCTGGATTCTCATGAGGCGGTAATGACGTTACCACCTTCGCCCAAAATCTGTAATCGGCTGTGTCAGGCGGGTGGCCAGTCGGGCGGCAGCTTCGGCGTCGCGCCGTTGATGACGGCGAAGTTCACCGTCGCCGTGGCAAGCAGCGCGTCGTCGCCGTCACCGTCGCTGAGGACGTCGACCTGCATGACCATTGCGCGTCGGCCGCTACGCAGCATCCGCGGCACCGCATAGGCCGTGCCCTGCCGGATCGGTCGCAGATAACGGATGACCAAATCCGCGGTCGTCATGGTGGTGCCGTCTTTCAGGTAGTCCAAGCCGAATTGTCCGCCCGCGACGTCGACCAGTGTGGCGATCAAGCCGCCCTGCAAGGCGCCGGACGTGTTGACCACTCGGGGGCTCACCGGGATCGTCATGGCGAAGTCGCCGTGACGCGTACCCGCGCGCATACCGATCTGGTTGAACAGTTCGCCGAGTGTCGGCGATTCCGGCTGGACGTCGTTGTCAACACCCAGCGCACGGATGCAGAAGTCGTACAGGTGCGCCGCATCGATTGGCGCACCGGTCAATTCGGCTCCGAGCCAGTGCAATCGGAGTGCGCCGAGGACCGTCTGCGTGACGATCGCCGCGACGGGCCCGACTTCGAGGTTGGGCCGGAAGATTCCTTCGGTGATGCCGCGCTGTATGACGTCGCGAATGAGCTCGTGCAGCGGCGCGAGCACCCGGGCGTAGTCGCGTGGGCGGCTTTCGGCCAGGTGCTGGTTGTAGAGGTTCATCGCCCGGTTGAGGCTGTCTTGCGTGCTCGACTCGGGTTCCGCACTGATCCGGTCGATGATCAGCTTGATCGCGGACGTGCTGTCCATGTCGGCGGTCTCGGCGCGCCAGGCTCGTGCCGACTGCGCCATCGTCCGCTCCAGCAGCGCGATCAGGAGCTCGTCCTTGCTGCTGAAGTGTTGATAGAAGGCACGCAGAGACGTCTTGGATCGGGCGACGACTTCTTGCACGGTGAAGTCGGTGCGCCCGGTCTCGCCTAAGATCTCGACCGCGGTCTTGATGAAGCGGGCGTCGCGGGCCGTCGGTTCGGCTTCGTCACTCTGGGCCATGCCGCCTCCTCGATCGCACGCTGATCACACAATGAGAATGAGGTTACCGCGCTTCCCTCGGCAGATGCGGGTATCCCGAGGCCGCCGTCGCAGTAGTTTGAGTCCGGCCCACCCGGATATTCGAGAGCCGAGCGCTACGGGACGTCCACGTCCGGCGCAGAGGAGGTTGTCATGATGCATCAACTGATACTGGCCGCATACAGCCAGCCGGAAGCCGCAGGTTTCATCCTGCGCGGGATCAAAGGGATATTCGTCGCGATTGGAAGTGTCATCGCGGCCATCATCAGCGCAGTCATCGCTGCGACGAAGGGCCGCAACCCATTTGGTTGGGGCATTCTCGGACTGTTCTTCAGCATCATCACGCTGATCGTGGTTGCTGTGATCCCGTCTAAGAAGTAGTACCAGCTCCTAGTACGGCGGCGGATCGCCGTCGCGGGCAATGGGAGCGCACCCGACGGCAGCGGCGTCTTGCGCTTTACCGCGCGAATTTTGATTCTGTCGACGTTGGCTGTCGACGTAATGCGCCCGATTCTGCGCGCGGGTGCGTCGGCGTTTGGGCATCATGGCGGACTGGTCGGCGCATCGCGGCCGGAGCGGGGCCGGGTCCAGTGTCGCAGTAGGCGCGCACAGCGCTGGAAACAGCAGCGCGCTGCCGGGGGTGGTGACGTAGGACTGTCCCGACGGTGACTTCCAGATGACTGTGGCGTCGGATAATTGTTGGTCCTGCCAGCCCCAGAACGTCTTGATCAAATGATGCAGGCGGCAAAGGCTTTTCAGGTTAGATGCATGCGTTGGTCCGCCGTCGCTGTACGGAATCGTATGGTCGAGGTCGCAGGCCCCGGCGGGTCGATCACAGCCTGGGAAGCGGCACGTCAGGTCGCGGCAACGCACAAAATCGGCCAGTTGTTGCGAGGGCGTATAGCGGCCCTCCCGCGGCGCGTCGGTGGGATGGATCAGCGGCCGGAGCTTGGCCGACTTCGCAAGGTCGGCGATCAGATCTGCGGGGAGGAGCGCGTCGCTACCGATCATCGAGCCCGGCTCTGATGACGTGCCGTCAAGCACCGCCTCATCGGCGACGACATAGATGACGACCGCTCCCGGCGCCGGCGCTGACGCGGCCGGGCAATTCGGTTGCCCGCAGCGACAACTGAGCCGATCGGCTCCGACGGCCAACGCGCCCATGGCATCGGCGCGGCGCTGGTTGCGGGTGCGCGGGTCGTCAGCGCACACCGTGGCAGCGAGATCATCCAGCCGGGCATCTACCGCGTAAGCGTCGGTAGTGATCAGCCGCCCGAATACCTCGGTCAGGCCATCTGCGTCGCCCCAGATCGAGAATTCTCGGTCGCCTCTGCGCTCGCGACGACGCCGTACCGCATCACGATCGGCACGGGCCACCACGCGGTCTACATACCCTGCCAACCGGCCCTGCGTCATGCCCGGCAACCGGGCCACCTTTATGGCCAACTCGGCGTCGACGGCAGCCAACACATCGGCTGCAGTGATCAAATCGGTGCGGTAGACGATCGTCTGGAACGTCCGGTAGTCGATATCGCCGGCCAACAACAATTCGCCCACCCGCGGCAACCGCAACCTCATCGCCCGGGAGTACTCCAGATAGCTCGCTGCCAGCCCTTGGGTGATACCTAAAGCCGCAGCAACCTCCGCGGTGATCGCCTCTTGGGTGTCGGTACACCACGTCTCCCGCTCGCCGAACCGTCGCAGCCACAGCACGTCGACTTCACCGATGGCAGCCAATCGCTGCCCGGCCGCCCGGTTCTCCGCGCGCGCCGCCGCGCGCAACCTCTCCAGCGCAGGTGACGTCGGTTCGAACATACGTTCGATTATGCCATGGCCGTCCGACACGAGCTGCCGCCCGGGTCGTCGTTCGCGAGCGCACAGGCTCGGTGACGGTGCGGCACCGGTAGCGATCAGCCGGGCGGCGCGGGCGGCGGGGGTTGCGGTGAGTTGGCCGGTCCAGGCGCAGCCGCATTTGGATGCAGGCACTGCTGATATTCAGGCGTACCTGGGACGTTGTCAGCGCCGCAGCTGCAATCGTGAACTTGCGCGGGGGGAAGCGAATTGCAGAAGTCGCTACCGGCCGAGGCCGATGGTGCGGTCCACATAACGCCTGCGGCCAAGGCTGCCGCTGCGCCACCGACCGTGGCCCTCAATATTCTCGTCTTCATGCTGGGATTCCTTTTCTTTGGAAGACCGCGGCATTCCGCCGCCGCTGGTTGCGCTAGCCGAATCGTAAGGCTTCACCGAGTAAGTCGCAGACGTCATGACCAGGCGATAAACCTTCGAGCTTCCAATGAGATCCGACAGTGGCGCAGCCCTGACCCACTAGCCGACTCATTTCTGACGAGCCCGTTGTGCGTTCACGGCCTGACCGCGGCTGTTTTGCAACACTGGTGTTTATGTCGGAAGAAGAGCTGGAACTCTCGGCTGGCTGCGTGACCGAACCCGTGACGCCGGATTCCACTTCTTCGGGCCGCGCCCATATCCCGCTGCTACTTGTGCTGTTCGTCGGTAGCGGATGCGCTGCGCTGATCTACGAGATCGTCTGGTTTCAGCTGCTGCAATTGATTGTCGGATCGTCGGCGATTTCGCTCGGCGTCCTGCTCGGCACTTTTATGGGCGGCATGTGCCTCGGCAGTCTGCTGCTGCCCCGCTATGTTTCGGCGCGCAAGCATCCTTTGCGTGTTTACGCAATCCTCGAAGCAGGCATTGGCGTCTGCGGCCTTCTCGTGCTGTTAATCGTGCCGCTGCTTGATCACGTCTATGCGGCGGTCGGCGGCAGCGGCTTGTTCGGCATTCTCATGCGGGCCGTGGTCGCAGCTATCTGCCTGCTCCCACCGACTCTGATGATGGGCGCGTCGCTCCCCGCCATCGCCCGTTACGTCGAATCGTCACCGCGGGGAGTTTCCTGGCTCGGATTTTTCTATGGCGGCAACATCGCCGGCGCAGTGTGCGGATGTCTGTTCGCGGGGTTTTATCTGTTGCGCCTTTACGACATGGCGACAGCCACCTACGTCGCCGCCGCGATCAACGCGGTGGTCGCGTGGATCAGCTATCACCTTTCGAAGCGGACCCGCTACGAACCGACTCCCGCCGCCGAGTCGCTGATCCCTGAATCGGCACCGACGCCGGCGGCGCAAGGCTCCATTTACTTTGCCATCGGCCTTTCCGGGTTGACCGCGCTCGGCGCGGAAGTCGTGTGGACGCGGCTTCTTTCGGTCATGCTCGGCGCGACCGTCTACACCTTCTCGATCATCCTCGCGGTGTTCTTGGGAGGGTTGGGCATAGGTAGCGGCGTCGCGTCGCAGGTCGCCCGCCAGATGAAATGCCCGCGCATCGCGCTTGGCGTCTGCCAGATCCTGCTGGCCGCCGCGATCGCGTGGACCGCTTACACGCTGGCCGATGCACTGCCTAACTGGCCGATCGATCCGCTTCTCACGAGGCGTGCCGTTTTCAATTTCCAGGTCGACATCATGCGCTGCATGTGGGCGGTGTTTCCTGCCGCCTGCCTCTGGGGCGCCAGCTTTCCGTTCGCGCTGGCCGCCGCCGCAGAGCGCAGCGACGACTCCGGGACACTGGTCGGCAGGGTGTATGCCGCTAATACCGTCGGTGGAATTGTCGGAGCCCTCGCCTTCAGCATCGCTCTGATCCCCTGGATCGGCACTCAGGATTGTCAGCGGCTGCTGGTCGCGTTCGCCGCGATCTCGGCTCTGATTGTCTGTGCGCCCGTTGCGCGATCACTCGGAAGTCGAGGGGCCGCAACGACCGTCGCATCGTTGGCCGCCGTTGTGTGGCTGATCGCCGGCATCTCACCCGTCCCGTGGCTGGCCGTCGCGTACGGCCGGCGGATGATTCTGCAAACCGACCCCGGACGCGCGCTGTACGTCGGCGAAGGCCGCGACTACTCGGTGGCGATCTCCGAACCTCCCGACGGCGACCGCTACTTCCACGTCGCGGGAAAAGTGGAAGCTTCCACCGCGCTTGCCGATATGCGCCTGCAGCGCATGCTCGGTCACATTCCCGCGTTGTTTCATCAGGATCCCAAGACCGTTTTGGTCGTCGGCTTCGGAGCCGGCGTCACGGCCGGCTCCTTTGTGCTCGACCCGACAGTGAAACAGATCATGATCTGCGAGCTGGAGCGTTTGGTCCCTCCTGCCGCGGCAAAATACTTTTCACATGAAAATTACGACGTGGGCAACGATTCCCGCACCACGATCCACTACGACGACGCTCGGCACTTCATCCTCACCTCGAAGGAAAAATTCGACATCGTCACGTCAGACCCGATCCATCCATGGGTCAAAGGCACGTCCTCGCTCTACTCGAAGCAATATTTCGAGCTGGTCAAGCAGCACCTGAGGCCCGGCGGCATCGTCACCCAGTGGGTTCCGCTGTACGAAAGTGACATCGCCACCGTAAAGAGTGAGCTCGCAACATTTTTCGACGTTTTTCCCAATGGCACCGTGTGGGGCAACACCATCAACGGGCGAGGTAACGACCTCGTTCTACTCGGTCAGGCCGAGCCCTTGGATCTCAACATCGATGCTCTGGAGGACCGCTGGGATCGCCCCGATCACGCACGCGTAGCGCAATCCATGGGTGCCGTGAATTTTCACAACGCGACCGACATTCTTGCCACGTATGCGGGTCGCGCATCGGACTTGAAACCCTGGCTTGCCGGCGCCGATATCAATGAGGATATGAGCATGCGACTGCAATACCTGGCCGGGATGGGCCTGAACTTCGACGATCCTGGGTCAATCTATGCGCAGATGCTCGAATACCGCCGCTTCCCGAGTGAGCTGTTCACCGGCTCCGAGCAGCGCGTCCGTGCCTTGGAAGACCAGTTGAGCACAACGAACCGCTAGGGGCTCAAGGCGATACCGCCCCGACCGCCACCGCGGTCAGTCGGCAGTGATCTTCCCGACGTCCTCGAGGTTCACGCCCGCGGTCTCGATGCGGAACAAGTAGGTCACGGCGGCCCCCGCCACGAAGCACACCACCAAGCCCCACAGCAGCGCGGTTGTGCCGATGCTCTTCAGCAGGATGGGAAAAAGGAATGCCGTCAACACCGCGCCGACCTTGGCGAAGGACGCGGCGAAACCGGCGCCCTTGCCCCGCACCTCGGTGGGGAAGACCTCGCCGGCAAGCAGGTAGGTCATGGCGTTGGGCCCGAAGTTGACCATGAAGTAGAACAGCGTGAAGCCGAGGAAGAGCAACCACATGGTGTTGGTGCCGTCGGGGTGGACGGACAGCCCGGCCAACAGCAGGCCTACCGCGCAGCCGATGAAGCCCCAGATCTGCAACTTGATACGCCCCACCTTGTCCACCAGGAAGATGGCGACAATCACTCCCAGGACGAACAGTACGTCCATCATCGCCGAACCCTTGGCGCCCAGGATGTCGTTGTGGATGGTGTCCGACAGCGCGTGCGACTTCGACTCCTTGCCGATGACGGCGCCCAGAATCGTCGGTGTGAAGATGCCGATGCCGTAGACGCCCAGGTCCTGCAGGAACCACGGCACCGAGGCCAGGATCGTCGCGCGACGATTTCTCTTCTTGAACAGCGACACGTAGGACCCGTGACCTTCGGCGGCCTTGGCTTTGGCCTGATCGGCCAGGTGTCCCAGCGACACACTCTTGGGATACTGCGGGGTGCGTTTGAGCAGTTGGGTGGTGGCCTTCTCGCCTTCTGCGGTCCGGCCCTTCGCCACCAGCCAGTGCGGGCTCTCCGTGACGTACAAACGCCCGACGACGACCAGGATCGCCGGCACAATCGCCGCCGCGTACATCATCCGCCATGCGCCCACGTCCGGGTTCGCATACAGAATGCCGAAGCCCAACGCGGTTCCGAAGAACGCCCCGACGGCCTGGAACGCGAAGGCGCTCAGCACCAGCCGGCCTCGCATCGAGGTGGCGATGCTCTCCGAGATCACCATGTGCGCGGTCGGATAGTCACAGCCCAGCGCGATTCCGGCCCCGAACAGACAGATGACCAGCGTGATGAAATTGGGGGCGAAGGTCAGCGCTACCAGGAACACCGCGAAGATGATCATCTCGACGATGAACATCCGCTTGCGCCCATAGGTGTCCGCCAACCCGCCAAGGACCGTGGCACCGACCAGGATGCCCGCCAGCGAGGCTGCGGTAACGAAGCCCTTGTCGGCTGCGTTCAGGTGGAATTGGATCGCGATCAGAGGCAGGGCCACCCCGGTCATGAACACGACCATGCCTTCGAAGAACTTACCCGCACAGGCGAGCGCCCAGATTCGGAACTGCATGGCGGTCATCGGCGTCGTCGGCAACATCGTGCCGTCAGGCCAGGTGGGCCGCTCGTCGATGTATTCCTGCACCGTCTTGCCGTTGAGCTGCGGCTTGTCCTGCGGCTTGTCGAGCGTGTCAGTCATGTCGCCTCTCCGGTGCGGCAGTACAGCGCGGCTTCGCTGGTAAGCACACACCACTGACCAGCGTCAACCTCGCAGACGTTAAGTGAGCGAACTGAACGTGCGCTAACGGCCGGATGAATTCGCCGACCGTGGTGCGTTCGCGCCGGGCCGGGCATGACCCGCGGCGACCCGACAGACGCTCACCCAAATCGCAGGCGTCTCAGCGCCTTTGAGCCTTCCCAGGGCAAATCGATGCCGACGCCGAGGGTAAACCGGCCGACCCCAGACGATTGCTTCATCTGTTGTTCGCTTCAGCATTGATTCGATTTCGATATTGGTGACTTTTAATGTTCGCTGACGTGCTCGACCCGACGCGTGGCGCTGAGGCGCGCCGATGTGCGGCTAACCGGTTGTTCTCCAGGAGGCAAACATGAAGCAGCACAGCAGATCCCGGCGTGCCGTCAGCGTTCTCGCCGCGGGCGTGCTTGCAGTATCGGGTTGTTCGCACCTCGACACGCCGCCGACGTACGCCAAGGGTGTCCACATCGACTGCGGCGGCAAGCAGGACCTCACCGGCAGCGGTTCGACAGCGCAAGCCAATGCGATGAGCCACTTCATCACGAGCTACGAAGAATCCTGCTCGGGCAAGCAGCTCACCTACACGGGTAGCGGCTCCGGCGCCGGCATTCAGGATTTCCTTGCCGCCAAGACCGACTTCGGCGGTTCGGACTCACCGCTGAGTGGCAGCGAGCAGACGGCGGCGAAGCAGCGCTGCGGCGGTGCCGCCGCGTGGGACCTGCCGGTCGTGTTCGGTCCCATAGCGATCACCTTCAACGTCAAAACGACCGACGTCCTCAACCTGGACGCAGCCACCCTGGGAAAGATTTTCAGCGGCGCGGTCACCCGCTGGGACGACCCCGCCATCACCGCGCAGAACGGGACCATGCCCGCCGAGGACATCCACGTCGTCTACCGCAGCGATGCGTCCGGAACCACCGACAACTTCCAGCAATACCTCCAAGGCGCCGCCGGTGGCACCTGGACCAAGGGTGCGGGCAAAGTCTTCAACGGAGGCGCGGGGACCGCTGCCAAAGGCAACGAGGGCACGGCGGAGACCGTCAAGAACACCGAGGGCGCCATCAGCTACAACGAGTGGTCGTATGCGATGAAGCAGCACCTCGATGCCGTAGGCATTCAGACAGCCGGGGGAGTCGCTCACATCGGCAACGACTTTGTCGGCAAGACGATCTCAAACGTCACCATCAAGGGACAGGGCGCGGACCCCAACGACCTCGTCCTCGACCTGTCGAAGGTATATGCGACCACGACGCCCGGGGTCTACCCGGTCCTGTTGGCCAGCTACGAGGTTGTCTGCGCCAAATACCCTGACGCCGAGGTCGGAAAAGCGGTGAAGGCGTTCATGCAGTCGACGGTCACCGACGGACAACAAGGCCTCAACAACCTGGGATACATCCCGTTGCCGTCCGACTTCCAGACTAGGGTCGCCGCCGCCGTCAACAGCATTGGCTGAGAGCGGCTAGGTGTGTCGATGAGCGTCGGTCACACCGTGGGTGTGAATGTGTAGGTCTCGCCGTGTGCGAGGTAGACGAACTTCGTACTTGCGGTCGAGGTCTGGGCGGCGTTCTTGAAGTCGTCGAGTCCGGAAAGGAATACCGAGAAGTCGTTGTAGTGGATTGGGATGGCGGTGCGCGGTTTGATGATCTCGACGGCCCTGACTCCCTGCTCGCCGGTCATCTAGACGACGGTGACCAGGAAGGTTGTGCCGCCGGTGTGAATCAGACCCAGGTCGATGTCGGGTAGCGGCACGGAATGTCCTCGAGACTGTCGACGAGCATCGTGTCTCCGGTTATATAGAGCCGATAGAGCTGATCGTCGTTGCGGCTGAAGTCGAGCATGTGCCCGTTGACAGGCATGAGCAGCTCGTTGGCCGACTCTTCGGCGGCGTGCTTGGCCGGCATCGCGGTAATCGTCAGCGTTGCTTCGCCTTTGTGCACCTCGAGGGATTCCCAGGTTTCTAGGGGATAGCCGCGCTCGAAGCCCAGACCGCTGAGCTTGCTGACCGCGTCAGCCGTTGAAACGATGGGCAGTTTCTTGTCGAGCTTTGGGCGGCGACGTCATCGAAATGGTCGCCGCGGTAGTGCGACAGAACGATCAGATCAATCGGCGGCAGGTCGGCAATCTGGCACGCCGGCTCAACCTCCCGCCGGGCCCATATGCCATGACCCAGATCGACGTGTTCGCTTTTGTGCAGGAAAGCGGGATCGGTCAGGACCATCAGGCCGCCAAATCGGATCAATGTCGTGGCGTTGCCGATGAAATACACATCGTCTTCGTCGAATTCTGCTGTCCCACTGCTGGTTAGCTCCAAGACAGCCATACTGTCCTCTCTCATTAGGTGCGAGTACCTGGGGGGACGCTGGAGTTGCTGCCGCTAACGCGTTGCGTCGTCGCCGTTCGCCATCATGGCGGCGACAACGTCGCTGGCGTATGGAACGGCGTGCGCCAAGAATGCGTAGTTCACCAGCGCGGCTTGGTAGCCGTCCCCGCGAATCGGATGTTGGGGACCTGCTGTGGCATCGCGGACCACGGCTACTTCGAATCCGTGCTCGAGGAGATCCCGTAGGTGCGACTCCACGCACATGTTGGCGAGCATGCCGCACAGGACAACCTTGGCGATCCGTCGCTTGCGGAGCTGCAGGACCAGGTCGTTGGTCTGTGGGCCCCAGACTTTGTGCGGGCTGGCGACGATGGTCGCAGGGTCCTCGATAAACGGCTTCAGCTCGTCGAGCCAGTCAGCACCAGAACCGGTGAAGCCACCTAGGCTCAGAGCACCGGCACGACTAAATGTGTTGGTACGGAGCTCATCTGATTCGAGCGGTCCATTGAAGAGCCAACCGTGGTCAGTCGGATAGAAATAATGCGGAGAGATGAACAGGGCAAAGCCGGCCGCCTTGGCGCCGGCGAAAATTTCGATCAGGTGCTGGACTGTTCTGTTCTCGGTCACGCTGGCCCCGACGCTTTCCCAGTTCCTACCCGTGGGGCTGAGGACGTCGTTCTGTGGGTCGATGACCACGACCGCGGTGTCGGCGGGGTCGTACTTCAGGGTCGGCTCCTTTCATGGAAGAGGCTGCGCAAGGCGCGGATGTGAGCGAATCCCGGCGGTTCCGGTTCACGCCAGCCGTTACGTCGCAGTCGCCTGCAAGGAAGGAGAAGACACGTTGCGCGCCAGAAAGTTTCGGATGTATCCGCTGATCTCCTCGCCATGGGTTTCCAGCGCGAAGTGCCCGGTGTCAAGCATGTGGAACTCCCCGTTGGGGAAGTCACGACGGAAGGCGTCGGCTCCCGCAGCGCCGAAAATCTCGTCGTTTTTGCCCCAGGTGACCAGCAGTGGCGGCTGGTGGGTGCGGAAGTATTGCTGGAACGCGGGGTAGCCGTCGAGGTTGAACTGATAGTCCCAAAAAAGTTGTAGCTGGATGGCGTCGTTGTCTTTGCGGTCCAGTCCAAGCTGATCGAGCTGCCAGGCGTCGGGCGCAATCCGATCCAGGCGGTCCGCGGGAACGCCGTGCGTGTATTGCCAGCGGGTCGTTGCCTCGGTGAATTTCTCGCGGACTTCGTCTTCGTTTGCTGCTCGGTCCTTGGCGTGCGCGAACAGAACGTCCCAGAAAGGGGTGAAACCTTCAACGTAGGCGTTGCCGCTCTGGGTGATCAGGGCAGTGATGCGATCGGGCCGCCGGCTGGCGATCCGCAACCCGATCGGTGCACCGTAGTCGTGGATATAGAGCGCGAAACGATCAAGTCCGAGGTACTCGATGAGCCCCTCGGTGATCTCGGTGAGGCGGTCGAAGCTATAGGTGAACTGGGTGGTCGTCGGCATCGCCGACCGGCCAAAGCCAATGTGATCCGGTGCCACCAAGTGGTATTCGTCTGCGAGCGAGTTGATCAGGTCTCGGAACATGTGCGAGCTGGACGGGAAACCGTGCAGCAGAAGCAGTGTCGGCTTGGACGGGTCGCCGGCTTCTCGGTAGAAGACGTCGAGGCCGTCGATGGTCGCGGTGTGGAAGCTCGTAGAGAACGCGTTCATGAGATGTCCCTTTTGTGGGCGTCGCGTTCGAAAGACCGCGTCCCACCTTGTCTGGTTTCGGCTCTCGGTCTTGCGAAACCCGGTCTGAGTGTGCTCCGAAATGAGCGGCCTGACAACCAGCAGGTTTTACGAACGCAGGCAATGGGCGTCAACCGCCGCGGGCCTCGACCATCGCTGAGCGGTTGACCTTGGTCGCCGCCGTGCGGGGAATCTCGTCGACGAACTCCACTGTCTTGGGGACTTTGTAGGCGGCGAGCCGGGCCTTCGCGTACGCGATGATCTGCTGCCCAGTCAGCGGGTTCAGCGGGTCGGCGAGCTGAACGACGGCGTGCACCCGGCGGCCCCACTCGGGATCGGAAAGACCGATGACGACGACGTCGGCGATGTCGTCGTGTTCGACGAGCGCACATTCCACCTCCGCGGGAAAGACATTGGCGCCACCGGTGATGATCATGTCGCTGCGGCGATCGGCGATGTAGAGGTACCCGTCGTCATCGACGTGACCGATGTCGCCGGCGGTGCGAAACCCGTCGGTCGTTGACGGCAGCAGCGGCGCTCCACCCAGGTAGTGATAGCCGACGCTCATCGGTGAGCGCAGGTAAATCTCGCCGAACTCGCCGGCACCGACCGGCTGGCCCTGCTGGTCAAGGATCCGTACTTCGGTGTCCCGGAAGCCACGGCCGACGCTGCCGCGATGGGCCAACCACTCGTCGCCGCGCAATGCGGTCAGCCCCAGGTTCTCGGTCATCCCGTAGGCCATCACGACCTGTTCGGGGCTGAGCAGATCGAACCAGGTGTGCAGCAACGCGTGCGGCATCACCGCGGCACCTTGCAGGATCCACGCGACGCTCGACAGATCCCGCTGGCGGATGTCCGGGAGTGCCGCGATGCGGGCCAGCATGGTCGGCGTCGCAGTGAAATTGGTGATGCGGTAGCGCTCGATCACATCGACAACGGTTGCCGCATCGAACTTTTCGAGCACCACCAGTCGGTCGCCACCTAACAGGTAGGTGAGTGGTGAGAACCCGTTGGTGTGATACATCGGTCCGGGAACCAAGATGGTCTGCGGCTGAGCCGTCGGAGTCCAGGCTGCCAAGAATGGGAAGGACGACTCCGGCGTCCAGATCCCCTGTGCCAGAGTCAGAATGACTTTGGGCAGGCCGGTCGATCCGCTGCTGCAGATTCCGTTAGCTTTGGGGGAGACCACTTCGGGAAGGGGATCGTCGGACTGACCGGCGGCGCGCGAAGTCAGCGCATCCCGGCTTTGTTCATCGATGACGACCGCCGCGTCGATCACCTCCAACACCCGGGATCGCTCCCAATCGGGTAGATCCCAGCGCATCGGAACAGGAACAGCACCGATCTTCCAGCAGCCCAGGGCGGCGAGCACCAGCTGCTGCGAATTGGGAATCGCCAGTGCAACAAGCGAACCGACCTCGGCGCCGGCGGTGGTCAATGCCCGTCCCCATTGATTGGCCCGGCCGTCCAGCTCGGCGAAAGTCAACGAGTGCGCGGTGCCGTTGCGCGCGATGACGGTGACGGCGGTGTCGTCACCACGTTGCTCGGCGAGCTGTTGCAGCTTGGTGCCGAACGGAATTCCCTCGTCGGGTGGATTGACGGCGACCCCGGAAGCGGAAGTCTGTGTACTCATGCCGATACCGGAGCGGAGAACAGCGTCTCGAACTGGCCGCCAGGGACACCCTTCGTCAGGCGCATCGCGAGCACCTCGGTGCTGACCGGTAACCGGATCAGCGACTGCGTGTGCCTGTCGAGCACGCTGACGTCGGACTCGTCGCAGAAGCCGAGCGCTCCGAGTAGTTGGTGTGCGGTGCGCAGCACCTGCCGCGCGGTGTCGCCGGCCTTGAACCGAAGTATCAGGGCATCGGCCGAACGCACCTGTGCCGGTGCGGATTCCGTTCGGGAAATCGTGTACTTCGCGAGTTCGGAGAGCCCACGCACCGCGACGGAGGCATCGGCGATGGTGAAGCGGACCGCCTGAAATTCGGCCAGCGGCTTGCCGAACTGCATTCGGTCGGCGACGTGTTGTCTGGTGATATCCAGAGCCTGTTGCACGGCTCCCAGAATCCGCCATGACCCGAGGTTCAGATGCAGATCGACGTCGGCTGACGGCACGGTACCGTCGGGCTGGCTCAACGTGGCAGGCACCAGGAACGGTCCGAGCTTGGCGCTGGTTCTCGACGACGGCCGCACCTGATAGCGCGTGCCGTCGAGGTCAGCGGCGATCCAGTCGCCTGCCAGGTCGCCGTGGTCGATGCGCGGCGCTTCGGGGTTCACCAGTGCGAGCCGCGCGCCGTCGACGGCGAGCAGTTCCTCGACGAGCGGGTAGGGCAGAGCCGCCGCGCCGGCAGCCTGGCACAGGACTGCGGCGGCCAGCAGATCCTCGGCGGATGATCGGACGTCGAGATCGAACGCACCGAGATCGGACAGCGCGGTTCGGGCGTGGGCCGGAGCTGCTCCTCAGTTTCGGCACGAAGGGCGGCCTGCGGACCACCGAACCGGACGAACTGTTTGGCGGCAACAGCGCCGAACTCGGCAATATCTTCTGGCAGAGCGGTTTTCATCCGTTGCCTTCCAGAGCTTCGCGTGCGACGAGCATCCGCTGCACTTCGATGGTTCCCGACGCCACGGTGGCCGCCTGGGCATAACGCCAGTGGTCCTCGATCGCGCCGTGTAAAGGCGCCGAGGAGCCGCTGTCCAATGCCGCCGGGCCGAGCACGTCGAACAGCAACTCGGCGACCTGCTGGTCACAGGTCGTGGTAGCGATGCGGGCTGCGCTGGCTGCCGCGCCCGCCGACGGGTCGTCTTGCAACGACACCGCCCGGTATGCCAGCAGTCGGGCGACCCGCAGGTCGATCAGCGCCCGCACCCAGCGGGTGCGAATCGACTCGGGCAATCGGTCCCAGTCGTCGCCGAGTTCGGCCTGCATCCGGTCGAGAAGCGACTCGCACCGCGCGTACCGGGCGATCCCGACCCGCTCGAAGGCGAGTGCTTCGCGCATCACCCGCCAGCCGTCGCCCACCTCGCCGAGAACCTCGCCGGCCGATACCTCGACTTCGTCGAGGAAGACTTCGTTGAGGTGATGTGGCCCCAGCATCGATCGGATCGGGCGCACAGTGATGCCGGCCCGGTCCATCGGAACAAGAAAGAGGGTGAGCCGCTTCGGTTTCGGGGCGCTGGGATCGGTGCACGCCGCCAGCACACACCATGACGCCATCCGCGCGTAGGACGTCCAGACCTTCTGTCCGGTGACGCGCCAGCCGTCACCGTCGGCAACGGCGCGGGTGCGCAGCGACGCGAGGTCGGTCCCGGCCTCTGGCTCGGAAAATCCTTGACACCAGATCACTTCACCCGCGGCAATAGCCGACAAGTGCCGTGCCTTTTGCTCGGCGGTGCCGTACCGCATCAATGCGGGCCCGACCCAGTTGATGCCCATGTATTGCGCGCCGCGGGGTTCGTGGTGCGCCCACATCTCCTCGCGCAGCACGGTCTGCTGCCACACCGAACCACCGCCGCCACCGTGCTCCTTCGGCCACGCCAGGGCCAGTAGCCCGTCGCCGGCGAGCAGCTTGCAGAACGACTCGGTGGTCGCAAGGTCCTGCGGGTCGTCCGTGCAGGCGCCCAGAAATCCCTCTGGGATATGCGTGGATATCAACTCCCGCAGGCGCTTTCTGAG
Organism: uncultured Actinomycetota bacterium; assembly: GCA_963834615.1. Taxonomy (GTDB): domain Bacteria; phylum Actinomycetota; class Actinomycetes; order Mycobacteriales; family Mycobacteriaceae; genus Mycobacterium. The sequence goes on from CAWICO010000007.1 coordinate 257,968, forward strand.
GTCGACGGCGTCGGTGCCGAGGTCGTAATCCATCGTCATCCCTTCGGCAGTCCGAGCAGTCGCTCGGCGATGATGTTGCGTTGGATCTCGGATGTCCCGCCGTAGATGCTTGCCGCCAGCGCGTCTTGACGCTCGAAGAGCAGGTCGCTGTCGTCAATCGAACCTGGCCCGGCGGCCGCGGCGGCAAGCTCCCAAACGCGTTGCAGTGTCTGCGAACCAAGGAGTTTGAGGATGTCGGCTTCGGGGCTCGGCCGCCCGTCGAGCTCGTTGTGCAGCGCGCGATATCCGGTTGCGCGCAACGCGTCGGTGTCGGCGAGCAGCGAGCCGAGTTCGATGAACACCTCGCCGGAGGCGTAGTCATCGTGGGTGGTCTTGGATTCGCGGACGGAGTTGAGTCCACGCTGGATCTCAACCCAGTTCATGATCCAGATCATCTGCCGCTCATGATTCAGCGACGACATCGCCACCTGCCAGCCGCCGTTGTAGGGTCCGAGCAGGCTGTCCACCGGGATTTCGACGTCGTCGAGAATGACTTCGCAGAAGGTCTCGTCAGAGATCGACGCCATCCGAATAGGTTCGATGGTCACGCCGGGGGATTCGAGATCGAGTATGAGGCAAGAGATCCCGCGGTGTTTGGGCGCGTCCGGTTCGGTGCGGGCGTACAGCGTGCACCACCGCGACACGTGCGCCTGAGTCGTCCAGATCTTCCGGCCCTTGACGCGGAACACCTTGCCTTCTGGGCCGTCGCGCACGGCGCGGGTACGCAACCCGGCAAAGTCCGACCCGGCTTCAGGCTCTGACATACCCAGCGCCCACCACTCGTCGCCGCGTAGCAGCGGGACCAGGAGTCGCTCGATTTGCTCGGCGGTGCCGAACTGGCGGATCCCGGGCGCGGCGACGCCCGGCCCGGCGACGTTGGGCAGCTTGGGCGCCGATCGCATCGCCGCCTCGAGCCTTATCTCCATCGCGTCGGCCAAGCCCAGCGACCGACCACCGTGCTCGCGTGGCCAGGTGGGCTGCAACCACCCCGCTTCGAACGCGGCGCGTTGATGTGCACGGCGAAGCCCGATGTCCCAGCGGTATTCGCGGTAACGGTCGTAATAGTCGTTCGGCAGAAAGTCCGTCAGCCACGCCCCGTACTCGGCGACCAGGTTGTTCACGTCGCGGCCCCGGCGAAGCGACGGCCGACCGCGTGGTACAGCGCGCGACTGTCTCCCAGCGTCGCGGCGCCCTGCCATGCGTGCCGCAGATACAGGTGTAGGTCGTGCTCCCAGGTCTGGGCCAGAGCGCCGTGAACCTGGACTGCGGTGCGGGCGCATCCCACCGCCGCCTCCCCGGCCGCGGCCTTGGCCAACGCGGCCGCGTTCCAACCCACCGCAGGCGGCGTCATTGGATCGTCGAGCTGCGCTGCCGCGGCATAGGTCAGGCCGCGGGCCCGCTCGAGTGCCACATAGTTGTCGGCAAGAGCGTGCTTGATTCCCTGAAACGCACCGATCGGCTTTCCGAACTGGTGCCGCGTTTTGGCGTGTTCGACAGCGCGGTCCAGCGCGGCACCCGCGACGCCGACCAAGTCAGCTGCCGCGGCGACCAATGGGGTGGCGAATGCTGAGTCCAGATTCACGGGTGCGACGGCCACCGGCTCGGCGTCGATCTCGACATCGGCCACGGGTTGCGCGGGATCGGTGCATTCGGCGTTGTGCACGCGTGACGCCGTCATCGACCCGCACAACGACGGCGACCGGCCCTTCTGCCGACGAGGCGAGCGTCACGATCAGCTCTGCGCGGGGTAAGCCGGGCACCGCGACGGCGCGCCCTTGCACACGCCCGTGCTGGAGCGTCGTCGGCACCCCAGGGAGTCGGTAGCCGGGCGGGTGAACGGCCAGCGCGGCCACGACGCCGCTGCCGATATCACCCACTACATCAGCGACAGCGCCGCCCGCAAGACGCAGCACGCCCGCAGCCATACCGACGCTGGACAGCAGCGGAATGGGCGCGATCGCCGCGCCGCACTCCTCGAGAACGACGATGAGATCCAGGCGGCCGAAAGCGTCGTCGCTGTCGGCGGCCGGGACAGCGAGCTCGGTCCAGCCGAGATCGACCACCGTCTTCCACAGCGTCCGCCAGCGCTCGGGATCAGTCATCGCCTGTCGCGCGACTGCCGGCGGGCACTCGGTGCGCAAGACGTCACGAACGCTGTCACGCAGCGCCAACTGACCCGAATTCAGTCCGACGTCCATAAGGCCCCTAACATAATAAAAATAGTAAACTAGCGCGACAAACGTCAATCGCGGCGGCGTCGCGCGCAGCGATGGTGTGCGGAGGTTGGCAATGGCCGAGTGGTATCTGTTCCTGCCGCAAGTGCGGATCCCGGTCGCTGACATCGTCGACCGGGCTCAGCGCGCCGAGGCCAGCGGATTCACCGGTATAGCGTTCATCGACCACCTCGAGGCGCCCGGGCTTCCCGACGAAAGCATTTGGGAGGCAATGAGCGTCGCCTCCTGGGTCGCCGCGAAGACCGAGCGGCTGCGGATCGGCCATCTGGTGCTCTGCGACGCGTTCCGTCATCCGGCGGTGCTGGCCAAACAGGCAGTCACCCTGTCGGATGCCTCGGAAGGCAGATTCGACCTCGGTCTCGGGTCGGGATCGTGGCCTGCGGAGTTCACCAGATTTGATGTCGGGCAACAGGACCCGAAGGCGCGGGTCAAGCAACTCGAGCGACATCTTGGACTGCTCAACGACTACTGGGGACGTGGCGAGGATGCCGGCCGCAGCCAGTCGCCACGTCCCGCGCATCACATTCCGCTGCTGCTCGGCGGAACGGGACCGCGAATGATGGAACTCGTTCGCAAGCATGCGGATTGGTGGAACATCCCGGCCAACCACATCGACAAGCTTGCGGAGTTGGCGCCCGCCACCGGATCCGCCCGGGTGTCGATTCAGCAGATGATCGGTTTCGTTCGCAAGGACAGCGACCCCGAGAAGGTGCGTGAGACCAGCACCCGACGTTTCGGAAATCTCGGCTCCGGTCTCGTGTGCGGTGACGCCGATGAATTGTCCGGACATTTCTCGGAATTGTCCGGTCAAGGTGTCGAGCGTTTCTACGTGTGGTTCGCCGATTTCGCCGCACCCGTATCACTGCACGAATTCGGTGAGACGGTGATCAAGGATTTCGACGGCTGACGGTCACTGACGTTGCGCTGCCCGTCGGCGCGCCTCGGTTGGGACGACGAGCTCGCGGGCGTACGGTCCACGCCGAACCGCGGACAGCCGGATCTCCGGCAGGTCGACCGACGGGTCGACGGTGTCGAGCCAGGCGACCGTCTCGGCGACGTCGGTGACTTGGATGGCATTCATCTCGAATGGAACATCTTGCAGCATCTCGGTTTCCACCGGCCCGGGCGTCACGATATGGACGGCGATGCCGTCACGGTCGACCTCGGTAGCCAGCGCGCGGGCAAAAGCGTTCATCCCTGCCTTCGACGCCGAGTACGCGGTCCGGGCCATCATCGGTTCATGCGCCGCGGAGGACGAGATGAAGACCAGCCGGGAGCCGGCGCGCATCTTCGGCAGCACGGCTGAAGTCACTACGAAGCAGGAATCCAGGTTGGCTGACATGATCGTCCGCCACTGCTCGAAAGTCTGCTTGCGGGCATAGGTTCCGCCGAGGGCACCTGCCGCATGCACGAGCAGATCGATCGCCGCCAGTGGGCCGATCGCGTCGGTGAAGCCTGCGGGGTCAGATGCGTCGGCCACGATGTAGCGCGCACCGAGTTCGTCGGCCGCCGCGCGGAGCGGGTCGACCCGCCGCGCCGAAAGCACCACGTCGTAACCGAGTTCGCAGAGTTTGGCGGCACAGGCCTTGCCGATTCCGCCGCTGCCACCGGTCACCAGTGCGGTTCTGGCACCAATTCGCTCATTCTCCATTTACAGATGACGGTTGTCGCGCGGGCGGCCCAAGGCTTGTGGCGACACCGCGTAGATACGTTGCTCCGGTCCGGCGGCCAGCACGTGGCTCTGGGTATCGGACAGATGCCGCGCGGCGATCCGGCGCGCACGGTCGACGTCGCCCGCCTCGATCATGTCGGCAAGCTTGACGTGCGTGCTGAGCACGGCGCGACGTTTGGTCAACGACGGGTAGGTGCCCTTTGCCGCGCTTGCGTCAGCCCACTGCTGTTCGTGGCTGGTCCACAGCGATTCCAGCGTGCCGACGACGGCGATGATGGTCCGGTTGCCGCAGCCACGGACGACGGAATCATGGAATCTACGTCCGATTTCGGTGAACTCGGGCCCGTCTTCCAAATGCACTTCCATCGCAGCGTTGATCTCTTTGAGCTCGGGCACGATAGTCTCGGCGCGGTCGGTCCGCTGAGCCGCCAGTGCCGCACAAGCGGGTTCGAGCTCCAGAATCGCGGTCCCGAGATCGGCGACGACAACGGATTCACTCTGCAGCAGCAGACCCAGCATGTAGGCGGCGCTGGTCTTCGCCGGAGCGTGCACGATGGCCCCGCCGCGGTTGCCGCGCCGAACCGAGACCAACCCCTCGGTCTCCAGAATCCGCAGCGCCTCTCGCAGCGAGACGAGGCTGACGTTGAACTGCTCGACGAGCACCTCTTGGCGAGGCAGCAAATCGCCGTCGGCCAATTCGCCATCGATGATCTGGCGTCGCAACTCATCGGCGACGATCTCGGCGATCCGCGGCGCAGACAGGCGGCGTCGTGCCGCGGGGCCGATTCCCAGCGCAGTCATCTGATTCCAGCAGCAGCACGTTCGGTCGGAGTTACGGCGCCGCACCCGCAGACTCCATTTACTGCAATCTTAGCAGTAATGGCATAATAGCCGCGCTGGTCAAGAGCACGGTTCTGCAATGACCAGCCATGCTCGGCAACGTTACTAAGATGGCATAGACACATACCCGACGACGTAGACGGATACAGGTTGAGCGACGGGCACGACGGCCGACCGACACCGCTGGACGATGTCCGTGTTGTCGAGATCAGCGACCGGATCGCCGGTGATTATTGCGGCAAGCTGTTGGTCGATGCCGGCGCTCAGGTCAGGAAAATCGACCCACCGCAGGGAGATTCGCTGCGAAGCTTCACGGCGAGCGGCTCGGCGACGCCGGACGGCACGGACGCACCCCTGTTCGGCTATCTCAATGCCGGTAAGCGGAGCCTGACCTGGCCCGCCGCCGATCTCCGCTCGGAGGTGGCCGGCGCCGACATCGTCGTGGTGACCGCCACCCGGTCGCAGGCGGCTGAGCTGGGCATCGACCCGCAACAGTTGCTCGCGGAATTCCCGAGGGCGGTTGTCGTCACCATTTCCGACTTCGGCTGGACCGGGCCGTTCGCCGATCGTGCTGCCAGCGAATTCACCCTGCAGGCATGGTCAGGTTTGACCGGATTTCGCGGTGACCCGGCCGGACCTCCGATCTCGATCGGCGGTGACCTCGGGGAGTACATGGGTGGTGTGTTCGCCGCATTCGGTGCGCTGGCGGTGCGCCGCCGCATCGACCACGGCGGACCCGGTGAACACCTGGATCTGTCCATGCTGGAAGCAATCACGCTGATGCAAAGTGGCGAGTGGTTGCACTCGCAGCTGCTACAGGTGCCGCCGGTTTCGCGCACCGTTGAAGTCCCGTCGATCGAGTCGGCGAAGGACGGCTACATCGGGATCACCATGGTCACCGGCCAGCAGTGGCTGGACTTCGCCGCGATGGTCGATTGTGCCGAGCTGACCGAGCTTCCACAGCTCAGTTTTCAGATCGGGCGCTGGGCACACCGCGATTTCATCCGCGAGCGGATCCGGCCCTGGCTGGCCGAACGCACCGTCGAGGAGATCGTCGAGCTCGGGCAACTTTTCCGGCTACCGATCGCGGCACTGGGCAACGGCGCCACCATCCGGGACACGGCGTACGCGAAAGAACGTAATGCCTTCGTGCGCAACCCGGCCGGTTTTCATCAGCCGCGTACCCCATGGCTGATGTCACGGTGCCGGCCTGCGTCGCTGCGCAGCGCGCCTTCGCCGGGCGAGGCCGACGACACCGCGCCGTGGCCGAGACGTGATGACGGCGGGCCGCCGTCGGACCCGCAGCTGCCGTTCGAGGGTGTTCGTGTCGTCGACCTGACCGCGTTCTGGGCCGGCCCCGCCGCAACGCATCTGCTCGCGGCGTTCGGTGCCGACGTCGTCAAAGTGGAGTCGATCCAGCGCCCCGATGGCATCCGGTACTCCGGCGGCATGCGAAAAGATGTCGACGACTGGTGGGAATACGGCTGGGTGTTTCACGCCATGAACACCAACAAGCGCTCGGTAACGCTGGATTTGGGGTCGGCCGACGGCCGGCGTCTGTTCAATGAGTTGATTGTTGACGCCGACGTCGTGATCGAAAACTTCTCCCCACGGGTGATGGACCATTTCGGTCTGAGCGCCGACGAGTTGCTGGCGGTCAATCCGCGATTGGTGATCGCCCGGATGCCCGCGTTCGGACTGGACGGTCCGTGGCGCGACCGGGTCGGTTTCGCGCCGACCATGGAGCAGATCGCCGGGTTGGCGTGGGTGACGGGCCTGGCCGACGGTCCGCCCGTCCCGCCCAGGGGAGCGTGCGATCCACTGGCCGGTGTGCACGCCGCCTTCGCCGTGACGGCGGCGCTGTCCCATGCGGGGCGAACCGGACAAGGGCAACTCGTCGAACTGCCGATGATCGAAACGGTCATGAACGCCACCGCGATTCAGCCGATCGAAGCCGAGGTGTTCGGTGTCACGCTGAGCCGTCAGGGTAATCGCGGTCATGGTGGGGCCGTGCAGAACCTCTACCGTTGCGCCGGCGACGACGACTGGATAGCCGTCACCGTGCGCACCGACCGGCAATGGCAGGCGCTGGTCGACCTGATGGGCCGCCCGCCGTGGACCGACGATGATCGCTTCGGCACCGTCACGGGACGATGCGAGGGGGCCGATGACATCGACCGCGGGTTGCAGGACTGGTTCGGCGGCCAGAAGCTGAGCCGCACGGTGGATGACCTTGCCGCCGTGGGTATTCCGGCAGCGCCGGTGGTGTCGCCGTCGTTGGTGACCGAGAATCCCCAGCTGGAAGACCGCGGTTTTTTCGAGACACTTGATCATCCGCGCACCGGTCCGGGGCGCTACCCGCGTCCGCCGTTTGCCCCGCTCGGCGGCCGGCACTCATGGCTGATGCGCCCGCCGCCGACACTCGGCGAACACAATGGCGAGGTGCTGCGCGACCTGTGCGGGCTCAGCGATCACGACCTCGCACGTCTGGCAGCCGCCGGCGTAATCGGCACTCGGCCCAAGGGTTTATGAGCATGAAGGCAATCAGGAGGCGCAAGCGATGCGAGTGATCGTCGACGAGTCATTGTGCGAGGCCAACGGGTTCTGTGAATCGTTGGCGCCGGACTACTTCGAGATCGGGCACTCCGATGTGGTGCACGTCGCCGACGGTGAGGTGCCCGAACATCTGGAGATCGACGTGCGGGCCGCGATCGACCAGTGCCCCAAAGCCGCCCTGCGGCTCGCTGACTAGTCTCCGCGCGGCGACGATGCGGGCCGTGCAGCGGCCCGAGGAGAAGCCGTGCCATCAACTCCGCGCGGCGACGATGCGGGCCGTGCAGCGGCCCGAGGAGAAGCCGTGCCATCAACTCCGCGCGGTCAGCGTGATCGGCATGACGTCGTAGATCGACATGTTGGTGGTCAGATTCGGATACGCCACCTCGGCCGGACCGAGAGAGATGCTGTCGCAACGCAACAGCAGTTCATCCAGGACGGCACGGATCTCTGCACGGGCAAGCATCGCACCCAGGCAGTGGTGCGCGCCGCCGCCGCCGAACGCGACGTGTGGATTGGGATGGCGTCCGATGTCGAATGTGAACGGCGACTCGAAGACCTCCTCATCCCGATTCGCCGAACGCAACATCGAGACCACCCGCTCGCCCTTGGGGATGTGCTGACCGTCCATTTCGATGTCGACCTTGGTGCTGCGGGTCCAGTACGCCACCGGCGACGTCCAGCGCAGCACCTCTTCGACGGCGCTGGAACGCACGGATTCGTCTTCGCGATACCGCTCGATCTGTTCAGGATTCGCGACGAAAGCCTGCAGCCCGATGGCCAGAGCGTTCTTGGTCGTGTCGCTGCCGGCGAACGCCAGCACGAAGAAGAAGAACTCGAGTTCGTTTGCACCCAAGCTGAATTGTTCACCATCGTCGCTGGTGATGACGCCGGACGCGATCGTGCTCCAGATGTCGTCGGCAGGATTACGCCGCTTCTCGGCGGTGAGCTCCATGGCGTAACCGAAGATCGTCGCAAAGACATCGGCGTCAAGCTGATCTCCGGTGGATTGAGCCTTCAGGATGCGGTCGAAGCCATCGAAGACGCGAGGCCGGTCCTGTTCGGGAATGCCGATGATGTCGCCGATGACCGTCATGGGCAGCGCGTCGGCGACATCGTCGATCCAGTCGCCGCTGCCGCGGGCGAGTAGGTCGTCGATCATCCGCGACGCGCGCGCCCGGATGCCGTCTTCGAGCTTGGCGATCGCCCTGGGCGTGAATGCGCTCGAGATGAGTTTCCGGTGCTTGCTCTGCTCGGGCGGATCCAAGGTGATGATCGTCGGATAGGACGCGAACAGGTCAGCCGGCTGGATGAGCGGGCCGTCGCCGGCGGTGAACGAATCTGCATCGCGGTGCAGCCGCACGGCATGCCGGTGCTTGGTGGTCATCCAAAAATCCCGCTTGACGGTCTTCGCGACACCTGGTGTCAGCCCGTGCCGAAACAGCGGTCTGGTCCGACGCAGCTCGGTGAACAAATCGTCGGGAAAGCCATTGCGCCACAGTTCGAAATCGGACAGATCGACTGTCGACACCGTCATCGACGAACCTCAATTCACTCAGACGCCAGAACCGCGAAGGAGACCGGTTTGCTGACTCACAGTACCGTCGGCCCCCGGGTGCGTTGACGTTCTATGCTTAAAATAGTAAAAATAGACCAACGTCTTCTGCAACGCGGTGTCTATGCGGCCGTGCGCCAGTCGGCTAGTGCGGGAACGAACCAGAAGGAAGAGGTAGTGACGGACACAGTTTCGGACACCTCCATCGACCCATCGGAGCGCGAATTCGGGCCGACCGGCATCAGCCTGTCGCCGTACCGGTTCCCGACCGGGTGGTTCATCGTCGGTTTCGCCTCGGACCTGGCCGCCGGGCAGGTCAAGCGGGTGCACTACTTCGGCGAGGAGATGGTGCTGTTTCGCACCGAGTCCGGTGAAGTGAACGTGCTCGACGCTTACTGTCAGCACCTCGGCGCCAACATGGGTGTCGGCGGCACGGTCGAGGGTGAGAACATCGTCTGCCCATGGCACGGGTGGCAGTGGCGCGGCGACGGAACCAACGCGCTGATCCCGTACAGCAAGATCGGCTGCAAGAACAACGTCCGCGTCCGGACCTACCACAGCACGGAGTGGTACGGCTTCATCCTGGTCTGGCACGAGCGGCACGGTCGGGCGCCGTACTGGCAGCCACCGGTGCTGCCGGAGCTGGAAACCGACGAGTACTACCCGTTGCACCCACACAGCCGCATGCTCAACCGGGTCAAGGTGCACGCGCAGATGATCATCGAAAACGCTGCCGACCCGTACCACGTGCAATACGTGCACAAGGCGGCCAACCCGGCCAACACCACCTCGTTCGAGGTAGCCGGCTACCACCTGCACGCCACCGTCAGCGCCCACTTCGGTGGCGGCCGGTCGCAGACCTGGCTGACCCCGGACGGACCCGTCGACGCCAAGATCATCTACGACAACTACTCGCTGGGCCTGGGCATCGTCCGCTTTCCCAGCGACTTGGTGGCCACCATCGAGGTGACCGGGCAAACGCCGGTCGACGAGGACTACACCGACTACTTCTATACCCAGGCCTCGGTCCGCGAGCCCGGCGACACCGACGATGTGCCCACCGGCCGCGCCGCTAAATTCCTTGCGCTGCAACAGGAAGTCATCAAGCAGGACTTCTTCACCTGGGAGAACATGAAGTACCTGGAAAAGCCGAACCTCGCACCTGAGGAGGCGCACGACTACGCCGCGTTGCGGCGCTGGGCGCATCGCTTCTATCCGGGTGAAGAAAGCTCGGCTGAGGACTTCGGTTACAACGCCCACGGCGACCCTGACCCGGCGGCTGCGAAGGTTTAGAGGAGCCTGAATGGCCCGCGTGCCGGCTGGGGCGGCACCCGCATGCGACGGAAAGCCCATCGGCCCGGCTGATTTCGGAATCGACCGGTTCGACGTCGCTACGGTGCTCGATGCTCGCGCCGAGCAGTTTCCCGATCGGGTGATGATGTCGATCGACGGCATCGACGTGACCTTCGAACAGATGCGGCGGCGGTCCTGCGCGGCGGCTGGTGTTCTGCTGGACTTGGGTATTGGGCCAGGCGATGGCGTCGCGTTGTTCACCGCGACCTGTCCGGAGTGGGTCTACTTCTGGTTGGGTGCCGGGCGCATCGGTGCGGTGGTCGCCGCGGTAAACGCGGCCAATAAGGGTGACTTCCTGCTGCACGCGCTTCGGCTCTCGCGGGCGAAGGCAGTCGTCACCGACAGCGAACGACAACAGCGCGTCGCTGAGTTGGCCGATCGGCTGCCCGATCTGAGAACCCTTGTGGTCTCCAGTGTTTCGTTAGACGGGCCGGCGGATGCCGTCGCCGACCACGGTGGAAGCGTCGGAGACGTCGGGTCGCTGTTCTTCACCTCGGGCACGACCGGGGCATCCAAGGCGGTGGCCACCACCTGGCACTACCTGTTCACCACGGCCGCGACGGCCGCCTCGGCCTGGGAGTTCCGGCCCGGTGAGGTGTTGTGGACGGCGATGCCACTGTTCCATCTCAGCGCGGCACCCGCAGTGCTGGCGCCCATGCTGGTCGGAGGGACAACGGTTTTGGCGCCGGCTTTTCATCCGGGATCGGTGTGGGACGAGGTGCGCGCCTGTGGTGCCGCAGGATTCGTCGGCGCCGGCGCGATGGTCTCGATGCTGTGGAAGCAGCCACCCGAACCACGCGATGCACAGCTGCCGCTGCGGTTCATCTCCGCGGCGCCGATCGACGCGAAAATCTACCGTGACATCGAAAAGCGTTACCAGTGCCGGATCGTCACCATGTACGGCCTGACTGAAGCATTCCCGATCGCCGTCAAAGGCGTCGCCGACGACGGGGTGCCCGGAACGTCAGGCGGGCCGAATCCCCATTTCGACGTGCGGATCGTCGGCCTGGACGGTGCGCCGCTTCCGGACGGGTCGGTAGGGGAGATCGCTTGTCGACCCCGCTTCCCGCACGTGATGAGTGAGGGTTACGTGAAGCCCTCCGGCGTCGGCGTCGATCCACACCCGCAGTGGTTCCGCACCGGGGACCTCGGTGTGCTGGACAGCGACCACAACCTGACTTACGTCGACCGGGTGAAGGATTCGTTGCGTCGCCGCGGGGAGAACATCTCGTCGGTCGAAGTCGAGACGGTGGTGATCGGGCATCCCGCCGTCGTGGAGGCGGCGGTGGTCGGTGTGGCCAGCGACCTGGGTGAAGATGACGTACTTCTGTTCGTCACCACACAACCGGACAGCGCACTGGATTACGTTGAGCTGCTGGATTTCTGCAGCGAGCGGATGCCGTACTTCTCCGTACCGCGGTACGTCGAGATCGTCAGCGAGCTGCCGAAGACCGTCATCGGGCGGATTCGCAAGGATGTTCTTCGCGCCCGGGGCGTCGGAGCCACCGCGTGGGACCGCGAAAGCCACGGATACATCGTCAGTCGATAAGGCAGGGAGAAAAACAGATGGCCATGACCTATCAACAACAGTTCGTCCTCGATGGGGCAGTGGGGCGCGACGCTATCTTGAATTTGACCGCGCGGCACAATCGGTGCCACTCCACGGGTGACCGCAGCGGATGGATCGCGACCTTCCGCCACGCGGGTGCTCGCTTTACCCGGGACGGCAACGAGTACACCGATCTGCGTGCGGCTTTCGACGGCGGCAACGGGCGTCTGGTCACCGTCGACAACGAAATCAACGTCGACGGCGTCAACGCGACCCAGCGCTGCGTCGCATTGCTGTTCGCGGCTGGCCCCGACGGTGCCGCCACGTTGCGTGCCACCGGCGCCTACCGTGATGAGCTGATCTACGAGCGCGGCGGCTGGTACTTCACTTCCCGTGAGCTTGACTGGGATTCGGTGTCGAACGGCCATGCGCTGACGGTGTGACGGACGCGGCCGCTGTGTCGAAACCCATCAGTTACCGGCTCGCATTCGGTACCTATGAAGAAGCTCTGCGGATGGTCGGCGTGGCGACCGAGCCGAGAATCGCGGGGACGGTGGTCAGTTCGGCCCGCATCCAGATGTTCGCCGCCACCGTCCACGATGCCAACCCGTCGTATTGGGACGCCGATTTCGCGACGCAGAACTGGGGAGGGCTGGTGGCGCCGCCGGCCCTGCTGATGGGATGGCTGACGCCACTGCCGTGGCAGCCGGGCGGGCAACCCCCCGCGGCGGCGATCGCGATTCGAGTGCCGCTGCCCGGTACCACGTTCATCAATGCGGCCAACGAGGCCGAGTTTCCACTACCCGTCGTCGAAGGCGACCGGCTCACCGTCGTCGAAGAGGTGGTGTCGGTGTCACCGGAGAAGCAGACCAAGCTCGGCGTCGGCCACTTCGTCGAAACCATGGACACTTTCACCCGTCAAGACGGCGCGGTGGTGGCCAGCAACCGCAACACGTTGTTCCGGTTCACGCCTGTGGGGGCGTCGTGACCCTGCGCATTGACTGGGACGAGATCGCGGTGCCGATGGACCTGCCTGAGGTGCGCGACGAGATCAGCTATCAACGGGTAGTGATGAATTCCGGTTCGACCTGGGACTACTTTCCGGGCCACTTCGACCCGGTTTATGCCCAAAATCAAGGCCACCCAACGATTTTCGTGAACACCATGCACCTCGCCGGTTTCGCCGACCGCGTCGCGACCGACTGGGCCGGACCGCAGAGCCGGGTGGTGCGCCGGAAGATGCGGTTGGCCGGTTCGATCTACGCCGGCGACACGATGGTGAGCCGGGGCCGTGTCGTCGCCAAGCACTGCGACATGACCGTCGATCCACCGCGGCGGCTGCTCGACCTGCAGATCGACGTCGTGAACCAGCGCGGTGAATTGTGTTGTCCCGTCGAGCTGACCCTGCAACTGCCCGGGTAATCGCGATGGCCGTCGGCTTGGGCGAACGACATCTGGCGGTGTGCCAAAGATTCGGCGAATCGGTACGCGCCGCCCACGGAAAATGGGATCGCCGGTCGCCATGCGAGGCGTGGGATGCCAGGGGAGTGCTAGAGCACGTCATCGGTTTTCACGACGTGCTGTTGTTGCGCCCGCTGGGTCTCAAGCCCGACCGCCCGCGCGATGATCCGCAGATCCGTTGGGAGTTGACCTACGGCCAGTTGGAGAAGGCGTTCGAGCCGGGGCGGCGCCTGTTCGAAAGAGTCGTCGACATCCCGGAATTGCAGGGCAATCCGGCGACGCGCCTGGATGCCCGGGCGATGATGCCGAACTTGACCCGCGACGTGTTGGTGCACACCTGGGACCTGGCCCGCGCGGTGGGCGCCGATGACCGGTTGGATCCCCGGTGGTGCGAGGACTTCTACGCGGTTTTGCCCAGCGATCCTGCGGCGCTGAGCGGTTCCGAGATGTTCGAGGCTCCTGTGGCGATCGGTTCCCACATCGACATGCAATCGAAACTCCTTGCCCGGCTGGGCCGCAACTCCGGTTGGCATCCGCCGAACTAGCGAAGAGCCGTGCGTGCGGAGGTGCGGCGGGCGCTGTTCTCGATGAGTCGTGGTGCGATGGCACGATGCGCCGGCTGGAAGATCGTCTATTCGGGCCGATTACGTGGTCAGAGGCGGGCCCGGCCGTATCCACCACTGCATCCGCGCTATCGGTATGGCCGAGCGGGCACTCGAAGTGTTGTGCCTGCGCGCTCAATCCAGATCGACCTTCGGCAAACCGCTCAGCGAGAATGCCAACATCCAGGACTGGATTGCCGAGGCGCGCATCCAGATCGAGATGATCCGGTTTCTCACGCTCAAGTTTATGTGGATACGTCGGTCCCGGATCCCCCGGATACTGCAGTCATGACGCTGGCGTCGAGGTCACCGGTCAGGTAGTGCTGCAACACCGGGCCCAGCATGGTGGCCAACTTTTCACCGTCGAGGTCGACCATGGCGGGCAACGCGACGATGTAGCGGCAATACGCGAGTCCTAGTACTTGAGAACTCAGCATCGCCGCGCGCCGTCGCACTATTTGGGTCGCCTCGCCGGTCAATTCGGCGACCATTGCCAGGATTTGGCGTTCGAACACACTCCGCAGCTGCTCGGCGGCCGCGGAGTTGGTCGCCGCCGAACGCAGCAGCAACGTGATGAATTCGTCGGACAGATCGCCTTCCCAGCGTGAGATCACGTGGCGGGCAAGCAGCTCGCCGATCCGCTCCCGTGGCAGGTTCTGCAGCGGCGGAAGCTGCAGATCGACATCGACCGCGGCTGCGAACAGGCCTTCTTTGTTGCCGTAGTAGCGCATCACCATCGACGGGTCGATACGAGCCTGGGCGGCCACCGCGCGAATGGTCGTCGCCTCGTAGCCGCGGCCAGCCAGCAGTTTTCGGGTGGCCTGCAGGATCGCCGCGCGCGTCTTTTCGGATCGGTGGGTGAAAGCCATGCCAGCAAATGTATGCCAACGCCGTTGACAATACCAACAGTTGATGGCCAACAGATGTTGGTCTACATTTGTTGGCATGAGGCTAAAAGGTGTGACGATCGGACGGACGCAAGGACAAGCCACCCAGCGGGCGCCGACAGCGGTGATCACCGGCGCTTCCACCGGTATTGGCCGCGCCACCGCCCTGACCCTGACCGCCCAGGGATATCGGGTTTTTGCTGGCGTTCGCCAACACGCAGACGGACAGGCGCTGGTACGAGCCGCCGGCCACGGTGGCGGTCAGCTGATCCCGTTGATCATCGACGTCACCGACGCAGCATCTGTCGGCGCGGCGGCCTCAGAGGTAGCGCGCGCGGTCGGCGACGACGGCATCACCGCCTTGATCAACAACGCTGGCGTCGGCATGACGGGGCCGATCGAGGCCATCCCGCGCGACGATCTGCGGCGCATCTTCGAGGTCAACGTGTTCGGCCAGGTTGGCGTCATCCAGGCGTTCCTGCCGCTACTGCGCGCCGGCAGCGGCCGGATGGTCAACATCGGCTCAATTGGCGACCGGCTCAGCCTGCCGTTCGGCGCGCCGCTGAATGCGACGAAGTGGGCCATCGCCTCGATCACCGAATCACTACGCCTAGAACTGTGGCCCTGGGGCATTCACGTCGCGCTCATCGAGCCTGCATCCATCCGCACCAACGCGGTTCAGAAGGTCCAGGACGACGCCGAACGTGTGATGGCAGGGATGACCCGGGCACAGCGGGCGCTCTACGGCGTTGCCTACCAATCGATGACACAGCGCGCACTGCAGCGCGAACGTGCCGGCAGTCCCCCCGACGTAGTGGCCCGGGCGGTGCTGCGCGCGCTGTCGGCGCGACGGCCCCGCACCCGCTACGTGGTCGGAAAGGACGGCCGGCTGCTGGCATTCGTGGCGCGCTGGGCGCCCGACCGGCTCTTCGACCGTATGCGTATCCGCTTATTCGGGCTGCCTCGGCAGTTCGGCTGCGCACAACAAGTGATGGGAGCGACCCGATGAACGACCCGAGTCAGCTGACGAACCAAGACGTAGTCGCGGCCCTCGATGCCGACTTCGCCGAGATGGCGATCGCCGTCGGTCGACACGCCTGGGGTCTACCGCAGCTGACCATGCGGGAGAAGGCGTTCGTATTTCTCGCCGCCGACATGTGTACCCACGGTCTGGGTTTTCCGCTGCAGACCCACGTCGAGATGGCCCGCTCGCAGGGGGTCAGCGTGGCGACCCTGCGCGAAGTGGTTCGCCATCTGGCGCCCTATGTGGGCTATCCCACCGCGGCTGAAGCGCTCGCGCGGCTCGGCGAAATCGAAGACCCGCCACAGAAAGCGCCCGAACACCGGCCGACTGAGCGACTCAATCCTGACAATCGCGCTATCGAACGAATAGCCTTGTTGGACAGAAAATTCGCGAAATTCTTCACCGACCAATTCGCCGACCGGTGGGGCAGGCCGGAGTTGAGCATCCGCGAACGAGCACTGGCCACGATCGTAACCGACGTGCTGGGCGGCACGCTCGATGACTCGTTGCGGATGCACGTTGAGCTCGCGCTGGGCAACGGAGCCGCAGAGGAGCAGATCCGGGCTGTGCTGCTGCTGGTGGCCGAGTTCGGTATCGCCAAAGCCTGGCGTGCGTACCAAGCAATTTCCGGGATATTCACGCCTGAGTCGGGGTGAGGCGCGGCATGAAATTCGGGGGTGAGTCCCCAGCTGTCTGGCCGGCATGGCATATCCGGGCCCATTCGTCACTGCCGACGATGTGATCCGGTCAGCGTCATGGGGGAGCAGCTGCGTGTTTCGAAACGCGTTGAAGAACAATGTTATGAGGGCGTCGACCCAGAAAAATTAGGTAGCCGACAACCTCATCGGCACCCTTGAACAGGTGTGCGGAGTGTCGCGGGTCTTCGAAGATTCCGGATAAAGGCCTCCACGCCACACAACGTGTGCTTTTCGCCTTCTCGACAAAACATCGGCTCGGTCGATGCCTCGCTCCCGATCGCCTCGCGAAAATTACGAGTGAGGTTGCCTGCGACGAAGTCTGAGTCCGTTTGTCGCCAAGGATTGAAGAAACCCGCGCCAGACCGCGCGAAGGAGATAGTGGTGCTAGGTTCGGGATTCGCGGGGTTGTGGGCCGCCCTGGGTGCCGCGCGGCGCCTCGACGAACTCGATGCTGTCGCGGGCACAACCGGTGTGGCACTGATTAGTTCGCGGCCATTCCATGACATCCGAGTACGCAACTACGAGGCTGATCTAACGCCGAGCCGCATTCCGCTGGGCGACATCCTGAGGCCCCGAATTCGGTTTCGACATCGCTACCTTTGACAGCGTGACGAGGCTGAGCCGCCATCTTGCCGCGCTGGCCGACGGTCCTGCCGACTCGGCTACCGACACCGTTGTCGTCGGCGGCGTCTGACCGGCATCGAGACCGCGTGCGGACTGCCCAGGCGCTTTCCGTATGCATCGGGGCGCGTCGCGGGTGCTGCTCATCGACCGCCACCCTTCCGTTGGCTCCGACGTGGGAGAGTTCGCGCGTCCGGCGATCGAGCAAGCGCCGCCGACATCGGCGTGGAGACGCGCACCGGGGTGGACGTAGCCGAGGTCAATGCCGGCGGAATCAGGCTGAGCGGCGGCGAAGCATTGCTACCCGCACTGTGATCTGCTCTGCGGGCATGCAGGCCAATCCGCTCACCGCACAGTTCGTCCATCGCGATCATTTCGGCGTACTTCACAGTTCTCGACCTCGGATCCGCTGGCGCCGTGTACACGGAAGGATCGGACCGCCACGTCGTCGCCCAAGGCGAGCAAGCCAAGGCGACCAAACACACCGTCAACACCCGGCGAATCTATCCGCCGCTCAACGGCAATCGCGACGCCATCCTGTCCGCCGCGGCACCCGTACTTCAAGATCGGCCATACCGAGCAGGCGGGTAGCGCCGCCGCGCGCCTGCACCGCTGGCCGCAACCCCCGATGAAAACCGTACCGGTTAACTGGACAACGGCGGCATCGCGCTCTTGCTGATCACCGACTGCACCTCGACATACTCGTGCAAGCCCTCGGGACCGAACTCGCGGCCGATGCCCGACTGCTTGAAACCGCCGAACGGGCTACCGATGTCGAGTGTGTACATGTTGATGCCATAGGTGCCGGCCCGCACGCTCGCCGCGACTTCGAGGCCGTGCGCAACGTCGGAGGTCCACACCGATCCGGCCAGACCGTAGTCGCTGTCGTTGGCGATCCGTACCGCGTCGGCCTCGTCGCGGTAAGTCAGGACGCTCAGCACCGGCCCGAAGATCTCTTCCCGCGCGATGCGCATGTCGTTGGTGACGTCCGCGAACAGCGTCGGCTGCACGTACCAGCCCTGGCTGTGCGGCGCGTCCTCGCCGCCAAGGACCATGCGGGCGCCCTCTTTGACCCCGGACCGGATGTAGTCCTGAACGCGGGATTGTTGCCGTTGCGCGACCAGCGGCCCGATGTCGGTTGCCTCGTCGGACGGGTCGCCCACCCGCAGGCCGGACATCATGTCGGCCAGTGCGTCGACCACGTCGTCGCGACGCCGTTCGCTGACCAGGATGCGGGTTTGGGCGACGCAGGCCTGACCGTTGTTCATCAGGCTCGCGGACTTCAATTCCTTAACCGTCTTGTCGATGTCGGCGTCGTCGAGAATGATCGCGGCCGACTTGCCGCCGAGTTCCAGGCTCACCCGCTTGAGCTGCTCGCCGCACAGTGTGGCGATCCGGCGGCCCACCGCGCTCGACCCGGTGAACGAAATCTTGTCGACACCGGGATGGCGGACCAGCGCCTCGCCGACATCGGTACCGCCCGGAAGCACGGACACCACCCCGGCGGGAAGGTCGAGTTGCTCGATCATCTCGGCCAACCACAGCGCGTCCAACGGTGTTTCGGGTGCGGGCTTGACGATCACCGTGCAGCCCGCGATCAGGGCGGGAATCAGCTTGGGCATGATCAAGAACTGCGGAACGTTCCACGGCACGATCGCGCCGACCACTCCGACCGGTGCACGTCGCAGGTGCACTTCGCCGAGCACACCGTGGCGACGCTCGGTCCAGGGAAAGTCGCGGGCGACGGCCAGGGTGAGATGCATCATCGCCGCCGCGGCCGCAGCCTGACCCAGCCGGCTGAAGCTGCGCGGAGAGCCCATCTCGTCGGTGATGAGGTCGGCCATCTCGTCGAGGTGCCCGCCGTAGATGGTCGCGAGCTCTTCGACCTTGCGCATCCGTTCGTGCACGTCCAGCCGCGGCCACGGCCCGTGGTCGAAGGCCTGTCGCGCGGCGGCGACCGCCGCGTCGACGTCCTCGGGAGTCGCCGCGGGCACGTCACCGATCGGTTTTTCCGAGTGCGGGGAGATGACTGTCAGCCGCTGTTCGGTGGACGGCTTACGCCAGTGTCCGCCTACGAAAAGCCGTTCGTAGCAACGGTGGTCGCTGGATTCCGGCATTGGGGCACCACCTCATAAAAGGCCATAGCAATTTCGCTATTGATGCTAACATAGCAAAAAAGCCGGCCTGCCCGACGTAGGTCCGTTTCAATGGTGAAGGCGACGTGAGCGACGAACTTCAGGTCACGACGGACGGCGACTGGCGCACGTACCCGTTCCGGCTGGTGCGGGGCGACAGCGCGATGGATTTCCCTGCCGCCGAAGGCGAGCACGCCGACCAGGAATCCGACACCTGGTTCATCGCCGGTGAGCTAACCGGTATGACGGGGCGAACGTTCGCGTTCCTGACCATCTTCAACAAAAACCGTCCGGGTGGCACGGTGGTTGCCGACTTCTACACGATGTCCCTATTCGACTGTGACACCGGCGAATACGGAACCTACACCGACTACGACATGCCGCCGAAGAACATGGAGCCCGGGGCGCAACCGAAAATGTCGATGACCGCCGGATGCCTCGGCATCCGCTACGAGAGCAGCGCCGGACCGGTGACGTGGACGGCCTGCCGCGACGATCACGGGGAACTGCGGCCCTACACCTACACGGCCAGCTTGCGCGGCATCGATCAGGCCGGCCTGTCGATGGCGTTGGACTTGACCGTCACCCCGACCCGCGCGCCGGTACCCGTCGGCGCCGACGCCTACGACGGCAAGATCAACTGCTTCGGTCAGGACGACACTTACTCGTATTTCCAGACCGGGATGGCGATGAGTGGGACGCTGCGCTGGGGTGATGTGCATGACGAGGTCAGCGGCAAAGCAGGCCACGTCGACCGGCAATGGTTTCCGAAATATGCCGGCGGCGGCGGAACCGGGGGAGACCCGCGCGCGAGGTCCCACGAATGGCGCACGATCAACCTGGACAACGGCGTCGACATGAGCATCTGGCGGCAGTTCGACCGGCTGGACGGTAATGCGCCGCAACCGTTTACCGGTGTGACGGTGAGCTACCCCGATCCGGCAATGGCGCCGGAGTGCGCGGAAGACGTCGAGGTCAGCAACTTCAGCTATGTGCAATGGCCGAATGAGATTCGTCCACTGCTGAAGCCGGTCGCGTCGGCGCGCTTCATGCCCGATCGGCACCGACTGCGCTGTGCCACTTTGGAACTGGATCTCATCGGGGAGCCATTGGTAGCGGCGCCTGCGCACGGCCTTCCGATCGAATACATGGAAGGGCCGTACCGCTACCGCGGCACCATGCGGGGAAAACCGGTGAGCGGCTTCGCCTTCAACGAACGCTCCCTTGCGCTCTACCGGGACTGGGAGTTGATCGACGTGCTGGCCACCACCGTCGAGAATCTCAGCCCGGCCGATCCGCACTTGGTCGAGTTGGTGGGGCAGGTGCGACACCTGATCGATGCGGGCCATCGGTCAGACGGACGAGAGCTGTTGCAAGACAGGGCTGCTGAGCTGTCTGCAGATCACGCGCTATGTCGCGATGTGGTCGAGGCCCTGATCGAGGCGCTAGCTGTCGGCAGCTGATGCAGCGGCAACGTGGGCCCACGATGCCCAGGACGTATGGCGGTGTTGCAATCCTGGCTCGTTGCGTCCGAACAACAGGTGGTCTCGGGCGCCGGACTCAAGGTTGGCCTGCAAACCCGCCACGAGGCGGTAGTCCTCGTCGCGCACGGTGGAATGGGCATAGTCGAAGACGGCCTGGGCGCCCGCGGCCACGGACTCCTCGGCTATGTCCAGCGGCGTCGAATTCTGATGCACGGTAATCGATCTGCCCGGCTGGTCGGCCGGATAGATCCGAAAGAGTTCCCCATTGGCGATGGTCACCGACAGCACGATGTTCGGGAACAGCGCGTAGATCACGACCATGTTGTGGAGGGGATTCCATTCGTCTTCGCGCACGTTGTCCAACTCGAGAACGGAATTCAGCGGGAATATCAACCGGTGATGCGGTCCGAACGAATCGAACACGGTGCAGTTGCTCCGCGCGATCGTCGCGAAGGTGTCCCGGTGGACAGTGGCGAAGTGGTAGTTCTCCGAGAACGTGTCGACCGCGAGTTTCCAATTGATCGGCGAGTCGAGGACTTTCTCGCCCAGCGGTGACCAGCGGCCGATGCCCCACGAGTCGAGTTCCTCGGCGAGCGGGCCGAGATGTGTCGAGATGTCCAGTGTCGCATCGGGATCGAGTGCGACCCAGAGGAATCCGGCGAATTCGGCGGCGGGTAACTCGGTCAGCCCGTCGGAGCGGATCTGCACACTCGGGAAGCCTTCCCGCCCGGGCAGCCCGACTAGGTGGCCGTTGTTGTCATACGTCCAGGCGTGATAGGGGCAGGTGAACCTCTTCGCCGTGCCACATCCGGTGGCCACCTGCGATTGCCGATGCGCGCAGACGTTGTTGAATGCCTTGATGGACCCGTCGGAGGTCCTGGTCAGCAGCACCGATCGGCCCATCACTGTTTTGGTGCAGTACGACCCGGGCCTCGGTAGTTCGGACACGTAGCCGACCAGTTGCGGGCTGGCCATCAGCATCTCAACGTCGCGCTTGTGACGCTCGATCGACGTGTAGTCGCAGGCCTGGACGGCATACTCGGCCGGCGCGAGATCGGTGGTTTTGTCGCGTGCCAGCTTCACGGCACGGCGGGTCAAGTCAATGAGTTGGTCGCGTTCCATCAGCGGTCCTCCTACCTCGGGTCGCACTTGCCCGTGACGGTATCTTTATAAACTTAGCAATGACAAGAACCATCGTGGTCAGCACAGAGCCGCGAGATATTGATGCCGCCTATCAACCTCCGGGCTGCGCCCCGGGCGGCTCCCAGGCGAACCCGCCCGGTGTGCTCACGCATTTGACCGGGCCGCCCCCGTTCGAGACGGCCGCCGCACCATTCTGATCCGGGCCGCAGGGCATCCCGAGCGCAGGCCGGGTGTCCAATCCGCTCGGAGTTGTCGTTGTGGGCGTGCTTGGTTTCGACGAAGTTGCGCTGGCCCGGGTGGTCGGCGTGACAGTGGTCGTGACCGGCGACGCGACCTTGCTGGTCGTGACTGGCGCCGACGAGGTGACGACGGGCGGCGGCGCCAGCACGGGCGCGGGTGGCGTGGGGGGCAGCGGTGCCATCCGCGGCTGAGTGGCAATCGGCGGCGCTACGGCAGGCTCGGCGGACGTGGTCTCGACACTCGTTGGCGTGTCATCGGATTGGGAGGCTGAGCGCAAGGCTCGGACACCGACGAACCACGCCGCGACCACCACCAGGATGGTGCCAGCGATGGCAGCGGTCTGTTTTTTTCGGCGACTGCGCGCCGCGTCCGAGTCGTGGTCATCGAAGTCGTCGTCGTCATCGTGATGAGCCGCAGGCGGGGCGACAGCACGGGCGGCTTCGGTGACCGGAGGGGCGAGTGCCGCGGGCTCGGTCGGCGCGACTCCGTTGTTCGTCGGCGTGGCGAGCACCGCGGTAGTGCCGGCGTCCTGGTGATCGGCGGCGACGAGGAAATCGGTTGTCGCCCGGACGTGTGATCGCTTGCCGCCGTTCAACTCCAGTGCGCGGGCGAAGTCCCGACACCGGCGGAATCTGTCGACCGGATCTTGGGAGAGTGCGCGAGCAAAGATCGCGTCGAACTCGGTCAGATCGGGTCGGATGTCGCTCGGCCGCGGCGGTCGTTCGTTGAGTTGCTTGCTGATCACCACGGCGGGGTTGAAATGCGCGAACGGCGGCGTGCCGGTCAAGAGGTGAAACGCGGTGGCCGCCAAGCCATATTGGTCGGCCCGACCGTCGATCGTGTCGTCCATCAGCCGCTCGGGAGCGGTATAGCCTGCGGTGCCGATGATGACGCCCGGCCGGGTCAGCGTGTTGTTCTTGTCGCCGGTGGGCCGGGCAACGCCGAAGCCGAACAGTGCGATTCGTCGCTTATCGGCCGGCGCTTTGCTGACCAGAATGTTGCCCGGATTCACGTAGCGGTGCAGCACTCCGCGGTCGTGGGCGTAATCCAGTGCTTCTCCGACCGCGGACACGATCTCCATCACCATCTTCGGCGGCATGCCGTCGGGATGGTTGTCGCCAAGCAATTGGGCCGCGTCGCCGCCGTCGAGGTAGTCCGTCGAAATCCACAGCTGATCGTCGAACTCGCCGCGGTCGGTCAGCCCGAGGATGTTCGGGTGCCACAACGTCGCCGCCAGGTCCGACTCCTGGTTGAAGTCCTCGCGGTAATCGAGGTCGGCCGAAATCTCGGCCGGAATCAGCTGGAGCAATTGAAGGCGCGGAAGCCGCGGATGCTGGGCAACGTAAAGCTCACCGAACTCCGCATATTCGAGCTGCCGAGCGATACAGAATCCGGCGGCAGTCGCTCCACTGGCCAGCGGCATGGGGAGGATCGTACAGACTGCCGCCAAGAGTTAACCCTCATGGTGCGAAGGGGTCATTCAATTGAGACCGGGTGAAAATATTCGGGTGAGCGAACCCGCAAGCCACCCAAACGTCGTGGTCTGCTGACCCGGACCTGGGACGGGTGCTACGGCGCCGTCGTGGTGACGATGCTGGCAATGTTGGGCTCGGCCGGATGCGAGTTCCTGGGCCAACAGCGCAGCGGACGTGCGGGCCCGAAGCAGGGGAGCCGCTCACCATCGGTCTTGGTTTCGACAACCGGCACGTCGGCGGCGCCGGCGGCGATATCAACAACGTCTGCAGCCGCAAAGCGCCGTTAAGCCTGAGGCTACTGGCGGGTAAGTTTCCAGCAAACTCCCGCCCGATTGCCAGATAGCCCATTTTTTGTCAACCACGGCCCACGTCTCGTCGCCCGCTCGCTGATGAACCGCAGATTCAGAAGGTAACGATTGGATAACAATACTGCTTTGATCTGCGCAGTTATAGCTACTCAACCGTAACCACCCGCATGCAGCAGGTTTGGTCCGGACGCTATGAACCGCCGTCGGGCAGAGTGTTACCCAGCCCACCGTTACTCGCGCGTAGAACTCACCAGTAACCAAATTGCGGCCGAAACCCAGCGGATTTCTTATGACACTCTTAGTGCAGCCGATGACGCCCCTGGTCTGACCCGTTGGAGCCGGGTCCGTTGAGACGTGGCCGGTGCGACGGGGGCTCAGATTGGGGTCTGAGCGGCATTTACGGGGCACCGCGGCTCCGGCAAGTAGGCGACGAATGAGCGCTTGAGGGAGACAAAGACGTGACTATCTACGAGCACCATCGGGTGTCTGCTGACCATAATGGGACGGCTGAGGCCGGCCATGGCACCCACGCGCTCGTCGATCGTCTCACTGACGGTGAGCCCTACGCGGTCGCATTCGGCGGTCAGGGCGGCGCCTGGTTGGAAACGCTGGAAGAGCTGGTGTCCTCAGCCGGTATCGAGTCGGAATTGTCCACGCTGGTCGGCGAGGTCGAACTGCTGCTCGAGCCGGTCGCCAACGAGCTCGTCGTCGTGCGGCCGATCGGCTTCGAGCCGCTGCGCTGGGTGCGCGCGCTGGCCGCGGAGGATCCGGTTCCGTCCGCCAAGCAACTGACTTCGGCCGCGGTGTCGCTGCCCGGCGTCTTGCTCACCCAGATCGCCGCGATCCGCACCCTGGCGCGCCAGGGCATGGACTTGATCAAGACCCCGCCGGTGGCCGTCGTCGGACACTCGCAGGGCATCTTGGGCGTCGAGGCGCTCAAAGCGGCAGGGGCGCGCGATATCGAGTTGTTGGCGATGGCGCAACTGATCGGCGCGGCGGGGACTCTGGTGGCACGGCGACGCGGGATCTCGGTGCTCGGCGATCGCTCGCCGATGGTGTCGATCAGCAACGCCGACCCCGAGCGCATCTATCGACTGCTCCAGGACTTCTCCCAAGATGTCCGGACCGTGCTGCCGCCCGTGTTGTCGATCCGCAACGGCCGGCGCTCGGTCGTCATCACCGGCACCCCCGAGCAGCTGTCCCGCTTTGAGCTGTACTGCCGGCAGATCTCGGAGAAGGAAGAAGCCGACCGGAAAAACAAGATCCGCGGCGGCGACGTCTTCGCGCCAGTCTTCGACGCGGTCCAGGTCGAGGTGGGCTTTCACACGCCGAGGCTCGCCGACAGCATCGACATCGTCGGTGACTGGGCGCAGCGGGTCGGCATCGATGTCGGGTTGGCCCGGGCGATGGCCGAAGCCATTTTGGTCCAGCCCGTCGATTGGGTCGACGAGGTGATCCGGGTCCACGAGGCCGGCGCGCGCTGGATTCTCGACCTCGGCCCAGGGGACATCCTGACCCGGCTGACCGCTCCCGTCATCCGCGGACTCGGCGTCGGGATCGTGCCCGCGGCGACCCGCGGCGGTCAACGCAACCTGTTCACCGTCGGCGCCGTTCCGGAGGTAGCCCGGCCCTGGGCGAGTTACGCCCCGTCGGTGGTCAGCCTGCCTGACGGCCGGGTCAAGCTCTCCACGAAGTTCACCCGGCTGACCGGCCGGTCACCGATTCTGCTGGCGGGCATGACCCCGACCACTGTCGACGCGAAGATCGTTGCGGCCGCGGCCAACGCCGGGCATTGGGCCGAGCTTGCCGGCGGTGGCCAGGTGACCGAACCGATCTTCGACGGCCGCGTCAAGGAGCTCGCCGCGCTACTTGAGCCGGGCCGCACCTACCAGTTCAACGCGCTGTTCCTCGACCCGTATCTGTGGAAGCTGCAGGTTGGCGGAAAACGATTGGTGCAGAAGGCTCGCCAGTCCGGTGCGGCGATCGACGGCGTGGTCGTCAGCGCGGGCATCCCCGAACTGGAAGAGGCCATCGAGCTGATCGAGGAGCTCAACGAGATCGGCATCACCAACGTGGTGTTCAAACCGGGCACCGTCGAGCAGATCCGCTCGGTCATCCGCATCGCCACCGAGGCGCCGACCAGGCCGGTCATCATGCACGTTGAGGGCGGTCGCGCCGGCGGTCACCACTCGTGGGAAGACCTCGATGATCTGCTGCTGGCCACCTACTCGGAACTGCGGTCGCGGCCCAACATCACCGTCTGTGTCGGCGGCGGCATCGGCACCCCCGAACAGGCGGCCGAATACCTGTCGGGCCGGTGGGCCCAGTCCTACGGCTTCCCGCTGATGCCCATCGACGGCATCTTGGTGGGCACCGCGGCGATGGCGACGCTCGAGGCCACCACGTCGCCGTCGGTCAAGCAGATGCTGGTCGACATCCAGGGCACCGACCATTGGGTCGGCGCTGGAAAAGCTCAGGGCGGCATGGCTTCTGGACGCAGCCAGCTCGGTGCTGACATCCATGAGATCGACAACACCGCCTCCCGCTGCGGCCGGCTGCTCGACGAGGTCGCCGGTGACGCCGACGCGGTCGCCGAGCGTCGCGACGAGATCATCGCCGCGATGGCCCACACCGCCAAGCCGTACTTCGGCGATGTCGCCGAGATGACTTACCTGCAGTGGTTGCAGCGCTACCTCGAGTTGGCCATCGGCGACGGTGACAGCACGGCCGACACCGCCGAGCCGGGCAGCCCCTGGCTGGCCGACACCTGGCGCGACCGGTTCCACCAGATGCTGCAGCGCACCGAGGCTCGGCTGGACCCGCTGGACGCCGGGACGATCGAGACGCTCTTTCGATCGACGCTCCGCGCTGCTGGAGACTCCTGACGAGGCGATCGCTTCGCTGCGTGCCCGCTACCCGGACGCCGAAACCGTGCTGCTGCACCCCGCCGACGTGCCGTTCTTCGTCACGCTGTGCAAGACGTTGGGCAAGCCGGTCAACTTCGTGCCGGTCATCGACAAGGACGTACGCCGTTGGTGGCGAAGCGATTCGCTGTGGCAGGCCCACGACGCCCGCTATGACGCCGACCAGGTGTGCATCATTCCCGGCACCGCCGCGGTCGCCGGCATCACCCGGCTCGACGAGCCGGTCGGCGAACTGCTGGACCGCTTCGAGCAAGCCGCCGTCGACGACGTGCTGTCGACCGGCGCGAGGCCGACGGCCGTCACCGCGCGGCGGCAGCACCGCAGCGATGTGCGCGGGCCGCTGGCCACCGTGCTCGATGCGCCAGATGTGTTGTGGGCCGGCCGCACCGCCACCAACCCGGTACACCGCATCGCCGATCCCGCCGAATGGCAGGTGAACGACGGCGGCGACGAACCGCGTGCCACGCACTCGTCCACCGGGGCTCGCCTGCGGGCCTTCCAAACGGACGGGACCGATCAGGTCGTCTTGAGTGTGCCGATTGCCGGCGTGTGGATTGATATTCGATTCAGCTTGCCCGCCAGCACAATTGACGGCGGAATGCCGGTGATCCGCACGAAGGACGCGATCGAGGCCATGCGTTCGGTCCTCGCGATCGCCGCCGGTGCCGAGAGCCCGGAGACGCTGCCGCGCGTGCACAATGGGACAGCCACCGTGAATGTGCACTGGGACCCCGAGCTGGTGGCCGACCACACCGGCGTCACCGCCATCTTCGGCGAGCCGCTGGCACCGACCCTGACCACGGTGCCCGACGCGCTGGTCGGTCGGTGCTGGCCCGCGGTCTTCGCGGCGGTCGGATCCGCGGTCACCGGTGAAGGCGTCCCCGTCGTAGAAGGCCTGTTGAGCCTGGTTCATTTGGACCATGCCGCTCACCTGGTCGCCGCACTGCCCAAGGTGCGGGCCGAATTGACAGTAACTGCAACGGCTTCGGTGGCTACCGACACCGAGGTCGGTCGAGTCGTCCCTATCTCGGTGACGGTTGCCGCGGCGGACCGCTCGGTGCTCGCCACCATGCAGGAGCGGTTCGCGATCCGTGGCCGCACCGGTGCCACCGAACTCACCGACCCGGTGCGGGCCGGTGGCGCGGTGTCCGAGAACGCCACCGACACCCCGCGGCGTCGCAGGCGCGACGTCACGCTGACCGCGCCGGTCGACATGCGGCCGTTCGCCATGGTGTCCGGTGACCACAACCCAATCCACACCGACCGGTCTGCGGCATTGCTGGCCGGTCTCAAATCGCCGATCGTGCACGGGATGTGGCTGTCGGCGGCCGCGCAGCACGTCGTCACCGCTACCGACGGCCAAGCTCGTCCGCCGGCCCGGCTCATTGGCTGGACGGCCCGCTTCCTGGGCATGGTGCAACCGGGTGACGCGGTCGACTTCCGCGTCGACCGGGTCGGCATCGACCGCGGCGCAGAGGTTTTGGAGGTCGCCGCGCGGATCGGTTCCGATCTGGTGATGTCGGCGACCGCGCGCCTGGCCTCGCCCAAGACGGCCTACGCGTTCCCGGGTCAGGGCATCCAGCACAAGGGCATGGGCATGGAGGTCCGGGCCCGTTCCAAGGCCGCCCGCAAAGTGTGGGACGACGCCGACAAGTACACCCGCGGAACGCTGGGCTTCTCGATTCTGCATGTGGTGCGGGACAATCCGACCAGCCTCATAGCCAGCGGCGTGCATTACCAGCATCCCGAAGGCGTGCTGTACCTGACTCAGTTCACTCAGGTTGCGATGGCGACGGTGGCCGCCGCCCAGGTTGCCGAGATGCGGGAACAGGGCGCGTTCGTCGAGGACGCGATCGCGTGCGGCCATTCCGTCGGCGAGTACACCGCGTTGGCCTGCGTCAGCGACGTCTACGGTCTGGAAGCCTTGCTGGAGACGGTGTTTCAGCGTGGGTCCAACATGCACGACATCGTTCCGCGCGACGAGCTGGGCCGCTCGAACTACCGGCTGGCCGCGATTCGTCCGTCCCAGATCGATCTCGACGACGCCGACGTGCCAGCGTTTGTCGAGGAGGTGTCGCAGCGCACCGGCGAGTTCCTGCAGATCGTCAACTTCAACCTGCGTGGCGCGCAGTACGCCATCGCCGGCACGGTGCGTGGCCTGGAGGCCCTCGAGGAAGAGGTGGAGCGACGCCGCGAAATCAGCGGCGGCAAGCGCTCATTCATCCTGGTGCCGGGCATCGACGTGCCGTTCCACAGCGAGGTGCTGCGGGTCGGTGTGGCCGACTTCCGCCGGTCGCTGCA
The DNA here is from genome assembly GCA_963834615.1 of uncultured Actinomycetota bacterium. Taxonomy (GTDB): domain Bacteria; phylum Actinomycetota; class Actinomycetes; order Mycobacteriales; family Mycobacteriaceae; genus Mycobacterium. Next base: position 287,066 of record CAWICO010000007.1, read on the forward strand.
GCGGGTCATGCCACGCGGCAAGGATCCCGAACTGCTCATCGGGCGTTACGTTCCCAACCTGGTGCCGCGCCCGTTCAGCCTCGACCGCGACTTCATCCAGGAGATCCGCGACCTGGTGCCGGCTGAGCCCCTCGACGAGATCCTCGCCGACTACGACACCTGGCTTGCCGAACGGCCGAGCGACATGGCGCGGGCGGTCTTCATCGAGTTGCTGGCCTGGCAGTTCGCCAGCCCGGTGCGCTGGATCGAAACCCAGGACCTGCTGTTCACCGAGGAGGCGGCGGGCGGCTTGGGCGTGGAGCGGTTCGTCGAGATCGGCGTGAAGTCGGCACCGACCGTTGCGGGTCTGGCCACCAACACCCTCAAACTGCCCGAATATGCCCACAGCACAGTGGAAGTGCTCAACGCCGAGCGTGACGCCGCGGTCTTGTTCGCTACCGACACCGACCCCGAGCCCGACTTCGGCGACGAACCCGCGGCTGCGGAGACGCCTGGCGCGCCCAGCACTGATGTGGCGCCGGCCGCCGCTCCGGCTCCCGCCGTAGCGCCGTCGGGGGCTCCACGCCCCGACAACATCACCTTCGATGCCGCCGACGCGACGCTCGCGCTGATCGCGTTGTCGGCCAAGATGCGGATCGACCAGATCGAGGAACTGGACTCCATCGAATCCATCACCGACGGCGCCTCGTCGCGGCGAAACCAGTTGCTGGTGGACCTGGGTTCCGAGCTGAACCTGGGCGCCATCGACGGTGCCGCCGAGGCCGACCTGACCGGACTGCGGGCGCAGGTCACCAAGCTCGCCCGCACCTACAAGCCATACGGCCCAGTGCTTTCCGACGCGATCAACGACCAGTTGCGCACAGTGCTGGGGCCGTCCGGCAAGCGTCCCGCGGTGATCGCCGAACGGGTCACGAAGACCTGGGAGCTCGGCGAAGGATGGGTCAAGCACGTCACGGTCGAGGTCGCGCTCGGCACCCGCGAGGGCACCAGCGTTCGTGGCGGTGCGATGGGCAACCTGAACGAGGGCGCTCTGGCTGACTCCGCCGCCGTCGACCGCGTCATCGACGCCGCGGTCGCGGCGGTGGCCGCCCGCCGCGGAGTCGCGGTGGCGCTGCCGTCCACCGGCGGTGGCGGCGGTGCGACCGTCGATGCGGCTGCGCTGAGTGAGTTCACCGAGCAGATCACCGGGCGTGACGGCGTGCTCGCGTCGGCGGCCCGACTGGTGCTGGGTCAGCTCGGCTTGGACAACCCGGTCAGCGCGGCGCCTGCCGCGAACGACGCGGAGCTGATCGACCTGGTCACCGCCGAACTGGGTGCGGACTGGCCCCGGCTGGTCGCGCCGGTGTTCGACAGCAAGAAGGCCGTGGTGTTCGACGACCGCTGGGCCAGCGCTCGCGAGGACCTGGTCAAGCTGTGGCTGATCGACGACGACGAGGCCAACGCCGACTGGGCACGGCTATCAGAGCGGTTCGAGGGCGCCGGCCACGTGGTCGCCACTCAAGCGACCTGGTGGCAGGGCCGGGCGTTGGCGGCCGGCAAGCAGATCCACGCTTCGCTGTACGGCCGGATCGCTGCCGGCGCGGAGAATCCAGACGCCGGCCACTTCAGCCACGAGGTCGCGGTGGTGACCGGCGCCTCGAAAGGCTCGATCGCCGCGTCGGTGGTCGCGAAGCTGCTCGACGGCGGTGCCACCGTCATCGCGACGACGTCGAAGCTCGACGACGACCGGTTGGCCTTCTACCGCAACCTCTACCGTGATCACGCCCGCTTTGGTGCCTCGCTCTGGGTTGTGGCGGCCAACATGGCGTCGTATTCCGACATCGACGCGCTCGCCGACTGGGTCGGCACTGAGCAGAACGAAAGCCTTGGGCCGCAGTCGATTCACATCAAGGACGCCCAGACCCCCACACTGCTGTTCCCGTTCGCGGCGCCGCGCGTAGCCGGCGACCTGTCCGAGGCCGGTTCGCGCTCGGAGATGGAAATGAAGGTGTTGCTGTGGGCGGTGCAGCGACTGATCGGCGGTCTGTCCAAGATCGGCGCCGAACGCGACATCGCGTCGCGGCTGCACGTGGTGCTGCCCGGCTCGCCGAACCGCGGAATGTTCGGCGGCGACGGGGCTTACGGTGAAGCCAAGTCGGCGCTGGACGCCGTGGTGACCAGATGGAGTGCCGAGTCGTCGTGGGCGCAGCGAGTCAGCCTCGCCCACGCGCTGATCGGTTGGACACGCGGCACCGGGCTGATGGGGCACAACGACGCGATCGTCACCGCCGTCGAAGAAGCCGGTGTGACAACGTATTCCACGGACGAGATGGCTGCGATGCTGCTCGGACTCTGTGGCATCGATTCGAAAGCGGCGGCGGCCACTGCGCCGATCAAGGTCGACTTCACCGGCGGGCTCGGCGACGTGGAGCTGGATATGGCCGCGCTGGCTGCCAAAGCCCGTGAGGATCATTCGGCGAAGGGTGCCGAGGACGGAGCCAACGACGACGCAGCCGAGGGGACTATCGCAGCGCTGCCGTCGCCGCCACGCGGTTTCAGTCCGGCGCCGCCACCGGTGTGGGACGAGCTCGATCTCGACCCGTCCGACTTGGTGGTCATTGTCGGTGGCGCCGAACTCGGCCCGTATGGCTCGTCGCGGACCCGTTTCGAGATGGAGGTCGACAACGAACTGTCGGCCGCCGGAGTGCTCGAGCTGGCCTGGACCACCGGATTGATCAAGTGGGAAGATGACCCCCAACCCGGTTGGTACGACACCGAATCCGGCGATCTGATTGACGAGGCCGAGTTGGTCGAGCGCTACCACGACGTCGTCGTGGAACGGGTCGGCATCCGCGAGTTCGTCGACGACGGTGCGATCGACCCCGATCACGCCTCACCGCTGATGGTGAGCGTGTTCCTGGACAAGGACTTCACGTTCGTCGTCTCTTCGGAGGCCGAAGCCCGCGCGTTCGCCGAGTCCGACGAAGAGCACACCGTGGTGCGACCGGCTCCCGATTCCGGCGACTGGCAGGTTACCCGCAAGGCGGGCACTGAGATTCGGGTGCCACGCAAGACCAAGCTGTCGCGGACCGTCGGTGCGCAGATCCCCACCGGCTTCGACCCGACCGTGTACGGGATCAGCCCGGACATGGCCAACTCGATCGACCGGGTGGCGCTGTGGAACATCGTCGCAACCGTCGACGCGTTCTTGTCGTCAGGTTTCACGCCGACCGAGGTGATGCGTTACGTGCACCCGGGTCTGGTGGCCAGCACTCAGGGCACCGGTATGGGCGGCATGACGTCGATGCAGACGATGTACCACGGCAACCTGCTCGGCCGGAATAAGCCGAACGACATTCTGCAGGAAGTTCTTCCGAACGTCGTTGCTGCACACGTCATTCAGAGCTATGTCGGTAGCTACGGCGCAATGATCCACCCTGTCGGCGCGTGCGCTACGGCGGCGGTCTCCGTCGAGGAGGGCCTCGACAAGATTCGCCTCGGCAAGGCCGAGTTGGTGGTGGCAGGTGGCTTCGACGACCTGACGCTGGAGGCCATCATCGGCTTCGGCGACATGGCCGCAACCGCTGACACTTCGATGATGCGCGGCAGAGGCATCAGCGACGCGAAGTTCTCCCGGCCCAACGACCGGCGTCGACTCGGCTTCCTGGAAGCCCAGGGGGGTGGCACGATCCTGCTGGCCCGTGGGGATCTCGCGGTCAAGATGGGTCTGCCGGTGCTCGCTGTGGTCGGCTACGCGCAGTCCTTCGCCGACGGTGTGCACACCTCGATCCCGGCTCCAGGGCTGGGCGCGCTGGGCGCCGGTCGCGGCGGCAAGGACTCTCCGCTGGCCCGATCGCTGGCCAGGCTGGGAGTCGGCGCCGACGATGTCGCGGTGATCTCCAAGCACGACACCTCGACGTTGGCCAACGATCCCAACGAGACCGAACTGCATGAGCGACTAGCCGATTCGCTCGGCCGCTCCGATGGAGCACCGCTGTTCATCGTCTCGCAGAAGAGCCTCACCGGGCACGCCAAGGGTGGCGCGGCGGTCTTTCAGATGATGGGGCTGTGCCAGATTCTGCGCGACGGTGTGATCCCGCCGAACCGCAGCCTGGATTGTGTCGACGACGAACTCGCAAGCTCTGCGCACTTCGTCTGGGTTCGGGACACGCTGCGGTTGGGGGAGAAGTTCCCGCTGAAGGCCGGGTTGGTGACCAGCCTCGGGTTCGGCCACGTGTCCGGACTGGTCGCGCTGGTGCACCCGCAGGCCTTCCTGGCCACGCTCGACGACCAGCAGCGGGCGGACTACGTGTGCAAGGCAAACGCCCGCCTGCTGGCCGGACAGCGTCGACTGGCCTCGGCGATCGCCGGCGGTCGTCCGATGTACGAGCGGCCGCCAGACCGTCGTTTCGGCCACGAGGTGTCCGAGAAGCGCCAGGAAGCGGCGATGTTGCTCGATGCGGATGCACGGTTGGGCGACGACGACTTGTACCGCCTTTGACCACCCGCGGTGAACGTCCGATAGGTTCGTAGCCAATGAGCCGCGCCGATGACGATGGTCCCGGCGGAGCCGGGATCGAGGAGTGGCGCCTTTGAGCATCGTCGGAGTGGGGATAGACCTTGTCTCCATCGCTGAGTTCGCCGAGCAGGTCGACCAGCCGGGAACGGTTTTCGCCGAAACCTTCACACCGGGTGAGCGTCGTGACGCCTCGGACAAGAGTTCGTCGGCGGCGCGTCACTTGGCGGCGCGGTGGGCGGCCAAAGAGGCTGTGATCAAAGCCTGGTCGGGATCGCGGTTCTCCCATCGGCCGGTGTTGCGCGAAGACATTCATCGCGACATCGAGGTCATCACCGACATGTGGGGACGCCCGAAGGTGCGGCTGACCGGCGACATCGCCCAGCATCTCAAGGACGTGACGATCCATGTGTCGTTGACGCACGAAGCTGATACCGCAGCCGCGGTGGCCATCCTCGAGCTGCCGTAGTTAGCTTGGAAGACCATGAGCGATCTGGTCGAACGAGTGCGTCAGGTGTTGCCTTCGGTGCGCGAGGATCTGGAGAACCTGGTGCGCATCCAGTCGGTGTGGGCGGACCCGGCTCGTCGCGACCAAGTGCACCGCAGCGCCCAGGTCACCGCGGATCTGTTGTCGCGGGCTGGTTTTGGCGACGTGCAGATCGTCAGCGAAGGTGGTGCGCCGGCCGTCATCGCGCGGCATCCCGCACCGCAAGGAGCGCCGACCGTGCTGCTTTACGCCCACCACGATGTGCAGCCCGAAGGCGACCCGGCCCAGTGGGCGTCGCCGCCATTCGAACCGACCGAGCGCGACGGCCGACTCTACGGTCGTGGCAGCGCCGATGACAAGGCTGGTATCGCAACGCATTTGGCCGCATTTCGGGCGCACGGCGGCGAGCCTCCGGTCGGCGTGACGGTCTTCGTCGAAGGTGAAGAGGAATCCGGCTCGCCATCGCTGGGCAGGCTGTTGGCCGCCCATCGTGACGCGCTGGCCGCAGATGTGATCGTCATCGCCGATTCAGACAACTGGAGCACCGACGTTCCGGCGCTGACCGTGTCGCTGCGCGGGCTCGCCGACTGTGTTGTCGAGGTGGCGACCCTGGACCACGGCCTGCACTCCGGGCTGTGGGGTGGGGTGGTCCCCGATGCGTTGATGGTTCTGACGCGACTGCTGGCCAGCCTGCACGACGACGATGGCAATGTGGCGGTGGCCGGCCTGCACGAAAGCACCGCCGCGGCAGTCGATTACCCGGCCGACCGGGTGCGCGCCGAGTCAGGTTTACTGGACGGTGTCGCCGAGATCGGCTCCGGATCGGTGCCGCAGCGAATGTGGGCCAAGCCGGCGATCACGGTGATCGGCATCGACACCACGTCGATTGCCGCATCGTCGAACACACTGATTCCGCGTGCCCGGGCCAAAGTCAGCATGCGGGTTGCCCCGGGTGGTGACGCCGCCGCACACCTGCAGGCGTTGCGCTCCATCTGGAGCAACATGCGCCGTGGGGCGCGCACGTGACGGTGGCACCCGGCGACATCGGTCAGCCGTATTCCATCGACGTCACCGGGCCGGTCTATGACGCTGCGCGAGCGGCGTTTCGGCAGGCGTGGGGCGTCGAGCCCGTCGACATGGGCATGGGCGGGTCGATCCCGTTCATCGCCGAGTTCGCCGCGGCGTTCCCCAAAGCGGCCATCCTGGTCACCGGCGTGGAAGACCCCGCGACGCAGGCACACAGCGTCAACGAGAGCCTGGACCTAGGTGTGCTTGAGCGAGCCGCGATTACCGAAGCGCTGCTGCTGGCGAAGTTGCGTTAGCCGCTTCGCCGTCTAGGAGGGACGCTCCATTCCTGGAATGCACAGATAAGCCGATCGTCTCGCCGCATACTGCATCTGGAAGCAGTTACTCATCTGCAGGAGACGCCGCGGTGACTACGAAAGACACCCTGACCGGAAACGCCGGCAAAACCAACCGCTACCACTTCGATCGCCACACCCCGGAGTACCGAGAGCGGTTCGCCGAGATCACCGAGGACATGCACGCCAGGTGCCCGGTGGCGTGGTCCGACACCTACGACGGGCATTGGGTGGCTGCGGGCAGCCGGGAGGTTTTCGAGCTCGCTCGATGCCCATACGTGTCCAACGACCACGACGTCACCGGCGAAGGGTCCGGTTATCAGGGAATCACCATCCCCACGCTCCCGCAGGGGACCGGCGTCCGCGGCGGCATGCTCGAGATGGATGAACCCGAGCACACCGCCTACCGCAGCATCCTCAATCCGTACCTGTCGCCGGCTGCGGTCAAACGCTGGGTGCCGTTCGTCGACGAGATCGTGCGGGCGAGCATCGACGAGAAGATCGAAGTCGGGCACATCGACTTCGTCGATGATCTCGCGAACATCACACCCGCCGTCCTGACTCTCGCGATGATGGGCGTCCCGCTGAAGAAGTGGACGCTCTACTGCGAGCCGGCGCACGCCAACGTATACACACCGGCCGATTCCCCGGACGCCCCAAAGGTTTTGGAGCAGACGATGGCGATGGGAATGGACCTCTTCAACCACCTCCTCGAGATTCGTGAGAACCCACGGCCCGGCCTGGTGGACGCGATGGCAAGACTGCGGATCAGCGGCGCACCGGCGCCCGACGCCGAACTGCTCGGAATGCTCGCTTTGATCATCGGCGGAGGTTTCGACACGACGACGGCGCTGACAGCGCATGCACTCGAATGGCTGGGCGAAAAACCCGAGCAGCGCGAATTTCTCAGGCGGGAGTCGGGCACGCTGCTCGACTCCGCGACCGAGGAATTCCTGCGTTACTTCACGCCGGCCCCAGGCGACGGACGTACCTTCTCCGCCGATCTCGAATTAGCGGGCACGAAGTTCAAGGAGGGAGAGCGCCTGTGGTTATCGTGGGCGATGGCCAATCGTGACCCGGCGGTGTTTCCCGATCCTAATCGACTTGACCTGGACGTAAGAATAACCGGCACTTCAGCTTCGGGCTCGGCATCCACCGTTGCATCGGATCGAATGTCGCGCGGGTCGTGTTCAAGTCGATGCTGTCGGCGGTGCTCGACCGGATGCCTGACTACCGCTGCGATGTCAAGGGCACCGTGCACTATCAGACCATCGGGGTGATCCAGGGCATGCAGCATCTTCCGGCCACCTTCACGCCCGGCAAGCGGCTTGGACCGGGCATTGACGAGACGCTGGAGAAGCTGCAGCGGGTCTGCGACGAACAGGGGATCGCACGGCCGATCACCGAGTACAAGGAGGCCGCCGTCATCGGCGACTGACGCGATTCGGTCAGAACCGCACAGTGCCTACACCGACAGGTCGCGACGCAACTTGGTGACGTGCCCGGTGGCCTTGACGTTGTACTGGGCCACGGCGATCTTGCCGTTCTCGTCGACGACGAACGTCGAGCGGATCACGCCCTGGACGGTTTTGCCGTACATCTTCTTCTCGCCGTACGCGCCGTATGCCGTCAACACCGCGCGCTCGGGATCGGACAACAGCGGGAACGTCAGCTTCTCCGCGTCGCGAAACTTGGCCAGCTTGTCCGGCTTGTCGGGGGACACGGCGATGACGTCGAGGCCGGCTCCGTGGAGTTCGCCCAAGCTGTCCCGGAAGTCGCAGGCCTGCTTGGTGCAACCAGGTGTCGAGGCCGCCGGGTAGAAGTAGATGATCACGCGCCGACCCTGGTAGTCGGCCAGCGAGACCTTCTTCCCGTCGGCGTCCGGCAGGGTGAAGGCCGGCGCTTTGTCGCCCGGCGCCAGGCGTGCGGTGTCGGTCACGGGGGTGCCTTTCTGTTTACCGGCACGTGAGGTGAGCACCGGCTGATCTAGGGTAGGTCGGCAGGCACAAACCTAGACCGAGCCTGGTCTTGGTTCGCCGACGACAGGGAGGACGAGCGTGGCGGAGCGGGATCCCGACAGCATCAAGCAGGACATCGACCAGGCCCGCGACCAGCTCGCGTCGACCGTCGACTCACTCGCTGAGCGGGCTAATCCCCGCCGACTCGCCGACGACGCCAAGGCCCGGGTGATCGGGTTCGTCACGAAGCCCGCGGTAGTCATTTCACTGGCCGGGATCGCGGCCCTCGTCGGCGCTCTTGCGGTGCGCCGAATTCGTAACAGATAACGCGGTAAGCGTCTGCGGCAGGCGGGGCGCCGCATAAGCACTGGCTGTTGCGGCTGCGGGCTCTTTTGGCGCGGGCTCACGGCGATGACGCGTCCTACGCGCATTTCCGGGATCGCTACCGCGACATGGCAAATACGCTTGGCTTCTAGGGACATATCGATTGGGCCGAGGCGATGCCGTGACCGCCGTCGTTCTGCTTTCCGAGATCCCGGCCGGACCCGCTGACTAAGAACGGGCCGCCTTGGCGGCTTCGCGCTGAGCCTTCTTTTTCACGTGGCTCGAGCAGCAATGCCCCATATCGCAGTGGTAGCGGTCACTGCATTCAGGCGAACAATAAACCGATGCGGCCGGAAGCCAGTCCGGATCGGACAGGTCACGCCATCGGTCGTTCGGATCGAACGTATGGCCGCAATGCACGCAGGTCTTGATCTTGACCTTGGTCTTGGTAGCCATGCTGGTCAGGGTACGCGCGATGGCCCGATACGGTGCTGATTTCATACCGCGAGCAATCGGCTCTTCCGCAAAACACGTGGTGTGCAATTCAAAGTGATATCGCTTGCGCCAGCGAATTATTTACCTACTGAAACTAACTCAGCGTCTTCGATCCTCGCTTCGAGGAAATCGACGGCGAACAGATGATCGGGCAGGAACTCTGCGTCGCGCAGCGAAACGCCTGCAGTGCTGTCCGCACGCGCGTAGCGCTGGCGTCGCGTAGCGGCGGTGCGGCCGCGGCCCGGGCCGCCAGCCAGCTCGAACGCGGCGGCGCACCGCAGGAATGAACTCGGCGGCTATGGCGTTCGGCCTGCGGTGGCGGATACGACGATTTGTCTTAATATCAGCCGATCGAGCATTCCCAGCCTGAGCCGGAGGGCACGACGTTGACGATTCTCAAGCGGGCATGGGTTCCGCTGGTCGTGCTGGTGGCACTGCTCATCGGCGGCGTCGCGGTTTTTCGACTCAATGGCGTCTTCCCGGGACCCGGATTGCCCAAGCCCGATCCGCGGGATGCGACCCCGCCGTACGCGGCCAAAACCGCCATTTACGAAATCCTGGGGCCGCCCGGGACGACCGGCGTCGTGAACTGGATGGACGCGGAATCGCTACCACAGAAGGCGAGCTTCACCACGTTGCCGTGGTCGAAGACGATCGTCGCCGCGATGCCCGGCATCTTCGCCTACGTCGTCGCCCAAGGTGACGGTCCCTCGATCGGCTGCCGGATCACCGTCGACGGTAAATTGGTCGATCAACAACAGGCCAACACGCGGGACGCGCAGGTCTCCTGCTTGGACAAATCCGCGTGACCGATACGACCGATACCGACGAGATCCCGGTCGCACACCGCACTGCCGTTGAGCACAAACCCCGACTGGCCCGCTCCATCCGCGTCCTGGCGCTGCCGATCATCGTGTTCTGGGTGTTGCTCGCGGTCGGCGTCAACGTCTTCGTCCCACAGTTGGAGAAAGTTGCCGAGGAAGTCTCGGTGCCGCTCTCGCCTTCCGACGCGCCGTCGGTGACCGGGATGAAGCACATCGGGGAGAAATTCAAGGAGTACGACTCCGACAACCTCGTCCTGGTGACCCTGGTCGGTGACAAACCGCTCGGCCAGGACGCTCACCGGTACTACGACGATCTGGTCGACAAAGCTCAAGCAGGATCACGAACACGTCGAGCACGCGCTGAATTTCTGGGGGCAGCGGTTCACGTCCTCGGGTGTCGAGAGCTACGACCACAAGGCCGCCTACGTCCAGGTCAACCTGAAGGGTGACCAGGGCGGAGCCGTCGGCGACAAGTCGGTCGACGCGGTTCGCAAGATTGTGGACGATTCGAAGCCGCCGCCGGGGGTGAAGGCCTACGTCGCCGGTCAGGGGGCCCTGACCGACGACACGATCGTTGTCGGCAACGCGAGCCTGGCCAAGATGACGATCATCACCGTCATCATCATCGCGATCATGCTGATGTTCGTCTACCGATCCATCGGCACCGTGCTGCTGACGATGGTCATCCTGTTCGTCGGCCTGGCAGCCAGCCGAGGGGTGGTGGCACTGCTGGGCGACACCGGCATCATGGGGCTGTCGACCTTCGCCGTCAACTTGTTGACGGCACTGGCCATCGCGGCCGGTACCGACTACGCGATATTCATGGTCGGCCGCTACCAGGAGGGCCGCGAACGGGGGCTGGACCGCGAAGTCGCCTACTACGACATGTTCGCCGGTGTCAGCAAAGTGGTGCTGGGCTCGGGTCTGACGATTGTCGGGGCGCTGTTCTGCCTGAAAGCCACTCGGCTGCCCTACTTCAGCTCGCTGGCAGTGCCTTGCGCAGTAGGTCTGCTGGTCGTGGTAACCGCCGGGGTGACCCTGACGCCGGCGCTGATCGCGTTCGCCAGCGGCTTCGGTCTCTTCGACCCGAAGCGCGAGTTCAACTACACCCGGTGGCGCCGTCTGGCGACGGCCATCGTGCGGTGGCCGGCGCCCATCCTCGCCATCTCCGTCATCCTGGCGATCGTCGGCGCTTTGGGCTTGATGGGCTTCACTCCGCGTTACAACGACCTGTATTACCTGCCGGATAGCGCAGCCTCGGTGAAGGCGTACAACGCGGCCGATCAACACTTCACCCAGGCCCGGCTGAACCCCGACCTGATGATGATCGAATCCGACCACGATCTGCGCAATCCCACCGACATGCTGGTCCTGGACAAGATTGCCGGCGCCATCTTCCGGGTGCCCGGCATCGAACGGGTGCAGAGCATCACCAGACCACTCGGCCCGCCAATCGAAGACGGATCCATTCCGTTCCAGCTCAGTGTGCAGAGCGCGCCCATCCGCGACAACCTCAATTACCTGAGGGCCCGTGTCGGCGACATCAAGAAGATCACCGGTTTCCTCGACACCCAGATCGCCCTGTTAGAGCGCCAGTACAAGGTGACCCAGAATCTCGCGAACGCGGCGGACGACAGTTCGAAGACCACGGGCGACACCGCGGCCATCACGGACGAAATCCGGGACCACATCGCGGATTTCGACGACTTCTGGAGACCGATTCGCAGTTACTTCTATTGGGACAAGCACTGCTACGACATCCCGATCTGCTTCTCACTACGAAGCCTCTTCGACGCCCTGGACGGATTCGATCAGCTCGCCGAGCAGTTCCACAAACTCACGAAAGACCTCGGCGACACGGCTAGAGCCACGCACGAACTGCTGGCGATCATTCCTGAGAACATCGCTGTCTCGAAGGCGATCCGGGATACAACGCTGACCATCTACAGCTCGTTCGACAGTCTGATCGATCAGTTCGATCGGCTGACCGACACGAACGCCGTGATGGGCAAGTCGTTCAACGACTCTCGGACTGAGAGCCTGTTCTACCTACCACCCGAGATCTTCCAGAACTCAGACTTTCAGTTCGGGTTGAGCTTGATGGTGTCGCCGGACGGCAAAGCCGCTCGCTTCATCATCACCCACGCAGTGGATCCGGCGACGACGAAGGGAATCGCGTCCGTCGAGCAGGAGCGCCAAGCGGCCAAGGAGGCGCTGAAACTCACCTCGCTGGAGAACGCCGACATCTACCTCGGCGGCACGGCCGCAACGTTTTACGACATCGCCAACGGCGCCAAGTACGACCTGATGATCGCCGGGGTGGCCTCGATCGTCCTCATCTTCATCATCATGGTGATCGTCACCCGCGCTCTGGTCGCTGCGGGAGTCATCGTCGGCACGATCGTGATGTCGTTGGGGGCCGCCTTCGGGTTCTCCACACTGATCTGGCAGCACCTTGGTAACTTCCAGTTACACTGGGTGGCAACGGAATTCGCCTTGATCGTGCTCCTGGCAGTGGGATCCGACTACAACCTGATGCTGGTGTCCCGAATCGAGGAAGAAATCGGAGCCGGCCTGAAAACGGGACTCATCCGCGGCATGGGTGTCACCGGTCCGGTGGTGACTGCCGCCGGTGTGGTGTTCGCCGTCACCATGGGCACGATGATCACCAGCGATCTCCGGGCGATCGGCCAATTCGGCACGACGATCGGCATCGGCCTGCTGTTCGACACCTTCGTCGTCCGATCGCTCATCACGCCGTCGATCATGACGGTGATGGGGCGCTGGTTCTGGTGGCCGAAGCGGGTACGGGTCCGCCCGGCCAGCCAGATGCTCCGCTCCGTCGGGCCGCGTCCGCTGGTTCGTGCACTGTTGCACCAGCCAAGGCAGGCGGTCCCGCTGGATTCGCAGACGTAGGTTCGAACCTCGCATTGCTGATTTCCGGCAGCCATATGCTGTCGGCGTGGCCTCGGTGGATCCGGATGACGACGCCGTTGCCCGTTATGTCGTTACGCACTACCGCTACGACCCGGATCGGCGGGAGCGCCGACACGTTGTGGTGGCGGCGTTCGATAATGCCGACGAGTTCCACACGGACATCGATCTGAGGGCCGAACAGCTTCGCATCCGCAGGGCGCGCGGCGAAGACGTCGATCGGCTCGAGCGCATCACCGGGCACACCTACGCGGCGGGTTACCGTCGTCAGCAGCGTGACGCGCATCTTCTCAGACGAGCGATCGAGCACGGGGTTACGCCCGTCCTCGGCGACCTGGACTTGCCGGCGAACGTCTCAGTTGCGCGAGCTGTGCGTCGGTCGGCAGACCCGGGCTAAGCGACCTGCATGGCGAAACCCCGGTACGACCACCTGTGGGCGCTGGCGCACGTCGAGCGCGCCGCCCTGGTCGAAGACCTCTCCGGCCTCAGCGCCGAACAGTGGCGGCACGGCACCTTGTGCCGGGAGTGGAATGTGGAGGAGGTAGTTGCGCACCTGACTGCCGCCGCGAGTCTCACGCAAGGGAAGTGGTTGCGCAGCATGATCGGCGCACGCTTTCGTCCAGACGTGCACAACCAGCGACGGCTCGCCGAGCACCGAGGTGACAACCCGGCCAAAACGCTCGACCGATTTCGGGCCGTCCTCGACAGCACGACGGCGCCCTCAGCCCACATCCCGGCCTACCTCGGTGAGGTCGTGGTCCACGCCCAAGACATCCGCCGACCGCTGGGGCTGGCGCGCACACCCAGCGTCGACGCATTGACGCCGGTGGCCGAATTCTTTGCCCGCCGCAACTTCGCTGTGCCCAGCAGCAGCCGCGTTGCCGATCTGCAATTGCAGGCAGACGACGGGCCGTTCGCCGCCGGAAGCGGACCTCTGGTCAGCGGATCGACGCTTGCCCTGGTCATGAGCATGGCCGGTCGCGCGCCTTACACCGACGAGCTCAGCGGACCCGGCGTGCAACTACTTCGAACACGCATGCACTCTTGACGAATGGACCACTACCGCCACAACGGCCTGACCTTCGATGTCCGCGATGCCGGGCCCGCCGACGGGCCCGTCGTTGTGCTGCTGCACGGCTTTCCCCAACACAACGACAGCTGGGACGCCGTCATCGACCGCCTGACCGCGCAGGGCTACCGCTGTCTGGCGCCCAACCAACGCGGCTATTCGCCGGGCGCCCGCCCGCCCCGTCGCCGCGACTACCGCATCCCCGAGCTCGTCGGCGATCTTGGCGCGCTGATTGATGCCAGCGGTGCGCACCAGGTGCATCTGGTCGGACACGATTGGGGCGCCGCGGTTGCGTGGGCCGCGGCGGCGGAGATGCCCGAGCGGCTGAAAACCGTGTCACCGGTCTCCGTGCCGCATCCCGCGGCATTTCTCAAATCGTTCCTGAACAGCCGACAGGGCCTGGCGTCCTACTACATGTATCTCTTTCAGCTGCCGGGTATCCCGGAGTGGACGATGCTGCGCCGCAACGGCAGCTTCATGTCGAAATCACTGCGGCAGGCCGGGCAGACACCCGCCGTGGCCGAGCGGGATGCGCACGCCATGCTCGAGCCCGGAGCCCTGACCGCCGCGATCAACTGGTACCGCGCGATGCCGCTGTCCAATCCGCGCTCGATCAACCAAAAGGTTTCTGTGCCAACGCTATACGTGTGGAGCGACCGAGACGTCGCCTTGCTGCCCAAAGCGGCCCACGACACCGGCCGTTACGTGACCGGCGAATACCGGTTCGAGATTCTGCCCGGGGTTTCGCACTGGATACCCGACGAACAACCCGACCAGCTGGCCGACCTGCTGCTCGATTGGTTCGCCGCTCACTGACCCAGTCGTCAGCCGGCCGCGAGCTGTCGATTCCAGATCGGCGTCCAGCATCACCGTGCCATCGTCGCCGGCCGCGATGATTTCGTTCTTGAAGTTCGCGTGTACGCCGCGCATCGCTGGCGCATCCTCGCGCCGCGGACCGGTCAAGCCCGCCTCTCGGCACATCCGGTGTCAGAAGTGGCCGCTCGACGGTGCGTTAGGGTCGTTTGGTTGGCTTAAGCAACAAGCCGATAGAAAAGTTGAGCGATTCATGACTGCAGCTACGGAATCATCGGCGCTGGAAGCGCGGGTCGGCCATCACTATCAGATGGACACCACGTACCTGGTGGGCCGGGAAAAGCTCCGCGAATACGCCCGCGCGGTGCAGGACTATCACCCCTCCCACTGGGACGTCGACGCCGCTGTCGAATTGGGTTATCCGGACCTGGTGGCGCCGCTGACATTCACCTCGACCCCGGGCATGACCTGCAATCGCCGGATGTTCGAACAGGTTGTCGTCGGCTACGACACGTATATGCAGACCGAGGAGCTGTTCGAGCAGCACCGCCCGATCGTGGCCGGCGACGAGCTAACGATCGACGTTGAACTCACGTCGGTGCGCAGGATGGCCGGCCGGGACCTGATCACCGTGACCAACACCTTCACCGACGCGGCCGGCGAGCGGGTGCATACCCTGCACACCACCGTCGTCGGCGTCACCGCCGCGGACATCGATCCGGCGATCAAGACGGCGGTGCAGAACGCGATGATGCACGATGTCGACATCTTCGGGATCGGCGAAGACGATTACCAGAAGACGGTGCGCCCCGAGGGTGAGATCCGGATCGCCGACGGAGGTCTCACCCGCACGCCGGGGACGGCGTCGTTCGATGATGTGAAGGTCGGCGACGAGCTGCCGGTGCACCAAGCCCGGCTGACTCGTGGAGACCTGGTGAACTATGCCGGGGTGGCCGGTGACGCCAACCCGATTCACTGGGACGAGAGCATCGCCAAGCTGGCCAACCTGCCCGACGTGATTGCTCACGGAATGCTCACCATGGGCCTGGGTGCCGGGTTCGCTTCCCGCTGGACAGGCGACCCTGGTGCGGTCACCCGCTACGCGGTGCGGTTGTCGGCTCCGGCGATCGTGTCGGCCAAAGAAGGCTGCGATATCGAATTCGGCGGCAGGATCAAGTCTTTGGACCCCGAGACCCGCTCCGGTGTTGTCATCGTCACCGCCAAGTCCGCCGGCAAGAAGATTTTCGGTATGGCCACCTTAGGCGTTCGCTTCAGCTGAGCCGGGAGCCGATGGGCTGTTAGAAAAAAAATCCTCATCGGGTTCTTCCTTTCGGCGCTTATGCACTTTCGATAGTGGTTCTCAGTCTTGTTCCGATGGCGCGCATCCGCGATAGCACGCCGTCTGTGAGGTCGGGACCCGAAGGGTCCCAGTTGGCGATCACGGCGTACGAGATCCATCTGTCGCTTCGCCTGATCGTCCCGATATCTGCCCTGACCCCCGGATCAGCACCAGTCTTGTTGTGAACAACCATGTTCCGTCCCGACGGTATATGCGCCAGTGGGTCCAGGCCGAGCGGCGAGGCAACCATCGACAGGTCCACTCCGGTGGCCAGCCACGCGTTCACCTGCTCTGACACTGCCGGTGATACCAGCTCGTGGCGAGACAACCGACTCATCAGCTGCGACAACTCCGATGCTGAGCCGGTGGAAAGCGTCGACGGGTCATCGGGTCCGCGACGGTCCCGAACGTAGTCGAGCAACGCCGTGTGGGCCAGGCCAAGAGATTCGGCCAGGGCACGAACTGCCGGTAATCCAACCTTTTTCAGGACAACGTTCGTCGCCAAATTGTCGCTGACACTGGCGATCAGCACGCAGAGATCATCGATCGACAGCTTGTCGACATGAAGATGTTGCCAGAGACCGGAATCGGCAACCAGAAGCGCGGGATCGCGGCCCAGTAAGCCTGCACCGCTGAGCTCATCCGCATCGCGTTGCCGCGCAACCTCTATGAGTAACAGGAGCTTGCCGATGCTGGCCGTGTTCATCACACGATCGGCGTTGGTACGGGCTAACTCACGGCCCGATACATCCCGGACCGAGATTGCCCACTCGACGTCGGCGTTCGTGCCTACGACATCGTCGATTGATTGCTGAAGCATGGCTCGAGCTTTTCGACGAGCAATAGGCAGGCGGTCGTGGCGAGCCGGTGCACGCCAGAATCGTCGCAGCAACAGCACCTAGCCCAGCCCATCTAGCGGTTGGTCGCTCGCCACACACTGAACGGTAGAAAGTAGCTACTGCTGTGTCCATTCGTTGGGCGTCAGCCAGCACCGCGGCGCCGTTCAGCCGTTCGGACGACCACCGAAAAATTAACGTTTTCTCACTCGCGCGCTCTGATGAGGTGCGGTAAGTTCCCAGACGGCTGGAAAACACGCTGGTCCGGGTAAGAGTTCTGCCGTTCGGGTTTGGCCGCAGAACTCAGGCGTACAACGCCACGACCCGGCGCAACGTGTTCGTCTACACCCCCGGATCACGATTGAGTACTCCATCCGATTTCTCTACCCAGCCGAGCAACGGCATAAGCCGCCGCGACGACACGCCGCGGGAACCGGAAGTGCGGCGCACCGAACGGCGCCGGCGGCTCCGGCCGGGCAGCCCGGACAAATACCTTCGCGCGCTTCCCGCGTCAGTGCTGCTGGAGCGACTGCCTGTGCCGATGCTCGCCACCGGCGTCGACGGCATCGTCGTCTACAACAACGCCGCTTTCGCCAGCATGCTCGGCCACGGGGCCGACGTCAGGCTGACCGGATATGGCCTTCCGGCACTGCTGGACGGCCATTCGGCAACGCCGCCGTCCGACTGCGTCACCACACTGCGCGCTGCCAACAATGTCGTCGTCGACTGGCTGCACTCAGAAGGCTTTCCGGTCCGCAGCGTGATCTCGGAAACGCTGTTCTTCCGCGCCACTGACGAGGTACTCCTGTTCGGCGTCACTGACTTAACCGAGTTGATCTGGACAACCCGTCCTGAATCATGTTGGGGCGCATAGCTGTCGGCTGAAGTCGGAGCTGCACCGAACATTGCCTGACGAACTGGGTACCCTCCCTCGAAGACCACACAGGGAGGCCTTGGACATGGCACGGATCATGACGGTGTCAGACACCGTCGACATCGATGCGGACGCAGACGAGCTCTATACCTTGATCAGCGATCCCACCCAAATGCCGAAGTGGAGTCCGGAGAACCGCGGAGCAACGATCTTGAATCCATCAGACGACGGAGCGGCCTTCGTCGGTATGACGTTCGAGGGACGCAACAAGCGAGGCCGGGCCGCTTGGACTACCCGGTGCACGGTGACCGCCGCAGACCCCGGGCGGCGCTTCGCCTTCACCGTGCACACGATCGGGGTGAAGAAACCGCGCCTGCGCGGGGCCAACGCCTCTTGGGAGTACCGCTTCGAACCAACCGCTCAGGCGGGACCCGGGTCACCGAGACATGGAAGGACGATCGAACGTCGTGGCCTGATCCGCTGGTCGCGGTCTTCGACCGGGTTGTCACCTCCGGCATGTCGTTTCCGGAGTTTCAGCGGATCAACATCCGCACCACATTGGACGCACTTAAACGCGTAGCCGAAGGTGCTGCGGGTTAGACAACGGTTTACTATGCCGCACCGGGTACGCGTCGCCATGGTCAAAGCATTCGGATACAGCAGCAATGGCGGGTCCGAGGTGCAGGAGTTCCTCGACCTGGATATGCCGGCGCCGATGCCCGGCGAGTTGCTGGTGGAAGTCCGTACCGCAGGCGTCAACCCCGTCGACTGGAAGATCCGGTCCGGGATGTTGGGCGAAGCTTCACCGAGTGATCTGCCTGCCGTATTCGGTCAGGAGGTGTCGGGTGTCGTCCGCGAAGTCGGTAAGGACGTCGAGGGTTTCGCCGAGAACGACGAGATATTCGGATTGGTCGCACCAGGCTCGGGTGGCTACGCCGAGTACACGCTCGTGACAGCGAGTGCCGCCGCACCCAAACCGCCTCAAATCTCGTTCCACGATGCCGCCACGCTGCCCGTTGCGGTCGCCACTGCTTATGACGGGGTGACGCAACTGGGCCTGAAGGAAGGCCAGACCTTACTCATCAATGGCATCGGCGGCGGGGTGGGAGTCGCCGCCGCTCAAATCGCCCGAGACTTGGGCATCAACGTGATCGGGACCGCGAGCGAGGACAAACGCGCGTTGGTGGAAACCCTCGGCGCAACCCTGGTGCCATATGGCGACGGCGTGGACCAACGTATCCGACAGATCCTTCCCGACGGGGTCGATGCGATTCTCGATCTGGCTGGAGGCGAGGGCCTTCGGGCGGTGGCGGGCTTGGTTGCCGACCGCAGCAAGTTGATCAGCGCCGGCGATCCCTCCGTCACAGAACTGGGTGGACGCATGGTCGAACGCGACAAGACCCGGCGCGTCCTCGAGATTGTCGGAGCCCTCGTCGCCGATGGCAAGTTAGATCCTCACGTGGAGGATGTGAGACCGCTGAGTGAGGCCGCGGATGCGTTGGGCGGTCGAAATACGCCATGCGGGAGGCAAGTCGTCGTCGAGGAGTGACACCGCCGAAGGGTCAGAGACCGATGTAGACCGCCTTGGTGTTGAAGTAGGCCTCGATTCCCTTCCGTCCACGCTCGCCGCCCCAACCGGACTGCTTGTGCCCGCTGATCGGCATCGACGGGTCCGCCGCGAGCGAGGAGTTTACCCAAACCTGGCCTGCGCGAAGCTCATTGACGACGCGATGGGCCCGGCTGAGGTTCTCGGTCCAGATCGAGCCGGCCAGCCCGTAGTGCGTGTCGTTCGCGGCGGCCAGCACCTCGTCCTCGTCGTCGAACGGGATCACGCAGCCGACCGGTCCGAAGATCTCTTCCTTGATGAGTCGCATGTCGGGCGTGGTGTTGGTGACGATCGTGGCCTCGTAGAAGTAGCCTTTGCGATCCATCGGCTTACCGCCGGTGATGACCTTCGGCCCCGCCGGCCACGCCGTCGTTCACGATGCCTTCGACGCGAGTGCGCTGCTTAGCGCTGATCAGCGGCCCGAGAACCGAATTCGGGTCTTCGCTGCCGCCCATCGGCAGCATCTTGGCGAAGGCGGCGAGGCCTTCGACCACCTGGTCGTAGATGCCGCGCTGGACGTAGATCCGCGAGGTACAGGAACAGTTCTGTCCGGAGCCGGCGAGCAGGCCCATCCCCGCACCCATGATCGCCTTGTCGAGGTTGGCGTCGTCGAACATGATCAGCGGCGATTTGCCGCCGAGCTCGAGCGTCAGACGCTTGAGGTTGCCCGCGGCCGCCTTGACGATCAGTCTGCCCGACCTCCGTCGATCCGGTGAACGAGATCTTGTCGACGTCGGGATGTGCGGTGAGCGCCGCACCCGTGGTCTCGCCGTAGCCGGTGATGACGTTCAGAACACCATCGGGCAGCCCGGCCTCGCGGAAGATCTCCTCCAGCTTCAGCGCTGTCAGCGGCGTCTCCTCGGCGGGTTTGAGGACGGCGCTGCACCCCGCGGCGAGGGCGGGCGCGACCTTGAGCATGGCGACAAAGAAGGGTCCGTTCCACGGGATGATCAGGCCGACGACGCCGACCGGCTCGAGCTGGGTAAAGGTGTGGTAGGTCTCCCAGGTGCCGAGCAGTCCGTCGGACACCAGATTCGCGGACTCGCCGTGGATCTTGCCGACCCATCCCGCGTAGTACTTCAACATGTCGACCGACACCGGGATGATGTGACGCGCGGCCGTCAGGTTCATGCCGTTGTCTTGGCCCTCGAGCGCAGCGAGCTCGTCGGTGCGTTCTTCGATGATGCGCGCGGCACGGAACAGCACGTTCGCGCGGTGCGAGGCGGGCGCCTTGCGCCACACACCCGACTCGAAGGTTTCGCGTGCCCGGGCCACCGCCGCATCGACGGCCGCCTGGTCGGAATCAGGGACTTCCGCGATTTGCTCCTCGTTGGATGGGTTGAAGACCGCAATAGCGTTACTCAATGTCGTTCATCCTTTCGCGGGGCCGTACGAACAGCACAACCTACTCTATTAATTTAGAGTAGGTTGTCGCGGCAGGATAGAAGTCAGCGATTTTCCGATCGGCGCTGTCCGCCGCGTTGGGCGGGGAAGGGATTCCGGCCCGCCCTATGTGCCACTCGGCGGAACGTCGTGGAGGGCGGTGGACACGGTCGGGTAGATGGCCAAGAGGTCGTCGATTCCCAGGAGTTGCATGGGTGTGATGGTTACTGGCCCCTGCGCGACAACCCGGAACGGAATGGCTAGTTCCTCGCTCTTGCGGTGGGCCTCCATGAGAACGCTCATGCCGGCGGTCGCCAGGAAAGTGACCGCCGTGAGGTCAACCACCAGTGCGGCTGGTCGCTCGCGCAGGATCGCCCGGATCTGATCCGTCAGAGTCGGCGCGGCGGCCATGTCCACGATGCCCTCCGCGGAAAGCACTACCGCGTTGCCATCGCGTCGTTCGGCCAATTTCAGCGGGGATGAATGGTTCATCGGCAACGACCGACGAAAGCGGCACGACACTCGCGGCAGGTGCTGGTGGCTGAGTCATCGCGATGCACCACGTGCACTCCTCCCGCTTCACTGCGACGGAGATCCAGCCTGCAGCGTCCGCCGACCGGTCAACCGGAGAGATTCCCGCTGGAAGCTCCGTTCAATCGCCCCTCGATTGGATTCGTCGCGCCGGTCCCGCTGGGGGACGTGAGCCCGCCTTGGTCCGTTTCGGCTGCCGCATTGCGCCGGCGCCACACCCGATTGCTGACCGCGACCGCGGTGACGACCCCGCCGATGACGACAACGGGCCAGAAGATCGTTTGGAGCAACCAGAACCGGCGTTGGACTTTCGCGACCTCAATTGATGCCCGCCGCACTCGAGCCAAGTTGTCCATGTCCGCCTTTGGTTGGTTGCTGGCTGAGGGGCGGCGAACGCACGGCCCAGAGGGAATGTACCCGGGCCCGCATTCCGGAAACCCCGCGAATTTGGGTCTGCTGTTGCTGTTGGCTGCTTTTCTCGGCGCGAACGTCGACTTATTGGGCAGAATTGCCGTTTCCGTCCCAACAACTCGACGTTCGACACCGTCGGCAGCCGGGTCGCAGTTGACTCGATGACCACGCCTCCCTGCGTCAACGCGACGCAAGTCCGCTGCGAGCGCGCATGATCACCGGCGCGAACGAGTCCGGGTCGGCGTGCTCCCAGTCCGATCGCCATCGGGCCGGTGTGTCGTCGAGAAGTTGTGCGGGCGTTAGCCATTCATAGAGTTCGGCGTACGACTTCTCCTCGGACGGCGATACCCGCTTATGCAGCATGTGCGGGTTGAGCATCGACGGGTCCGAGACACCCATCGACGCCATCATGCGCATCGCCTGGTCGACCGTGGCGCGCTGGTATCGATACACCCGTTCGCTCTTGTCCGCCACATCGAGCGCCCGGGCCCGGCGTGGATCCTGGGTGGCGACGCCGACCGGACAGAGATTGGTATGGCATCGCTGCGACTGGATGCAGCCGGTGGCCATCATCATCGCCCGGGCGGAGTTGGTGTAGTCCGCGCCCTGGATCAGGCGCTTGACGATGTCATTGCCGGTGGCGACCTTGCCGCTGGCACCAATCCGTATGCGGTCCCGAAGGTCCGTGCCGACCAGAGCGTTGTGGACCATGATCAGCCCCTCGGTGAGCGGAAGACCAACGTGGTCTTCATATTCCAGCGGTGCGGCGGCGGTACCGCCTTCCGCGCCGTCGACGGTGATGAAGTCGGGGCTCACCCCTTCGGCGAGCATGGCTTTGCACAACGCCAGCACGTCCACCCGCGAGCCGACGCATAACTTGATCCCCACAGGTTTGCCACCGGCCAGCTCCCGTAATCGCGCGACAAATGCCATCAGTTCGCGGGGCGTACCGAATGCCGAGTGAGCAGCGGGACTGACGCACGTCTCGCCAACCGGTACCCCGCGGTAGGCCGCGATTTCCTTGCTGACTTTGGCGCCCGGCAGCACACCACCGAATCCCGGCTTGGCCCCCTGACTGAGCTTGATCGAAATGGCTTTCACCGCGTCATGCGCAGCCTTATCCGCGAACTGCTTCGGGTCGAAGGAACCATCATCGTTTCGCGTACCGAAGTAGCCCGACCCGATCTGCCAGATCACGTCGGCGCCGCCGAGATGGTACGGGGTCAGCCCACCTTCTCCGGTGTCGTGGGCGAAGTGGCCTTTGCGCGCGCCGTTGTTCAGCGCGCGCAACGCATTACCGGAAATCGAGCCGAAGCTCATGGACGAGATGTTCATCAGCGCCATGTCGTAGGGCTGTGTGCAGTCGGGGCCGCCGATGCGCACTCGAAACGGCTCCGGGACAGGCTCGACCGGTGCTATCGAATGCAACAGATATTCATAGCCCGCGTAGTCGATGTCACGCTCTGTGCCGTAGGACTGTTCTGCCGCATTACCTTTGGCTCGCTGGTAGATCAGCGACCTGACATCGCGATCGAACGGGCGTCCGTCGAAATTTCGTTCAATGAAGTACTGCTGGATCTCGGGGCGGATTGCTTCCAGCAGGAAGCGGATATGTCCAAGCACCGGGTAGTTGCGCAGAATTGAGTGCTTACGCTGCAGCAGATCGTAGACGCCGGTCGCGGCCACAACCGTCACGACGGCCGCTGGGATTATGTAGTTGTGTGATTCCGCGACGGCGAGGTAGGCCAGCACTGCCGCCACAACCACCAAAGATGCGACACCGCCAACACGAATCATGTGGTCTTTTTCTCTCGAGGAAAGTACTGCTGCACTTTTTGTTTGACACCTTGCTTGATGAACCCGGCGGCATCTTCGTCGCCCCCCACTACCGCATGTGCCAGCGACTTCGCCTGCTCGAACGTGGCGTGCGGAGGAATCGGCGGAACGTCCGGATCGCACAGCACGTCCAGCACGGTCGGCCGGTCAGAGGCCAACGCGCGGTCCCATGCATCGCCGAGTTGGCCTGCATCGCTGAGGTTTTCGCCGTTGAGCCCAATACTGCGGGCGAACGCCGCGTAGTCCACGTCCGGAAGCGTCTGAGATTCTTCGAACTTCGGCGAGTTCTCCATTGCCCGCATCTCCCAGGTCACTTTATTGAGGTCGTTGTTGTGCAACACCGCAATGATCAGCCGGGGGTCGGCCCACTGCGCCCAGTATTTCGCGATGGTGATCAGCTCGGCCATTCCGTTCATCTGCATCGCGCCGTCACCCACGAACGCGATCGCCGGCCGGTCCGGCTGCGCCCACTTGGCGCCGATGGCATAGGGTACGGCCGGCCCCATGGTGGCCAGGGTGCCCGACAGTGAACCGCGCACTCCCTCAGTGAATTTGAGGTGCCGCGCATACCAAATCGCAGCGGAACCCGAGTCGGCGGTGACGATGGCATTGTTGGGCAGCCGCTGCGACAGTTCCCAGAACAAACGCATCGGGTTCAGCGGATCGGCATCGGTCATCGCCGTCCGTTGCACCGTGGTCCACCAGTCGTCGACGGCAGCTTCGATCTTCTCGCGCCACGACCGATCGGATTTGCGGTGCAACAGCGGAATCAGTGCCCGCAATGTCGTTTTCGCATCCCCGACCAGATTGATCTCGTACGGGTAGCGCATGCCGATCCATTTGCCGGATCGGTCGATTTGCACTGCGCGGGCGGCATCGAGATCGGGAAGAAACTGGGTGTAGGGGAAGTTGGAGCCGACGGTGAGCAGTGTGTCGCAGCCACGCATCAGCTCCCAACTGGCCGTTGTACCCAACAGGCCGATAGATCCGGTGACCCACGGCAAGTCGTCTGCCAACACGTCTTTGCCCAACAGTGCCTTGGCTACCCCCGCCCCGAGTAGATCCGCTACCTCGGTGAGCTCGGGAACGCAGTCTCGCGCGCCCTGGCCCACCAGCATCGCGACTTTCTCTCCGCTATTGAGCAATTCGGCTGTACGCACCAACGCGGCATCGTCGGGAACGATTCGTGCATGACTCAGTCCCAGGCTGGACGGCACCTGCTTGAAAGCGTGGCCGGGAGGCTCGTAGGTCAGCTCGAAGACGTCGGACGGCACGATGATGCCGGTCGGCGCTCCCTCGGAAAGCGCGATGCGGATGGCTCTGTCGATGAGATTGGGCAGCTGTTGCGGCACGGTGCACATGTGGATGTAGTCGCTGCAGACGTCCTTGAGCAGACTCAGTAGGTCGATCTCTTGTTGATATGAGCCACCCATCGCTGAGCGTTCGGTTTGACCGACGATGGCCACCACCGGGACGTGGTCGAGTTTCGCGTCGTATAAACCGTTGAGCAGATGGACCGCGCCGGGGCCACTGGTGGCCGCACAGACGCCAACCTTCCCAGAGAACTTCGCGTAACCCACCGCTTCGAACGCGGACATCTCCTCGTGCCGGGCCTGGACGAATTGTGGCTTGTTGTCAGCGCGCCGCCAGGCCGCCAGCAGACCGTTGATACCGTCGCCGGGATAACCGAAAACCTGCTCGACGCCCCAGTCTCGCAGCCTGCCTAGCAGAACGTCGCCGACAGTTTCTGACATGTCGTTCCTCCCCGCCCGGCGTTCGGGGTTCGGCAACGCAGCGGTGCCGACGCCGGAGGCGTTCAGCGGGCGCTGCGAACCGGAGTGCTGTTCCTACTGAATGGTCGCGCGCCGCGGTTGTCTTCAGGTTTTCGACGCCGCATAGCGGCGCTGTCGGGGACTACCCGCTCCGGTCACCAACGAACCGACGTTGGCAGCCGCGCTTCCGGCCACCGCGCCTGATCAGCCGGGGACCGTATGTAAGTCAGCGCCCTCCGTGGGACGCTGCCGTCCGCGTAACGCTTCGTCCACCGTCGAATAAAGTTCGATGATGCGGTCGATGCCGATGAAGCGCATCGGTCGGCTCGTCGCCGTACCGTCGGCCGCAACCCGGACGTTGGTTGCCGTAGCGGCTGTCAGGCGCTGCGTCTCAATCAAAAGATTCATGGCGGCCGAGGACATGAACTCGACGGCGGTGAGATCGATGACCAGCAGCGGGGGCTCGCTCATCAAAACGACATCAAGATCCGTCGCCAGCGACGGTGCGGTTACCTCGTCCACCGCGCCGCTGACTTCCAGCACCACGGCGTCGGCCTCTCTACGGCGAGTTACGCCGAACCTTGTGCTGTCACTCACCTGAGCGTGGATTGCTTTGTCGTAAGAGCGTGCATGCATTTCCTTCGATCCGATGTGGAGGCGAGTAAAGCCGTCAGCGTAAGCACGAAACTCGGCGCAAAAACGATGCTGGCCGCCGGTCCACACCGACGGCCAGCATCAGGCGACATGCTCAGTCCTTGAACGCGTCTTTTACTTTTTCACCGGCATCTTTCAGGCTGGACTTCGCCTGATCGATTTTGCCCTCGTTCTTCGTGCTGTCATCGCCGGTCGCTTTACCCGCGGCCTCTTTCGCCTTTCCACCCAGGTCGTCGATCTTGTTGCTCAACTTGTCATCGGCGCCCATCTGGTCGCCCCCTTCACTGAGTTGTCTTCTCACCGGTCGGCCACGGTGTACCCGCCGTTGCCTCCCGCCCAAACCGCACCCGCCGACGACACCACGTGCACGTCACAGCCTCGGCCTCTCCCGCACCATCTTTCGCGTCCCCAACTTTTCCGAAGTCGGTCCGGCGGCGTCGGGTGGCTCAGGTGTGCTTTGAGGCGGTCAGATCGCGCGTCGCCGGTCCCTCGAGCAGGGTGCCATCCGGGGCGAAGCGGGACCCGTGCAGCGGGCATTCCCACGCTTTGTCGGCATCGTTCCAGTTCACGATTCCCCCAAGATGCGGACACACCGGCGAGACGTGGTGCTCTTTGCCATCGACCCGGCACCGTGCCTCCAGGTGCCAGGGGGGTCCGCTCACCACCCCGCCCTCGTCCTCACCGGGATCGCGATGGATCGTCCGCGTCGCCGGAGTGACCCATCCTTTGGTCAGATTGAAGCCGACCTCGAGGTTGGCCTGCATCGCCGTCGGCAGGCCTGAGAGCTCGTGCGGACTCCAACTCGCGAACGCTTTTGACCAATCCATCCGACCGCCCAGCAGGCGACTGGACAACGCCAACGCTGCGGCAGCGCCGTTCGTCATTCCCCACTTGTTGAAACCTGTTGCGACGTAGATGCTTTCATTACCCGGCAAAATAGGGCCGACGTACGGCAGGTCGTCGATCGGCGTGTAATCCTGCGCTGACCAGAAGTGAGTCTGTGCCGCCCCCGGGTAGTGCTTGCGCGCCCAGGAGGACAATTCCTCCAGCGCTTTGGATGGGCTCTTCTTGCGTCCGACGGTATGTCCCGCGCCGCCCACAATCAGTCGCTCGCCGTCGGCGGCGGGTGCGTAGCGCACGGACCGCGTCGGTGAGTCTGTCGAAATCATCATCGGTCGGGTGATATCGCCGGGGACTTTGAAGGCGAGACAGTAGGACCGGCTTGGCTTGAGACGGGCGAAGTAACCGCCGCGGTCGAGAATCGGAATCCCGGTGGCCAGCACCAGCTTTCCGGCTTCCAATTCCACTTCCCGCTGCTTGGCGTCATTGACGTGGACGCGCAGGTTTTTTGCCCGACCCAGAGACCCGCCGAACGCGGGTGTGTTCGACCAACCGTCCACCGTGGCCGAGCAGTTCGACGACCAACGCGTCCAAGAATGCCATCGGGTCGAACTGCGCCTGCTCGGCCAGGCGTACCCCGCCTTGGTACGGAAACGGGACGTCGGCGTTGGTTTCCCAGGTGGCGGCCAAGCCCACTTTTTGGGACGCCGCCAACTCGGCTCGCGCGGACGGCACGCCTTTGTCGGACTGTGCGTAGGTGTACGCATCTTCGCGCTGCACCGCCACGCCATGTGACTCGCAGTGGTTCAGCACCCAACTCTGGCCCTCGCGGTTACCGTCCACGTACGCGCGAGCCACCTCTGGACCGTGCTTGGACAGAATCTTCGACAGATGGCTGCCCTGCAGGAGGCTGATCTTGGCGGTGGTGTTCCCGGTCGTGCAGGCGCCTACCGTGCGGGCCTCCAGCACCAGTACGTCTTTGCCGGCGCGCGCCAACAGAACCGCGGTCATCAGCCCGGTGATTCCGGCGCCGACGACGATGACCTCGGCACTCTGGGTTCCGGCATCAAGCTCGGTTGCGGTCCACGGCGGTTCGGCTCGGTCATCGAGCCATAAAGACGTCACGCGTGAGTTGATACCCCCGCGGCGCGGCCACAAATCATTCGGCGCGGTGACGTCCAGTCGAAGGTTTGACGTGGCGTGATCCGCGAACACGCGCAAACGGCGGTATCGGTTTGCGGCCGGACAGCCTGCCCCGGCAGAACCGCCTGGCCGGGGCAGGCTGACCGGTCAGCTCAATTGCGATGCCATCACCTACCTTTCATTGGATCTGCGAGCCCTCGTCGCGGCCCGTTGTGAACGGAGGCCGGCCGGTTAGGCGTTGATGACTTGGTGACCGTTGCGGCCGCCGACCGCGATTTTGCGCGGCTTGGCTCGTTCGGCCACCGGGATCCGCAATCGGAGCACGCCCCCGTCGTAGGTCGCCTCGATTTTCTCGGTGTCGAGGTTGTCCCCCAGCACCAACTGCCGACTGAACAGCCCGCGAGGCCGTTCGGTGGCCAGCATTTCCCGGCCAGGATCGATGCCGGGCCGTTCGGCGCGCACCGTCACCACGTTGCGCTCGATGTCCAGGTCCAGTGACTCGTCTTTGATCCCGGGGAGATCGAACTCGACGATGAACTGCTCGCCCTCGCGCCACGCATCCATCGGCATCACGGCCGGCCGTGCTGCGGTCCCTAACACCTGCTCGGTGAAGCGATCCAGGTCACGGAATGGATCAGTTCGCATCAACATGGTCGCCACCTCAACTCTCTCCAATCTGGCTCCAGTGTCGTGGTTAATCTATGCCGTAAGGCACAGATTTTATTTATCACTTCGCCCGGCGTGGGTCAAGAGCTTTTCGAATGCCGATCGGCGTCGACGGCTGGCAGCCATCACTTGCCGCCCGCTGCAACGGTCTCCGAGATCGCACTGCGTGCGGCGGAATCGGTGCGTTTAGGTGGGAAGGCGCACGGTTATCCGGTTGCTGAGATCCAGCCGTTGCCAAACGGCAGAGCCCCGATCGCAGACCACGACTTCGCAGGTCTCATTCGTCACTGTGCCAGAAAGGGCCGATCATGGGATTTCCTGAGCAGCAGCAAACCGTGCCGGGCATCCAAGCTCGGATGGACCCGGTTCCGGACTGTGGCGAAAACAGCTATCAGGGCACGGGCAAGCTCGCCGGAAAGAGCGCCATTGTCACCGGCGGCGACAGCGGCATCGGTCGCGCGGTCGCCATCGCCTTCGCCCGTGAAGGCGCAGACGTCCTTATCGCGTACCTCAACGAAGACGAAGACGCCCAAGACGTCGCCCGCTACGTCGAAGACGCGGGACGCAAATGCGTGCTGGTCAGCGGGGATCTGTCCGATCCGCAGCACTGTCGAACAGTCGTCGAGCGTGCCGCATCAGAGTTCGGTCAAATCGATGTGCTGGTCGTCAACGCTGCATTCCAGATGACCCACCAGAGCCTCGAGGAAATTGCTGACGAGGAATGGGACTACACGTTCAAGCTGAACGTCGGTTCGTATTTCTACCTCACCAAGGCGGCTTTGCCGCATATGAGCGAGGGAGCATCGATCATCGGCAGCTCTTCGGTGAACTCCGATTCCCCGAACCCGACGCTCGCGCCGTATGCAGCCACCAAGGCGGCGATCGCGAATTTCTCGGCCAGCCTCGCTCAGCTTCTGGGCCCGCGCGGCATCCGAGTCAACAGCGTGGCGCCGGGCCCGATATGGACACCGCTGATTCCGGCGACGATGGACGCGGAAAAAGTGAAGTCTTTCGGGGAGAACACCCCGCTGGGACGCGCCGGCCAGCCGGCCGAATTGGCTCCGGTGTACGTGTTGCTTGCTTCCGACGATGCAAGCTACGTCTCGGGTGCTCGTGTCGCCGTTACCGGTGGCAGGCCGATTCTGTAACCGACGAGACTCGCCCGGCTACACCGCCTTCATCCAGCTCAATGCTTCATTCACCGACCCATGCACTGAGAGCAGTTCGTCAAGGGAGAGAAGCTGAAGTATTCGACCGGCCGCTGGGCTTCGTGCCACCACGGCGAACCGATCGTCGTCGCCGACCTTGTCCTGGGCTTCCAACAGGACCCGGACCCCGACAGAGCCCAGGAATTCGACTTCTAACAAATCCAGGACGAGCCCCTGCGGGTTGCCTTCCAGCGCCTCAGCGATGGCGCTCTTGAACGCCGGAGCGCTCGCCACGTCAATCTCTCCGCGGACTGCCAGCACCGCGACGCCACCACGGTTTTCGATGGAGCTGGCGATCGGATCTTCGAGCAGCACTGCTCCCTCCTAACCCCCGACGCGTCACCGATTCTAATACTTTCGCCGCGCGCAGCTAGGCCGCTCAGCGGATTGCGGGCACTTATTCGCTCGCATCGCCCCGTCTCGCGGGTCGGCCAGGGGATTGCTGCTTCGTTCGTCAACCTTGCATTGTGAGCCGGCGAGCGATGATGTCAGCGGCCACGCAGGAAATGCGGCGACCGCACGCGTAGGAGTAAGCGCGTAGCCGGTCGACTCCTTCATCAGCGTCAATACCGAGCTGAACGGCGACCATACCGCCCGCGATATGGATTTGTGTGCGGGTGAATGGGCTGGCGGCTTGACCGAGCGCGACGTCAGTTGTTGCAGCGGCATCGAGCGCCTTTTCAACATCGCCGAAGCGGTCGACGTAGTGCTCCCAGTTCGTCACCAGCCGGTGGGCGATCGTCGCTGTGCATTCCTCAACCGCAGCGCACTCGCCGGCATCGAGGGTGCCGGTGCTGCGGCGGTACAACTCGAGCACTCCCATTGGCCGCTGCCCGTCGGGGATGGGAAACGCGAACAACGCATGCGCTCCCAGTTGTGTTGCCTCGGCGGCGAATGTGGGCCACCGCGACGTCTTGGATGTGCTGTCCAGTTCCGGGTGAAATTGCGGGCTGTCATCGAGATACGCGTCGAAGCAGGGACCTTCACCGACGGTGTATTGCAATTCGTCGAGTCGTTGAGCGAGGCTGTCGGTGGCATAGATGAGCTCCCGGCTTTGCGCCGAGCGGCTCAGCACTGCTAGCGCCGCCCCGTCGGCTCTCGCCCGCAGCATCGCCGTGTCACAGATCTCACCGACGCCGGCAAACAGTGAGTCACTGGTCGAGAGTTCCACCAACACTCCAATACCCGCTGGCGGCAGCCGCAATCCTCTACAGCCGTCGCCGTCCTGCGGGCTCGGCCACTGTGTGAGCCCGACCTAGTCACTTTTGGGCGGCTCCGATGCGTCCCTGCTGTCGAGCGGCGGTGCGGCGGATCCGGGATCCTCTGGATAACGCTCCGCGCTGTAACTTCCGGCTTCGTCGGATTCGTCAGCCGCACGATCGG
>CAWICO010000008.1:0-396450 GCA_963834615.1 uncultured Actinomycetota bacterium
CGCTGCGCACGCGCGACTTCGTCCAGCCGCCCGGGCGATGGGCGCGGCCGCACGCGGATCGTCTACCGCCACCTGATTCCGAACGCGCTGTCGGTGGTGATCGTCAACATCACCTTCCAGGTCGCCGACGCGATCCTCGCCCTGGCCTACCTCGGCTTCCTCGGCTTCGGCCTGCAGTACCCGGCCGCCTCGTGGGGGGACATGCTCGGCAACGCCCAGAACTACGTGGCCTCGGGCTACTGGTGGCTCGTCTACCCCGTCGGTGCCTGCCTGGTCGCGGTCGTGCTCGCGGCGAACCTGGTCGGCGACGCGCTCCGTGACGCCCTCGACGTCCGGCTGCGCCGCCGCTGAAAGGAACCAGCCGGTTGCCCGCCGCCCTCGAGGTCACCGACCTCACCACCCACATCGAGCTCTCGCCGCTCGGTCGTCAACGCGGTCGGCAACGTCGACATCAGAATCGAGCCGGGCGAGACGCTCGGGCTGGTCGGCGAGTCCGGGTGCGGCAAGTCGATGCTCGGCCTGTCGATCCTCGGCCTGCTGCCCACCGGCGGCCACATCGTCGGCGGCTCGATCAAGGTCGAGCGACCGCGAGCTCGTCGGCCTGCCCGAGCGCGAGCTGCGCAAGATCCGCGGCAACGAGGTCGCGATGATCTTCCAGGACTCGCAGTCCTCGCTGAACCCGACCAAGTCGATCGGCGAGCAGGTGGCCGAGCCGGTCCGCCTGCACCGCGGCGCCTCCAGGAAGGAGGCGCTCGACCGCGCGCTCGAGGTGCTCGAGCTGGTCGGCCTGCCGCGGCCGCGGGAGCGGCTCGAGGGACTACCCGCACCAGCTCTCGGGCGGTCTGCGCCAGCGGGTGATGATCGCCATCGCGCTCGCCTGCGAGCCGCGCGTGCTCATCGCCGACGAGCCGACGACCGCGCTCGACGTGACGATCCAGGCCCAGATCCTGCGCTGCTCGACGACCTGCGGGACCGCCTCGGGATGGCCACGCTGCTGGTCACCCACGACATGGGCGTCGTGGCCGGCCGCACCAGCCGGATCAACGTCATGTACGCGGGGCGGATCGTCGAGACGGCGCCCACCGACCGGCTGTTCGCGCCATGCGCCACCCGTACACGCAGGGGCTGCTCGGCTCGATCCCGCGCCTCGAGTCCAGACAACCACGAAGCCCTGGTCAGCATTCCCGGCCTGCCCGCCGGACCTGACCAATCCGCCGCCGGGCTGCCGCTTCGCCCCCCGCTGCCCGCGCGCCACCGAGCAGTGCCGGGCCGAGGAGCCGCCGCTGAGCGGCGACGACCCGGCGCACCAGTTCGCCTGCTGGCACCCGGTCGACGGGCCGATCGCCGATCGCGGCCGGAGATCGTCGGTCACCGCGGCGGTCCCGGCAGCGCCGGGCGGCGAGCCGAACGGCCATCTGCTCGAGATCAACGACGTCGGTGCGCGAGTACCCCGTCACCGCCGGGGCGATCCTCCAGCGCAAGGTCGCCTCGGTCAAGGCGGTCTCCGGGGTCAACGCTGCACGTCGACGTGGGCGAGACGCTCGGGCTGGTCGGCGAGTCCGGATGCGGCAAGACCACGCTCGGCAAGCTGATCGTCGGCGTCGAGAAGCCCGACGCGGGCAAGATCACGCTCGACGGCAAGGAGGTCTTCCGGCTGCGGCGGCGGGCGCTGCGCCGGGCCCGGAGGGACCTGCAGATGATGTTCCAGGATCCCGTACGCGTCGCTCGATCCCGCGCATGCGCGTCGCGGCGATCCTGCGCGAGCCGCTGATCATCCAGGGCATCGGCTGCGCGCGAGCAGGAGGAGCGCGTGGTCCGAGATGCTCGACGAGGTCGGGCTGCCCGCACAACGCGCTCGAGCGCTACCCGCACGAGTTCTCAGGCGGCCAGCGGCAGCGCATCGCCCTGGCCCGCGGCGCTGATGCTCGAGCCCAAGGTGATGGTGGCCGACGAGCCGGTGAGCGCGCTCGACGTCTCGATCCGCTCGCAGGTGCTCAACCTGATGAAGCGCCTCCAGGCTCGAGCACGACATGGCCTCGGTGGTGATCTCGCACGACCTGGCGGTGGTCAAGTACCTCTCGGACCGGATCGGCGTCATGTACCTGGGCAAGCTGGTCGAGCTCGGCTCCGGCGAGGACATCTACCCCCGGCCCGCCCATCCCTACACCGAGGCGCTGATCAAGACGATCCCGGTGCCCGACCCGGCGGCCGAGCGGGCCAAGGACGACGTCGGCGATCCGGGGCGAGCTGCCGAGCCCGGTCAACCCGCCCTCGGGCTGCCGCTTCCGCACCCGCTGCCCGCGGGCCCAGGAGCTGTGCGCCGAGGTGGAGCCGGTGCTGCGCGCGTTCGGTCCCGGGCACGTGGCGGCCTGCCACTTCCCGCTCCAGACGCCGCTCGAGGAGCAGGAGCCGGCCCAGGGGCGACGCCCGCCGCACGGGCGCTCCGTAGCCGGCGGCTCCGACGCTTCGCCGCCAGGCGCCGCGCTGCCGTGTCGGCGCCTTCAGCTCGCCTCCTCGTCTCGACGTAGAGCGACTCCCGCGGCCAGCTCCTCGCCGCTCTTGCCCCAGAGCTTGATCTCGAGGTAGTCGACCCGGTAGTTGTCGGGCGCGATCAGCGTGAAGCGCTGGTCGATCAGCTCGCACTGGTCGACGGCCAGGTTGGCCAGCTCGGCGGTGACGATCGCGCCGCCGGGGACATCGGCACGCCCCAGACGAGCGTCATGTCGGCCGGCTTGCCGTGCTCGCCGCGCCAGCGGCCGATCACCTCGTCGTTGAGGTCGAGCTTCCAGTCGGGATTGGCCTCGGCGACCTCGGAGGTGAAGTCGGCGCTGGCCTCGAAGTCGGCCGGCCCGCCGGTCGCCCTCGGTGAACGAGACGAAGCCGAAGAGCTCGTAGCCCTCGCTCGTGCGCGCCACCGCGGGGACGTAGGTGCGGCCCGCGTAGGTGCGGTCGGGGAACCACGGCGATCTCGCCCGGCTCGCCGATCTCCTCGCCCTCGGTGTCGATCTCCCGCACGGCGGCCAGGAAGTGGCCGCGCGAGCGTCTCGGCCCAGCGGCCGTAGGGCAGCCCCTCCTGGGGCGGCTCGGCGGCGAAGCTGATCACGAACCGGTCGGTCGGCGGCACGTGGCGGGGAGCCTACCTGGCCCCACGCCGGCGAGCGAGCGCTCTAGAAGGCCCCGCGCCGGCTGAGGACGGCGGGGATCGTCTTCAGCAGGATCGACGAGGTCGAGCATGATCGACCAGCGCTCGAGGTACAGGAAGTCGAGCCGGACGAGGTCGTCGAAGTCGAGCTCGGAGCGGCCGGAGACCTGCCACAGCCCGGTGATGCCGGGCAGCACGAGGTAGCGCTTCTTGTGCCACTCCTCGAGGCGCTCGAAGTCGCGCATCGGCAGCGGCCGGGGGCCGACCAGCGACATCTCGCCCCGGACGACGTTGACCAGCTGGGGCAGCTCGTCGAGCGAGAACCGGCGCAGGAAGCCGCCCGACGCCGGTCAGGCGCGGGTCCTCGCGGATCTTGAACAGCGCGCCGGACTGCTCGTTGAGCGACTCGAGGTCGGCCTGGATCTGCTCGGCGTGCTCGCGCATGGTGCGGAACTTGAAGCAGTGGAACGGCCTGCCCGCCATCCCGGGCCGGACCGAGCGGTAGATCACCGGGCCGCGCGAGCTCAGCTTGATCGCGATGGCGATCGACCAGCAGGAGCGGGCGAGAGGAGGAACAGCCCGACGCCGCCGAGAGCACGAGGTCGAAGGTCCGCTTGAGCGCGTAGTCGATGCCCTCGAACACCGGCGGGCGGAGCTTGAACAGCGGCACCGTCTGGCCGGGCACGAACTCGGCCCGGTCGATCAGGATCTCCATCGTCGAGGGCGCCACCTGGACGGTCACGCCGCGCTGGTGGCACAGGTCGACCAGCTCGACCGCCTGCTCCTGGGGGAAGTCGGGGTCGGCGATGATCACCTCCTGGATCCGCTCGCGGCCAGGATCTCGGGCAGATCGTCGAGCTGCCCCAGCGAGCGCAGGCCATTCTGCGGCCGCGGCGTGAGCGAGATGTAGCCGACCACGTCGACCCGGGTACGCGACGCGGTCGGCGAGCGCGTGGGCCACCGCCTCGATGTGCTTGCCCGAGCCGACCAGCAGCGCCCGCCGCCGGTAGCCGGCCTGCTCGAGCAGCCAGCCCGTGACGCGCAGGTGGAGCTCGCGCAGGCCGGCGATGTAGACGGTGCCGAAGAACAGCGAGCCGTAGAAGATGTAGTAGCTCGAGAAGTGCTCGCCGTTGGCCAGCGCGAACACGAGCGCGATCACCGTGGCCTGGAACAGCGCCGTGGCGATCCGGCTCAGCCCCGGCCGGCGCGGGCGATCGGCGTACAGATCGACCCGGGCGAACATCAGCACCGTGATCAGGTAGGCGAAGGCGAGCCAGTGCTTGGTGTCGCGCCAGGCCAGGCTGACGCTCGAGGTTGCCGATGACGCAGCCAGCTTGAGCACAGCGCGGTGAACAGCGCCGCCGAGCGACGCCGATGAAGTCGAGCACCAGCAGGGACGACACCCGGCAGACCTGCGCAGCGTCTCCAGCCGGAGCAGGAAGAGAGCACCGGCGGCCGCTTGCGGCGGACGTCGCGGTCGCGGCAGAGCGCCGGGCAGCCGGCACGGGACGCCGGTCGCGGCGCGTGCTCCGTCGCCGGCTGTGTCTGCTCGATCGTCACGTCGTGACTAGCCACGCGTCGTCTCAGTCCCCTACCGGCGTAACGGTAGCTTCACGTGAAGTTACGGGCTATCGAGAGCTTTCGCTGCCCGCCTGGACGGTGTCTGAGTCGGGCGGTCGCCGACCAGCGCCTCGACGCCGGACTCCTCGATCGTCCGCCGCAGGCCCTCGCGCAGAGCTCGATCTCGGGCTCCCAGCCCAGGATCTCCCGGGCCAGCGTGATGTCGGGCTGGCGGACCTGGGGATCGTCGGTGGGCAGCGCCTCGAACACGATCTCCGACCGCGAGCCGGTGACCTCGATCACCGCCTCGGCCAGCTCGAGCAGCGTGAACTCGTCCGGGTTGCCGATGTTGACCGGCTTGTGGTAGCCCGACTCGGCCAGGGCGATCAGGCCCCGGATCTCGTCCGTCGACGTAACAGAACGAGCGCGTCTGGGAGCCGTCGCCGAACACGGTGATCGGCCGGTCCTGGAGCGCCTGGCGCAGGAAGGTCGGGATCGCCCGGCCGTCGTGGGGGCGCATCCGCGGCCCGTAGGTGTTGAAGATCCGGACGATCGCGGTGTCGACGCCCTGCTGGCGGTGGTAGGCCATGGTCAGCGCCTCGGCGTAGCGCTTGGCCTCGTCGTAGACGCCGCGGGGGCCGATCGGGTTGACGTGGCCCCAGTAGCTCTCGGGCTGCGGGTGCACCTGGGGGTCGCCGTAGACCTCGCTGGTCGAGGCGATCAGGAAGCGGGCGCGGTGCTTCTTGGCCAGCCCGAGCGTGTGGTGGGTGCCGTACGAGCCCACCTTGAGCGTGTGCAGCGGCAGGCGGAGGTAGTCGATCGGCGAGGCGGGCGAGGCCAGGTGGTAGACGAAGTCGATCGGCTCCTCGACGAAGTAGGGCTCGATGATGTCGAGGTTAGGTGGACGAAGTCCGGCGTCGCGGATGTGCTCGATGTTGGCCAGCGACCCGGTCTCGAGGTTGTCGACGCAGATGACGCGGTGGCCGCGGCGCAGCAGCTCGTCGCACAGGTGCGAGCCGAGAAAGCCGGCGCCGCCGGTGACAAGGCTGGTGGGCATCACGGCCGAGCAATCTACGCGTGACTGGCTCGTGCACCGGTGCGCCGGAGTACGTGCGCGTCGCCGCGGCGGATGGTCAGCCGCTCGGCGTCGAGGTGCTCGAGCAGCGCCTGGGCGAACTTGCGCGAGGTGCCCAGCTCGTCCCGCAGCTGGGCCAGCGTGACCGCGCCGCCGTGCGCTGCGGCCAGCGCGATCACGATCGCGGCGCAGCTCGTCCAGCACCTCCGGGTGGTAGTGCAGGTCCTCGACACGCGGACAGCGCGGCCGGCTTCGCGGAGCGCGGCCAGGTCGCGCGGGTCGAGCTCGGAGTCGAGCGGCGGCTCGGCGCCGGCCTCGCGCAGCCGCTGCTCGAGCGCCAGCGGCGCTGGCGGGCAGTGGCTCCGGGCGCGGCGGCCTGCCGCCGAGGCTCACGCGGCGGCGCGGAGCCCGGCGTCCTCCGGCTCGGCTCGACCGGCTCGCCCCTGGCCAGCCGCTCGAGCCGCGCCAGCAGATCCCGGCTCGGCCCGTGCTTCGTGGGCTGCGCGTCGAGCACGGCGCCGCCGCCGAGCGTGTCCGGCGGGGCGATCTGCCGGATCACCAGCCGGTCGCCCGCCGCCGGGACGAGTGGCTGCTCCAGCCGGAGCTGCCAGAAGCTGCCGCCGAGCCAGGCCAGCGCGGGCGGGCGTCTCGCGGGTGCCGTGGTGGACCTGGACCCGGTCGCCGGCTCCGGGCTCAGCGTCGCCGTCGAAGTCCAGCTGCGGCGTCGATCAGGTAGGTCGGCCGCGAGCTCCGACCCGGGCGCCGTCAGGCACATCTCCGCGCGCCACCTCGTCGACCGCGGCACGCCGGTCAGGTTGACCGCCACCCGCTGGCCGGCCGGCGCGCTCGCTCCGCCGGCTGGTCGTGGACCTGCACGCCGCGGACGCGGGCCCGCCGGCCGCTCGGGCAGCAGCTCCAGCTCGTCGCCGCGGCCGATCGCGCCCGACCACAGCGTCCCCGTGACCACCGTGCCGGCGCCCCGGATCGTGAACACGCGGTCGACGTGCAGCCGCGCGGGGCCGGCGATCGTCGGCGCGGCTGCGGAATCCCGCGACCAGCCCGGTCGAGCGCCGCCCGCAGCTCGTCCAGCCCGGCGCCGGTCCGCGCGCGACACGGCGACCGCCTCGGCCCGCGGGAGCAGCTCGGCCGCCTCGCGCATCGCCAGCTCGGGATCGGCCAGGTCGGACTTGGTGATCGCCACCACGCCGCGTCGTCACTCCAGCGCCCGCAGGACCGCCGCGTGCTCGCGGGTCTGGGGCATGACGCCGTCGTCGGCGGCGATCGTCATCAGGTACAGGTCGATCCCGGTGGCGCCGGCCACCATCGTGCGCACGAAGCGCTCGTGGCCGGGCACGTCGATGACCGACAGCCGCCGCCCGGAGGGAAGCTCGAGCTGCGGCGTAGCCGAGCTCGATCGAGATCCCGCGCGCGCGCTCCTCGGGCAGGCGGTCGGTGTCGACCCCGGTCAGGGCCCGGATCAGCGCCGTCTTGCCGTGGTCGATGTGGCCGGCGGTGCCGAGCGTCAGCGGCGCGGCTCATCCGTCCGAGCGCCGCGCGCACCGCCGCGCCGCCGCCGCTTCGACCTCGTCGTCGCTGAGCGTCCGCGGGTCGAGCAGCACCCGGCCCTCGTGGATCCGGCCGATCACCGGCGGATCGTCCTTGCGCGCAGTCGTCCGGCGAGCCGTCCGGCTCGCCCGGCGCAGCGCCACCGCCGGCCCCTCGAGCTCGAGCAGCGGCAGCGCTCCGCCGCCGACCTTGCCGGCGGCCCGGACGACGCTCGGCCTCGGGCCCGATCGCTCGGCCAGCTCGGCCGCGCGCGCCTCGGAGAGCTCGTCGCTCGGCGATCGAGCATCGCCAGCACGGGATCTCGCGCGCGGGCGCGGCGCGGGATCGCGGTAGCAGCATGAGCGTCGCCTCGAGCGCGGCCAGCGACAGCTTGTCGATCCGCAGGGCCCGGGCCAGCGGGTGCCGCGCGGGCGGCCGCCACGCGTCCGGCGGCCCGACCAGCAGCCCGGCCTGGGGACCGCCCAGCAGCTTGTCGCCCGAGCAGCAGACGAGCGCCGCCCCGGCCGCCACCGAGCGCCGCAGCGCCGGCTCGCCCGCCGAGCTGCCGGCGACTCGGTCCGCCAGCACGCCCGAGCCGACGTCGTCGATCACCGGGACCCCGAGCTCGCACAGCGCCTCGATCGGCACCTCCTCGACGAACCCGAGCGAGCGGAAGTTCGACTGGTGGACGCGCAGGATCGCCCCGACCTCGGCGTCCGGCCCGAGCGCCTCGCTCGTAGTCGGCTAGCCGGGTGCGGTTGGTCGTCCCCACCTCGATCAGCGTCGCCCCGGACTGGCGCGATCACCTCGGGGATCCGAAAGCCGCCGCCGATCTCGACCAGCTGTCCGCGGGAGACGACGATCGCCCGGCCCGGCCCGGCCAGCGCGGCCGCGGCCAGCAGCACCGCGGCGGCGCCGTTGTTGACCACCATCGCGGCCTCGGCCCCGGTCAGCTCGCACAGCAGCTCCTCGACGTGGGCCTGGCGGCTGCCGCGCTCGCCCGTGTCGAGGTCGAGCTCGAGATTGGAGTAGCCCGCGGCCGCGCGCGTGACCGCCTCGCGGGCGGCGGCCGCGAGCGGCGCCCGGCCGAGGTTGGTGTGGAGGATCACGCCGGTGGCGTTGATGCACGCGGCGCAGCGAGGGTCGCTCGAGCTCGCGCAGCAGCTCGCCGGCGCGCGGCCGTGGAGATCGGCTCGTCCGGCTGGCTGGCCGGCCAGCACGGCGGCGCGGTGCTCCTCGATCGCCCGCCGCGCGGCGGCGACCGCGAGCGACGTGCGGGCGCCTCGAGCGCCGCCGCCAGCTCGTGGACGGCGGGGAGC
Source organism: uncultured Actinomycetota bacterium (assembly GCA_963834615.1). GTDB lineage: Bacteria > Actinomycetota > Actinomycetes > Mycobacteriales > Mycobacteriaceae > Mycobacterium. The sequence goes on from CAWICO010000008.1 coordinate 8,642, forward strand.
GCCCTCAGCGCGATGGCGGTGGCGTCGGCGTCTGGCCCGCGCACCCATTCGCCCTCCTCCTTCTTCCAGATCGGCGCCTGGGCCTTGATCTCGTCGATGATCTCCCGGGCGCCGCGCGAAGGCCGCGTCGCGGTGGGGGGCCGAGGCGGCGACCGCCACCGAGGGCTCGGACAGCGGCACCACGCCGACGCGGTGCTCGGCCGCGGCCGCGCACAGGCCGTGGCGCTCGATCGCCGCGGCGACGATCTCCGCGATCTGGCGTCTCGGCCATCTCCGCGTAGGCCTCGTAGTCGAGCTCGGTCGACCTCCCGGGTCACGCCGAGGAAGGTCACGACCGCGCCGGCGCGTGGGTCGCGGACCCGCTCGAGCAGCGGGTCGAGACTGCAGCGGCTCGTCGGTCACGCGAACGTGCGCTGCGGTGCCGACCGAGCGCCGCCGGAGACCGGCGGGATCAGCGCCAGCTCGTCGCCGCCGTGCAGGGCCTGGTCCGCGCTCGGCGTACTCCTGGTTGACCGCCATCACGACCGGGACGCCGTCGGTCAGGTCGGCCAGCCGTTCGAGCGCGTCGGCCACGCGGGCGCCCTCGGGCAGCTCGAGCTCGAGCTCGGCGGCGCCGGCCCGCTCGCGGAGGCCGGCGAACAGCACGGACGCGTACGAGCACGCCGCAAAGGCTAACCGCCGCTTGCTGTGTTGACGGCCGGTTACTGCGCGCAGCACGTCGCTTTATGCTCGCCGCGACGACCCGCACAAAGGAGAGGTATGCGCAAGTTCGAGGAGCTGGTGGCTCGTCTCGGCGCGCTGTGCTCTGCGCGGCGGTCCTGGCCGCCTGTGGCAGCAGTAGCAGCAGCTCGTCATCGAGCGCGAGCGGCAGCTCCGGCAGCTCCGCCTCGAGCGCCAGCACCGCCGGCTCCGAAGGCCGATCCGGCCGTCGCCAAGCTCGTGCCCGCGGCGATCAAGTCGAAGGGCACGCTCACCGTCGCGGCCGACGCGAGCTATGCGCCGAACGAGTTCATCGGCCCGGACGGCCACACGGTCGTCGGCATGGACGCGGATCTGGTCAAGGCGCTGGCCGCGGTCATGGGGCTGAAGGCCAACGTCGTCAACGCCACCTTCGACACGATCATCCCGGGCTCTGGCCGCGGGCAAGTACGACCTCGGCGCATCGTCGTTCACCGACACCAAGGCGCGCGAGAAGACGGTCGACTTCGTCGACTACTTCATCGCCGGCGAGTCCTTCTACACCAAGGCCTCCGGCGGGGCGTCGATCAACGGCATCGCCGACATCTGCGGCAAGACGGTGGCGGTCGAGAAGGGCACGACCGAGGAGACGGACGCCGGCACGCAGAGCAAGAAGTGCACGACGGCCGGCAAGCCGGCGGTCAAGGTGCTCTCGTTCGCCGATCAGAACGGCGCCAACCTGGCCGTCTCGAGCGGCCGGGCCCAGCTCGGCTTCGCCGACTCGCCGGTGGCCGCCTACCAGGTCAAGCAGTCGAGTGGTCAGTTCAAGCTCGTCGGCGCCAGCTACGCGAACGCGCCCTACGGGCTGGCGGTGCCCAGGAAGGGTCTCGCGCCGGCGGTGCTGGCCGCGCTCAAGGACGTCGTGAAGAGCGGCCAGTACATGCAGATCCTGACCAAGTACGGGATCCAGGCCGGCGCGATCCCGCCCTCGCAGGTGAAGATCAACGGGGCCACCTCGTAAGGCGTCAGACTATGGCTCTGAGGTGAGCACCTCCGAGCGAGAAGCGGAGCGGACGGGACGGCCCGAGGAGATCCGGGCCGTCCCCGTACGCCGCCCCTGGCGGTGGGTGCGGCCGTGATCGTGCTGGTGGTCGTGGCCTCGATCGTCCGCGCCGTGGTGACCAACACAGGCCCGAACAAGGGGTTCCAGTGGGGTTGGGTCGGCCACTACCTGTTCGACCCGCGAATCCTCGCACGGGGTGCTCCGGACGCTCTACCTGACCGTGCTTTCGATGCTGATCGGGATCGTGCTCGGGATCGTGCTGGCGGTCATGCGCCAGTCGCCCAATCCAGTCGTGTCGGGCGCGAGCTGGCTCTACATCTGGTTCTTCCGGGGCACGCCGCTGCTCGTGCAGCTGCTGTTCTGGTTCAACCTCGCGTCGCTGTTCCCGCGTCATCAGCCTCGGGATCCCGTTCGGCCCGGCGCTCGTCCACGGCAACGCCAACGCGATCATCACCACTTTCGCCGCTGCGCTGCTCGGCCTGGGCCTGAACGAGGGCGCCTACATGGCCGAGATCGTGCGCGCCGGCTTCCTCTCGGTGCCCGAGGGCCAGACCGAGGCGGCTCAGTCGCTGGGCCTCTCGCGCCTGCAGATCATGCGCCACGTGGTGCTGCCGCAGGCGATGCGGGTGATCATCCCGCCGACGGGCAACGAGACGATCTCGATGCTCAAGAACAGCGCGCTGGCCAGCACGATCACGTTCGTGGAGTTGCTCTACTCCGCCCAGGAGATCTACTCGTCGAACTTCAAGACGATCCCGCTGCTGATCGTGGCGAGCATCTGGTACCTGGTCATGACCAGCGTGGCCTACGTCGGCCAGTACTTCATCGAGCGCCGCTACGGGCGCGGGTTCTCCCGCGCCCAACGCGTGTCGTGGCGAGCGCGCTGGCTCGCGCGTGGCAGGCCCGGTGTTGCCGTGACCGACGCGATGGTCCACGCGGAGGGGGTGCACAAGCGGTTCGGCCGCCTCGAGGTGCTCAAGGGCATCGACCTGGAGGTCCAGCGCGGCGAGGTCATGTGCCTGCTCGGTCCGTCGGGATCGGGCAAGTCGACGCTGCTGCGCTGCATCAACCACCTCGAGAAGATCAACGCGGGCCGACTGTCGGTGGACGGTCGAGCTGGTCGGCTACCGGGAGGCGGGCGGCAAGCTGCACGAGGTGGGCGATCGCGAGGTCGCGCGTCACGCGGGCCGAGATCGGCATGGTGTTCCAGCACTTCAACCTGTTCCCGCACATGACTGCGCTCGAGAACGTCATTCTGGCGCCGATCGCGCGTGCTCGGTGTCGGGCGGAGTGAGGCGCGCCAGCGCGGGGTCGACTTGCTTGGCCGGGTCGGCCTCGCCGACAAGCTCGATGTCTATCCCGTGGCGCTCTCGGGCGGCCAGCAGCAGCGGGTGGCGATCGCCCGCGCTCTGGCCATGCAGCCCAAGCTGATGCTGTTCGACGAGCCCACCTCCGCGCTCGATCCCGAGCTGGTGGGCGAGGTGCTCGACGCCATGCGCCAGCTGGCCCGCGACGGCATGACGATGATCGTGGTCACGCACGAGATGGGGTTCGCCCGGGAGGTGGCCGACACGGTCGTGTTCATGGACGACGGGCTGGTGGTCGAATCTGGCCGCCCCGGCGCGGTGCTGGGCGCGCCGGCGCACGAGCGAACGCGCGCCTTCCTCTCGAAGGTCCTGTAGTGGCCCTGCCCTGCGGGACCTGCGCCATTCGAGCGGCCTCTGGCGGCGCCTGGCTTTGTCCTCGGACCCTCGGGTAGCGCTGCTACCCGTCGGGTCCTGCGTCCTCGCCAGGCATCCGCCAGCGACCCCTCTCGGTGTCGCACGACCCGCAGGCAGAACCACTAGCCTCTCGCCCTATGGCCACAGCAGACGAGCACCGCACGATCGCCCCGATCGTCGGCCCCGACGACCCCCGCCGGTTCACCGACTCGGGAATCGAGATCAACCAGCTCTACACCGCCGAGGATGTCCCGGCCGACCTGCCCGAGCGCCTGGGCCGTCCGGGCGAGTATCCGTTCACGCGCGGGATCCATCCGGACATGTACCGGCGGCAGCTGTGGACCCACCGCCAGTACGCCGGCTACGCCTCGGCGCGGGAATCGAACGAGCGCTATCGGTACCTGCTCAGGCACGGTTCGACCGGGCTCTCGATGGCCTTCGACCTACCGACCCAGCTCGGGCTCGACTCCGACGATCCGCGCTGTCTGGGCGAGGTGGGGCGGACCGGGGTCGCGATCGACACGATCGACGACATGCGGGTCGCCTTCGACGAGATCCCGCTCGACCAGGTCTCGACCTCGATGACCATCAACGCGCCGGCGTCGGCGCTGCTGCTGCTCTACGAGCTCGTGGCCGAGGAGCAGGGTGTCGCCTCGGACAAGCTGCGCGGAACGACGCAGAACGACATCCTCAAGGAGTACATCGCGCGCGGGAACTTCATCTACCCGCCCGAGGGCGCGATGCGGCTGACCACCGACCTGTTCGCCTACTGCCGCGAGCGGATCCCCAAGTGGAACACGATCTCGATCAGCGGCTACCACTTCCGGGAGAAGGGCTGCTCGGCCGTCCAGGAGGTCGCCTTCACGCTGGCCAACGGGACCGCCTACGTTCAGGCGGCGCTCGATGCGGGCTTGGCCATCGACGAGTTCGGCCCGCGACTGGCCTTCTTCTTCAACGGCCACAACAACGTCTTCCAGGAAGTGGCCAAGTTCCGCGCCGCGCGCCGGATGTGGGCCGTCGATCATGCGCGATCGGTTCGGGGCGCAGGACGAGCGTTCGTGGCGGCTGCGCTTCCACACCCAGACCGGCGGAGTGACCCTGACCGCCCAGCAGCCGGAGAACAACATCGTCCGGGTGGCCCTTCAGGGCTTCGCCGCCGTGTGCGGCGGCACGCAGTCGCTGCACACCAACGGCTTCGATGAGGCGCTGGCGCTGCCGACCGAGCGGGCGGCCCGGATCGCTCTGCGCACCCAGCAGATCATCGGCTACGAGTCAGGTGCCGCCGACACCGTCGACCCGTTCGCGGGCTCCTACTTCGTCGAGGCGCTGACCGACGAGATCGAGACCAGCGCGCAGGAGCTGATCGCCAAGATCGACGAGCTCGGCGGGTCGGTCCAGGCGATCGACTTCATGAAGAACGAGATCGAGGAGTCGGCCTTCGGCTACCACGAGCGCTACCGGATCGGCCAGGACATCGTCGTCGGAGTCAACAAGTTCGAGGACGAGGGCGAGCCGGAGGTGCCGGACATCCTTCGCGTCGATCCCGAGTCAGAGCGCGAGCAGGTGGGCCGTCTGAAGGCGTTCAAGGAGGACCGCGACGCTTCGGTGGTCGAACAGCGGCTCGAGGAGATCCGCTCGTGTGCGCGAGGCAGCGACAACCTGCTGCCGGTCCTCCGCCAGGCGTTGAAGGACCGGTGCTCGCTCGGCGAGGTGTGCGGCGCGATGCGCGACGTCTTCGGGGAGTACCAGCCCACTTTCTGAGGCGGACCGCGATCGGCGAAATGAACGTCGCGCGACCGCGTTCTCGGGCGAGGGTCTCCCTTCTCTGGCGCGTGTTCGCGTCCAACGCGGTGGTCGCCGCCGTCGCCGTGGCGCTCCTGGCCTGGACGCCGGTCACCGTGCACCGCGTGGCCACCTCCGGCGAACTGGCGATCCTCGCCGTCGGGCTCGTGTTGATGCTCGGAGTCGATCTCGTCCTCCTGCACCGCGCGTTCGGGCCGCTGCGCCGGCTGGCCGCCGTAATGGGGGCGGTCGATCCGGACCAGCCGGGCAAGCGCGCGGAGCTGCCCGACGGGGCGGGCGACGAGGTGGCCGCCCTGGCGCGCGCGCTCAACGCGATGCTCGACCGGCTCGAGGGCGAGCGGCGGGAGAGCAGCCGGCGCGCGCTCGCGGCCCAGGAGAGCGAGCGCAAGCGGGTGGCGCGCGAGCTCCACGACGAAGTCGGCCAGACGCTGACCGCGATCGCGCTGCGAGCCGAGCGGGCGGTCGCCGAGGCCGATGGCCAGAAGGAGGCTTTGGGCGAAATCGCCACCAGCCTGCTGCGCAGCCTCGAGAACGTCCACCGAATCGGCCGCGAGCTCCGGCCCGAGGCCCTGGACGACCTGGGTCTGGTCAACGCGCTGATCGCTCTGTGCTCACGGGTTGATGACCAGAGCGGGCTGCGGATCCGTCGTGAGCTGGACTGGCACCTGCCGAGCCTCTCGGTCGACTCCGAGCTCGCGATCTATCGCGTCGCGCAGGAGGCGCTGACCAACGCGCTGCGCCACGCCGAGGCGCGCGAGGTCACGGTGGCCCTCCGGCAAGCCGGCGCCGACGTCGTGCTCTCCGTCCGCGACGACGGCCGCGGCCTGGTGGAGCCGATCGCCGAGGGTGGCCTGCGCGGAATGCGCGAACGGGCGCGGCTGATCGACGCCTCTCTGGAGGTCCGCTCAGCCGCGGGCCAGGGGACCGAGATCATCCTCACGGTGCCGGTGCCCGCCGCACAATCTCGATGACGCCGCTGAAGACCCGGGTGCTGCTGGCCGACGACCACGCCCTCGTGCGCAGCGGCTTGCGCGCCGTTCTCGAGCAGGAGTCCGACATCGAAGTCGTGGCCGAGGCCTCCGACGGGATCGAGGCGGTGCAGATGACGCTGGCCAACGAGATCGACCTGGCGATCTTCGACGTTTCGATGCCGCGGCTGACCGGGCTTCAGGCCACCGCCGAGCTCCGCCGCCGGGGGCTGGGATTACGCGTGCTGATCCTCTCCGTGCACGACAACGAGCAGTACTTCTTCGAAGCGCTGCGCGCCGGGGCCTCGGGCTACGTGCTCAAGGCGGCGGCCAACCGCGATCTCGTCGACGCGTGCCGGGCGGCGATGCGAGGCGAGCCGTTCCTCTACCCCAGGGCGGTGACCGCGCTCATGCGCGAGTACCTCGACCAGGCCATGCGGGCGGCGAGGTGCCCGCCGGCCCGCTCACACCGCGCGAGCTCCAGGTGGTCAAGCTGATCGCCGAGGGCTACACCAGCGACGAGATCGCCCGCGACCTGGTGATCAGCCGCAAGACCGTGGATCACCACCGGGCCAACATCCTCGACAAGCTCGGGGTGCGCAACGTCGCCGAGCTGACCCGCTACGCGATCCGCCGGGGCCTGCTCGAGCCCTGACTCGCCCCGGCGTCCTCGGGGCCGGCAAAGATGGGTAGAAATACCGATAGTCGGACGCCCGTCCATGCGCTTCCGTCCTCTGGGCAGGAGGTACGCGCACGAGCCCATGGCCAAAGAGCAGGTCCGACGCGGGGTCGAGGGCCCCGCGTCCGAGCTGAAGGACCCCGCGTCCGAGCTGAGCCACAACGGCCATGAGGGCCACGTGGGGCCCGGCGGGCGGCGGAGCTTCAACGAGGCCGCGCACAAGCTCGGCTCTGGCCGGTCGCCCCGGCGCCGCGTCCGGAGCCGGCCGAGCCTCGGCCGCGGCGAGGCCCGACCCCGAGCGCGACGTCGTCGCCCACGCCGGGCGCACCGTGCTCGCGCTCGGCGCGCTGGGCGTCGTCTTCGGCGACATCGGCACCAGCCCCCTGTACACCGAGCAGGTGATCTTCACCCAGCACGCGCGACGCGGCCCACGCGACGGTGGCCGGCGTCTACGGCATCGTCTCGCTGATCTTCTGGGCGCTGACGATCATCGTCTCGATCAAGTACGCCGGCTTCCTGATGCGCGCCCACAACCGCGGCGACGGCGGCGTCATGGCGCTGGCCGCCCTGATCGAGCGCCGCGGCGCCTGGGCGCACGACGCTGCTGGTCACGCTCGGGATCTTCGGCGCCGGGCTGTTCTTCGGCGACGGCATGATCACGCCCGGCGATCTCGGTGACCTCCGCCGTCGAGGGGCTCAAGGTGGCCGCGCCGGGCTCTGCGCACCTGGTCGTGCCGATCTCGCTCGGGATCCTGGTCGGGCTGTTCGCGATCCAGCGGCGGGGACCGGCGCGGTCGGCTGGCTGTTCGGCCCGGTGATCCTGGTCTGGTTCGCGGTGATCGGCGTCCTCGGGGCGCGCGAGGTCGTGGCCCACCCGGGCGTCCTCCAGGCGCTCTCGCCGACCTGGGGCGCGCGGTTCATGGTCGACCACGGCGTGGCGGCGTTCCTCACGCTCGGCGGCGTCGTGCTGGCGGTCACCGGCGCCGAGGCGCTGTACGCCGACCGCGGGCACTTCGGCGCCGGCCCGATCCGCCTCACCTGGTTCGTGGTCGTGTTCCCGGCCGTGCTGCTCTCCTATCTCGGGCAGGGCGCGCTGATCCTCGCCCACCCCGCACACGATCCGCAACCCGTTCTACCTGCTGGTCCCCGCGGGCGGCCGGCTCGCGATGGTGTTCCTGGCCACGGCGGCGACGATCATCGCCTCGCAGGCCGCGATCACCGGATCGTTCTCGATCGCCCGCCAGGCGGTGCAGCTCGGCTTCCTGCCGCGGCTGAAGATCCTGCACACCTCGCAGCTCGAGGGCCAGATCTACGTGCCGCTGGTCAGCTGGGGCCTGGCCGTCGGCGTGGTCGCGCTGGTGCTGATCTTCCAGCACTCGGCGTCGCTCGCCGACATCTACGGCGTCGCGGTGACCGGCACGTTCATCCTCGACACGATCCTGTTCCTGGCGGTCGCGCGCTCCCTGTGGCACACGGCAAGTGGAAGCTGGCGCTGCTCGGCGCGCTGTTCCTGATCGTCGAGGTGTCGTTCTTCAGCTCCAACCTGACCAAGGTCGAGTCACGGCGCGTGGATCCCGCTGTGCGTCGGGCTGGTCGCCGCCGTGGTGATGGTCACCTGGCGGCGCGGGCCGCGAGATCGTGACCCGCAACCGCACCGAGGAGGAGGGCTCGCTCAGGAGTTCCTCTACCAGGCTGCGGATGGCGGACCCGCCCCTCCACCGCGTGCCGCAACGTCGCCATCTACCTCAGCCCCGGCAAGGTCGACCACGCCGCTGGCGCTGCGCGCCGACGTCGAGCACCACGGCGTGCTCCACGACAAGGTCCTGATCGTCTCGGTCGAGCCGGTCAGCGTCCCCCATGTCGAGCCGGCCGACCAGTTCGCGGTCGAGACGCTCGGCAGCGGGCTGTTCAAGATCCTCCACGTCACGCTCCGGGCCGGCTACCGCGACCGAGCCAACGTGCCCGCGGCGCTGGCGCTGGCCCGCAAGCGCGGGCTGCTGGAGCGCAACCTCGACCTCGAGCACGCCTCGTACTTCGTCTCGCGGATGACGATCACGCCCCCGACGCACCCGGGCATGAGCCGCTGGCGCAAGCTGCTGTTCATCGCGATGGCCCGCAACGCGGCCAGCCCGATCGAGCACTTCGGGCTGCCGATCGACCGGACGGTGATCGTCGGCTCCCAGATCACCCTTTAGTGAGGACCCTCTAATGCGACCCGATGATCCAAGACACCTTGCCGCGCGTCACGCCGGACGGTTGCCGGGGGCGTCGCAATCTTCACCAGCCGCCCCTGGGCGGCCCGCGACGGAGATCCGGCACGTCCGGCGAGCATGGCCGGGATTCGGTCATCGGCCAGTTGAAGAGTCGCCCAGATCGGCCCGGCGCGGTGGTCGCCCTGGCCGACGGACGGTATGCCCTGACCGGCTCCACGGACGCGCTCGGCTCAGCCCGCCAGCTTCTCTACGCCGCCCGCCGCCGCCTGCGCCGCGCCTCGAGCACGACCGAGGCCGGCTGGTGGCGGGAGGTCATCGAGCTCCTGACCGGGCTGCTTCGCTCCTCGAGCGCCTACGCGCGCCCGTCCCGGCGTCCGTAGAGCGGCCGGCGCCTTCCCGAAACATCGCGACCTCCCGCGCGTGCGGATACGGGCCCGCGGCTCGGCCAGCGTGTCGTCGCCACGTGCGGATACGGGGCCCGGGGCTCGGCCAGTGTGTCGTCGCCGTCATCCCAGATCATGATCAGACCCAGGTCGCTCACCGGCGCGAAAACCGCGCTGCGGGTGCCGATGACCAACCGTGCGCTGCCCCGCAACGCAGCCAGCCATCGCCGGTAGCGGGCTGACGGACCCAGGCCCGCCGACAACGCCACCACGGCGGACTCGTCGAGCAGCGCCGTCGCGGCTCGCCACAACGCATCCACGTCCCGCTGATCGGGAACGATCGCCAACGCCGCGCGGCCGGTCTGGACGGTCTGCGCGGCGGCCTCGGCGAACCGATCCGCCCACAATTCACCGGGCAGCACCTGCCACACCGCGCGGGCGGCGCGCGACTCGGCGAGTGCGGTCAGGAATTGACCGCCGCGACCATACGCCGCCCAGCCCGCCGGATCGATCGGTGCGACATCGGAAAGTGTTGGGGCGTTGCGGTTCGCGCTCAACCTTGGCGTGCCGGGGCGGCACCGCCAGCCTTAGCACGTCGGCGCGGGTACCGGCGTAGCGGGCGGCGACGGCGTCGACCAACCGGCGGATCTCCGGGGTGAGCACCGCCTCGGCGGACACCACCCGGTCCAGCCACGCCAGGTTGCCGACGTGATCGGTCTCGGTGCGGCGCTCCAGAATGAACCCGTCGACCAGCCTGCCGTGGAAGCGCAGTCGCACCCGTACGCCGGGCTGGGCGTCGTCGGATTGCTCGGCGGACACCAGATAGTCGAAGTCGCGATCCAGGTGCGGGACCGACAGCATCGGCACAACCCGCGCGATCGGCTCGAATGCGGCGGGCTGCCGGGTCCGCGTGGTCACTCGCCAGGTGTAGCAGGGTTCGCCGACACTCGACCGAAAAAGAAGCCCGCCGTGATCAAAACCTGCGCGGCCGCGTACGTCCACCAGACCGGCACCGCCAGCGCCTCATTGCCCAGCACGAACCGGCCGATGCCGATCATCGCATCCGAGCCCGCGAAGAACAGCGCACCGGCCGCCGTCCACACCGTGGGCAATCGCGCGAGCAGCGCCGCGCACACCATGGCGACCAGCACGACCATGTACACCGTGACCGGAATCGGTCATTCCGTCGCGACCCAGCTGCGGCCAGAACCACGCCAGCAGTCCCACGCACGCCACGCACAACCCCACCGCGGCGACCAACCGGGAACGCGACCGATCCGACGCCCGGGACCTCCATGCGCCAAGGCAGCAGCGCGCCGAGAAAACACAAGTGCGCCAACAGGAATGAGCCCAGCCCGAGCACGAACGACGGCGGCCACCACGGAATCGCCAGCAGCCGTCACCGACCGCGGAGAACAGCAGCGCCGGCATCAGCCAGCGCCGCTCGCGGACAATCGGATGCGCCGCCGCCGCCAACACCAGCAGCAACGCCATCGACGCCTTGAACAGTGGCTGAGCCGCCCATTCCCCGGTGAGCGCCGCACCCGGCGGCAAACGCAACGCCATAATGGTGAGGAACAACCCGTAGGCGATGCCGGCCCATCCGGCGGCCACCCAGGCGCCGAGCATGACCCTGGGTGCGTACGGTGTCTGCATGGCAGGCGTCGACGACTCCGGATCCGCGATCGATCCCATCCTGCTGAAGGTACTGGACGCCGTTCCGTTCCGGTTGTCCGCCGACGGCGGCGTCGCCACGGCGCGCCAGCAGCTGCGGGACCTGCCGCGGCGAAGTTTCCATCCGGAGCTTCGGGTGCAAGACCGCACCATCGACGGGCCGGACGGACCGATCAACATCCGGATCTATTGGCCGCCAACCGATCACGCCGCGCCGCCGGTGGTGGTGTTCTTTCACGGCGGCGGCTTCGTCGTCGGTGACCTGGACACCCACGACGGGACATGCCGCCAGCACGCCGTCGGCGCCTCGGCGGTGGTGGTGTCGGTCGAATACCGGTTAGCGCCCGAACATCCCTACCCCGCTGCCGTCGACGACGCCTGGGCCGCAACGCAATGGGTCGCCGAGCACGGCAACGAGATCGGCGCCGACGCGAGCCGGCTCGCGGTGGCCGGAGACTCGGCGGGCGGCAACCTGGCCGCGGTGATCGCGCAGCGCTCCCGCGACCTAAGCGGCGGGCCCCCAATACTGTTCCAGCTGTTGTGGTATCCGGCCACGCTGTGGGACGCGTCGCTGCCGTCGTTCGCCGAGAACGCCGACGCACCCGTCCTGGACCGTGCGGCCGTGGCCGCGTTCACTCGCTGGTACGCCGGCGAGATCGACCTGTCCGATCCTCCGCCCGGTATGGCACCCGGCCGGGCCGCGAACCTCGCCGATCTGCCCGCCGCCTACATCGCCGTCGCCGGGCACGATCCGCTGCGCGACGACGGCAGCCGCTACGGCGAATTGCTGGCCGCAGCCGGGGTTCCCGTCGAAGTGCACAACGCCGAGACGCTGGTGCACGGTTATCTCGGCTACGCCGGGGTGGTGCCCGCCGCCACGGCCGCGATGGACCGCGGCCTCGAGGCACTACGGGACGCGCTGCACGTACGGTAGGTCCATGACGGAACCGACCACCGCCCGACCGCAGATCGACCCGACGCTCAAAGCGCTGGTCGACGCGTTCCCGATGACGTTCAAAGCCTCTGACGGCGTCGAGGTTGCCCGGGCGAAGCTTCGCCAGCTCAAAGTTCCGCCGGAAATGCTGCCGGATCTGCGCGTCGAGAATCGCACCGTCGGACACGGCGACCTCACGGATATCCCGGTCCGTATCTACTGGCCGCCGGTGACCGAGCAGAGCAACCTTCCAGTCGTCGTCTTCTACCACGGCGGAGGCTTTGCGCTCGGGGATCTCGACACCCACGATCCGGTCGCCCGCGCGCACGCCGTCGGCGCCGAGGCCATCGTGGTGTCCGTCGACTACCGCCTGGCTCCCGAGCATCCGTTCCCCGCCGGAGTGGACGACTGCTGGGCCGCGCTGCAATGGGTCGGCGAACACGCCGCCGAGTTGGGCGGTGACGCGAACCGGATCGCCGTGGCGGGCGACTCGGCCGGTGCCAACCTCGCCGCGGTGATGGCGCACCTGGCCCGCGACAAGCGGATACGGCGCCCAGGTTGGTGTTCCAGCTGCTCTGGTATCCGACCATCACCGCCGACCTGTCGCTGCCGTCATTCACCGAGAACGCCACCGCGCCGATCCTGGACCGCGATGTCATCGATGCCTTCCTGAGCTGGTACGTCCCTGGAATCGACATCAGCGACCCGAAAGCGTTGCCGCCAGGCCTCGCTCCGTCCAACAACCGCAACTTCGCCGGGGTGCCGCCGGCCTTCATCGGCAGCGCCGAGCACGACCCGTTGCGCGACGACGCGGCCCTCTACGCCTCGCTGCTCAAGGCCGCAGGTGTGTCCGTCGAAGTGAGCAACGAACCCACCCTGGTGCACGGCTATGTCAGCTTCGCGCTGCTCATTCCGGCTGCCGCCGAGGCAACCAATCGTGGTCTGGCGGCGCGCTGAAAGCGAGCGGTCTGCGGTAATGGTGCGAGCGCCTGACACAACCCGACTACCACTGCCTGATCGTCGGCGCGGGATTCTCCGGCATCGGCGCCGCGGTCAAACTCGATCAAGAAGGATTCGGCGACTACCTCATCGTCGAGGCCGGCGACGAGGTGGGCGGAACCTGGTACTGGAACACCTATCCCGGTATCGCCGTGGACATCCCGTCGGCGTCGTACCAGTTCTCGTTCGAGCAGCGGCCGGACTGGTCGCGCACCTACGCGCGCGGCGGCGAGCTGAAGGCGTACGCCGAACACTGCACCGACAAGTACGGGATCCGGCCGAAGATCCGGTTCAACACCACGGTGCTCGCCGCCGAGTTCGACGACGAGCGGTCGCTGTGGCGGGTGCAGCTCGATCCCGGCGGAGAAGTCACGGCGCGGTTCGTGTTCAACGCCAGCGGTGTACTCACCGTGCCCAAGCCGCCCGACATCGATGGCGTTGACTCCTTCGGCGGCGCCGCCGTGCACACCGCCCGCTGGGACCACACCCTCGACCTGACCGGTAAACGGGTCGCGGTGATCGGCACCGGCGCATCGGCGGTGCAGCTGGTCCCCCAGATCGCTCCAATTGTCAAAGAGCTCACCGTATTTCAGCGCACACCGATCTGGTGCTTTCCGAAGTTCGACGTGGCACTGCCCAAGCCCGCGCACTGGGCGCTACGGCTGCCCGGCGCCAAGACACTGCAGCGGCTGATCACCCAGACCTACGTCGAGGTGACCTTCCCGCTGCCGGCCCAATACTTCACCGTGTATCCGCTGGCCAGATGGATGGAGTCACTTGGCCGCGCCTATCTGCGACTGAAAGTGCGCGATCCCGCGGTACGGCAGCAGCTCACCCCGCGGTACGCGATCGGCTGCAAACGGCCCGGTTTCCACAACAGCTACCTGTCGACCTACAACCGCGACAACGTCCGACTGGTGACGCAACCGATCGACAAGATCACGCCGTCGTCGGTGGCCACCACCGACGGCACCGACCACGAGATCGATGTGCTGGTGCTGGCCACCGGTTTTCACGTCTTCGACGCCGACAGCACACCGACCTTTGCGGTCACCGGCAGCGGCGGCCAACCGCTGCAACGGTTTTGGGAAGAGAATCGGGCGCAGGCCTACGAGGGAAACTCCATTCCCGGCTTTCCCAATTTCTTTTCCACGATGGGCCCGTACGGCTACGTCGGCTCGTCGTACTTCGCCTTGATCGAGGCGCAGACGCACCACATGGTGCGCTGCATGAAGCGGGCCCGGCAGCGCGGCTGCCACCCGTGTCGAGATCAGCGAAGAAGCCAATGCCCGCTACTTCGCCGAGCAGTTGAGCCGCCGGCACCGTCAGGTGTTCTGGCAGGACAGCTGCCAGGGCGCCAACAGCTACTACTTCGACAAGAACGGCGACGTGGCGCTGCGGCCCGCGAACACGTTCGAGGTCTATTGGCGCAGCCGTCGGTTCGACCTCGACGACTACCGGTTCACCGGCTAGACCCCACGCGAAAGCCCCCGCACGCATTCGGGTTCACGCGGTGGCTTTCGCGTCTGCTGTTCGTGGAGCTAGATGGCGCGCTTGAGGTCGTCGACCTTGTCCAGACGCTCCCACGGCAGGTCGATGTCGGTCCGGCCGAAGTGGCCGTACGCGGCAGTCGGCGCGTAGATCGGACGCAGCAGGTCCAGGTCGCGGACAATCGCACCGGGCCGAAGGTCGAACACCTCGGGCACGATCTTCTCGATCTTGACCGGGTCGACCGTCGCGGTACCGAACGTCTCGATGAACAGACCGACCGGAGCGGCCTTGCCGATGGCGTAGGCCACCTGCACCTCGACCCGCTCCGCCAGCCCGGCCGCGACGATGTTCTTGGCCACCCAGCGCATCGCGTACGCCGCCGACCGGTCCACCTTCGACGGGTCCTTGCCGGAGAAGGCGCCACCGCCGTGGCGGGCCCAGCCGCCGTAGGTGTCGACGATGATCTTGCGGCCGGTCAATCCGGCGTCGCCCATCGGACCGCCGACGACGAACTTCCCGGTCGGGTTCACCAACACCCGCGTCGACGAGGAGTCCAGCGTCGTCGTGCCCCAGGTCTGCCAGGACGGTCTCGAGCACGTGCTTGCGGATGTCGGGATCCAGCGTCTTCTCGAGGTCGATGCCGTCGGCGTGCTGAGTGGAGACCACCACGGTGTCCAACCGGGTGGGCACGTTGTCCTCGTATTCGATGGTGACCTGCGTCTTGCCGTCCGGCCGCAGGTAGGGCAGCGTGCCGTTCTTGCGGACCTCAGTCAGCCGCCGCGCCAGCCGGTGTGCCAGCGCGATCGGCAGCGGCATCAGCTCCGGGGTGTCGCTGATCGCGTAGCCGAACATCAGGCCCTGGTCGCCGGCGCCCTGAGAGTCCAGCGGGTCCGCGGCGCCCTCGACGCGCGTCTCGTGCGCGGTGTCGACGCCCTGGGCGATATCGGGCGACTGACGGCCGATGCCGATGTTGACGCCGCAGGTCTCGCCGTCGAAGCCCTTGTCCGAGTGGTCGTAGCCGATATCGAGGATGCGCTCGCGAACGGTGTTGGTGATGTCGGCGAAGGCCTCCTTGGCCGACGTCGTCACCTCACCGACCACGTGCACCTGCCCGGTGGTCACCAGCGTCTCGACGGCGACACGGGAGCGCGGGTCCCCGGCCAGCAGCGCGTCGAGCACCGAGTCGCTGATCGCGTCACAGATCTTGTCTGGATGCCCCTCGGTCACCGATTCGCTGGTGAACAAACGACCCTTTTCGCTCACACCCTCACCCTTCCAAGTCCACGTAAAAAACGTTAGTTAGACAAACCATATCTGTCTGGCCGGTACATGTTACCGGCCGGTCCACAGCGACAGGAGACCCGTCGCGTTCCTAGGTGGCGTCCCCGTCACCGCTGTGCAGGAACGTCACAATCGCGTCCACGATACGGCTTGCCATCAGAGTCTTCGATCCGTGCTGCAGCGCCGACTCGGTGCCGTCGGCGGCCAGCAGCCAGCCGTCGTTGCTGTCGACCTCGAAGGCTTTGCCTTCGCCGACGGCGTTGACCACCAGCAGGTCACATCCCTTGCGCCGCAGCTTGGCGCGAGCATGAAACAGCACGTCACCGTTGGCGTCGCCGGTCTCGGCGGCGAAGCCGACGATGGCCCGCATGTTGGGTAGCTGACCGGCGGCGCGCGCCTGCACGGTCTCGGCCAGCACGTCGTCGTTGCGGATCAAGTCGATGATCGGTGCTGGGTCTTCTTGGCGCCCTTTTTGATCTTGGCGGTTGCGACGTGCGTGGGCCGGAAGTCGGCCACCGCCGCGGCCATCGCCAGCACGTTGACGTCGGGCGCATGCTTGGAGACCGCGTCTCGCAATTGCTGGGCCGTGCTGACGTGCACCACCTCGACGCCGGCCGGGTCGATCAGCCCTGCGGTGTGCCCCGCGATCAGCGTCACCTCGGCGCCGCGCTGGGCGGCCACCCGCGCCAGCGCGTAGCCCTGCTTACCGGAGCTGCGGTTGCCGATGAAGCGGACCGGGTCGATCGGCTCGCGGGTGCCGCCAGCGGTCACCAGCAACTTGACGCCGTGCAGATCGAACGGCATCGCGTCATGGCGCTCCAGCAGCAACTGGGCGAAAGTGGTGATCTCCTCTGCTTCGGGCAACCGGCCCGCGCCGGTGTCCGCGCCGGTGAGCCGCCCAGACGCCGGTTCGAGCACGACAGCGCCGCGGCGGCGCAGCGTGTCCACGTTCGCGACGGTCGCCGGGTGCTGCCACATCTCGGTGTGCATCGCCGGCGCGTACAGCACCGGACATCGCGCGGTGAGCAGCGTCGCGGTCAGCAGATCGTCGGCCCTGCCTGTCGCAGCGCGGGCCAGCAGGTCAGCGGTGGCGGGAGCGACGACGACCAGGTCGGCGCGTTGGCCGATGGCGACGTGCGGCACCTGCGGGACGTCTTCGAAGACCCCGGTCTGGACCGGCTCGCCGGACAGCGCCTCGAAAGTGGCGGCGCCGACGAAGCGCAGCGCGGATTCGGTCGGAATGACGCGGACCTGGTGGCCCGCCTCGGTGAGTTGGCGGACGACCGTGGCGGCCTTATAGGCGGCGATGCCCCCGGAGACGCCGACGACGACCCGCTTGCGGCTCGTCTGCAGTTCGCCGGAGAGGGTCATTGCAAGCCCGCCGCTGTCCCGCTACTCGCCTTCGGTGTGCTCGAGCAGGTCGCCGTGGATCTCGCGCATCGCGATCGACAGCGGCTTCTCCTGCAGCCCCGGCTCGACCAGCGGGCCTACGTACTCGAGGATGCCCTCGCCGAGCTGGTTGTAGTAGTCGTTGATCTGCCGGGCGCGCTTGGCCGCGTAGATCACCAGGGCGTACTTGCTGGACACCCGCTCGAGCAACTCATCGATAGGCGGGTTGGTGATACCCAGCGGCGTGTCGTAGGCGCTGATGCCACCCGCTGACGGGTCGAACTGGTCGGGGACGGCGGCTAACGACGCGTCGGTGTGCGAGTTACTCACGTAAATGTTCTCCTGGCGACTATGCGGCGGTACGCAGCAAATGCTGAATAGAGTCTGGATGGCTGGTCACGCCGTATTCGGCGTTGTTCCCACCAGCAAGGATACCAATTCTGAGCACGCAGTTTCCAATTGACTGTTCACCACGACCTCGTCGAAGTCGTTTTGGGCCGCCAATTCGGTGCGCGCGGTGCTGAGCCGGCGCTCGATCACCTCGGGCGTCTCGGTTCCCCGCCCGACCAGACGGGCCTCCAGCGCCTCCCAGCTGGGCGGCGCCAGGAATACGCTGATCGCTTCGGGCATCGCATCTTTCACGGCCCGGGCCCCGGCCAGATCGACCTCGATCAGCACCGGATGGCCGGCCTCGACGGCCTCACGGACCGGATGGGCGACGGTGCCCGAGCGATGCAGACCGCCGTGGATGTCGGCCCACTCCAGCAGGGCTCCGTCATCGATCAATTCTTGAAAGCGGCCCGGCGTCACGAAGTGGTAGTCCACCCCGTCCGTTTCGCCAGGCCGGGGGGCTCTGGTCGTCGCCGAGACACTGAAATGCAGGTCGGGTATCCGCTCGCGCAGACACCGGACCAGCGTCGACTTTCCTACCGCGGATGGACCGGACAGCACGACGACGCGTCCGGCGGCCTGGCCTGTCGGCTCGGCCGCACGACGTCGGTCGAGGTCACCGCCCGGTCCCCCGTCGGCGCTCAACGACTTTTCCTAGGCAGAAAAGTCGAACTTCTCCAACAATGCCTTGCGCTGACGATCGCCGAGCCCGCGCAGACGGCGCGTCGGGGCGATCTCGAGCTCGGTCATGATTTCCTGCGCCTTGACCTTGCCCACCTTCGGCAGGGCCTCCAGCAGCGCGGAAACCTTCATCTTGCCCAAGACCTCGTCGGTCTCGGCATCCTTCAGCACCTGCTTGAGATTGGTGCCGCCACGCTTCAGCCGGTCTTTGAGCTCGGCTCGCGCTCGGCGTGCGGCGGCAGCCTTCTCCAACGCTGCCGCGCGCTGCTCGTCGGTCAACTGGGGAAGGGCCACGATTCCTCCGTATCAATCATCGACTTATATCGATCTTGTTTGTCTCGGCCGGGTACTCCAGCCAGCGGTGACGACCGTACCCACGCCTCCTGACGAAATCTAACCCGCCCCCCTGGTTGAGGTTGTAAAGGCCCAGCTTGCGGGCTCAGATAGCGCCAACCCGCGCACCCCGGTGGCAGCGCCGCCGATTCACCGCGCTCGCCGAGCCGGGCCGACCGCCGGAAAACATGTCCTACCTGCATGTTCTTGCCGATTGCCGCACGCGGATCGACCGCCAGGGCTACCGCACCGGAGCCGACCTCGACCGCCTGAAAAGCCGAATCTGCGCCGCGATACGAATGTCGCGGCGTGTCGCGCGTGTCGACCAACACGGTCAATGCGACCGGGACAACGCCGCCGGCCGCGCTCCAGCCGTGTATTACTTCGCGTAGTAGCTGCTCAGGACCTGCTTGCCGACGCCTCAGCCGGCCAGATAAGCGACGGCGTCGCGCATCCGCTCACCGGCCCCGCGCAGCGATGCGACGTCCGGACCGGCCCGCAGCACGTCGCGGGACACCGCGGGCAGCAGCTGGCCCGCGGCGGCGCCGCCAAGGCCGCGCAGGGCATCGGGCTGCCCGCCCTGCGCGCCGACGCCGGGCACCAGTACCGGCCCGCCGAGCTCGCTGACGTCGGGCACCTCGGTGAGCGTCGCGCCCACCACGACGCCGACCGAGCCGGGCCCGGGGCCCGCCGCACGGTTGCAGGCCGCGGCCTGGTCGACGATCGACTGGGCCACCGAACGACCGCCGGTCTCCGCGCGCTGCACGCTGGCGCCCTCCGGGTTCGACGTCGCCGCCAGCACGAACACCCCGCGCTCATGCGCCGCAGCGGTGTCCAGCAGCGGCTGCAGCGAGCCGAATCCCAGATAGGGCGAGGCCGTCACCGCGTCGGATGCCAGCGGCGAATCCCCCGCCCACGCGGCCGCGTAGGCCGCCATCGTCGATCCGATATCGCCACGCTTGGCGTCGGCGAGCACCAGCACACCGGCGTCGCGCAACGCGGCAATGGTCCGCTCCAGCACGGCATAGCCCGCGGCGCCGTAGGTTTCGAAGAACGCCACCTGCGGTTTGACGACGGCGAAGTCGGCGAACGCGTGCACACAGCTCTCGCAGAACGCCGCCAGACCGTCCGGGCTGACCGGCAGGCCCCAGGCTTGCAGCAGTTCGGGGTGGGGGTCGATGCCCAGGCACAGCGGCCCGCGTCGGGACATCGCGTCGGCCAGCCGGGCGCCGAACCCCGGCATCGCTAGTGGCCGCCGTTGTTCAGCGTGCTGTGCAGTTCCTGCAGAGATCGCACACCGATTTCACCGCGGATCCCCGCCTCGATGCCCTGCACGGCCGCCGAGGCGCCCTGCACCGTCGTCACGCACGGAATGTTGACTCCCACCGCGGCCGAGCGGATTTCGTAACCGTCGATGCGCGGCCCGGAGTTTCCGTAGGGGGTGTTGATCACCAAGTCGACCTCGCCGGCCCGGATCGCATCGACGGCGGACATCAGTGGGCGGCCCGGCTGCGCCTCTTCGAAGTGCTTACGCACCTCGTCGCACGGAATCCCGTTGCGGCGCAGCATTTCCGCGGTCCCTTCGGTGGCCAGGACCCGGAAGCCCAGGTCGGCCAACCGCTTCACCGGGAACACCAGCGATCGCTTGTCCCGGTTGGCGACCGACACGAACACGGTCCCTCGGTCGGCAGCGATCCGTAGGCCGCGGTTTGGCTTTTCGCGAACGCCGGCCGAAATCCCGGTCGATGCCCATCACCTCGCCGGTCGACTTCATCTCCGGGCCCAGCAGCGAGTCGACGCTGCGAGCCGTCCGCCTTGCGGAACCGGTGGAACGGCAGCACAGCTTCCTTGACCGCGATCGGGGCGTCGGGCGACACGCTGGCGCCGTCCCCGGTCGCTGCCAGCATGCCCTCACCGCGCAACTGAGAGATGCTGGCGCCCAGCATGATCCGGGCACATGCCTTGGCCAGCGGTATCGCCGTGGCTTTGGAGACGAACGGCACGGTGCGGCTGGCCCGCGGGTTGGCCTCGAGCACGTACAGCACGTCGTCCTTGAGTGCGTACTGCACGTTGAGCAGACCGATCACGCCGATGCCGTGTGCGATCGACTCGGTCGCACGGCGCACGTTCTCGATGTCGCTGCGGCCCAGAGTCACCGGCGGCAACGCGCACGCGGAGTCGCCGGAGTGGATACCGGCCTCTTCGATGTGCTCCATGATGCCGCCGATGTAGACCTCGTCGCCGTCGCAGAGCGCGTCGACGTCGATCTCGATCGCGTCCTCCAGGAAGCGGTCCACCAGCACCGGGATGTTCGGGTGAGAGTTCGGTGGCGCGGGCGATGTAGCCCTGCAGCGTCTCGTCGTCGTAGACGATCTCCATGCCGCGGCCACCCAGCACGTAGGACGGGCGAACCAGCACCGGGTAACCGATCTCGGCGGCGATCCGGCGCGCCTGGGCGAACGTCGTCGCCATGCCGTATCGCGGGGCCGGCAGGCCGGCCGCGGTCAGCAGGTCGCCGAACGCACCGCGGTCCTCGGCCAGATCGATGGCCGCCGGCGGGGTGCCGACGATCGGCACGCCCGCGTCGGCGAGCCGCTGCGCCAGCCCGAGCGGGGTCTGGCCGCCGAGTTGCACGATGACGCCCACCACGCCGGGACCACCCTGACCGGATTGCGATTCGGCGTAGAACACTTCCAGGACGTCCTCGAACGTCAGCGGCTCGAAGTACAGCCGGTCGGCGGTGTCATAGTCGGTGGACACCGTCTCCGGGTTGCAGTTGACCATCACGGTCTCGAAACCGGCGTGCGACAACGTCGTTGCGGCGTGCACACAGCTGTAGTCGAATTCGATGCCCTGGCCGATCCGGTTGGGTCCCGAGCCGAGGATCAGCACCTTGGGCTTCTCGGTCTGCGGCGCCACCTCGGTCTCCGTGGCCGGGTCGAGTTCGTAGCTGCTGTAGTGGTACGGCGTCTTGGCCTCGAATTCCGCGGCGCAGGTGTCGACGGTCTTGTACACCGGGTGGATGCCCAGCCGCCGCCGCAGCGAGCGCACCCCGTCCTCACCGGCCAGTTCCGGTCGCAGCGCAGCGATCTGGCGGTCGGACAAGCCGCTGTGCTTGCCCCTGCGCAGCAGGTCGCCGTCGAGTACGGCGGCGTCGCTCACCTCTTGTCGCAGCGTCAGCAGTTCAGCGATCTGCGCGACGAACCAGGGGTCGATGCCGGACGCGGCGGCGACCCGGTCCACCGGTGCACCCAGGCGCAGCGCCAATTCGACGTCGTAGAGTCGGCCTTCGGTGGGAGTCAGCAGACGCTCGAGGGCATCCTCGGCCGTGCCTTCGGTGTCGGGCGCGGTCCAGAACCCGGACCGCTTGGTCTCCAGCGACCGCATCACCTTGCCGAGCGCCTCGATGAAGTTGCGGCCCAACGACATTGCTTCACCGACCGACTTCATCGTGGTGGTCAGCGTGGGGTCGGCGCCGGGGAATTTCTCGAACGCGAACCGCGGCGCCTTGACCACCACGTAGTCCAGCGTGGGCTCGAAGCAGGCCGGGGTTTCCTTGGTGATGTCGTTGAGGATCTCGTCGAGGGTGTAGCCGACGGCGAGTTTGGCGGCGATCTTGGCGATCGGGAAGCCGGTGGCCTTGGACGCCAACGCACTCGACCGCGACACCCGCGGGTTCATCTCGATGACGACCAGCCGGCCGTCGTGCGGGTCGACGGCGAACTGGATGTTGCAGCCGCCGGTGTCGACGCCGACTTCGCGCAGAATGTCGATGCCCAGATCCCGCATCCGCTGGTATTCCCGGTCGGTCAGCGTCATCGCCGGCGCCACAGTCACCGAGTCGCCGGTGTGCACACCCATCGGGTCGACGTTCTCGATCGAGCAGACCACGACGACGTTGTCTTTGCTGTCGCGCATCAGCTCGAGTTCGAATTCCTTCCAGCCGAAAATCGATTCCTCGATCAGCACATTGGCGCTCGGGGATGCGGCCAGCCCGCGCGCCGGCCATCCGGTCGACCTCGTCGGCATTGTGCGCCAGGCCCGAGCCCAGACCTCCCATGGTGAACGATGGCCGGACCACCACCGGCAATCCGAGTTCACCGACGGTCTCCCGGACTTCGTCCATGGTGAAACAGACCCGGCTGCGGGCTGATTCGCCGCCGACCTTGGCGACGATGTCTTTGAACATCTGCCGGTCCTCGCCGCGCTGGATGGCGTCGAAGTCGGCGCCGATCAGTTCGACGCCGTGGCGCTCCAGCGCGCCGTTCTCGTACAACGCGACCGCGGTGTTGAGCGCGGTCTGACCGCCCAGGGTGGCCAGCAGCGCGTCGATCTTGTTGCCGCGCTCAGCCTGCTGAATGATCACCTTCTCCACGAAGGCGGCGGTGATGGGTTCGACATAGGTGTGGTCGGCGTATTCCGGGTCGGTCATGATGGTCGCCGGATTGGAGTTGACCAGGCTGACCTGTAACCCCTCGGCGCGCAGCACCCGACACGCCTGGGTGCCGGAATAGTCGAATTCACAGGCCTGTCCGATGACGATCGGCCCGGAGCCGATCACCAGGACATGGCGCAGATCGGTGCGACGTGGCATTACCCGCGCTCCCCCGTCATCAGGTCGACGAATTGGTCGAACAAGTACTCCGCGTCGTGCGGCCCGGCCGCGGCCTCCGGATGGTATTGCACCGAAAATGCTCTTCCATCAACGAGTTTCACGCCCTCGACGACGCCGTCGTTGGCGCAGGTGTGACTGACCACCGCCTGGCCGAACGGCGTGTCGAAGCGCTGACCCGCTTCGCCTTCCAGCGCGAAGCCGTGATTCTGCGCGGTGACCGCGATCCGCCCGGTGACGTGGTCCATCACCGGGACGTTGATGCCGCGGTGGCCGAACGTCATCTTGTAGGTGGACAGCCCCAGCGCACGACCGAGGATCTGGTTACCGAAGCAGATGCCGAACAAGGGAATGCCGGCGCCGAGCACCGCGCGGGTCACCTCGACGATGTGGTCGGCGGTGGCCGGGTCGCCGGGACCGTTGGACAGGAACACCCCATCCGGTTTGAGCTCGGAGAGCTGCTCGAAAGTCGTCGACGACGGCAACACCCGGGTGCGGACTCCGCGACGGGCGAAGCTGCGCGGCGTATTGGTCTTGATGCCCAGATCGATGGCGGCCACGGTAAACCGTTGCGGCCCCTCGGAGTCCACGATGTAGGTGTCGGCGGTGCTGACCTGTCCGGCCAGGTCGGCGCCCAGCATCGATTGTTGGCCGCGCACCCGGTCGGCCAACTCCTCCGGCGTCGCCAGCGCCTCACCGGAGAACACACCGGCTTTCATCGAGCCGCGGCTGCGCAGGTGTCGCACCACCGCACGGGTGTCGATGCCCGCGATTCCGACGATGCTCTGACGGACCAGTTCGTCTTCCAGCGTTCCGGTGGCACGCCAGTTCGAGACCCGCGGCGAGGGATCCCGCACCGCGTAGCCGGCGACCCAGATCTTGTCGCCGCGACTTTCGCCGTCCTCGCCGTTCCATCCGGTGTTGCCGATCTGCGGGGCGGTGGCCACCACGATCTGGCGGTGATAGCTCGGGTCGGTCAGCGTCTCCTGGTATCCGGACATACCGGTGGAAAAGACTGCCTCGCCGAGGGTCTGGCCGATTGCGCCGAACGCGGTGCCGGTGAAGGTGCGGCCGTCCTCGAGAACCAGCATGGCTTTCACAGCGCAACTCCCTCCGGCCAGCTCTGCAGCCAGTCCACGTATTCGTCGCGATTGTCGGCCCGAAACCCGGTGTCGATCCTGACTCCTGACGGCAGCCGCCATCGGATCACCAGAATTCCGTCCCGGGCGGCGACTTTTCCGGCGATGCCGTGCTCGGTTCGGATGGCGGAGATCGACTCTCGCGGGATCCAGATCGGCTGTGCCCGAACACGCTGCACCAGGATGCCCTCGGGGTGGCGAGTCAGCACCGCCTTACTGCGGTAGCCGAGGTCGCCGGCCGTGATGCGCTGGCTCCAAGCCGGCTCCATCGTGCAGCCGACGTAGGCGCCGGGGGTGGTGATCGCCGCCGAGCCGACCTGGCTCGGGAGGTCGGGCAGCGTGCCGAGTTGTTCGGCCTGGTGTCGCCCGCGTTCGCGCCAGCCCCGCATCATCAGCGCAATGATGAAGGTGATCAACAGCGCCAGCAGCCCGGCCATGATCAGCGATGCGATCAGCGTTCCCGAACTCATGCGGGACTCTTTCCGTCTCGGGCGGTGATCTTGCCGCGCAGCAGCGTTGCGGTGACGGCCGCAGGCAGCGTCATCGATTGAAACGGAGTGTTGGCCGACCGACTGGCCAGGCCACCGCCGTCGACGGTCCAGGTGGCGTCCGGGTCCACCACGGCCAGGTTGGCCGGCTCACCGATTTCCAGGGGCCGGCCCTGATCGGGTAGCCCGGCGATCTGCGCCGGGTTCTCGCTCATCACCCGCGCAACGCCACGCCAGGTCAGCAGGCCAGGGTTGACCATCGTCTGCACCACTGCCGACAGCGCGGTCTGCAGACCGAGCATCCCGGGCAACGCGGCGGCGAACTCAACGCACTTCTCGTGGTCGGCATGCGGGGCGTGATCGGTTGCCACGCAGTCGATGACCCCGTCGGCCAGCGCGTGGCGCAGTGCGACGGCGTCGGTGGCCTCGCGCAGCGGCGGGTTGACCCGGTTGACGCCGTCGTAGCCGGCCAGTCGGCTGTCGTCGAGCAGCAGATGATGCGGCGTGACCTCGGCGGTGATCGAAATACCTTGAGCCTTAGCCCATTTGATGATCTCGACGGTGCCCGCGGTGGAGGCGTGGCAGATGTGTACCCGCGCGCCGGCGTCGCGGGCCAGCAAGGCGTCCCGGGCCACGATCGACTCTTCGGCGGCTCTCGGCCAGCCGGACAGCCCCAGCTTGGCAGCGTTGGGGCCTTCGTGCGCAACGGCGCCAACGGTCAACCGAGGCTCTTCGGCGTGCTGGGCTATCAGGACGCCCAGGCCGGTGGCGTATTCCAGCGCGCGCCGCATGATCAGCGGGTCGTGTACGCACTTTCCGTCGTCGGAGAACATCCGCACCTGCGCGACTCCGGCGGCCATCATGCCCATCTCGGTGAGTTGGGTTCCGGCCAGCCCGACGGTGACCGCACCGACCGGGTGCACGTCGACCAATCCGACCTGCTGTCCCCGATGCCAGACGTGATCGGTGACCACCGGGCTGTCGGCGACCGGGGTGGTGTTGGCCATCGCGAACACCGCGGTGTATCCACCGAGAGCCGCTGCGGCCGAACCCGTTTCGATGTTCTCGGCGTATTCACGACCCGGCTCGCGCAGATGGGTGTGCAAGTCGACGAACCCGGGCAGCAGCACCTGCC
This sequence comes from uncultured Actinomycetota bacterium, assembly GCA_963834615.1. Taxonomy (GTDB): domain Bacteria; phylum Actinomycetota; class Actinomycetes; order Mycobacteriales; family Mycobacteriaceae; genus Mycobacterium. Next base: position 34,696 of record CAWICO010000008.1, read on the forward strand.
CGGTCGCGTCGATCACATCCGTGCTTTCTCCATACCGTCCGGCCTCCGCCAGGCCGGCGCCGATATCGGCGATCTGGCCGTCGTCGACAAGCACGTCGACCCGGTCGCCCTCGCCGTACAGCCGCACCCCGCGCAGCAAGACGCTCATGCCACTATCCCTTTTCGGCCGAGCCCGTTCCCGCCGAGCCCTTCGGCGGCGGACTCGGTGCCCACCAGCAGATGGAACAGCACCGCCATCCGGACGTGCACCCCGTTGGAAACCTGTTGCAGCACCGCCGATTGCGACGAGTCGGCGACCGAGGAGGAGATCTCCATGCCGCGCAGCATCGGGCCGGGGTGCAGGACCACCGCGTGGCCGGGAAGCAATACCTGGCGTCGATCGGACAATCCGTACAGCACCGAATACTCCCGGGCGGAAGGAAAGAAACCGCCGTTCATCCGCTCGGCCTGCACCCGCAACATCAGCACTGCATCGGCGGCGGGCAGTTCGGCGTCGAGGTCGTGGGACACCGTTACCGGCCAGTCGGTGACCCCGACCGGCAGCAGCGTCGGCGGCGCGACCAGCACTACCTCGGCGCCCAGCGTGGCCAGCAGCATCACGTTGGAGCGGGCGACCCGGCTGTGCAGGATGTCGCCGACGATGACGACGCGGCGACCGTCGATGCCGCCGAGTCGCTGCCGGATGGTCAACGCGTCCAGCAGCGCCTGCGTCGGGTGTTCATGGGTTCCGTCACCGGCGTTGATCACCGACGGCCCTGAACCCCCGGCGTCGCCGGAAGGTGAAGTCCAGTCGGCCAGCCGCTGCGCCGCACCGGAAGCCGGGTGCCGGATGATCAGCGCGTCAGCGCCTGCGGCCCGCAAGGTCAGCGCGGTGTCGCGCAGCGATTCGCCTTTGCCCACCGACGATCCGGCGGAACTGACGTTGATCACGTCGGCGCTCATCCATTTGCCGGCCACCTCGAACGACACCCGGGTGCGGGTGGAGTTCTCGTAGAACATCGTGATCACCGTGCGGCCGCGCAGCGTCGGCAGCTTGCGGACCTCGCGACCGACCAGAGCCTCCGCGAATCGGTCGGCGTCATCGAGGATCGCGGTCGCTTCGTCACGGGACAAATCGCCGGCGGCCAGCAAGTGCCTGCTCATGACGCGTCCTCGCGGTCGATGACCACGGCGTCGCGGCCGTCCTGTTCGGTCAGCAGCACGTGCACGCTCTCGGCGCGCGATGTGGGGACGTTCTTGCCGACGTAGTCGGCGCGCAGCGGTAGCTCACGGTGGCCGCGGTCGACCAGCACGGCCAACTGCACGACTCGCGGGCGGCCCACGTCGCGCAACGCGTCCAGCGCCGAGCGCACCGAGCGTCCGGAGAACAACACGTCGTCGACCAGGATCACCAAGGCGTCGTCGATGCCGCCCGCCGGAATCGATGTGGCCTCCAGCGGCCGCGGCGGCTTGGTCATCAGGTCGTCGCGGTAGAGCGTGATATCCAGCGCCCCGTGCGCAATATCGGCGCCGGAGAACTCGGCGATGTTGGCGGCCAACCGGTCGGCCAATGTGACACCGCGGGTGGGGATTCCCAACAGGACCACCCGCGGCGCGTCGGCGCCATCCAGAGCGGTCTTTTCGATGATCTGATGTGCGATACGGGAAATGGTGCGACCCACGTCGGCCGCCGACATCAATTCCCTAGGTTCCGTGCGGAAGGCGGCATCGCCCGTGGCACCCATGCGAGATCCTGACCTCCTTCTCCGCCTCTCTGGACGGATCGTTAAAGGATGTCGACTGCCGGCGAGCGTAGCATTTCGCGCCGCTCCTGCGGAAATGACAGGCGCGAGTGTCCGTCGGATCCGTACGGCTGCTCCGATCGAACCGGTCACTAGGATTCCCCCAGGAATGGCCAGTAATCTCAGCCCCGTTCCAGCGGGCCGCAGCCGCCAAAGCCTGCGGCAACGTTCCCGGGACTACCGCAGCCAAATCGAGGATCGGATGAGCGACGAGTCCACTAGGCCGGCCAGGCCGCTGATCGGATTCATCACCGGCGACAACGCGCCGCCGATCGTCCCCGCACCGACCAACCGGAGCTGGATGTCGGCGACGCGTGGGGGCTGGGCGAATCGGTGTGTGCCGCTCCTCATCGCTAATCAAAGCGGCTGGGAGTTGCGCAATCCGAGCGCGTTCACCGCGACGTGGATGGGTGGGGACGACCCCACGGCGCTGATGATCGCGCCCGACAGGCGCGATCCTGGTCAGTTGCTGCCCGCGAGCAATTTCGGCTACGGCATTCTGACCTGGCATCTGCCGGTGTTGTTTCGCACGCCGCCCGGCTACGACCTGTTGGTCCGCGGGCCCGCAAATCATCCCAAGGACGCTGTGTCGCCGTTGGAGGGGATGGTCGAAACCGACTGGGCGAGCTCCAGTTTCAGCATGAACTGGAAATTCACCCGCCAACTGATGCCGGTACGGTTCGAGGTCGACGAGCCGATCTGCATGATCGTCCCGCAGCGCCGATCGGAGTTGGAGGAGTTCGCCCCCGAACTCAGGCCGATCGAGTCCGACGACGATCTGCGCCGTAAGTACGAATTCTTCCTTCGCTCGCGCCACGAGGTGGGGCAAGTGCAGGCGGCCACGGACATGACCGCGGGAGAGCGAGTGCCGTGGCAAGGCGATTACACCCGGGGCAGCCATGCCGACGGTGAGCCCGGCGCGGCTGATCACACGACACGGCGTGATCTTCGGCCATTTCGCCAGCCATAGGACTGGCCGGGGCTGGACCTGACGTGCCGGGGCACGGCGCTACTGGCTAACCTGATCCGGGTGAACCTCGACGGCAATCAGGTCTCCATTCGCGACGCCTGCGACGCTGGCCTTCTCGCCGGCGCGGTGACTATGGTGTGGCAGCGCGGAAAAGTGCTGCAGGTCAACGAGATCGGCTACCGCGATGTCGATGCCAAGCTGCCGATGCAGCGCGACACAGTGTTTCGGATCGCGTCGATGAGCAAACCGGTGACGGTCGCCGCCCTGATGAGCCTCGTCGACGAAGGCAAGCTTGCGCTACGCGACCCGATCGTGCGCTGGCTGCCGGAATTCGCCGACATGCACGTGCTTGACGATCCGGCCGGACCGCTGGATCGAACCCGTCCGGCACAGCGGGCAATTCTGGTTGAGGATCTGCTTACGCACAGAAGCGGCCTGGGCTACGGATTCTCGGTCGGCGGCCCCATCTCCCGGGCCTACATGCGTCTGCCCTTCGGACAGGGTCCCGACACGTGGCTGGGCGCGCTCGCCACATTGCCACTGGTGCATCAACCGGGCGAGCGACTGACCTACGGTCACTCCACCGACGTCGTCGGCGTGCTGGCCTCCCGCGTCGAAGGAAAGCCGTTCCATCAGGTGCTGGAGGAACGAATCCTGCAGCCACTCGGCATGACTGATACCGGCTTCCACGTCACGCCCGAAGGTCGCCGCCGGACCGCCACCATGTACCGCCTCGACGGAAAGGATCAACTCCGGCACGACGCGATGGGCCAACCACACCTCACCCCGCCTGACTTCCCCAACGCCGGAGGCGGGTTGTTGTCGAGCGCGGACGACTACCTGCGGTTCGTCGAGATGTTGCTGGGCGATGGGAGTCTCGACGGGGTGCGGGTGCTCTCGCCGGAATCGGTACGGCTGATGCGCACCGATCGGCTCACTGGCGAGCAGAAGCGCCATTCGTTTCTCGGATCGCCGTTCTGGATCGGGCGAGGTTTCGGGCTCAACCTGTCAGTGGTCACCGATCCGGTGAAATCGGCGCCGCTGTTCGGGCCGGGTGGTGTCGGGACGTTCAGTTGGCCCGGTGCGTACGGGACGTGGTGGCAGGCCGATCCGACCGCCGACCTGATCCTGCTGTACCTGATTCAGAACATGCCCTCGTTTGAGGCCGACGCCGCCGCGGCGGTCGCCGGTAACACGTCGTTCGCGAAACTGCAAGCGGTGCAACCGAAATTCGTGCACCGAACCTATCGCGCGCTGGGCCTGTAGTGGCCGAGTTCACGCCAGAGCGCATCGACGGGCCGCGACTCCTGCTGCGCCTGCCGGTGGTCGATGACGCCGGGCCGCTTTTTCAACGGATTGCCCGCGATCCGCAGGTGACGAAGTATCTGTTGTGGACACCGCACCCCGACCTGGCGGCGACGCGGCGAGTGATCACCGAACGAATGAATGTCGACCCCCATGCGCGAACGTGGGTGATGGTGCTGCAGCACAGCGACGAGATCGTCGGGATGATCAGTTGCTGGCGCCCGGTGCGGCACTCCGCAGAGATCGGCTATTGCATCGGACGGCGTTGGTGGGGCAAGGGTTTGATGTCCGAAGCGCTCGACATGCTGTTGGCCGCACTCGTCGCCGATCCCGACGTGTACCGCGTCTGGGCTACCAGCAATGTCGACAACGATCGTTCGGTACGACTGCTGGAACGGGCTGAGTTCACCCTCGAGGGTCGGCTGACCCGTCACGCGATCTACCCCAACCTCGGATCCGAGCCACGCGACAGCCTGCTCTACGCCAAGGCGCTGCGTTAACGGATCGCCGCCGCGATCTCCGACTGGCGCGCCGCATTGATCCGCTTCAACGCGGCTTCAGTGAACACCGACAACCCGAGATCGGGGTTGTAGCCGTGGATCTCCTTGACGTCGAGTTGAGCCAGGAAGTACAGGATCTGTTTGGAGACAACCTGGCCAGGCACCAGCACCGGAAATCCGGGCGGATAGGGCACAACGAATCCCGTTGACACCAAGGACTTTCCATCGGCGAGTCGTCGCCCGGCTTCACCGAGCATGACGTGTTCGCGGTCGAGGTCCTCGTAGCCGGCGTAGAACGCCGACCGCATGTCCCCGAACGAGCTGGCCTCATCCGGCCGGAACGCGCCGTCGAACTCGCTGAAGTCGGGCAACGGCGGCAGATCCTCGGTGATCTCCTCGACCCGGCGCAGGTGCAGGGCGCGGTCGTCTCGGCTCGCCGCGTCATTGTTGCGGTCGAAGTCGATGGCTATCCGGCGCAGCACGTCGAGCAGATAGTGCACGCTCGACCAGGTCACACCGATGGTGAAGATCAGTAACACGCTGTTGATGGAGGTCTTGTTGATCTGGATGCCGAATCGCTCCATCAGGACCTTCTCACGGAAGTCGTATCCGTTCATGCCCGTCTGGCCCAGGTACAGGGTGACCCGCGTCGGGTCCAGGACGAACTGGTCGGACCGCCACGCCTCGTTCCACTCCTCCAACGCGCCCTGACGAACCTGGCGGTAGGAGCTGACCGCCGACAACCTGAATTGATCCGGTATCAGGTCGGATTCGTCGAGGATGCGGAACCACTTGCTGATCAACCGGTCTTTGCGGACGCGGTGCCGGAAGACCAGCGCCATGTCGTAGACGGAGCGGACCATCTGGAAGCCCTCGATGTCGACCTGCCTGCGAGCCAGATCGAGTGAAGCCAGCAATTGTTGGTTGGGTGAGGTCGACGTGTGGGTCAAAAACGCCTCACCGAACGCGTCGCGGGACTGGGCTTGGAAATCCTGGTCGCGGATATGGATCATCGACGCCTGCCGCAGCGCCGACAGCGATTTGTGTGTCGAGTGCGTGGCGTAGACGCGAACGCGGGCACGGTCGGGATCGGGAAGCAGCCGGTGCTCGCTCCACTGGGCACGGTCGATCCCTTGCATGGAGTCCCGCCACTGCTCGTACTCCCGGGCATAGGCCGGCGACGACAACATCGATTCGAGTTGCTCGGCGGCGATCATCGCGGTGCGTTGCCGCGCCCATGGCACCGCGGTGGCGAACGCGTACCACGCCTCGTCCCACAGGAAGCAGATGTCGGGCTTGATGGCCAGCACCTCCTCCATGACCCGCCGCGGGTTGTAGACGACGCCGTCGAACGTGCAGTTGGTGAGCGACAACATCCGTACTTTGCTCAACTGCCCGGCGGCTTCCAGATCGAGCAGCGCCTTCTTGATGGTCTGCAGCGAGACGGCGCCGTAGATCGCGAACGGCTGCAACTCGTAGGCGTCCAGATACAACGGGTACGCCCCGGCCAGCACCAGGCCGTAGTGGTGCGACTTATGGCAGTTGCGGTCGATCAGCACGATGTCGCCCGGTCGGGTCAGCGACTGCACGACGATCTTGTTCGCGGTGGACGTTCCGTTGGTGACGAAGTAGGTCAGGTCCGAGTTCCAGGTCTTGGCCGCCTTGTCCATCGCTTTCTTGATGTTGCCGTGCGGGTCCAGCAGCGAGTCCAGACCACCGGAGGTCGTGGACGTCTCGGCCATGAAGATGTTGCGGCCGTAGAACTCCCCCATGTCGTGCAGCGACTTGGAATTGAAGATGCTGGCGCCACGCGCGATGGGAAGGGCGTGGAACTGCCCGGCCGGCCGTGCCGCATAAGCCCGCAGCGCATCGAAAAATGGTGTCACGTAACGATTCCGGATACCGGCCAGCACCGTGGTGTGCAGATCGGTGACGTCGTTGAGCCGGTAGAAGGTCCGGTCGTAGACGTCGGACTCATCCTCGATATCGGCGGCGATCGACTCGTCGGTCAGCAGATAGAGATCGATGTGCGGCCGCAACTCGCGGATCCACTCGCCGCATTCCACCCAGTCGTGGGTGCGGTCGGTGGCCACGACCGCGTCGTTGGGGCCCAGCAGCGTGGTCATCAGTGGCACCCGGTCACCGGACCGCAGTGGAATGTCATGCCGGATGATGGCCGCCTGGATCTCCCCGTTCAGCGCGACCGCAGTGATGGCGTCCTCGACACTGGTGACTACCAGCAGTTCGAACTGCACGTCGTCGCTGACGTCGCGAATGGCGCGCAGGCTTCCAGCCAAACCTTCGGGCGCGGTGACGGGGGCATCGTCGGCAAGCAGAACGGTGTAGAACTGCTGCTCTTTGGCCCGCGCCACGAGTTCCTGCTCGGCCAGTGACGACGAGGTGTCGAATAAGGCTGCGCGGTCACCGTATTCGGAGAGCAGCCGCACGGCCAGCGATACCTGCTCGGCGAGGCTCACCGTCGCGAGTTGGTCCAGATAGCTGCAGTATGTCGCCAAGTTGTCCGGACCCGGGTAGATCCAGTAGCGCTCGTAGGCACTGAGGCGATTGAGCAGGCGACGCACCCGGGCGGCTTCGTGCGTGGTGTCCAGCCCGGCGAGGTCGACGACAGAAAGCTGATGACATGCGTCGTCGAGCAGATTCCAGGTGTCGATGCGGGAGTACGACGGATTCGCGACCGCCGCTAACGCAGAAACTCGAAGCCGCCTGGGGCGCCTGCCGTCTCGGTCCATATCGCCAGTGTGTCCCTCTCCTCGGCCACGTGCGGGCATTTCGCCGACGCTCCCTGTTTACCCGCGCGACGCCACAGCTGTCACACCGGTCTCGCGGCGAAGTGGCCGCCGCTCTGCCCGCCTCCGAGCGACAACAGGTGCCACGGCGCCGAACTCAGCCGCCGGATTCGTCGTAGTCGTGCCCCCGACGACCGCGGGTGATCGGCTTCCACCGCCGGACCGCGCGGAGCTCCCAGCGCCGCGTTTCGTCCTCGGTGGCGTCGGACAGCGATCGGACCACGGCCTGCGTCAACGCCATGATCGCGGCTATCACCGGGAACAACGGCCGGAACGGCGTGGCCGCCGAGCGGACCGTGTCGATGCGGCGCGCCAGCACCAACCGTTCGATCGAGTGATACAGCCAGGCGCCCACGCCCAGCGCGTAGATCGCCAAGGCCGCGGCCAGCGCCGCCTGCCCGTAGGCCGCGCACAGCACCGCACCCAGCACTACTGTCGCCGCCGAGACGGCGGCGATCACAACCCGCAGTTCCAGCCGGGTCATGACTCCGCGGCGGGGTCAGGACTCAGTTGCGGGTCGCTCGCTCGGACGGCCTGTGCCGCCGCCCGGATGTGCGGTGTCACCAGCATGATCTGGCCCAGCACCCCGTTGACGAATCCTGGTGACTCATCGGTGGACAGCTCCTTGGCCAGTTCCACCGCTTCGTCGACGGCGACCGGCTCCGGCACGTCGTCGGCGTGCAACAACTCCCACACCGCGACCCGCAAGATGGCCCGGTCCACGGCGGGCAGCCGGTCCAAGGTCCACCCCTGCAGATGCGACGAGATCAAGTCGTCGATATGGGTGGTGTGCGCGTTGACGCCACGGGCCACGGTCAGCGTGTACGGATGTAGCGGCGCCACATCGGGATTGGCCGCAGCCAGCTCGTTGCGCGCGTCGGCGGCCTCGGTCGGCGTCAGTCCGCGGGCCTCGGCTTCGAACAACAAGTCGACGGCGCGTTTACGAGCCTGATGCCGTCCTTTGACGGGGCGCGCAGGACGAGCGGGCCGGCTCACGCGTTGACACGTCCCAGGTAGCTGCCGTCGCGGGAGTCGACCTTGAGCTTGTCGCCGGTATTGATGAACAACGGCACCTGAAGCTCCGCGCCGGTCTCCACGGTCGCCGGCTTGGTGCCGGCGCTGGACCGGTCGCCCTGCAGACCTGGGTCGGTGTGGGTGACCACGAGTTCGACGGTCACCGGCAGCTCGAGGTACAGCGGCGCTGCGTTGTGGAACGCCACCTGCACCGGCAGCCCCTCCAGCAGGAACTTGGCGGCCTCGCCGACCAGCGATTCCGGCAGCGGGTGCTGTTCGTAGTCCTGGCTGTCCATGAACACGAAATCGGTGCCGTCTCGATAGAGATAGGTGGCGTCGCGGCGGTCCACCGTGGCGGTCTCTACCTTCACCCCGGCGTTGTAGGTCTTGTCGACCACTTTGCCGGTGAGCACGTTCTTGAGTTTGGTGCGCACGAAGGCCGGGCCCTTGCCCGGTTTGACGTGCTGGAACTCGTTGATCTGCCACAGCTGGCCGTCGATTACCAGCACGAGTCCATTCTTGAAATCGGCGGTGCTTGCCACAGTCGGTGAATCTCCTACAGGATTGCCAGTTCTTTGGGGAACCGGGTGAGCAATTCCGGTGCGTGTCCGGGGGTCTCGCCTGCCACAACCAGCGTGTCCTCGATTCGGACACCACCGCGATCGGGCAAATAGACGCCGGGCTCCACGGTCACGACGGAGCCCGGAAGTAGTGTACCGGCGGCGGTGGCGTTGATCCCTGGCGCTTCGTGGATCTGCAGGCCCACCCCGTGGCCGAGGCCGTGACCGAAGTGGTCGCCGTGCCCCGCGTCGGCGATGACGCCACGCGCAGCACCATCGATGCCGGCCAGCGTTGCACCGGCCTCCAGCGCGCGTCGGCCTGCCCGCTGCGCGGCGCTGACCAGCGCGTAGATCTCCAGCTGCCAGGCCGCCGCTTTACCGGCCTTACCGAGTACGAAGGTGCGGGTCATGTCGGAGTGATAGCCACCGACCAGAGCACCGAAGTCGATCTTGACGAAGTCGCCGGCGGCCAACTCCGCGTCAGTGGGCCGGTGATGTGGGATCGCCGAATTTGCGCCGGTGGCCACGATCGTCTCGAACGACACGCCGTCGGCGCCGTGGTCGAGCATCAACGCCTCCAGTTCGCGGCCGACTTCTCGTTCGGTCCGCCCCGGCCGCAGTCCGCCGAGCGCGACCAGATCGGCCAGCGCGGTGTCGGCCGCTTCACAGGCCAGCCGCAGCAAAGCCACCTCGCCGGCATCCTTGATCTCGCGCAGCGCTTCCACGGTCTGCGAGGCGCGGACCAGCTCCGTGCTGCACTCCGCCAACGCCGCGCCGAGGGCGGCATAGGCGTCGACGGTGACCACATGGCTTTCGAAGCCCAACCGCCGCGCGCCGGCAGTCGCGGCGCGCCCGGCCAGGTGCTGTCCGCAGGCCCGCTCGATGGCCACTTCCACGTCAGGTGCCTGCTGGGCGGCCTGAGTGCGGTAGCGGCCGTCGGTGGCCAGCACCGCGCCGCGATCGTCGGCAAACACCAGCAAAGCGGCGTTGGAGCCGGTGAATCCGGACAGGTAGCGCACGTTGACGAGATCGGTGACCAGCATCGCGTCCAGGTCCGCCGCGCGAATTTTGGTACTGAGTGCGACGCGGCGCTGGGAATGTGTCACGTTCGATGACGCTACTCGCTACGCTGTGGCCCCATGACTAACTGGATGCTGCGCGGCCTGGTGTTTGGCGCCGCGATGGTCGTCGTCCGCCTGTTCCAGGGCACGCTGATCAACGTGTGGCAGACGCAGGCGGCTGTGATCAGCATCGTTCTGCTGGTTCTGTTCATTATCGGCGTCGTCGTCTGGGGACTTATCGACGGCCGCGAGGACGCCGCCAGCAACCCCGACCCCGACCGTCGCGAAGACCTGGCCATGACGTGGCTGCTGGCCGGCCTCATCGCCGGGCTGCTCAGTGGTCTGGTGACCTGGCTGGTCTCTATTTTCTACAAGTCGCTGTACGTCGGCGGATTGATCAACGAGCTCACCACATTCGCCGCGTTCACCGCCCTGGTGGTGTTTATGGGCGCGATCGCCGGCGTCACCGTGGGCCGCTGGCGGATCGACCGCTCCGGCAACTACAAGCCGCAACGTGAGGGCGGCAGTGACGAGGATCGGGCCGACACCGACGTGTTCGCCGCCGTCCGCTCAGACCAGGCCGCCACCGAGGGCGCGGAGTGGCCGCAGGAACAGTCGAGCGCCGTTGCGACGGCCGAGCGCGACGAGCAGGAGACGCCGACCGCCCGCAGCGAGGAAGCCGACCACCCCACGGAGGCCATCAGCTCGGCTCAAAGCGAGGAGAAGACCGGGAAGCTTCCCTGGCCGCCGCGTAGCGCCGAAAAGACCGAGGCGTCGCCGACGCACGAATCCGCCGAACCCACCGAGCACATCAAAACTCAGGGCGAGCCGAACAAGGACTAGTCGCCTAGCGGCCGGCCAGATAACGCAGGGCCAACGCGTAGCCCTGCACACCGCATCCCACGATGACTCCGGTTGCAACGGGGCTCAGGTAGGAGTGGTGCCGAAACTCCTCTCGGGCAAACACATTGGAGATGTGCACCTCGATCAACGGTGCGCTCAGCTCGGCGCAGGCATCCCGCAGCGCGACCGAGGTGTGCGTCAGCCCGCCGGCGTTGAGAATGACCGGCTCCTTGGCGTCGGCGGCCAGATGAATCCAGTCCAGCAGTTGTTCCTCGCTGTCACTTTGCCGCACAACAACTTTTAGGCCGACCTCGGCGGCCTCGCGTTCAATCAACGCAACCAGATCGTCGTGGGTGGTATCGCCGTAGACCTCGGGCTCGCGCCGGCCCAGCCGGCCGAGGTTGGGTCCGTTGATGACGTTGACCGTCGGGCTGCTCATCGAGTGCCGACCTCCGCGTAGGCGGCCGCCAGCAGCGCCGGGTCCGGCCCTTCCAGTCGGCCGGGCTTGGCCAGCCCGTCGAGTACCACGAAGCGCAGCACCCCCGAGCGGGTTTTCTTGTCGCCGGCCATGAACTCCAGCAGTTGTGGCAACGCGTCGGCGTCGTAGCCGATCGGCAGTCCCAGCGACGTCAGAATGCTGCGGTGACGCTCGGCGGTGGCGTCGTCGAGACGCCCGGCCAGCCGGCCCAACTCGGCGGCGAACACCAACCCCACTGAGACCGCGGCGCCATGGCGCCATGTGTAGCGCTCCCGCCGCTCGATCGCATGGCCCAATGTATGGCCGTAGTTGAGGATTTCGCGCAGCGCCGACTCCTTCTCGTCGGCGGCGACCACCTCGGCTTTGACGGCGATCGCGCGCCGTATCAATTCCGGCAGCACCTCCCCCGATGGGTCCAGCGCCGCCTGCGGGTCGGCTTCGATCAGGTCCAGGATCACCGGGTCGGCGATGAATCCGGCCTTGACGACTTCTGCCATCCCGGCCGCGATTTCGTTGTGCGGCAATGTCTGCAGCGTCGCGAGATCGACCAGAACGGCGCTCGGCTGGTGGAACGCGCCGACCAGGTTTTTGCCGGCGTCGGTGTTGATGCCGGTTTTGCCGCCGACCGCCGCGTCGACCATGGCGAGCAGCGTGGTGGGCACATGCACGATCGACACGCCGCGCAGCCAGGTCGCCGCGGCGAAGCCGGCCACGTCGGTGGCTGCTCCGCCACCGAGGCTCACCAGAGCGTCCTTGCGGTCGATGCCGATGCGGCCCAATACATCCCAGATGAAGCCGACGACGGGCAGGTCCTTGCCGGCTTCGGCGTCCGGAATCTCGATGCGATGTGCGTCGATCCCCTTGTCGACCAAGTGGGTTCGAATGGCTTCCGCGGTCTGCGTCAACACCGGTTGATGCAGGATGGCGACGCGGCGCCGCCGGGCGAGCTGGTCGCTGAGTTCGCCGAGCAGCCCGGTGCCGATGACCACCGGGTACGGCGGGTCCACGGCCACCTCGATGGTGACCGGTTCGGAGTGTTCCGTCATTTGTCTGCCTCGGCGCTGCTGTGTCTGCGGGCTGCCGCCAATGCGGCCGGTGTGGCGGGAGTAGGCGGCGGCCCGGTTCTGGTTTCGGTGGAGCCTGCGGCCTGCGTGCTCTGCGGGGCCGGTCCGCGGCGCCACGGCGGACGGCGACGGTTGCGCGCGGCGCTGCCGGGTTTGGGGTCTTGCAGGCGGCACACGATGTGCCGCACGACGGCACCGGGATTGCGGCGGTTGGTGTTGACCCGGATGGTGGCGACCTTCCGGTACAACGGAACCCGCTGGGTCATCAGCGCGCGGAACTTCTCGGCCCGGTCCGGGCCGGCGAGCAGCGGGCGCACGGTATTGCCTCCGGTCCGCCGAATCCCTTCGGCGGCGGTGATTTCCAGGTACACGACGGTGTGGCCGGCCAGCGCGTCACGCACACCGGGAGTAGTGACGGCGCCGCCGCCGAGCGAAAGGACACCGTCGTGGTCGGCCAGCGCCGCCCTGATCACGCCTTCTTCGATCCGCCGGAATTCCTGCTCACCGTCGGCGGCGAAGATGTCGGCGATGGGCCGTCCGGTCTGCTCTTCGATGGCCGCGTCGGTGTCCAGCATGTCGACGTCCAGCGCCTTGGCCAGGCGTCGCCCGATCGTGGACTTGCCAGATCCCGGCAGTCCCACCAGCACGGCCTTCGGTGCCATCACGACTACCCGGACGCCCGAACTTCGGTGACCGGCTCGCGCTCGGCGACCGACCGTAGGTACGACGTCGATGTTGCGCCGCGTCTCGGTCAGCGAATCGCCGCCGAACTTCTCCAGCGCCGCACGGGCCAGCACCAGTGCCACCATTGTCTCGACGACGACCCCGGCGGCCGGTACCGCGCAGACATCGGAGCGCTGGTTGATCGCGACGGCTTCCTCGCCAGTGGTCATGTCCACGGTGGCCAGCGCGCGCGGCACGGTGGAGATCGGCTTCATCGCCGCGCGCACCCGCAACGGCTGGCCGTTGGTCATGCCGCCTTCCAGGCCGCCGGCCCGGTTGGTCGAGCGGACGATGCCGTCGGGGCCGGGGTACATCTCGTCGTGGGCGCGGCTGCCGCGCCGGCGTGCGGTGGTGAATCCGTCGCCGATCTCGACGCCCTTGATCGCCTGGATGCCCATCACGGCGGCGGCGAGCTGGCTGTCCAGCCGGTCGTCGCCGCTGATGAACGACCCCAGCCCGACCGGCAGACCCACCGCGACCGCTTCAACGACGCCGCCGAGGGTGTCGCCGTCTTTCTTGGCCGCTTCGATCTCGTCGATCATGGACACCTCGGCCGCTTTGTCGAATGCCCGCACCGGGCTGTCATCGATCGCCGCCAAATCCCCGGCTTGCGGTGGCGGCCCGTCGTAGGGCGTCGAATCGCCGATCGAGATGACATGGGAGAGCACCTCAACCCCGAGGGCTTGGCGGAGGAACTGCCGGGCGACGGTGCCGGCCGCGACGCGGGCCGCGGTCTCGCGGGCACTGGCCCGCTCGAGCACCGGACGGGCGTCATCGAACTCGTACTTGAGCATGCCGGCGTAGTCAGCGTGGCCGGGCCGCGGCCGGGTCAGCGGCGCATTGCGCGCCACCTCGAGCTCGACTGCGTCGACCGGATCCGGGGCCATCACGGTTTCCCACTTCGGCCATTCGGTGTTGCCGATCTCGATGGCGATCGGTCCGCCGAGGGTGAGGCCGTGGCGCACCCCGCCCAGCACGGTGACCTGGTCGCGCTCGAACTTCATCCGGGCGCCGCGGCCGTAGCCGAGGCGGCGGCGGGCGAGCTGGTCGGCGATGTCGTCAGACGTGACGGTCAGCCCCGGCGACCATGCCCTCGACCACGGCCAGCAGCGCGCGGCCGTGGGATTCACCAGCAGTTGTCCATCGCAACACGTGTCCCATCTTCCCACGACCGGCGTCGACGAGGGAAAACGCTCACGCCGCGCCCGAAACGCGGTGCGACCGCCGCAGCGCGCTGAGCTGCCAGACGCCCAGCGCCAGCATGACCACTCCTGCGCCGGCCAACGCCCAGTTGCCCGCACGGCTCAGCCCCAGCCAGCCGAAACCTGCCGCCGCCCAGGCGATCGGCGCGAGCAGCAAGTTGGTCACCACGAAAGCGGCCACCAGCCCGCGCCGGTCGGGACGGATCCGGTTCAGGCCTAGCAGCAGGATGGCGCCAAGGACGACGAACGACAACCCGCCGTCGAGAAGCACCGCACGCGGCACGTGCCACCAGCTGGCCAGCGGACCGCTCAATGCGGCGACGACCGCGCCGGCGGCGGTCCAGAAGATGAGATCGGCGCGAATCGATCGCCGACGTGCCTGGTCAGGTTGTCGAGATCTGGCTGAGATCGGTGTGCTTGTCATGTCCGCAATGCTTGCGGCGGACAGCACTGCCGACTCCACCACCGACACTGCCAGACGCTGCCATGGCCAGTTGCCCACAACGGACCAGCGAACTCGTTCGGGATTCCCGGTTCATGCGCGCCGCGACCGGGAACGTGCGAAGGGTGCCCTCTGAAGTCCCGGCGGGCGCATGCGTACGAACGCCGACCAAGGAGAATTCATGGCGGAGGACAGCGGGAGCAGCAATCCGATCAAGGGCGTCGTCGAGGGTGTCAAGGGAGTCGCCAAGCAGGCCATCGGGGCGGTGTCCGGTCAGCGAGTTCTCGTGCGCGAGGGTAAGGCTCAGGCAGCTCAGGCCAGCGGGTACATCCCCAGCGCGCCCAGTGCGGAGCCGCCGGAACTGGATGAGCCGACGACGCCGCGTGAGCCGTTGCCGCCCAAGCCCGATCAAGTCGCGCCGGAACTTCGCACGGCTACCGGAACGCCGGTCGAGGGTCCACAAACCGCGCGCGGACAACAGGACGAATACCTCACCACCGCTCAGGGCGTGCGGCTCTACGACACCGATCATTCGCTGAAGGCGGGCGAACGCGGGCCGACGCTTCTGCAGGACTTCCATCTGCGCGAGAAGATCACCCACTTCGACCACGAGCGCATTCCCGAAAGGGTCGTGCACGCTCGCGGAGCGGGCGCCCACGGCGTGTTCCACGGCAACGGCGCTGCCGAAAAGATCTGTGCCGCACGATTTCTCAAGTCCGGTGTCGAGACGGCGGTGTTCGTCCGGTTCTCCACGGTGCTGGGTTCTCGCGGATCGGCGGACACCGTGCGGGACACTCGCGGGTTCGCCACCAAGTTCTACACCAGCGAGGGCACGTTCGACTTGGTCGGCAACAACATCCCGGTGTTCTTCATCCAGGACGGCATCAAGTTCCCGGACATCATTCACGCCGGCAAGCCGCATCCGGATCGCGAGATCCCGCAAGCCCAATCCGCGCACGACACGTTCTGGGACTTCGTCTCTCTGCACACCGAAGCGTCCGCGCACACCCTGTGGAACATGTCCGACCGGGGCATCCCACGCTCCTACCGGACGATGGAAGGCTTCGGCGTTCACACCTTCCGGCTGATAGCGCCGGACAACACGACGTCGCTGGTGAAGTTCCACTGGAAGCCGCGACTGGGCGTGCATTCGCTGGTCTGGGAGGAGGCGCAGATCGCCGCCGGCGTCGATCCCGACTTCCACCGCCGCGACCTCGCCGACGCGATCGAGGCGGGTGCCTACCCGGAATGGGATCTAGGGGTGCAGGTGTTCCCGGACAACCCGGAGCAGACTTTCGAGGGCATCGATCTGCTCGACCCGACCAAGATCGTGCCCGAGGAGCTGGCCCCCGTCCAGATCATCGGCACCATGCAACTCAACGCCAACCCGACCAATTTCTTCGCCGAGACCGAGCAAGTGGCATTTCACACCGGTCATCTGGTTCCGGGTATCGACGTCACCGACGACCCGCTCATGCAGGCGCGGTTGTTCTCCTACCTCGACACCCAGATCACCCGGCTGGGCGGTCCGAATTTCGCCCAGATCCCGATCAACCGCCCGCACGCGCCGGTCAACGACATGTTGCGGGACGGCTTCCACCAGCACGGCGTTCATCCCGGCGTCGCGCCGTACCGTCCCAACTCACTGGACGGCGGATGCCCGTTCACGGCCGGAGCCGATGTCGGGGCCTTCATCGACGCCCCCGTACCGCTGCCCGCGTCGACCAAACGCCGCGCCGCTCCGGCGAGCTACGACGACCACTTCAGCCAGGCGACGCTGTTCTACCGCAGCCTGCACCCGGTCGAACAGGCTCACGTGATCGGCGCCTACGCCTTCGAGTTGGGCAAGTGCTACGAACAGGCGATCAAGGAACGCACCCTTGCTGTGCTTGCCAACATCGACACGCGAACTGTGCTCGGCCGTCGCCGCGCGACTGGGTCTCCCGGCGCCGGTACCCGCCTCGCCACCTGCCGCCCCGGCGGCCAGCCCGGCGCTGTCGCAAATCGGCCAACGGTGGCCGGTCGCGGGTCGCCGAATCGGCATCCTCACCGATGCGGACTCCGATACCGGTGACGTGGCGGCGTCGGTGGCCGCGATCACCGCGGCGAAGCTCGTTCCACTGGTCTTCGCTCCGCATGGCGGAACCCTCGGCGACGGTGTGCCGATCTCGCGCACCTATTTCACCGGGCGATCCGTGGAGGTCGACGCCGTGCTCGTCGCGGGGTCACCAGCGGATGCCAACGCGCGGATCATCGTCGACGAAGCGTTCCGTCATCTCAAGCCGCTCGGCGTGCTGCCACCGGGAGCGCCGCTTCTTGTTGTCAGCGGGCGTTCCCGCTGACGCGGAAGGCATTTTCGTCGGATCAGATTCTTCGAGCATCGTCGAATCGCTCGTCGCAGGCCTCGAGCGAGCACCGGGTGTGGAACCGAGCCGTCGCCGGCTGACAGGTCGAGTTCAGAGCTAACAAACGACCAGTCCTACCGCCGCCGCGCTGGCCGCGCACATCGACGGGCCGTGCGGCACGAACGCCGCCGACCAGCCGAGCCGTGCCACGATCCCGATCGCGGCGGTCAGCACGGGCGCGCCGATCGCCGCGAGCAACCAGACGTCGCCGCCGAAGCAGGCGGTCAACGAGCCAAGTCCGAGCGCGAGCTTCACGTCGCCGGCACCCATCGCCGTCGGCGACATCAGGTGCACCAGCAGGTAGACGGCGGCCAGCGCGGCGGCGCCCGGCCAGCGCCGGGGCTGCCCTGCCGGCCATGGCGGCCGATACCAGGATGACGCTCGCGCCCGGCAAGGTCAGCCAGTTCGGCAGTCGCCGCTGCGCGACGTCGTAACCGCTGAGCGCAACCATCCACAGCGCGGCGGCCCCGAACAGCATGCGCCGCACGCTATGGCAACACGGCCGCCATCGCCGCTCGCGGAGCTGGTAACCCTGTGAATTGTTCGACTTGCGCAAACGCCTGATGCAACAACATCTGCAGACCGCTGATCACCTGGCCGCCTGCGGCGGCCACCGCCGAGGCCAACGGCGTCGGCCAGGGGTCGTAGATCGCGTCCAGCAGCACCGGCGCACCGGCGAAGACGTCGGCGTAACCCGCTGCGACATCGGCGGGCAGTGTGCTGACCAGGACTCCCGCCGCGGAGACGGCATCACTCACCGCGTCACTGTTGAGGTCGCAGAACCGGGCCGCGGCGCCGACCCGGCGGGCGAGCACGATCAGCCCGTCGGCCTTGTCCGGGTTGCGCGCGGCGATGGTGATGTCGGTGACGCCCAGGTCGGCCAATCCGACGATCGCCGCAGGCGCGGTGCCGCCGGACCCCGCCACCACCGCGGCGTCCGTCACCAAGCCTGCTGAGCGCAATGCTCCTGCGACTCCGTCGATGTCGGTGTTGTCGGCCCGCCAACCGTTCGGTGTTCGCAGCAATGTGTTGGCCGCCCCGACCAACTCGGCCCGGTCGGTGCGTTCGTCGGCGAACCGCAGCGCGGCGAATTTGCCGGGCATCGTCACCGACACCCCGACCCATTCCGGTCCGAAACCACCGACGAGACCGGGCAGTTCGTCAGCGCCGCATTCGATGCGCTCGTAGGTCCAGTCGGACAGGCCCAACGCCTGATAGGCGGCCAGGTGCAGCAGCGGAGAGCGCGAGTGGGCAATCGGCGAACCGAGGACCGCCGCCCTCTTCGGGCCCCGGCTACGCCTACCTTGCGCTGTCAAGGACACCGTTGTGCTTGGCCAACTCGATATTCGCCAGATGCTGCTGATAGTCGCGGGTGAACAGCGTCGTACCCTGCGCGTCGATCGTGACGAAGTACAGCCAGTCGCCGTCTTCGGGATGCTCGGCCGTCGTGAGCGCATCGGTGCCCGGCGAACAGATCGGCGTCGCGGGCAGCCCCTCGGACAGGTAGGTGTTCCACGGCGTCGTCTGTCCGCGGTCGCCGTCGGTGGTGGCCACCTCGCGGCGATCCAACGGATAGTTCACCGTCGAGTCGAACTCCAGCTTGCGATGCTCGCCCAGCCGGTTGTAGATGACCCGCGCCACCTTCGGGAAGTCTTGCGGCTTGGCTTCCCGCTGCACCAGTGACGCGACCACCAGCACGTTGTACGGCGACATGTTCATCGCCGTCGCGGTGTCGAGCAGACCTGAATTCACGTACTGCTGGGTGCTGGCGCTGATCAGCGACTCCAAAATCGTCTGCGGGTCCGCAACGGGATTGACGTTGAATGTTCCGGGAGCGATCAAGCCTTCCAGCCTGCGGTGGTCCTCGCCCATCGCGGTCGCCGGGCCGACGGCCCACGCGGGTACCGAAAGCGATGCCAGCGGGCTCTTTTCGGCCGCAGCGCGCAGATCGGCCACGGCGACGCAGTGCTTGTTCCCGTCCAGCTCGACGCAACTGGCGTTGGAGATCATGGTGAAGATGCCGGGTGTGGTGTCGTTGGTCTTGACGTCGCTGGTGTCGTCGAGCTGCTGGCCTTCCGGGATGACCACCTTGCCGACCCGACTGTGCGGGTCGACCAGTTGCTTCACTGCCGACGACGCCGGAATCTCGGTGCGCAACAGGTAGTAGCCGGGCTGGATCGCCGAGATCTTCTCGTTGCCCTGGGCGGCCTCGAGGAACACTTTGACGGTCTTGATGACGTCCTGCTTGTGCAGGGTCTCGCCGATCGCGGTAGTCGAGTCACCGGAATGGACCTGGACCACCAAGTCCTTCTTGCCGTCGCCGGCGTAGTCGTTCTGCGAGCCGAAACCGTGCCACATCTTGGAGCCGACGAACACCGCCGCCAACACCACCGCGATGAGAAAGCCGACGACGAATCCCCGGACCAGACGCCTGCGTCGGCGGCCCCGCTCAGCGCGGAGCCGCTCAGCGCGCGAAAGCCCCCGTCGAACCGGTCCGACTGCCACCGGTTGGGCGCGCTCCCGGCCGTCAGACACCGTTGACCTCCCCGGGCGACATGGCACGGCGTTCATCCAGCCATCCCTGCAGGATCGCCACCGCCGCTGCCTGGTCGATGACCCTACGCTGGCCTTTGGCCCGGATACCCGCCTGGCGCAGCGAGCGCTGCGCGCTGACGGTGGTCAGCCGCTCGTCGGCGAGCCGCACCGGTATCGGTGCGATCCGGCCGGCCAGCACCTCGGCCAGCTCGATCGCATCCAGGGCCGACGGGCCGATGCGGTCGGCCAGGGTTCGCGGCAAGCCGACGACCACCTCGACGGCATTCATGTCCGCGACCAGCTCGGCCAGCCGTCGCACATGTCTGCCAGACCGTTCCCGGCGGACCGTCTCGACCGGGGTGGCCAGGATGCCGTCCGGGTCGCTGCACGCCACGCCGATGCGCACACTGCCGACGTCGATACCAAGCCGCCGCCCGCGTCCCGGATCGTCCGCGGCCGGTCGATCCGGCAGGCGGTGCGAGGAGTCCACCTAGCTGACCCGCGCTATCTCAGTTCGTAGAGCGTCGAGCGCCGCGTCGATCCCGGAGGAGTCCTTGCCCGAACCCTGCGCGAGGTCGGCCTTCCCGCCGCCTCGACCGTCGACCGCGCCGGCGAGCTGCTTGACCAGGTCGTTGGCCCGCAGGCCCAGGTCTTGCGCGGCGGGGTTGGCCGCGACGGCGTACGGCACGCTGCCGCCGTCACCTTCGGCGATCAGCGCGACCACCGCCGGGTCGCCGCCGAGCTTTCCGCGGATATCACCGACCAGCGAGCGCAAGTCGGCGGCTGTCATCCCGGCCGACATCCGCTGCGCCACCACACGGACGTTACCGACGTGCTGTGCGCCAGCGGCGGCATGTCCTGCGGCTGCCTTCGCGTTCGCCAGCCGGTTACGTTCGATTTCCTTGTCCGCAGCTTTCAACCGCTCCACCAGGTTCGCCACCCGGGCGGGCACCTCGTCGGATGGCACCTTCAGCGACGAGGCCAGCCCGGCCATCAGGGCCCGCTCCTTAGCCAGATACTTGAATGACTCCAGCCCGACGTAGGCCTCGACACGGCGCACGCCGGAGCCCACCGACGACTCGCCCAGGATGGTGACCGGCCCGATCTGCGCCGAATTGTGCACGTGGGTTCCACCGCACAGCTCCAGCGAGAACGGGCCGCCGATCTCCACCACCCGCACCTCGTCCGGGTAGGCCTCGCCGAACATGGCCATCGCGCCCATCGCTTTGGCCTTGTCGAGCTGCTCGAGGAACGTATGCACTTCGAAGTCGGCCTGCACGGCCTCGTTGGTCACTTCCTCAACCTGGCTGAGCTGCTCGGCACTCAGTGCGCCCTGCCGGTTGAAGTCGAACCGCAGATAGCCCGGTCGGTTCAGCGATCCGGCCTGAACGGCGCTGGGGCCCAACACTTGCCGAAGAGCTGCGTGCACCATGTGGGTGCCTGAGTGGCCTTGGGTCGCGCCTTTGCGCCAGCCGGGTTCCACGGCCGCGACGACGGTGTCCCCTTCGACGAACTCCCCTGATTCCACGTTGACGCGATGTACCCACAGGGTTTTGGCGATCTTCTGCACATCGGTGACCGCCGCCTTGGCGCTCTGGCCTGCTCCGGTGCCGCTGATGGTGCCGGCGTCGGCGACCTGGCCACCCGACTCGGCGTACAGCGGCGTGCGGTCCAGTACCAGCTCGACCCGGTCGAGGCCTGCGGACTCTTCGGTACCGTGCGCCACCACCGGCACCCGCTTGCCGTCGACGAAGATGCCCAGAATCCGTGCCTGCGACGTCAGCTCGTCGAAACCGGTGAACTCGGTGGGCCCGGCGTCGACCAACTCGCGGTAGGCCGTCAGGTCGGCGTGAGCGTGCTTGCGTGCAGCGGCATCGGCTTTCGCGCGGCGGCGCTGCTCGGCCATCAGCTCGCGGAATCCGAGTTCGTCGACCTGCAGGTCCGCCTCGGCGGCCATCTCCAGGGTGAGCTCGATCGGGAATCCGTACGTGTCGTGCAGCGTGAAGGCGTCCGAGCCGGACAGCACGGTCGCACCGGCGGCCTTGGTGGCGCCGGCCGCGTCCTCGAACAGTCGCGAACCCGATTGCAGCGTCCGGTTGAACGCGGTCTCCTCAGCGACCGCGATGCGGTTGATCCGCTCGAAGTCGGCGACCAACTCCGGGTACGACGGGCCCATCGCGTCGCGGACGGTGGCCATCAGTTCTGCGACGATCGGGCCGTCGATGTCGAGCAGCTTCGCCGATCGGATCATGCGGCGCAGCAACCGGCGCAGTACGTAACCGCGTCCGTCGTTGCCGGGACTGACGCCGTCGGCGATCAGGATGGCCGCGGTACGGCTGTGGTCGGCGATGATGCGGTAACGCACGTCGTCCGCGTCGTTGCCGACGTCGTAGGCGCGCGGCGCCACCGCGGCTACAGCATCTATGACCGGACGCAGCAGGTCTGTCTCGTAGACGTTGTGCACGCCCTGCAGCAGAAAGGCGACCCGCTCGACACCCATGCCGGTGTCGATGTTCTTGCGCGGCAACGGACCCAGGATTTCGAAGTCGTCCTTGCTGGTGCCGTCGCCGCGCTCGTTCTGCATGAAGACGAGATTCCAGATCTCGATGTAGCGGTCTTCGTTGGCTTCTGGTCCGCCGTCGGCACCGAATTCGGGTCCGCGGTCGTAGTAGATCTCCGACGACGGGCCGCACGGGCCGGGAATGCCCATCGACCAGTAGTTGTCGGCCATGCCGCGCCGCTGGATTCGCTCCACCGGGAGCTCGGCGATCTCCTGCCACAGCTGCACGGCTTCATCATCGTCGAAATAGACTGTGGCCCAGAGTTTTTCCGGGTCCAGCCCGTAGCCACCGTCCTCGACCTCGTTGGTCAACAGCGTCCAGGCCAACTCGATGGCCTCGCGCTTGAAATAGTCGCCGAACGAGAAATTGCCGGCCATCTGGAAGAAAGTGTTGTGCCGGGTGGTGATTCCGACCTCGTCGATATCAGGAGTCCGGATACATTTCTGGATGCTGGTCGCCGTCGAATACGGCGGTGTGCGCTGACCGAGGAAGAACGGCACGAACTGCACCATGCCGGCATTGACGAACAGCAGGTTGGGGTCGTCGAGAATCACCGAAGCACTCGGTACCTCGGCATGGCCCGCGTTCACGAAGTGATCCAGGAACCGCTTCCTGATCTCGTGTGTCTGCACTTTTCCGCTTCCTCTTCGCCTGCTGGTGTCTCTTTCCGGCCGTCGGTCCAACCTACTGAGCAGCCTGTTTAGACCGCATCACAGTACCGGTCCGGCCCCGAAGCCCGAACACTCGACGATCTGACTGCGGCTCAGCCGGGAACGAAGCTCAATCGCACCGAGCGCCGCGGATTGTCGCGGTTCAAATCGATGAGCACGACGCTTTGCCAGGTGCCCAGCAGCGGCTCACCCGCCTGGACCGGCACGGTGATCGACGGGGCGACGATCCCCGGCAGCACGTGATCGGCGCCATGGCCGAACGATCCGTGCGCGTGCCGGTAGCGGTCGTCGCGAGGCAGCAGTCGCTCGAGGGTGTCGACGAGGTCGTCATCAGAACCGGCACCGGTCTCGATGATCGCCACGCCTGCGGTCGCATGCGGGACGAAGACGTTGCAGAGCCCGTCGCCCAGCGGAGAGCAGAACGCGCGCACTGACTCGGTCAAATCAACGAACCGGCGACGCGCGGTGTCGATGTCCAGCACATCGGTATTCACGCCGACCAGACTACGGATTGCCAGCGGGCCCCGCGCTGACACCGCCGATGAGCGCTGCCCGCTCCAGAGTCGCCTGCGCCATCTTGACGTGCGCGGCGTCCACCAATACACCGTTGACCCCGACCGCGCCCAAACCCTTCTTCTCGCCCTCGCGGTATGCGGCGACGTTGCGCTCGGCCAGCGCGATCTCCTCGTCTGTCGGCGCGTAGACCCTGTTGGCGACGGTGATCTGGCTCGGGTGGATGGCCCACTTGCCGGTGTAACCCATCAGCGCGGCCCGGCGCGCGTCGCGCTCGTAGCCCTGCAGGTTCCCGTAGTCGGGATAAGGCGCATCGATCGCGTCGATGCCCGCGATGCGCGCGGCGACGATCACTTTGTTGCGGGCGTACGCCCAGAAGTCACCGGGATATTCGCCGAGCGGGTCGAAGTTGGTATCCACCCGCGCACCCTGGGACAACGAGAAATCACCGACGCCGAAGATCAGCGCGTCCAGCCGCGGGCTGGCCCTGGCGATCTCCTCGGCGTTGGCCAGCCCCTCGACCTCTTCGATGAGCACCTCGAGTCGAATCCGGCGCGACAGGCCCAGTTTGGTCTCCAACTGGGTGAGCAGGACGTCGACCCACCAAACATCGCGTGCCCGTAGCGCTTTCGGGATGATGATGGTCTGGAGGTTCTCCCGGGCTCCGGTGACGACCTCGACGATGTCGTCGTGGCACCACTGGGTGTCCAGACCGTTGATCCGGATCGCCCGCACGGTGTTGCCCCAGTCGAGCTCGTTGAGCGCCGTGACGGCTTTCGCGCGGGCCGCCTCTTTGTGGGCGGGCGCGGTGGCGTCTTCCAGGTCGAGGAACACCAGGTCGGCCTCTGATCCGGCGGCGCGGGCGAACATGTGGTCGTTGGCCGCGGGCACCGCGAGTTCGGAGCGGCGCAGAAGTGACGTCATCGGAGCGTTCCCCTCACAGCACACCCCGGGCGTGCAGGTCGTCGATGTCGTCACCGGTGAACCCGAGTAGTTCGCCGTACACCTCGGCGTTGTGCTCGCCGATCCGCGGCCCGAGATGCTGCACGCGGCCGATCGCGTCGGAGAACCGGGGCACCGGCGCCTGGACGGTCATCGCGCCGAGTTCGTCGTCGCCGATCTTGACGAAGACCTCACGGTGCGCGAGTTGTTCGTCGGCGACGAGGTCGGTGATGTCGTAGACCGGTGCGGCGGCCACCTCGGCGGCATCCAAGATGTCCATCGCTTCGGCCAGCGTCTTGGTCGCCACCCAGTCGGCGACCACCTGGTCCACCTCGCGCGCCCGCGCCAGCCGTCGCTGCGGATCGGAGAAGTCGGCGTCGTCGACCAGGTCGGCGCGTCCGATTGCGCGAAACACTCTGAGCGCCAACGTCGGTGAGCTGCCCGACATCGCCAGCCAGCGGTCGTCGGCAGTCCGGTAGGTATTGCGCGGCGCCGAGATGTCCCAGCGATTGCCGGCTCTGGTCGGCACCAGACCGAGCTGGTCGTAGCTCAGCAACGTCTGCTCCAGCAGCCGCGCCAGCGGGTCGATCAGGTTGATGTCGATCAGCTGCCCTGACGCGCCGTGCACGTCGCGGTGATAGAGCGCCATCATCACCGCGTACGCCGCGTTGAGCGATGCCACCCCGTCGGCCAACATGAACGGCGGCAACGTCGGTGGCCCGCCGGCCTCGCCGGTGATATTGGCGAAGCCGCTCATCGCCTCGCCGAGCGTGCCGAAACCGGGCCGTTCACTCTTCGGTCCGGTCAGCCCGTAGCCGGTGATGTGCAGCATGACGATTTTGTCGTTGACGGCCCGCAGTGCCGGGTAGTCCAGCCCCCACTTGCGCAGCGTCGCCGGCCTGGTGTTGACGATCACCACGTCGGCGTGTTCGACCAGCTGCCGCAGCAGCGCCTGACCTTCGGCGACGCGCAGGTTGAGGGTGACCGAACGCTTGTTGCGCCCCAACGACTTCCACATCAGCCCGACACCGTCGACCTGGTTGCCCCAGGTGCGGATCGGATCACCGCCGTCGGGCTGCTCGATCTTGATGACATCGGCACCGAACTCACCGAGGTAGGTGGCCGCCAGCGGCGCGGCGGCCAGCGTCGCGACGTCGAGAACCCGGATGCCTTCGAGCATCATGCCCCGACGGGTACGCCGGCCGGCCGTTGCAGCCCGAGGTGATCGCGCAACGTCGAGCCGGTGTAGGAGTCGCGGAACAGGCCACGGCGCTGTAATTCGGGGACCACCATCCGCACCACGTCCTCGAACGCGCCAGGCAGATGCGTTGCGGCCAAGACGAATCCGTCGCAGGCACCGCCGTGGAACCACTCCTCCATCTGATCGGCGACCTGCGCGCCGGTCCCGACGAAACGCGGGCCCTGCAGCAGGGTGGCCCGGTGGCCGGCGAGATCGCGCAGGGTGATCTTGTCACCGATGTGGGCGCGCAGGTTCTGCACCAGACCGCGGATACCCGAGACCGATTCGATGAGCTCGTCGGTGATCGGGTCGTCGAGTTGATGTTTCGAGAAGTCGTAGTTCATCAGCTCTGAGAGTAGGGTCAGCGACGCCATCGGATGCACGAGATCGTTGAGGAATACCTGCTCGCGCTCTTTGGCGTGATCTTCGGTCTCGCCGACGACGGCGTAGGCCATCGGGCAGAGCTTGACCGAATCTGGGTCGCGGCCCGCAGCGTCGATGCGCTCCTTCTGGTCGGCATAATGACTACGGGCCACCTCGATGCCCGGGTCGCCGGTGAAGATCAAATCAGCCCAGCGAGAAGCGAATTCGCGACCGCGGCCCGACGATCCGGCTTGGATGAGCACCGGCCGCCCCTGCGGGGTGCGTGGCACCGTCAGCGGCCCGCGCACCGAGAAGAACTTGCCATTGTGGTGCAGTTCGTGCACCTTGTCCGGATCGGCATAGATGCCGTTGACCCGGTCGTGCAAAATCGCGTCGTCTTCCCAGGTGTCCCACAGCCCGACAGTGGCTTCGAGGAATTCCTCGGCGCGGTCGTAGCGTTCGTCGTGGCCCAGATGGGAGTCCAGGCCGAAGTTCTGCGCCTCGCTGTCGTTGACCGAGGTGACGATGTTCCACGCCGCGCGCCCGCCGGACAGGTGGTCAAGGGTGGCGAAGGTACGGGCGATGTGGAACGGCGTGTAGTAGGTGGTGGAACCGGTCGCGCCGAGGCCGATGTGCGACGTCGCCTGCGCAAGCACGCCCAAGACGATGGACAGGTCCAGCTTCACCGGCCGCGCGCCGTATTTGACGGCGTCGGCGACCGAGCCGCCGTAGATGCCCGGCATCGCGAGCCGGTCGTCGAAGAACATCAGGTCGAAGCAGCCCTCTTCGAGTTGCCGACCGATCTTGGCGTAGTAGGAGGCGTCGAGGTAACCGTGCTCGGTCGCGGGATGACGCCACGAGCCGGCGTAGACCGACGTGCTGCCCGCTTGCATGAAGGCGACGAGCGCCATCTGTCGTGTAGTCATTACTGATGTCTAACATCTGATATATTAGATTTCAAGTACCTGCCCGGTTAAATCCCCGACTGCCCCGAGGTCCTCGCCATGGCTCCGAACGACGGCGTTGATATCGCCGGGACAGTGCGCGAGCGAGCCGCGCGCGAACTGCGCGACCGCATTCTCACCGGCGCGCTGCCCGCGGGCACCCGCCTCGACCTTGATGCGATCACCAAGGAATTCGCCACCAGCCGCACACCGGTCCGCGAGGCCCTCCTGGAGTTGTCTTACGACGGGCTGGTTCGCGTCGCGCCGCGCAGCGGAATCACCGTGATCGGGATGAGCCCTCAGGATGTGCTCGACAGCTTCACCATCCTGGGCGTGCTCACCGGCCAGGCTGCTGCGTGGGCTGCGCAGCGCGTGACCGACGACGGCATTGCCCGGTTGCGCGAGCTTGCGAACGCCGTCGAGGCGCGTGCCGGCGAGGGCGGCATCGTCGACGCAAACTTCCAATTCCACCGGGAGATTCATCGGGCATCCCATTCGCGGCGACTGATGGCGCAGATCCGCCAGGCTGTCCGGGTGGTCCCGTCCAACTTCTTCGCGATGTTTCCCGACCACGAGCACAACGCGCTCGAGGAGCACCAGGCGCTGGTGGCCGCGCTGGCGGATCGCGACGTCGACAAAGCCCGTCACATCGCCGAGCGACACGTGTTGGACGCGGGTCGGTCGCTGGCCGAATGGCTGGAGCAGGCGGATAGCGGGAGTTAACGCGGGCACCGCGAACCATGAGCCACAGCAGCAACTGAAGGTGCGGACGGGCACTTGTAAAGAGCGGTGCCCGGCGGTCACCCGCGCCGACGCCGGATGATCGCTCGCAGCTTGTCCAGCCGACCGCTGATTTCCCGCTCATTCCCATGATTGGTCGGCCGGTAATAGTCGACACCGATCAGCTCGTCGGGCGGATACTGTTGCGGCACAACACCGTCCGGGTCGTCGTGCGAGTACTTGTAGCCCTGCGCGTTGCCCAGCGCCGCCGCACCCGAGTAGTGGCCGTCACGCAGATGTGGTGGCACCAGACCGGCCTTGCCGGCTTTGATGTCGGCCATCGCAGCGCCTAGCGCCGTCGTCACCGCGTTCGACTTAGGCGCCGTGGCCAGGTGCACTGTGGCGTGCGCCAGAGTGAGCTGCGCCTCGGGTAGACCGATCAGCTGCACGGTCTGTGCCGCAGCGACCGCGGTCTGCAATGCGGTCGGGTCGGCCATGCCGATGTCTTCGCTGGCCAGGATCAGCAAACGTCGCGTGATGAACCGCGGATCCTCACCGGCGACCAGCATCCGCGCCAGATAGTGCAGCGCGGCGTCGACGTCGGAGCCGCGCACCGCCTTGATGAACGCGCTGATCACGTCGTAGTGCTGATCGCCGTCGCGGTCGTAGCGGACCGCGGCCTTGTCCAGCGACTGCTCGATGACCTCGACGGTCACCTGCTCCCCCACCTCGGCCGCCACCTCCAGCGCGGTCAACGCGCGGCGGGCGTCGCCGGCTGCCAGACGGACCAGCAGATCGACGGCTTCGGGCGTCACCTGAACGCGGCCGGCCAGGCCGCGCTCGTCGTCGATCGCGCGCTGCACCACCGCGCGTACGGCGTCGGAGGTCAGCGGCTGGAGCTGCAGGATCAGCGACCGCGACAGCAGCGGCGCGACGACGGAAAAGGACGGGTTCTCGGTCGTGGCCGCCACCAGCAGCACCACCCGGTTTTCCACGGCCGACAGCAGCGCGTCCTGCTGGGTCTTGGAAAAGCGGTGCACCTCGTCGATGAACAGCACGGTCTGCTCACCGTGCGCGGCGGCGCGACGGGCGATGTCGATCACCGCGCGGACTTCTTTGACCCCGGCCGACAGTGCCGACAGCGCCTCGAACCGGCGCCCGGTGGCGTGCGAGATCAGCGATGCCAGCGTTGTCTTACCGCTGCCGGGCGGACCGTAGAGGATGGCCGACGCCATACCCGATCCCTCGACCAGACGTCGCAGCGGCGAACCGGGCTGCAAGAGGTGATCCTGACCGACCACCTCGTCCAGACTGACCGGGCGCATCCGCACCGCCAACGGCGCGGCGGCCGAACCGAATTGTGCGCGATCGCCACGATCGATCTCGCCGGGGACGTCGAACAGACCGTCGGACACGGTGTCAGGCATACCACGTCAACACGACACGTCGGCGCGCAGTATGAGGTCGCAGCGGTGCCGTTGAATACTTGCTAAGTTCGCGGAGCACGCCTGCACAACTCCCCGACGACGACGCAGGAGCGGTTATGAGCCAACCTCCGGAGTACCCCGGCAACCCCAGCGAGCCGAGGGGCGACAACCCCCACCCGGGCTACTACCCGCCGCCGGCCTACGGGCCTCCGCCTGGACCGCCGCCGGGTTACGGACCCCCGCCTGGGCCGCCACCGGGTTACGGACCGCCGCCCCCGGGATACGGCGCACCCCCACCCGGCTACGGGCCGCCGCCCGGCTACGGATCGCCTCAACCTGGATATGGCCCGCCGCCCAGTTATCCGCCGCCGCCCGGCTACGGACCGCCTCCTGGCTACCCGGCCCCTCCCGGCTACGGTGCGCCGACCGGGTCGGGCTTCGATATCGGTCAGGCGTTCAGCTGGGCGTGGAATAAGTTCAGACAGAATCTTGGGCCGCTGATCCTGGCAACGCTGGTCTACGGAGTTGTGGGCATCGTTGTGCACGGGCTGGTGTTCGTCTTGCTCGGCGGAGCCACCGCCGATGTGCCCAGCGCGGATGCCGATTACGGCGCATCGTTCGCGGCGGGCCTGGGCAGCGTCGGCACGCTGGCCCTGTCGATCGTGTCGTTCGTGTTCGGCATTTTCGTGCAGGCTGCATTCCTGTCGGGCGGGCTCGATCTCGCCGACGGCAGGCCGATCAGCGTCGCTTCGTTTTTCAAGCCGCGCAATTTCGGCACCGTCGTCCTGGCCGCCGCTCTGCTCAGCGTGATCAGCATCGTTCTGGACCTGCCGTCGCTGCTGCCCAGCTTCTTGTTCGCGCTGCTGTCGTTCGTGGCGCTCACCGTCTTCACGTTCTTCGCGCTGTTCACGATCGCGTTCGCAACCGACCGCGGCTTGTCCCCCATCGATGCGCTGAAAGCCAGTGTCAGCACGGTCCGGGCGCACATCGGCGACACGTTCGTGTCGTTCCTGGTTCAGGGCCTGGTGATATTCCTCGGCTTTTTGGTCTGCTTCGTCGGCCTCATCGTCGCCGCCCCGGTAGCGCTGCTGATCCAGGTCTATACCTATCGGCGGCTCTCCGGCGGTTCGGTAGCACCGTGACCCCTCCGACCCCGTAGGGGGCGACCCGCTGGGGTCATGGCTGGGTGACGAAGTCGATCAGCTCTTCCACCCGGCCGATCAACGCGGCGTCCAGGTCGGTCCAGTCGCGGACCTGGCCGCGGATGCGGCGCCAGGCCGAGGCGATGTCGGCCTGGTCGGCGTGCGGCCAGCCCAGGGCATGGCAGATGCCGTGTTTCCATTCCGTTCGACGCGGGATGACCGGCCACTTCGTCAGACCCAGCCGGTCCGGTTTGACGGCTTGCCAGATGTCGACGAACGGGTGCCCGACGACGAGCGTGTGCGCCCCGCCCGGGCCTTGGCGCACGGCATCGGCCAGCCGCGATTCCTTCGAACCGGGGACCAGGTGGTCGACCAGCACCCCCAAGCGTCGCTGAGGGCCGGGCCGGAACTGCTCGACGATCCCGACGAGATCGTCGACACCACCGAGGTATTCGACCACCACGCCCTCGATGCGCAGATCGTCGCCCCACACCTGCTCGACGAGCTCGGCGTCGTGGCGGCCCTCCACATAGATCCGCCCGGTCCGGGCCACCCGGGCGCGTGCCCCGGTCACCGCCACCGAGCCCGACGCGGTCCGGGCGGCGGCGGCGGGAGCCGGACGACGTGGCGCCGTCAGGATGACCGGTTTGCCGTCGACCAGGAAGCCCGGGCCGACCGGGAAGGCCTTGGTGGCACCGCGGCGGTCCTCGAGCTCCATCCGGCCGTATTCGACCCGGACCACCGCGCCGACATAGCCGGTTTGCGCGTCCTCGACGACCATGCCGAGTTCTATTGGCACTTCGACCGATCGGGGCTTGCGGTAGCCGTGCGGGTCGCGTGCCAGTACATCTGAGCCGTATCGGTCGTCCACCCGAGCGATCCTAAGAACAGTCGCGCGCCAAACCCGGTACGCCACTCCGCCAGACAGTGACCGTTGCCATGCTGCGGCTGAATCGCCGGCGTGATGAGATGGGCGGTTATGACCATCAAAGTTGCACTGGAGCATCGCACCAGCTACACCTTTGACCGGCCAGTCCGGGTTTACCCGCACGTCGTGCGGCTGCGCCCGGCCCCGCACTCCCGGACTCCGATCGAGGCCTACTCGCTGCGGGTCGAGCCGGCGGACCATTTCGTCAACTGGCAACAGGACGCGGTCGGCAACTTCATCTCCCGGTTGACCTTCCCGAATCCGACGAACCAGTTGACTATCACCGTCGGGCTCATCGCCGACCTCAAGGTGATCAACCCTTTCGACTTTTTCATCGAAGACTGGGCCGAAACCTGGCCGTCGTCCGGCGCGTTCAGCTATCCCGAGCCGCTGGGCGATGACCTCAAGCCGTATCTGCGACCCGTCGACGAGGACGGCCCCGGGTCGGGCCCTGGCGGGCTGGTGCAGGCGTGGGTGCGCAACTTCTCGGTGCCACCGGGCACCCGCACGATCAACTTCCTGGTAGAGCTCAACCGGCGGATCAACAACGACCTCAGCTACAGCGTGCGGATGGAGCACGGTGTGCAGACGCCGGACTTCACCCTGCGAACCGGCATCGGCTCGTGCCGCGACTTCGCTTGGCTGCTGGTGTCGGTCGCGCGCCAGATGGGGCTGGCCGCTCGGTTCGTGTCCGGTTATCTGGTCCAGCTGACATCCGACGTCAAGGCCCTAGACGGGCCCTCGGGTCCAACCGCCGACTTCACCGACCTGCACGCCTGGGCCGAGGTCTACATCCCCGGCGCGGGCTGGATCGGGCTGGACCCGACATCGGGTCTGTTCGCCGGCGAGGGCCACATCCCGCTCGCGGCCACCCCGCATCCGTCGGGCGCCGCGCCGATCACCGGCGGGATCGAGCCGTGCGAGTCGGTGCTGGAGTTCTCCAACACGGTCACCCGAATCCACGAAGACCCCCGCGTCACGCTGCCCTACACCGACGAGGCGTGGGCAACCATCCAGGACGTCGCCGCAGGTGTCGACGACCGGCTGGTCGCCGCGGACGTCCGGCTCACCGTCGGCGGCGAACCCACGTTCGTGTCGGTGGACAACCAGGTCGACGACGAGTGGACCACCGCCGCCGACGGTCCGCACAAGCGTCAACGGGCGTCCGATCTGGCTGCGCGACTCAAAGCGCAGTGGGCCCCGCACGGCCTGGTGCACCGCGGGCAGGGCCGCTGGTATCCCGGAGAACCGTTGCCGCGCTGGCAGATTGGCCTATACTGGCGCACCGACGGGCAGCCGCTGTGGCCCGACGTCACGCTGTTCGCCGACCCCTGGGCGATCGACCCCGTCGAGCCACCGGCAGCCGAGTCCGCTGCCCACGACTTGCTGGCCGCCATCGCCGACGGACTGGGTCTACCACTGTCGCAGGTGCGGCCCGCTTACGAAGATCCGCTGTCGCGGCTGGCAGCCAAAGCCCGCCTGCCCGAAGGTGACGCCGTGACCCCGGATGCCGATCTGGACTCCGAAACCGGCCAGGACACCACCGCGGGCCGCGCCGGACTTCTGGCGCGCCTCGACGAATCCACCGAAGCGCCAGCGGCATTCGTGCTGCCGCTGCATCGACGCGAAGACGACGACGGCTGGGCCAGCGCTGACTGGCGGCTTCGTCGCGGCCGCGTCGTGCTGGTCGAAGGCGACTCACCGGCAGGTCTTCGGCTGCCGCTCAACGCAATCAGCTGGAAGCCGCCTCGGCCCACCTTCGACACCGACCCCACTACCGTCGGCGACGAGCTGCATCTGTCGGCGGACGACGCGCAGGTCGAGGAGGACGACACCGCGCCCACCACCGCGATGGTCGCCGAGATTCGCGACGGGCTGCTCTACGTGTTCATGCCGCCGAGCGCCGCGCTGGACCACTTCGTCGACCTGATCGGCCGAGTCCACGACGCCGCGGCGAAAATCGGCTGCCCTGTCGTCATCGAAGGCTACGAACCGCCGCCGGACCCACGGCTGACGTCGACCACCATCACGCCGGACCCAGGCGTCATCGAAGTCAACATCGCGCCCACCGCCAGTTTCGCCGAGCAACGAGTACAACTCGAAACCCTCTACGAGCAAGCCAGATTGGCCCGCCTTTCTACGGAGTCGTTCCAATTCGATGGCAGTCACAGCGGCACCGGCGGCGGTAACCACATCACACTGGGTGGCATCACCCCCAAGGATTCGCCGCTGCTGCGTCGGCCCGACTTGTTGGTCTCGCTGCTGACGTATTGGCAGCGGCACCCGTCGTTGTCCTACCTGTTCGCGGGTCGATTCGTCGGCACCACGTCACAGGCGCCGCGGGTCGATGAAGGCCGTGCCGAGGCGCTTTACGAACTTGAAATCGCCTTCGCCGAAATCGACCGGCTCACCTCACTTTCGGAGGACGCTGCGGCCAAACCGTGGGTGACCGACCGCGCCCTTCGGCATCTGCTGACCGACATCACCGGCAACACCCACCGCGCCGAGTTCTGCATCGACAAGCTGTACAGCCCGGACGGCCCACGCGGCAGGCTCGGCCTGCTGGAATTGCGCGGTTTCGAGATGCCACCGCATCTGCGGATGGCGATGGTGCAGTCGCTACTGGTTCGATCGCTGGTGACCTGGTTCTGGGAAGAACCGCTACGGGCTCCGCTGATCCGGCACGGGTCCAACCTGCACGGCCGATATCTGTTGCCGCACTTCCTGATCCACGACATTGCCGACGTCGCCGCGGATCTGCGGGCCCACGGCATCGCGTTCGAGACCAATTGGCTGGACCCGTTCACCGAATTCCGGTTCCCGCGCATCGGCACCGCGGTGTTCGACGGCGTCGAGATCGAGCTACGCGGCGCCATCGAACCGTGGAACACGCTAGGCGAGCAGTCCACCGCCACCGGCACGGCCCGCTATGTGGACTCGTCCGTCGAGCGCATCCAGGTGCGCGTCATCGGCGCCGGCCGCCACCGTTACATGTTGACCTGCAACGGCTTCCCGGTGCCACTGCTGGCCACCGACAATCCCGACATCCATGTCGGCGGCGTGCGGTTCCGGGCCTGGCAGCCACCCAGCGCTCTGCATCCGAGCATCACCGTCGACGGCCCGCTGCAGTTCGAGCTCGTCGACCTCACCACCTCGACGTCGCGCGGCGGCTGCACCTATCACATCGCCCATCCCGGCGGACGCGCCTACGACGAGCCTCCAGTCAACGCCGTCGAAGCCGAGTCCCGCCGCGCCCGACGCTTCGAGGCCACCGGATTCACCTCGGGCAAGCTCGATCTGTCGGATGTCCGCGAAATGCAGGCGCGAATTTCCACAGACATCGGCGCGCCGGGCATTCTCGATCTGCGACGCGTGCGTACCGTGCTGCGGTAATGGCATTTGGGCGAGATGACTGAAGTGACCCTGCATTCCAGCGAGTCGTCGGCGGCTGCTCACCATCGCACCGACGTCGACCAGCTGCTGGCCGGGTATTGCGCCGCGCGTTCTCAGGAAGCGCTGTT
This sequence comes from uncultured Actinomycetota bacterium, assembly GCA_963834615.1. GTDB lineage: Bacteria > Actinomycetota > Actinomycetes > Mycobacteriales > Mycobacteriaceae > Mycobacterium. The sequence continues at coordinate 69,358 of CAWICO010000008.1, forward strand.
CGACCTGCGCCCACCCAGCCTGCGCGGCCCGGTCAGCGGCTACGACGAATTCGTCGACCACGCCGGAAACGTGCTGCCGGCATGGGCGGAACTCGCCGACGTCGTCGGCGATCGCGGACGGGCCGGCCTCAGTCGGCTGAGCTCCGCGGTACGGCAGCTGGTGGACAACGACGACATCACCTACACCGGAGTCGATCCCGCCAGACAACCCGCCGCCGACGGCCAGGGCGAGCAGCGACCGTGGCGACTGGACACGCTACCGCTGGTGGTGTCGGCCCTCGACTGGGATGTGCTCGAGACCGGGCTGGTGCAGCGGTCGCGGGTGCTCAACGCAGTACTCGCCGACCTGTACGGCAGCCGTCGCTCGCTGACCGAGGGTGTACTGCCGCCGGAGTTGCTGTTCGCAAACCCCGGTTACGTGCGTGCCGCCAACGGGATCGAGGTGCCGGGCCATCACCAGCTCTTCATGCACGCCTGCGACGTCAGCCGGCTACCCGATGGTGCTTTTCAGGTCAATGCCGACTGGACCCAAGCCCCGTCTGGCGCCGGTTACGCGCTGGCCGACCGACGGGTCCTCACCCAGGCTCTCCCCGACCTGTACGAGCGAGTCGGTCCGCGGCCGACCACACCCTTCGCCCAAGCACTGCGGTTGGCGCTGATCGACGCGGCACCCGACGGCGTTCAAGACCCGGTCGTGGTCGTGCTCAGCCCGGGCATCTACTCCGAAACCGCTTTCGATCAGGCGTATCTCGCGACGCTACTGGGTTTCCCGATGGTGGAGAGCGCTGATCTGGTGGTGCGCGACGGCAGGCTGTGGATGCGCTCGCTGGGCACGCTCAAACGCGTCGACGTGGTGTTCCGCCGCGTCGACGCGACCTACACCGATCCACTGGATCTGCGCGCCGATTCACGTCTCGGGGTGGTCGGTTTGGTCGAGGCGCAGCGTCGCGGGACGGTCGTCGTGGTCAACACCGTGGGCAGTGGAATTCTGGAAAGTGCTGGGCTGCAACGATTCCTGCCCGAACTGGCCAAGCGACTGCTCGGTGAGGCACCACTGCTGGCGGGTGCGCCGAGCTACTGGGGCGGTATCGACAGCGAGCGTTCGCATCTGCTGGCGAACCTTTCGTCGTTGTTGATCAAGCCCACCATCGGCGGGCAAACCCTTGTCGGCCCAACGCTGTCGTCGGCACGGCTGGATGAGCTGGCGGCGTGCATCGAGGCAATGCCGTGGCAGTGGGTCGGCCAGGAGCTGCCGCAGTTCTCGTCGGCGCCCACCAGCTACGGCGGCGAATTCTCTCCCGGCGGAGTGGGCATGCGGTTGTTCACGGTGGCGCAGCGCGGCGGCTACGCACCGATGCTCGGCGGCCTGGGCTATGTGCTGGCCCCGGGGCCATCGGCCTATACGTTGAAAACCATTGCAGCCAAAGATGTCTGGGTGCGCCCCACGGAGCGATCGCGAACCGAGACGGTGACTCTTCCGGTGTCGGAGACGCCCGCGAAGACCGGTGCAGGAACTCTGGGTGTCAGCTCGCCACGGGTGCTGTCCGACCTGTTCTGGATGGGACGTTACGGTGAACGGGCCGAGAACATGGCCCGGTTGTTGATCGTGACCCGCAGGCGTTACTACGAATTCCGGCATCGCCAGGAAACCTCGGAAAGCCATTGTGTGCCAGTGCTGATGGGCGCACTCGGCCGCATCACCGGGACCGACATCGCGACCGGCGACGCCGCGGAAACCATCGCGATCGCACCGTCGACGCTGTGGGCACTGACCATGGACCACAGCCGTCCCGGATCGCTGGTCCATTCCGTGGACCGGTTGGCGCTGGCCGCCAGGGCGGTGCGTGACCAGTTGTCCAGCGACACTTGGGTGGTCCTGGCCGGCGTCGAGCGCGCGTTGGCGCACAGTTCGGAGCCGCCCGACTCGCTAGCCGAAGCCGACGCCGTACTTTCCACGGCTCAGTCGCAGACGCTGGTCGGGATGCTCACGATGGCCGGGGTGGCCGGCGAGTCGATGGTGCAGGACGTCGGCTGGACCCTGATGGACATCGGCAAGAGGATCGAACGCGGTCTTGGCCTGACCGCGTTGCTCAACGCGACGCTGACCACCGTGCGGCCTCTGGCGGCCGAGCGTGCCATCATCGAATCAGCCCTTACCGCAGCCGAATCCGCGGTGATCTACCGTCGTCGCACCGCGGGCATGGTGAGCGTGGCGGCCCTGGCCGAGTTGATGCTCTTCGACCCGACCAACCCGAGGTCGCTGGTGTACCAGCTGGAGCGGCTGAGGGCCGACCTCGGCGATCTGCCCGGCTCGTCGGGGTCGTCACGGCCGGAGCGGATGGTCGCCGAGATCGGCACCCTGCTGCGGCGGTCGCATCCCGCCGAACTCGAAGGGGTCGCAGACGGCCGACGCAAGCAATTGGCCAAACTGCTGACCTCCGTACACGACGCGTTGCGCGAGCTGGCCGAGGTGATCGCCGCGACCCAGCTCGCGCTGCCCAGCGGCATGCAGCCACTGTGGGGACCCGACGAACGTCGGGTGATGCCGTGACGACGGGCGCGGTTAGACCTGCACCGGATCGCGCTTGCCGCTGGGCGCGGTCACCTCGTCGATCACCATGTGAATGAACTTCATCTTCTCTAGTACCGCGACCGGCAGAACGAACGGATAGAGGTCGTCGTGGCCCATCGACCGGTTCACCATGTTCAGTGACCACGAGACCGGCAGCCACATGTCGATGATGGTGGCGAAAGCGCTGGGCCCCAGGACCGGTCGGTCGAAGGTTGCCGTCGCCGGCGCGAACCCCGACCAGGCCGCGGTGTCCAGCGTGTCCCGGATATGCAGATAGTGCGCGAACGTCTCGGCCCAGTCCTCGGCCGGATGCATCGTCGCGTACGACGACACGTATTTCTTTTGCCAACCCTCGGGGGCGCCCTCGCTGTAGTGCCGGTCCAGCGCTTCCTGGTAGTCGGCGTTCGCGTCGCCGTACAACTCGACGAACCGGTCTACGAACGCGGCCGACGGCGTGATCAGCCGGTAGTAGTAATAGTGCCCGATCTCGTGGCGGAAGTGGCCCAGCAGCGTGCGGTACGGCTCGTCCATCTCCACTCGTAGCTGCTCGCGGTGGACGTCATCACCCTCGGCCAAATCGATTGTGATAACTCCATTTTCGTGTCCGGTCATCACCTTCTCGTGCGCGCTGGACAACAGTCGGAAAGCCAATCCGTAATCGGGATCCTCATGACGTCCGATGATCGGCAGCTTCAGTTCGTGCAGTTCGACGACGAGCCGACGTTTGGCCGCCTCGGCGCGGGCGAACTCTGCGAGGCCCTCCCTGTCGGCATCGTTGGGCCGCTCGATCGTCAGCTGACAGGACTCGCACAGGCCGCCGGGATTGATAGGCACCAGCCAGTTGCATTCGGCGACATAGCGGTTGGCACACAAGTCATAATCACTGGCGCTGACGAAGCCGGCGTGGTCGGCGTCGTTGCCCGTGGTGATCACCAGCAGGGCCATCTCGGCGAGCGAGAATCCCAGCGCGCTGCCGCAGGCCAGACAGGTCGAATTCTCGAAGGTGAGGCGTTGTCCGCAGTTGGGACAGTGAAAGTCACGCATGAAGTTCGTCGCCCTCGTACGGCCTGACATCGACGGCAACGTCGATCTTGCTCTTCTCGGAGTTCGTGTAGATGATGCCACGCAGCGGCGGCACGTCAGCGTAGTCGCGGCCCCGCCCGACGATGACATAACGCTCATCGACCATCTGGTCGTTGGTGGGATCCAAACCCAGCCACTCGAACTGGCCGGGCGGTCGCGGTGTCCATACCGCCGCCCAGGCGTGGGTTGCGTCAATACCGATCATGCGGTCCTTTCCGGGGGGAGGATCGGTGGCCAGGTACCCCGACACGTAGCTGGCCGCCAAACCGTTAGCGCGCAAGCAGGCAATCGCCAGCCGCGCGAAATCCTGGCATACCCCTTCACGAGCCTTCAGAACCTCGCGGACTCCGGTGGAAACCGTTGTCGATCCCGAACGGTAGGTGAAGTCGGTGTAGATCCTCGACGTGACGTCACGCAGCACCTCCACCAGCGGGCGCTCGGCCACGAAGCTCGGTGCGGCGTAATCGCGTACCTCGTCGGTGATCTCGGGCGGATTGAGGTCGAGCGCGAACTCGGCGGCCAGGGCACCCCGCGGTCCCGTCGGCCGGGCGTGCTCCCAGGGTGCGAGCGCAGGCCCGGCACCCCAGCGTTCCGGCGGCGACGGGTATACCTCGACGATCGAGTCACTGGTGACGGTCAGCGTCCGGTGCGGTTCGGTGACGTGGAAGTAGGAGCTGGTGTTGCCGTAGGTGTCGCGGCTCGTGGAGCTGTCGGCCGGCGTAGGTGAGATCCGTAGCTCGTGAAACAGGCAGCGTTGGCGCACCAGGTCGCGCGGCGTGAGGAACCCGCGGCCATAGGAGCTGGTCACGACGTCGGAGTACTGATACTCGGTGCGATGGCTGATCCGGTAGCGCGACCCTCGGCCCGGCAGGCGCTGATCCGCTGCAAGCGGCTCGGGCTCGCTGGCCAGGGGCGACGACGTCACGCTGCAAACACTAGTGAGCCGCATGATCGCATGCAGCGGTGCAGGTTGATCGACTGTCAACGTCCGGTGCAGAAGAGCACAATGAATCATGGCCACGTGGGACGACGTCGCCGGTGTCGTCGGAGAGCTGCCGCTCAGTGAGGAGCGCTCGCCGCGCGAGTGGCGGGTCGGCAAGAAGCTGATCGCGTGGGAGCGCCCGATGCGCACGTCGGACCACGCCGCCTTGACCGCACTCGGCATCGAACCTCCCCAGGGTGACATCCTGGGCGTCCGGGTGGCCGACGAGGGCGTCAAGCTCGCGCTGATCGCCGACGAGCCCAACCTGTACTTCACGACCCCGCATTTCGACGGCTATCCGGCTGTGCTGGTCAGACTCGCTGAGATCGACGAGGTCGGCCTCCGCGAGCTGATCGTCGAGGCCTGGCTCACACAGGCCCCACAACGCCTGGTCAAAGAGTTTCTCGACGACGCCGAGTGACGGTTACGCCACCACGGTATCGCCACATATATCACTTGAGTAACAGTAGTAACACCAGTCACTCTAATTAACTCAATCACGTCTAGATAACTTGCTTCACTTTTACCTCTTGCGATAAGAACTGCATCACTAAGCTAATCTTTTAACTTTGATGGTTTTGGCAACATTAAGCCCGCCCTTACCAATAATCTCACTAAATTGCTAATACCCCACGCATTGACTCCTTTCACATTTGTTTGTTAGAAGTGTTAAATGAGTCATTTAGGTGGGCTACTGAGCACGTTGTGCAAGCACCTGGTGATAGCCACGATGGTCGTCCTGGGGATGTCACTGGTCGTGAGTCCGACCACGGGAGTCGCCTACGCAGACGGCATGGACTGGGATGCCGTGGCGCAGTGTGAGTCGGGCGGTAACTGGCACGCCAACACCGGCAACGGGTTCTACGGCGGCCTGCAGTTCAAGCCGTCAACCTGGGCCGCGAACGGCGGGACTGGCGACCCGGCCTCGGCTTCGCGGGAGCAGCAGATCGCCGTGGCGAACCGGGTGGTTGCTACTCAAGGCCCGGGTGCGTGGCCCAAATGCGGCGGCAACGGCCAGCTTTTCCCGATCCAAATCGTCAATATTCTGATGCACCCCGTCCGCGGGACGCTGCAGACGCTGTGGTCGCTGGTCCCGCATTAACCCCATCGCGGCGCCGAAATCACCCTGTGATCGGTGACGTGATTGCCCTGTGATCAGCGGCCACCGCTGGCCGGTTGCGGGCTGGGCCAACCCGCTTACTGGAGTTCGAAGACGGGGATCACCCGGGTGGTTTTCGCCTGATATTCGCCGAAACCCGGAGCGGCCACGGTGATCCGGGCGAAGAGTTCGTCCCGTTCGGCGGATGGCAATTCCCGCGCGGTGACGTCCGAGGACTCGTTGCCGATCTCGACGTGTGCCGACGGATTCGTGCGCAGGTTGTGCACCCAGGCTGGATTGACGTCGGCCCCGGCGAACGACCCGATGATGATCAGCCTGGCGTCGATGCGAAAGTAGGCCAGCGGCGAGACCCGCGACTGGCCGGACTTAGCGCCGGTGGTGGTCAACAGGAGCAGGTCAGCACCCTCGAACTGGCCGCCGACCTCCCCGCCGTTGGCACGGAACTCGTCGGCGATCGAATCGTTGAACGCTTTGAGCGAGGCGATGTCAGGCTTTTCTGTGGGCATGCCTGGTCAACCCGCCCCGGCCGAACGTCTATTCCGCTGCAGAGGGCGCGGGCTTGCGGGCGCGTGCATCCTCCGGCTTCGCGTCGATACCGGATTCCTTGCGCTGCTGCGCGGTGATCGGCGCCGGGGCATCGGTCAGCGGGTCGACACCGCCGCCAGACTTCGGGAACGCGATCACCTCGCGGATCGAATCGGCGCCGGCCAGTAACTGGACGATCCGGTCCCAGCCGAACGCGATCCCGCCGTGTGGCGGCGCGCCAAAGGCGAACGCATCCAGCAGGAATCCGAACTTCTCCTGCGCCTCGGCCGCGCCGATACCCATCATCGCGAACACGCGTTCCTGGATGTCGCGGCGGTGGATACGAATCGAGCCGCCCCCGATTTCGTTGCCGTTGCAGACGATGTCGTAGGCGTCGGCCAACGCGTTGCCCGGGTCGTTGTCGAAGTCGGCTTCTGAATCGGCCTTCGGCGAAGTGAATGCGTGGTGCACCGCGGTCCATGCGCCGCTGCCCAGCGCGACGTCACCTGCGGCAGTCGCGTCGTCAGCCGGCTCAAACAGCGGGAAATCCACCACCCAGGTGAACGCCCAGGCATCGGGGTCGATCAGGTTGAGTCGGTGGGCGATTTCGACTCGGGCCGCACCCAGTAGCGCGCGCGATGCCTTGGCCGGGCCTGCCGAGAAGAAGATGCAATCACCAGGTTGGGCGCCGACGTGTGCAGCCAGACCCGCGCGCTCGTCGTCGGAGAGGTTCTTGGCGACCGGCCCGCTGAGCGTGCCGTCGTCGCCGACCAGCACGTACGCCAGACCCTTGTGGCCGCGCTGTTTGGCCCACTCCTGCCAGCCATCCAGGGTCCGGCGCGGCTGCGAGGCCCCACCGGACATCACCACCGCGCCGACGTAAGGCGCCTGGAACACCCGAAAAGTGGTGTCGGAGAAGAACTCTGCGCATTCGACGAGTTCCAGCCCGAACCGCAGGTCGGGTCGGTCCGAGCCGAACCGCTGCATCGCATCGGCGTAGCTGATGCGTGGCACCGGCAGTGGCAGGTCGTAGCCGATCAACGCCCACACCGCCGTGAGCACCTGTTCGGAAATCGCGATGACATCATCGGCCTCGACGAAGCTCAACTCCATGTCCAGCTGAGTGAACTCCGGCTGACGGTCGGCCCGGAAATCCTCGTCGCGGTAGCACCGGGCGATCTGGTAGTAACGCTCCATGCCGGCCACCATCAGCAGCTGCTTGAACAGCTGCGGACTCTGCGGCAACGCGTAAAACGAACCAGGCTGCAGCCGAGCCGGTACCAGGAAGTCGCGGGCGCCTTCCGGGGTGGACCGCGTCATCGTCGGCGTCTCGATCTCGACGAAGTCGTGCGCGGCCAGCACGCCACGGGCGGCGGCATTGACCTTGGAGCGCAACCGAATCGCGCCGCCGGGGCCGTCGCGGCGCAGGTCGAGGTACCGGTAGCGCAGCCGGGTCTCCTCACCGGCGGGCTCGTCGAGCTGGAACGGCAACGGGGCGCACTCCCCCAGCACTGTCACCGTTGTCGCGTTGACCTCGATGTCGCCGGTCGCGATCTCCGGGTTGGCATTACCCTCCGGCCGGATCTCCACGACACCGTTGACGGCGACGCAGAATTCGGCCCGCAGGCGATGAGCCTGGGCCAGCACGTCCTCGGCACGGAACACCACCTGGGATACGCCCGAGGCGTCGCGCAGATCGATGAAGATGACCCCGCCGTGATCGCGGCGACGCGCGACCCAGCCGGCCAGCGTCACCTGTTGGCCGGCATCGGTGGCCCGCAACGAACCGGCGGCGTGACTGCGCAGCACAAATACTCCTCGCACAAGGTGGAAACGACAGCCCAGTCTAGAGGCGGTAGTTTCGAGGATCGTCATGGATATTGCAGTCGTGGGTCCCGGAGCCGTCGGTACGACGATCGCCGCGTACCTGTCCGCGGCCGCTAACCAGGTGCTGGTGTGCGGGCGCACACCGAGATCACTGATCGAACTGCGGCCCGACGATGGCGATCCGATCGTGGTTCCGGGCCCGGTACGTACTGATCCCGCCGAGATCAGCGGCCCGGCCGGGTTGGTTCTGCTGGCGATCAAAGCCACCCAGAATCCAGACGGAGCTCGCTGGCTGTCCCGGCTGTGTGATGAGCGCACCATCGTCGTCGTTCTGCAAAACGGCGTCGAGCAGGTCGAGCAGGTGCAACCGCACTGCCCGACGTCGACGGTGATCCCGGGCATTGTCTGGTTTTCGGCCGAGACCCAACTCGACGGGTGGGTGCGGCTGCGTGGCGAACCCCGGCTGGCGCTTCCGACCGGGCCTGCGGCGACCACGTTCGCCGATCTGTGGCGGGATGCGGGTGGCACCGCCGATTGCGATCCCGACTTCGTCACGGCCGCGTGGCGCAAGCTGTTGGTCAACGCGGTCGCCGGCCTCATGGTGCTGACCGGCCGGCGCTCCGGCATGTTCCGCCGCGACGAGATGGCCGAGCTCGCCCGCCGCTACGCCGCCGAATGCCTCGCGGTGGCCCGTGCCGAGGGAGCGCAACTCGGCGACGCCGCCGCAGCCGGCACCGCGGAGATGTTCCGTTCGGCCCCAACCGATATGGGAACGTCGATGCTGGCCGACCGGCAGGCGGGTCGGCCGATGGAATGGGACATCCGCAACGGCGTGATCATCCGCAAGGCGCGTGCTCATGGCATCGCGACGCCGATCAGCGACATCCTGGTACCACTGCTCGCGGCAGCCAGCGACGGCCCGGGCTAAATGCTCGTTGGCAGATCGTTGAGTGTTCGCTTGTGAAACCAGCCGCTGTATCGCGTCGTCGCAATCCGTGGACGAGGTCGAGAAAGCGGTCGCGGCGGCAGAAGCACCAAAAGCTGCACCGAGACCAAACAAGAACGTCACGCGTGTAACCCGCAGGGAGACTTCATCTTTGGAAAAATCTCAGCGTAACGTCCTAGCTGGGGAAAATGGTGCGGGCTGACGCAGAAACCCGCGCGGCCGGCCAAGCTCGCGATGTTCGTGGTTCGGCCGCTGCTGAACCTGGCCTTCCGCCGGTTCCTGACCAACCTGCGCCGCAACACCGACGCTCGTTCGCGACAACGCCACAGGGCTGACGGCGGTTCAGGGGACGAGCAGATTGAGGAAGTGGTCGAGCGCGAGACCTGCTACTGCGTCCAACGTGTTGGGAATGGCGATGTGCCCATGCTTCTCAGCCTTCCAGACTCCGGCGCCAGGTTTCCTTATGACCGTGTTGACCACTAACCAGGCCCGCTTGAGAGGCCGTAGGCGTCGTAGACAAACCCGAGGTCGGCTCGGATGCGCTGGGGGTCAAGTCCGAACTTGTCGGGCGAATGTTGGTGGCGGCTGGTGTAACCGCGTTGCTTCTCCGCCTGCTGCCGCACCTCGTCTTCGAACTCGACACTCGGCTTGACCTCGATGAAGTCGAGGATTCGCGCCATCGTCGGCTCGAGGTTCTGGATCAGATCCTCGTAGCGCACGACACACACGTTCTTCTCGGGGATGCGTCCGGCCACCTCGGCGTCCCGGAAGAAGCGAAGCATATCGCCGGACGCCTGGTAGAGGTTTTCCAGCCATTTGTCCTGGTCCTCTTTGGTCGTGCGGTTCCACACGTCGAAGCCGTTCTCCAAAACGCTCGCCAGCAGGGACATTCCAGACGGGATCACCTCGACTGGATCGCGAACGATGTACACCAGTCGACAGTCGGGATAGCGCCGGAGCAGAGCATCCAACCGGAATGTCAACATGCTCGACTTCACCAGGATTCGGTTGGCGCCCTTGGCGGTGAGGTTCCGTCGCCAAATCGCCTCGTAATACTTGAAGAACCGGTTCTCTTCCTTGGCCGACACGCCGTCGATCCCGAAAGTGCGCCGCGAATACGCGCTCCCCCAGGTGTCGCGCCACGCAGTGAAATACGCCCACGCGAATGGCCCGTCCATCGTGCGGAAAAACCATGCGACGTCGTCGGTTTCGATTCCGCGCAAGCTGGTGTCATGCACGTCCGACGGGTGATATTGCGCAGGCGAGAGCTTGTCCAGCCGCGGCATGATGCCGCCGAGCAGCTTGCGCGCCGTGATCGCGGGAAACAGCATCTCCCACAACTCCAACGCGGCCATGTCGCCGGCGCCGAGCAGAAAGCGATGCAGAAATGTCGTGCCGCTCCGGGGATTGCCGATGATGAAAATCGGCCGGTCGATCACTTGCTTGCGATGCCGCGGGAAGAAGATGTAGTCCAGCCCAAGCGTCGTCGCCGAAATCGCTTGTCGCACCTGCAAGAGCAGGAACGCACTCAAAGGCTTGAACCACAAACCGAACGTCTTGCCGATCACCCCGTAGACGCGGAGGTAACGACCCATCTAACTCTCCCAGACCGCAGATGCGCACACGATCGTGAAACCCGATGCGGCGCTTGCGATGATCAGCTTGTCGCCGTTGTTGACGGTGCCGTGCTTCAGACGGTGGTTAAGTGCGACCGCCCACGAGGTGCTGGCGGTGTTGCCGTACAGCGAGTGGGTATGCACACACGCCTCGGGCCGCGCGCCGATGGCGCCGAAGACGCGCTCCAGGATCGCCTGGCTCGGCTGGTGGAAGACGTAGTGGTCGACGTCCTCGGCCGCCCAGCCCGCCGACGAGAGGAGATGCTGAACCTCCCCCGGGACGTGAACCGCAAGTGCGAACAACTCTTTGGATCGCGAGATGAACGGGCCGTCGATGGGCGCCGAACACAGGTCGTAGTGCTCGGCGAGCGTCTTGTGCCGGAAACCCAGCAGCCGAGCGCTTCCCGCGGGCAGCGCCTCGCGAGTCACCAGAAACGCCGCGGCGGCGTTTCCGAGCGTTAAGCCGGCTGCGAAGTTCGCGACGTCCTCGAGGGACTGCAAGTCATAGGTGACATGGTCGCGCCACAGTTCCCCGGCGCAGACCAGTGCCGTCTTGATGTCGGGGTGTAAGGCGAAGTAACCCGCGACGACGTGCAGCGCTTCGATTAGCCCAGCGCAGGCGCACGTCACGTCGAATGCATGCAGCGGCGTCGCGCCCAGGCGCCCGGCGACCTCGGACGCGGTCGAGGGCTCGAAGTTCTCGCGGGCAATTCCCCCATAAACCAAAAGGTCGACCTCGGACGCTTCGACACCGTTCTCGAAAAGACAGGCGGTCGCCGCGCGTGACGCAAACTCGCCGGGCGAGAGCGTCTGGTCCGGGTCGATGTAGCGGACCTGGGTGCTACATCGGCCGAGTACGTACTCGACTCCCTGCTTGACCGGCTCCCACTCCGCCGCCGGGCCGCGGAAGTTGTCGTGTACCCGCGACAGCACCGTCTCGTTGTCGACGGCAGTCTCAGGAATCACCACCGCAGGCCTTGAAAGGTACATATGCGGAAGCTGAGAATTTCCGCTGGATTTCTGAGACAATTTGGCCCCCATCCCCTAGAACCGGTGTGATTCAAAATCGTTAGGGGCCTAAAATACGCCCTGCGACGTGTTTCTTCCACCTAAATCAGCTCGAAATTCCAATATATGTTTGCTCTCAGGCGAAGCTTAGTTTGGATCACAAGTTTCCGCGCGAGGCGGAGCGACGCGCCGCGTCCGGATCGTCGCTGGTGGAATCCGCAACCGACCTGATACTGCGGGTCGCTCGGCGCTAAATTTTCGTAGCAGGGCCAAGCAATAGACTAGGCCGTTTCATTTGACGTCTGCGCAATAGAAAGTTCAATCAAGTTTGCTGCATACGGCGCCCCGACCGCGGGTGTCGGCCACGTGCCTAACGGATGCAGGCGTCGGCCCAAATACGAGTCGTAGCTATGTAACACATGCACAATTTCGCTGCCGTGCACCGCGCCCAGACCCGTCGCCACCAAAGTCAACGGGTGTGGTCGAACCGAATGTCCACGTCGGGGCGACGAACATTACGTCGACAGCAAGCCTCCGCGCGCGGCGTCGCGGATAGCTGGGGTAAACGTGCAACATTCGTGCCCGCGAATCCGGTGCCATCCGCGCAAATAGCTGTCGATCGTCGCCGGCGTCGTCGGCAGCATCGGCGGCCGGTCTAACGCTGGCGAGTTGTAACTCTCCTGCGGCACGCCGCAATTCGTGCTGCGGTACTTTTTTCAACAGATGCGCCTCTCCCGCGCCCACGCCGAGCCGACGCAGGAACTCGCGACACTGCTCGGCTCGCGTCGCCCGGTCGGCGGTGATGGCAGCGGGGGGCTTTGCGCAATCGCCCTGGTAAACAAGCCCTCGACGGCTGGACTTGCCATCAAAGCCAACACTGAAGTGGCTCCGGCAGATTCGCCGAATACGGTGACCCGGTCGGCGTCGCCGCCGAAAGCGGCAAATGTTGTCGCGCGCCCAAGGCCAACGCGGCGATCTGGTCACGCAGACACAGGTTGTCGTCGAAGCGCTCACCGAGGGCGCCGCGTTCAAAAGCAGGCTTCACACGGCGTCGCGCGCACCCGTCCACGGCAGCAGTGGGCGGGCGCCGCGAATCGGCGCTCACCCAGTGGATGCCGCCCGTACGGGACTCCGCGCCACACCGCAGCGAGCCGGAGCAGGAACTTCGGCAACCCCGGGCACGCCTGAATCGTAGTGTGGAAAGCTGATCTCGCCGGGCCACAAGCCGCGACAGATACGCAACGGAGAGTGCGATGACCTTCAACGAGGGTATGCAGATCGACACCAGTACGACGTCGGCGTCCGGCGGTGGCGGACGGGGAATCGCGATCGGCGGGGGGCTTGGCGGGTTGCTGTTTCTCGTCGTGGCTCTCCTGCTCGGCGTCGATCCCGGCAAGGTGGCAAATCAGCTGCCGACGAACACCACCCAGGACGTGGCGCCCGGGTTCGACTTGAGCAAATGCAAGACCGGCGCGGACGCCAACCAGTATGCGCAGTGCCGCGTTGTGGCCACCGGCAACTCAGTGGACGCGGTGTGGAAACAACTGCTGCACGGGTACACCCGCCCACATATTCGGCTCTTCAGCGGTCAGGTCAACACCGGCTGCGGTCCGGCCAGCACCGAGGTCGGACCGTTCTATTGCCCAGTGGATCAGACCGCCTACTTCGACGTCGGCTTTTTCGACGTGCTGCGCGACCAATTCGGTTCCAGCGGTGGGCCGTTGGCACAGGAATACGTGGTCGCCCACGAGTTCGGACACCACGTGCAGGATCTGCAGGGATCGCTCGGCCGCGCCCAACAGGGTGCGCAAGGTGCGAACGGTAACGGCGTGCGTACCGAGTTGCAGGCCGACTGCTACGCCGGAGTATGGGCGCACTACGCCTCGACGACCAAGCAGGAGGGCACCGGCGTTCCCTTCTTGGACCCGTTGAGCGACAAAGATATTGCCGACGCGCTGTCAGCGGCGGCATCGGTGGGCGACGACCGCATCCAGAAAGCCGCCACCGGCCACACCAACCCCGAGTCGTGGACGCACGGCTCTTCGGAGCAGCGTCAGCACTGGTTCACCGCCGGCTACCAGACCGGTGACCCCAATCAGTGCGACACCTACCACGCACCCGACCTCGACTAGCTCAAAACAGTGTCGGCTGAAGCGTTTCGACGACTCGCTGCGGTGGAGCGGCGTCGAACCGGCGCTCATCGCCGGCCAGCCCGTACTTGACGATCAGCGGGGCCGACCTGGCCCCGAGCGCTGCTCGATATGCCGGTGGCAAATATGCTCCCCGCCGGTACAACTCGCGATAAGGGGCCACCAGCTGCGGGTGGGCCCGGGCCAACCAGGACATGAACCAGCCACGGGTCGACCCGCGCAGATGCAGGCCGAACACCGTGACATTACTGGCGCCGGCCGCCGCGATCTCGCGCAGCAGACTGTCGAGATGCTCGGTGGAATCGGTCAGATACGGCAGCACCGGCGCTACCATCACGTGGCAGTTCAGCCCGGCCTCGCGGATCGCCGAGATCAATCCCAGGCGCGCCTGTGGGTTGGGCGTGCCCGGCTCGATTTCTTTGTGCAGTTCCGGGTCGCCGACAGCGAGTGAGACAGCGAGGCTAATCGGAACCTGGCCGGCGGCGTCGGCGATCAACGGCAGATCTCGACGCAACAGTGTGCCTTTGGTCAGGATCGACAGCGGCGTGCCTGATTCCGCGAGAGCGCTGATGATCCCTGGCATCAAGGCGTAGCGGCCTTCGGCCCGTTGGTAAGGATCGGTGTTGGTGCCCAGCGCGACTGTCTCGCGTCGCCACGACCGTCGACCCAGTTCGCGGCGCAACACGTCGACGACGTTCGTCTTGACGACGACTTGGGTGTCGAAATCGTTGCCGCAGTCCAGGTCCAAGTACTCATGGGTCGGCCGGGCGAAACAATATCGGCATGCGTGCGAGCAACCGCGATAGCCGTTGACGGTGTAGTGAAAAGGCAGAAAAGCACTCGAGTTCAGGATTTTATTCAGGGCGGACTTGCACAGCACCTCGTGAAACGTGATGCCGTCGAACTGCGGCGTCCGCACGCTGCGCACGAACCCGATGCGCTCCAGACCCGGCAGCGCGCCGTCGTCGACTCCCACGCTCTGCCCATCCCATCGCATACGCCTTATTCGAACTCTTGTTCGACTAAAAGTCAACCCTGTCAACCAGCTAAGAACCGCCGGATGGGGTCGGGCCCGATAACCAATACGCCTGCGGTTACGGGGCTGTCATTTAAGCTGGTCCATCGTGACGTCTGATATTGACGCCCCCAGCGATAACAAAAATCTCAAGTGGGCGATGGGTGGGGTGGCCGCGGTCGCCGTTCTGGCGACGATCGTGGCCGCAGTACTGCTGTTCGGCGGCGGAGGCTCCGGAGGGCCGCAAGGCGGCTCGGACAACGCGAACCCGGAAGCGGTCGCCGGCGTGGCCAGTGCGAAAGACACCGGGCCCGTCGCCGTGATCACCGACGACCCCAGTTGCGTGGCGTGGACGTCGATCAACAACGAGCTTGCGAACAGCGGCCAGGGACTGTGGAACGACCGCGATCGGTCAGTTCCGGCTTCGGCGTGGACGGACAAGCAAAAGGCGCAATTCATCGCGGCCGGACAGTCGATGCGCGGCGCCGCTGCCCAGACCGTCGGCCTGGTCAAGCTCACCCCGCACCGGGTGATGCGTGAGCTCTACCAGCAGTTCATTGCGTACGCGCGGGCGTACTCCGAACGCATCCCGAAATACACTCCGGCCGACAACAATCTGGCGGGCGCCGCGAACAGCGCCTCGTCTGCCCTGGGCGCGATCTGCGCTGCAATCAGCGACGGACCTGCCGCGGCTCGGGGGCCGCTGGTACCGCCGTCCGCGGCGCCCTCCGACATCGCACCGGTGGGCAACCTTGCCAGCCCGCAACCCTTCCTCACCTCGGACAACAATGTTTGTTCGGAATGGAAGTCGGCGTTGAACCAGTTCGGCCACCAGACCGCCGCGTGGCAGCAGATCGATCCCAACATTCCGTCGATCTACTGGAATCGTGAGCAGAAAGCAGTCAACTATCAGGTTGGGCCGCTGATGAACTCCTTCGCCAGCAAGCTGGAACAGCTTGGCCGGCAAAGTGATAACGCCATTTGGCAAGACTTGGCGAACCTCTCGGCGCAGTACCGGCGAGCATTTGTCACCGCGCTGCCCACTTACACCCCGACCGACAACCATCTGGCCAACGCGGCCAACTTCGTCTCGACGACCATTCTCGGTGGCTGCGCGGCGGTGGCCGAGTAGGCGCCGTGCGCAGCCGATCGCACGCTCTGCAGCGCTGGATATCCCGCATGCTCTCCGAGAACTATTTGACAACCATCACCCTCTCCATTGGGCTTGCCGTCCACTGCTGGAGGGCGCATTCACCCGATCGTTGAAAGCCATCCGCGTGGACATCCGGTGGCAACTACGTCCGCCGAATGCCAGGCGGTTCTTGCGAAGCACGGGCACATCGAAACAGCAAAAACACACCGGGCATCGTGATGCCCGGTGTGTGTGAACTACTCGATGAAGCGTCAGGCCCAGCTGGAGCCGACAGCGGAGTCGGTGCTGCTCATGTTGTTGCCTGCGGTCTGGACCTTTTGGCCGTGGGAGTTGGCCTGCTCGTAGATGGTCTGGAAGTTGCGACCCAACTGGGTGATGAACTCCTGGCAGGCCACCGAACCCGAGCCGCCCCAGAAGTCACCGGCAGCCAGCACATCGCGCACGATGGACTGGTGCTCGGCCTCTAGCGACGCGGCCTGCGAGCGGATCATCGCGCCGTGGGCATCCACGTCGCCGAACTGGTAACTGATCGACATGACTGTTCTCCTACAAGTATTGGGTGGGGGTGGACTAGCTGGACAGGAGGTGCTGCGAGCCCTGCTCTTGGCTCTCGTAGTTGTTCGCATCCCGAATCAAGCCGTCGCGCACACCGTGCAGCATGTTGACGATGTTGCGGAACGCCGTGTTCATCTGGCCCATCGTGTCGAACGACGTGGCCTGAGCCGTACCGCTCCAGCCGGCGCCGGCGATGTTCTGGCTCGACGCCCACATCTTGCGGGCCTCGTCCTCGACGGTCTGGGCGTGAGTGTCGAACCGGCCCGCCATCGACCGCATCTCGTGCGGGTCAGTCATAAAGCGTGTAGGCATATCTCTCTCCTTAGTTCAGTGTCGATTCGAGTGCGAATGCGTTGGACAGCAAAAGCATCCCCCCACTTCTCATCCGCCTGCCGGCGTACGAGTCTCTACTTTGACGGACGCCGTCTTAGCGGCCTGGGTGCCCATGCCGCGCCCGTTCATCGCACCCATAAGGGCCTGCGTGTAGGGGCTATTGGGTAGTGGTGCGGTCGCACTCGGCGCCGCGATGCTGTTCATCGGCAGCACCGGGGCGGCACGGACCATCTCCGGCGCATTCGAGGCCCAGCCGTTCGGTATCGACATCCCGCCCAGTCGCTGCGCCGATGCGAGCTGTGCGGTGATCGACGATCCGAACCCGCGCATTTGGCCGGAAATGCCGCCTAGCAGTGCTTTCATCTTCTCGTCGACCATCTTGGAGACATCGGCCAGCATCGCCTGGTTGCCTGCCTGCAACGCCTGACTGGCATTCATCGAGTTGGCCATGCTGATCAGCATTTTCGCCGGCATGCTGGCGAACATGGTCGCGTAATACACGCCCTGCACGGGAAGGATCGAGCCGGTGGCCGTGGCGACAGTTGGCGCGACTGTCGCCGAGCCCGAGCCCGAGCTCAGGGCGCTCGCGGAGTGGGCTGTATTGCTCACTGCGCTCGACAGCGCGGACGAGAGTCCGTTGGTCGAGGTGCCCGTGGTGGAGTTTCCGGTCAACAAGCCCTGCAGGGTGGTGCTCAGTTGGTTCATGGTGGTGGTCAGGGAATTCTCGATCGACTGGACCGCCGCGGCCGCGTCGGAGGACACACCGCCGTCGCTGGTCGTCGGTGCCGGGGTCGGCTCGGGCAACGCGACCGCTTGCTGGGCAAGGGTGGCGTAGGTGTCCATCGACAGCCCGTCCTGGAACCACATTTCCATGTAGAGCGCCTCGGTCGCCGCGATCGCCGGGGTGTTCTGACCAAGTAAGTTGGTGGCGACCAATGCGGCCAACAACGACCGATTGGCGGCGATCACGGCGGGCGGGACCGTGCCCGCAAACGCGCTCTCATAAGCAGCGGCAGCCAACCTGGCCTGAGCTGACGTTTGGACGGCTTGGCCAGCACTGCCGGCCAGCCAGTCCACGTAGGGCGCCGTCGCCGAAGCCATTCGCGCCGAAGACGGGCCAAGCCAGGTTGCACCGGTCAGTTGCGCGACGATCGCCTGGAAAGCAGTGGCGGAGGCCTCGAGATCAGCGGCCAACTCATCCCACGCCGATGCGGCAGCCATCAGCGGACCCGACCCCACCCCGCTGTACATCAGGCTGGAATTGATCTCCGGCGGAAATACCATGAAACTCATTGGCCCAGGCCCCCCTTAGCCAGCAGCAGCTGCATTCGCCGCCTCGGTCAGCGCATACGCCCCGGCCCCGGAGCGCGGTGCGGCTACTAATTGTTCGTGTACTGCTGTCGCTTGGGCGGCGATCTGTTGATACGTCGAACCATGCTTGCCGAACTGCGCCGCAGTCATCGCGGAGACGATATCCGACGCCGCGGGCGCCAGGCCCGTTGTCGGCGCCGAAGCTGCGGCATATCGTGCCGCGATCGCCTCGCCGACGCCCGCAAGGTTGCCCGCGGCCCCGGACAGCGCTTCCGGCTGCGCAGTGACGAACGACACCCTTGCTCCCTCCTAACACGGCTTCGCCAGACCCCTGGCCACCTCTTGGATAAGTTAATGCAATTAACTTGTCACGAAGAGAGCGGTTGTCGAGGTCTGACGGTGGCGCAATCTTAAATCATGAACGCGCGCGTTGTGCTGAGAAAAACCGAAGAGACAAAGCTCGTGCGCCAATTTTTTGACTCCACATACAGCAAGCTCCCAGGAAGCCGCCTATGGCAGGTAACGCGTCGTAACTGATTGTCCTATCAGGCATGAGTCAGTAGCTTCGGTCGCGCAACGCACGGTGACGCCGTCTAGCGGTCAGCGACCGCAGTGCCGATCGCCTGCGCGCCCGTTGCCCAGCAGCATCCCGACACGCTCCGAAAGCGTCCGCGGACCGGTGTCGACGCACCCGCCGGCATCTGTAAACCTGGTGTTTGCTTGACAATTCGCTGTCACAGACGTCGTCTTCAGCGCGACCGGGACACGGGTCGTCATCATCCGATCGGCTTGCACCATCTGCCGCTGCGACAAGCACCACACGGCGGCGCGGGTGTGGAGCGTCGGGCGACCACCCGGTTGATAAGCCGGGTCTTGGAAAGGTTGCCGATGAAACACTTCTCCATTGTCGAGTCGTCGATACTGGTAAACAGCCGCACCCTGCTTCCGAGATTTAAATCGGCCGGTTCGTCAACGGCTTGACAGATCACGATTGGAAATGAACAGCCAGCAATGCTGAGAAAATGCTGACAACTTGTCGTCTCGAAAGCTGCCCTCGCCCCTCCGGTAGCGGATGGCTATGGCGGATGCTAGGCACCATCAGTGAGCGAACTGCTGTTTTCCTACGGGACGTTGCGTCAACCAGAAGTTCAACGTGCCACGTTCGGACGGGAAATCGACGGCTACCTCGACGCGATTGTCGGCTACGACCTGGACTACGTAACGATCACCGATCCACACGTGATTGCCACCAGCGGCAGCGACCGCCATCCGATCCTGCGGCCGACCGATCGACCGGATGCCCACGTCGACGGCAGTGTTTTCACCATCAGCGTGGCGGATTTGGCCGCGGCCGACGACTACGAGGTCGACGACTACCACCGGATCTCCGTGCCTTTGCGGTCCGGACCCCACGCGTGGGTCTATGTTTTCGCCGGCTAGCGTTCACCGGCCCGCAGCTCGTCGCAAGGGCCGACAGGTAAGAAAGAGGCATGGTCGACGAACCGCAACCGGCGGGTGACGAGACGCCGGTTGCCGGCATCAATCGCCGAAGGCTGCTGACGACCGGTGCCGCGACGACGATCGTCGGCGCCGGCCTGGGCGCGGGAGCCGTCGCGTTGTTCGGGCCGCCCGGCCACGGCCCAAGCCTGTGGACCCAGCCGGCGCAGCGCGGGGCGCAACCGGTCGGCGGCCTTCATCTGCAGTTCGGCAAAGATGCATCCACCGACGTTGTTGTCTCGTGGCACACCACCGACCCGATCGCCAACCCGCGAGTCATGCTCGGCACATCGACATCGGGTCTCGGCCGCACCGTTTCGGCCGAAACCCGCACCTACCGGGACGCGAAATCGAAGACCGAAGTCCGCGTCCACCATGCGCAGCTCGACAATCTGACTCCCGACACCGATTACGTCTACGCAGCCACGCACGACGGAACCAACCCAGAACTGGGCACCATGCGTACCGCTCCGTCAGGACGGAAATCGTTTCGCTTCACCAGCTTCGGAGATCAAGCAACGCCGACGCTGGGCCGACTACACAAGAACGGCTACCGAAGCGACAACCTCGGATCCCCGGCGGCCGGCGACATCACCACCGCGATCGAGCGCATCGGCCCACTGTTCAACCTGGTCAACGGCGACCTGTGCTACGCCAACCTCGCTCACGACCGGATCCGTACCTGGTCGGACTGGTTCGACAACAACACGCGATCCGCGCGCTACCGACCGTGGATGCCCGCGGCGGGAAACCACGAGAACGAATTGGGCAATGGCCCAGTGGGTTACGCCGCATACCAGACCTATTTCGCTCTGCCTGACTCCGGATCCGCAGGCGAGCTACGGGGGCTCTGGTACTCGTTCACCGCAGGCTCGGTGCGAGTCATCAGCCTCAACAACGACGACATCTGCTACCAGGACGGTGGCAACTCCTACGTGCACGGCTATTCCGGTGGGGCGCAGAAGCATTGGCTTGAAAAGGAACTCGCGGATGCACGCGCCGACGATCGGATCGACTGGGTCGTCGTGTGCATGCACCAAACCGCGATTTCCACCGCTGATCGCACCAACGGTGCCGACCTGGGTATCCGCCAGGAATGGCTGCCGTTGTTCGACCGCTACCAGGTCGACCTGGTGGTGTGCGGCCATGAGCATCACTACGAGCGTTCACATCCGGTCCGGGGCACGCAGGACAGCGAGACCAAGACACCGATCCCGGTCGAGGACCGCGGCGATGTCATCGACACCACACGAGGGACCGTGCATGTCGTGATCGGCGGCGGCGGAACCTCGGCGCCGTCGAACACCATGTTCTTCCCACAACCGAGGTGCCGCGTCCTGACGGGCGTCGGCGCGTTCGACGATTCGATCGGCCGCAGGGCGCCCATCTATGTGGTGGAGGACGCCCCCTGGTCAGCATTCCGTGACCGCCACAACCCCTACGGCTTCGTCGCTTTCGACGTCGACCCGGGCCCCCCAGGTGGCAACACGTCCATCAAGGCGACCCACTACGCGGTCAACGGCCCCTATGGGGCCACGAGCGTGGTGGAGCAGTTCACGCTCACTCGTCCTCGCCGACGCTGAGCAGGGGCGCCAAGACTGGTAACGTCATTATCGCTTTTGGTAATGAAGCTCTCGGAAGGCGATATGACGGCTTCGACGCGCACCGTGGGATCGGTAGAAGCATTCGCTGAGCGGGCCCGCAGGTGGCTGGCCGACACCATGCCGCGCATCGACGATCCGGGCAATCCGCCCTACGCCGACCGCGGCGAAGAGGACTCGTGGCAGCACGTCCGCCAACTACAGCGACGGCTCCATGACGGCGGCTTCGCCGGCATCTGCTTTCCCACTGCATACGGCGGGCTCGGGCTGGGCATCGACTATCAGAAGGCTTTCGACGTCGAGAGTGCCGGTTATGAGCTGCCGCTGATTTTGAACACCCCGACGTTCACCATCTGTTGCGCGACGATCCTCGACACTGGCACCGAAGAGCAGAAGCGCCAACATATTTCGGCTGCGTTACGTGGTGACGAAGTGCTGGTCCAGCTGCTGTCCGAGCCCAGCGGCGGCTCGGACCTGGCCGGTGTGATCACCCGCGCCGAGCGGCGCGGGGACAAGTGGATCGTCAACGGCGCCAAGACGTGGAGCACCGGCGCCTTCGCCGCCGATTACGGGCTGCTGCTGGCCCGAACGAACTGGGCGGTGCCCAAGCACGAAGGGCTGACGATGTTCCTGGTGCGGCTGGATAGCCCGGGCATCACGCTGCGGCGCATCAAGCAGGTCAACGGGTCGACCGAGTTCTGCGAGGAGTTCTTCGACGACCTGGAACTCAGCGACGATGACGTGGTCGGCGAAATCGACAAGGGCTGGGACGTGGCGACGCGCCAGTTGCATCACGAGCGGCGCGCCGTCGGCGGCGGCTCGGAATTCGCCAGCGGCAGCGGCGCCGAGAACAACCAGGAGCAGGCCCCCGATTATCACGCGATGCTTCGCGCGGCCGGGCTCACCGGCAACGAACGGGCACGCGAGGCCGCCGGCCGAGCATTGACGCGTCGCGCGGTGTGGGAGCAATTGATCGACCATGTCTTTCGGGGCGTGCTGGATGGATCATTGCCCCCGACCGGCGGCACGTTGATCCGGCTTTTCCAGGCCGAGGAGGTCGCCGTCGAGGTCGACACCGCGCTGGCGATCGCCGGCGACGCCGGTGTGGTCGACGGACCCACCGGGCTCCTCTCGATCGGGGAACGTTACCTGTCGCGGCAGACCGCGGCGCTCGGCGGCGGCAGCACCGAGATGGCACGCAACGTGATCGGCGAACGGATACTCGGCTTTCCGCGTGAACTGGCCGCCGATCGGGGCGTGCCGTTCAACCAGGTCAAACACAGCCGCAGCTGACGTTATGAGCCCAGGCGCGAAATGACCTCAGCGACAACGGAGTTCGTGGCCACATCGACCTGCTCCCCCGTCGCCAGATCCTTGACGCCGATGGTTCCGGCGTCGATGTCGCGATCACCGGCCACCAGCGCGACCCGCGCTCCGGACCGGTCGGCAGCCCGCATCGCGCCCTTGAGTCCGCGATCGCCGTAGGCCAGGTCCACCCGCACGCCGGCGGCGCGTAACTGCCCGGCCAGCACCGCCAGGCGCAGTTTGGCCTGCTCACCCAGTGGAGCACCGAACACGTCGCAGCGGGCGGTCGATCCGACGTCCTTGCCCTCGGCCTGCAATGCCAGCAGTGTGCGGTCCACCCCCAGCCCGAATCCGATGCCGGACAGATCCTGTCCGCCGAGTTCGCGCATCAGCCCGTCGTATCGCCCGCCGCCACCGATACCCGACTGCGCGCCCAACCCGTCGTGCACGAATTCGAAGGTGGTCTTGGTGTAGTAGTCCAGGCCGCGAACCATCCGGGGGTTGATCACATACGGCACACCCAGCCCGTCCAGGTGTGCGAGAACCGTCTCGAAGTGCTGCTTGGCCACGTCGGACAGATGATCGAGCATCACGGGCGCATCAGCAGTCAAAGCCTTGACGTCCGGACGCTTGTCGTCGAGCACCCGTAGCGGGTTGATCTCGGCGCGCTTGCGGGTTTCCTCATCGAGGTCGAGCCCAAACAGGAAGTCCTGCAATAGTTTCCGGTATTGCGGACGGCAGGTATCGTCGCCCAGTGAGGTGATCTCCAGTCGGAATCCATCGAGGCCCAGTTCGCGAAACCCGGCGTCGGCGACCGCGATCACCTCGGCGTCCAGGGCCGGGTCGTCGATACCGATGGCCTCGACTCCGACCTGCTGCAGCTGGCGGTAGCGGCCGGCCTGGGGCCGCTCGTAGCGAAAGAACGGGCCCGCGTAGCAGAGCTTGACCGGCAGCGCCCCACGGTCCAGACCATGCTCGATCACCGCGCGCACCACACCGGCGGTGCCCTCGGGCCGCAGCGTCACCGAGCGGTCGCCTCGGTCGGAGAAGGTGTACATCTCCTTGGACACCACATCGGTGGACTCACCCACCCCGCGGGCGAACAGCGCGGTGTCTTCGAAGATCGGCAGCTCGATATCGCCATATCCGGCTCGGCGGGCTGCGTCCAGTAGGCCCGACCGGACGGCGACGAACCGTGCCGAATCCGGCGGGTAATAGTCCGGAATACCCTTCGGGCCGGAAAAAGAAGAGAGCTTAGTCAATGGCGCCACGCCTTCTCGTCGTCGGCGCGCTCACGGGCTCAGCCCTTCGAGGAACGGGTTGAACCGCCGCTCAGCGCCGATGGTGGTGGAGTTGCCGTGTCCCGGGAAGACCACCGTCTTGTCGTCGAGAACCAACAGCTTGTCGACGATCGAGCACAACAGGTCGCGTCCGCTGCCACCGAACAGGTCGGTGCGGCCCACCGAGCGCTGGAACAACGTGTCGCCGGTGAAGGCCAGCTCTTTGTCGCCTGACACCCGGAACACCACTGATCCGCGGGTATGGCCGGGCGTGTGATCGACGGTCACGCTGATCCCGCCGAGGTCGAACTTGTCGCCGTCGCGGTCCAACTCAACGACCTGCTTGGGTTCGCGGAAGATCGCGGCCAGCAGGAACTGGCCCAGCTTGGGTCCGAAATCCTTGATCGGGTCGGTCAACATGAACCGGTCTTCGGGATGGATATAGGTCGGGCAGCCGAAGGTGTCGGACACTTTCTGAGCAGACCAGATGTGGTCGATGTGGCCGTGGGTGAGCAACACCGCCGCAGGTGTGAGCCGATTCTCGTCCAGAATCCGCCGCAATTGCCCCATCGCGCGCTGCCCTGGGTCGACGACGATGGCGTCAGCCCCGGGGTGCGGCGCCAACACGTAGCAGTTGCACTGCAGCAACCCGGCGGGAAATCCGGTGATGAACACGTCCTCCAGTTTCCCATCCGAGTGACGGTGGACGGGTCGCGCCACCCTATTCAGCCTTTACTGGCACACTCACTCTGCAGACCCAGCCTGCGAGTACGGAGGAATAGCGGCGGTGCCGACCAACGAACAGCGACGAGCTTCAGCCAAGCGCAAACTGGAACGGCAGCTAGAACGCCGAGCGCAGCAGGCCAAGCGTCGGCGCCTGCTGACCATCATCGGAGGCTCGGTCGCGGCCGTCGCCGTCATTGCGATTGCGGCGTACAGCATCTTCGCGAGCAACCACGACCACACCAGCAAGCAGGCCTCGTCGAGTAGCAACTCGACCGACAAAGCTCCCGGGGCCGCCGCAGGAGCGCTGCCGCCCTTCAAGCCGGCAGCCGACCTGGGCGCCAACTGCCAGTACCCGCCCGCTGCAGGACAACCGAGCAAGCAGGCGAAGCCGCCCCGGCAAGGCAAGGTGCCCACCGATCCGGCGGAAGTCAGCGTCAGCATGGTGACCAACCAGGGTCACATCGGCCTGCTGCTTTCGAACAACGAATCACCCTGCACGGTCAACAGTTTCGCAAGTTTGGCGCAGCAAAAGTTCTTCGACGACACCAAATGCCACCGGCTGACCGCGTCCCCGACCTCGTCGGTGCTGCAATGCGGCGACCCCGGCGGTGACGGCACCGGCGGACCGGGATACCAGTTCGCCAACGAGTATCCGACCGACCAGTACCCGCCGGGCGACCCGGCCGCCCAGGAGCCGGTGACGTACCCGCGGGGAACCCTGGCCATGGCCAACAGCGGACCGAACACTAATGGCAGCCAGTTCTTCCTGGTCTACAAGGACACCCAATTGCCGCCCGCGTACACGATCTTCGGCAAAATCCAGCCGGACGGTCTGGCCACCCTGGACAAGATCGCCAAGGGCGGTGTTGCCGGCGGCGGCGCGGACGGACCCCCCGCAACCGAAGTCACCATCACATCGGTGCAACTGGACTGATGATGACGAGTATTCGCTTGATGGCCGTGCTCGCGCTGGCGATCACCGTGCCGTCCTGCAGCGACCACGCGCGCGACAAGGCGGCCTCCACGACGGCGAGCAGCACCGCGGCCGCCGCAGCCACGACCTCGGCGCGACCCGCTCCAGTGACCGGCGCGCTGCTGCCGCCGTTCTTCCCGTCCGCCGCGGTGGGCGCCAACTGCCAGTACCCGCCGTCTGCCGATGCCGCGAGCAAATCGGCGGCCAAACCCCAGAACGGCAAGATCGCGACCGACCCTGCTGAGGTCGGCCTGACCGTCGTCACAGACCAGGGCAGGATCGGCCTGCAACTGGCCATGAACGAATCACCCTGCACTGTCAACAGTTTCGTCACCCTGGCCCAGAATTCTTACTTCGACAACACTGAATGCCATCGGCTCACGACGGCACGCGCGTTGTCGGTCTTGCAGTGCGGAGACCCCAAGGGCGA
The DNA here is from genome assembly GCA_963834615.1 of uncultured Actinomycetota bacterium. Classification (GTDB taxonomy): domain Bacteria; phylum Actinomycetota; class Actinomycetes; order Mycobacteriales; family Mycobacteriaceae; genus Mycobacterium. The sequence goes on from CAWICO010000008.1 coordinate 95,366, forward strand.
CGGCACCGGCGGGCCGGGCTATCAGTTTGCCGACGAGTACCCGACCGTTCAGTACCCACCCGGTGAGCCGGCGCTGAAGCAACCCGTCGTCTATCCGCGGGGAACGCTGGCGATGGCAAACTCCGGACCCGGCACCAACGGGAGCCAGTTCTTCTTGGTGTACCGCGACTCGCTGCTGCCGCCGGCCTACACGATCTTCGGCAAGATCAACGAGGCAGGCCTGGCCGTGCTGGATAAGATCGCCGCGGCAGGCGTCGCCGGCGGTGGCGACGACGGCCAGCCACAAACCGAGGTCACCATCACCTCAGCTCGCCGGGACTGAACGCTCCACGTATGTGCGGGCCGCCCGCCGGATGAACTCTTCGGTTGGCGTTGGGCGCCAACCGAGTTCGCGAGTGGCCTTATCATGGCTGGCCGGTGAGGTCAGCTCGACGAGCTTGGCGCTCTGCCTGCTCATTGGGAAGTCGCGTCGCAGGAGCGCCCCCATTGCGTCGTTCACCCAACCGAGCCCGCGCATCAACGCCATCGGGACACCCAACCAGGGAGGTCGCGCACCGACAGCCTCGGCCGCGCACGTCACCAGCTCGCGCTGGCTCATGTAGCGCTCCGAGATGATGTAGCGCTGCCCGATTCGCCCGCGTTGGGCGGCCAACAGCAACGCGTCGGCGACGTCGTCGATCCCGACCACTTCCGATCCGACGCCGCGGATGTAGATCGGCATTCTGCCCAGCGCAGCGAGTTTGACAAACATTCCTTGCCGCGGTTGCCAATCGGGCGGCCCGTACGGGTTCGACACGTTGGCCACCACCGCGGGCAGGCCGTGATCGGCGGCATAAGCGAGGACGAGGTGCTCGGCCGCGCGTCGCGACGCGATGTAGCCGCCAGCCTCGTCGGACCAGTTGAACGGAGTGTCCTCGTCGACGGTTTCACCCTTTCGTCCGACCGCGATCGTCCCGATGGTGCTCAGGAAAACGAACCGTTGCAGATTCGCCCGTACTGCTACGTCGAGGACACTGCGCAGACCCTCGACATTGGTCTGGAAAAGTGGAGCGGGATCTCTCAGTTCGGCTCGGGTGTCGACGATGCAGTAGTAGACAACGTCGCGGTCTGACATCGCCGCGGCGACATCGGCTGTGCCGAAGACGTCGCCGTAGCGCCGATCGACATTCAGGCCGTCGATACCCTTGGTGGAACTGGACTTTCGAAGCAGCACCCGCACGTCGGCGCCGCTGGACACCAGATGGCGGGTCACGCAGGCGCCTACGTTGCCGCTGGCACCCAGGACCAGCGCCCGCTGTCCAGCTGCGGTGGGCTGATCATCGTCGGGCGCCACGTCAGGCGGCTGACGTCACCCGGTAGACGTCGAAGACGCCTTCGACATTGCGGACCACATCGAGCAGGTGACCCAGATGCTTGGGGTCGCCCATCTCGAAGGTGAAGCGGCTCACCGCCACTCGGTCGCCGGAGGTGGTCACCGACGCCGACAGGATGTTCACCCGCTCGTCGGCCAGCACCCGGGTGACGTCCGACAGCAGCCGGTGCCGGTCGAGCGCCTCGACCTGAATGGCCACCAGGAAGACGGACGACGGTGACGGCGCCCAGTGCACTTCGATGATGCGCTCGGCCTGTTGCTGCAGTGACGTGGCATTGGTGCAGTCGGTGCGGTGCACGCTGACTCCGCCGCCGCGGGTGACGAAGCCCAGGATCTGATCGCCGGGCACCGGGGTGCAGCATTTGGCCAGCTTGGTCAACACGCCGGGGGCACCCGGAACCGCCACCCCGACATCCTCGGTGCTGCGCGGGCGGCGCGGGATCGTCGTCGGGGTCGAGCGTTCGGCCAAGTCCTCTTCGGCCTGGTCGATTCCGCCGAGTTCGACCAGCAGCCGTTGCACGACGTGTTTGGCCGAAACGTGGCCCTCGCCGACCGCGGTGTAGAGCGTCGAGACGTCGGTGTAGTGCAGCTCGTTGGCCACCGCGGCCATTGATCCGCCATTCACCAAGCGCTGCAACGGGAGTCCACCGCGGCGGACTTCGCGGGTGATCGCGTCCTTGCCGGTTTCCAGCGCCTCCTCGCGGCGCTCTTTGGCGAACCACTGGCGGATCTTGGCCTTGGCGCGCGGCGACCCCACGAACTGCTGCCAGTCCCGCGACGGCCCGGCGGTAACCGCCTTCGAGGTGAACACCTCGACGACTTCGCCGTTGTCCAGTTTGCGCTCCAGCGCGACCAGCCGGCCGTTGACCCGAGCGCCGATGCAGCGGTGGCCGACCTCGGTGTGCACCGCGTAAGCGAAGTCCACCGGAGTGGAGCCGGTGGGCAGCGTGATGACGTCGCCCTTCGGGGTGAACACGAAGATCTCTTGTACCGCAAGGTCGTAACGCAGCGATTCGAGGAACTCACCGGGGTCGGCGGCCTCCCGCTGCCAGTCGAGCAGTTGGCGCATCCAGGCCATGTCGTCGATCTCGGCGGCGGCTTGCACATGCGGAACCCCGTTGCGGCCCTTGGTTTCTTTGTAAACCCAGTGCGCCGCGATGCCGTACTCCGCGGTGCGGTGCATGTCGCGGGTGCGGATCTGCACCTCCAGCGGTTTTCCTTCCGGCCCGACGACGGTGGTGTGCAGCGACTGGTACACCCCGTAGCGCGGTTGGGCGATGTAGTCCTTGAACCGGCCCGCCATCGGTTGCCACAGCGAGTGCACCACGCCGACGGCGGCGTAACAGTCCCGGATCTCCTCGCAGAGGATGCGGATGCCGACCAGGTCGTGAATGTCGTCGAAGTCGCGGCCCTTCACGATCATCTTCTGGTAGATCGACCAGTAGTGCTTGGGCCGCCCCTCGACTACCGCGTTGATCTTCGACGCGGTGAGCGTGGCGACGATCTCGGCGCGCACCTTGGCCAGATGGGTGTCGCGCGACGGCGCCCGGCCGGCGACCAGTCGCACGATCTCCTCGTACTTCTTGGGATGCAGGATCGCGAACGACAGATCTTCCAGCTCCCACTTGACCGTCGCCATACCCAGCCGATGCGCCAGCGGCGCAATAACTTCCAGCGTCTCGCGGGCCTTGCGGGCCTGTTTCTCCGGCGGCAGGAAACGCATCGTCCGCATGTTGTGCAGCCGGTCGGCCACCTTGATCACCAGCACCCGCGGGTCGCGCGCCATCGCGGTGATCATCTTGCGGATCGTCTCGCCCTCGGCAGCGCTGCCCAGCACCACCCGGTCCAGCTTGGTCACCCCGTCGACGAGATGGCCGACCTCGTCGCCGAAGTCCTTCGACAGCTCGTCGAGGCTGTAACCGGTGTCCTCGACCGTGTCGTGCAGCAGGGCGGCGACCAGCGTGGTGGTGTCCATCCCCAACTCGGCGAGGATATTGGCCACGGCCAGCGGATGGGTGATGTAAGGGTCCCCGGAATGCCGCATCTGGCTGGCGTGCCGATGCTCGGCCACCTCGTAAGCCCGCTGGAGCAACGATAGGTCGGCCTTGGGGTAGAGCTCCCGGTGCACCGCCACCAGCGGTTCGAGCACCGGGCTCATCGTGCTGCGCTGTGCGGTCATTCGCCGCGCCAGTCGGGCCCGGACCCGCCGCGACGCACTGCTGGGCGCCTTGAGGCCGATCCCGGGTTCGGCGGTGGGAGAAATGTCGGCGAGCTGAAGCGGCTCGGTAGGCGGCTGAATCGCCGTTACCTTGTCGTCCGCCACGTTCGCCACCTCCGAGGCCTCAAGGATATCGTTCGCCGGCCTTTGCGCTAGAGAACCACAACGCTGTGCACCGGCAGCGGCGCGACCAGGTCACGTCCAGCCAGGCCGGCCAGTTCGATAACGACCGCGGCGAACGCAACCTGTGCGCCGGCTTGTTCGAGCAGCCGGTGCGCTGCGGCCACCGTGCCGCCGGTTGCCAGTACGTCGTCCACGATGACAACGCTGCGCCCGGTCAAATCGATCCCGTCGGCGGGCAGTTCCAGGCTCGCGGTTCCGTACTCGAGCTGGTAGTGCTCGGTGAGCACCGGCGGCGGCAGCTTGCCGCCCTTGCGGATGGCCAGCACGCCAGTGTTCAGCCGGGTGGCGACGGCGCCGCCGATCAGAAACCCACGCGCATCGATACCGGCGATCAGGTCGGCACCCGACGCGACGTCGGCGATCGCGTCGGTCACCGCAGCCAATCCGCGCGGGTCGGCGAACACCGGCGTCAAGTCTTTGAACTGGATTCCGGGCGCCGGGAAATCGGCGACGTTGCGGGTGAGCGAAGCGATCAGCTCGGCGGCCGACTCGCGGTCGTTCACCGAACCAGCACCCATCGGTCCATGTTCCACCCGGCGCCCCAGCGGCTGGGGTTGGTGCCAACTGCGTACATCTTCTTCGACGCGAGCAAGGTCCGCTGTTGGCGATACAACGGCAACGTCGGCATGTCGGCCCACAGTACCGGCGCGCTCTCGGCCAGTAACCGGACCAGGTCGCTGGGATCGGCCGATACCGCCAAAGAGGCGATGATGCCGTCGATTTGGCCGTTGCCGTAGCCGGACAGATTGTTGCCGTTGCCGGTGTGCAGATCGTAGGCGTCCATCGCCGACGACCCCGTCGAACCACAGCCCGCGGCGCCCCCGGTGCTGGCCAGCAGCACGTCGACATGGGCGTCTTTGAGGGTTTGCGGCCCGACGGAATCCGACGTGACATCGGACACCGTGATACCGGCCGGGCCGCAGGCCTTGGCGATCGCACCGACGATGGCGGCCAGTCGGGCGTTGGGCCCCCGGTAGCCGATCCGCACGGCCAGCGGCTTGCCGGCCAGTGCGACGCGTGCCGCCTCAGGGTTCGACTTGATGTATTGGCCTGCGGCGGGGACGTTTTCGGCCTGCCCGATCGCGTCGTCGGAGGCGGTGTGCAGGCGCGCGTTGGTGATCGGTGCCATGGCGTCGCGCGCGATCACGTCCCGCGGCGTGCACGACGCGAGCGCGCGGCGTGCCGCCACGTCCCTCAGCGGTCCACGTGGGGCGAAGATCAGCTGCTCGATGCCGTCCGACGACGCATCGGTGCGGCGGTAGTTGTCCGGTGTGGCCAGCGCGCCCGAGGAGCCGGCGGCCACGTCGACGACATCGGCACTCTTGTCGTTGACCCGGTCCTGAATATCGGCTTTTTGCGCCCACACGGTGACCCGTTTGGTCATCGGCTTGGCGCCCCACCAGCGATCATTCGCGACGAGAACCACTGCGCCGCCGTCCAACACCGATTCGACCTTGTACGGCCCCGACGACGGGAAGTGCTTGGCGGCGGTGCCCGAGTCGATCCCGGGTTTGAGGTTCCAGGTGGTGTTCCATGTCTGCGCGATCCGTCCGATGGCCGGCACGTCGTTGCGCAGCAGCGCCGTGGTGGTGTCGATACCCAACTCCTCGGCGATGACATGCGACGGCATGACGGTGGTGGCGCTGAACAACTGGTTGTAGTCGACGATGTTGCGGTCGGGGACGAAGGACACCCGCGCTTTCTTCTGGCCCGGTTGGCAGTCGATCGCGGTGACGTCGACGTAACCGGCCTGGCTCGCGGCTTCGAAGCCGGGATACCGGCCGGACTGGGCCGCCCAGGCCAACACCAGGTCGTCGCACGTGATCGGCTTGCCGTCGGAGTAGACCGCGTTGTCGGCGATCTGGTAGTCGAGCACCAGCGGTGATCCGCCGACAATCGAGATGGTGCCGAAGTCATGGTCGGCGACAATCTGGCCGTCGGGGCCGTGGTAGCCGAAGCCCGTCAGGGTGCGGGCGAAAGCCTGCGCCCCGGCGGAGGCCGCCCCGCTGACCGTGTTGCTGTTGTAGGTGTCCAGCGCGCCATCGACGACATAGTTGACTTGCCCTGCAGCACTTCCGGAGCAGGCCGACAACGCGCCCGGTGTGACTACGGCAAGCGTGGCCACCAGCCAGCTGACGGCCGCACGCCGACGCCAGGCAACCATGGGGCTAGCGTTTATCCCGTTTGCCGCTCGGGCGCGCATGACGGCCGGCGGATTGCCTCACCGGTCGCGCGCCCGGCGCCGGCTTGTTCGGCGCGGGGTCGGCCGTGGCTGCGAACGACGCCCGGCTCTTCGCCTGCGCCGGCTCGGACGGCCCGTCAGGTGCGTCAGCGACCGACTCGGCACGAGCCTGACCCTTGTCCGGGTCCGGGCCGCGGCGTCGGGCCACCCGACGGTTGTGCGTCCGCACCAGCTCGGTCCGTTCACGCAGGGTGACCAGCAGCGGGGTGGCGAAGAAGATCGACGAGTAAGTGCCGACGATGATGCCCACCAGCTGCACCAAAGCCAGATCCTTGAGCGTCCCGACACCCAGTAGCCAGACCGCGACCACCATCAGTGCCAACACCGGCAGCACCGAGATCAGGCTGGTGTTGATCGAGCGCATGAACGTCTGGTTGATCGCGAGGTTGGCCTCTTCGGCGAAGGTGCGCCGCGCGGTGTGCTGGAAGCCGTGGGTGTTTTCTTCGACCTTGTCGAAGACGATCACGGTGTCATAGAGCGAGAAGCCCAAGATCGTCAGCAAGCCGATCACGGTGGCCGGGGTGACTTCGAAGCCCACCAGCGAATAGACCCCGGCGGTGACGGTCAGGTCGAAAACCATTGTCGTCAAAGCCGAGATCGCCATATAACGCTCGTACCGGACGGTGATGTAGAGGCTGACCAGGACCAAGAACACCACCAGAGCGATCACCGCCTTCTTGGTGATCTGCCCTCCCCAGGTCGACGACACCGCCGAATCGGAGATGGCTTTCTTACTGGCCTGACCATCGGGCCCCTTGGGCTGGAACCTGTCGAACAGCGCGTTGCGCAGCTTGTCGGTCTTGTCATTGGGCAACGTTTCGGACCGAATCTGCACGGTCGCCGATGACCCGCTACCGACGACCACCGTCGACTCCGGGTCGTGGCCCAGCGCCTGCCGGAACACTTCCTCGACCTGGCTGATGGTGGCATCGCCGCGGGGCATTGACACCGTGGTGCCGCCCTTGAAGTCGATGCCGAATGTGAAGCCGCGCAACAGGATGCTGATGATCGCGATCGCAACGATCACTCCGCTGATTCCGTACCACAGCTTGCGTCGGCCGATGACTTCGAATGCGCCGGTGCCGGTGTAGAGGCGGGACAGGAACGTGTGATGTGGCTGTACGGCGCCGGTGTCGACACCGGTCGCGCGGACGACTTTCGCTGTGTCCGTGCTGACCTCGATGGCTGTCGTGTCGTCAGTTCCGGTCGTGTTGGCTTTTGAGGCCATCGTCGCTACCCCCGCCCCGTCGTGTAGGCCTTGGGCTTCGACGCGGCCCGCTCGCGGGCCACCTGCTGGACCGCGCCCAGGCCGTTGTATGCCGGCTTGGCCAGCCTGGACGACTTGGTTGACAGGTAGACCAGCGGCCATGTCACCAGGAACACCACGACGATGTCGAGGATCGTGGTGAGCCCCAACGTGAACGCGAAGCCCTTAACCTGGCCGATCGCCAGGAAGTACAGCACGGCGGCGGCCAGGAACGTCACCGCGTTACCCGACACGATCGTCTTGCGGGCCCGCCCCCAACCGCGGGGAACCGCAGAGCGGTACGTCTTGCCCTCACGGATCTCGTCTTTGATGCGTTCGAAGAACACCACGAACGAGTCGGCTGTCGTACCGATACCGATGATCAAACCGGCGATGCCGGCCAGGTCCAGGGTGTAATCGATATAGCGCCCGAGTAGCACCAGGATGGCGAAAACCATTGCCCCAGAAGCCACCAACGATAGCGCGGTCAGCAGTCCCAGCACCCGGTAGTAGAGCAACGAGTACAGCAGCACCAGCGCCAATCCGATGGCGCCTCCAAGCAGACCTGCTCGCAATGAGGTCAAACCCAATGTCGCAGAGACGGTTTGGGCTTCTGACGACTCGAAAGACAGCGGCAGTGAGCCGTACTTGAGCACGTTGGCGAGCTCCTTGGCCGAGCTCGCGGTGAATGCCGGATTGCCACCGGTGATCTGGGTACGGCCACCGGGAATGGCCTCGCGGATCTGCGGCGCACTGACTACCTGTGAGTCCAGCGTGAACGCGGTCTGCGTGCCGATGTGGGCGGCGGTGAAGTCCGCCCAGGTATTGGCGGCCCCACTCTTGAACTGCACGTCGACGATGTAGCCGCCGCTGTGCTGGTCCATGCCCGAGGAAGCGTTGTCGATCTGGTCACCACTGATGATCGACGGCGCCAACAGATACGCCTGAGTGTGCTGCTTGTCGCAGGTCACCAGCGGCAGGTTGGGGTCGTCGTTGCCCGCCAGGATGTCTTCTTGCAAGCAGCGGGTGGCCTCGTATTGCAGCGCCAGGAACTGCACGCCCTTGTTGGTGCTCTGCCGCCATTCACGTTCTTTGGAGATGCGCTCGGCCAGGTCCTTACGCGGATCGGGCGGACCTGGCTGGACCCCTGGTGGGGCCGGTGCCGGAGCAGGCGGCGCCGGCGACGGTGGCGGGTCCTGCGGATACGGCCGCGGCTGCGGCGGAATGGCCGGCTCGTCGGGATACGCGGGGAATGCGGGCAGGTTGCCCGGCGCGGACGCTCCCCCGGCCCCGGGTTGTGAAGGAGACGGAACGGCCGGCTGGCCGCCGGGCGCGGCGCCTGGCGAGAGCGCACCGGGTGCACCGGGAGCTGCGCCAGGCGCAGGCCCGCTGGGCGGGCGACCTTGTGGCAGCCTCGGCCGGCCTTGCGGCGCAGGCAGTTGCGGGCCTTGCGGCGCCCCGCCGTTCTCTGCCGGCAGCGCGTTGATCACCGGACGGATGTACAGCCGGGCGGTCTGGCCGAGATTGCGCGCTTCGTTGCCGTTGGTGCCCGGAACCGTGATGACCAGGTTGTCGCCGTCGACGATGACTTCAGAGCCCGAAACACCCAGACCGTTGACCCGGGCGCTGATGATCTGCTGTGCCTGCGAGAGTGCCTCGCGCGACGGCCGCGAGCCGTCCGGCGTCCGCGCCGTCAATGTGACCCGGGTGCCGCCCTGCAAGTCGATACCCAGCTTCGGATCCGCCTGCTTGCTGCCGGTGAGGAACACGAGCAGGTAAGCGCCGATGAGCAGAACCAGGAATACCGCCAGGTAGCGGGAGGGGTGCTCCGGCGCCGAAGGCGATGCCACGTGTTGAATCTCCTCTGCTCATCCGCGATCTGCTTGCCCGGCTCGGTCGCGCTGCTGTGCCCTGCGCGCCGATCAGTTCGACCGCACCCGCAAAAGGGTACGTGCCTGGTCGCCGACCTCAATCCCTGGGCAGTCGCTCCGGGTCGTCGGCGAGATCGTCGGCCTCTTCGGCATCAGTGTCCAGGATCTCCGGCTCGATACGGTCCCGTATCGCCAGCTTCATCCAGGTTGTGACCACCCCGGTTGCGATCTCGAGATCCACGTCGTCGTCGGTGATGCCTGTGATGGTGCCGTGCAGGCCGGAGGTGGTGTGCACGCGGTCGCCCACACGCAGCGACTCGTGCAGATCGATGGTGGCTTGCATCGTGCGCTTCTGCCGTCTGGAGGCGAAGTACATGAACGCCCCCATCACGACAAGCAGGGGCAAAAAGATGACCGTTTGATTCATGACGGCAAAGATCTTTCCTGGGGGTCCATGTCGGTCACCAGTGTGCCATTAGGCCGTGACGATGCTGAATCATTGAGCGATGGAGCACTTACCCGATGGAGCGACGCGCCCCCGCAAGCGGGAGGTGCCCCCACCTCAGGCAGCTGCGCGGCCCGCACCGTTGTCGCTCGTTGACGCGTTGCGCACCACCGGCGCCGTGCGTGACATTCACCGACCGGGCCGTCGAGGACGGCGTCCTGGCCCGCGTGCTCGACACCGCGCGCTTCGCGCCCAGCGGTGCCAACGCGCAGGCGTGGCGGATGGTCGTCGTCAAGGACGCGGCGATCCGCCGCCAGCTGCGGGACTGCTACCTGCGGGGCTCCCGCGACTACTTGGCGCTGGCCGCAGCCGGTTTGCGGCCGTGGGCGCCGACTAGCGACCGCCAGGCTGAGGCCCGCGCGCTGGCCGCCGGAAATGCCGGCCCCGCAGGCGAGTTCGCGGAGAAGTTTGACGAAGTCCCGGCACTGCTCGCGCTGTTCGCCGACCTGTCGATGCTGGCGGCGGTGGACCGCGACGCGGACCGTTACACGTTCGCCGGCGGCGCGTCGATCTACCCCTTCGCGTGGAGCGTCCTGCTGGCCGCCCGCGACGAGGGCCTGGGCGGCGTCATCACCACAATCGCGATCCGGGAAGAAGATGAAGTGAAAGCCATCCTGGGGGCGCCCGACCACGTGGCGCTGGCGGCGGTGATTGCACTGGGGTACCCGGTCCGGCCGCCTCGCGGACTCCGCCGCCAACCGGTGAGCTCCTTTGCTACGGTCGATTCGATCGACGGTCCGGCATTCGGGGTTTAGACCCGGCCGGAATGTGGCACGCGTGAAGCTGTCGCATACCAGTGGTTATCACTGGCTCATAAGGAGGTTTGAGATGAAAAACCTTATCGGTCGATTGGCAACTGCCGTGGCGCTCGCTGCGGCCGCCTTGGCGTGCGCCATGCCTGTGGTGAGCTCGGCGGACCCGCCACCACCGAACTGCGATCCCGGCCAGTATTGGGACGCGACCCAAAGCGTGTGCCGGCCGCTGGGCCAGGGGCCGCAGCCGCTGAACTGCGACCCCGGCCAGTACTGGGACCCGACCACGAACGTGTGCCGAGAGCTGGGCCACACAGCGGCAGGCTGAGTTCGGGGGTCGTAGCGGGGGCTCTGCACCGCTGGATTTGATCGGCCCGGCTTCTCAGCGAAGCCTCGCGGCTCGCATCGTCGCCGAGCTAGGCTGCTGGCGTGTCCGCCGTTGAGCAAAGCCGCCACCTTGTCACCGAAATCCCCGGCCCGGCATCGCTTGCGCTGACCAAACGCCGCGTGGCGGCGGTGGCGGCCAGCGTCGGGAAAACGATGCCGGTGTTTGCGGCCCGCGCCGCGGGCGGGATCGTCGAGGACGTCGACGGCAACCGCCTGATCGACTTGGGCTCAGGCATCGCGGTCACCACGATTGGCAGCTCGGCACCGCGGGTCGTCGAGGCGGTGCGCGCCCAGGTCGCCGACTCCACCCACACCTGCTTCATGGTGACGCCCTACGAGCAATACGTGGCCGTCGCCGAACAACTCAACCGGCTCACGCCGGGCTCGGGCGAGAAGCGCTCGGTGCTGTTCAACTCCGGCGCCGAGGCAGTGGAGAACGCCGTCAAGATCGCGCGTTCCTACACCCGCAAGCAAGCGGTGGTGGCTTTCGACCACGCTTATCATGGCCGCACCAACATGACGATGGCACTGACCGCGAAATCCATGCCCTACAAGAGCGGGTTCGGACCCTTCGCACCGGAGATCTACCGCGCGCCGCTGTCCTACCCGTTCCGGGACGGGCTGATCGACAAGGAAATGGCCACCGACGGCGAGTTGGCCGCGCGTCGCGCCATCGACGTCATCGTCAAGCAGGTCGGCGCGGACAACCTCGCAGCCGTCATCATCGAACCCATCCAGGGCGAAGGCGGTTTCATCGTCCCCGCCGAAGGGTTCCTGCCCACGCTGCTGGACTGGTGTCGCGAGAACAACGTCGTCTTCGTCGCCGATGAGGTGCAGACCGGGTTCGCCCGGACCGGCGCGATGTTCGCCTGCGAACACGAGGGCATCGAACCCGACCTCATCTGCATCGCCAAGGGCATAGCCGACGGGTTGCCCCTGTCTGCTGTCACTGGCCGCGCGGAGATCATGGACGCGCCGCACTCCGGCGGGATCGGAGGCACGTTCGGCGGCAATCCGGTGGCCTGCGCGGCGGCCCTGGCGACCATCGAGACCATCGAAGCCGATGGGCTCATCGAGCGGGCACGCCAGATCGAACGGCTGATGAAGGACCGCCTACTGGCTTTGCAGGCTAGCGACCAGCGCGTCGGCGACGTGCGGGGTCGTGGCGCGATGATCGCCATCGAATTCGTCAAACCCGATACCGCGGAGCCCGACGCCAAGTTGACCAACGCGCTGGCCACCGCCGCCCACGCGGCCGGTGTCATCGTGTTGACGGCGGGCACGTTCGGCAACGTGGTGCGCTTTCTGCCGCCGCTGACGATCAGCGATGACCTGCTCAACGAAGGGCTCGATGTGGTCGCCGGCCTGCTGGCTGACCTCTGACCGCCTCTCAGAGGGTTAGCGACCTCACACTTTCAGATGAGTTCGCGCCTTTCGGAAATATAGTTACCGTTGCTAACGTAGTAGCTATTAGGTGCAACGGCGCACCGCTACATTTTCCAAGTTCGCAATTTGTGAGGTTCCGTCATGTCGACAGAGATTCAAGAAGACCGCCAGGAACAACGCGCCGCGGAGTTGGCTGCCAACGACCCCGAGTTCGCCGCAGCACGACCTGATCAGGCCGTCAGCGCGGCCATTGAGGCCGCCGGGCCACATCTCCCCCAGGTCGTCAAGGCCGTGCTGGAGGGCTATGCCGACCGGCCCGCGCTGGCCCAACGCGCGTATGAACTGGTCAACGATCCCCAAACCGGGCGCACTTCCGCGAAGCTGCTGCCCTGGTTCGACGAATTCACCTATGGCGAGCTGGCTGACCGTGTCGACCAGCTCTCCCGTGCCTTGACCAGCGGCGCTGATGGGATCGTGGCCGCCGGTGACCGGGTCTGCGTGCTCGGGTTCACCAGCGTCGATTACACGACCATCGACATCGCGCTGGGCGTCGCCGGCGCAGTGTCGGTCCCGCTTCAGACCAGCGCGGCGATCGCGCAACTGCAGCCGATCGTCATCGAGACCGAACCCACGGTCTTCGCCGCCAGCGTCGACTACCTGTCCGACGCCGTCGACGTCATTCTCGCCGGCGCCGAGGCGGGCCACGCCCCCGGCCGTTTGGTGGTCTTCGACTACCGCGCTGAGATCGACGACAACCGCGACGCGCTTCAGAGCGCGCAGCAGCGGCTGGCCGACCTCGAGTTGTCCATCGAGACGCTCAACGACATCCGCGACCGCGGCGCGACATTGACTGCGGAGTCCGGCGCTCCTGGCGCGGAGGACGGAGCCGACCCCCTCGCGCTGCTGATCTACACCTCGGGCAGCACCGGTGCCCCCAAGGGCGCGATGTACCCACAAAGCAACGTCGCCAAGATGTGGAACCGATCAACCAAGAACTGGTTCGGGCCCAGCGCCGCGTCGATCAGTTTGAACTTCATGCCGATGAGCCACGTCATGGGCCGCGGCACCCTCTACGGGACGCTCGGCAATGGCGGCACCGCCTATTTCGCCGCCAAGAGCGACCTGTCGACGCTGTTGGAGGACTTGCGCCTGGTGCGGCCGACCGAACTCAACTTCGTGCCACGCATCTGGGAGATGTTGTACGGGGACTACCAGAGCGAGGTCTCTCGACGGACCGCCGAGGGCGTCGACCGCCAGACCGCCGAATCTCAGGTGATGGCGGAACAGCGCCACGAGCTGCTCGGTGGGCGCTACATCTTCGCGATGACCGGCTCCGCACCGATCTCTCCCGAGCTGCGGAAATGGGTCGAATCGCTGCTCCAGATCCACCTGGTGGACGGCTACGGTTCCACCGAGGCCGGCATGGTCTTGCTCGACGGCGAGATCCAGCGTCCGCCGGTGATCGACTACAAGCTGGTCGACGTCCCGGACCTCGGCTACTTCGCCACCGACCGGCCGTACCCGCGCGGTGAGCTGGTGCTCAAGACCCCGAACATGTTCCCCGGCTACTACAAGCGGGCCGAAACGACCGCCGACGTATTCGACGAGGACGGCTACTACCGGACCGGCGACGTGTTCGCCGAGATCGCTCCCGACCGGCTGGTGTACGTCGACCGGCGCAACAATGTGCTGAAGCTCGCGCAGGGTGAGTTCGTCACGCTGGCCAAGCTGGAAGCCGAGTTCGGCAACAGCCCGCTGGTCCGACAGATCTACGTCTACGGCAACAGCGCGCAGCCCTATCTGCTGGCGGTTGTCGTGCCGACGGACGTGAACGCGTCCAAGTCGGCGATCGCCGAGTCGCTGCAGACCGTCGCCCGTCAGGCGAACCTGCAGTCCTACGAGGTTCCGCGTGACTTCATCGTCGAGACCACGCCGTTCACCTTGGAGAACGGGCTGCTGACCGGAATCCGCAAGCTGGCCTGGCCGAAACTCAAGCAGCACTACGGTGAGCGCCTCGAGCAGCTCTACGTCGACTTGGCCGAAGGCCAGGCCAACGAGTTGTCCGAGCTCCGGCACAGCGGCGCCGATGCGCCGGTGCTGGAAACCGTCAGCCGCGCCGCAGCGGCCATGCTCGGCACGGCGAAGTCCGATCTGACACCCGACGCCCACTTCACCGACCTGGGCGGGGACTCGTTGTCCGCGTTGACATTCGGCAACCTGCTGCACGAGATCTTCGACTGTCGACGTGCCGGTCGGCGTGATCGTCAGCCCAGCCAACGACCTGCAGGCCATCGCCAACTACATCGAGGGCGAGCGACAGGGCAGCAAGCGGCCCAGCTTCGCCTCGGTGCACGGTCGCGACGCCATCGAGGTGCACGCCAGTGACCTGACGCTGGACAAGTTCATCGACGCGGCCACGCTGGCCGCCGCACCCGACCTGCCCGGAGCCTGCCAGCTGAGGTGCGCACGGTGCTGCTGACCGGCGCGACCGGTTTCCTAGGCCGCTACCTGGCGCTGGAATGGCTGGAGCGGATGGACCTGGTCGACGGCAAAGTCATTGCCCTGGTGCAGGGCGAAGTCCGATGAGGATGCCCGGGCCCGGCTGGACAAGACGTTCGACAGCGGCGACCCGAAGCTGCTGGAGCACTACCAGACGCTGGCCGCCGACCACCTCGAGGTCATCGCGGGTGATAAGGGCGAGGCCAACCTCGGCCTGGACGACGCGACCTGGCAGCGGCTGGCCGACACCGTCGACCTGATCGTCGACCCGGCGGCCCTGGTCAACCACGTGCTGCCGTACAGCGAGTTGTTCGGCCCGAACGCGGTGGGCACCGCCGAGCTGTTGCGGATCGCGCTGACCAGCAAGCTGAAGCCCTTCACCTACGTGTCGACGATCGGTGTGGGCGATCAGATTCAGCCCGGCACGTTCGTCGAGGACGCCGACATCCGGGAGATCAGCGCCACCCGCCAGATCAACGACGGCTATGCCAACGGTTACGGCAACAGCAAGTGGGCCGGCGAGGTCTTGCTGCGGGAGGCGCACGACCTGTGCGGCCTGCCGGTCGCGGTGTTCCGCTGCGACATGATCCTGGCCGACACCACCTACGCGGGCCAGCTGAACCTGCCGGACATGTTCACCCGCCAGATGCTCAGCCTGGTCGCCACCGGTATCGCACCGGGCTCCTTCTACGAGCTCGACGCGGACGGCAACCGCCAGCGCGCCCACTATGACGGGCTGCCAGTCGAATTCATCGCCGAGGCCATCTCAGCATTGGGACCCCGGGTGGCGGAAGGCGAGGCCGGGTTCCAGACGTACCACGTGATGAACCCGTACGACGACGGCATCGGCTTCGACGAGTACGTCGACTGGCTGATCGACGCCGGCTACTCGATCCAGCGGGTCGGCGACTACGCCACCTGGTTGCAGCGATTCGAGATGACGCTGCGGGCCCTGCCCGAGCGGCAGCGTCAGTACTCGTTGCTGCCGCTGCTGCACAACTACCAGCGGCCGCAGACTCCGCTCAATGGATCGATGGCTCCGACCGATCGGTTCCGCGCCGCGGTGCAAGAGGCGAAAATCGGGCCGGACAAAGACATTCCGCATGTCTCGCAGCCGGTGATCGTCAAGTACGTCACCGACCTGCAGCTGCTCGGGCTGCTCTGAGGAAAGCTGAAGCCGATAGCCGCCTTTCCGGTGGCGATCGGCTTCATGCCGTCCGGATCAGGCGTCAGTGACTCGTCGCGCCGGCGCCGCGCCGACGGAATAGGCCACCCTTGCTCTCCCGCCGGTGCTTTCGCGGCGCAGCCGGAGCCGGCACTGTGGTGTGCCACGTTCTCGCGTGAACGCGTCGTAGGTATCCGTAGCGGGCGCCGTCTCGGCGTTGGGGGCGAATGTCGAGGTCGCGAGCCATCCGGACCGACACCCGCGCCAGCACCGCTCCGCCGAGGAAGACGATGAGCGCGCCCAGGCCGGAGAACGAGCTGCGATCTCGATCGCCGCGCGCTTGGCGTCCGTCGCGGCGATCGGGTGGCCGACGTCGCCGAGTCGCAGTGTCGATGCGAGTGTGCGGCCGACGACGAACCATGCGCCGGCGATGACCGCCAACCAGCCGCCGAACATCGCGGTGGCGCGGTTTCCCGATACCAGCAGCAGGAAGCCGCCTATCGCGGCGGTGACGCCGGGGAACACCTCCAGCCAGGCACGCGCGGTGCTCCACACCCACACCTGACCGGGGGTGTACGCGAAATGGAAGTAAGGCCCGACGAATGGGACCAATGCCCCCCATACGCCGAGAATGATCAAGAGCAGTCCGCTCACCGCACCACGGCTGCGCGGCATGTGCAGGCTGCCAAAGCCTGTCCGCGAGTCATTCATTACGAGTCTCCTCACACAGTGGAAACCTGGGTGTCGAGCGCGTGCTGGGTACCCACGCGGGCCGGCGAAGTGACCCGGGCACCGTAATGCCGTGCCACGCTAGCCGACGATGTCGGCGGCTCTCACCATCGCGCTGAGCAGCACAAATAACCCTCAGCACCGTTCGAGCCCGCGCACGAGCACTGCCAGGACTTCCTCCGGATCAGCGGGAGACGAGACCGACCACCAACAGGACGACGGCGATTGCCGGGAACGCGCCCTGCGTCAGCGCGGCCCTGGCCTTGTCCGGCGCCGAGGCCAGCAACACGACCGCCGCCGCCGCCATGGATCCGACGCCGGCCAAGACCAGCGCCGCCCCAATGCCCCGGTGTCCCATTTCGACGGCGCCGATACCGATGCCGGTGACGATCGCCAGGAAAAGGTTGTAGAAGCCCTGGTTGAACGCCAGCAGCTTGGTGGTCTCGGCTTCTTCGGCGGTTGTGCCGAATGCGGCGCGGGTGCGCTTGCTGGTCCAGGTCAGCGACTCCATCGTGAAGATGTAGACGTGCAGTAACCCGGCCAGACCCGCGAAAACCAATGCGGCGGTGATCATTGCGCTCCTCTCAAGGTGACCCGTTCGCGGCTCCGCCGCGCTCGCGATCCCGCTACTCGAACAGTCCCGGCTGCCCGAACCCGCTGGCCCGCGGGGGCGGCGTCATCCCTAAGTGCGTCCACGCCTGCGGGGTGGCCACCCTGCCGCGCGGCGTGCGCGCGATCATGCCGGCGCGCACCAGGAAAGGCTCGCACACCTCCTCGACGGTGGTGGCCTCTTCCCCCACTGCGACCGCGAGCGTCGAGACCCCGACCGGACCGCCGCCGAAGCTGCGGGTCAGTGCGGTCAGCACCGCGCGGTCCAGCCGGTCGAGGCCGAGCTCGTCGACGTCGTAGACCGCCAGAGCCGACTTGGCGACGTCGCGGGTGATCACGCCGTCTGCGCGCACCTCGGCGAAGTCGCGGACCCGGCGCAGCAGCCGGTTGGCGATCCGCGGCGTGCCCCGCGAGCGACGGGCGATCTCGGCTCCGGCCTCGGCGCCCAGTTCGATACCCAGAATCCCCGCGGAGCGGGCCAAGACCCGCTCCAGTTCGGCCGGCTCGTAGAAGTCCATGTGCGCGGTGAAGCCGAACCGGTCGCGCAGCGGGCCGGTCAGCGCGCCGGACCGGGTGGTCGCGCCGACCAACGTGAACGGCGCGACCTCCAGCGGAATCGACGTCGCCCCAGGGCCTTTGCCGACGATGACGTCGACGCGGAAGTCCTCCATCGCCAGATACAGCATCTCTTCGGCGGGCCGGGCGATGCGGTGGATCTCGTCGATGAACAACACGTCGTGCTCGACGAGGTTGGACAGCATCGCCGCCAGGTCGCCGGCGCGTTCCAGCGCCGGGCCCGACGTCACCCGCAGCGACGTCCCCAGTTCGGCGGCGATGATCATCGCCAGCGACGTCTTGCCCAGCCCGGGCGGACCGGACAGCAGGATGTGATCCGGTGTGCCGCCGCGGTTCTTGGCGCCCTCGAGAACCAGCTGCAGCTGTTCGCGCACCCGCGGCTGGCCGATGAACTCCCGCAGCGAGCGCGGCCGCAGGCTGGCGTCGATGTCACCTTCACCGACGGTCAGGGCAGCCGAGACCTCCCGGTCTTCGGCGTCCTCGTCGTCGACAGGGACTCATTTCGTCTTACCCAGCAGCGACAACGCGGACCGCAGTGCGGTCGATGTGGTGGCCTCGTCGTCGGCCGCCAACACCTTGTCGGTGGCCTCTTCGGCTTGCTTGGCCGCAAAGCCAAGTCCCACAAGGGCTTCCACGACGGGACCGCGGACGCTGTGGCCGTTGAACGACGGCGACGACCCGCCTGTCGCCACCGGACCGATCTTGTCGCGCAGTTCGAGCACCAGTCGCTCGGCGCTGCGCTTGCCGATGCCCGGCACCCGGGTGAGCGCGTTGACGTCGCCGTCGGCGAGCGCCTGGCGCAACGCGGTGCGCGTCGTAGACCGCCAGGGTGGCCAGCGCGATCTTGGGTCCGACGCCGGAGACGCCCAGCAACGTCAGGAACAGGTCGCGGGCGTCGCCGTCCGGGAAAGCCGTAGAGCGTCATCGAATCTTCGCGGACGATCATCGCCGTGATCAGTCGGGCTTCGCTGCCGCGGCGCAGCGTCGCCAGCGTCGACGGGGTCGCCATCAACTTGTAGCCGACGCCCGCTGCTTCGATGACGACGTGGTCGAGGGCGATGTCGAGAACCTCACCGCGAATCGACGCGATCATCGTGCTGCCTTCACTTTCGCAGCGAACTTCTTCCGCTGCTCGGCGACCTTGGCCTCGGCTTCGGCCATCCGCGCGATCATCGGCGCGCGCCAGCAGTGGCAGATTGCCAGCGCCAACGCGTCGGCGGCATCGGCGGGAGTCGGTTTGGCCTGCAGCCCAAGGATTCTGGTGACCATCGAAGTGACCTGAGCCTTGTCGGCGCGACCGTTGCCCGTCACCGCGGCCTTGACCTCGCTCGGCGTGTGGAAGTGCACGTCGATGTTGCGCTTGGCCGCCGCGAGCGCGATCACGCCGCCGGCCTGCGCGGTCCCCATCGCGGTGTTCGCGTTCTGATTGGCGAACACGCGCTCGATCGCGATGACGTCCGGTAGATGAGTGTCCATCCAGTGGTCGACGGCGTCGCTGATCGCCAGCAAGCGGCGGTGCAACGGATCGGCGGACGGGGTCCGGACGACGTCGACGTCCAGGGCGATGATCTGCCTGCCCCGACCGCTCTCCACCACCGACAGCCCGCAGCGGGTCAGCCCGGGGTCGACGCCCATCACCCGCACGCCAGCTCCTACGATGCCGAACAGCTGTTCGATCAGCCTAGCCACCACTTGCGATTTAGCGGTGTTGGACACGCGGCGAGGCGGTCTCTTCCAACACCTGTGGCAACGGGCCACGCAGACGATTGATGCCTTGCCAACGCACGAACAGAGTCTGAAACGATCTCAATTTGTACGTCGAACGTATGACACATCTAGGTAAACTAACCCGCCAATCAGCTCACTGACTCGTCATGACACACGCCCGAAAAATGGCTCCCAGGTTGTCTGAGGCTCATCGATGTTTGGAGTATCGTTGCGCCACTGCGTCAGTTACGACAGCGGAAAGTCGAAGCTTTGGCGGCGTCAGTAATATCGTCGCCGCGCTACGGTAAGGCGTTGTTGTTGTGGCTTAGTCTATAATTCGCGCAGTGAGCAACCGCCTACGTACTTAACGATTTTCGACTAAACTCCGCGTGATCTTCGGTATATCCCGAGGTTGATTGCAAAGGAGCAGCCAAAGGTGAACGACGATCCGCGTGCCGATGTGGTCACTCGCCAGTACGAGCGATACAGGTACCCGCAACCGATAGAGGACCTCGAAGCATGGCTGGCTAACAACTGGGAATGGTACGACCCCAGCCACGCGCACCGGGTGCTGTGGCCGGACCGGGAATACCAGCGCGATCTGGATATCTTGATCGCGGGCTGCGGCACCAACCAGGCGTCGGTTTTTGCGTTCATGAACCCGGATGCCAAAGTGGTTGCGGTCGACATCAGCCAGCCCTCGCTGGATCATCAGCAGTACCTCAAGGACAAGCACGGGCTGTTCAACCTCGAGCTGCACCTACTGCCGATCGAGGAATTGCCATCGCTGGGCCGGGATTTCGACCTGATCGTGTCGACCGGTGTGTTACACCACATGGCCGATCCGCAGGCGGGAATGAATGCCGTGGCGAGTTGTCTGCGACCCGACGGCGCCATGGGGCTGATGCTGTATGCCAAGTACGGCCGAGCCGGGCTCGAGTTGCTGCAGTCGTTCTTTCGTGACCTGGGACTGGAACAGAACGAGTCGTCGATCGCGCTTGTGCGCGAGACGCTTTCGGTGCTCTCCCCTGATCATCTTGTGCAGCCGTATCTGAAGATGGCGCGAAATTTGCAATCCGACGCCGTTCTGGTGGATACCTTCCTGCACGGTCGCGAGCGCAGCTACACCGTCGATGACTGCATCGACCTGATTACTGAAGCCGGGCTGGTCTTCCAGGGATGGTTCAACAAAGCACCGTATTACCCGCACGATCTATTCGCCCGGCCCAATGCGGTCTATCCGGCCCTGAACAAACTGCCGGAGCCGGCCCTGTGGTCGGCGATCGAACGTATCAACACCGTCAACGCCTGCCACTTCTTCATGGCATGCCGCCCGGAGCGGCCGAAAGAGTCTTATGCGATTGACTTTTCGACGCAGGCCTGCCTGGACTACATTCCGTTGATGCGTTTGCGCTGCGGCCTGTCCGGCACTGACATTTACCGCTCGGACTGGCGGACAACGCTGAATTCCACTCAGTTGCCGTACGTGCAGCAAGTGAACGGTCAACGGACGATCCGAGAGATCGCCGCGTCCGTGCACGGGCAAGCCTCGTCGCGGGGCAGCGTGGCTGACGTCGAGAAATTCGCCCGCAAATTGTTCCAGGCATTGTGGCGCCTTGATTTCTTAGCGATGGCCATGAACTCAGAGCTCGAAACACTAAGACCCGACCGCCCGCCGCCACGGCAGACTGTGCGGCCGAGGTCATTTCGGGTAATGCGCTACCAGCGTCACTGATGCGCGATACCCTCACCCAATGACTGATAGGCCTGTCTCAAAGTCCTCCCACGCAGAAGCCAGCGAGGAGTCCGCGACGGAAGAATCTTTTTCCAAAACACCAATGCCCTTCCCCCGCGGGTCGGACACGTCGCGTTGGCCCGCGTATGCGGCGCTGGCAATCGCGGTGATCGCCGCTGTCCTTGCCGCACTGGCGTATTTCCACCCGCACACCACCAAGCATCGGTAACCCAGCAAGGCGGCGACGCGAAAGCGAACGTATGCTCCGCCTACGCCGCTGCCCATAAAGCCGTGGTCATCAATACCCACCTGCAAAGCCCAAATGAAGACGTTGCCAACTCGCGATTGCCGCCAATGCGCGTTTGGCCCTCGTCGGCGGCGGCGCATACTCTGAGGGAACGGCTCGCCACAAATACCGCGGCTCCAGCTGATCTCGCCAACGCCCTCAATACCTTCGCCAACACGATTGAACAACTGGGCATCAACTACTTGAACGGTGCGGGAGCCGACGTTCAGGACCCGGTCCGGCGCGACCTGGATGCCCAAATCAGTCAACTCGATAAGTTGTGCGCCTAGCCGATATCCACCGCTCGACAGCGTCGCGGCTGGCGGCGATCTTGCGAAAGCCGTTGATTCTCAGCGAATACCATCGAGAGCTGGTTCATTGCCGCGAGTAGTAGACGATGTGTAAAGCGTAAATAAAACAAACAAGCACGTGCGTCGGTACGGGCGCTGGTCTCAGGCGGGCGTGGGCAGCGTTTCAAGAACTCGTTCAATCCCCCTACCGCGCACCAGTGTTCACGCATACTGGGAAGCATGAGGATCAGCGGGGCGTTCCTGGCCGAGAAGGTCGAAGCGGTAGATAACAAGCTGAATGTGAAGGGCGGGGTGATAGCCAATTACAGGGTCGGTCGCGACCGGGTAGCGCAGTTTGACATCGTGGTGTTGACGCAAGGGGGCACCGAAGACGCCGGCGGTACAGATCGCTTGGTCGTCATAGAGGTCGTCCCGCCCAACGGTGGCGAACCTGTGCATATGCACCGCGAACTGCCGATGAACTTAACAAACGCGGACGTGGGCTTTGCATGCTTCCAGTTCCGACTTACCTTGAACCTGAATGGTCGCTGGGTCGTCAAGATGAGCGGCGCGGCGGGAGACGTATCACTGCCATTGACGGTGAATGGTCCGCACTAGGCGCCACGCAGCGAGGGCGGCCACCCAAAAACTCCCTTTGAATTCGTGCGTTTGGCAACCCGCCTCCGGTTGTGGAACTACGTTGACGGCAGCGTGGCGAATACGCTGCTCCCAGGGAGGTAGACGAATGGCTCGTCGCAGCAGTGGCACGCGGGATCGCCGATTGCACAAGGTAATTCATGCCGTAGACCTCAGCGCGTCTGCGGGCGTGACTTTGGCTGCGGTATTGATCACTCTGGGCGCCGCTTCGACCGCGTGCGGCCACACCGTGAGCGGCATCGCCGTCGTGCATTCCGGCGGCGCCGGCTTCGCAGCCGACGATCCGAGCGGCAACGGCGGTGACGACGGCAACGGTGGCAACGGCAGAGGCGGCGCCGGTGGCAAAGGGGGTGCCGGTGGCCACGGAGGCATCGGCGGCCATGGCGGGGCCGGCGGCAATGGTGGAGCATCCGGACCCGGCGGTCAGCCCGGCCAGGGCGGCCAGGGTGGTGCCGGAGGCGCACCGCGGCGAGCCTGGAAAACCCGGCCAGCCCGGCGGCTGAGGCCAGCAGCGTCGAGACTTGGCCGCGAACACACCCGTCGGGCGGGTCGACCGTGAATTGCGACCGTCTTGACCGGGCTTCAGACGCGCCGAAGGGTGCGTGATGCCCAGCCCAATCGACAGCGGTCCGGGCTCGCTCATACCCGGCGGAAAGTTCGTTCGCGCGCCCCGCGGTGCGTTGCCGGTCAAGGACATCGGCAGGCTCTTGCTGCGCTGCGCCGACCGGTCCGGTCTGGTTGCAGCGGTCACCACGTTCTTGGCTTCCGCAGGCGCCAATATCATCTCGCTGGACCAGCACTCGACCGAGCAGGCCGACGGAATATTCATGCAACGCACGGTCTTTCACCTGCCTGGTCTGGCGGCCCTGCGTGACGAACTGGCCCGCGACTTCACCGATCAGGTGGCCGAGAAGTTCGGCATGGATTTCCGGCTCACCGAGGCGGCAAAGCCCAAACGGGTCGCGATCATGGCGTCGAGGGAGGACCACTGTCTGTTGGACCTGTTGTGGCGCAACCGCCGTGGTGACCTCGACATGTCGGTGGCGATGGTGATCGCCAACCATCCCGACCTGGTCGACCAAGTACGTCCGTTCGGCACGCCGTTCATCTATATCCCGGCCACCAAGGAGCTCCGCGGCGAGGCCGAACGACGCCAGCTCGACTTATTGCTTGGCAACGTCGACCTGGTGGTGTTGGCGCGCTACATGCAGGTCCTCAGCGCCGCAGTTCCTCGACGAGGTCGGCTGCCCGGTGATCAATATCCACCACTCCTTCCTGCCGGCGTTCATCGGCGCCGCCCCGTACCGGCGGGCTAAGGAGCGAGGAGTCAAGCTCGTCGGCGCGACTGCTCACTACGTGACCGAAGAACTCGACGACGGGCCGATCATCGAGCAGGACGTCGTCCGGGTCGATCACCGCCACACGGTCGGGGACCTGGCGCGACTGGGCGCCGACGTCGAACGCGCCACCCTGTCCCGTGCCGTGCGGTGGCACTGCGAGGACCGCGTCATCCAATACGGCAACCAGACCATCGTCTTCTGACGTGTTGTCTGGTGCGACGCTAAGCCCCTGGCCCGTGCGTTGGGGCGAGGGTAGATATTCGTACTCGGGTCCCTGTCCAGCAAAAGCTGTTACTTTGAACCGCACATCAACCAACCGCCGTGCGATCGTCCGAGAGGTTTGCCATGGGGACAGCGCTGCTCGTACTCGCCGCGGTTCTGTTCGGCGCAGCGATCGTCGTGTTCATCAAGGCGCTGCGCCGCCCCAAAGAGCCGCATGCGGGCCGCGAGGATCCACTCGCGTTCGCCAATGCGGCACCGCAATTCGGGCCGCGGCAGCTGGGTCCCGGTGCCATCGTCAGCTACGGCGGCATCGACTACGTGGTCCGCGGGTCGGTCACCTACCGCGAGGGCCCGTTCGTCTGGTGGGAGCATCTGCTCGAAGGCGGCGATCAGCCGATTTGGTTCAGCGTCGAAGAGGACGACGGCCGGCTCAAGTTGGCGATGTGGGTGAGCCGCAAGGACTTGCAGCTGAGCCGGGCGGCCCGCACACCATCGACGGCGTGACGTACCACGAGTCCGAACACGGTCAGCCGGCTACACCACCGAGGGCACGACGGGCCTGCCGGCGGGCGGCGAGATGGACTTCGTCGACTACACCAACACCGACGAGACCGCACTGCTCTCCTTCGAGCGCTGGGCGCCGGACATGCCGTGGGAAGTCTCGACCGGCAAGTCCGTGGTGACCGGCGAACTCACCGTCTATCCCGCCCCGCCGCCGCCATCGAGTAGGGGCACCGTAGTGCCGCTTCATCAGCTGTCGGTATGCCCCTGCCGATGTCAGCGGAGCCGGACTTGGACTGGCGCTCAACGCGCCCGCCCCGCCTCCGCTGGCCGTCTGTCCGACTTCACCACCCCGACGGTGGCGCACTGGTGCTCGGCGTCCTCGGCGCATCGCACGTCATCACCGTCGAGCACGCCGAATGCCCGCTTCTCCGAACAGGTTTCCTGCCACCGTCGGTGGCGAGCTGCCCGAGCGCACCGCAAGCAGCCCGGCTATCACCTCGAGTCCCACACCGACGTGCACGACGAGCCGACGTTCCGACGATTCGCGCACCATCTGCGCGACCGCTGCGCACGTGAAGTGGTTGGCTCGGTGGCACTTTCCCCGGCGATGAGGCCGCGCTGACCGCACTGGCCGCCGAACCCGACGGCTCCGGGTGGCGTTGGCAGACCTGGCACCTCTACCCGGCCGCGACTGGCGGCACGGTCGTCTACACCGCCAGCCGGTGGCGCCCATGAGCCGCAACCGCCTGTTCGTGGTGGCCTTCGTGCTGGCCGTCGCCTCCTTCGGCCAGCCTGGTGTTCGGAATATCATTGCTGCACAAGGATATCCGCTCATATCATCGCGGCCCACTACCACGAATACTCCCACGATGCCGGCGGCACGCGATATGCCTGCACGGATCGCCCACGCAGGTAGCCGACACGCTCGCCGGCTATCAGAGACCCGCGGCACGCGCCGCCAACTCCGGAACCCAGTACCTGCGCTACGACAACGCGATCGTGTCGGTCGGCCCGGACGGCACGCACCCCTGCAGCATCCGGGTCGAGGACTTGGGCGCCGGATACAGCCACGGCGGCGTTCATCTTTCTCGGTCCCGGCTTCTACCCCGGAGCTCCATCGAGCGGCTCAGGCGGCAGCACCGGTGGACCAGGCGGGACCAAATGACATCTCACCAGACGCACTCATGAAGGAGATACCATGTACCTGGCGCTCGAGTTGGGAACCATCGACCTCAATCCGGTCGTCAAAGGCGTCGTCGCCACCATCTTGTATTTCCTGGTCGGCATGGCCGTCCTGGTTATCGGCTTCATCGTGGTCGACGTGCTCACCCCAGGGAAGCTGCGGCAGAATGGTCTTCATCGATCGCCGACCCAACGCCGTCGATGCTCGCCTGCGCGAAGTACATCGCGCTGGCCGCCGTCATCATCAGCGCGATCACCAACAGCTACAGCCAGCTCGGTCAGGGGCTGGTGGGCGTGGCGGTCTTCGGGCTGATCGGCGTTGTCCTGCAAGGGATCGCGCTGCTGACGCTGCACTTCGTCATACCGGGTAACTTCCATGAGCACATCGACGAGCCCGAACTGCATCCGGCGGCGTTCGCCATGGCCGTGATGCTGCTGGCAGTCGGAGGGGTGACCGCCGCCGCGCTGTCATGACGACGACTGAGCAGGTGGAGTCCGGCACCCGCTGGCGGGCGGTGCTGCTGGCCGCGGTCGCGGCGTGCGCGGCGTGCGGCATCATCTACGAGCTTGCGCTGCTGACACTCTCGGCGAGCCTCAACGGCGGCGGCATCGTCGCCACCTCGCTGATCGTCGCGGGCTACATCGCCGCGCTCGGCGCGGGCGCCCTGCTGGTCAAGCCGCTGCTGGCCCGGGCTGCGATCACCTTCATCGCCGTCGAGGCGCTGCTGGCATCATCGGCGGATTGTCCGCGGCGGCGCTGTACGTGATGTTCTCGTTCATCGGCGGATCGCTGCTCGGTGCTGGCGGTGGGCACCGCGCTGATCGGCGGCCTGGTCGGCGCCGAGGTGCCGCTGCTGATGACGCTTCTGCAGCGAGGCCGCACCTCAGGCGCGACCGACACCGGCCGGACGGTGGCCAACCTCACCGCCGCCGACTACCTCGGCGCGCTGATCGGCGGGCTGGCGTGGCCGTTCCTGCTGCTGCCGCATCTGGGGATGATTCGTGGCGCCGCGGCCACCGGCATCATCAATCTGGTCGCGGCCGCGGTCGTGTCGATCTTCCTGCTGCGAATGTGGTGTCAGCACGCGGCAACTGATCACGGCGCTGTGCGCGCTGGCCGCAGCCCTGGCGCTGCTTGCCACACTGCTGCTCAGTGCCCAGGACATCGAGACGACCAGCCGACAGCGGCTTTACGCCGACCCGATCATCGCCTACCGGCAGTCGGCCTATCAGGAGATCGTGGTGACACGCCGCGGCAGCGACATGCGGCTGTACCTCGACGGCGGTCTGCAGTTCTCCAGCCGCGACGAGTACCGCTACACCGAAAGCCTCGTCTATCCGGCGCTCGGCGCAGGGGCACGATCGGTGCTCGTGCTGGGCGGCGGCGACGGCCTGGCCGCCCGTGAACTGCTGCGCGAGCCGGGCATCGACAAGATCGTGCAGGTCGAGCTCGACCCGGCGGTCATCGAATTGGCCCGCACCACAATGCGTTCCGCCAACGGCGGCTCGCTGGACAATCCACGCGTGCACGATCGTCACCGGCGATGCGATGACCTGGCTGCGCGGCCGCGAAATCGCCGTCGTTCGACGCGGTCATCGTCGACCTTCCCGATCCCGATACGCCGGTGCTGGGGCGGCTGTATTCAACGGAGTTCTACGCGCTGGTTTCCCGCGCGCTCGCTCCCGGCGGGCTGATGGTGGTGCAATCAGGCAGCCCGTATTCGACCCTGATGGCGTTCTGGCGCACGGTGTCGACCATCAAGGCGGCCGGCTACGCGGTCACGCCTTACCACGTCTATGTCCCGACATTCGGCGACTGGGGCTTCGCGTTGGCGCGCCGCGGCGACACGGCGCCGCGACCGACGATGCCGCCCAACGCGCCGCCGCTGCGCTTCCTCAACCAGTCGGTGCTCGACGCTGCGACCGTCTTCTCCCCCGAGTGCAACCCCGCACACTGGACCCGTCGACGCTGGAACATCCGCGCGTCGTCGAAGACATGCGCCACGGCTACGACTAGGTCTGTACCTCGCTATGTCGAGATCGCGGCAGCGTGCAAACCGCGCGAGAGGTCGTTTCGCTCACGTCGATCTCGACGATGACCCACTCATTCCTCGTCGAGCGCTGCCAGCACCTCGTCGGACAGGTCGACATTGGTGTACACGTTCTGCACGTCGTCGCTGTCCTCCAGCGCGTCGACGAGCTTGAACACCTTGCGGGCGCCGTCGACGTCGACCGGCACGCTGACCGACGGCTGGAAACTGGCCTCCGCGGATTCGTAGTCGATGCCGGCGTCCTGCAGCGCGGTGCGCACCGCGACGAGATCGGTTGGCTCGGAGACGACTTCGAAGCTCTCGCCGAGGTCGCTGACGTCCTCGGCGCCAGCCTCCAGGACTGCGGCCAGCACGTCGTCCTCGCTCAGGCCGTTTTTCTCCAACGTCACCACGCCCTTGCGGGAGAACAAGTAGGACACCGAGCCGGGGTCGGCCATATTGCCGCCGTTGCGCGTCATCGCGACCCGTACCTCACCGGCAGCGCGGTTGCGGTTATCGGTCAGACACTCGATCAGCACTGCCACGCCGTTGGGTCCGTAACCCTCATACGTGATCGTCTGCCAGTCGGCACCGCCCGCCTCTTCACCGGCGCCGCGCTTACGCGCGCGCTCGATGTTGTCGTTGGGCACCGACGTCTTCTTGGCCTTCTGGATCGCGTCGTACAGCGTCGGGTTCCCGGCCGGGTCGCCGCCACCGGTGCGGGCGGCCACCTCGATGTTCTTGATGAGCCGGGCGAACTCTTTGCCTCGGCGCGCATCTTTGACGGCCTTCTGGTGCTTGGTGGTGGCCCACTTGGAATGGCCGCTCATCGGTGCACTACCTCTTCTGTTGCTCTCAAGTTTGCTTGACGAGTCTACGTGGGGCCGACTACGGGATATCCCTGACGACCCGACACGGGCTTCCCACCGCCAGCACGTGGTCGGGCAGATCCCGCGTGACGACGCTGCCCGCGCCAATACGGCGTTGTCTCCGATCGTCACGCCGGCGCAGACGATGACTCCGCCGCCCAGCCAGACGTTGTCGCCGACAGCGATCGGCAACGCCGACTCCCAGCCGTTCCGGCGCGCATCGTGGTCGTCGATGGGGTGCAGCGGCGTGAGGAATTGCACCCGAGGACCGATCGAGACGTGATCGCCGATCACGATGGGTGCGCAATCCAGCAAGATCGCGTCGTAGTTCACGAACGTGTTGGCGCCGATGCTGATCTGGGAGCCGTAGTCGCACAGAAATCGCGGCAGGATCGAGGAACCATCCCCCAGCGATCCGAGCAGCTGGCGCAGCAGTTGCTGCCGTTCATGCGCCTCGTCTGCGCATCGTCGAGTTGTAGCCGTCCAGCACGCGCTGGCACGCCTGACGGCTCGCGACCAGATCCGGATCGTTCGCCAGGTAAAGGTCACCGCCCAGCATCCGCTCGCGCTGAGTCTGCATGCGAACCGATATTAGGTAGTGGTCGCGCTCAGCCTGACCAGCGGCATGAACACGTCGTCGACGATCTCCACGATCGACTGGTCGGGAACCGGCCTCAGCGTCACCATCAGCTGGTAGCGGAACAGTTCAACGGGTACCCACGCGACATCCCCACTGTCCGGTCGCGGCACAAGCCTCGCCATGACCGGCGCTTGGCTGCTCGCCGAGGCATAACGCGATCACCCTGACGACATCGCGGCGGCGTTCGGCCAGTACGAGCGCAAGCAGCGTCCCTGCGTCACCTACCGCAGGGCACCGCCGCCCCAGGCGGTGACAGGCTGATCCCGGCCACCCCGCAGGAGATCGACGCTCGAAACCAACAGCTCATCGCCATCGCGCGCTGAGCGGGTTTCGGACGTCGGCTGCGGTGGCATCTAACGCCGATGACCCGTCGTCATGCGCTGATCTCCGGTGCCGGCATCGCCGGTCCCGCCCTCGCCCACCAGCTCGCTGCGCGCGGCTGGCGGACGACGGTCGTCGAGCGGTTCCCGGAGCGCCGCGACGAGGGGCACAACATCGACGTGCGAGGCGCGGCCCGCGAAGTCATCTCCAGGATGGGCATTGACGACGACGTCCGCGCAGCCAACACCACTGAAGTCGGCATGCGTTTCATCAAGGACGACGGGTCGGCGGCCGCGTCGTTTCCGATGGATGCAACCGGTCGGCGTGAGGGCATCACTGCCGAATTGGAGATCCTGCGCGGTGAACTGTCTCGCATTCTGATCGAGCACACCCGCGACACCACCGAGTACCGATTCGACACCCACATCGCCGATCTCACCGATCACGGCGACCACGTCACCGCGGTGCTCACGACGACACGACGATCGACGCCGACCTTGTCGTCATCGCCGAGGGACTGCGGTCGCGCACCCGCAAGCTCGTACTGCCGGTCGCCGTCACTGATCTGGGGATGTACCTCGCCTATTTGACCATTCCTCGTCTGCAGGCGGACGATCGCTGGTGGAATTGGCAGCACGTTCCGGAGTCCCGCGCCATTCACCTGCGACCGGATAACCTCGGCACCACGCGGGCCATGCTGAGTTTTCTGTCGGCCGTGCGCGGACTCGAAGATCTCGACCGCAGTGACCAAATCGCCATCCTGCGAAAGACCTTCGCCGACGCCGGCGGCGCTGCCCCGCGCATCCTGGCGCAGCTCGACTACGCACCCATGTACTTCGATGCCATCGGGCAGATTCGCGCGCCGCACTGGACTAAAGGCCGGGTCGCGCTGCTGGGCGACGCCGCGTTCTGTCCATCGCCAGTCGGTGGAGGCGGCAGCAGCATGGCACTGATCGGGGCCTACGTGCTGGCCGGCGAGTTGTCTCGCACCGACGATCTGCACACCGCACTGGGGCGGTACGAGCAGTTCATGCGACCGCATGTCGCGTCTGCGCAACGTGTCCGGCCGGCGGTGCTCCGGCGGGCCAACCCTCGCACCCGCGCCGGTATCCGCGTGCTGCACACCGGTGCCCGCGCCGTCGCAAGCCCTGCCGTCCGCAGCGGCATGAGCCTGATCGGTCGAGGCTTCGGGCGAAGTGCGGCCGAAGATGTCGTGCTGCCGGACTACCCCGCTATCCGGGCTTGATCCACCGCCACTGCATCGATTCCCACGAACCTGCGTCGGGCAACGTGTCGCTGACCGCGCGCACCACCCCGGGCCACCAGTCGGGCTGATAGTCGTCTCCGGACAGCCAGCCGCCCGGCATGACCTTGGGCGCCCACGCATTGATGTCGGCGACGACGCTGTCGTAGTCATGGCGCGCGTCGATGTGCACCCATGCCAGCGAACCGTCCGCGAAAAGGTCCGCGGCCGCGACCGAGTCGCTGATCACCAGCTGAATGGTCTCGGCAAGGCCGCAGTCGATGATGTTGCGGTGCAACAGACCTGCGAAGGTCCCGCCGCCGTGTTCGACCGCGGGTCCGTGGGCGTCGGTGTTTTCTTGGCCTTCCGGCCCGCTGCCCCGCGCATAGTCGACGCCGACGATACTGATGTCGAGCCCCGCCTCGCGCACCACTTCGCCCAACGAACAGATGCTGCGCCCCAGGTAGCAACCCACCTCGACGAACCGGCTGCCGTCGGGGAAATGCGCCGCGGCTTCCTCTTGGTGCCGACGCCACTGGAACCAGCCCGGGATATCGCGCCAGGTGCGGACGGGCTTGTCGAAATTGCTGGTCGACGTCGTGCCGGCAGAGAATCCATGGTCAGCTTTTTCACCGCCACACCCCTTTCAAACGCTGCGTAACGTGGGAGCTGTGACGTCGCAAAGCCCGCTGCGAGCGGTCCGGGAGGCACTGGGCAGCAGCCTGTTCGAAATGGTCGCCGGCCCTGACGGTCCGGCGGAGCGGGTACGCATCCATGACACCCCGGGGCCGCGGTGGTTTGCCAAAGACCGCCCGATTCGCCGGGTGAATGCCGACGCCTCGATGTTCGTCGGCGGATTGCGGGCGTTGCTGTTGCAGTCGCTGCATCCCCTGGCCATGGCCGGTGTCGCCGAACACTCCAACTATCGCGACGACCCGTGGGGTCGATTGCAGCGAACCAGCATCTTCCTGGCCGAGACGACATTCGGGTCTGCGGTCGACGCCCAGCGCGCGGTCGATCGCGTCCGCGGAATCCACCGGCACGTACACGGGGTCGCCGGCGACGGAGGCCGTACACAGCCACCGATCCGCACCTGTTGGAGTGGGTGCACGTCGCCGAGGCGGACAGCTTTCTGCGAGCCCACCAGCTTTACGGCGCCGCCCCGCTGGACCAGGCGGGCCGGGACGGATACGTCGCGGACATGGCGGAGATCGCGTCCAGACTCGGCGTGCTCGACCCACCGCGCACCGAACATCAACTGGCGCAGCGGCTTAAGGATTTTCGGCCCGAGTTGCACAGCACGCCGCCGGCGCGTGATGCTGCCCGTTTTCTGCTGCTGACACCGCCGCTGCCGTTGGCGGCACGGGCCCCGTATGGAGTGCTGGCCGCCACCGCCGTCGCGATGTTGCCGTTATGGGCGCGCATACCGCTGCTGCTGCCCTACTTTCCGCCGGTCGAGCGGACCGTCGTACGCAGCGTCGGACGGGTGTTGGTGGGCGGCATCCGGTGGGCGTTGCCCGCCCCCGGTTAGACACCGGCTATGCGCCTCCGTTGACGATGTCGACGAACAACCGGTGAATCCGCCTGTCTCCCGTCATCTCCGGATGAAACGACGTAGCCAGCATCGGTCCTTGCCGAACCGCCACGGGATGGCCGGCGGCCGATGCCAACACCGCCACTCCCTCGCCGACCCGTTCCACCCACGGCGCGCGGATGAAGATTCCGTGCACTGGTTCGTCGAAGCCGGAAAACGCAACGTCACCTTCGAATGAGTCGACTTGACGTCCAAACGCATTGCGCCGCACGGTGATATCGATGCCACCCAAGGGAACAGCCTCACGGCCAACACTACCCGCGTCCATGATCGCGCTGGACAACATGATCATGCCCGCGCAGGCGCCGTACGCCGGCAGACCCGCGGCCAGCCGCGCCCGCAGCGGTTCCAACAGATCAAGCTCCCGCAGTAGGTGGCTCATCGTGGTCGACTCCCCGCCGGGGATCACCAATCCGTCGACGGCGTCTAATTCGTCGGAACGCCGCACCGGCACCGCCGTCGACCCCGATGTCACTCAGCGCTGCCAGATGTTCGCGGAAATCCCCCTGCAGCGCCAACACCCCGATGCGCACGGCGCTCACTGTTGGGGCGGCCGGTACTCGCTCGGGAAGCGGGTCAGCCCCTCCTGCATGACGGCAGCGACCATTTCGCCGTACTGGTTGAAGATCTTGCCCTGGCATAGCGCGCGACCGCCGCAGGCCGACGGCGAGGACTGGTCATAGAGCAGCCACTCGTCGGCGCGGAACACCCGCATGAACCACATCGCATGATCAAGCGATGCCACCTGCAGATGCTCACGCTCGTCGAGATGGGTGACCTGCGCCGACCCCAGCAGGGTGAGATCGCTCATGTAGGCCAGCGCGCAGATGTGCAGCACCGGGTCGTCGGGCAGCGGATCGCGGTGCCGGAACCACACCTGTTGCTGGGCCGCCTTGCCGGGCACCGTGTTCACTTGATCGCGCGGCACGATACGGATGTCCCACTCCTGAAACTGCTTGAAGCCTTCGTCGTCGAACACCTTCATCGATTTGAGTCCCGGCAGGTCGTCCGGCGGTGGCGCTGAGGGCATCGCGTCCTGGTGGTGGACGCCCTCCTGATCGGTCTGAAACGACGCCGACATGGAGAAGATCGTTTTGCCGTGTTGGATCGCGTTGACGCGGCGAGTGCAGAACGAACCACCGTCACGCAGCCGCTCGACGAGGAAAATCGTTGGCGCCGAAGAATCCCCGGGCCGGATGAAGTATCCGTGCAACGAGTGCACCAGGAAATGCGGATCGACCGTGCGCACAGCTGACACCAGTGACTGGCCGGCCACCTGCCCACCGAAGGTCCGCTGAAAGTTGCCCTGCTCGGGGCTGAACACACTTCCCCGGTAGATGTCGACCTCGAGTTGCTCGAGATCGAGAATCTTTTCGATCGACACGGACTGTTGTTACCAGCCGCGCTGGGCCAGGCGATGCGGCTCCGGAACCTGCTCGACGTTGATCCCCACCATCGCCTCACCCAGCCCGCGGGACACCTTGGCCAGCACATCGGGGTCATCGTGGAAAGTGGTGGCTTTCACGATCGCCGCGGCGCGCTGTGCCGGATCCCCGGACTTGAAGATGCCCGAGCCGACGAACACGCCCTCGGCGCCGAGCTGCATCATCATGGCCGCGTCGGCGGGGGTGGCGATACCGCCGGCGGTGAACAAGGTCACCGGCAGCTTGCCGGCACGCGCGACTTCCACGACCAGCTCGTAGGGCGCCGCCAATTCCTTTGCCGCCACGAATAATTCGTCCTCGGACAACGATCGCAGCCGACGGATGTCGCCGCCGATGGCGCGCATGTGGGTGGTCGCGTTGGACACGTCACCGGTGCCGGCTTCACCTTTGGAGCGGATCATCGCCGCGCCCTCATTGATCCGGCGTAGCGCTTCACCGAGATTCGTTGCACCGCAGACGAACGGCACAGTGAACTTCCACTTGTCGATGTGGTGGGTGTAGTCGGCCGGGGTCAGCACCTCGGATTCATCGACGTAGTCGACACCGAGGCTCTGCAGAATCTGCGCCTCCACGAAGTGCCCGATGCGGACCTTGGCCATCACCGGAATGGTGACCGCGGAGATGATGCCCTCGATCATGTCGGGGTCGCTCATCCGCGACACCCCACCTTGCGCGCGGATGTCGGCAGGCACCCGCTCCAGCGCCATCACTGCGACGGCGCCGGCGCCCTCGGCGATACGGGCCTGCTCCGGTGTGACGACGTCCATGATCACGCCGCCTTTGAGCATTTCGGCCATGCCGCGCTTGACCCGCGCGGTGCCCGTCCGCGCCGCGCCATTCACGCCATTCGGCTTAGCGCTGTCCACTGCTACCTCTATCGTCGGTGTCTCGTTGGCCCGATAACGCCACCAGTCTAGTGGTCGGCCACCAGCCAATTTCTCCCAGCCGCTTCCTGGGATCGCTGTGCCGCGCAGCGAAGCGCTTCATCGATGCCGCAACGGCCATACGCTCCTGAGCTCAGCGGATGGATTGCAAGTGGCGGGCCCGATTTGGCGATCCGGCCAGGGACACCGCCTCGGTGAGCAGTTCGGCGAGCTGAAGGGGATAGACCGTCTCGCCGGCGGCGGTGAGGTCCGCGATGTCGGCAGGGTGACACCAACGGTGCCCGTGGATGTAGCGGTTCTCCAGCTCGGTGCGCCCAGCTGCGGACGGTTCGAACCGCCGAGTGCGGTGGACGAAGAAGAACTCCTCGCTGTCGATCGCCGCCCCGTTGAAGTCGAACACCGCGTCGCGCCGCCAGATCGGCCCGATGATGTCGGCGGGATCGACCTGCAGACCGGTCTCTTCGGCCAGCTCACGAGCGGCGGCCTGGGTCAGCGACTCCCCCTCCCCGACCTGCCCACCGACGGTGAACCACCATCGCGGCGCCGCGGTGCCGGCGTCGTCGGATGCGGCCGGATCCGATCCGCACAGCAGCAACACCGCGCCGGCTTCGTCGAGCAGCACCACTCGCGCCGACGTGCGACGGTCGGCTCCGGTGTTATCGGGGTGCCGTTGTGCCTGCGACCGCTCGGCGATTTCGAAATAGCTTGGCAGCGCCGCTGTTCCGGCCAGCCTCAGCAGCCGGACCAGGCGGTGCTCCCGCAGCGCGAGTGTGTCGCGGACCGCGTCATTGTGGAATCGGCGGGCCAGCAGCACCCGGGTCTCGGCGTCGGCCATTTCGGCGATCAGGCCCGAAGGCACCGACCCCGGATCGACCATCGCCAGCGCGGCAGACAGCTTGTTCTCACACGCCTCGCGAGCCCGCCGCGGGGCGCTCTCGGCCGCGTCGGCCAGCCCGGTGAGCTGCTCGCCTTCGGTGTCGGCGCCACCGCTGAACGCGTTGGTCGCGACCGCGCGGGCCACCACGGCGCGCCGGGCCAGCGCGCTGTCCAGGGCCTGCCAGGACAGGTCGTAACGCACGTGCAACCGGTCGAGTCGATTGGCAGTGCGATACCCCCATGCGACGAACCCGACCACCACCAGCAGCACCGCGACCAGCAGCGCCACGAGAACAATCGTCCACGCCATCAGCTCGCCACCTGCACCTTGCTGCCAGCGACGGCGACCGTTTCGTATACCCGCATGATCTGGCTGGCCACCACCGACCAGTCATATCGGCGCACGGCTTCACACCCGGCCGCCGCGTAGCGCTTGGCCAGCGAATCGTTTTCCAGCAACGCGATCACGCCTTCGGCCAACGCTGCGCTGTCGTCGACGTTCACCAGCCGACCGGCTTCCCCGTCGCGCAACACCTGCCGGAAGGCATGCAGATCGCTGGCCACTACCGGAGTGCCTGCGGCCATCGCCTCGACCAACACGATGCCGAAGCTTTCCCCGCCGGTGTGCGGCGCGCAGTAGACGTCAGCGCTGCGCAGTGCCGACGCCTTGGCTGCGTCATCGACCAGGCCGAGGAAGCGCAGATGCCCCGCCAATCCGCCTACCTTGGCCCGCAATTCGTCTTCGTTGCCGCGTCCGACGATCAGCAGTTGCAGACCCGGGAAACGCTCGACGAGCGCGGGTAGCGCGTCGACCAGTACGGCCATGCCTTTGCGAGGTTCGTCGTAGCGGCCCAGGAACAACACCGTCTTGCTGGGCCGTGGATACCCCGGCAGCAACGGGGCCGACTCGTACGAAGCCACGTCGACACCGTTGGGAATCTCCACCGCATCCGATCCCAGGGCTTCCATCTGCCAGCGCCTGGCCAAGTCGGACACCGCGATGCGGCCGACGATCTTCTCGTTCTGCGGGCGCAACAAACCTTGAAATACCGACAGCGACAGCGATTTCGTGGTCGAGGTGTGAAAGGTGGCCACGATGGGACCCTCGGCAACCCGCAGCGCCCACAACGACAGGCTGGGCGCGTTCGGTTCATGCAGATGCAGCACGTCGAACTCACCCTCGGCCAGCCAGCGCCTGACCTTGCCGTGCACGTTCGGGCTGAGCTGCACCCGGGCCACTGAGCCGTTGTATGGAATCGCAACGGTCCGGCCGGCGGAGACGACGTACTCCGGCAACGACACGTGTGGCGACGATGGGGCGAGCACGCTGACGTTCTGACCGCGGGCGCGCATCACCTCGGCGAGTTGCAGGACGTGCGACTGCACGCCCCCCGGCACGTCGAACGAGTACGGACACACCATCCCGATTCGCATCAGGTCTCCGACAATCGGGCCCGGCGCTCCTGGGATAAATCCGCCAGCCACTGGGGTTGGAGCATGTGCCAGTCGGCGGGATGCTCGGCGATGTTGCGGGCGAAAACATCGGCGAGCGCCTGAGTGACGACTCCGACGTCGCCGCTGGAGCAGTCGAGCGGCGGGTAGAAATCGATCCGGCAGTCGTCACCGTCGTACCAGCAATGCACCGGCAGCAGCGCCGCCCCGGTGGTGATCGCCAGCTTCGCCGAGCCGGCCGGCATCCTGGTCGGTTCGCCGAAGAAGTCGACCTGGACTCCGTTGCGGCTGAGATCCCGCTCAGCCATCAGACACACGAATTTGTTGTCCCGCAGCCGTTCGCTGAGCAACGGGAAGGGTGGCTGCTCACCGCCGGACAGCGGGATCACCTCGAAGCCCAAGCTCTCCCGGTAGTCGATGAACCGCCGGTAGAGCGATTCGGGCTTGAGCCGTTCGGCGACCGTAGTGAATTTGCCATAGGTCTGGGTCATCCACACCCCGGCCATATCCCAGTTCCCGCTGTGCGGTAGCGCCGCCACGGCACCGCACCCGTCAGCCAGCGCCGCATCCAGATGCTCTTGGCCGGTGACTTTTTCGGCGAGCCGCTGACCGAGTTTGTGGTGATCCATCGCCGGCAGCCGGAACGCCTCGCGCCAATAGCGGGCATAGGATTCCAGCGACGCGCGCATCAAACTGCCGGGCACCTCGTTCGGCGCTACGCCAACGACGCGAGCTAAATTCTTGCGCAGTTGGTCCGGTCCCCCGCTTCGCGACGCGTAGAGCGCACCGGCGTCAAAGACGTTGCGGGCGGCAAACTCCGGCATCGCCCTGACCAGCCGCCACCCGGTCGCATAGCCCCAATCGCTCATCCGGCCACCCAGCGAAAGACCGCTGACCCCCGGCAGCTTCAGGCCGGCCGGCACGATCACGGCTCGCTCTCTCCTGCCTGGGCCTGCTCGCCGGGCGGTGGCGTTCCTTCCAGGGGGTTGGCCGCACCGGGCGAGTGCCGCACGGTGTGCAATCGCTGAGCACAGGTGACCATGCTGGCCACGGCCAGTAGCCACATCGCCACGGGCAACGCCGCCGGCATCGGAAAGTGCGGCAGGTCCGACAGCGCCGCCCCGAGGAGCACGATGATCAACCGCTCCGGACGTTCGATGAAACCACCGTCGCCACGCAGTCCGCTGGCTTCGGCACGGGCCTTGATGTAGGAGATGACCTGCGAGGTGACCAGACAGATCAGCGTCGCCACCACCAGAGACCGGCTGCCCAAACTGAACGCCGCCCACCACGCCAGCCCGCAGAACACCGCACCGTCACTGATGCGGTCGCAGGTCGCATCGAGCACGGCGCCAAATCGCGTGCCGCCCCCGCTTTCGCGCGCCATCGCCCCGTCAACCATGTCGAACAGAACGAAAAAGGCGATCACCACGGCGCCGGCGAGTATTCGGCCGGTCGGAAACAGTGTCAGTGCGGCCAGCACCGAGGCGGCGGTGGCGATGATGGTGACCCCGTCCGCGGTGAACCCTGCGTGCAGGAACGCCCGGGCCACCGGCGTGGTGACTCGGGCGACTCCCTCGCGGGACAGCAGCTTGCTCACGACTGCCCGCTCATGATTGCTTGTCCCACTCGGCGGCCAGCAGTTGGCGGGTGTCGCGGAGCAACTGCGGGATGACCTTGGAGTCGCCGATGATCGTGATGAAGTTCGCGTCGCCGCCCCACCGCGGCACGACATGCACATGCAGGTGCTCGGCAAGCGAACCGCCCGCTGAGTGGCCGAGATTGACGCCGACGTTGAAGCCGTGCGGTCGCGACACATTCTTGATGACGCGGATCGCCTTCTGGATGAAAGCCATCAGCTCGCCACTTTCCGCCACGGTCAGATCCTCGAGTTCTGAAAGTCTGCGGTAGGGCACCACCATCAAATGTCCGGGGTTGTACGGGTAGAGGTTGAGCACGGCGTAGACCAGTTCGCCGCGGGCCACGACCAGACCGTCCTCGTCGGACAACTGCGGGATGTCGGTGAACGGCTGGTCACGCTTGCTGGTGTCCTGCTTGAGCGGCCCCTCGGCGAGGTAGCTCATGCGGTACGGCGTCCACAGCCGCTGGAGGTGGTCGGCTTCACCGGCACCCCGGTCGGTCAGGGTCCTCGGCTCCTCGCGCTCGTCGTCGTCAGCCACGATTGTTCACCTTGACCAAATCGGCCGTGGGCACGTCGTTATGACGGTCGGTGATCCATCGGGCGATGGCTGCCACTGCCTCGTCACGGGGAACTCCGTTGATCTGTGTGCGGTCGCCGAACCGGAAACTGACCGCACCGGCCTCGACGTCGCGGTCGCCGGCCAGCAGCATGAACGGCACCTTCTGGTTGGTCTGGTGCACGATCTTCTTGGCCATCCGGTCGTCGCTGCCGTCCACCTCGACCCGTACTCCGCGCGACTTAAGCTGCGCGGCAACATCTTTCAGGTATCCGATGTGTTCGTCGGCAACGGGGATGCCTACCACCTGAACCGGGGCCAGCCAGGCCGGAAAAGCGCCGGCGTAGTGCTCGGTGAGGATGCCGAAGAACCGCTCGATCGACCCGAACAGTGCGCGGTGAATCAGGACCGGTCGTTGCCGCGAGCCGTCGCTCGCGGTGTATTCCAGCTCGAAACGATCGGGCATGTTGAAGTCGACCTGCAGCGTCGACATCTGCCAACTGCGGCCCAGCGCGTCCTTGACCTGCACCGAGATCTTCGGCCCGTAAAAGGCCGCGCCACCGGGATCGGGCACCAGCTGCAACCCGGAGGCCTCGCCCACTTCGCGCAGGATGTCGGTGGCCTCTTCCCACACCTCGTCGGAGCCCACGTATTTGTCGGGGTCCTTGGTGGACAGCTCCAGGTAGTAGTCATTGAGCCCGTAGTCGGCCAGCAGGTCGAGCACGAACCGCAGCACCGAAGTCAATTCGTCGCGCATCTGCTCGCGCGTGCAGTAGATGTGCGCGTCGTCCTGGGTCATGCCGCGCACCCGGGTCAGCCCGTGGATCACGCCGGACTTCTCGTAGCGGTAAACGCTGCCGAATTCGAAGAGCCGCAACGGAAGCTCGCGGTACGACCGTCCCCGTGACCGATAGATCAAATGGTGCATGGGACAGTTCATCGGCTTGAGGTAGTAGTCCTGGCCGGGTTTGCGCACCGTTCCGTCTTCGTTGAATTCGGCATCGAGATGCATCGGCGGGTACATGCCGTCGGCGTACCACTCCAAATGTCCCGACGTGACGTAGAGCTGCTCTTTGGTGATGTGCGGGGTGTTGACGAACTCGTACCCGGCCTGCTCGTGCTTGCGCCGCGAATACTCCTCGAGCTCCCGACGGATGATGCCGCCCTTGGGATGGAAAACCGCGAGTCCCGAACCGATTTCGTCGGGGAAGCTGAACAGGTCGAGCTCGACGCCGAGCTTACGGTGATCGCGGCGCTGGGCTTCGGCGATGAGCTCCAGATGCTGGTCGAGTGCCTCCTGCGTTTCCCATGCGGTGCCGTAGATGCGTTGCAGGCTGGCGTTGTTCTGATCACCACGCCAGTACGCCGCCGAACTACGGGTCAGCTTGAACGCCGGGATGTGTTTCGTTGTGGGAATGTGCGGTCCGCGGCACAGATCCCCCCAAAGACGTTCGCGGGTGCGCGGATTGAGGTTGTCGTAGGCGGTGAGTTCGTCGCCGCCGACTTCCATTATTTCGGCCATGTTCTCGGTCCCGACCGACTTGTCGTCGACGAGTTCGAGTTTGTAAGGCTCGCCGGCCAATTCGGCGCGGGCCTGATCTTTGGACTCGTAGACCCGCCGGTCGAAGAGCTGCCCTTCTTTGACGATCTGTCGCATACGCTTTTCCAGCGCTTCGAGGTTCTCCGGGGTGAATGGTTCTATTACGTCGAAGTCGTAGTAAAAGCCGTCGGTGATCGGCGGCCCGATGCCCAGCTTGGCGTCGGGAAAGAGCTGTTGGACTGCCTGGGCCAGCACATGCGCCGCCGAATGCCGGATGACGCTGCGCCCGTCGGCGGTGTTGGCCGCTACCGGGGTGACGTCGGCGTCGGCGTCGGGACTCCAGCTCAGGTCGCGCAGCTTGCCGTCGGCGTCGCGGATCACCACGATCGCGTCGGGAGCGCCGCGGCCGGGCAGGCCGGCTTCGCGGATCGCGGCCGCCGCCGTCGTCCCGGCAGCTACCCGGATCGGGGCTGTCGGGACGGTTTGCGCAAGGGCGGTCATCGACGCGGTCTCCATGGCTTTCGGGTGTTCAAACGGACCCGACCATGCTATCGGGGTGGGTATAGCCGAGAGGTTGCCGCCTTACGGCTGGCCTGGTTGGAGGCGGACGAACAGCGCCTCGGCGTCGGCCAACACGGTATCCCCGTCGCTCAAGCGGCCGGCTACAAAGATCTTGCGGCCCTCGACCCGGTCGACCGCCGCGTCGATCTGCAGCTTCTTTTCAATCGGCACGATCTGGCGGTAGTTGACGTGGAGGTAGGCGGTCCGCTGCCGGGGCCCGCCCGTGAGCACCGACGACGTCAACCCCAACACGGTGTCGAACAGCATGCCGATCGATCCGCCGTGCACTGCGCCGTTGCGGCCGAGGTGAAACCGGGCGAACCGGGCCCAGCCCCGGATGCGACCGTCATCGGTTTTATGCGCCGACATCGGGACCGTCAAGATGTTGCCCCGCACCGGCAGATCCATCCGTCGGCCCGACGGGGATGACCATTCGTCGCTGTCGAACGGCGTGAGCAGAGTCGACACCTTATCCAGCAGGTCGGCCGCCTCAGTGATCACCTCGTCCGGCGCGTCGACGGCGCGGGCGTGATCCTGCAACCGGCGGACAGCGTCGATGAACCGGCCATAGTCGGGACCGCCTTGGACGGTCGGCTCGGGCGGGTTGAATCCACCGCCGGAGTGTCCGGTCTGTTCGCTTGCCACCCGAACACCGTATTGCCCAGTGGCTCGAGTCGACCGGGGGCTAGTTGTTCTGCTGCTCCCCGAGCGCACTGAGCTTCTCGAAGTCGTCGTCGCTGAGCTCGATCTCGGCGGCGGCGACGTTCTCCTCCAGATGCGCCACGCTCGAGGTCCCCGGAATCGGCAGGACGACCGGTGAGCGTTTCAGCAGCCAGGCCAAGGCCAACTGGGAGGGCGTCGCGTTGCCGTGCTCGGCACCGAGCTTCGCCAGCGGACCGTCTGGAGCGGCCAGCGGACCCGCGGCCAGCGGGAACCACGGGATGAACCCGATCCCCTGCTCAGTCGCCTCGTCCAGGAGGGTTTCGGCCTTACGGGTGGTCAGGTTGTACAGGTTCTGCACCGACACGATCTGGGTGATCTTTTGGGCGGCGTGCAGCTGGTCGACGTCGACCTCCGACAAGCCGATATGACGGATCTTGCCTTCCTGCTGCAGCTTGACCAGTTCGCCGATCTGGTCTTCCAGCGAGAACTTGTCGTCGATGCGGTGCAGTTGAAAAAGATCGATGGTGTCCACGCCGAGCCGTCGCAGGCTCAGCTCGGCTTCCTGGCGCAGGTAGGCGGGAAAGCCCAGCGGTACCCACTCGTCGGGGCCGGTGCGCAACAGTCCCGCTTTGGTCGCAATGACCAGTCCGTCGTAGGGATGCAACGCCTCCCGGATGATCTCCTCGGCGACATACGGGCCATAGGAGTCGGCGGTGTCGAAGAAGTTGACGCCGAGGTCGACCGCGCGCCGCAGCACCCGAACGGCTTCGTCACGATCGGCCGGTGGGCCCCAAACACCCTTACCGGTCAGGCGCATTGCGCCGTAGCCGAGACGGTTGACGGTGAGATCGCCGCCGAGAGTGAATGTTCCGGACGCGTGAGCGGGAGCTTGGGTAGTCACATCGCCGACGGTACGCCAGCCCGCAAGAACCGGCCACGTCCGCGTGGCAAGCTGGGCGGGTGGATTTGCACACGATCGCTCAGCTCCCGCTGACCTACCCGGAGGTGGGTGCGACGGCGGGCCCGATGCCGCCGGGGTACAAGCACATCGGGTACGCGGCGCACATCGGCATGGGCCAGCTTCGCTTCGAACAGGCCGCCGACGCGGTGATGCACTGGGGCATGCAGCGTGGTGCCGGTCTCGGCGTGCAGGCAAGCAGCGACGTCGTCACCGTCGGCACGGTGGTCGTGGTGAAGATCGGCTTGTTCAGGGCGCCCTGTCGGGTTGTGTACGTCGTCGACGAGCCGCACGTGCGGGGATTCGCCTACGGCACGTTGCCCGGCCATCCCGAGTCCGGTGAAGAGCGGTTCGTGGTGCGCCACGACCCGCTCACCTCCGCGGTATACGCCGAAGTGTCGGCATTCTCGCGGCCGGCGACGTGGTGGAGCAAGGCCGGCGGACCGTTCACGAAACTATTGCAGCGCGCGATGAACAAGCGCTACGTGCACGCGGTCTGACCCCAGCCGGCGAGCAGTTCATGTGCTCCCGCGCAGAGCCTGTCGATGACCTCCCCCACCGGCGCGACGCCGGTGACCATCCCGACCCCCTGGCCCGCGTCCACCGGTGCGGTCCGAGGGTCGTCGGCGGCGATCGCGGCGTTGAGTCCCGCTTCGGCGTCGGGATCATCGGCGAGCGCGTCTTCGTGTCCACTCCAGCGCGTGACGAAGTCGTTGCGTAGCACGCGCGACGGGAACCGTTCGGCCCACGGCCGACGACGAACAATGTCGAACACCCGGGTGCTGATGGTGTCGGTCTCGCGCGCGGCGACCAGTGCCCGACGGCCGGCCTCACTCGTCAACGCCTCCGCTGACGCTGACAGGCAGGTGCCGAGCCATGCGCCGCCGGCCCCGGCGGCCAGTACCGCTGCCAGGCTGCGCGGCGATGCGATGCCGCCGGCAGCCAGCACCGGCACCGACACGACGTCCAGCACCGCGGCGAGCAGCGGCAGGGTGCCGATCGTCGCCTCCCCGTGGCCGCCACCTTCGCTGCCTCGGGCAATCAACAGATCGATCCCGGCCTCTTCGGCGCGCAACGCCTCGTCGCTGTTGTAAACCTGTGTGGCGGCAGCGATTCCGGCATCATGCACACGGCTCGCCCATGACAGGTCAGTACCGAAGCTGACCGAGATCAACGCCGGCCGCGCGGCCAGCGCGGCGTCGAGCAGGCCGGGCTCCCTGCGGATCACCCAGTCCACCAAGCCGATTCCGAACGTCCCGCTGACGTGGGGAAGCTCAGCGTGCAGCGACGAGGTCGACCCGGCGCTGCCCATGCCGACCATGCCCAGTCCGCCGGCGGCGGTCACCGCGGCGGCCAGCTGCCCGCCGGCGACACCGCCCATCGGCGCGTTGACGATGGGCACCCGCAGGCCCATGGCCCGCGACCAAGCCGTGGAGAGCATCCGACTACGCCGCGGGGAGGCTCTTGAAGACGGTCAGCATGACAACCGAATCGTCGACTGCCTCTAGGGAGTGACGTTGCTGCGGGATTACGACGTAGTCGCCGGTCTTGCCGTCCCACAGATCGTCACCGGCGACGAGGTGCACATGTCCTTGTAAGACCTGCAGTGAAGCCTGGCCGGGGCTGTCGTGTTCGGAGAGTTCATGCCCGGCAAGTAACGCCATCAAGG
Source organism: uncultured Actinomycetota bacterium (assembly GCA_963834615.1). GTDB lineage: Bacteria > Actinomycetota > Actinomycetes > Mycobacteriales > Mycobacteriaceae > Mycobacterium. The sequence continues at coordinate 139,972 of CAWICO010000008.1, forward strand.
TCTGACGCAGTTCGTGGGTGTGCCCGCCGTGCAGTGTGTGCGCGGCGCGCCCACTGTGTGTCTGCCGTGCCTCTGCCAGCTTTTCGGCGGCCAGACTGGTCAGTGAAATGGTTTGCATCAGTGAGCCCTTCGGTTGTCTTCAGCTGAATAGTAGAAGAATCCCACTCGCGGCCAATGCGGGTGCCTTGATCGCCTCGAGACCGATGTAGACGCAGTGCCCTCGCGAGCGCGGCGCGTCAAGGCCAGCGATCACTTGATCCGAATGTCGATTGAGCCGGGGCCGAACTGCCCCTAGTTGCAAGGCCAGCGCCGCGAGGGCGATCGTTATTGCCACTGCCGCGCGAACTGGCGGAGGACTTGCCACGGTTGCCACCAGAATCACGATGGCGAGAGTCACCTCAACGATGTTGAGCGCACGAAAGACCAAACGGCCGATGCCTAGGCCGATCTGCAGCGTGACGTTGGGCGCGCGGAACTTCAGTGGCGCCTCCAGAAACGAGATGGCCAGCACCATCCCGAGCCAGAGGAAGGTAGCCGCAACTGCTACGGCCGGCGCAGGTCTCACGTCGCCACGATCTGCCGGGTGAGATGTGCCAGACACAGATCGGGCTCGACGAAGGGGTCCAGTCGGTCGACGGTGACCGATGACCCCCAGGTTTCCAGCGCACCCTGCATGAGCCCCAAGTGGATTGGACACACGACGGCTTTCTGTGTTTCCGCCAGTTCCAAAAACGGGCAGTTCCGCAGTCCCACCTCCTCGTCTCCGCGGCGCTCAGGGGCGAAGCCCAGTTCGTCCAGCAAACCGAGGAGGTGTCTGATCGATTCGTTCGTGTCAAGTGATTGGGGGGCGGTTCGTAGCGGCGGTGTCATCTGCCGACCCCACGCCCGACCGGCGGCCAGCGCCCTGGCGTCGGCACCCCGGCTGTTGGCGATGCCGAAGGCAAGAATTTCTGCCAGCACCCGATAGCGTCGCGTACCCGCGGGGTCCATTCGACGCGTCGCCTGGAACAACAGCGCGGGCCGGCCTGGCCCCTTCCGGTCCGGCGCGACCTGCTCCACCCAGTCTGCACCCACCAATGTGCCTAGATGGAAGCGAACTGTGTTCGGGTGCACATCAAGCGTCTCGGCGATGGCGACGATGCTCATCGGAGCCTTCGCCGATCGCAATACCCTCAGCACATCGCTGCGGCGACCGAGGGGTTGCTTTGCTGATTTGGCGATGTCGCTCATTCGAAAACCGCTGGTAAATAACGGAATTCATGTTCGACGGTCGCGCACGAAACTGCGCAGAGCCTCACATTCGACATGCCATGAGCCGTTCGTCGTTAGCAAGTGCGCCGGCCGTGTGCGACGCGGCCGGCGCCGGATAGAGGATGTCCGTGTCGACAGCAGATTACAGCGCGCGCAGTACCGCCTTTCTGCCTTTCACCCGGAGTTTGTGAGCTGTCGAGCCGCGCAGATCCTCGATGCGCGTAGCCATCTTGTCGCCCAACTCGGTCAGTTGCTCCTCTGTGATCTGGACAGACGACGGAACCGGAATCATGTCTCGTTCCTCCTCGTCGGCATGCGCCTCCAAGACGGTTGCGAATGAACGCCATTCGTCCTCATAGGTCGGCGCCGTTGGCGGAGTGCGCAGCAGCACCGAGAGCTGATCGCTGACCTGGCGATGCTCGGCGTGCGCAACGGCGATCAACGAGCTCGCCGCCGACAGAGCCGGGTAGTAGAGGTCGTCCTCGATGCGGAAATGGATGTCGAGCTCGACCAGAAGATCGTCGAGATACTTCTGACGTTCGGGAGCGGCAGGCGGGGCCGAGCTGACCTTTCTGATCAGTCCCTTGAGCACGTTGTGGTGATCCTTCAACACGGTGTAGGCGTTCACTTAGCGGCCCCCATTCTCGTCCCAGGCTTTTCCCGCCGCGAGCGAACGCCGGACGTCGCCGCGCAACTCGATAATGCCGTCGATGATCCGCGTGTGGTAGCGCGGTAACGGCGCTGCCGACGGCCCTCGCAATACCTCACCCGAGCAGAGGTCGAATCGTGAACCGTGCCACGGGCATACCAACCGGCCGCGATCGACCCAGCCGTCCGACATCGGTGCAGCCAGGTGTGGACAGAACTCCCCGAACGCCGCAATCTCCCCGTCGTTGCCGGTTCGGCACAGCACCAGGCCAAGTCCGTCGACCTCGACACGCTGCGGCTTCCCGATCTTCAACGACTCCACGGGCATTACCGGCCTCCATTCCCGGCCGCGCAGCCGATCACCGGATTGGTCGACGCCAATCCCGGAGGCGAACACCAACGTCCCGCCCAAGTAGCTCGCGACGACGGTGACGCCGTACCCGAGCGCACTGATCACGATTCCTCGGCGGTGCCGCCCGCGCCGCCGATCACACCACGACGTGATGTACAGAAAGGTCGCCATGCCGTTCAACAGACCATGCACTAACCCGACGCGGCGGTCTTCCTCGTGCGTGTGTTGCCAATCCGCAAGGCCGGTCACCGCGGCGCCCAGGTTCGCCAGGATCCCCAGCCCCAGCGCACGCGTAGCGAACTGTGATGCGTCGACGGATTCCGATTGCGACCGGCGCGGCAACAGACTGAGTGCATCCAACCCCACCGTCGTGCCGATCGCGCCGCTAGTCAGCGAAGCCAGTGGCGGGTGTGCCGGATGGCCCAGCCATACCCCGTTCAGGGCGTTGGCGACGGGATCGCGGGCTCCACCTAGCGAATTGAAGGCCATGCCGATCAGGTGTTCTAAGCGGTAACTCGGCCGATCCAGCCACGCCTGGCGTCCGATGGAGGACAGCAGTCCCGCAGCTCGCTTGCGGAACCGGCCCTGCGCACGCCTTTCCACCACGGCATCCGTCTTTCCCCACGCGCGAAGACTCACGAGCAGAAATGCTCGCAGGAACTCAGAATATTTACAAGCGAACTTGCCGCACACATGCAGATGGAGTCATACGGCATTGACACGATGCCGGAACCCACGCCAACGGCCGGTATCTCGGATAACCAACCTCGGCCGAATCGCAGCGGAGGACGTATTCTCCGGAAATTATTGCGGTAGAGATGTTTTCGCATACATCATGTGTAATCGACTGGCATCGCAACCTGCATTCATCGGCCGGAAGTAAGGGGCGTCAGCCAAGTGAACCGGCCTCGACAACCTCTAGTTGCCAGAATCGTGTTCGGCAAAGCCGAGTAATTTATACAAGCCTTGGGATCTGTGCTGCCACCAACGCAACGCCTTCTTGCGCGCTTGCGACTGACCACGAATCCGCGATAGGCCAGCATGGCCGCAGTCGGTGCGCGGCCTCGTTCAACCGGACCGCTGCTCACCCAGCAGCGCTTAACGACCTATTCGATTGGACATGGGGCGCAGGCGAATCGGCGGCTGGCCCGCTGGCGGCTCCCGCCCTTGTTCTTCATGTCAGGAACGGTGCCTGCGATACCGTATGCAAACGATGACTTATCGACCCGTATCCCGGCGGCGCCACATTCTGGTGGCACTGATAGGTGCGGCGGCGATGCTGGCGGCCTGCGCGCACCCCGTTCCCGGACGGCCTGTCGCTGCCGCGGGCGGCCATTCGACGCAACCGTCGAGTTCGGCGATCACTCCCACCCACCCGCCGGTCGCGGCTCGCGACCTCCTGCTGGGCGACGGTGACCAGACCCCCCTGGGACCCGGGAAACAGGATCCAGTCGGCGGCACGTTTTTCACCACTGTCCGGCCACCGGAGTGCGAGCCCGCGCTGTTGTTCAAGGATTCACCGCTGCGACCGGCGGGCTCGACGGACCACGCCGAGTCGAGTTACTCGCTGCGGCCGTCTGCCATCTACGCCGAGTCCGCCGATGTCTACGACAAAGCTTTGAACCCGCATGACGTAGTGTGGAAAGGCTTTGGCGCCGTAGCCAAATGCGGTGCGACCGCCGTCGGTGTGGCACCCGCGGGACAGTCTCCCGCGATGCAGCTGCGCGAGTCTTCGGTGCCGTCGGACGGCGTGCTGCAGTGGGTGATGGCCGGCAAGGATGAGACCTGCGCCTTCGGCATGGCCGTGATCTCGGACGCAACCCTACTGATGGTGGCCTGTGACACCGAAGGCAAAATCGACATGAAGGAATGGGCGGCCAAACGTCGCAAACAGATCATGTCCCGCATCGCCTGACGGCTGGTCGTTGCCGCGTCTGCCCACGGGTCGGGCATCCTTATGCCATGACGGTGGATGCTCTGTTGCAGTCGGTCCCTCCGCTCGCCGTGTACGGCATGGTCGGCGCCGTCGTCGGTATAGAGAGCCTGGGCATCCCGCTGCCGGGTGAGATCGTCCTCGTCAGCGCCGCGCTCATGTCGTCGCGGCACGAGCTGGTGGTTAATCCGATCGGCGTCGGCGCCGCCGCGGTGATCGGCGCGGTGATCGGGGACTCGGCCGGCTATGCCATCGGGCGCCGCCTGGGCCTGCCACTGTTCGACCGGCTGGGCCGGCGCTTCCCAAAGCATTTCGGCCCGGCACACGTCAAGTTCGCCGAGCGGCTCTTCGATCGCTGGGGCGCGCGTGCGGTCTTCTTCGGCCGGTTCATCGCACTGCTGCGGATCTTCGCGGGGCCGCTGGCCGGCGCGCTGAAGATGCGCTACGCAAGGTTTTTGCTTGCAAATGTCTCGGGCGCACTGTGCTGGGCCGGCGGCACGACGGCACTGGTGTACTACGCGGGGATGGCGGCCGAACGATGGCTGACGCGCTTCTCATGGATCGCGTTGGTTGTCGCCGTGATATGTGGAATAACCGCTGCAATCGTGCTGCGAGAGCGCATATCTCGTGCGATCGCCGACCTCGATACCGAGCACACCGAACAATCGGGCTGCACCACCGCCTGACTCGCGCGTGTTGAATCCACCAACTCTCACATTTTTACATGTGTCAAATGACCCGACCGCGCCGCCTTAGCAAATTGCCTGCCGTAAGTTTCAATATCAGACAAATTTACGACGACATATTCATTTGTTAACGCAACGAAATTAGTCACAAGCCACAAGGTCGGTCAGCCTCGGCTCACGCATTAGAGCAGGACGCCCTGAAAACCGTTGGCTAACGGCATTTCCCGACTGGAGAGCGGAGACTCCAAGCACGAGCCCTCAGTTCCGACGCCGCCAAGAGTTCGTTCAACCGACCGGTGTTCGCGCCGTTCTCACGGTATTCTCAGGCGGCCTGATATGGACAGGGCTGTTGCCGTTCTGTTATAAAGGTATATCTACTAACCGAGGTCGGTCTTAAGCACGTAGGGCAGACATCCCATATCGAGGCGCTAGGCGCCCTTGGATCGGGAAACAATATGAGCACTTTCGCCCTCGCTGAACCATCTTTCAATCATCTCATGCTGAGCGGTCGGCTGATTTCTGAGCTGGCACGATCGCGGAGCAACCTGCGGGCAACCACTGAGCGCAGCGGTGACGTCGTGATCGTCAGCGCCGGTGGCGAATTGGACGCATCCAACGAGGCCACCTGGCGGCGCCTGCTAAGCGAAGCGGCCGCGGCCGCGGGCCCGGCCGGAGTACTCGTCATCGACACCAGCAGCGTCGACTTCATGGCCTGCTGCGCATACGCCGCCCTCGGCGAAGAAGCCGAGCGCTGCCACCGTCGCAGCGTCGAGATGCGGCTGGTCAGTAACCAGCCCCACGTCGCGAGGATCCTCGCCGCTTGCGGCCTCAGCACGCTGTTGCCGGTCGACAACAGCGTGGACGCTGCACTCTCCGTGTGCGCAGTAGTCGACTGAACCGACGACACTGCTCATTGCGCTGAGCAAGAAGCGCTATCGCTGGGCGTCGCGTCAGCTCGTCATGGCGGCACGCACGCCGGCGAGGTCATCCACCAAGAGCTGGTAGGCGTGATCCCGGTCGGTTCGGTCGCGAAGAACTGCGGAGGGATGCACAGTCGCCGCAACCAGCGGCGCGGGATTCACTTCGATCTCCGGAGGCGGAGAAAGAAACTCGCCGCGATGTGCGGACACTCGAAAAGCCGTGCCCAGCAACGCCTGCGCGGCTGTGGCACCAAGCAATACGATCGCTTGAGGTCCCAGTGCCTGGATCTCAGCCATGAGCCAGGGCCGGCACGCGACAATTTCTGCACGGCCCGGCTTCTGGTGAATCCGGCGTTTGCCGCCCTTACGGGTGAATTTGAAGTGCTTGACGACATTGGTCTGGTACGTCAGTTCCGGATCAATGCCCGCATCGCTGAGTGCTCGTGCGAGTAGCCGCCCTGCCGGTCCCACGAACGGTAATCCCTCGACGTCCTCGCGATCTCCTGGTTGCTCGCCCACCAACATGATCGCCGCGTCGGCGTTGCCGTGCCCGAAGACGGTTTGGGAGGCGTCGTGCCACAGGGCGCAACCGCGACAATGGCTGGCCGCGTCGGCCAGCGATGTCAATCCGCGATCCGTGGGCAGGAATTGATCCGCTCCGGCCGTCGTCGTGGTGTTCATGAGCCCGCAATCCAGAGTGAAGAGGTGATGCCGCATACCCTGCGGCTCAAGACCACAAACCGGCACTGACGCTGAGCAGGAAACACTTCAGGTCAGCGTGGGAGTCCGAAGAGTTGAACCACGCCGTGGTCGCGGCCTGCGGTATAGCCACCGTCGACGGCGATGGCCTGGCCGCTGACGAAAGACGCGTCGGGCGATACCAGAAAGGCTGCCATGGCGGCGATCTCTTCGGGCCGGCCCATCCGTTGCAAAGCATGCTCTTCGGTGATCGAGGCCTTCGGCCCCTCCATCCCCGGTAAGCCGAAAACGCTTTCAAGCATTGGCGTTTCGATGAAACCTGGGCAGATGGCATTGGCCCGGATTCCACTTGGCCCGTAATCGAGCGCGATGTTCTTGGTGAGCAATACCACGCCGCCCTTGGCGGCGTTGTAGACGCTGCCGCCAGCCGTGCCCTCAAGGCCCTCGACGCTGGCGAGCGTCACGATGGAGCCCCGCTCGCCGTCGACGCGAGGCTGCTCGATCATTCTGGCCACGGCGGCCTTGGCGACGAGGAACGTGCCGGTGAGGTTAATCTCGATCACCCGTTCCCATTCGGCGCGATCAAGTAAGTGAATCGGTCCGCCGCCGGCGACCCCTGCGGCGTGGACCACACCGTCGAGACGATCCGGCACGGCGCCCAGTACTGCGGCGATCGCGGCTTCATCGGTCACGTCGGCCGTCACGAACCGGAAGTCCGGGCCGAGATCAGGCGGGGCGGCCACGTCCGCGCCGACGACGCTGCCGCCTTCGGCCAACAGGCGTTCGGCCGTGGCCAGACCGATCCCTGATGCGACACCTGTGATGACGAATGTGCGGGCTCGGGCGCGGTCAGCACTTACCACCGACGGTCCTTCTCACGAGTTCGATTGCGACACAGTCATAATCCGAACTGGTCGTCGATGAGGCCCAGCCAGATCTGCGCGACGTCCATTGCGATCTTTTCGCTGATGAACGCGTGCTGTGTGCCGGTATAGATGTCGCGGAATGCCCGTTCGAGCCGGCTCCCCTCCCGGATCGCGGTCGTGCCGGCAGCTAGATGGGCCCATTCGGCGGCGGCTCGTGCCGTGTCAGTCGCGTACACCGCGGCCAACCTCATGTCGGCGCGCAATCGGGGCGTCAGCTCGTCGCCCGAATCAACCGCGGACTCAGCCGCCCCGAACGCATCGAACACCAGCAAACGAGCAGCCCGCCACGCCGCGACATGATGAGCTAGCCCTTTCTGAAAGGTCTGACGGCTGGCCAGCGTCGCCATATCGCTCATCCGCACTTTGGTGGCGGCAAGTTCCTCGACATCGTCGAGCATGCTTTTCGCCACCCCGAGCGCAAATGAAGCGTGACCGGCCGCAGTGACCGGCATCAGACCCATCCGGCTCGCCGCTGAGGTACCCCGGACGGGCTCGCGGGTGAACAGCGGGATGGTCCGGTGATCCGGCACGAAGACGTCGGCGACGTTGTAGTCGTAGGAGCCGGTTCCCTTGAGGCCCTGGACATGCCATCCGTCGGTGAAGGTGACCTCTGCGCGGGGCACGAAGGCCACTCGCATGTCTGGTATGCCTTCGCCGACCCAACGCATCTCACCGTCGTCCATCGGAAAAAAGCCGGCCCCGATGTATGCCGCGTGTCCGGTGCCGGAGCCGAAATTCCATGCCCCGGTCAGCCGGTAACCACCGTCGACTGCCGTCCCCTGGCCGTTGGGGAAGTATTGACCGCCGATAGTGATGCGATTGTCGTTACTGGTGAAGACCTCGGCAAAACCCTCGTCGGGAAGATAGCTGGCCGCGGCGAAAGTCGACGGCAGATTTGCAATCCCGATCCAGCCGAATGACCCGTCTTGCCAGGCCATTTCGATCCAGGTGTCAATCATTTCCTGCAACGACGGCTCGACACCACCGGCTGCAAGCGGATTGAGCGCGGACATCAGGCCGCTGGCCCACATCCCGTCGATGATGCGCGGCGACATCGTCCGCAACCGCTCGGATTCTGCGGCCTCTGCGCGGACCAGCTCGCGCATCCCGCGAGCCCGGTCGACCACCCGGTGAAGCACCTCAGCCATAAGCGCCGCTCCTCTCGGTCTGCTGCCCTACATCATGGGCGATGCAGACCGGTTCGCGTCACAAATCAGACTGCAGCTATGCCTCGCTGGGCGGGAACAACCCCTTATTACGCGGCGGCCATTCCTTCACCCGTGCTTTTTCCGCTGCCCTGGCCTTTGCCTCCGCCTTTTTTCTCGCCGCGTACGTGTCGTCCTCGTCCTCGTCGTCGTCCTCGGTGGGTTTGTCGTCAACTTCGAAGACGACCTCATACCACCGCTTGTGGGGCTGTACCCGTGTCTCGACGTCACCGGTTGGAGTTGCTCGTCTGATCTGGACGTTCTCCAGCGTCGGATCGCGTCGCGAGATATAGACTTCGAGCGCTTCGCCCAGCGGATGTCCGGTGAGATTGATGTCTGCCAGCGCTCTGCCTTGGTACATAGCCACGCCGCACATCTTGCACAAGAATCGGGCCGCACGCATTCTTTTCCAACCGCGCGGCGTCGCGCCGCAGTCGCATAGCGAACCACGGCGCGACGCCTTCCAGCGCAGTCAGGTCAGTACAGCGGAATCCACGTACCGAAGAACCAGAAGCCCCATCCACCGAACATCGGGTTGAAAACCGGAATGGCGTTGAAGCCACCGTAATTGAACGCCCCGTAATCAGCCTGCGCCACAGCTATGTCGCGGCCGGGACCGTTCCACCGCGAGTTCCAACCACCGGGAGGCGGCGGACCGTTCCAGCCACCGGCAGGAGGCGGCCCATCCCAGTTCGGCGGAGGGCCCCCCGGGGGCGGCCCGTCGTTCCAACCGAACCCGCGCTCCCGGGGCGGTGGCGGCGCACCGTGATCGGGTGCGCTGAAGCCGTGCGGTGCGTCTCTCGGACCGCCGAATTGCGGGCCACCGCGGTCGAAGGAGCCATGCTGCACATAAGGCGGCGGCGGTGGTCCACCCGGACCACCCGGCCCACCGGGTCCATGAGGTCCGGAGCCACCCGGTCCTTCCGGGCCGCCAGGTCCACCCGGACCGCCGGGCCCACCGGGTCCAGGTGCATCGGGACCACCCGGACCGTTAGGTCCGTGTCCACCAGGCTCACCGGGTCCAGGTCCACCGGGACCACCGGGTCCGGCTCCACCGGGACCACCATGAGGTCCATCCGGGCCACTCGGTCCGCCGGGTCCAGCTCCACCGGGACCACCAGGTCCGTGTGCGTCGGAGCCACCCGGGCCGGGACCACCGGGTCCAGCTCCGCCCGGTCCACCAGGTGCAGGTCCGCTCGGACCACCGGGCCCGCCGGGTCCGTGAGCTCCGCCCGGCGCACCGGGTCCGGCACCGCCCGGACCTCCGGCACCACCGGGGGCAGGCCCCGCTGGGCCACCGGGTCCGGCGCCGCCGGGTCCCCCGGGACCACCGGGGCCAGGCCCAGGACCCGGGCCGGGCCCAGGTTCGTGCGGATCGTCCGCGAATGGCCCGTTAAGACTCGGTCCACAAATGGCGCACGCTGGAGCCGAGTTCCACGGGGCCGCGCCGGCAATGCCTGCACCGACCGTCAGTCCTGACATGCCTAGAGCCGCCGCGACTGCCGCGCCCGCCACATGCTTCACATACATACCTGTCAGCCCCTTTCGAGCTTGACGTTCAACGACGTTGGCTACGCGAAACCCCGCGTCAGGGGCAGGTGACATCGATCTCGAACGGCTTAGAAACGGTTTGCTGAGGATTGCTCGCGTTTACCCCCGTCGCGGTGCCCTTAACCGTGTAGGAGTTGCCGCTTTTGGTGGCCTGAGCATTGCCCTGGTTCGGTGCGCCTGCGGAGTAGCCCAGCGTCACACCGGTGAGGTTGCCCAAACCAATTGCCTGAACCACTGGCGGATCGGCATTGGTCACGACCGCGCCGATACCAGTTGTCGGATCACCGATCCCGATGCTGAGGTTGCCGTTTACCTGGGTGCAGCTGACCTGGCCGGTGATGTTCTGCGCCTGGCCGTCGATGAGGACCTTAGTGCCGCCGGCTGCTGGCGGACTTGTGCTGTTGGTGGTGTTGGATTTGGTGCTCGAACAGCCGCTCAATCCCGCAACCACAGTGGCCGCAGCCGCGATCCCGATCACTATCCCGCGATTTGCCACAGGTCTCCTTCGTCTTGTCGAACTCGAACTCCCAGCCTTCCGATCGCGACCTTACGCGCTCGGCATGTGATGCAGAGACGTTGAGGCAAGGTCTGCACGTTGCGCTGCTCGAGTTCTCCAGATCACGGCTGCGCGGGTTCGACGTCGGTCAGCTCAGCCAGGCCGCTGACAGTGAAGACGCGAATTAGGAAGGGGTGGGCGATAAGCCGGATGTGGTCGGCGTGCGGGAACAGTACGTTGACAGCTGCGCTGTCCAGATACTGCACGCCGCTGAGATCGACGGTAAGCGTCCCGCCAGCCGCGGCAGTCTCAGTGACGGCCGTGGTGAGCGCGCCATCGAAGGTGTCAACATTGCTCAGGTCGATCTCCCCCGTTGCCTTCAATACGAACACCCCGTCGCTGGATCGCGCGGCGTCGAGAGTCAGCAAGGTGGGCATCAGGTGATGCTCGCGGACAACTGGACTGTGGTTCCGCTGCTGACCGAGTCGATGGCGACATCGCCCATCAGTGCTCGCATCAGCGTGATACCCCGGCCACGGTGCGCCGCGGCGATCGGATGCGGAGGCTTCCACACTCCGGTGTCCACGATCGTTAACCGCACTTCATTGGCCAGTGCTGTTGCCCGCAAGCTGATCACACCGTCCGGCTTATCGCGATGACCGTGCTCGATGGCGTTGGCAACGGCCTCCCCGGCGGCAATCAGCACGTCGTGAACCTGCTCCGGCGGCACCTGCACTCGGGTCAACCAGTTGCGCAGCGCGGCCCGGCTGCCGGCGAGCTCGTTGACGTCAGCCGGGAAGTCCAGCTCCAAGGGCGCGGGATGCCGGTACAGCAGGAGCGCGACGTCATCCTGGTAGCCGCCGGTCGGCGCCAGCCGGGACATGATTTGGTTCGCGAGATCTTCCAGCGCGAACGCGCGCCCCTCCTGTAGCAAGTCGCATGTGCGGGCGATGCCGTCGTCTAACGCGCTGCGGCGACGCTCGACCAGACCGTCGGTGTACAGCAACAGCATTGCGCGCGCCGGAATGATCGCGTGTGCTTCGGGCCGGGGTCGATTGGGCCGCACACCCAGCGGGATGGTGTGGCCCCCTTCGAGCAGCTGAGTCGTGCCGTCGGCGTGCACCAGGATCGGCGGCGGATGACCGGCACTCGAGTAGATCAAATCACCCGTTTCGGGGTCCAGCACCGCACAGACGGCGGTGGTGCACCGAGCACCGGGCAGGCGAGCGGCGAAGCGATCAAGACCCGCGAGAGCGGCTCGGGGACTAGGGTTTTCGAGCAACAGCGCGCGACAGGCGCTGCGCAGCTGTCCCATGACGGTGGCCGCCGCAAGCCCGTGACCGACGCAGTCCCCGACAATCAGAGCGATGCGCCCGTCCTCCAGGTCGACAACGTCGTACCAGTCGCCGCCTACCTGCAGGGGTCGGGTGGCGGCCTGGTAGCGCACTGCGAAACCGTGCGGCAGATGGGCCGGGCCGAGGATCGCGTGTTGCAGAGCCAGCGCGGTTTCGCGCTGCTGGTCGACCTGGTAGACCCGCTGAAGACCTTGACTGAGGCGCCCGGCCAGCATGGTGAGCAGCGTCTGGTCCTCCAGGGTGAACGGGCGCTCTTCGGACAGATCGATCCATACGACGAGCACACCCTCGGGATGCTGCAACGCGATGCCCGCCGCGCCCGGCTCTGCCGTGTAGGGGTTGAGCAACGCGCCGTCACGCAATGTTTCGACGATGTGCCTGGTCTGCGGCGGCAGCTCCACCCACAGCGTCGCCTCACCGACGGACACCAACTCTGGTCCTTCCGAGACATTTTCGGTGATGTTGCGGTGCGTGGGGAACGCGACAGCCAGGACGCGCCGGGCCCGCCACAGTCGACGAAGCTCCTCAGCCGCAGCCTGCAGCGCGTCGTCGACGGTGTCGGCTTGGGCGAGTTGCTGATTGAGCGCATGCTCGCGGCCTGCGGCCAGCGCCAACGCAATTGCGGCGTGCCGAGCGAAGTCGCTGACGAGTTCCAGGTAATCGTTGCCGAACGCCGGCTGCAGCGGATTCCGAGCGACGGCGATGACGCCCAATGGTGCCTCGTCCGCGATCAGCGGGATGACGATCGCCGGGCGTTCGCCGACATCGGTGAAGCCCTCGATCGGGTATTGGAACGAATCGGTGATCAGCGGTATCCCGCTACGCGCGACACCACCCGTTGTGGAGCGGTCCATCGGAACTTGTTGGCCGATCACCTCCGCGGTGTAACGACCCGCGGCCGCTGCGACGACCAGGGTGTCGGCGTCGGAGATGGGCAGATCGGGATCGATCGGGACGAGCAGGATCGCCTGCTCGGCTTCGGCCAACTCCAGCGCGCGATTCACGATCAGCTGCAGTGGTCCGGTCTGCGGATCTCCGGACAACAGCGCGGTGGTGATCTCACGACTAGCTTTCGTCCACTTCGCCGTCTCGCGTTCTCGCTCGAAGAGCCGCGCGTTGTCGATCGCGACCGCGGATGCCGAGGCCATCGCGCGCACGATGCCGTCCTCGGAGTCGGAGAACACCCGCCCTGGCGCGTCGTGGGCCAAGTAGAGGACGCCGAAGTCGGCTCCCCGGACAGTGATTGGGATCGCGAGCAATGCCCGGATGGGGTTGGCGTGGGCGTCGAGTTCCGCGGTCTGCGGAAAAGTGCGCACGTCGTCGACGCGCAGACCTTCGCCGACTGAGAGGCCACCCAGCAATCGCGCGGTGTCACCGTCGATGCCAGTGTGCACAAAAGTGACCGGGTTACTGTCGGCCCCGCGAATACCGAGCGCTCCGATCCGGGCTCCGGTCAGCGTCATCGCCGCTTTGACGACTCGGTGCAGCGTGCCGTCAAGGTCGAGATCGGAGCCAATCTCGACGATCACCTGCACCAGTTGTTCTATCTGGTCGCGAGCTGCTCGCAGTTCGTCGGCTTGATCATCCATTTGGCTCACTGATTGGTGCCTGGGGGGTCGCTGTCCATATACCCAAACCTTATGCGCCCAGCATCGGTGTCGGACCCGCCTGATCAGATTGCGGCACCGTCATTGGACGGGCGCCAGGCTGGAGTGGTCCCGGCTGGGTTCGAACCAGCGACCTCCCGCGTGTGAGGCGGGCGCTCTTCCACTGAGCTACGAGACCGGTGCCGAGAGGCGAACGAGCACGAAGATTAGCATGCGCGGCCGGCGCGGCAGAAAGCGCTGCCTTGCCGCAAATGGCGACGCGCCCTGGACTACCGAGGAATTTGTGCGGTCCCGCTCAGGTGGACTATCGTCGTGCTTCGCACCGGGCGACGATCTCGTCCGTTGCGCGCGGATGTAGCGCAGTTGGTAGCGCATCACCTTGCCAAGGTGAGGGTCGCGGGTTCGAATCCCGTCATCCGCTCGAAGGTGCAACTGGCATCAATCCCCAGCGGTGGAGTGGCCGAGTGGTGAGGCAACGGCCTGCAAAGCCGTGCACACGGGTTCGATTCCCGTCTCCACCTCCAGCTTGTTTGATCCCCGGCGCGATTAGCTCAGCGGGAGAGCGCTTCCCTGACACGGAAGAGGTCACTGGTTCAATCCCAGTATCGCGCACCACAGTACGCGCGGATAAGGCCCGGTCTCGACCGGGTTTTCATCTTCTCAGCGCAAAGCACATCATTGTTCACGCCCTCGGCCCCAATGGGGGACATCGGCATTGACTTCACCCGGGTTCAAGCGCCCTATGGGTTGTCCAGGGAACCGAATCGCCCCAGTGCCCGTAGGTAGTAGGCCCGTCCCGGACGCTCCCCGGGACGGGCCAGCATTCCCGTCGGCACGGCGGCAACGGTGGCGTTAGACCGCGACCTTTTAGGGTCAGCCGTGGAATCTGACCCTGGCGGTGTACTGCGCTACCCACGTAGCTCAGGCTGAGCCCTCCGGTGGCGTGAGTCAAAGATGCCCATTTCACGTGTTGAAGTCTGGGAGGGGTCCGGCGGGTTTGGTTTCCGTTGGCAACTCTTGGTCCTGCTCGGTTCCCTGCTGTATGACCTCTTCGGTGCGGCGCACGTCGTCTTCCGTGTTGTCCGCGTCGTCTGCTGGTGTGCTCATGTCGGCCCTTTGAGTTGAGTGCAATCAGACAGGTCGTGTACCCGCACCGGAGGAGTCTGAAAGATGTCACGAGGTCCGGGCGAGGCGATGATGGCACCCCTGTGAGCGCGGTGCAGCAACACCTGCGCTGGTAGGTGATGCGGGCGACGTCACCAAGTCGCTGTGGATCCTGCGCGGTGCGGGAGAAGATTGAGTGATGACACAGATCAGCCGGTCAGCGAGGCTCGGCATCACGTGCTCTGCGAAACGGACAAGTTCCGGCACTGGTTGAACGAACCCAGTGAGTCGTCAGCCCGCGCGCCGGAGAGGCAGCATGCCCCGGCTGCGTCGCGCACTAAGACGTTGACGAAGACGCGACGTTGTCCGCTTTGACTGCACGCCGCGAGCCGTACTGGGAGCGCCACCTCCGACGGCGTCGCGGCCGCGACCCGCAAGGCGCGCCGCGCAGCTAGGGGCTGACCGCCGTGATCTATGCCGCAGGTGTCCGACCCCAGACGCGTCGAGGCCATCGACCGACTCAACCCATTTACCAAGGACAAGGAGTAACCCGTAGGCGCGTTTCTTGCTGTTACTGCTGCCGTTGCGGATCATTCAGCGACGGCAACGCCCGTACCGCCCAGACAGGTGTCTCCGGAGTCGATGCCTGGATACCTCGGTTGGGGGCACCCGGCGCCGCGACCAATAGGCAAAGTCCGCGACAGTCGCGTGCGGCGTGTACCGGTCACAGGGGGTGCAGCGGAGGTACCGTGCGTGCATGGCAGACGACGGTCCCATTCAGGCCATCAAAACATTCCTCCACCAGAACCCGCCCGAAGACATTGACATACCGGACAGTGTTGGCGACGCCGAAGCGGTGCACGCGGTTGTAGAGCAATATGACGAGGCCGGGCTCGAATGCACGGAAGAACACGCGGAGGAGATAGTGCGCGAGGCTCGCAGCTCCTAGCCCCTCCTGGCGGGGTGAAATGTGCAGCGGCGGTATGCAATTGAGTGGGCCCGCGTGTTCGTACCGCCCTGACCGGCCCATCGGCTGCCATGGCAACGTTAGTTGTGTTCGCTCGTCAGCGCAGTGCGAGATTCCGATGACCGGCACGCCTAACCGCTGTCACGGTCTTGCCGGCGCCGCACGTCGGGCTTGCGGACGAGCTGCTCGACGAACGGCTAGCAGCTGGAAACCGTCACCCCGAGTGATCTTCGACCTGGGCGCCGGCCGCGCGGGGTCTTGATCGCCTCAATGTTCCTTCTCGGCGCTTGTCAGTGCGCCAACGCGTCACCTTTCTAGGCGGATTGCCTCAGGTTCGTAGGTTCCTAAGTACGCTCGGCTGGCATGAACCCCCGCTGGTATGTGGCAATCGCCGGCGCCCTCGTCGCCGTGGCCGCCCTCGTCTTCCTCGTCGGCGTCCCAATGTCCGCGCGTGATTCTGGGGGCACGTCGGTCAGCTGCGGGACCGCGACGACGCCAGACGAACAGGCCGCGGCGGACTACCAGTTACATCAGCAGCAACTCGCGGTCGAAGCGACCCTCGATCCGGTGACGGGGAAGGTGACCGGCCCCGGACAACAAATCACCGGCGGTTATGTGCCTGTGACACCGCCGGATTGCGCTGGTGCTGTCGGTCGACGCCGCATGTGGACCATCCCACTGGGACTTGCAGGGCTAGTGATCGTAGGGGGCGCTTCAATCGTGAGACGTCCAGGCGAAATCGACCATGACCGCGGGCGGGTTGGTCCTAGGCACGGGCGGGAATCCGAGAACCCTCACTACTGACGAAAGCTGTCTATTTCCTCGCGATTCGGGCCGCACACTGTGTGTGCTAGAGGATATGTGCCGGCTGGTTAAACAGGTGCTGATCACCTGAGGTCGAAGCCGATAGCCGCCCACGGCTCGGTCTTTGAGAGGGCGGCGCTCAACGTCACAGGCAGTTTTATCGCCTCCCTGGCCCTCTCCTCGATGGCGGCCCCGGTCCATGCGCAGTAAGTACGCCAGTTCAGTCGAGGGATCTGGCAGGCTCCTAGTCATGGAATTCGACGAAACGCGGTGGCGCGAGATCCAAGGTCTTGCGTCCTTCCCAGGCACATCAGCGCCGAGGGCGGTCGTCGTCGCATTGAATTCCATCATCGACAAGTCGGTCAGCGCAGCCACCTGGTCGTCGATGGACACCACGGCATCGACAACGGCGTGGAAATGCTGGGCTGTCACCGAGCGTTCTGTCGGCTATGCCCTGATCAGGTACAAAAAAGCTAATTACGACGAACGTGAAGAGCGCCAGAAGGAGCTCACACCGTCGAACTGGTCCGTATGGGTCCGGCCGCTTACTGACATCATCGGGATTCGATATGGGGCCTTCTCCGCGGCCGACGGCAACCCAACTGTGTTTTATCCGGCTGAACCCGTCAAGGTTATCTTCAGTGATGGCGCAGTGAGCATGCCAGCCGGTCCCATTCCGATCGACCAACGTGCAGAAGTAAGCCGCGTCATTACCGCACTGCGAGAGTTCGTAAAGTTCTGAGGCAATCGACACCGTCATTAAGGCCAGGGCTCAGTGACTTACTCATAGGGCGGAAGCTCGCCTCGATGGCGTGGGCAGTACACGATAACGGAGGCGGTGACGAATCTGACTGCCGTTCTTCTAACCCGGTCGGGAATCAGGCGTAAGCGCGGATTTTCCGCATATCCACGGTTCATTTCGTCGTCCACCAACGTGTCGGCCGAGGTGCCGCCGTTGAGTTCGCCACAAAGTTGACGGGCTCGGGCCACGACACCAGGCACCTCACCGTCACCGGTGGGCGGAATCTGTTCCTGTTCGAGCATCGCCACAAACTGATCCTGCTGCTGGCTTGGGTCGGCGGCTGCCGCGCCAGCGCAAATAATTGCGGCGGTCAGTACCACCGAGACGCTAACCAGAGCGTCCGCGAGGCTGGTGCGCACGGCAGTCACCACCGCTGACGAGTGCGTTGCCGGGCCATGATGTCTGTGGCGTCGCCGAGCAATTCGTCGTCATCAAAGCTGACGGCGGCGTCGGGTAGCCCGCTCGCGGCGCGGTGCGCTGCACCGGCGCTGTGTTCCCGGGCGTCTGGTCGTGGCCGTGGGCCGTGAACGACGTTGTGTTGCACGGTGATTGACCTTTCTGTGTGAACCTATGACCGAATCCGGCTACGCCACGTCTTTCGGCATTGACCTAATCACATGATGTCAGCCGGCGGGGTCGAACGCGCGGTCGGCGCCGCCGGTTCGAGCGCCATGACGGCGTAAGCGCTGGGTCTGCGCGATGTTCGATGAGGTACCTGCGCTCGCCCTTGCTACCGCTTCGGACAGCGTCCAGCGGTCCGAAGGCCCGCGTGCGCAATACCACGACAGAGACGCCCAATATGGCGGCGATCTGGCGAGCAACCTCAGCTGAGATTGTCCGACGCGGATACCGCATCAGCGCGAGTTGGTCGTTATTGCTAGGTCGCGTAGCCACAAGAAACTGACAGGGTTTGCAGACCCACTGGTCATCAAAATCTCCGGTAGGTCAGGCGTGCTCATGCTTAAAGAACACGCAGGAGATACTGAGGTTACTTAAGCGAACTCTTGCCTTGGCCGTGCCAGGAGCGTTCCAAGCAGCAGGGCACGAGTCTCACAGCAGCGGACGAAGAGCCGGTCCGCCCACAGAGGACGCGCTCCGGGCATAAGCTGGGCAAAGCCCAGAGTCGGGCACCGGGTCCAAGCGAGAGGCCTGCAATGACGAGATTTGTTTGCCGTCTGGCCGCCGTGATCGCGGCGGCGGCCTTTCCGCTGGCGGCGGCGGCCGTCGCAACATCGGCAGTCAGCTCAGCGGGCTGTGATCTCAACTGGTCGCGCAACGTCTGGACCAACGAGTGCAAACCTCCGCCGGCCCCGCCGGCGTGGTACGTGACGCGGCCCGCCTATGCGCCGCCGTACGCGCCCGTCGACGTACCGCCGCCTCCTCCTCCGCCGCCTTGGGCGGGGCAAATGCAGCCGAGATGGGACGAGGGTGGCCAGCACTGGGTTTGGGCCGGAATTTAACTGCGGCGCAGGCCATTTCACAACTTGTGTACGCCGCGGAAGGGCTTTGGGAACGGGTTGCCTGCCCTGCTCTTCGCTACCGCCTGATGTTCCCATCCGGCCCGGCGGCGACTAATTCTGGCCGCCGCCGTTGTCACCGGCTCGCTGCGAATGCTGCGGACAGTAGGCGCTCGCGGTGCGATCGCGGCGCCTCGTCGGGTCGATGCCCGAATTCTGTTCTGTCACACTATGAACCATGCCGACCTCCGGTTGCCCCTGGTTTATCATCGCGCACGCCGCCTTGGCCGCGTTGACGGCGCTTGCACCACTGTTGAGGTTGACGCCTGCTCGTTGGAGCGCGTCGAGGAAATTCGCGTTTAGGGCGGCGGACTGCCACCGTTCCCACCAGCGCGTTGCAGGTATTGCGGGCAATAGGCGCTGGCCGCGATCGCGGTGAACTGCGCAGCCCTGGTCGTGTCCAAACCCGGATTCTGCCGCGTCACTTGCTCGATGACGTCGAGTTCCGGCTTGCCCTGCTGCATCAGACTGCAGGTCGCCTTGCCGGCCTTGACAGCACCCGGCCGGCTTACGACGGTGATGCCCGCCTTGGTGAGCGAATCGAGAAAGCTTCCATCGAGGTCGGTGTCGGGGTCGGCATGGGCCGGCGCGGCGAAGCTCAGTGCCGCAATGATGCCGACCGGCACCACGAGACGTCGCATCGCACCATCATCGCTCAGACATGCAACGTTTGTCGCCGCTGCGCCCGAAGCGCGACGCAGTCACAGTCGTCCTGCCAGAATCGGACGAATGGCCGAAATCATCGAAGTCCAGCGCACCATCGCAGCGCCCGCAGCCGACATCTTCGCGGTGTTATGTGATCCGCAGGGGCACGTCGCCATCGACGCGTCAGGGATGTTGCAGGACGCCGACGGATCCCCGGTGGCCGCTGCCGGTGACAGCTTCGTCGTCCACATGGACCGCGAGGCGCTCAACGACTTCCCTGAACTCGGCAGGTACGACGTCACCGTCAACATCCGCGATTTCGAACTGGACCGGTTGATCTCGTGGACGATTCTGGGTCAGATCCGACCCCAGATCGGCCACGTCTACGGCTACCGTCTCGAATCCGACGAGCAGGGCGGGAGCACCGTCGTCACCTCGTTCTACGACTGGTCGCAGATCGACGAGCATTGGCGGAAGGCCGGTATTTTCCCGGTCATCTCCGAAAGCGCACTGCGCGCAACGCTGGGGATCTTGGACCGCACCGTGCGGCGCGGTTACCCAAAGCCTTAGGCGTCCCCCGTCAAGCAGGGCTGATGGTTGCACAAGCCGGCAACGGCACCCACGCAGTGTGCCATCATGCGATGATGCGCCGCTGCCTGGTTGTGTTGGTGACTGTCTTTGCTGTCACGCTGATCGCTGTTCCCAATGCGTCGGCCGGCGACGCGCCGATCGGTCACCTCGGCGACACGTTGCGGGTCGACACCGGAAAGATGATCGCGGACATCACTGTCAGCAGTGTCCAACCGGTCGACCCGCCACCGGGGTTCGGCTACAACCGCGTAGGCGTCCCGGTGAAGAGTTTCCCGAACTCCGCGGTGGTGCGCGCGGACGTGGCGATCCACTCGGTACGCGTGCCGAACGCGCATCAAATGCTGACCGATTTCACCTTCGACGGGGTCACCCCGTTCGGCGACGCCTACAAATCTCGACCGTCTGATGCACCCGATGCGCTGGACGCGGCGCTGGCCAACGCGCCGGCGGGTTCGATCGTCCGCGGCGGGGTGTACTGGGAGGCCTACCGCGACCCGGTCGCCACTGTCGTTCTGCTGGACAAGAAGACGGGTTATCACCTGGCGCAGTGGAATCTGTAACGTGCGTCAGCTCCGCGCAGACCCACCGACGCCGCTGAGCTTGCCGCGGTCGCCGCACGAGACTTTCCCGCTGGCCTGTCCCCCGTCCGTCGCGCCGGAGAACATCGCGGCGTTCATCGACGCCAACCTGTCCGACGCGCGATTCGCCGAGTATCTGGCCGACCCGCAGCGGGTCATCTTCACGGCGAAGCAGAACGATCGAATTGTCGGTTACGCCATGCTGATCCGCGATGTCGACGACGATCGCGTAGCGCAGCCGTGGAGCTGTCGAAGATGTACGTACTGCCCGAACAACACGGCTCGGGGGTGTCGACGGCACTGATGGACGCCGCGCTCACGGACGCCGCGACATCGGGAGCGCAGAGCATATGGCTCGGCGTCAATCAGAAAAACTCACGCGCTCAACGGTTTTACGCAAAGTGTGGCTTCACCATCACCGGCACCAGGACATTTCAACTCGGCACCGCACACCGAGCACGACTATGTGATGGTTGCGGCAGCTATGCGGTGACGGCTGCACTCAATGCCAGCAGTCGCGACGTGGCCCGCAGATACTTCTTCCGGAAGCCGCCGGCCAGCATCTCCGCGCTGAAAATGCGGTCGAGCTTCTCCCCGGACGCCAGCACCGGGATGCCGGCGTCGTAAAGCCGGTCGGTCAGCGCCACCAACCGAAGCGCGACGTTCTGGTCGTCGATCGCGTGCACGCCGGTCAGGAAGACCGCCGCCACACCTTCAATCAGCGCCAGGTAGCGCGACGGGTGCATGGTGGCCAGATGGGTGCACAGCGCGTCGAAGTCGTCGAGGGTCGCGCCCGAGACGGTGGCGGCGCGCGCGGCGACTTCTTCGTCGGACGGCGGCTGCGGGCGCTGGCGGCAACTCGCGATGCCGGTAGTCGGGCCCGTCGATCCGGACGACGTCGAAAATGGCTGCCAGCGTGTTGATTTCGCGCAGGAAGTCCTGCGCCGCGAAACGGCCCTCGCCCAGCTGCTCGGGCAGCGTGTTGGACGTCGCGGCCACCGACACACCGCGCTCGACGAGTTGGGAAAGCAGCCGCGAGATCAGCGTGGTGTTTCCCGGGTCGTCCAGCTCGAACTCGTCGATACACAACAGCGTGTAATCGGCCAGCAGCTCAATGCATTCGACGAAGCCGAACACCCCGGCCAGCTGGGTCAGCTCCATGAACGTCGCAAAAGCCTTGGGAGTAGGGCGCGTCGGGCAACTGATGGTAGGCAGCGGCCAGCAGGTGCGTCTTGCCGACACCGAAACCACCGTCGAGGTACAGGCCGACGCCCGGCAACACCTACTCGCCGACCGAACAGCTTCTTGCGGCCGGCGCGGCGCTCGAGGCCTGCCGGCAGAACTGTTGGCAGGCCGCGACGGCGGCGGACTGGGTCGGCTCGGCCGGGTCGGGGTGATAGCTCGCAAAGCTCGCCTCGGCGAATGTCGGCGGCGGCGTCAGCTGGGCGATCAGCCGCTCGGGTGACACCGTCGGCTGCCGATCGACCAGACGAGCAACCCCGGGCATGCGCGCACCCTACCGACGTGTCTGCAATCATGCGACATGGCTGACGTACCAGCTGACGACGCCGGTGCGGTGCAGCTGCGGCTGCTCGGCTCGGTCGCGCGACCTCGACGGCAGCGAACTGTCCGACCTCTACGGCTATCCGGCCGACCGATCATGGCGTGTTGGCTTCGCGCGAACTTCATCGCCAGCCTCGACGGCGGCGCCACCTTCGGCGGCAAGTCCGGCCGGCTGGGCGGGTCCGGCGACCGGGCGGTGTTCAGCCTGCTGCGTGAACTCGCCGACGTGATCCTGGTCGGCGCCGGAACAGTGCGGGCCGAGGGCTACTCCGGCGCCCGCCCGAGCCTCGCCCAGCGGCAACGCCGACAGGCCCGCGGGCAGAGCGAAGTCCCGCAGCTCGGCGATCGTCACCAAATCCGGGCGTCTGGAGCGGGATATGCCGGTGTTCACCCGCACCGAAGTGCCGCCGCTGGTGTGCACCTGCGCGGCGGCGGCCGACGAGGCCCGCCGCACGCTGGCCGGCCTGGCTGACGTGATCGACTGCTCCGCGGCGACCCGGACGAGCGTCGACGCGGCCGCGGTGCTGGCCACGCTGGCCGATCGCGGCCTGAGCCGGGTGCTGACCGAAGGCGGCCCGATGCTGTTCAGCTCGTTCGTCGAGCGCAACCTGCTCGACGAACTGTGCCTGACGATCGCGCCGAGCCTGGTCGGCGGCCAGGCCGGCCGGATCGCCACCGGCCCGGGTCAGGTGCTGACCGCGATGCGCTGCGCGCACATCCTCGCCGACGACGACGGCTACCTGTACACGCGCTACGTGCGAGAGACGGACTGACGAAGGTCGGGCCATGAGATCCTGATCGACACACCAATGGCTACTGTGGTCGGCATGAGCCGGCACGCCGCAATCGCTACGTCGTGTGATCGTGGTGACGGCGTTGCTGGCCGGCTGCGCGCCTGGCCTGGCCGCCAACCCGCATTTCGCCAACAATGCAGGCGCCCGGCCGCAGGGCAAGGCGACGAAGACAGCGCCGACCAACGGTCCGCCGCCGATCGCCAAGCCGAAGAACGACTTGTCCTGGCATGACTGCACGTCGAAGGAATTCGGCGACGCCGCGGTCCCGCGCCGGCTGGCGTCAAGCTGGATTGCGCGAGCTACGACGCCGACCTCGACCCGGTCAACGGCGCGGCCGGGACGCTGAGCATCGGCGTGGTGCGCGCCCGCTCGGTGAAGACCCCGACGATGCCGGCCCGCTGGTCTTCACCACCGGCTCGGACCTGCCGTCGTCGCTGCAGCTGCCGGTGTGGCTGGCCCGCGCCGGCGCCGACGTGCTGCAAAAGCACCCCATCGTCGCCGTCGACCGTCGCGGCATGGGCACATCGAGCCCGGTCGACTGCCTCGACCAGTTCGACCGCCAGGAGATCCACGACCAGGCCCAGTTCCAGGCCGGCAACGACCCCGTCGCCAACCTCGCGGACATCGTGCAGAACGCCACCACCAGCTGCACCGACACCATCGCGCCCGGCGACTCCGCCTACGACAACACCCACGCCGCCACCGACATCGAGCGGCTGCGCAGCACCTGGGACGTGCCCGCGCTGGCGTTGATCGGCATCGGCAACGGCGCCCAGGTGGCGCTGTCCTACGCCAGCTCGCATCCCGACAAGGTGGCCCGGTTGGTGCTCGACTCCCCGTGGCGCTGGGCGTGGGCGCCGAGGCCGCCGCCGAGCAGCAGGTCAAAGGGCCAGCAGGCCGCGCTGGACGCGTTCGCCGCGCAGTGCGCCGCGGTGAATTGCCCGCTCGGCCCCGATCCCAAAGGCTGCGGTGAGCTCGCTACTGGCCGACGCCCGCGCCGGCCACGGCCCGGCGGGTGCGTCGGTGGCGCCCGATTGCCAGCGCCATCAGCACCGCGCTGGGCTACCCCACGCGGCGACCGGGTCAGCACCACCAACGACCTGGCCACCGCGCTGGCCAACGCGCGCTCGCGGAGACACCAATCTGCTGACCAGCCTGATCAACCGGGCGCAGGCACCACGCGGCACCGACGGGCAGTTCGTCAACCACTGCAGTGACGCGCTCAACCGGCCCACCCCCGACCGGATCCGGGAATTGGTGGTCGCCTGGGCCAAGCTCTACCCGCAGTTCGGCACGGTCGGCGCGCTCAACTTGGTCAAGTGCGTCTCCTGGCCGAGCACGCAAGCCACCACCACCGCCGAAGGTGCTCAAGGTCAACGTGCTTCTGATGGGCGTGCAGGACGATCCGATCGTCGGGATCGGAAGGCGTCTCGGCCACCGCCGCCACCATCATCAACGCCACCGCGGCCAGCAAGCGGGTGATGTGGCAAGGGATCGGCCACGGCGCCAGCATCTACTCCTCGTGCGCGGTGCCGCCGCTGGTCGGCTACCTGGACAGCGGCAAGTTGCCGCCCACCGACACCTACTGTCCCGCCTGATCCCTGCGGCGATCGCCCGTGTACGGTGCGCTCGTGACGGCAGTTGAATGAGCGCCCGTGACGTCGGTCGGTTCCCCTGCGCGATCTGGGCGCAGGCCACATTCGCGTCCCCGCACCGCCGCGCCGAGCACCGCGACCGTGCTGCGCTCGGTGCTGTGGCCGATGGCCATCATGGCGGTAATCCACCGCACCATCGTGTTGACCACCAACGGCAACATCACCGACGACTTCAAGCCGGTCTACCGCGCGGTGCTGAACTTCCGGCACGGCTGGGACATCTACAACGAGCACTTCGACTACGTCGACCCGCACTACCTGTATCCGCCCGGCGGCACGCTGATCATGGCGCCGTTCGGCTATCTGCCGTTCGCGGAGTCGCGCTACTTGTTCATCGCGTTCAACAGCGCCGCCATCGTGCTGGCGGCCTACGTGCTGTTGCGGATGTTCAACTTCAGCTGACTTCGGTGGCGGCGCCGGCGTTGCTGCTGGCGATGTTCTGCACCGAATCCGTCACCAACACACTGGTTTTCACCAATATCAACGGCGTGCATCCTGCTGCTCGAGGTGCTGTTCCTGCGGTGGCTGCTGGACGGCCGGACCAGGCCGGACAGTGGTGGGCGGGCATCGCGATCGGGCTGACACTGGTGGTCAAACCGGCGCTGGGCCCGCTGTTGCTGCTGCCGCTGCTGAACCGCCAGTGGCGCGCGGTGGTGCCGGCCTTCCTGGTGCCGCTGGCGTTCAACCTGGCCGCGTGGCACCTGGTCGTCCATCCCGAGGACTTCGTCACCCGCACCGTGCCCTACATGCTGGGCGTCCGCGACTACTTCAACAGCTCGATCGAAGGCAACGGCGTCTACTTCGGGTTGCCGTTCTGGCTGATCCTGTCTGTTGCGAATCCTGTTCACCTGCTGGCCATCGGCAGCTTGTGGCTGCTGTACCGCTACTACCGCACCCGTGATCCGCTGTTCTGGTTCACCACATCATCGGGCGTGCTGTTGCTGTGGTCGTGGCTGGTGCTGGCACTGGCCCAGGGCTACTACTCGATGATGCTGTTCCCGTTCCTGATGACGGTCGTGTTGCCCAACTCGGTGATTCGCAACTGGCCGGCTTGGCTGGGCATCTACGGATTCCTGACGATGGACCGCTGGCTGCTGTTCAACTGGATGTACATCGGGCGGCCGCTGGAATACCTGAAGATCACCTACGGCTGGTCGCTGCTGCTGATCGTGGTGTTCTCCGTGCTGTACTTCCGCTACCTGGACGCCAAGGCCGAGAACCGGCTCGACGAGGGCATCGATCCGCGTGGCTGACGTCGGCGGAACCTCGCGCGGTGATCGCAAGCGCGTCGCAGGCGGACGCGGCGGGTCACCGCCAGAGCGCTAGCGTGGATGCATGACTACTTCGCAGCCTCGTGTCCAACTCAGCGATGACGAGTGGCGTAAAAAGCTCAACCCGCAGGAGTTCGACGTGCTGCGTCGGGCGGGCACCGAGCGCCCGTTCACCGGTGAATACACCGACACCAAGACCGAAGGCGTCTACGAGTGCCGAGCCTGCGGCGCCGAACTGTTCCGCAGCACCGAGAAATTCGAATCCCATTGCGGTTGGCCGTCGTTCTTCGACCCGGCCAACTCCGACGCGGTGATCCTGCGTCCCGACCACTCGATGGGCACGACGCGCATCGAGGTGTTGTGCGCCAACTGCCACAGCCACCTGGGCCACGTCTTCGAGGGCGAGGGCTATCCCACCCCGACGGATCAGCGGTACTGCATCAACTCGATTTCGCTGCGGCTGGTCCCGGCCTAGTCTCGAGCGCGGCGGCCAACCCGTCGACGAACGGCCAACGGCCACGCCCGATTTCGCTGACTGCGGCCACCCGGTTCAGTGACCGGCGCATCGGCGACGGCATCCCGGTTACCGCCGCCTGATGCCTTCTGCAAGGATGCGGCGGATGCCGAATTCCGCCGATCTCGGACTGCTCGACGATCCGGTTTGGCATGCGCTCACCGGCCCGCATCATCGGTTCGCGGTCGCATCGGATGACACACGGCGCGCGCCTACCGGTACCGGGTCGACGTCGGCCCTTCGCCGCGCTGCGTGACAGCCCCGATGCCCGGGCTTGGCGGGAACTCGCCAGGCTAGCGGACCCGACGGCGGGGCGGCGCTCGGATCTCAGCGGGCGATCGCCGTGCCCGCGGGATGGACGACGACCAGACTGTTCCGTGTCGCGCAGATGATCGCGCCCGCAGCTGGGCTCGCCGGCGTGCCGCGGTCCCCGGAAACCGTTGTCACACTTGGCAAGCGGGATGCGGCCGAGATGGTGGCGCTGGCTGAACTCACCCATCCCGGCCCGTTCGCGGCCTCGACCGTCGAATTCGGCGGCTACCTCGGTGTGCGACGCGAGGGCCGACTCGTCGCCATGGCCGGGCGTCGCCTGCAACTGCCAGGCTGGACCGAGATCAGCGCCGTGTGCACCCACCCGGATCACCGGGGCAAGGGCTGGCGCGGTTACTGATCGACGGCTGTCGGAGGCAGCGATCCGGCAGAGGGCCACCGAGCGTTCCTGCACGTAATACACCAGAACACCCGGCCATCGAGCTTTATCGCCAGCTGGGCTTCACCACCCGCGCCGACATGACGTTCACGAGTCGTCCAGCTCACCGGCGCCTAGTCCACCCGCGTGGCGTGGACCTCCCAGAACGGAGCGTGCACCCGGCCGTTGGTCAGCCACGGTTCGATCGTCCGGAATCGTTCCGCCACCGGCTTCATCTGCTCGGCCCGCTCGGGATCGCGCTGCGGCATCCGGTCGAAATTCTCCGAGCTCATGTTGATGTGATACGTCGTCGACCCGAGATAGGTGATCTCCCAGCCCGCGTCGGGAAACACCGTCCGAAAGTCGTCCTCAGACAGCGAACGCGGCATGTAGAACCCGTTGACATTGCCGATGCCGAATTCGAACATGTACAGCCGTGCACCCGGTTTGGTGGCGCGGTGCAAAGCCCGGGCATACGACCTCTGCAACTCCGGCTCGGTCGAAAAGGTGTGGTAGAAGGCACAATCCACGACGGTGTCGAAGTGACTCTCCAAACCGTCGAGCTTCATCGCATCAGCGAGTTGGAAGTTCACCGACACGCCCAGCCTTGCGCGCGTTCTCTCGGGCCCGCTCCAGAGCAGTCTCTGAACCGTCGATCCCGGTGGCCGAGTATCCCTTTGACGCGTAGTAAATGGCATGGTGACCCGGCCCGGTGCCCGGGTCGAGGACCTCGCCTTTGACCGCGCCCAGCGCGACCAGCTGCTGCACAACCGGTTGCGGGCCACCGATGTCCCACGGTGTGGCGGCGGGCAGGCCGTGCGAGAGCCGCTCGTCGCGGTACATCTCTTCGAATCGGGCGGGATCGTTCGGATCGAATTGAGTGGTCATTTGATGCCGCTCCTCCTCATCGCTTCGCTCTGAATCGTCGCGCGCGGTCGTCATGGCTCCCCCTCTGCTGCCGATCAGGGTAGCGAATTCACCAACTGCTCCACCGGGAACTCGCGGCCCGGTGAAAAACGGGATTTCTTCGCGGGTATGCCTGCGCGCGTCGGTCGCCCTCAGCTCGCGCATCAGGTCGACGATGCGATGCAATTCCGGAGCCTCGAACGCCAAGAGCCATTCGTAATCGCCGAGCGCGAACGCCGGCACCGTGTTCGCCCGGACGTCTTTGTATTCGCGGGCGGCCATGCCGTGTTCGGCGAGCATGCGGCGGCGCTCCTCGTCAGGCAGCAGGTACCACTCGTAGGACCGCACGAACGGGTAGACGCAGATGTAGGCGCCCGGCTCCTCGCCGGCCAGGAAGGCCGGAATGTGGCTCTTGTTGAACTCCGCGGGCCGGTGCAGCGCGACGCTGCTCCACACCGGCGTGGACGCCCGGCCCAACGTGGTGGTGCGACGGAAGTCCGCGTAGGTCGCCTGCAAGGCTTCGACGTGTTCGGCGTGCGTCCAGATCATGAAATCGGCGTCGGCACGCAATCCCGCGACGTCGTAGAGTCCGCGAACCACGACCCCGTGTTCCTCGCGCTGCTTGAAGAAGGTCGCGGTCTCGTCGACGGCTGCCTCCCTGTTCTCCCCCAGAACACCGGGGCGGACCGAGAACACCGAGAACATCAGATAACGGACGGAGGCGTTCAGGGCGTCGTAGTCCAGGCGGGCCATGAGATCTATCGTGCCACGGAGGTTTCGACGGCCCGGATTGCGGCGGCAGCCGCACGGCCGGCCGCCCCGATACACGCCGGCACCCCGATCCCGTCGAGGTAGCTGCCCGCGACCGTCACGGTCGGCGGCAGACCGGCACGCAGTTCGGCGACCAGCTCACGATGGCCGGGGCCGTACTGCGGCATCGCATCCGGCCAACGCTGCACGCGGACATCCACCGGCTCCACGGCCAACCCGAACACCGTCGCCAGGTCGTCGATCGCCCAGGTCAGCAACTCGTCGTCGGAGGCGCGGGTGACGATGTCGTCACCGAGCCGTCCAAAGGAGAGCCGCAACAGCTCCACATCGCCACGTCCCCACTTCCGCGACGACAACGTGATCGCCTTGGCGTGCAACGATTCTCCACTCGCAACCAGCACGCCCGAATTCTGCGGGAACTGGAGACCACGCGGCGCCGCCAGCGCCACGACCACCGAAGACGCGCTGACGATACGACCGGCCGCGACGGCGGAACGCGGAGCGAAGCCCTTGACGAGGCCGGCCAAGCGTGCGGCCGGGACGGTCAGTATCACCGCGTCGGCTCGCCACACGCCACGGGCGTCGTCACGCAACGTCCACCCCTGCTCGACCGGTTCGATGCTGCGCACCGCCGACTGCACCCATGCCGGCCGGCCACGCCGGGCCAGTTCATCGACCAACACGGTGTAACCGCCGCTGACTGCGCCGAATATCGGGCCCGCGGTGACGCTCATCAGTGCCCCGCGGACCGCGTCGGTCAGGTTGGGAGCGCCGCCGTCCAGCGCAGCGGCCAGGGTCGGGGCCGCCGAGCGCAGTCCGATCGTCGCGGCCGATCCGGCGTACACCCCGCCGAGCATCGGGTCGACCGAGCGGGCGACCACCTGCTCACCGAACCGCTCGCCCACCAGGTCGGCCACGGCCGGATCGCCACCGGACTGCCAGCTGAAGGGACGGCTCGACTCCGAAGCGATGCGGGCCAGAGTGGCGTCGTTCACCAGACCGGCCATGGATTCGGAGGACGACGGGATGCCGTTCAGCGTGGCGGTCGGCAACGGATGCAGCCGCTCCTGGCTGTAGATCAGCGGGCGCGCTCCAGTCGTTCCGACCTGCCGGTTGGCCAGGCCCAATTCGTCCAGCAGCGCCGGCATCTCGGGACGGCGTACCACGAACGCCTCGGCGCCGACGTCGGTGGGAACACCGCCGACCAGCTCGGTGCGCAGCACGCCGCCGAGCCGGTCACCAGGTTCGAACAGCGTGATGTTCGCCCCGTCACCGGCGGACTGCCGTAGTCGATAAGCGGCGACTAAACCCGAAATGCCACCGCCGACAACACAATACGAACCAGTACTTGACGTCATAGTGAGTGCACCAGCGACACCAGATCGGTGAGAATGCCGGGATCGGTTTCCGGCAGCACACCGTGGCCGAGGTTGAAGATGTGTCCGGTAGCGCCCGCGTCCACCGCGCGCCGCCCGTCATCGACCACGGCGCGGGCGGCCTGCTCGACCGTCGACCAGCCCGCCAGCAGCACCGCAGGATCGAGGTTGCCCTGCAGTGCCTTTCCGGCCTCGACACGGCCGGCCGCGTCGACAAGCGAAGTCCGCCAATCAACTCCGACCACCGTCGCACCGGCGCTCGACATGGCGCCCAGCAATTCGGCGGTGCCGACTCCGAAGTGCGTCATCGCGACACCGCGGTCGGTCAGCGTGGCGAACACCCGTGCGCTGTGCGGCAGCACGTGCCGGCGGTAGTCGGCCAGCGACAGCACACCGGCCCACGAATCGAACACCTGAATCGCGTCGACCCCGGCGTCGAGTTGCACCCGCAGGAACGCGATGGTCAGGTCGGTCAGCTTCTCCATCAGCGCATGCCAACACGACGGCTCGGCCAGCATCATCGCCTTCGTCCGGGTGTGATTGCGACTCGGGCCGCCTTCGACCAGATAGGACGCCAGGGTGAACGGCGCACCGGCGAACCCGATCAGCGGAACAGTGCCCAGCGCCGGCACGAGCAGCGAGACCGCGTCCGATACCGGTTGCACGCCTTCGGGTTGCAGCGGTCTCAGCGCATCGACATCGGCGGCGGTGCGTACCGGCGCGGCGATGACCGGGCCGACGTCGGGAACGATGTCCACGTCGATGCCGGCACCGCGCAGCGGGACCACGATGTCGGAGAACAGGATTGCGGCATCGACGTCGTGCCGGCGTATCGGCTGCAGCGTGATCTCGGTGATCAGTTCGGCGTCGAAACAGGCCGCCATCATGCTGTTCTGCGCCCGCAACGCCCGGTATTCGGGCAGCGACCGGCCGGCCTGGCGCATGAACCACACCGGCACCCGGTTCGGCTTGCGGCCCGCAGCTGCGGCCAGGTACGGCGATTCGGGAAGCGTGCGACGGTCACTCATCAGGGTCAATGCTGCCACGCCGCAGCCAACCCTGGACCGATGGCTATTCGCGCCCGGGATGCTCCGTCGAGTGGTGACGATGACGATGGGTGCCTGGCGGGTGAATCATTCCGCCGAACGCCGGGCCCTCGACTGCCGGTTCATCATTATCCGGCAGCGGCACCTCGGGATCTGGTTCTCCCTGGGCCAGCGTCGCCGCATCGCGGGATGACACGATGGCCCGTCCCAGCGGAGCCGGGCCAAAAAGAAGCACGCCGGCGAACACGGCAGCACCAAACGCAGCAACTGTGCCGCGCCGAACGAGTCGGGTTGGATGCTCCATTGCAACCTCCTCGCTAAGCAACTGAACGCCCCCAGATCAACGCGAAGGAGCAAACACGTCCACGCTCGCGTGAACGGGCGCTGAACAACACCATTTGCCTCGCCGTGACCTCGGGTGCGCACGGCAGCGCCGCGACCCGTGCGTAACCTCGTCGTCGATACAGTCCGTCAGCCAGATGTCAGGAGCCGGGATGCCCGTTCGCTACCCAGAGATCAGCTATGACGAGTTTCCGAGCCTTCGGGTCGAACGCGCCGACAAGCATGGTCAACAAGGCGTACTGCACGTGGTTCTCGATGCGCCCGGGCTCAATTCGGTTGGCCCGCAGATGCACCGCGATCTGGCCGACATCTGGCCGACGATCGGTCGCGACCCTGAGGTGCGCGCGGTACTGGTCCGCGGCGAGGGCAAAGCGTTCTCCTCAGGCGGCAGCTTCGACCTGATCGACCAGACCATGGGCGAGTTCGACGACCGGATGCGGATCATGCGGGAGGCCCGCGACCTGGTGCTCAACATGCTCAACCTGGACAAACCGGTGATCTCGGCGATTCGCGGCGCGGCCGTCGGCGCGGGCCTGGTGGTGGCGTTGCTGGCCGACGTGTCGGTCGCGGGCCGCCACGCGAAGATCATCGACGGCCACACCAAGCTCGGCGTCGCCGCGGGTGATCACGCCGCTGTCTGCTGGCCGCTGCTGGTCGGGATGGCCAAGGCAAAGTACTACCTGCTGACATGTGCGCCGCTGTCCGGTGAAGAGGCCGAGCGCATCGGGTTGGTGTCCCTCTGTGTGGACGACGACGACGTGCTCGCCACGGCGACGGGCATCGCGCAGGATCTCGCGCAGGGCGCGCAATCGGCGATCCGGTTCACCAAGCACAGCCTCAACCACTGGTATCGCATGTTGACCCCGGCCTTCGAAACCTCGCTTGGCCTGGAGTTTCTGAGCTTCGGCGGCCCAGACGTGCGCGAGGGCCTGGCTGCCCACCGGGAGAAGCGGCAGGCGCGTTTCACCTCGGACTAGAAGCCGCAGCACCCATCGTCACCTGTCCGTCTCCCACGAAACGGCGCGCCTGTGACCGCCTGTCGTTGGATGGGTCTAGCGTCAGATGGCGTGACCCGCCAGCAGCTATGCCGTGCGGAGCGACGAAAAACAACGACGACGCCCGCGATCTCGTCGCGCGTCGTGAATCCAGGGCGGGGGCGCGACACAGAGGAGGAGCAGCGCCGATGACCCGCGCTAGCGACAATGCGGAGCGAAGCGACGAGGAGGAGCAGCGCCAATGACCCGCGCTAGCGACGATGCGGAGCGAAGCGACGAGGAGGAGCAGCGCCAATGACTGCAGCCGAACCGGTCCCGTTTCGCGATGCGGTAGCCGCGATGAGTGGCGCCAGCGTGCGATCGGAAATCGAGCTGGGTCCGATCAGGCCGCCGCAGCGTCTCGCGCCGTACAGCTATGCACTCGGCGCCGAGGTCAAGCGTCCCGAGCTCGACATCGTCCCGGAGCTGTCCGACGGTGACGCCTTCGGCCGGCTCATCTTGCTCTACGACCCGGACGGCGCCGACGCGTGGGACGGCACCATGCGGCTGGTCGCCTTCATTCAGGCTGACCTGGATTCCCACGAAGCCATCGACCCACTGTTGCCTGAAGTGGCGTGGAGCTGGCTCGTCGAAGCGCTCGACGGGCGATCCGAACAAGTCACCGCTCTCGGTGGCACGGTCACCGCCACCACCTCGGTCCGCTACGGAGACATCTCCGGGCCGCCGCGTGCCCACCAACTGGAGCTTCGCGCGTCCTGGACGGCGCTCACCCCGGACATCGGCACCCACGTCGAAGCATTTTGCGAGGTGCTCGAGCACGCCGCGGGGCTGCCACCGGTCGGGGTAACCGACTTGGGCACGCGGCCCCGCGTCTGACATGACTGAAACGACAGCCGATACCCCCGACAGCGCCGAACCAGACGTCACGCCGCTGGTCCAGCCTGCTGATGGCGTACCCGAACTGTCCGTGTCGACCGGCGAGATCAAGGCGGCGGCCGAACTGCTGGCCGGCGGCCACGGTTCGTTCGCGGTGGACGCCGAACGCGCCTCGGGCTTTCGGTACTCCAATCGCGCCTACCTCATCCAGATTCGACGGGCCGGCGCAGGCACCGTGCTCATCGATCCAGTCAGTCATGGCGGCGACTCGCTGACTGTGCTGGCGCCCGTCGCCGAGGTGCTGGCGACCGATGAGTGGATTCTGCACGCCGCCGATCAGGATCTGCCGTGCCTGGCCGAAGTCGGCATGCGGCCGCCGGCACTCTATGACACCGAGTTGGCAGGCCGGCTGGCCGGCTTCGACCGGGTCAACCTCGCGGCCATGGTGCAGCGGCTGCTCGGACTGGGTTTGGCGAAAGGCCATGGCGCAGCCGACTGGTCCAAGCGTCCACTGCCCGCGGCGTGGCTCAATTACGCGGCACTCGACGTCGAAGTGCTCATCGAATTGCGCGAGGCGATCGCAGCCGTACTGGACGAGCAAGGCAAAAACGGTTGGGCCGCAGAAGAATTCGATCACCTGCGGGCGTCTGCCGGCGAGGTCCCGTCGACCCGCCGGGATCGCTGGCGACGCACGTCCGGCATCCATCGGGTACGCAACCAGGGTGGCCTGGCGGCCGTTCGCGAATTGTGGACGGTGCGAGACGACATCGCCCAACACCGTGACATCGCACCAGGACGCATCTTGCCCGACTCGGCGATCATCGATGCCGCGACAGCCGACCCGAAGACCCTCGACGATCTGGTCGCGCTGCCGATCTTCGGCGGCCGCAGGCAGCGCCGTAGCGCCGCCACCTGGTTGGGCGCGCTACGGACAGCACGGGAAAACCCCGGGCCCGCAGAGGAAACCGAATCCCCCAACGGTCCACCGCCGCCGGCCCGCTGGGCCAGGCGCAGGCCGGAGGCCGCCGAACGCCTCGATGCGGCACGTACCGCGCTGCGCGAGTTGTCGGCGCGAATCTCGGTACCCGCCGAGAATCTGGTGACGCCAGAACTGGTGCGACGGCTGTGCTGGGATTGGCAGCCCACCGCCGCCGACGATGGCGCGGCGAAGGCGATCGAAGAATTCCTGACCACCGGGCATGCCCGTCATTGGCAGCGTGAGCTCGTGGTCCCGGTATTGGCCGCGGCACTACAGCAGGCGCCGGACGACGTCAGTCCAGGCGCTCCGTGATCTCGGCGCGGGACTCGACGCCGTCGCGGGACAGCGCCGCTACCCATCCGGTGATCCGACGGGCCACATCCTGGTCGGTCAGACCGGCCTCGGCGAGCACCTCGCCGCGCGAAGCATGATCGAAGAACTGCTGCGGCAGGCCGACATCGCGACACGGCACGTCAATCTCGCTGCGCCGCAACGCAGCTGACACTGCCGAACCGACGCCGCCCGCCACGCCGTTGTCTTCCAGCGTGACAACCACTTTGTGCGCCACCGCGAGCTCGACGACCACATCAGACACCGGCAACACCCACCGCGGATCGATCACCGTCACGCCCATGCCCTGGTCACGAAGCCGCTCAGCGACTTTGAGGGCCATCGAAGCGAACGCCCCGACCGCCACCAGCAGCACGTCAGTGCCGAGCCCGTCGGCCGGGACCGCGAGCACATCCACGCCGGATTTCCGTTGCAGCGCTGGAATGTCTTCGCCCACATCTCCTTTCGGGAACCGGATCGCAGTGGGACCGTCGTTGATGTCCAGCGCTTCGCCGAGCTGCTCACGCAGCCGCGCGCCGTCGCGGGGCGCTGCCACTCGCATCCCGGGAACGATGCCCAGTATCGACATGTCCCACATGCCGTTGTGGCTGGCGCCGTCCGGACCGGTGACTCCGGCCCGGTCCAACACGATGGTGACGGGCAACTTGTGCAACGCCACGTCCATCATGATCTGGTCGAAAGCCCGGTTGAGGAACGTCGAATAGATCGCCACGACGGGATGCATCCCGCCGATGGCCAATCCGGCCGCCGAGGTCATCGCGTGCTGCTCGGCGATTCCGACGTCGAACATCCGGTCCGGGAAGCGTTCGCCGAATGCGGTCAACCCGGTGGGCCCGGGCATGGCCGCGGTGATCGCGACGACGTCGCGGCGCTTGGCCGCGTAATCGATCAGCGACTCGGAGAAAGACGCGGTCCAACTCGGCCCCGGGATCATGGTGGCCAGCCCCGTCACCGGGTTGATCACCCCGCAGGAATGCATCTGATCGGCCTCGTCGTCCTCGGCTGGACCGTAGCCGCGGCCCTTTTGGGTGACGACGTGCACGATTACCGGGCCGCCGAATCCGCGGGCGCGGCGCAACGCGGCCTCGACGGCGTGTTCGTCATGGCCGTCGACCGGCCCGACATACTTCAACCCGAGGTCGGTGAACAGCAGCTGCGGCGAAAGCGCATCCTTCACACCGGCTTTGACGCTGTGCATGAATTGGTAGGCCAGCTCGCCGAGCACCGGCAACCCGCGCACCGCGTTGCGCCCACGCTTGAGCAGATGCTCGTAGCCGGGCTGCAGTCGCAGCATGCCCAGGTGATTGGCCAGGCCGCCGAACGTCGGCGCATAGCTGCGGCCGTTGTCATTGACGACGATCACGATCGGCCGGCGGGCCGCGGCGATGTTGTTCAGCGCCTCCCAGCACATCCCGCCGGTGAGCGCGCCGTCGCCCACTACCGCGACTACATGCCGGTTGCGGTGCCCGGTCAACTCGAAAGCCTTGGCCAGCCCGTCGGCATGCGACAGCGCCGCGCTGGCGTGGCTCGACTCGACCCAGTCGTGTTCGCTCTCAGCCCGCGACGGATACCCCGACAGGCCGCCCTTTTTGCGCAGGCTCTCGAAGTCCGCGGCGCGACCGGTCAACATCTTGTGGACGTAGGCTTGGTGCCCGGTATCGAAAATGATCGGGTCGTGCGGCGAATCGAACACCCGGTGCAACGCGAGCGTCAGCTCGACGACGCCGAGATTGGGTCCGAGGTGGCCGCCGGTTGCGGCAACTTTGTGAATCAGAAAATCGCGAATCTCGACGGCCAGATCCCGCAATTCCGCTTGCGAAAGGTGCTGCAGATCGGCGGGCCCACGGATCTGTTGAAGCATTTCGCCAGTGTACGCACGACCGCCCGGGCAATGCCTAGAGCTGCGGAGATGCCGGCGCCGTGCAGACTATCCACCCTCAGGCGAACCACAGATAAGCCTGTTAACGTAACCCCCCGGTGAGCCGGGAAGCCTGGTCGGCGTCTTGTCGTGCTGTCCGGGTCTGCCTGACATTAGGGCGATTCAGGAGTGCACGATGATTTGCACGGTCGACGCGACCGCGCCGAGCAGGCGGAAGTTAGTTTGAGCGACGTGATCGTGGCGTCGCGCACATTAGTGTTCGCGGCTCTCAAATCCTCAGCGCCCGTTCGCCGCCCATGCTGAGCCAGGCGGATTCCCCACAGAGAGACTGCTGATGAGCGGTCTCGTCCATGCCATTTACGCCTCGACGGTGTTCGTCGTGGCCTATGTGCTGATCGCGACCGAGCGCTTCAACAAGACGTTGGTGGCGCTGGGCGGCGCGACGCTCATGTTCTTCTTGCCGCCGATCAACTCCGACGAGGTGTTCTACGCTCGCGACACCGGGATCAACTGGGACGTCCTGTTCCTGCTCCTCGGGATGATGATCATCGTCAGCGTGGTGAAGCAAACCGGTGCGTTCGAATACGTGGCGATCTGGTCAGCCAAACGGGCCAGGGGCTCCCCATTGCGGATCATGATCCTGCTGATGATGGTCACCGCGCTCGGGACGGCTGTGCTCGACAACGTGACGACGGTGTTGCTGATCGCGCCGGTGACGCTGCTGGTGTGCGACCGGCTCGCAGTCAATCCGGCACCATTTCTGGTCATCGAAGCCCTCACTGCCAACATCGCCGGCGCCGCGACGTTGGTCGGCGACCCGACCAGCATCATCATCGGCACCGGCGCGCACCTGAGCTTCATCGAGTTCTCGGCCAACATGGCGCCGGCGGTGTTGCTCGTCCTCGTCGGCCTGGTGGCAATTCTGCCCCGGCTGTACCCGGGCTTCTTCGTCGCCGATCCCGAACGCATCGCCGATGTCATGGCGCTGGACGAAAAAGAAGCGATCCGCAACCCCAAACTGCTGCTCCAGTGCGGACTCGTGCTCGCCGCGGTGTTCGTCGCGTTCGTCCTGCATCAGATCATCCACATGGAGCCGTCGCTGATAGCGATGGCCGGCGCCGGCATCCTGGTTCTGATCTCCGGCATGGAGCGTGAGTTCTACCTGGCCAGCGTCGAATGGGAAACCTTGCTGTTCTTCGCGGGCCTATTCGTCATGGTCGGGGCCCTGGTGAAGACCGGCGTGATCGGCACGTTGGCCGAACACGCCGCCAACTTTACCCACGACGATGCGTGGAAGGCGACGATCCTGATCCTCACCGTGTCGTTCACGTTGGGCAGCTTCATCAACAATGTTCCCTACGCCGCCGCGATGACGCCGATCGTCGGAAAGTTCGCCGCCACCATGCCCCACGTCGGCTCCGGCGTGCTGTGGTGGGCCCTGCTGTTAGGCACCGTCCTCGGCGGCAATCTCACCGCCGTGGGTGCAAGCGCCAACGTCGTCGCGGTCGGCATCGCGAAACGCACCGGGCATCCCGTCTCCTTCTGGGACTTCACCAAACGCGGGGCGGTCGTGACGGCGATGTCGTTTTTGCTGTCGCTCGGCTATCTGTGGCTGCGCTATTTCGTCTGGGCCTAGCCCGCGAGAACCTCGTAAACACCGCGCCGAACCTCGCTGCGGACGTGCCTGCAGCCGTATGGTGGATCCGTGCAGGCAGAGGACCTCGAAGAACAGTTCCCCATCGTGCCGGTGGATTCTGACGCCTCCGACGCGGCACGCATGCTTGCCGAGCACAATCTGCCGGCCTCGTCGTCGCCGACAAGGCCAGTAAGCCCTACGCGTCGCGTCTGCTGGCCGCGGCGCTTAAATCGTGAGTGCCACATCGATTTGCGGGTTCTCCCACAACCGCTCGAACATAGTCTGAGAATTCGTTAACGCCCAACCTATTAACCGAAAGCTGCGAACGCAAGTATTGTGACGGTGTGCGGGCAGAGGATCTCGACGAGAAGTTTCCGGTGGTAAATATTGACTCAGCTGCGCTGGATGCGGTCCGCCTGCTCGCCGAGCATCGGCTGAACGGCCTGGTGGTTGTCACCGACACATCCGAGGCACCGTTTGCCGTGCTACCGGCCTCCCAAGTCGTGCGCTTCATCGTGCCCGGCTACGTGCAGGACGACCCCGGGCTGGCCAGCGTCGTGACCGAGTCGATGGCCGACCACGCAGCAGAGAAGCTGAGCGGCAAGACAATTCGCGACATGCTACCCAAGCAACGCCAGCACATACCGGTGGCTGAGGCCGACGACACCATCATCGAGGTGGCCGAGGTCATGGCACGCCTGCGGAGTCCGCTGGTCGCCGTCGTCAAAGACGGCAAATTGCACGGCGTCATCACCGCGTCACGGCTACTGGCCGCCGCCCTCAAAGAATAGTCAGTCGTTTGCGAGGTGTGGCGATACCGACGGCCACATACCAAGCAGGCCTGAGCATCTCGTGAGGCCGGGGGCAAACACTCGACGAGCCGACAACGCTCAGCGACGCTGCCCTGCCGGATAACCCGCGACCAGGCTCAAGACAAATTGGGGCAGACCTTATTATAGGCTGCAGCAGTGCCGAAGACGTCGTGGAGGAGCTCCCGGTCGTGAGCATCGAGGCCGAAGTACTGGAAGATTGATCGGGCGTCGAGGTCGGCGCCGATGACATATTTCGCAATCGCGGTGTTCGTCATCGCCTACGCATGCATCATCAGCGAACGCTTCAACAACACAAAGGTCGCCTTAGTCGGTGCAGGCCTGATGATCCTGCTACCGGTGATCGAGTCCCGCGACGTGTTCTACTCGCAGGCCAGCGGAATCGACTGGGACGTCATCTTTTTGATGCTGGGCATGATGATCATCGTCAGCATCCTGCGCCAGACCGGGGTATTCGAATACGCCGCCATCTGGGCCGTCAAGCGCGCCAACGGTTCTCCGCTGCGGATCATGATCCTACTGACGCTGGTCATGGCACTCGCCTCGGCTGTGCTGCCGAACGTGGTGTCGGTCCTGCTCATCGCCCCGGTCACCCTGCTGGTCTGCGATCGGTTGGCAGTCAACCCGGTCCCGCTGCTGATGGCCGAAGTCTTCGCCTCCAATATCGGCGGTACCGCCACGCTGGTCGGGGACCCACCCAACATCATCATCGGCGCACGTAAAGGCCTCTCGTTCAACGCCTTCCTGTTCAACATGGCACCCATCGTGATCATCATCATGTTGGTCTTCGTCGCACTCCTGCCGCTAATGTTCCGCGGGCTCGCTGCTGCGGATCCCGAACGGGTCGCCGACGTCATGACAGTGGATGAGAAGGAAGTCCTTCAGAATCGCCCATTGCTGATCAAATCCGCAGCCGTCATGATCGTGGTATTCGCCGGGTTCATCGTCTCCGAGGCAATTCATCTTCAGCCATCGTTGGTCGCGCTGCTGGGGGCCGGCGCTCTGATCCTCATCTCGGGAATGGAACAGTCCGACTATTTGTCCAGCGTCGAATGGGACACGCTGCTATTCATGGTCGGCCTGTTCGTCATGGTGGGTGCACTGTTCAAGACCGGCGTCATCAAAGCTCTTGGCGAGATGGCGGCCGACGCCACCGGGGGCAATGTGGTCTTGACGACGATGCTGATCCTGGGCGTGTCAATGTTGCTGTCCGGCCTTATCGACAACGTCCCGTACGTAGCAACCATGACACCGATCGTCGGCCACCTGGCCTCGGTCATTCCAGGTCAGTCACATCACGACGTTATGTGGTGGTCGCTGGCGCTCGGCGGCGACCTGGGGGGCAACCTCACCGCCGTCGGATCCAGCGCCAACATCGTGATGATCGGCATCGCGCTGAAATCGGGCAACCCCATCTCTTTTTGGCAATTTACCCGCAAGGGCGTGCTGGTGACCGCGATGTCGACCGTCTTATGCGCACTGTATCTATGGCTGCGCTATTTCGTTCTGAACTGAACGCTTGACGCGATGACCGCTAAGAGCGCGTAAAGATTTCACAGCACCGACGCTCGCAGAGCGACGCCGATCCATAGCAATACCTGCGTCGTTCGACCGATTCGACATGATCAGTCATCAAAGGCATGCATCGCATTCCTATAGGCTGAGCGCGTGCACGCGGAGGACATCATCGAGGGGTTCCCGGTCGTGGACATCGACTCTCCCGCACGAGATGCGGTCCGACTGCTCGCCGAACACCGCCTGAGCGGGCTCGTGGTCGGCACCGACAGCTCCGACAAGGCCTACGCGGTGTTACCAGCCTCCCAAGTGGTCCGCTTCCTGGTGCCGGCCTACGTGCAGGACGACCCCGGACTGGCCAGGGTGCTGACCGAATCGATGGCCGACCATGCCGCAGACAAACTGAGCGGCAAGACAATCCGCGACCTGCTGCCCGTAAGGCGCAGCAGATACCGGTCGTCGACGCCGAT
The DNA here is from genome assembly GCA_963834615.1 of uncultured Actinomycetota bacterium. Taxonomy (GTDB): domain Bacteria; phylum Actinomycetota; class Actinomycetes; order Mycobacteriales; family Mycobacteriaceae; genus Mycobacterium. Next base: position 181,066 of record CAWICO010000008.1, read on the forward strand.
GACACCATCATCGAAGTGGCCGAGGTGATGTCCCGCATGCACAGCCCGCTGGTGACGGTGGTCAAAGACGGCAAGCTGCTCGGGGTGATCACCGCATCACGGTTACTGGCCGAGGCTCTGAAACATTGACCGAGCGCTGGGTGGGACGGGTGCGATGACGACGACGATCATGATGGTCATCGCGGTGGCAATATTCGTCATCTCCTATGCGTTCATCATCAGTGAGCGCTTCAATAAAACCACCGTCGCGCTGGTCGGCGCGGGCCTGATGATCATCTTGCCGGTCGTCGATTCGCCGGATGTCTTCTACTCCCAGGAGACCGGAATCGACTGGGATGTCATCTTTTTGATGGTTGGCATGATGATCATCGTCAGCATTCTGCGCCAGACCGGAGTATTCGAATACGCCGCAATCTGGGCTGCCAAACGTGCGGGCGGCTCTCCGCTGCGCATCATGATCCTGCTGATGCTGGTAATGGCTGCGGCCTCGGCGCTACTGCCCAACGTGGTCTCGGTGTTATTGATCGCACCAGTCACCTTGCTGGTGTGTGACCGCCTGGAGATCAATCCGGTACCGCTGTTGATCGCCGAAGTGTTCGCGTCCAACATTGGCGGCGCCTCGACGCTGGTCGGCGACCCGCCCAACATCATCATCGGCGCGCGCAAAGGCTTGTCGTTCAACGCCTTCCTGTTCAACATGGCGCCGATTGTGATCATCGTGATGCTGGTGTTCGTCGCCATCTCGCCTCTCATGTTCCGCGGCTTCTCCACGGTGTCACCCGAAAAAGTCTCCGACATCATGTCTTTGGACGAGCGTGAGGTTCTGCGCGACCGCAGCCTGCTCATCAAGTGTGGCGCGGTCATGTGCGTGGTCTTCGCCGGCTTCGTTGTGTCCCCCACCATCCATATTCAGCCGTCGCTGGTGGCGCTGCTGGGCGCAGGTCTCCTCATCCTGGTGTCGAAGATGGAAAGGTCCGATTACCTGGCCAACGTCGAATGGGACACGCTGTTATTCATCGTCGGGTTGTTCATCATGGTCGGCGCATTGCTCAAGACCGGCGTCATCGAACATCTTGGCAACCTTGCTGCCAGCGCCACCGGCAACAGCGCACTGTTCACGACCATGCTGATCCTGGGCGTTTCGACCTTGGTGTCCGGCATCATCGACAACGTGCCGTACGTGGCGACCATGACACCGATCGTCACGCATCTCGCCAATGCGATGCCGCATCAGGAGCACCACAACGTGCTGTGGTGGTCGCTGGCACTCGGCGGTGACCTGGGCGGCAACCTTACCGCCGTTGGGTCCAGCGCCAATATCGTGATGATCGGCATCGCCTTGAGATCCGGCTATTCCATCTCGTTCTGGGAATTCACCCGCAAGGGCATGGTCATCACCGCAATCTCCACGGTCCTGTGCGGCCTCTATTTGTGGCTGCGCTATTTCGCCCTCGCCTAAGGAGCATCTGTTATGTGCCGGGCCCAGCCCACGACGGCGTCGAGGGCTCCAGCGCTGCGGGTAGACGCTAGCGAGTTTGTCTTAGGTAGCTAATCGGCGCCATCCTTGGATTTCGCAGCGTAATTTGTCACCGACATTGCAGCGCAACGCCTTTAAGACTCAAGTGATCGTCATTTTGGTGATGCCTTAACCGCGGACAACTGCTGCTCGATCGGTGCAGATTGACACCACCGGATAAGTTTCTGAGTTGCACCGCAAACCTCACGCGATCCGGTGCCGCAAAGAATCTGTAAAGGCCGGTGCTTCTTTTGCCGCCGAAGCTTACCGTTATGCCAGATGCTCAGTGTCGAGGACTGCAGTGCCTGGCAGGGCGAAGCTGGCCCTCGGGCGATCTGGCCCGCTCGTCAACGAATGGAAAAACGGTGTCTGTGGTCGCTTACATCCTGGTGACGGTGGGTGTGCTTGCTGCTTTGGGCTGCGGGCAGAAGCTGGTGAGCCTCGACAACATCATCGGCTTGGCGCTCTCAACGGTGTTGACAAGCTATTTGGTTGGCGCCTCGTACTTTCCGGAACGGTTTTAGGTGAGCGCTGCCTGGGCGGGGTTCGCGTTTCTGGCCCTGATCGTGCTGGCATTTATAGCGGTGCACGTACCGCTGGGCGACTACATGGGAGCGCACCAACCACAGCGTTTCAGCAATTCTTTGACTGTGTCCGGGTGCAGTGCGCCCGGTACGGCCAGGACTATTCGGTCGGGCAGCTCGTTCCGATTCGCGGCTCGACGCCGGACCAATCCAGGCTGTTGCCCGACGCGGTCACTGCCAGCGGCAGTGGGCCTCGATCCCGACATCTCCCCCCGGCAATATGCCGAAATCCAGGTGACCGAGTCGTCGATGCACGCGGGATCGGCGTCGGCCAGGTGCGCGACGCGGTGCGGCACAACCAGCACGGACGCCTCTTTGGCTTCATCGGCGAACCGGTGGTCAACGTCCTGGCGGTCAATCTCGAGCTTGACCCAATTTTCCGGTGAAGTCGTGACCTCACCGGTGGATGAAGTCCAGACGTCCCGGCCAACTGCCCGAGGGCGCCCCCGGCGGCCAATTCTGCCGCAGTCAAGAGAACCGTCGTGATGCGTCCAGTGGGCGGACCCGCTCAGCGCGTTCGAGTGTGCGATCGCAGCGGACTAACCGGGAGACGCTGTGTGTGACGCCATGCGCGGACCTCGAGCGTCAAAACGCGCGGACCGACTAACTCGACGCAAGGACACCCACGAGCGCCGAGAAAGCCCAGCCCAAACAAAGGGGTTAGTACGCCCGGACGTATTTCGCCAGCTGGCTCGAGGGACGGGAAACACATCGCTGTGACGGACGTGACAGATCTGCCAGATGACCAGAAGATTTCGTCCACGTTGGCCGACGCGTGGAAACGATTCGTTCTTGGCAAGCCGCTAATCAACGACCACCTGGAAAACGAGAACCTTTCGAATGCGGTTGCGCTAGGCGCGCTTTCACCGGATGCGATCTCATCGACAGTCTACGGCCCCGAGCAGATCATGGTCGAGCTGCTGCCGGCTGCCGGACTGGCCGCGTTCGTCCTGGTGCTTCCGATCGCCGTCGTCATCCTACTGATTTTGGCGCTGGTGACCGCATCGTATCGGCAGGTTGTCATGGCCTACACACAACGAGGTGGCTCGTATGTAGTGGCGCGAAGTAATTTTGGGCCGCGCATCGCTCAGATTTCGTCGGCGGCGCTGCTGATCGACTACGTGGTGACCGTGGCCGTGCAATGCGCGTCGGGCACGTTCGCCGTGGTGTCGGCGGTACCTCGACTGGGCCCCTTCCACCTAGAAATCACCATCGCGGCGTTACTGCTGATCTCCTTTGCCAACCTGCGCGGAATGAAGGAAGCAGGCCAGATATTCGCGGTCCCCGTTTACGCATTTATCGCAATGCTTACGGTGCTTATCGTGACAGGTGTCGTGCGTGATATCTTCTGGGGCTTACCAAGATACGATTCCGAAAACATCGTTGGTGCGGTGCCCGTTCATCACGGCAGCGGGCTGATTATGGGCGCCACGGTCTTGGTTTTGCTGCGCGCGTTCGCCAACGGCGGCACCTCGCTGACCGGTGTTGAGGCAATTGCTGACGCGGTCAACGTGTTTCGACGGCCGCAGGGTCCCAACGCGCGCCGAGTGCTGACCACAATGGCCTGTATTCTCGGTTTTTTGTTAATCGGGGTCATCTATCTAGTACATGCGACCCACGCGACCCCCTATGTCGCCGAGTATCCGTCCATGCTGTCCCAGATTGGCCGCGCGGTCTTTGGCAACGGCGTGATCGGCAAACTCATGTACGTCTTACTGCAGACGGCCAGCGCAGCGATCTTGTTCTTTGGCGCCAACACCAGTTTCAACGGCTTCCCCGCATTGACAAGTTTCGTTGCCGAGGACAGCTTTTTGCCGCGGCCGATGATGAAGCGGGGTCATCGGCTGGTGTTCTCCAACGCCATCCTCGTTCTCACCGCGCTGGCGGTGACATTGGTGATAGTGACTGATGGATCAGTCGACGCGGTAGTGCCGCTGTTCGCAATGGGTGTGTTCACCGGGTTCTCGATGGCTGGCTACGGCATGACCAAACACCATCTGACCCATCGTGACCCGGGTTGGCGGCGCAAACTGGTGATCAACCTGTCCGCGGCGATCTTATCAACGACCGTGGTGGGAATTTTCGCGGTCGCGAAGTTCACCGAGGGCGCCTGGTTGGTCTTGGTGGTCTTCCCGATCTTGGTGTTCGGTTTGATGCGGCTCAATCGCCAATACCGCGCCGAGAGTTCAGTTTTGGAGATGTCACGCACCGAGCCGACCGAGTTCGACAAGCATGACCGGCACCGAATAGTCCTCTTCGTAGATCACATCGACCTCGCGACGATCGAAACGCTGCACTACGCAACCCAGCTGCACGCCGAGCAGCTGATCGCGGTCCATTTTGTGATCGATGAAGCACATGCCATGCGACTGCAACAGCGCTGGGAGCATTTCGAGGAGCAGATTCCGCTGCTGTTACTCCCGTGCCCAGATCGCCGCCTGATTGGGGCTGGACAAAAGTTTGTTTCAGATCAAATCAGTGACCACGCTGGCAGCAAGGTGACTGTGCTGCTGCCGCGGCGTACCTACGCGCCCTTAATAGGTCGGCTGCTGCATGATCGCACCGCCGACAAGTTGGCGACCGCGATCAGCCGGATCCCGGATGCGACCGCCCAAATCTTGGTCTACGACGTGGGATCTCGGATCGCGCGAGCGGCCGCAGGCAGGAGAGCAGGTGACGCCACCTCCAATCGGTCGAACGACAGCGGGCACTCCACCGAATACTGAACCTGTTGCTCCACCTTCGAATCGAGCCGCACAGCGTGATGCTCGGCATACCTTGGTGGGCTAGTCACGGAATTCAGCAGCGGTGAATGAGATGCTGATCCACCGTGAGTCGGCGCAGTTTACGAGTTCGTCGAGCATGCCCGAACAGTCCGATTCAGCGATGCTGCTCAGCAACCTCTCGGTTCACACCGACAATGTTCTCAGCAAGATCGGCTCGCGTTTGCTTTCTCGGGTTCGTGTCGAAGCGCCCGCACTGACGATCCGTCGTTTTCCGAAAACCCTGACGACATCCATTGCGCAAACGGAAGTGCCGACCTCTACTCGGACAGATCCGACGCACCAATCCCGAGAACCCATTCGGGGGACCAGCAGGGTCTCATCAGCCCAAGCATCAGACACAAGACCCCAAGCCTTTGCCAGTGGCCCTTCGCGTCAACGCGTCAACAGCGCCACGCATTCGATGTGGTGCGTCAGCGGGAACGAATCGAACACCCGAATCTCGCCGACCGTGTAGCCGTGACTCTGGTACAGGCCGATGTCGCGGGCGAATGACGCTGCCTCGCAACCGATATGTACCACCCGTGGGACCTCGGCTCCGGCCAGCAGCTCGATCACCTCACGTCCGGCGCCGGCGCGCGGCGGGTCTAGCACGGCCACATCGGCGGTGCCACGCTGCGCGGTCAACACCCGACGTACCGAATCAGCGATCACCCGCACCTGCGGCAGATCGGCCAGCGTGGCACGCGCCGCCCTGGACGCGGCCCGCGCACTGTCGACGCTCACCACGTGACCAGTTTCCCCCACGGCGTCACCGAGCGCCGCGGCGAAAACCCCGACGCCGCCGTAGAGATCCCATGCCGTCATCCCAGCACCGGGTTGCGCCCAGTCGCAGACCAACTCGCTGTAGGTCTGCGCCGCATTCCGATGTGCCTGCCAGAACGAGGTCACCGGGACCCGCCAGCTGTGCCTGCCGACCCGCTGCACACCGTGAAAGCTGCCCTCGATCACCTCGGTCGCGTTGCGCCCACCGTGGCGCACCGTGCGCGCAACATGCCGCTGACCGTCATCGTCGACAACGACATGGACATGGGCACCCGGCGGCCATTCGGTGCTCGCCAGGCCGTCGATCATCCCGGTCAGCAATTGACCGCAGTTGAGATCGGCTACCAGCTCGTCGCTGCGGTGACGGTGAAAGCCGGCGCGGCCATCGGCGCCGACGTCGAGCCTGATCCGGGTCCGCCACCCCGTCGCGCCGCCTTCAGACAGCGGCCGTGCGGTGTCATGCCATTCGTAATCACCAAGGCGGGCAAGCTGATTGGACACCACTTCGGATTTCAGCGCACGCGCTGCCACCGGATCGACAAAAGCCAGATCGCAGCACCCGGCCCCGTCCACACCGGCGATCGGGCAGAGCGACGCGATGCGGTCGTCCGAGGGTTCGAGCACTTCAACCGTCTCGGCGTGCCAGTACGAGTCCTTATCCGCGGTGACTCGCACCCGCACCCGTTCGCCGGGCAGCGCGTAGCGGACGAACACCACGCGACCGTCGTGCCGTGCCACGCAACTGCCCCCGTTGGCCGGCGGACCGACGGTCAAGGTCAGCTCCACCGGTGACGGCAGCTTATCGGCGGTCAATCGAAGATCCCACGCCGGGCGTCGCCGGGAGCCGCGTGCGGTTGCATCGTCTTGAGCCGGTGCGACGAATTAAGTTGCCAGGGAACCGATGTCACCATCACCCCGGACATGAACAGCAAGCGCCCCTTGAGCCGTAACGCGCTCTGGTTGTGCAAGACATGCTCCCACCAGTGACCCACCACGTACTCAGGCAGGAACACCGTCACCACGGTACGTGGCGACTCTCTGCTCACCCGCTTGACGTAATCCAGTATCGGACGGGTTATTTCACGATAGGGCGATGCGATGACCTTCAGCGGGACGCTGATGTCGCTGTCTTCCCATCTGCGAACCAACGTCCGGGTCTCGGAGTCGTCGACGCTGACGGTCACCGCCTCCAGCACGTCGGGTCGGGTCGCACGCGCGTACGCCAGCGCCCGCAGTGTCGGTAGATGCAGCTTCGACACCAGCACCACGGCGTGGTTGCGGCTCGGCAATACCACGTCGTCATCCTCCAGGTCCTGCTCCTGCAGTTCCTGGGCGACGGTGTCGTAATGCTTGCGAATCATCTTCATCAACACGAACAGCAACGTCATGGCCACAACTGCGATCCAGGCCCCGGCAAGGAACTTGGTGACCACGACGACGAGCAACACCGCACCGGTGGCCACGAATCCTATGGTATTGACGACACGGGAGCGCAACATCGTTCGCCGCAGGCCGGGATCGGTTTCGGCACGCAGCAATCGGGTCCAGTGCCGCACCATGCCGATCTGGCTCAGGGTGAACGAAATGAACACCCCGACGATGTAGAGCTGAATCAGCGCGGTGACCTGTGCGCGGAACGCGATGATCGCCGCGAGAGCGGCCACCGCCAGGAACACGATTCCGTTGGAGAACGCCAGCCGGTCTCCGCGGGTGTGCAATTGCCGTGGCAGGTAACTGTCTTGTGCCAGCACCGAACCCAAGACCGGAAAGCCGTTGAACGCCGTGTTGGCCGCGAGCACCAAGATGAGCGCTGTCACCACGGCGATCAGCAGGAAGCCGATCTGGAAGCTGCCGAAGACTGCCTGGGCGATCTGCGTGACCAGGGTCTTCTGCTGATAGCCGCGCGGGATGCCGGCGAGCTGGGTAGCCGGGTTGTCGACGATCTGGACCCGAGTCTCCTTGGCCAACAGGATGATGCCCATGAAGAGGCTGACAGCGATACCTCCGAGCAGCAGCAGCGTCGTTGCCGCGTTGCGCGACTTGGGTTTCTGAAAGGCCGGTACCCCGTTGCTGATCGCCTCGACACCGGTCAGCGCCGCACAGCCCGACGAGAACGACCGCGCCACCAGGAATACCAAGGCAAAGCCGGCAATCGAGTTGCGCTCGGCATGCATCACGAAGCTGGCGGATTCGGCCCGTATCGGCTCGTTCAAGACGTAAATCCGAAACAGTCCCCAGGCCAACATGATCCCGACACCTGCGATGAACGCGTAGGTCGGGACGGCGAAGGCGAACCCTGATTCGCGTACACCGCGCAAGTTCAGCGCCATCACCAGCAGGATCGCGCCGATACAGAACAAGACCTTGTGGTTTTCCACGAACGGGATCGCCGATCCAATGTTGGACATCGCCGACGCAGTCGAAACTGCAACTGTCAGAACGTAATCCACCATCAGCGCGCTTGCCACCGTGAGGCCGGCATTGGGGCCGAGGTTGGTGGTGACCACCTCGTAGTCGCCGCCGCCGGACGGATAAGCGTGGACGTTCTGCCGGTAGCTGGCCACCACCACCAGCATCACCGCGGCGACGGCGACGCCGATCCACGGTGTCAGCGAGTACGCCGCGAGCCCGGCCACCGACAGCATCAGGAAGACCTCTTCGGGCGCGTACGCGACCGACGACAAGGCATCAGAGGCGAACACCGGCAAGGCGATGCGTTTCGGTAGCAGGGTGTGGCTCAGCCGGTCGCTGCGAAACGGCTGACCCAGAACCAATCGGCGCGCCGCAGTCGAGAGTTTGGACACGAGAGCCAACAGTAGGCGTACCCGCGCCTGCCGGTACGGTTTGCTAATCGAGAAAGTTTCCGACCCGGACGCAGGCCGAGGAGACCTCACATGCGGGTGGTTGTGATGGGGTGCGGCCGGGTGGGCTCGTCGGTTGCCGACGGGCTGTCCCGGATCGGACACGACGTCGCGGTGATCGACAGCGACAGCACCGCGTTCAGCCGGCTGAGTCCCGAGTTCGCCGGCGAGCGCGTCCATGGCGTCGGCTTCGACCGGGACGTGCTGCTGCGGGCCGGGATCGAAGATGCCGACGCATTCGCCGCAGTGTCCTCAGGCGACAACTCCAACATCATCTCGGCGCGACTGGCCCGGGAAACGTTCGGTGTGCGGCGGGTCGTCGCGCGGATCTATGACGCCAAACGCGCCGATGTCTACGAACGTCTCGGCATTCCCACCATCGCGACAGTGCCGTGGACCACCGACCGGCTGCTCAACGCGCTCACCCAGGAGGGCGAGACCGCCAAGTGGCGCGACCCGACCGGGACCGTCGCCGTCGCCGAGGTGGTCCTGCACGAAGACTGGGCCGGCCGCCGGGCCACCGATCTGGAAGCCGCGACAGGCGCCCGCGTCGCGTTCGTGATCCGGTTCGGGACCGGCATCCTTCCGGAACCCAGAACCGTCATCCAGTCCGGCGATCAGGTCTACATCGCCGCCATCTCCGGGCGCGCGGCCGAGGCTCTGGCCATCGCGGCGCTGCCGCCCAGCGAGGACAGCGGATCGTGAAGCGCGCCGGCGACGATACACAGAGCAGTGCGATGACGAAAGGCCTGGAGGAGCGGCTCCGATGAAGGTCGCTATCGCCGGCGCAGGCGCCGTCGGCCGCTCGGTGGCCCGCGAGTTGGTCGAGAACGGGCACGACGTCACGTTGATCGAGCGCAAGCCCGAGCACATCGACCCCGACGCGATCCCGGCCGCGCACTGGCGACTCGGCGACGCGTGCGAGGTCAGCGTGCTGGAGTCGATGCAGTTGCACGAGTTCGACGTGGTGGTGGCCTCCACCGGCGACGATAAGGCGAACGTCGTGCTCAGCTTGCTCGCCAAGACCGAGTTCGCGGTGCCCCGGGTGGTCGCCCGGGTCAACGATCCCCGCAACGAGTGGCTGTTCACTGACGCCTGGGGCGTCGACGTGGCGGTGTCCACCCCGCGGATGCTGTGCTCGTTGATCGAAGAAGCCGTCGCGGTCGGAGACTTGGTGCGGCTGATGGAGTTTCGGAAGGGTCAGGCCAACCTCGTCGAGATCACGCTGCCCGACGACACCCCGTGGGGCGGCAAGCCGGTCAAGAAGTTGCAACTGCCGCGAGACGTCGCGCTGGTGACGATTCTGCGCGGGCCCCGGGTCATCGTGCCGCAGGGCGACGAGCCGCTCGAAGGTGGTGACGAGCTACTGTTCGTCGCCGTCACCGAGTCGGAGGATGAGCTCAGCCGGCTTCTGCTGGCGCAGCAGTGATACCGGCGGCCTCCAGCGCGCGCTGGGCCGCCTTGATCGCCAGGAACGTCACCAGCGCGGCAACCGCGGCCAGTGGCCATCCCATGGCGATCCGCGCCACCACCAGCCAGCCTTCGTGGTTGGTGTCATAGAGCACGCGTTGCACTACGAAGCGCGCGGCGAAAACCACGACCCATGTCAGCGTCGCGATGTCGAAGGCGTAGACCGCGCGGCGCACCGTGCGCCAGGCCCGGTCATGTCCGTGCAACCAGCTCCAGATGTAGCCGACCACCGGTCGCCGGATCACGATCGACACCGCAAAGACCGCCGCCCACATCAGCGACGTCCAAATGCCAAGCAGGAAGTAGCCCTTCGACTCCCCCAACAGGTAGGCGATCAGCACGCAGACCGCGACGCCGATCAGCCCGGACACCGCTGGCTGCAGCGACTCACGACGGATCGATCCGCCACAGCAGGATCAGCACCGCAGAGCCGAGCGCGGCACCGGCCGCCGCGGCCAAGCCCAGCAGCCGCTCGGTGCCCACGAAGACCAGGACCGGGACCGACGAATAGATCAGCCCGGCGACGCCGCCCAGCTGTTCCATCATCCGGTCGGCGGGGGTGCGGTCGGCGTCGACCGCCGCTTCGCCGTCGACGATGTCGGCCGTGTCGCCGGCGTCTGTGGCACGACTCACGAAGCGCGCCTCATCGCTGAATCTCGTAGTGCGGGTTGTAGATCGCCTTGGCGCCGTTTTCCAGCTTGCCGAGCCGGCCCTGCACCCGCAGCGTGCGACCTGATTCGATGCCGGGAATCCTGCGCTGGCCCAGCCACACCAGCGCGATGGTGTCGGTGCCGTCGTAGAATTCGGCGCGGACTCCGTCGGCGCAACCCTTGCCCTTGCACTCCACGCTGCGCAGCGTTCCGACGACAGTGACCTCCTGGCCGCGCTGACAGTCGATGGCCCGCTGCGCGCCGGTGGTCATCGCTTCGTCGCAGAGTTGGTCGGCGTCACGCTGCTCGGGGTCCTCCGTCAACCGACGAGTCAGCCGGCGCAGATAGCTTTCCGCCGCCATGGCCTCTCCTGAGCATCGTTGCTTGTGTTCACATCGGACCGGGTGAAGCCGATCCTCTCACGACAACGGACACGGTAGACCCGATGGTTCCCCGAACGCCAAGCGACGCCCGGGCAATATCTAGGGGTGTCCATCGATCTTCGCGGCGTGAGATCCGTCGTGCTGCCGGGAACAGGATCGGACGACGATTACGTGCATCCGGGCGTTCGGCGGCCCGCTGCGCGCCGCCGGCGCCAGCCTGATAGCACCGCGGCCCGAACCCCGCCGCTTGGTCGATGGCTACATGTCGGCATTGGAGGACGCCGCGCATGACGGCCCGATAGCGGTTGGCGGCGTGTCGATCGGCGCCGCGGTGTCACTCACCTGGGCATTGCGCCATCCCGAACGCGGTCATTGCGGTGCTGGCCGCGTTGCCGGCGTGGACGGGCGAGCCGGGCAGCTCGCCTGCCGCTCTGGCCGCGCGGTATTCGGCACAACAGCTGCGCGAGCACGGCCTGACCGCGACGACGACGCAGATGCGGGCATCCAGCCCGCCGTGGCTGGCCGAGGAGTTGACCAGGTCGTGGCACAGCCAGTGGCCGGATCTGCCGGACGCGATGGACGAAGCGGCCGGTTACGTCGCCCCGACCCACGCGCAGCTGCAGCGGTCTGGCCACCCCGATGGGTGTCGTCGCCGCCAGCGACGATCCGATTCATCCGCTTCACGTCGGACGGGAGTGGGCTGCGGCCGCACCGGACGCGGCGTTGCGAACGATCACGTTGGACCAGCTTGGTGCGGACCCGACCGCGCTCGGCGCCGCCTCCCTGGCAGCTCTCGACGAGGTCTAGCCGTACCGTATTGCCTGCATCTTCGGCGGGCTAGCCGCCGGTGCTGCGCAGCTGTTGCATCGCCGAACCCGAGGCGCTGCGGCGCTCGGGCGTCGCCTGCTCGCCTTCTTCGCTCGCAGCGTCGGGGGCCGGCTCCGTGACCGCCTGGCCGCCGGCCGTGCCCTGCGCCGCCGCGGCGTCACGCAACTGCGACGCCATCGGCTCGGGCAGCTGCACCGGCAGCGGCGTGCGTACCGGCAGCGGTGTATCGCCGCGGCGAATCACGGTGTCCAACAATGCTTCCCGTGCTTCTTCAGTCAGCGCGTCAATGGTCTCGGACGAGCCGTTCACCACGCAGCGAATCATCCAGCGATAGCCGTCGACACCGATGAACCGCACCACACCGGTCGCGGCTCCGACCACCTCGCGTCCCCAGCGGCCATCCTGGATCGTCACCGCGGCGCCGTCGCTGCGCAGCGACTCGGCCAGTTCGCCGGCAACCTCGCGCCACAGACCGCCGGTCTTGGGCGCGGCGTATGCGGCGATGGTGAAACGACCGTTGGCTGTCACTACCCACACCGCGCTCGGCACGCCGGTCTCCGTCAGTTCGACCTGCAGCTGGGCCCCGGCGGCAACGGCACCAGCACCGAGCCGAGGTCGAGACGGCCCTCCGCGGCGCCGGCGGCGTCCTCGTCGAAGTCCTCGATGTCGAACGGGCCGTCGCCGTCGTCGGCAACCGGAACCGCGACTGGCTCTCCCGGTCTCGCTGTGCGTGCCGGCGACTTCCGGCTCGTCGACCGGCTGGTCTTTGGATTTACGTCTACCGAATGCCATCAAAGACTCGCATGTCCGCCGGAGGAGCCATGGCCGCCGTCGCCACGGGAAGTATCTGCCAAACCGGCCACGCCGAACGAAGACACCTCGACGAGGTCGACCAACTCGACGCGCTGGACCAACAACTGGGCAATCCGGTCACCGCGGCTGACGATGATCGGTACCGCCGGATCGAGATTGATCAGCGCGACCTTGATCTCACCACGGTAGCCCGCATCGACGGTGCCTGGGCTGTTGACGATTGAAAGACCAACCCGCGCAGCCAATCCGGACCGGGGATGAATCAGGCCGACCATTCCGTGCGGGATGGCCACCGCGATGCCGGTGCGCACCAGCGCGCGGTGGCCGGGTGCCAGCTCGACGTCCTCGGCGCTGTAAAGATCCACGCCCGCGTCACCGTGGTGGGCCCGGGCGGGCAGCGGAAGCTCGGGGTCGAGACGAACAACCGCCAGACTGGTCGACACGGGGGCACAGATTACCCTTGACCGAGTGTCAGATACGCCAGTCACGCCGCAAAGCGTGCGATATCGCGAGCGTTTGTGGGTGCCGTTGTGGTGGTGGCCCCTGGGTTTCGCGCTGGCCACGATCATTTCCCTGGAGGTCAATAAGGGCGTACCGAGCATCCCGCGCTGGATTCCGTACGTCGCGTTGTTCGTGGTCGCTGCCGGAGCGTTGCTGTGGCTGGGCCGCATTGAGATCCAAGTCACCGGTGGTGACGACGGTGTCGAGCTGTGGGCCGGGGATGCGCATCTGCCCGTCACCGTGATCTCCCGGTCTGCTGACATTCCTCGCTCTGCCAAGTCCGCTGCGCTGGGTCGGCAACTCGATCCGGCCGCTTTCATCGTGCATCGAGGCTGGGTCGGTCCCCTGGTGCTCGTCGTTTTGGACGACGCGGACGATCCGACGCCGTACTGGCTGGTGAGCTCCCGTCACCCCGAGCGGGTGTTGTCAGCGCTGCGCAGCTAGTCGGCGACGTCCCCGCACTCAGGCCGCGCAGTCCGTACAGATCATCACGCCGTTCTTCTCGCTCGCGAGCCGACTGCGGTGCTGCACCAGAAAGCAGCTTGAGCAGGTGAACTCGTCGGCTTGCTTGGGAATGACGCGGACGGACAATTCTTCACCGGACAAATCGGCGCCGGGCAACTCGAACGACTCGGCGGACTCTGCCTCATCGACATCGACCACCGCCGACGCCGCTTCGTTTCGCCGTGCCTTGAGTTCTTCGAGGGAATCCTCTGAAACGTCGTCGGTTTCGGTACGCCGTGGGGCGTCATAATCGGTAGCCATCTTCTGTCCCCTCGTAACCCTGCAGGCAAAGCTTTGTACCAGCGTCGAACGCATCCACCAAATGATTCGTGCCCGGATACCTCAGTGTTCAAGTGTGATTTACGTCACAGCAGTTATTCTGGCCGCGCTACCTCGCACTAAACATCGGGCTCTCCAGTGCCTTAGAGTGCCACCGTGGTCGCACAAATCACCGAAGGCACCGCGTTCGACAAGCATGGTCGCCCCTTCCGCCGTCGCAACGCCACGCCCGCGATTGCCCTGCTTGTGGTGCTGCTGGTGGCCAGCGCGGTGGTCTGGACGATCGCCTTGACCCGGGTGCCCGAAGTTCACGAGGCCACGGTGTGCAACCCGCCGCCCGAACAGGCCGATCCGGCAATGCCGCGGTTGGGGTCGGCGGTATCGCGCAGCACGATGATCAACGTCGCGCCGGCCAAGCTGGCCGACACCAAACTGCGCGTCCTGAACGCCAGTGGACGCGGCGGGCAGGCCGCCGATGTCGCCGGCGCCCTGAAAGACGTGGGTTTCGCGCAGCCGGCCGCAGCCAACGATCCGGTCTACGGTCAGGCCCGGTTGACCTGCCAGGGGCAGATCCGGTTCGGTGAGGCCGGTCAGGCCGGAGCCGCGGCGGTGTGGCTGGTGGCACCGTGCACCGAGTTGTACCGCGACGACCGCACCGACGATTCCGTTGATCTGGTGCTGGGCACCGAGTTCAGCGCGCTGGCCCACAGCGACGACATCGCTTCCGTGCTCGCCGGGCTTAAGCCCGGCTCTTCCGAGCCGGCCGACCCGGCGCTACTGGCGAAGATCCACGCGATCAAGTGCTGACCGGTCAGCCCGGAATCGGCGCCAGCCCGTCGAATTCCGCCAGCCGGGCCAGCAACTGGTCAGCGATCCCCGGCGCCGCGGCAACCACCACGGCGGCGTTGCGTTCCGGGTCGCCCGGCTCGGGCAACAGCACCCGTGCGCCGGCCTCGGCGGCGATCAGGGCCCCGGCTGCGCAGTCCCACACCTTCAGACCGTGCTCGTAGTAGGCGTCCAGCCGACCCGCGGCGACCATGCACAAATCCAGAGCCGCCGAGCCGATCCGGCGTACATCCCGGACCGACGGCAGCATCTTTGAGACCAGTTCCGCCTGGGCGGTGCGGCGTCGCCCGGAATAAGCGAATCCGGTGCCGACCAATGCCAGCGACAGATCATCGACAGCGCTGCATCGCAACGCCCGGGCGCCGTCGGCGTCGACGACCTGCGCACCCAATCCGGTCGCGGCCGAATACAGCCGATCTCCCACCACGTCGGCAACCGCGCCGGCCACCGACTCGCCGTTGACCTGGGCCGCCACCGACACCGCGTAGGCCGGGATGCCGTAAACGAAGTTGACCGTTCCGTCGATCGGGTCCAGCACCCAGGTCACGGCACCGTCTTCACCGGCCGTCGGGTCGGCGGGACCGCCGCTTTCCTCGCCGAGAACCGCGTCGCCAGATCGCAGCTGCGCCAACCGGTCACGCAACAACTGCTCGGTTTCGGTGTCGACGATGGTGACCGGGTCGGTCGGGGTCGTCTTGGTTTGTACCGCGGCGTCGTCCGCGCCGCCGGGTTCGGCCCCGAAGACCTCACTGCGACGGCGCCGGACGAACGCGGCCGCTTCCCGGGCCAGCATCTCGGCTATCGATCGCAGGTGCGCCGGCTGGATCTCAAGTGTGCTC
Source organism: uncultured Actinomycetota bacterium (assembly GCA_963834615.1). Taxonomy (GTDB): domain Bacteria; phylum Actinomycetota; class Actinomycetes; order Mycobacteriales; family Mycobacteriaceae; genus Mycobacterium. Next base: position 196,688 of record CAWICO010000008.1, read on the forward strand.
ACCGACCCATCGCATCACAGGCGGCACCGGGTTCAGCAACGCCTGGGTAACGGGCCGCCCAACCGTTGCGCCACGAACTATGGTTTGGTCGACACCCATGTCTCGCCCAGGAGATTCGATGACCAGTGCCGACCCGCTCAGCGCCTCGCCCGACACGCCCCAGCGCCGGGGATTCGGAATCGACGTCGGCGGCAGCGGGATCAAGGGCGGGATCGTCGACCTGGACACCGGTCAGCTCATCGGCGACCGGGTCAAGCTGCTGACGCCGCAGCCGGCCACTCCCAAGGCCGTCGCGAAGACGATCGCCGCCGTCGTCAGGGAGTTCGACTGGACCGGCCCGCTTGGGGTCACCTATCCCGGAGTGGTCACCCACGGCATCGTGCGCACCGCGGCCAACGTTGACAAGTCGTGGATCGGCCTGAACGCCGGTGACTTGATCAGCGCGCAGCTGAACGGCCGGCACGTCACCGTTCTCAACGATGCCGACGCGGCAGGGCTGGCCGAGGAACGCTACGGCGCAGGCAGAGACGCCACCGGCGTGGTGGTGCTGCTCACGTTCGGCACCGGAATCGGTTCGGCAGTCATTCACAACGGGATATTGCTGCCCAACACCGAGTTCGGGCACATCGAAGTCGGCGGCAAAGAAGCCGAGCACCGCGCCGCCTCGTCCGTCCGGGACCGGCGCGGCTGGAGCTTCAAAAAATGGGCCAAGCAAGTGACGAAGGTGCTGGTCGTCATCGAGAACGCGATGTGCCCGGAGCTGTTCATCGCCGGCGGTGGAATCAGCCGCAAAGCCGACCAGTGGGTGCCGCTACTGAAAAACCGCACTCCGGTGGTGGCCGCCACGCTGCAAAACACTGCCGGCATTGTCGGCGCGGCGATGGCCGCGACGCGCGACGTGACGCACTGATTTGCGCTCTCTGACCGGGGGAAGCTGTGCTGTCGTTACAATGGTCACCGGCAGCCGCCCACAACCGATAGCGGCGAATATGCACCCTGATATCGACGCCGACATCCGACATAGCCGAAGTTTTCCGGTTGAGCATGCCTAGAGCACCGGAAGTTGAGTTCTACCGAAGGGGTTTACGTGGCAGCGACCAAAGCACGACCGGCGACAGAGGAGCCGGTGAAGCGCACCGCAGCCAAGTCCCGCCGCCGCCGCGAAGCGCACGGCGGCCAAGTCCGCGAACGGGTCCGCAACCAAGACAGCGACGAAGCCCGCCAAGGCACCTGCGAAGACCGCCGACGCGGCGAAGGCGCGCACCGCGACCAAGAGTGCTGACGCCAAGTCCGGACCTGCCCGGGGGCGCCCGAAGAAGGCGTCGGCCGACGACGGCGATGTCACGACAACCGACGTCGACACCGAAGACACCGTCGAGGAACTCGACGGTGAGCCTGATATCGACCTGGAGGCCGAGGAGATCGTCCTCGAGGATCTCGAGGAGGACGCTGCTGAGGTCGAAACCACCGGCGCAGCTGACACCAAGGCGGTAGTGACTCCGGCCAAAGCCGCCGGCGCGGAAGCGGCCGAAGAAGAAGACATCGTCGAGCCGACCGAAAAAGACAAAGCCTCCGGCGATTTCGTGTGGGACGAGGACGAGTCGGAAGCCTTGCGGCAAGCCCGCAAAGACGCTGAGCTGACGGCGTCCGCCGACTCGGTTCGCGCCTATCTCAAGCAGATCGGCAAGGTGGCGCTGCTCAACGCCGAAGAAGAAGTCGAGCTGGCCAAGCGGATCGAAGCAGGCCTCTACGCCACCCAGCTGATGTTGGAGCTGACCGACCGCGGCGAGAAGCTGCCCGCCGCCCAGCGGCGCGACATGGCGTGGATCTGCCGCGACGGCGACCGCGCCAAAAACCATCTGCTGGAAGCCAACTTGCGACTCGTCGTCTCGCTGGCCAAGCGCTACACCGGCCGCGGCATGGCATTCCTCGACCTGATTCAGGAAGGCAACCTCGGTCTGATCCGCGCGGTCGAAAAGTTCGATTACACCAAGGGTTACAAGTTCTCCACCTATGCGACGTGGTGGATCCGCCAGGCGATCACCCGAGCGATGGCAGACCAGGCCCGCACCATCCGCATCCCGGTGCACATGGTCGAGGTGATCAACAAGCTGGGTCGCATCCAGCGTGAGCTGTTGCAGGACCTGGGCCGTGAGCCCACGCCCGAAGAGCTGGCCAAGGAAATGGACATCACCCCGGAAAAGGTGCTGGAGATCCAGCAGTACGCCCGAGAGCCGATCTCGCTGGACCAGACCATCGGCGACGAAGGCGACAGCCAACTCGGTGACTTCATCGAGGACAGTGAAGCTGTGGTGGCTGTCGACGCCGTGTCGTTCACGCTGTTGCAGGATCAGCTGCAATCGGTGCTGGAGACGCTCTCCGAGCGTGAAGCCGGCGTCGTACGACTGCGTTTCGGTCTCACCGACGGCCAGCCGCGCACGCTCGACGAGATCGGCCAGGTCTACGGCGTGACCCGCGAACGCATCCGCCAGATCGAATCGAAGACGATGTCAAAGTTGCGTCACCCCAGCCGTTCTCAGGTGCTGCGCGACTACCTCGACTGAGTTTCGTCGCCCGCCGGTGCCTACGTGCCCGAGGATCCGGCGGCCGGCGGGAACGTTCCGTCGGCCGACGGCCGGTAGCTGGTGACATTGATCACAACGCCAACAGGCAACGCGCCGTAGAGATGTGGGAACAGCATCGACTCCGGATCCGTTGGTAGACCTAGTTCCCAACGAATGGGCGACTCCAGACGGGACGCATCGATGTGCAGCAACACCAGGTCCTCGCGGCCTTGGAACAGCCGGTTTGCCGGCAGGTGCACTTGCTCGGGCGTCGACAGATGGATGAACCCCGCGCTGGTAAGTGACTCGGGTCGTAGCTCGCCATTGATCTCGGCGGCCGACCAGTCGTCGGTGGGACACAGGTGGACCAGCACCGCCGGCGATTGAGACATACCGCCATCCTGCCTGGAGCGCTGAACAGGCCGGGGTGAGAAACGACACAACGGGTAAACCCGCGGTGAAGACGGCCAAAAGCCCAGACATCTGGAACAGTGGGACTTGGCAGAACGGAGTGGCGATGAACGCAACATTGACTAGTCCAGAGTTAACCCGGGCTGATCGGTGCGATCGGTGCAGCGCTGCTGCACGCGTGCGCGCCACGCTGCCCTCCGGCGCGGAACTTCTATTCTGTCAGCACCACGCCAACGAGCATGAGGCGAAGCTGGTCGAGCTTTCCGCGGTGCTGGAACTCAGCGACGCTCCGCTGGAGTCTTAGCACACGACTCGCGACCTGCAGTCCTGGCGCGATCGTCTTGCGTCAGCAATCCTGAACAGGTCATGACCGACCCAGTAGTAAGGCCCTCGCGCCGTCACCTCTGGCGTATCACCAAGCGGACGTTCTCGAAAAGCTGGGACGACTCGATCTTTTCCGAGGCCGCGCAAGCGGCGTTCTGGTCGGCGCTGTCACTGCCTCCATTGTTGTTGGGAATGCTCGGCAGCCTGGCTTACGTCGCTCCCCTTTTCGGCGCGGACGTGATGTCGGACATCGAGCAGCGTTTGGTGTCGATGTCGAACAAGGTTTTCTCGCCGAGCGTCGTCCACGAGATCATCGAGCCCACCATCGCCGACATCGACCGGGGTGCTCGCGGGGAGGTCGTGTCGTTGGGCTTCTTGATTTCGCTGTGGGCGGGGTCCTCGGCGATCTCGGCGTTCGTCGATTCGGTGGTGGAAGCTCACGACCAGACGCCGCTGCGCCACCCGGTACGTCAGCGACTGTTCGCGCTGCTGCTGTACATGGTGATGCTGCTGTTCGTCATCGTCACCGCGCCGTTGATGGTGCGCGGGCCGCGCAAGCTCGCGCAATTCATCCCGGAAGGCCTGCAGGACGTGCTGGCTTACGGCTATTACCCGGCGCTGCTCACCGGTCTGATCGTCGCCGTCGTCGTGCTCTATCGGGTGGCGTTGCCCGACCCGCTACCGACGCATCGACTGATCTTAGGCGGGGCGCTGGCCAGCGTCGCATTCGTGATCGCCACCTTGGGCCTACGGGTCTATCTGCGGTACATCACCGGCACCGGCTACACCTACGGCGCGCTGGCGACACCGATTGCGTTCCTGCTGTTCGCTTTTTTCGCCGGCTTCTCCATCATGCTCGGCGCGGAGTTCAACGCGGCGATCCAGGAAGAGTGGCCTGCGCCGCGCACGCACGCGCACCGGATGCGACGGTGGCTGGTGAGGCGGGCCAAGGAGGTCGTTGACGACGCGCCTGAGGAGCCCGCCGGCACCGGCGCGGACCGGGTCAGCTCTTCTTGAGGTTTTCGTAGATCTGTTTGCAATCCGGGCATACCGGAGAGCCCGGCTTGGCCGACTTGGTCACCGGGAACACCTCGCCACACAACGCGACGACATGCGTGCCCATCACCGCGCTCTCGGCGATCTTGTCCTTCTTGACGTAATGGAAGAACTTGGGCCTGTCGCTGTCGGTCCCGTCGTCGACGCGTTCGTCGGTATCGGTACGTTCGATCGTTTGCGTCTCCATGGCAGTTATTGTGCCGGAACGGGTCGGGGCGCGGTGGGCCAACTTGTGCAACAGTGGAGAAATGAGACGCAGCCAAGAGCTGGGTTTCGACGACGATGGTCGACCGATCCTCATCACCGCCGCCGCACCCTCTTACGAAGTCCAACACCGTCGACGCGTGCGGAAATACCTGACGATCATGTCGTTCCGTATTCCGGCACTGCTCCTCGCTGCGTTGGCGTACGGCATGTGGCACAACGGTCTTATCTCGCTGGCGATCGTCGCGGCGTCGATCCCGCTGCCCTGGGTGGCGGTCCTGATCGCCAACGACCGTCCGCCCCGGCGCGCCGACGAACCGCGACGATTCGATGAGCCGGTACGGCGGACTCCGCTTTTCCCCACTGCCGAACGGCCCGCTATCGAGCGTCGTCGTCGCCAGTGCCAGAACCGGAATCGCCACGCGCGCAAGGCGACGGTTCCGAATAGTCCGGCGCTGCACCGGGTTCTCAGCACATTCTCAGGGCAAGAGGACATTCGCGCACGTCAACGGGTGTGAGAAAACGAACCAGTGGGAACTACTCCCCCGGGTTGGTCGTTGTACCCGATGACAGTCCACGCCCTGAGGAGGCCGCCATGGCAAAAGCCAACACTATCCGGGTCGATAGCGATCTGGATTCTCAAAGCCCCGCTGCGGACCTGGTGCGCGTGTACCTGAACGGAATCGGTAAGACGGCATTGCTCACTGCCGCTGACGAAGTCGAGCTCGCCAAACGCATCGAGGCCGGCCTGTACGCCCAGCATCTGTTGGATACCCGTAAGCGCCTCGGCGACAACCGCAAACGCGACCTGGCCGCAGTGGTCAGGGACGGTGCATCGGCGCGTCGGCACCTCTTGGAGGCCAACCTGCGGTTGGTCGTTTCGTTGGCGAAGCGCTACACGGGCCGTGGCATGCCGCTGTTGGACCTCATTCAGGAAGGCAATCTGGGCTTGATCCGCGCGATGGAAAAGTTCGACTACGCAAAGGGTTTCAAGTTCTCCACCTATGCGACATGGTGGATCCGCCAGGCGATCACCAGAGGTATGGCCGACCAGAGCCGCACCATACGGTTGCCGGTCCACTTGGTCGAGCAGGTGAACAAGCTCGCGCGCATCAAGCGGGAGCTGCACCAGAGCCTTGGCCGCGAAGCCAGCGACGAGGAACTCGCCGCCGAATCCGGTATCCCTGTCGAGAAGATCAACGATCTGCTCGAGCACAGTCGCGACCCGGTGAGCCTCGACATGCCGGTGGGATCCGAAGAGGAGGCGCCGCTGGGCGACTTCATCGAGGACGCCGAGGCGATGTCCGCCGAGAACGCGGTGATCGCCGAGCTGCTGCACACCGATATCCGTAGCGTGCTTGCCACGCTCGACGAGCGTGAGCATCAGGTGATCCGGTTGCGCTTCGGACTCGACGATGGCCAGCCCCGCACGCTGGATCAGATCGGCAAGCTGTTCGGTCTGTCCCGCGAGCGAGTCCGCCAGATCGAGCGCGAGGTGATGGCCAAGCTTCGTAACGGCGAGCGGGCGGACCGGCTGCGCTCGTACGCCAGCTGACACCCCGCACCATCGTCGACCGTATGCCCGCCGCACCTGCGGCGGGCATACTGCTGCGCTGGAGTGTTAGCGAACCATTCGCGCAGCTTGCCAAGTAGACTCGGCGGCAATGGAGGGTGCGGAATGAACGACCTGGTTGATACCACCGAGATGTACCTGCGGACCATTTACGACCTCGAGGAAGAGGGCGTAACTCCGCTGCGTGCCCGTATCGCCGAGCGCCTTGACCAGAGTGGGCCCACCGTCAGCCAGACCGTGTCGCGGATGGAACGCGACGGGCTGTTGCACGTGGCCGGTGACCGCCATCTCGAGTTGACCGACAAGGGCCGCGCGTTGGCCGTTTCCGTGATGCGCAAGCACCGGCTGGCCGAACGGCTGCTGGTCGATGTCATCGGGCTGCCGTGGGAGGAAGTCCACGCGGAAGCGTGTCGTTGGGAACACGTGATGAGCGAGGACGTCGAGCGCCGGCTGGTGCAGGTGCTCGACAACCCGACCACTTCGCCGTTCGGCAATCCGATCCCCGGGCTGCTGGATCTGGGCGTCGGCGACGAGTTGGGCGCCGAGCACGGCAACCTGGTGCGGCTGACGGAGTTGCCCGCCGGTCCGCCTGTCGCCGTGGTGGTCCGTCAACTCAGCGAACACGTGCAGGGCGACATCGACCTGATCACCCGTCTCAAGGACGCCGGCGTGGTGCCCAATGCCAGGGTGACCGTTGAATCCATTCCTTCCGGCGGCGTGACGATTGTGATACCCGGCCACGAGAACGTGGGCCTGCCGCACGAGATGGCGCACGCCGTCAAGGTCGAGAAGGTCTGACCGGCTTACACCGCGCGTCGGCCGAACGTTCGTCGCGGCGGCAGCCGCACGCCGAGTCGATCAGCCAGCCGGTATCCGGTCACCGCCAGTTCGCGAATGTGCTCGGGCCGCAGACCAGACTGCAAGGCGGTGTCCAGCATGCCCGCCATCCGGTGACCGGGCTCGCAGCGCAACGCGGCCTCCAGCGACACCCCGGCCAGCGGCCCGTCGCCGCGGACGTAGGCGCTGAACGCGAGCAGCACCAGCGCCTCGGCCCGCCACGGCGTGGGCAGGCTGCGCGACAACAGCGCCCACAGCGACTCAGCTTCCGCGGCGCTGTGGCCGACGGCCAAGGCGTACAACGTATCTCGCACCTCGACGTCGGTTAACGCGGACGCCAGGCCGGCCAGCTCGGGGTCGGCGAGTTCGTGTCCGTCGCCGACCCGGGCGGCCGCGGCCATCGCGTCCTCGACATCGCGCCGGACGCACGCCGTCGGGTCGGTGCGGTGGGTCCGGGCCCGGGAAGCCAGGTGTTCGTCGATCAAATCGGCCAGCGACGCACTGCCGGCCCGCTCGTCGACCGCGATGACCGCCTGCAGGTCGGCACGCCGCGCGTAGAGCCGACGCCCGTCGAGCACCGCCGCCACCGCCAGCGGAGACGCGCCGGGATCGTCGACGACGCCGCCGGCACCGCAGCCGTCCACGCAGTGCCACCGGCCACCGGCAGCGACCCGGTCCACTACGTGCACCGCCCACAACGCGATGTCGTGACGCGACAGCTCACCGGTGAGCGTGCAGCACAGGTCGCGGTAGTCGTCGTTGCATGTCGGGCAGCCCGCCCCGTCGGCGTCGACGATCACCGCGATGGCGGCTTCCGGGCCTGCGCAGGCGGCGACCTCGGCGAGATGCCCGATCTGGTCTGCGAGGGCGTCGGAGAGGTCGACCCGCATCACCGACCCCAACTCGCCGCCGTCGATCGACAACAGCACCAGCGATTTCTCCGGTACGAAGCCCAGCACGGCCGGGAGGGCGGCAATCACAGCGCCGGGGCGATTCAGTTCGAAGTCATGTCGTTGCTTGGTCATGGCACGACGCTGGCAACCGGCACCGTCACCGCGCGGGCGTCCGGAGCCCTGGGACCGACGTGCTGTGCACGAACACGCCACTGTGCACACGCCAGCATTGTTCACCTGCATGTAGCCGTTTGCGATGCATACCCGAAACGGTTCGGGCGTAAGTGTTTATCCATGGGTTCGATCCTCGAATACGACATGGTCGTCATCGGCTCAGGTCCGGGCGGTCAGAAGGCCGCGATCGCGGCCGCCAAGCTGGGCAAATCGGTCGCCGTCATCGAGCAACGGCCGATGCTCGGCGGCGTCTGCGTCAACACCGGGACGATCCCGTCAAAGACGTTGCGCGAGGCCGTCGTCTACCTGACCGGGATGAGCCAGCGCGAGCTCTACGGCGCCAGCTACCGGGTCAAGGACAAGATCACCCCGGCCGACCTGCTCGCGCGCACACAGCACGTGATCGGCAAGCAGGCGGACGTGGTGCGCAACCAGCTGATGCGCAACCGGGTCGACCTGGTCGCCGGCGAGGGTCGATTCAAGGACGAGCACACCCTTGTGGTCGAAGACCGCACCCGCGGCGAACGCACCACCGTCACCGGCGAACAGATCGTGATCGCGACCGGCACCAAACCCGCACGCCCCAGGGCGTGGAGTTCGACGAGCAGCGTGTGCTGGACTCCGACGGCATCCTTGACCTCAAGACGATCCCGACGTCGATGGTGGTGGTCGGTGCGGGCGTGATCGGTGTCGAGTACGCGTCGATGTTCGCCGCGCTGGGCAGCAAGGTCACCATTGTCGAGAAGCGGCAGGACATGCTGGACTTCTGCGACCCCGAGATCATCGAGGCGTTGCGATTCCACCTGCGCGACCTGGCGGTCACGTTCCGCTTCGGCGAAGAGGTGACCGGTGTGCAGGTCGGCGCGGCGGGCACCGTCACCAGCCTGGCCAGCGGCAAGAAGATCGCCGCCGAAACGGTGATGTACTCCGCGGGCCGGCAGGGCCAGACCGAAAACCTCGACTTGGAAAAGGCCGGCCTGGAAGCCGACGCACGCGGCCGGATCTTCGTCGACGAGACCTTCCAGACAAAGGTCGACCACATCTACGCGGTCGGCGACGTCATCGGCTTCCCCGCCCTGGCGTCGACCTCGATGGATCAGGGCCGGGTGGCCGCCTGCCACGCGTTCGGCGAGCCGGTGCACGGTCTGACCGCGCTGCAGCCGATCGGCATCTACTCGATCCCGGAGATCTCCTACGTCGGCGCCACCGAAGTGGAGCTGACCAAGCAGGCGGTGCCCTACGAGGTCGGCGTGTCGCGCTATCGCGAGTTGGCGCGCGGCCAGATCGCCGGCGACTCCTACGGGATGCTCAAGCTATTGGTCTCCACCGACGACCTCAGGCTGCTGGGCGTGCACATATTCGGCACCAACGCCACCGAAATGGTGCACATCGGCCAGGCGGTGATGGGCTGCGAGGGCACGGTCCAGTATCTGGTCGACGCGGTGTTCAACTACCCGACATTCTCCGAGGCCTACAAGGTCGCCGCGCTGGACGTGATGAACAAGGTGCGCGCCCTCAGCCAGTTCGATCGCTAGCACTGGTCGTCGTAGGGGCTCGGCGGCGCGTCAGCAGGGCCGCCTGCCTCGGCGCGCACGAGCAACTCGGTGACGTGCTGGTCGAACGGCGACGAGTAGGACAGGTTCTCCGCGCAGCCGCCGCCGTGCGGCCCGCCGATCACCCCGGTGACCGTCGAGCCGCTGATCCACGGCGCGCCGCTGGTGCCGTCGACCAGGCCCGCGCACGGCAGCTCGGGGAAGCCGCCGGCATTGAGCCCGGTGGTGGCCTGACAGCCGACCGGCAAGCCGCCGACGCCCGCGGGGTAGGCGATCACGCTGACCTGGGTGCCGCGCGTCGGCAGTGCTGCCCAGCGACAGCGCCGATCCGACCACCGCCTCGATCGATCCGCCGGCGGGGCGACCCACACGCGCAATCGCGAAGTCGGCCGATGGATCCTTGTTGGCCAGCCAGCGTGGATCCAGATACAGCGCATCCACCGTCCACACGTCGTCGGGCGGGGCCACGCGGGCGAAGCCGGGAACGAACCTGACCACGCCGCCGGCACTCAGGCAGTGCGCTGCCGTCAGCACCAGATCGCCCGTCGTGGAGTGCAGGACCGAGCCGGTACAGGCGTGCAGATCGCTGCTGGACAGAAAGATCGCCCCAACCCGCGGATCCGGACTGACCGGGGCGGCGATAACGTGGTTCTCGGTGTTGGCAACGGTGTGCTCAGTGACGGGTGCCGACCTGGCTTGATGTCCGCAGCCGGCCACAACCATGGTCACGGTCGCCGCCACCGCGAGAATGCGCATCATCGTCGATCATGCCCGATCTATTCGGACGCGGCCGCGCGAAACGGGTATCCCCCGGAATGCGGTCAGTCCCGACCGCGTTTTTGAAAGGGTCGGTGCGCAGCGCGGAGCGGGATCCGGCATCCGCTGTTCGCCGAACTGAGGGACACTATCTGACACGGTGCGAAAGACTGCGCCGTGGCGAGGAGGAACAGCGATGGGCCAGATGCCAGACATACCTGAGCAGAACGGCATGTACGAGCTCGAGTTCCCGGCGCCCCGGGTGTCATCGTCGGATGGCCGCGGACCGGTCCTGGTGCACGCCCTGGAAGGTTTTTCCGACGCCGGTCACGCCATCCGGCTTGCCGCTGGCCACTTGAAAGACAGCCTGAACACCGAACTGGTGGCTTCATTTGCCATTGACGAGTTGCTCGACTACCGCTCGCGGCGGCCGCTGATGACGTTCAAGACCGACCACTTCACTCACTACGACGATCCAGAGCTCAGTCTGTATGCCATGCACGACAGCATCGGTACGCCATTTCTGCTGCTGGCCGGCTTGGAGCCGGATCTGAAGTGGGAGCGGTTCATCACCGCGGTGCGGCTGCTGGCCGAGCGTCTCGGTGTGAGGCAGACCATCGGCTTGGGCACCATCCCGATGGCCGTCCCCCACACCCGGCCGGTCACGATGACCGCGCACTCCAACAACCGCGAGCTGATCACCGAGTTCACGCCGTGGATCACCGAAGTGCAGGTCCCTGGAAGCGCGTCGAACCTGTTGGAGTACCGGATGGCTCAGCACGGTCACGAGGTCGTCGGGTTCACCGTCCACGTCCCGCATTACCTGTCTCAGACGGACTATCCGGCCGCGGCGCAGGCGTTGCTGGAGCAATTGGGTAGGACCGGCTCGCTGCAGCTACCGATGAACGCGCTCGCCGAGTCGGCGGCCGAGATCAAGGTCAAGGTCGACGAGCAGGTGGAGGCGAGCGCCGAAGTCGCTCAAGTGGTGGCTGCGCTGGAGCGCCAGTACGATGCCTTCATCGCCGCTCAGGAGAATCGGTCACTGCTGACGCGGGATGAAGATCTACCCAGTGGCGACGAACTCGGCGCTGAGTTCGAGCGTTTTCTTGCGCAGCAGGACGAGAAGAAGTTCGACGACGACAATCCGACCTGAGCGTCCTGACCCGGCGCCTGACAGCGAAGTTGGCGCATATGAGCGAGCGGAAGCCCAATCTTCGTTCGGTACGGGAAGTCTCACCCTCACTGCAATTTCGCACCATCCACGGATATCGGCGCGCTTTCCGCATCGCCGGGTCCGGGCCGGTGATCTTGCTGATTCACGGGATCGGCGACAACTCGACGACCTGGACGACCGTGCAAGCCAAACTGGCACAACGGTTTACCGTCATCGCCGTCGACCTGCTGGGCCACGGACAGTCGGACAAACCACGCGCCGACTACTCGATCGCGGCGTACGCCAACGGGATGCGGGATCTGCTGTCGGTTCTGGACATCGAACGGGCCACAGTGATAGGCCATTCGCTCGGTGGTGGCGTGGCAATGCAGTTCACTTACCAATTCCCGCAACTGGTCGAGCGTTTGGTTCTCGTCGGGGCCGGCGGAGTCACTAAGGACGTGAACGTCGCCCTGCGACTGGCGTCATTGCCGATGGGCAGTGAGGCGCTGGCGTTGCTGCGACTGCCGCTGGTGCTGCCCGCCTTGCAGATCTTCGGGCGCGTTGCCGGGCTGGTGTTGGGCTCGACCGCCGTAGGCCGCGACTTGCCGGATGTGTTGCGGATATTGGCCGATTTGCCAGAACCGATGGCGTCGTCGGCATTCACCCGGACGCTGCGGGCGGTGGTGGACTGGCGCGGACAGAGCGTGACGATGCTGGACCGATGTTATCTGACTCAGTCGGTCCCGGTCCAAATCGTCTGGGGCTCAGAGGATGTCGTCGTTCCTGTCAGCCATGCCCGGATGGCTCATGCCGCGATGCCGGGCTCCCGCTTGGATATTTTCGAGCACTCTGGGCACTTCCCGTTCCACGATGACCCCGACCGTTTCGTCGAGGTCATCGAGCGCTTCATCGACACCACCGAGGCCTCCGAATACGACCAGATCGCCCTGCGCGAACTGCTGCGCAACGGCGGTGGCTCGCAGACCGTCTCGGGGTCAGTGGATACCCGCGTCGCCGTGTTGAGCGCCATGGGCGCCGACGAGCGCAGCGCCACCTGATCAGAGCGTTGACATGACGTCGTACAGTCGATTTCATGAGCATCGACGTCACGGTGTTGCGCGTGTTCACCGACTCGGCGGGCGATTTCGGTAATCCACTCGGCGTGGTCGACGCCGCTGCTGTCGAGCCGGAGCAGCACCAGCGCATTGCTACCCAATTAGGGTACAGCGAAACGATTTTCGTCGATCTGCCGACGGCCCATTCTGCCACCGCGGATGCCCGCATCTACACCCCGAAGACCGAGCTGCCGTTCGCCGGGCACCCGACAGTCGGAGCGTCGTGGTGGCTGCAAGACATCGGCATGCCGATCCGCACCTTGCGGGTGCCGGCCGGCGTGGTGCACGTGAGCTACGACAACGAACTGACGTTCGTCAGCGCCCGTTCAGAATGGGCGCCGGACTTCGCCATTCACGACCTCGCGTCACTCGACGATCTCGCTGCCGCCGATCCGTCCGACTTCCCCGACGACGCGGCGCACTACTTGTGGGCGTGGATCGACGAGTCCACCGGTTCGCTGCGCTCTCGATTGTTCGCCGCCAATCTGGGTGTACCAGAAGACGAGGCGACCGGATCTGCCGCGGTGCGCATCACCGACTATCTGAGCCGCGACCTGTCCATCACCCAGGGCAAGGGCTCGTCGATCGACACTGTGTGGAACCCGCAGGGTTGGATTCAGATCGCCGGTCGCGTCATCAACGACGGTGTGCGGCAGGTGAGCTAGGCGTTGCGGTGCAATACCGCGGACAGGTGGTGCTGCGTCGGTTGCCCAACCGCGCCCATCTGCAGCGAATAGGACAGCTCGTCGCCCTGCATACGGAAGCGCCGACTGAGCGCGGTCACATTTTTGGCGGTCGGCGTCATACCGATCTGCGCCGCGGTCATCTCGAGTTCAATCGTTGCGCCGTCAGCGATGTAGGCGCCCACCTCGATTTCGACGACGCCGCTCGGGTGCGCGAGTACGAGTTCGACCTGACCGAGTCGTGGGACGCGAAGATAGCCGGTCTCGGCGTGCAGCGCAGCCCCGTCGGCGGCGGACTTGGTCTTCTGCCCGTAGACCAGAAATGGTTTGCCGACATGAGAAAACACGACTTCTTCGAGGTACTCGAACGGCTCGATGGTCGGATATTCACCGGACCCTCGGCCCTGCCAGGTACCGAGCAACGGCGCCAACGCGCGAAGGTTCGGATGCAGCTCGGCCGGCATCCCGACAGCCTAAACCGGCGCGTGCTACGCGACGTGGACGTCGGGCGTCCGGACGTGCTCCGGACGAATGCCCCGACCGACGACGATCGGCGGGATGAACTGCAACGGGCCGCGCCCGATGATCTTGGGGACGCGGATCGGTGACAGGTCACCGGCCAGATTCGGTTCGATCGCGTTGTTTTGCGCGAACACTTGACCCGCTTGGATGATCCGGGTCGGGAGTTCCCGGCGACGCTGGACCTTCGCGAGGTCGGCTTCGGTCAGCCGGCTTGCGCGCAACGGGCCACAGAGGATGTTGGCCGCGGCAACCGCATCGGCCACCGCGAGGTTGATGCCGACCCCGCCGGCCGGTGACATTGCGTGCGCGGCATCGCCGATACACAGCAGGCCCTTCCGCCACCAGGTCTTGAGTCGGTCCACCCGCACATCGAGTTGACTGGTGTCGTCCCAGGAGTGCAAGTCGTTGACGTGCTCAGCCAAGTTGGGTTGCACGGACACCAGCCGCTCTTTGAACGCCTCCAGCGATCCGTCGCGCGGGTTCTGCCCTTTGGGGAAGATGTACGCGACCTGCCAATAGTCGCCCCGGTAGATCATGGCCATCATCAGGCCCTTGCGGATCACCCCAACGAGCTCCTGAGGGTCGCCCGGACGCCACTTCAGCCGAAACCACAAGACATCTATCGGCGAATTCGAAGCCCCCACCTGCAACCCCGCCGCGGCGCGCACCGCCGACCTGCGCCCATCGGCGCCTACCACCAACTCGGCATGCACCTCCAACTCCGGTGTGCGCACCCCGATCACGCGGTCGCCATCGACGATCACATCCGTAACCTCGGCATTGCGGACCAGGGTGAATTCTGGGTAAGCGCTGGCCTTTTCGGCAAGGAAGTCCAGAAAGTCCCACTGCGGCATCAATGCGATGTACGGCTGTTTGAAACCAAGCCATTTGAGTGCGCTGAAATTGCCGAACGTCCGCAGTGTCCCGTCGGTGTCGAACGCAAGCCGGTCGACCTTGGTGTGCGGAAGACGTAAGAACTCGTCGATCAAGCCCAATTCGTCGATGATCCGCAGCGTGCTGGGATGCACAGTGTCACCGCGAAAGTCGCGCAGGAAGTCGTTGTGCTTTTCCAGTACGACGACGTCGATGCCGGCACGGGCCAGCAGCAAAGCGTGCACCATGCCCGCGGGACCGCCGCCGGCGACACAGACCTGGGTTCGCAGAACTCGCGACATGAGCCGACACTACCGCCGAGCCGAGCCCGGGTCAGCCGGGTGCGGGTACCTTGCGGTGGGCACGCAACGCTGTGATTTCACGCTCGAAATCGTCGGCGGACTCGAAAGACCGGTACACCGAGGCGAATCGCAGATACGCAACTTCGTCGAGTTCTCGCAGCGGCCCCAGTATCGCCAGCCCGACCTCGTTGCTGGGGATCTCCGGCGACCCGCCGGCTCGCACGGTGTCTTCTACCTGCTGGGCCAGCAGATTCAGCGCGTCGTCATCGACTTGGCGGCCCTGGCACGCCCGGCGGACACCGCTGATCACCTTCTCGCGGCTGAACGGCTCGGTCACTCCGCTGCGTTTGACTACGGCCAGCACCGCGGTTTCCACAGTGGTGAATCGCCGGCCGCATTCCGGGCACGACCTGCGACGCCGAATGGCTTGCCCCTCATCGGCCTCGCGGGAGTCGACCACTCGGGAATCGGGGTTGCGGCAGAACGGACAGTGCATTGCCGCTCCTTCGCCGCGCAGACTTCGGGGTGTCCCAGACCCCCATGAGCCTACCCGCGCGTCCGCTCGCGGGCCTAGCGTCGCCGGGTGTCGCGCCTGGTAAACGGCGTGTCGGTGGTGGCGAAGCACGACTGATTCGTCAGCCGACAGGTGCGATCAGCGTCTGGCCCGCGGCAACCGCCGGCGAGTCGAGATCGTTGAGTTCGCGAATCCGTGCGGCAACCTGACCGGTCGGCGCGTCCGGTGCGACTCGGGCGGCCAAGTGCTGCAGTGTCTCCCCCGGCTCGACCCGCACGACGGCGAGCCGATCGGGCATCTGGCGTGCCGCCTGCTCGGGCGCGGCGTGCAGCATTCCGCCGAAGTGCGCGATCAGGCCGAGCCATACCGTGATCGCTGCCGCCACCAGCGACAAAGCGACTGTGGTCGCCGGGGTGATCGGGCGCGGCCGGTGCGGCGCCGTCGACGTCAACACACCGGTGCCGCGGTAACGCGGTGGCGCGGCGACCGGTCGCGACGGCTGAGGCCCACGGGAGCCTGGCCGGCCGGCACGACCGGTCGGACGCACCTGGCCGGGCCGAACGCGGGTCTTCGATGTGGGCGAGATCATCTCGATGGGCATCATGTGCGGGCCTCCAGTCGGCTTGTGGTCGATCACTTGTTCGAAGGATAATCGATAGTGTGTTCGAATACCGAACATGTGATCGAACCGTTGTACGTGTCGCAGACGATACGAGGGGGCACCGACAACTTTCTCCCCGCGTACTGGCGCTTTACAGCCGATCTGACCGAAACCGGCTCAGAAACACATCGAACAAGTGTTTGCTTTGTGTCGAAAAAGGTCTATATTCGGCCGTATGAGCGACAGCGATACGAATGACGCCGCCTCTAGCCGCCCCCTCAAAGCTGTGGATCCAGTGCTCACGCCACGGCAGCGGACCATCCTGGATGTCATCCGCGCCTCGGTGACCAGCCGCGGTTACCCGCCGAGCATCCGGGAAATCGGCGATGCCGTCGGCTTGACATCGACATCATCGGTGGCTCATCAACTGCGCACCCTGGAGCGCAAGGGCTACCTCCGCCGCGACCCGAACCGCCCCCGCGCAGTGGATGTTCGCGTCTCCGATGACGGCTCAAGGCCGCCAGTGCTCACCGACGTCGCCGGATCGGACGCCTTGCCGGAACCCACGTACGTCCCGGTGTTGGGGCGAATCGCGGCCGGTGGACCGATCCTGGCCGAGGAGGCCGTCGAAGACGTCTTCCCGCTGCCCCGTGAACTCGTCGGCGAGGGCGCGTTGTTCATGCTCAAGGTGGTCGGCGAATCCATGGTCGACGCCGCAATCTGCGACGGCGACTGGGTGGTTGTCCGTCAGCAGAGCGTGGCCGACAACGGCGACATTGTGGCGGCGATGATCGACGGCGAGGCAACCGTGAAGACGTTCAAGCGCACCGGCGGCCAGGTGTGGCTGATGCCGCACAACCCGGCCTTCGATCCCATCCCCGGAAACGACGCTGCCGTACTCGGCAAGGTTGTCACGGTCATCCGCAAGATCTGACGCAGCCCGAAAAGCTAACCGGCCCTGTGAAATCCGTTGATCTGCGCGATTTCCTCGCTGGCGAACCAGATTTCGGCCATCGTCTCCTCATACAGGACGCTGTCGGGCATGTAGTACAGGCCTGAACTTGCGTGAGCCTTGACGGGATATCCGTCCGGCACCTGGTATGGGTCATCCATCGGAAGATGAATTGCCAGCTGCCCGGCTGCGATTGGCACCGTCGGCACAGCGGTGGTGACAACGGGGTCGTCACCGTCACCGTCTGCGGCCGCATGCCGACCGCCGTGTCCTTCGCCCTGTGCCAGGAACCCGGTCGGATCGGTGTCGACGCTATCGGAATCCTCGTCAAAACCGTCGTCGAAGTGGTCGTCAACGTCCTTGTCGAGCTCGGCGAAGGCGGAGAACTCTTCGTGACTCTCGATTTCCGGATCCGGCAGCTCGTCGACCAGGTCGACGCGGCCCGGCGGCATCCACGCGCTGACCTGCTGACTGGACAGCCGCACCGTCCGCGGGCGGGGCGGCCGATGGTCGTCGTTCAGGCTTGACGTCGCCAGGTCTCTATCGACGTCCGGAGACCACTGCGAGACAGATTCGGTCGCGGGCTCGTAGCCAGAGTCATCCGCGTCGCCGGGGTCGGCGTTCTCACCGTCGCGTTTGGTGGCGCCACCGCGTCGACGCCGCCACCGCGACAGCAACACCACCAGGCCGATCAGCACCAGCGCTGCGACGCCCACGATCAGCCACCACCAATGCCAGGTCAGCGCGTGGACCCCAACGCCTTTGGATGCCGGGCCGGCCGCCGTTTTCTGCCCGGGTATCTGCAGACCGGACAACGCCGATGCCAGGTTCGACGGTTGGGTGGTGAAGGCGTTCTTCTTCTGGTTCCAGGCGATCTGGCCACCGGTGAATTTCTGTGTGACGTCGTCTTTATCGACCGTCTGATCTCCCAACGGCGCGCCCAGCTTGCCCGTCGGCCCGAGGAGTTTGTCCCAGGCGGCTTTGATCGCCCCGCGGATCAGGAACGCGCCGTGCTCGGGGGTCCAGAAGATCACCGGCTTGTCGTTGGCGGAAAACTCGCTGACCCGGCTGGGCTGTTTGAGACCGCCGTCGGCCTCGTTGGCGATCGGAAATCCGAGGTCGCCACCCGGCCCCCCCAGCGCTTCGTACTTGGTCAGGATGTCGGTTTCGACGGCGTTCGCGCCGGTGGCCGGGCTGAAAAAGACCTTGCCGCCGATGAAGCTCTGGGCCAGACCGCCAGTGCCGACCGGAGCCTGGTCGCCTTGTTTGGCACCCAGCGGGCCGGCAGCACCGCCCGCAGCACGCCAGGCCATGTTGATCTCTGCCGTCGGATCGACGGGCACCGGCAAGCCGGTGAGTTGGCCCGACAGGGCGGGCGGGACGGTGATAAAGGCCTTGGTCAATCGATTCCAGGAGAGTTTGCCGCCACTGAACGCCTGAGTCGCGAGTTCGCCGTCGTAGGTTTCGTCGCCGATCGGCACGCCCAAAGCGCCGCCGGAACTGCCCAACTTGTCCCACGCGGCATTGATCGCTCCGCGCACGACGAACGCGCCGTGATCGGCAGTCCAGTAGATGAGGGGCTTGTCGCTGGCCGAAAAGGTACTGACGCGGCTGTCGGGACCCGCAAGCCCGCGTGCTTCGTTGATCGTGGGAAAGCCCAGATCGCTGGCTGCCGGGCCGCCCAGCGATTCGTACTTGTCCAGGATGGCGCCGGTCATCGTCCTGGGCCCGGTAGCCGGCGTGAAGAACATCTTGCCGTGGACGAAGTCGTGGGCGAAACCCTCACCGGCGACGTACGTCTCGCCTTGTTTGGGGCCGAGATCCGAGGTGTCGCCACCGGCTCCTTTCCACGCCGCTGTGATCGAGTCGTCGGCCTCGCCGAGCGGGGAAGCCACCGCGACGGGCGCCATCAGCGCCATGCAGGCCAGGCCTGCCGCCAACGCCACCAAACCACGCGTCGCGCGTCCCGCGACGGTGCTCGATCGCCTTCGCTGCCCTGTCATCCACCCTCCTGGCGGCCGTCCAGTGCTGAACTCTGGGCCCAAGTTTCAACCGCCCGGCGGGCCGCCACAACTCGGTTGTGGCCGACGAAACCCGGCAGGTCATACGCAGACACTACGGAAGCACATACCCGTTGATGTTGAAATGATCTCCACAGGCCTGTTGGTGTCGCATTCTGCTCGTGCGATTTGCTCTGGGCGTTCCGACATCGCGGCGAACGCGCCCGCGGCGATGCAGCCCGGCGAATCGGAGCCAACATGGCTGCATGCGGACCGGTCTGGTTCGTGCTTTTCGACTGTGATTTCGTTGACAGCGGCTCTAGCAATAGACGCCGAGGCTGCGGCCGATGATCTCTTTCATGATCTCGGTGGTGCCGCCGTAGATCGTCTGCACGCGGGCATCGAGATACGCACGGGCAACAGGGTATTCGCGCATGTAGCCGTAGCCACCGTGCAGCTGCAGGCAGCGGTCGATCAGGTACACCTGCTTTTCGGTGGCGTACCACTTCGCCATCGCGGCCTGTTCGGCGGTCAGCTTCTCCTCGAGGTGCAGGGCGATGAACTCGTCGACCATGATCCGCACCACCGTGGCCTCGGTGGCCAACTCGGCGAGCAGGAATCGGCTGTTCTGGAAACTGCCGATCGGCTTGCCAAATGCCTTGCGCTCCTTGGTGTATTGCAGTGTCTGCTCCAGCACCTGCTCCATGGCCGCAACGGCCATGATGGCGATCGAAATGCGTTCCTGCGGCAGGTTCTGCATCAGATAGATGAAGCCCTTGCCCTCTTCGCCGAGCAGATTCTCGGCGGGCACCTCGACATCGGTGAAAGACAGTTCGGCGGTGTCTTGGGCCTCGAGGCCGATCTTGTCCAGGTGCCGGCCGCGCTCGAATCCCTCCATCCCACGTTCGACGGCCAACAGCGAAAAGCCCTGTGCACCTTTGTCGGGATCGGTCTGGGCGACGACGAGCACCAGGTCGGAGTTGATGCCGTTGGTGATGAACGTCTTCGAACCGTTGAGCACGTAGTGGTCGCCCTGCTTGACCGCGCGGGTCTTGATGCCCTGCAGGTCGCTGCCGGTGCCCGGTTCGGTCATGGCGATCGCGGTGATCAGCTCGCCGGTGCAGAACTTGGGCAGCCAGCGCTGCTTCTGCTCCTCGTTGGCCAGGCTCAGCAGGTACGGCGCGACGATGTCGTTGTGCAGGCCGAACCCGATGCCGCTGTAACGGCCGTAGGTGGTCTCCTCGGTGATGATCGTGTTGTAGCGGAAGTCGGAATTGCCGCCGCCGCCGTATTCCTCAGGGATCGACATCCCCAGGAATCCCTGCTTGCCGGCCTCCAGCCACACGCCGCGGTCGACGATCTTCGCCTTCTCCCACTCGTCGTGGTACGGCGCGACGTGGCGTTCCAGGAAAGACCGGTATGACTCGCGGAACAGCTCGTGCTCGGGTTCGAACAGCGTGCGCTGGTACTTGACGGCGCTACCCATGGGATGACCTCCGGCGGGTTGGGGACTGTGTCGCCCAAGATATACCAACCGGATGGTTGGAGGTCGGGTGGTCGGGCCTACAGTCAGCGAGATGGACGAGACGATCCTGGTGCAGGAACTCGGGCAGCAGCTGGAGTTCTCCTACACCGACATGCTGTGCTACGCCGGGCCATATTCGCCGGCCGGCGTGGCTATCGCGTTGAAAGTGATGCAGCGGGCATTTGCCGCGCTATCTCCCAACCATCCGCCGCAGCGACGATCGGTCGTCATCCGCACCCCCCTCGTGGAATCGGGGGTTCGCGACGGCTTCGAATCTGTCACCCGCGCGGTAACCGACGGCCGCTACACCGTCGATCCCGGCCCTGACCCGGCCTGACCGCGGGCGGCTGTTGCAAAGTTTTGTCTTCCAGGTCTCGATCGCCGGCCGCGCCGCGACGCTGCTTCTGCGGCCGGTTTCATCACCGCTGAATTCGTCGATTCGGCAGCAAAGTCGAGCGCACTCAGGCCGAGGAGGCCCACTTCGACCAGATCAAAGCCGCAGCTGGCGCAACGAGCGCTGGCGACTCCCGCCGAAGACGTCTGCGAACTATTCAAGTAGTCCACGAGAATTCGGAACTTTCAAACGATCTGAATGTAAAAGACCTGAAGGAAAACTGAGTAATTCTCACAGCGTTAATTTTTACCGGTCGGTCAGGCTCGGTCGGAAACACGCGACGCCATGACCAGCACTGACAGCGTCGGAAAAATAACGAAAGTTTGTCAGTAATTTACTGGACTCGAACAAACCTTAAGCGGTAGCTTAAGCGCACCTGAGAACAACTCAGGTGTCCAATGGGGAGGACGGGGCATGTCGAAGTCGGCACAGCAGTCAAGTTCAAACTGGCTGCGTGTTTCGACGTCGGGATCACTCCATGGCAATCGTGCCGGCAGCCCACATCGATTGCGGGAAAGGAAATCATGAATATTGGAACAAAGCGGACGGTCATCGCCGCCGCTGCGCTCGCGGCGGCAGGACTCTTCGGGTCTTTGCCGTTCGACGGGTCATCGGTGGCACAGCAGGGCGTGCCGACTCAGCATCACGACGTCGCGCTGGTGGACGCCTACACGACGCTCCTCGGCGACGAGGGCACCTTCGACACCGCGCTTGTTCAACGACGTACTTGGGACCGAGCGGAGCAGAAGAGCAGCTGTACAGCTCCGTTGGCCACCGCGACTAGCCCCACCGAGGCGACGACGCTACTTGACGCCACCGGCGCAACGCCGCTCTTCAGCGGGATGTTCGACGGCGCGGAGAGCAGATTCTTCGAGGGGCTGTTCCTCGACGCACTGCCAGCGAAGACCAGATCAATCAACTGCTCGGCGTCAACGCGACCGAGTCGGAGACGGCAATTCTTGCCGAATTCGTTACCACTGGTCGACGTCGCCGATACCCACCGGCGCCGAGCGTCACAGTCGCTGACCTCGCATGCCGCCGTGGGTATCTCGGGCTTCGACACGGACCTGATGTCGATCGCCAACGCGGACTACAGCATGGGGGCGACGGACTTCGACGGGCTACCTGGCCTCGCTCAGCCGCCGACACGAGCAGCTCTCGGCGACCTGAGCACCGGTCCTCACCGACTTCACGGCGAGCAGCTTCAGCGATCTGAGCAGCAACCTCAGCACTGACTTCACGGCCGTGATCAGCGACGTCACTGCGCTTCTTGGCGGCGCGCTGTAACCAAGAAGTAGAGGGCGTCGGAGCTGGGGGGCTCCGGCGCCTTCTGCTATCTACAGGCTTTTCAGGTCGCCGAGAATTGCCGCAGGCTGGCGGCCAGCGCCACCGGTACTCGTGCCTTGATCCGGGTGCCCGCGCCGATGTGCTCGGTTTCCTGCACTCGGCCGTCGGCATGCACGCGCGACACCAAATCGCCGCGGTCGTAAGGGATGACGACGTCGACCGCGGTGTCGGTCGGCGCGGCCGAGCTCGGCCATCTTGTCGGCGTAGCGCCTCCACGCCGTCGCCGGTGCGGGCCGAGACGAACAGCGCTTCGGGCAGCGCACGGCGCAACTTGGCCAGTCCCAAACCGCTTGCCGCATCGGTCTTGTTGACCACGATCAGCTCCGGCACCGGGCTGCTGTCATAGCCGGCGAGCAACTTCGGAGATCACCTGGCGCACCGCGCTGATCTGGGCCAGCGGGTTGACGTCGGACCCGTCGACGACGTGTACCAGCAGGTCGGCGCCGATCACTTCCTCCAGCGTCGAGCGGAACGCCTCGACCAACTGGGTCGGCAGGTGCCGCACGAAACCGACAGTGTCGCTGACCACGAACGGGCGGCCGTCGTCGAATTGCCCACGGCGGGTGGTGGGTTCAAGGGTGGCGAACAGTGCATCCTGGACCAGCACCCCGGCGCCGGTCAGCGCGTTGAGCAGGCTCGACTTGCCGGCGTTGGTGTACCCGACGATCGCAATGGACGGCACGTCGCTGCGTACCCGGCGGCTGCGCTGGGTGTCGCGCACCTGCTTCATCTCTTTGATGTCACGGCGCAGCTTGGACATTCGCTCGCGGATCCGGCGCCGATCGGTCTCGATCTTGGTCTCACCGGGTCCGCGGGTGCCCACGCCGCCACCGCTGCCGCCCGCGCCACCGCCCTGCCGCGACATCGACTCACCCCAGCCGCGCAGCCGCGGCAGCATGTACTCCATCTGCGCCAGCGACACCTGCGCCTTGCCTTCCCGGCTCGTGGCGTGCTGGGCGAAAATGTCCAGGATCAGCGCGGTGCGGTCGATGACCTTGACCTTGACGACTTTCTCCAAAGCGTTCAGCTGGGCGGGCGACAGTTCGCCGTCGAAAATCACCGTGTCGGCACCGGTGGCCTGCACCACGTCGCGCAACTCGGCCGCCTTGCCCGAACCGATGTACGTCGCCGGATCGGGCTTGCTGCGCCGTTGGACCATGCCTTCGAGTACCTCCGAGCCCGCGGTCTCGGCCAGCGCCGCCAACTCCGCCAGGCTGGCGTCGGCGTCGGCGGCACTACCGTCGGTCCACACGCCGACGAGCACCACGCGCTCGAGGCGCAGTTGGCGGTACTCGACTTCGGAGACGTCGGCGAGTTCGGTTGACAGCCCGGCAACCCGGCGCAGTGCCGCGCGGTCATCGAGAGCGAGTTCACCCGTACTGGGTATGTCCTGATGTGGAAAGTCCGGATATGTCATAGGCAACTACTCATGGTGCACGCCCAAGCGCCCACCCGCATCCGATTTAACGTGACGCCTCCTGCCACCATTGCTCGCTGAGTTCGCCGCGGGCCACCAACACCGACGGCCCGCGCAGATACGTTGTCGCTTCGGTGACGGTGACGACGACATTGCCGCCGGGCACCCGCACGGTCAGCGTGCCGCTGGTCGCGCCGGAGTACGACAGTGCGGCGACCGCCGCGGCGACGGTTCCTGTTCCGCAGGAACGCGTTTCACCCACTCCCCGCTCGTGCACCCGCATGCTCACTGCGCCATCGGTCGGTGCGGTGAGCACTTCGACGTTGACGCCGTCCGGGAACTGCGCATGGTCGAAACTCACCGGCGCCGCGACATCCAGCGCCGCCAGCGCCTGAGGCGTCAGCGCCGGGTCGACGCAGGCCAGGTGCGGGTTGCCGACGTCGATCGCCAACCCGTCGAACGTGCGTCCGCCCACCGTGACCTTGAAAGCCGTGCCCCCGCTGCCCAGCCAGGTTGACCTTGCCCATATCGACGCTGACGTCGGCGTGGGTCGCGTCGACACCGTGCAGGACGACCGGCCGCGGACCCGCCAGCGAGCCGACCACGAACTCGTCCCGGGTTTCCAGCCCACTGGTCCGCAGGTAATGCGCGAACACCCGCACGCCGTTGCCGCACATCTGCGCGACCGATCCGTCGGCGTTGCGGTAGTCCATGTACCAGTCGTCGGCGCTCACCCCGTCGGGCACCCGATCGAACACGCGCGCGGCCAGCGCAGCCCCCGCTGTGGTGACCCGCAAGACTCCGTCGGCGCCCAATCCGCGGCGACGGTCGCACAGCGCTGTCACTACCGCAGGCGTCAGTGCCAGCTCAGCATCCACGTCATCCAGCACGACGAAGTCGTTCTGAGTGCCATGACCTTTCGTGAAGCGCACCTGCTCAGGATACGTGTCGCCAGGCTCGCAGCGCCGCGTCGGCATTGTCGGCAGCAGACGCGTCCAGCCAGTGGATTCGGTGATCGCGGCGGAACCAGGAGCGCTGCCGCCGGACATAGCGACGGGTGCCGATGAATGTCGGCTCCCGGGCACCGTCACCGTCTCCTCCGGCATCGAGGTCGGCGAGCACGTGGGCGTAGCCCAGCGCCCGCGACGCGGTGACCCCGTCGCGCAGCCCGCAGACCTGCAACGCGATCACCTCGTCGACCAGGCCCTGCGCGAACATCGCTTCGGTCCGCTGTTCTAGCCTCCGGTCGAGAAGCTCAGTGGCGCAATCTAATCCGACGATCACGGTACCCCAGCGCGGCGAACCTATGACGGGCGCCGACGCGGCGAAGGGCTGACCGGTGAGCTCAACCACTTCCAGCGCGCGAACGATGCGTCGCCCGTCGGTCGGCAGGATCGACGCCGCGGCCGCCGGATCGCGGCCCGCCAGCTCGGCATGCAGCCCGCTGGTCCCGATGTCGGTGAGCCGCTGCTCCCATCGAGCCCGCACCGCCGGGTCAGTCGCCGGAAATGACCAGTCGTCGAGCAGTGATTGGACGTACAGCATCGAGCCGCCCACCAACACGGGAACGTTGCCGCGGGCCGCAATCGCCTCGATGTCGGCGGCGGCGTCCTGCTGGAAGCGCGCGACGGTCGCGGTCTCGGTGACGTCGAGGACGTCGAGCTGGTGATGCGGAATCCCATGACGCTGCGCTAAGGGCAGTTTCGCCGTACCGATGTCCATCCCCCGGTAGAACTGCATCGCATCGGCGTTGACGATTTCGACGCTGTCCGAGCCGCCTAGGCGCTCGGCGACGTCCAGGGCCAGCTGGGACTTGCCGGCGCCCGTGGGGCCGACGATCGCCAGCGGCCTCACGGCTGCCAGATACCGGTGAAATACCCGACGCCGTAGGGCGCCGCGCGGTGGAGTTCCTTGACCGACCGTGGCACCGGATCGGCCAGGCCCGCGAGCACTCCGAAGGCCACCCGTCCCCCCACCTGCTCGGGCAGCCGGGTCAGCGCAGACACGTCGCCGCAGGCCAGCGCGTCGTCCAGGGCGCGCTGGACGTCGAGGTCGTCAGGTTGATAGCCGCCGGGCGCAGCCGGGGTCAGCGTGTTGGCGCCGTCGGCGACGATCAGCACACCGGTCGGCTCGGCTGCCTGGTCGATCTCGTCGCGCAGCTGCCGGCCCAGGGCGAACGCCGCCTGGCCGTCGTGGTGTGACGCGTAGACCCGGACTTGAGCCTGGGCGTCTGGCTGGGCCTGGGCCCGGATCCAGCCGGCGATCAGGGCGCACAACGGCATGTCGACGGGTGGACCGCCGGCTTGCGGGACAGCCGCACCGCCAGGTCGACGCCGAAACCCGCGAAGGTGCCGACCGCCTCCGGCTCGACAACGCTGTCGGTGGCGCCGACGCCGACGGCGACCCAGCGCGGCGGCAGCGCAGCGGCAGCGGCAAGGATGGCTGCGCGCAGCTCAGCGACCTCGTCGGCCGCGGTCCCGGCGAGTTCGGGAACCAGCACCGGCGCTGACGGGATGACGGCGATGGCGCTCAGCACGCCATAAAGCTAACGTTCCGACACTGCCAGCAGCCGTCCGGTGGCGACGTCGTCGGCGTGGGCCAGCACGGTCTCAGCCTCACCACGGGCCAGAGCGGCGGTCGCGACCACCGTGACAATGACCGCCACGATGAGAATGGCCACCCGCTCTTCGCCAGGCTGCACAGTTTCCCCAAGCACAGCGACACCCAGCAGCGAGCCCACGGCCGGCTTCGCCACCGTCATCGTCGGCATCGAAGCGTTCAGCGGGCCGCCGCGATACGCCGACTGCTGGAACACCATTCCGGCGAACGCCGCGAAGATGCCTGCGTACAGCTCCGGTGCGGCGAGCAGCGCCCAGATGCCACCTTTGGCGGCTTCTGCCGCGCCTTTGACCAGCACCGCGAACAATCCGAGCGACGCTCCCGACACCGCCGCCAGCAGCACCGCTGATAACGCGCGGTGCGGCCATATCCGCGCACCCAACACGCACAGCGCGAGCAGCCGGACCCATGATCGCGGCGACCAGCAGCCAGGTCGACAACGGAGCCCGCGAATATCCGGCCATCGGATTACCGACGGTCAGGACGACAGCCAGCGCGGCGGCCAAGACCGCTGCCCAGGCCCAGTCCCATCGCGTCACTGGGTGACCGGTCATGCGGGCGTAGATCGGGAGTGCAAACAGCAGCGCCGTCACCTGCAGTCCGGTCACCAGCATCACCGATCCGAGGCTCAGCGCCCCGGCCTGGAAGGCGTAGTTGGCGACCGCCGCCAGCGCGCCGATCCGCCAGCTGCGATTGCGCCACGACATGAAAAACAGCGCCAGATAACCGACCGACTTGTCCTTCTCCGTGACCTCGTGAGCCGACCGCTGACGCTCCACATTGCCGATCGCCGACGCCAGAGCAGCGACCAAGGCCAGCAGCGCAGCGATATCCGCTTTCGGCATGGCTACCTCCCCACCGGTCGTCGAACTGCACGAACTTCAACTCTTCCATGCCACGGTACTGACACGGGCTATCAAACGCGGGGCGCCACGCGCCGTGGCTAACGGTGTGACGCCGCCACGTCGGCGACGAAAACGTCGTGACCGGCGCCTGCAGCTACGGTCGCCGCCTCCCCGCGGGCCAGCGCGATCGTCGAAATGAGCACCACAATCCCGGCGGCAAGCAGCGTGAACAGCCGCGGGCCGCTGGCGCTGAGCGTCTCGCCCAACACCACGACGCCAAGCAGCGACGCGACCACCGGCTTGGCGACCGTCACCGTCGGCAGCGACGCAGTCAGCGCACCGGCGCGAAACGCCGACTGCTGGAAGATCATCCCGGCCAGCGCGGCCGGTATCAGGCAGTAGGACTCTGGCGCGCGCAGGAATGCCCCGAAGCCACCGGCCACCGCTCCGATGGCACTCTTCGTCAGCACCGCGAACAACGCCAACGCCGAACCCGCCACCACCGCCAGCAGGACCGGGGCCGCGCGACCGCCAGACCAGACCCGCGCGCCGAGCACACAAAGCAGCAGCGCCGGACCCATCACCGCGGCCACCGCCAACCACGTTCCCAGTGGACCGCGCGCGGTCCCGACGCCTGGGTGGCCGACAGTGACCAGAACTGCCAGCGCACCGGCAAGTGCCACCGCCCACGCCCACTCCCAGCGGGTGACCCGGTGATGGGCTAGCCGCGCATAGATCGGCAGAGCGAACAACAGCGAGGTCACCTGCAGCGCGGTCACCAGCATCACCGAGCCCAGCGCCAATGCGACGGCCTGCAGACTGTAATTGGCCACGGCGGCCGCGGCGCCCCACCACCAGCGTTGGTCTCGCACCGACAACCAGAAGAGTTCGAGGTGGCCGACCTCCTTATCGGTGATCTCTTGAGCCGACCGCTGTCGGATCACGTCCCCCACCGCGGACGCCAAGGCGGCGCACAGCGCAATCAGCGCCGCGAGGTCCGCCTTTGACATCGTTCACCGCCCGTTCACCATCGGTTTCACCGAACAGCCTAGGGCGGCGGCGCGCCGGCTGCAGGGTGCACCCGTCGTGCGCACCGCGCGAATCGACGTGTCAAAGGCTGTGGTCCGGCGGCCTGCGCCGCCAACTCGGGACGCTGCGCGCGGCAAACTGCTTCAATACTGGAGAGGTATCTGGTATCGACGGCGCCGCTATGCGCGGCAGGTGTGCGGCGACAACCGCGCGAAGGGTAGGTGACGGCAGTTCATGACATCTGACGAGTCACAGGAGACGCCCCGGCCCGTCCCGCGGCCGGGACCGCGCCCCGGGCCCAAACCGACACCCCGTCCTCACCCCCACCCGGTCGCGGCGCCACCGACGAGCGATCCCCACCGGTTCGGCCGCGTCGACGACGACGGAACGGTGTGGCTGTTATCCGCGACCGGCGAGCGGATGATCGGATCCTGGCAGGCCGGCGACGTTGAGGCGGCATTCGCGCATTTCGGCCGGCGGTTCGACGACCTGAGCACCGAGATCACGTTGCTGGAAGAGCGACTGGCCGCGGGCACCGGCGATGCCCGCAAGATCAAAGCGACCGCGGCGACGCTGGCCGAGACGTTGCCGAGCGCCAAGGTGCTCGGCGATGTCGACGCGCTGGCCGCACGGCTTGCCGGTATCGCCGAGCATGCGAACGCGACCGCCGCCGCTGACCGCTCACGTCGCGACGAGCATCGTGCGGCGCAGACCGCCCGCAAGGAGACGCTGGCCGTCGAGGCCGAGGATCTCGCCAACAATTCGACGCAATGGAAAGTCGCCGGCGACCGGTTGCGCACGATCCTCGACGAATGGAAGACGATCAGCGGCCTGGATCGCAAGACCGACGACGCGCTGTGGAAGCGTTATTCGGCTGCGCGCGAGACGTTCAACCGCAGGCGCGGATCGCATTTCGCCGATTTGGACCGTGACCGCGCCGGCGCACGAGAGGTCAAGGAGCAGCTCTGCGTGAAGGCCGAAGAACTCGTCGACTCCACCGACTGGGGGCCGACGGGCGCCGAGTTCCGCAAGCTGCTCGCCGATTGGAAAGCCGCCGGACGCGCGGCCCGCGATGCCGACGACGCGTTATGGAACCGCTTCAAAGCCGCTCAGGACACGTTCTTCAAGGCCCGCAACGCGGCGACGTCCGAGCGCGACGCCGAATTTCAAGCGAACGCGACCGCTAAAGAAGCACTGCTTGCCGAGGCGGAAAAACTCGACACCAGCAATCACGAAGCGGCCAGGTCCGCGTTGCGAACCATTGGTGACAAATGGGATGCGATCGGCAAGGTTCCGCGGGAACGGTCGGCTGATCTCGAGCGGCGACTGCGCGCTGTCGAGAAGAAGGTGCGCGACGCCGGCGAATCGGACTGGGCTGATCCGCAGGCTCAGGCTCGCGCCGAGCAGTTCCGCGAACGCGTCGAGCAATTCGAACGCCAGGCGCACAAAGCCGAGGCGGCAGGGCGCGCCAAGGAAGCCGAGCAGGCACGGGCCAACGCTGAGCAGTGGCGGCAGTGGGCTGATGCCGCCGCCAACGCATTAACCAGGAAGCGCTAGCCCTGGGCCTTGTCGTTGGGCTCGGGCGGCTGCGCGCGATCGGGATCGGGATCGAGAGTTTCCAGCAGCGTTCGGGCCTGCCCGTGTGCGGCAGCCTTGCGGCGCTCCTCTTCGGCGGCGAGCTGCACGATCGTGCGGGACCAGACCACCCGCGCCCAGTGAAACGTCAACATGATGATGACGATCCAGGCCACGATCAACCCGACGCCAGGACCCGGATGCCCATGCGCGACCGTCTGCCGCGACCACACGGCCAGCAACCCGGCAGCGCTGGCGACCGCCGAACCCGCCAAAGCGACCCAGGCCAACGCCCAACGCCGGGTCAGCAGTGCCAGCATCGAGAAGCCGACACCGAAAACCAGCGCGAGCCAAGCAAACACGCGCGACGGCAGTGCAATGGCGGCCTTGCCTGCACCGCGCGTCGAGAACAACACGTCCCAACCACGGACGTCGCCGGTGTGCGGCAACACAAATGACCCGATCAGCACGAACACCAAAATTGCAACGACCAAAGCCCTTGCACCCGGCTCGATTTCGCGGGCGATGCGACGTTCCGCCGCATCGATGTCACCGCGGAAAGCATCGAATTCGCCCTCGGTGCGGCTCATCGAGAGCACCCCTGAGTTTCCGCCGCCGCGGCCGGTTTTCCGATCGCCGGCATGCCGAGGCCAACACCGCCTGGGCGTTGCCCGGAGGCATGGGCGTCACCGGCGCGCGTGCGGCGGTAGCTGATGAGGCCGCCGTCGGCGATCAGGTGATGTGGCGCGGCACCGGTGATCGTCGTCGTGACAATGTCGCCCGCGCGCACCTGCTGGGCGCCGGGCGCGAAATGAACCAGGCGACCGTCTCGCGCGCGACCGCTCATCCGCGCGGTGCGTTCGTCTTTGCGGCCTTCACCGGTGGCGACCAGCAGTTCGACGGTCCGCCCGACCTGGTTGAGGTTTTCCTCCCACGCGATCTGATCTTGCAGCTCGATCAGTCGTTCGTAGCGCTCTTGGACGACGGCCTTCGGTAGCTGAGCGTCCAAGTCGGCGGCCGGCGTGCCGGGGCGTATGGAGTACTGGAAGGTGAAGGCGTTCGCGAAACGGGCCTGCCGCACGACGTCGAGTGTGGCGGCGAAGTCGTCTTCGGTCTCGCCGGGGAAGCCGACGATGAGGTCGGTGGTGATCGCGGCGTGCGGCATGGCCGCTCGCACCCGGTCGATGATGCCGAGATAACGCTCGGCGCGATATGACCGTCGCATCGCGCGCAACACCCGATCCGATCCCGACTGCAGCGGCATGTGCAGGGTCGGGCAGACATTCGGGGTGGTTGCCATCGCCCCGATCACGTCGTCGGTGAACTCGGCCGGATGCGGCGAGGTGAACCGCACCCGCTCGAGGCCGTCGATGCGCCCGCATTCGGTCAGCAACTCGGCGAAGGCTCCTCGATTGCGCGGCAGCTGCGGATCGGCGAACGACACCCCGTAGGCGTTGACGTTCTGGCCGAGCAGCGTGATTTCCAGCACGCCGTCAGCGACCAGGGACCGCACCTCGGCCAGGATGTCGGCCGGACTACGGTCGACTTCCTTGCCCCGCAGCGCCGGCACGATGCAGAACGTGCAGCTGTTGTTGCATCCCACCGAGATGGAAACCCAAGCGGCGTAGGCTGATTCACGAGCCGCAGGTAGCGACGACGGGAACTCCTGCAACGCCTCGGCGATCTCCACCTGCGCGACCTGATTGTGCCGGGCCCGCTCGAGCAGAGCCGGCAGCGACCCGATGTTGTGCGTGCCGAAGACGACGTCCACCCACGGCGCCTTCTTCAGCACCGAGTCTTTGTCCTTCTGGGCCAGGCATCCGCCGACAGCGATCTGCATGTCCGGGTTGCTGCGCTTACGCGGGGCAAGGTGACTGATGTTGCCGTACAGCTTGTTGTCGGCGTTCTCCCGTACCGCGCAGGTGTTGAACACCACCACGTCGGCGTCTGCGCCGTCAGCGACGCGCCGGTAACCCGCCGCTTCCAGCAGTCCTGCCAGCCGCTCGGAGTCGTGGACGTTCATCTGACACCCGTACGTGCGGACCTCGTAGGTGCGCTGCATCAGCCCTGGCGCCACTGACGGCTCAGCGGGCGCTGCGTCCGGGGCCACCGTCGAAGTCACTGGGCCATGGTACGGCGACTAAGCGGCGTCCGGTTTTGCGGATCGCCTTCGTCCGGACGGACTGTGGCGCATCCGAGATCGCTCATATCCGGCGTTGCCAAAGATCAATGTTTGTTCTATAACAGATAGAGCAAAGCGGAGGCGGATTTCATGATCCTCAACGTCGACCTGGCCAGCGAGGTACCGATCTACCAGCAGCTTCGGGACCAGATCGTGGAGGCGATCGCCGACGGCGTGTTGACCGAGGGCAGCCCGTTGCCGGCCACCAGGGCGCTTGCCGCGGACTTCGGGATCAACTTCCATACCGTGAACAAAGCCTACGATCTCCTGCGCCAGCAGGGCCTGATCCGGCTCAACCGCAAGACCGGTGCGGTGGTGACCCTGACGGTCGCGGACTCACCGTTCCGCACGGAATGGACCGCGAGGGCACGGACCCTGCTGGCGGACGCCGTCGCCAAAGGAGTACCTGCCGACGAGGTTCTCAAGACCTGCCGGTCCGTGCTCGATTCATTCGCTACCACGCAGCCACAGGACACGCCATGACCGTTGCCATCGCCCTGAGCTCCGGGCTATCAGTACTGGTGCTCGTACTCGCGTTGGTGCTGCCCTCGATCAACAGTCCGACTGTGCCGTTCGGGGTCCGGGTACCGGCCACGCGTGCCAACGACGCGACGGTGGTCAAGCAGACCCGCATCTACCGATTGCGGGTACTTCTCGGTGGGATCGTCGCCACCGGGTTCGGTGTCGTCATTGACAGCGTGACCGGCGAAACGTTTCTGCTGCCCTTGTCGGTGCTGGTGCTCGTCGGCGTCTGGTACGGCTGCTTTTTCCTGGCCAACCACGAGATCCAGGCGGCCAAGGCCGCCGGGAGCTGGTACGAGGGCGTGCGGCAGGGCATCGCGGTGGACACCGAACTGCGGACCGATCCACCGCGCTTTCCCTGGCTCTGGCTGGCACCGCCGTTGATCGTCACGGTCGCCACGGTGGTGATCGGCGTGATCAGCTACCCGTCGCTGCCTGAGATACTCGCGGTGCACTACGGCGCGAAGGGCGTGCCCAACACGGCTGGCTGCCAAGTCGGTCCACACCGCGTTCTCACTGGTGTTCGTGCAGATCGGTGTGACCGCGCTGCTCGTGGGTATCGCGGCGGCCATCTTTCGCAGCGGTCGGCCCGATCTCGACCCGGCCCACCCGCTCGGGTCCGCGCGCTGGCACCGCCATTACATGTCGCTGAGCGTCAAAGCACTGCTCGGGCTGGTCACGATGATCGACGCGGGGATGCTGGGATCATCGCTGCTGTTGTGGACCGGAACGGTCACTTCGTGGGCGCCCCTGGTGGTGGTGCTCCCGATCCTGGCCGCCGTCGTGGTGGCAGTCGTCATCCTGGCCCGGAACAACCGGGCGCAGGATGGAGGCGAGGAGGACACCGGCCTGACCCACCGGGACGACGACAGATACTGGCGGGGTGGCCTGTTCTACATCAACCGCGAAGACCACGCGCTGCTAATTCCGCGCAGGTTCGGTCTGGGATGGACGCTCAACTTCGGCAATCCCAAGGCAGCGATGCTTCTAGCCGGCGTATTCGCACTGATCGGCCTGCTGATCACGCTCCGCATTGGGCGCTGATCCCACCCGTGTTTCTTACCGGGCCGCGATCGAAGCTCGCGAGCCTGTTGCCGGACCAGTACTTCCGCAGGTGCTCGTTGATGAACTCGCTGCCGCTGTCCGAGTCGATTGCTTGAGCGAGAACGGAATCGACGCTGTTGAATCCGACCCGTTGCCAGTGGCCGAGGCTAGACGCGCCTGCGCTCCCGTTCGGCGGCCAGCTCTGCGCTGACCACGTCGTAGGCCATGGTCTGGCCGTATCCGCGGCGTGCCAGCATGGCGACCAGCCGACGGCGTAGCCGAAGGTCGTCGTCGCTGAGGTTTTCCCGTCGCAACTTCTTGCGAACCAGCTCTTCGGCGCGGTCGCGCTCGGCGTCGGGGCTGATGTCGCTGAGCACCGAGGTGATCACGTCTTTGTCGACGCCCTTGGTGTGCAGTTCAGCGGCCAACGCGCGCTTGCCTTTTCCAGCGTTCACCCGACGCGAGCGCACCCACTGTTCGGCGAAGTCGACGTCATCCACCAGACCGACATCGGTCAATCGATCCAGCACCCGGATGCTGACATCGTCGGGATATCCACGCTTGGCTAGCTGGCCGGCCAACTCGGCGTGGGTCCGCGCTCTCACGGTGAGCAGGCGCAGGCACAACGCCCGCGCCTGCTCTTCGCGAGATGGCTCAGAAGTCGACGGGGACGGGCAAGACGCTGTCATTGGGGAGGTCATCCGTCACTACCGCGCCGATACCGAGCTTTTCCTTGATCTTCTTCTCGATCTCGTTGGCCACGTCAGCGTTTTCTATCAGGAAGTTGCGGGCGTTCTCCTTGCCCTGACCGAGCTGCTCGCCCTCATAGGTGAACCAGGACCCGGACTTGCGGATGAAGCCCTGGTCGACGCCCATGTCGATCAACGAGCCTTCCCGGCTGATGCCCTTGCCGTAGAGGATGTCGAACTCGGCCTGCTTGAACGGCGGCGACACCTTGTTCTTGACGACCTTGACCCTGGTGCGGTTACCGACCGCCTCGGTGCCGTCCTTGAGTGTCTCGATCCGCCGCACATCCAGACGGATCGACGAGTAGAACTTCAAAGCTTTTCCACCCGTGGTCGTTTCGGGTGAGCCGAACATCACCCCGATCTTCTCGCGAAGCTGGTTGATGAAGATCGCCGTAGTGCCCGAATTGCTCAGTGCACCGGTGATTTTCCGCAGTGCCTGGCTCATCAGCCGGGCCTGCAGGCCGACATGGCTGTCGCCCATCTCACCTTCGATCTCGGCGCGTGGCACCAGTGCGGCCACCGAGTCGATGACCAGGACGTCCAGCGCCCCCGAGCGGATCAGCATGTCAGCGATCTCCAGCGCCTGCTCGCCGGTATCCGGCTGGCTGACCAGCAGTGAATCGGTGTCCACGCCCAGCTTGCTGGCGTAGTCGGGATCCAGCGCGTGCTCGGCGTCGATGAACGCCGCGATGCCGCCTGCGGCCTGGGCGTTGGCCACCGCGTGCAGTGCGACAGTGGTCTTACCGGAGGACTCCGGGCCGTAGATCTCCACGATGCGGCCGCGGGGCAGGCCGCCGATGCCCAGGGCGACGTCCAGCGCGATCGACCCGGTCGGGATGACCGAGATCGGTACGCGCACTTCGTCACCAAGGCGCATCACCGAACCTTTGCCGTGACTCTTCTCGATTTGTGCCAGTGCCAATTCGAGGGCCTTTTCGCGGTCTGGGGCTTGTGCCATGGTGCTACCTCTCGG
Organism: uncultured Actinomycetota bacterium; assembly: GCA_963834615.1. GTDB lineage: Bacteria > Actinomycetota > Actinomycetes > Mycobacteriales > Mycobacteriaceae > Mycobacterium. The sequence goes on from CAWICO010000008.1 coordinate 231,972, forward strand.
TGTAGTCGTTGTTCGGTTGACCGGTCTCGGTCAGTTGGCCGTGACGTTAAAGCAGCCCACCGACAAGTCGGGCCCGTCGAACAACCACCACAGTAGCGAACACCTGTTCGAACGCAAGGAGGCGCGCCGTCGGCGTGTTCGGGGTCAGATCACCACTGTTCGCGGGGCACGTCGAAGTCGACGCAGAGCGCCCGCCACACCTCGCGCGGATCCACGCCGTCCTCGATCGCCTGCGCGGCGGTACGCCCGTCGAACCCGGTCAGCACGTGATCAGCCAGCACCGAAGCGCCATAGGTCGTGCCGAAACGCAGGGTCACCCGTTCACGGAATTCCGTCAGCCGCACGTCGACGAAGCTACCTGGGCCGGAGCCAACCAGCTCAAACCAGTGCCTCGTGGCACACCCGCACCGGGTCGGCGACTTCGGCGGCACTGGCCGCCGCGCGACGGGCAGCGTCGCGGTAGCTCGGCGTCGCCAGCACCTCACCGGCGGCGCCGGCCAATGCCTCGCCCGTCAACGGCCGCACCAGTCGCCCACTCCCCTGGCGTGCGACCCGGTTGGCGATCTCCCATTGGTCACCGCCGCCGGGGACCACCACCAGCGGCACACCGGCCAGCAGCGACTTGGCCACCATGCCGTGACCGCCGCCGCAAATAGCCAGGTCGGCTTCGGCGAGCAGGGCGTCCTGCCGACCCAGTCCGACCACTGCCCACGGCGGCACAGTCAGATCCACTCCGTTCAGCCGCGAGACCACCACCCGTGTGCCATCGGGTAAGCCTGCCCCGGGCACCAGGCTGTCGAGAGCCGTCTGGGCCATCCCCTGCGTTCCGGTCGACGCCGTCGACGGCGCCACCATCACTACCGGCCCAGAGCCGGGCGGGATCGACAACACCTGCTCGGTCGGCTCGAAGTGCAACGGGCCCACCAGCACGGCTTCGACCGGCCAGTCCGGCCGCGGCACCTCCAGGGCGGGCAGCGTCGCGATCAATCGCCGGAGGGGGCCGGGATCGTCTGCGGGCAAACCGATCTGGGCACGAGCAGCGGATCGCTGCCGGAGACCGGCCTGCCATGATCTGGCGGTCAGCGCCCGCATCGTGGTGTCGCGCAACCGGCCCCGGATCCCGGTGCCGGGTGCCAACCCACTGCCCAGCGGCGGCAACCCCTTCGACGGCCGGTAGAGCGGATGCGGGTTGAGCTCGATCCACGGAATGTCCAGCAGCTCGGCCGCCATGCCTCCGCAGGCCGTAATGACGTCGGACACCACCAGATCCAGCGCCATTGCCTGCAGCTGCGAAGCGTTGAGCACTGCCATTCGAGCGGCACGCTGATGAATCTTGGCGCCGGCGTCGAGGTCGTCGTCGTCGTCGGTCGGGTCGAGCCCAAGCAATTCCATCGCATCGACACCGACGGCACGCGCGGTGTCGAGCCATTCGACGCCGGTCAGCAGAGTCGGCGTGGCGCCGGCTGCCAGAAACCGTTGACAGAGCGCGATCGCCGGAAACGAGTGGCCCGGGTCCGGCCCGGCCACCACCGCGACACGCATCGCCTCACCCTGCCATAGCGGCTCGCTAGGCTAGTGATCATGACCGAGCTGACTCTCGAGAACACCCGCACCGTGGAGGTGTTCCTGCATGCGCTGCAGGACGCGGACCTCGACACCGCCGGCGCCGCGCTGGCCGACGACCTCGTCTACCAGAACGTCGGGTTGCCCACCATCCACGGCCGCAAGCGAGCGATCAAACTCTTCAGCTCGCTGGGCGGCGCCACCGCGTTCGAGGTGAAGATCCACCGCATCGCCGCCGACGGCGCCGCAGTGCTCACCGAGCGCACCGATGCCCTGATCCTCGGTCCGCTGCGGCTGCAGTTCTGGGTCTGCGGCGTGTTCGAGGTGCACGACGGCCAGATCACGCTGTGGCGCGACTACTTCGACTTCTTCGACATGTTCAAGGCGACGCTGCGCGGCCTCGCGGGGCTCGTGATTCCTTCGCTGCGGGCGTCGCTGTAACCGAGATGAGCAACAACGCTGCGCGGCCCAACGGGCTTCAGTTCATCCGCTACTGCTGCGGAGGGCAGTTGCCCGACTCAATGCGTGACTGGGTGCGCAACGATCTGGCCGGCAAGGGCGCGACCGGCCGGATGATGCGTCGGGTCGCCGTTCCGGCGGTACTGGTGCTCGCCCCGTTCTGGCTGATCCCGACCACGCTGGACGTCCACCTGAGCATGACGCTGCCCATTCTGATTCCGTTCGTGTACTTCTCGCACGCGCTCAACAAGGTGTGGCGCCGTCACATGCTGCAGGTGCACAATCTGGACCCGAATCTGGTCGACGAACGCCGTCGGCAGCGTGACGCGCATCTCCATCGGGCTTACATCGAACGCTATGGCCCCCGGGACGAGTCGAGCACCCACGGCCAGGACATCTAGCCGCGCGGCAGACCGCCCAGTTCGTCGAACGCCTGCGACCAGCCGACCAGGCGGTCGGTCGCGCCGGCCAACTCGGCGCGGTAGCGCTGACGGGAGGCAACCAGCATGGATCCATGGTCAGCGTTCGCCGACGAAACCAATTGCGCTGCCGCAGTAACCATTTCGTTGTACTGACGCACTCCTGCGCTCAACTGCGCGGCGAATGCCTTGATCGTCGGGGCCAGATACGACCGTGACTGCGGAGTGCCGGTCGCCGCCCGCTCCATCGACACCACCTCGGCGGCGGTGGCCGCCATGGCGGCTGAGCTCTGGTTAGCCGCGGTGGTCAGATCGCGAATCTCGGTGGCGGGCAGCATGTTTCCGCGTTCCATCACGCCAAGCAGCGAAAAGAACCCGCGCTCGGATGCCCCCAGTGCCGACATCGCCGACCGAGCCGCCGAACTGGGCGGTGGGAGGCGCCGGGTGTTGGTGTGCCGCTGCGCGGGCAGCGGCTCCGATCGCAGCCAGCCATAGCGGATGAGCAGCAGCGTCGCGATCATCGCCTGCACGACCGCGACTCCGCCGGTGATCTCCAGCAGCAACGCGAACCAGCCCCAGGCCGCCAGCACCGCCGTCGTCACGGCCCAGAACACACATCCTGCCGCGAAAATCAGGCCCCACCGCAGCGCACGACGCCGTCGGCGCAGCAGCTTCTCCCGAGGGTCGTTGGCGGCGCTGATCTTTCGCGCCAACCTGTCGGCAAAATCGTCGGCGACGTCGAAGCCGCGCAGCAGTAACGCCCGCCAAGGAGCGCCGCGACCGGACTGCACCGCCACTCGCCGTCTCCTACTGACCGATGGGCTTTTCGGTGGGCGCGGCCTCTGGAGCCGTCGCCGGCGTGCCCGGCGCGGTGGTCTGCCCGCTGGCAGGCCCCCCCGTCGGCAAAGCCGCACCGCGCATGGAGGCGCGAATCTGCTCGAGCCGCGAGTGGCCGGCCATCTCCGTACCGGCCTGCTCGACCTCGATCATGCGGCCCTGAACCGAGTTCTGCGCCAGCTCGGCCTGGCCCAGCGCATTGGCGTATCGGCGCTCGATCTTGTCGCGGACTTCGTCGAGGTTGGGGGTCGTCCCGGGCGCGGCGATCTCGCTCATCGAGCGCAGCGACTTACTGACTTCCTCCTGCATCTTGGCCTGCTCAAGCTGGCTGAGCAGTTTGGTGCGCTCGGCGATCTTCTGCTGCAGCACCATCGCGTTGCGCTCGACGGCCTTCTTGGCCTGACCGGCAGCGCCAAGGGCCTGGTCGTGCAGCGCTTTGAGGTCCTCGACGCTCTGCTCGGACGTCACCAACTGATTCGCGAACGCCTCGGCGGCGTTGTTGTATTCGGTGGCTTTGGCAGTGTCGCCGGCGGCAGTGGCCTGGTCCGCCAACGTCACCGCCTGCCGGACGTTGACCTGCAGCTTTTCGATATCAGCCAATTGGCGGTTGAGCCGCATCTCGAGTTGGCGTTGGTTGCCGATAACCTGCGCGGCTTGCTGAGTCAGCGCCTGGTGTTGACGCTGCGCTTCCTCGATGGCCTGCTGAATCTGCACTTTGGGGTCGGCGCGTTCGTCGATCTTCGCGTTGAACAGCGCCATGACGTATTTCCACGCTTTGACGAACGGGTTGGCCATCGGTTAGCTCCGCCTTTGTGTGTAGGTAGCTGCGTGCTCGCTCAATTTATCGGTTCCGCGCCGATTGCCACACCCTGCCAGTCGGTTATGCGACAGCCATGGCGACGACGGGCGGAATGACGACCTTGGTGCTGGCGTCGATATTGGCCGTACTCGACGAGTCGGCCGTAATCAGGGCCCGAGCCGACTCCTGGCGGGCCAGCTGTTCGCCGGCGTCGACGAGCAACTCCGACAGCGGCACATCCAGGGCGTGGCAGATCGCGCTGAGCAGCTCACTTGATGCCTCTTTACGACCGCGCTCGACCTCCGAGAGGTAGCCCAGGCTGACCCGTGCGGAGTCGGATACCTGACGCAGCGTCCGGCCTTGTGTGGTTCGGGCCCGACGCAGTACATCGCCGAGGACCTCGCGCAGCAGTGTCGGCATCGCGCTCTCCTTAAGTCCGCTCAGGTTCATTCTTCTCTAGGCCAACGACGACCGCGCGGTCATTGGTTCCCGGCTGGGTCTATTCGGCCGCGACAAGCGCGCGCAGCCTGCTGATTGACTCCCGCACCGCCGAGACGCGGATGTCCCAGCGGGTGCCGGAGAAATGCAATTCGACTACCTCGGTGTCGACTGGCCCGGCCAGACCCATGAACACCGTGCCGACCGGGTGCCCGCCGTGCGGTTCGGGGCCGGCGACGCCGGTCAACCCGACACCCCAGGTGGCCTCGCAGCGCTGTCGTGCGCCGACGGCCAATGCCCGCGCGGTCGGAGCTGCGACCGGCCCCAGCTCGTCGAGGATCTGCGGCGCGACACCGGCGAGCAGGACCTTGGTGCGCTCGGTATAGGTGATCAAGCCGCCGCGGAGGACCTCACTGGCGCCGGGCACCCCCGCGAGCGTGGCGGCGAGCAGTCCCGCGGTCAGCGATTCGGCGGTCGCCACGCTCTGCTTGCGGATCGTCAGGTCGGCGACCAGCCCGCAGGCGTCGTCAGTCAGCAGCGGGTCGTCCACGGGCATCTCTTGCCGCAGAGGCGACATAGTCCAGACCGGTGACCACCGTCAGCACGATCGCGGCCGCCATCACTACCCACGCGGTCACCAGCCACGTGCCCGACAACGGCAGCACGAACAATCCGATCGCGACGGCTTGCACGAGGGTCTTGAGTTTGCCGCCGCGACTGGCCGGAATGACGCCATGACGCAGCATCACGAACCGCAGCACTGTGATCCCCACCTCGCGGGTCAGGATGACCACCGTCACCCACCAGTGCAGATCGCCGAGCATCGACAACCCGATCAGTGCTGCCCCGACCAGGGTCTTATCGGCGATCGGATCGGCCATCGTCCCGAATTCCGTCACCATGCCGTAGGCGCGGGCCAGTGCGCCGTCGAAGCGGTCGGTGATGACGGCGACGGCGAAAACAACGCAAGCGATGATGCGGCTTGGGGTTTCATGGCCGTTGCCGGCGAACAACACCAATAGGAAGACAGGGACCAGCACCAGCCGCAACAACGTGAGCACGTTGGCCAGGTTGGTGACCCGAACGCGCGGGACTACCGGACCTGTCTGCGGTTGCCCCGACACCGCAACAGAATATCGGTAACCGGGCCGTTGGGCGTTATTGCCCGCTCGTCTTTGTCGCGGCCTCTTCGCGCCACGCGCTTGGCGTGGTCGTCTAACCGATAATCTGCACCGGTGAACGCAGCGAGCGATCCACCGACCGACGGGCCGGCGATCAGGCGCGCGCGAGCCTCCGATGTCCCGGTGATCAAGCATCTCGTCGACACCTACGCCGGCCGGATCTTGCTGGAAAAGAACCTGGTGACGCTCTACGAAGCCGTCCAGGAGTTCTGGGTGGCCGAGTACGAGGGCGAAGTGGTCGGCTGCGGCGCGCTGCACGTGCTGTGGGCCGATCTCGGCGAGGTGCGCACGGTGGCGGTCGATCCCTCGATGACCGGGCGCGGCATCGGCCACGCCATCGTCAACCGGCTGCTCACGGTGGCGCGCGAACTGGAACTGCAGCGACTGTTCGTGTTGACGTTCGAGACCGAGTTCTTCGAAAGGCACGGGTTCAGCGAGATCGAGGGCACCCCGGTCACCGCCGAGGTGTTCGAGGAGATGTGCCGTTCCTACGACATCGGTGTCGCGGAGTTCCTGGACCTCAGCTACGTCAAGCCGAACACCCTGGGCAACTCGCGAATGCTGCTGGTGCTCGAGCGACCGAGCAGCTAGTCCTCGTCGGCCTCATCGGCGTCGCCGCCGTTACCGCGGATGGCCATCAGAGTGGCGGCCAGCTCATCGGGCTTGACCAGCACTTCGCGGGCCTTGGAGCCCTCGCTGGGCCCGACGATGCTGCGGGTCTCCATCAGGTCCATCAGCCGACCCGCCTTGGCGAACCCGACCCGAAGCTTGCGCTGCAGCATCGACGTCGAACCGAACTGGCTGGACACCACCAACTCCACGGCCTGCAGGAACACATCCATGTCGTCACCGATGTCAGGATCGGCGTCGGTGCGTTCCCCGGTGGGCTTGGCCGCGGTGACTCCTTCGGTGTACTCGGGCTCGGCTTGCTCTTTGCACGCGGCAACGACGGCCTGGATCTCCTCATCGGTGATGTAGGCACCCTGCAACCGGATCGGTTTGCCGGCGCCCATCGGCAGGAAGAGGCCGTCGCCCATGCCGATCAGTTTTTCGGCGCCGGCCTGGTCGAGGATCACCCGGCTGTCGATCAGCGACGACGTCGCGAACGCCAGCCGGGACGGCACGTTGGTCTTGATCAGGCCGGTCACCACATCGACCGAGGGCCGCTGGGTCGCGAGCACCAGGTGAATGCCTGCGGCACGGGCCTTTTGGGTGATCCGCACGATGGCGTCTTCAACGTCGCGCGGGGCGGTCATCATCAGGTCGGCCAGCTCGTCCACGATCGCCAGCACGTACGGGTAGGGCCGGTACACGCGCTGGCTGCCCAATGGTGCGGTGATCTCGCCGGATCGCACCTTGGCGTTGAAGTCGTCGATGTGGCGCACCCGGGACGCCTGCATGTCCTGGTAGCGCTGCTCCATCTCCTCGACGAGCCACGCGAGCGCCGCCGCTGCTTTCTTCGGCTGGGTGATGATCGGCGTGATCAGGTGCGGAATGCCTTCGTACGGCGTCAGTTCCACCATCTTCGGATCGATCAGGATCATCCTGACCTCTTCCGGGGTGCAGCGGGTGAGCAGCGACACCAACATCGAGTTGACGAAGCTGGACTTACCGGAGCCGGTGGAACCCGCGACCAGCAGGTGCGGCATCTTGGCCAGGTTGGCCGAAATGAAGTCGCCTTCGATGTCCTTGCCGAGCCCGATCACCAGCGGGTGGTGGTCGCGACGTGTCGACGCCGCGGTGAGAACGTCTGCCAGCCGCACCATTTCGCGGTCGGTGTTAGGCACCTCGATGCCGACGGCGGACTTCCCCGGGATCGGCGCCAGCATCCGGACGCTCTCGGTGGCGACCGCATAGGCGATGTTCTTCTGCAGCGCGGTGATCTTCTCGACCTTGACGCCCGGGCCCAGTTCGACCTCGTAGCGGGTGACCGTCGGTCCGCGGGTGCAGCCGGTGACCGATGCGTCGACCTTGAACTGGTTGAGCACTTCGCTGATCGCGTCGGCCATCACGTTGTTGGCGGCACTGCGTTTCTTGGGCGGGTCTCCGGCGACCAGCAGGCTCAGCGACGGCAGAACATAGGGCCCCTCGACGACCCTGTCGAGAACCAAAGTGTCTTGCGTGGCGGTCGGTGTGGCTTCAGATTTGGCAACGCGTTTGCGACTGCGCGTCACCATCGGCTCCGGCACCGTCGGGTTGTCGTCCGCGACGACCGGCGCGTCACCGGACGGCCAGGGCTGCGCCGCGTCGTCACCGTAAGCCGGGGCATCGTCGTAGTAGCCGTCGGAAAAGTCCTCGGCGACAACGCTTTCGGGCTCATCGTCCTCGTAGTACTCACCCTCGTCGTCATAGTCGAACATCCGGGTGTGGAACATGGTCCGAAGTGTGTCGGGCACTTCGCGAATCGTGGTGCCTGTCAGCAGCAGAACGCCGAACAGCGCGCCGATGAACAACAGCGGCGCACAGATCCACGGGGTCAACCCCTCCGAGAGCGGTCCGCCGATCGCAAAGCCGATGAATCCCGCGGCGTGCGAGCGCCCGAGCGGGGTGTCCGGCGAACCGGCCCACAGATGCCACAGGCCCAGCGCCGGCAGGGCGACCATCGCTGCCCCGAGGACCAGCCGTGGCCTGGCGTCCGGATTCGGCTCGGTGCGCATGAACAGCACCGCGATCGCGGCGGTCACCACTGGCAGCGCCACTACCGCCGACCCGACGAAGATCCGCATCACCGAGTCGACCCAGGCGCCGACCGGGCGCGCCGCATCGAACCAGGAACTGGCGGCGATCACGACGGCCACGCCCAGCAGGGCCAGGGCAATACCGTCGCGGCGGTGGCCCGGGTCGATCTCGCGAGCCCGGCCCACCGACCGTGCGGTGCTACCAGTCCCTTTCGCCAACATCAGCCACGTCGCGCGCACTGCCCGTCCGCCGGCCAGCCCGGCGCTGGCCACCAGCGAATGGTTGCGACGCGAGGCGGGGCGGCGCGGCGCCCCGGCGGGTTTGCGGCGCGCCTGCGCCGACCGGGAACCGCCGCGCGAAGCGGCCTTTGACCTGCTCGTTCGGGTCCCGGAACGGGCGACAGTCTTGCTAGCCATGGGGCAAGCCTAAACGCTGAAACACCATCTGCACCATCCGCCACACTGGTTACCTGGCCGTGACCATCCGACCGGCGATTCACCGGCCAAAACAGCTGGGTAGGGTGACACCCGTCACTCGTCTTTCAGGAGGCCTGCATGCCCGTCGTCGTCGTTGCCACCCTCACCGTCAAACCCGAATCGGTCGACACCGTTCGAGACATCCTCACGACCGCGGCCGAGGAGGTCCACCAGGAGCCCGGCTGTCAGCTGTATTCGGTGAACCAATCCGGTGAGACCTTCGTCTTCGTCGAGCAATGGGCCGATGAAGAGGCGCTGAAGACGCACAGCGGCGCGCCAGCGGTGGCCAAGATGTTCACTGCGGCCGGCGAGCACCTGGCCGGGCCGCCCGACATCAAGATGCTGCAGCCCGTTCCGGCCGGCGATCCGGACAAAGGCCAGATCCGCCCGTGACCGATGTTGGCCTGGCAAGGCCACTAGCGGGGAAGGTCGCGCTGATCACCGGTGTCGCCCGCGGCCAGGGCCGCGCCCACGCGGTGCGACTGGCGTCTGACGGAGCCGACATCATCGGTGTCGACATCTGCGCGCCGATCTCCAGCGTTCCCTACCCGCTGGCATCCGCGGACGATTTGGCCGCGACGGTGAAGCTCGTCGAAGACACGGGTGCCCGCATCGTGGCCAAGGAGGCCGACGTCCGCGACCGAGCATTACTGTCGGACGCTGTTCGGGCGGGCGTTGACGAACTCGGCCGACTCGACATCGTGGTCGCCAACGCCGGCATCGCCCCGATGCAGTCCGGTGACGACGGCTGGCGCGACGTCATCGATGTCAACCTGACCGGCGTCTACAACACCATCAAGGCCGCGATACCGACCATGATCAAGCAAGGCTCGGGCGGCTCGATCGTGCTGATCAGTTCCGCGGCCGGACTTGCCGGTGTAGGTAGCCCCGACGCGGGTTCGGTGGGTTATGCAGCAGCCAAGCACGGCGTGGTCGGCCTGATGCGGGTCTACGCGAATCTGCTTGCCAAGCAAAGCATCCGGGTCAACTCGCTGCACCCGACGGGCGTCGAGACACCCATGATCGACAACGACTTCACCCGGGGCTGGCTGGCCACGATGGCAGCCGCGTCAGATTCACCGGGCAGCATGGGCAACGCCTTGCCGGTGGAGGTGCTGCAGCCCGAGGACATCGCCAACGCGGTCGCGTGGCTGGTGTCCGACCAGGCGCGCTACATCACCGGCGTCACGCTGCCGGTCGACGCGGGTTTTCTCAACAAGTAACTTTTGACGCAAATCCTGCGGCACGGACCGCGCTCGGTCCGATGGTGACGCGCCGACCGGTCGCAATCTTCTGGCATCACCGATCGAGTGGTCGGCGTACGCGGAGAAGATTTAGCTGTTTCACACCCCATGCGACACGCCGTGTCGTGGGAGTTCCGCCAGCGCGGACGATTTCGGCGTCATACTCGGCACGTGGCCGGCGACGAGGCTGTCCGCTTGACGGGCGCACTGCCGGGCGTATCAGCCGAACCGGCATACCGATTCTTGTCCCGACACGAGGCAGCGGTACTCGACGCCGCCATTCATCGCTTGGCACTTGGTCATTCGTGTGCGCACGCCGTCAGTTATCTGGATCACGTGCTCTCGGTGTTCCACGTGTCGCACGCCGCGGGGTCACTGCACCAGCGGGTCGTCGCGCTTCGCCACCGATACGTTGACGGTGTCGCGCTACTCGACGAGCGCGCCGGCGGCGACTTCACCGCGGTGCCGCCGTTGCGCCAAGACCTCATCTTGTCCCAAAGCCAACTGGTAGCCCTCACCGATCTGCTCTGTGCACACATCGCCGAAGCGATGCAGCTGATCTCGTAACGGGGCGACTAGATTTCGATGACGGTCGGCACGATCATCGGCTGACGACGGTAGGTCTCCCCCACCCACTTGCCAACCGTGCGCCGGACTGCCTGCGCGATACGGGTCGGGTCGGTGACGTTCTGGCCCGCCAACGATTCCAGCTCACCTTCGACTCGCCGGACAGCCGGCTCCAATGCCTTGGGATCTTCGGAGAACCCGCGCGAATACACGTGCGGCGCGGCGGCCGGCTTTCCGGTCCCGCGCTTGACGACGACCGTGATCGCTATGAAACCCGACGACAGGATGAGCCGTTCACCGAGCGTGATATCGCCGACGTCACCGGTGATCAAACCGTCGACGAACATCTTGCCGACCGACACCGCGCCGGCGATACTCACCCGACCGCCGACCAGGTCGACACTGACACCGTTCTCTGCCACCACGATCGACTCTTCGGGCACACCGGTGCTCGCGGCAAGTTTGGCGTTCGCGCGCAGCATCCGCCAGGTGCCGTGGACCGGCATGACGTTGCGCGGGCGGACCCCGTTGTAGAGGAACAGCAGCTCACCGGAATAGGCGTGACCCGAAACATGCACGCGGGCTTGCTGATTGGTGACAACGCGGGCGCCGATCTTGGCCAGCTCGTCGATGACGCCGTAGACGGCCTCCTCGTTGCCCGGTATCAACGAGGACGACAAGATGATCAGGTCCCCGGACGTCAGCGTGATGCTGCGATGCTCGCCGCGCGACATCCGCGATAGCGCCGCCATCGGCTCGCCCTGTGTTCCGGTGGTGATCAGCACAACCTGATCGGGCGGCATCAACTCCGCGGCACCGATTTCAACCAGGTCGGAATCGTCGACTTGCAGGAACCCAAGGTCGCGCGCGATTCCCATGTTGCGCACCATCGACCGCCCGACGAAGGACACTCGCCGGCCCAATGCCGTTGCGGCATCGATGATCTGTTGCACCCGATCCACGTTGGAGGCGAAACAGGCGACGATGACGCGACCGCTCGCACCCCGGATCAGCCGGTGCAGCGTCGGCCCGATCTCGCTTTCCGACGGGCCGACGCCGGGGATCTCGGCGTTGGTGGAGTCGCACAAGAACAGATCGACCCCGGCGTCACCGAGTCGCGACATGCCCGGCAAGTCGGTGGGTCGGCCGTCGAGCGGCAGCTGGTCGAGCTTGATGTCACCGGTGTGCAGGACAGTTCCGGCGCCACAGTGCACCGCGATGGCCAGCGCGTCGGGAATGGAGTGGTTGACCGCGAAATATTCGCATTCGAACACGCCGTGTGTGCTGCGCGTTCCTTCGGCCACCTCGATGAACACCGGCTTCACCCGGTGCTCACGGCATTTCGCGGCTACCAGGGCCAGGGTGAACTTCGAGCCGACCACCGGAATGTCGGGGCGCAACTTGAGCAGGAACGGAATCGCTCCGATGTGGTCTTCGTGCGCGTGTGTCAGCACCAGTGCTTCGACCTCGTCGAGCCGGCCTTCGATGTGACGGAGATCAGGCAGGATCAGATCGACGCCCGGCTCGTCGTGGGTCGGGAACATCACCCCGCAGTCGATGATCAGCAACCGGCCGAGATGTTCGAAAACCGTCATGTTGCGGCCGATTTCGCTGATTCCACCCAGCGCGGTGATCCGTAGTGCGCCCGCGGCCAACGGGCCTGCCGGCTGAAGGTCTAGATCCACCTACAGGCCGCCTTCTGGCTCATCTGAGCACCGAGGCCGCGCGCATATCGGCGGCCAGTGCATCGATCTGCTCAGCCGTCGCAGCCACCTGCGGCAACCGCGGGTCGCCTACCTCGATCCCTTGCAGGCGTAATCCGGCTTTGGACAGCGTCACGCCACCGAGGCGGCTCATCGCATTGCTCAGCGGGGCAATCGACACGTTGATCTTGCGGGCGGTTGTGACGTCTCCGGAAGCGAAGGCGGACAACAAATCCCGAAGTTGGCTGGTCGCCAGATGGGAGATCACGCTGATGAAGCCGGTGGCACCCATGGCGAGCCAGGGCAGATTCAGCGCGTCGTCCCCGGAGTAATAAGCCAGACCGGTCTCGGCCATCAACTGCGCGCCGCCGTGCAGATCACCCTTGGCGTCTTTGACGCCGACGATGTTGGGGTGCACCGCCAGCGCCCGCAGCGTCTCGAATTCGATCGGCACCACCGAGCGCGGCGGGATGTCGTAGAGCAGCACGGGTAGCGGCGTCGCGTCGGCGACCGCAGAGAAGTGCGCGAACAGTCCGGCTTGTGGCGGGCGCGAGTAGTAGGGCGTGACCACGAGCAGTCCGTGCGCACCCTCGGCTGCGCTGGCCCGTGCCAGATGGATGCTGTGCGCGGTGTCGTAGCTGCCCGCTCCGGCGATGACGCGGGCGCGGTCCCCGACTGCCTCGAGGACGGCCCGCAACAGGGCGATCTTTTCGGCGTCGGTCGTGGTCGGCGATTCACCGGTGGTGCCCGATACCACCAGCCCGTCACAGCCGGCGTCGACGAGGTGGGTCGCCACTCGAGCCGCCGCCGGAAGATCGAGGGAGCCGTCCGGGGCGAACGGCGTAACCAAAGCGGTCAGCAGCGTGCCCAGGCGCGTAGATGCGTCGAATCCGCCGATATTCACGGACCCCAGGTTACCTGGCGGTACCAAACCCATTCGGCAGTGCGGCGCGGTGTGCTCAGGCCTCGGTGGCCAGCGGACTTGTCGCCACCTCGGTCCCGTCGGCCAGCGTGGCGATGTCGAAGTCGCTGAAGATCGCGGGCGCGACATCCGCCAGCTGCCGCAGGCACGCGATGGCCAGGCGCCGGATCTCGATATCGGCATGCTCGCTGGCCCTGACCGCGATGAAATGCCGCCAGGCGCGATAGTTGCCGGTGACCACGATGCGGGTCTCGGTAGCGTTGGGCAGCACGGCGCGCGCGGCTTGACGGACCTGTTTGCGGCGCAACACCGCATTGGGTTGATCAGCGAACTTTGCTTCCAGCTTGTCCAGCAGCTTGGTGTAGGTGGCGCGGCTGGCGTCGGCGGCCTCGGTGAGGATGCGACGAAGTTCGTCATCGTCTTCCATGCCAGGCGGCACCACGACCCGAGAAGCGTTTTCCGGCACGTAGCGCTGCGATAGCTGCGAGTAGGAGAAGTGCCGGTGCCGGATCAGTTCGTGCGTACACGACCGCGAGATCCCGGTGATGTAAAACGAGACGCTCGCGTGCTCGAGCACCGAAAGATGCCCGACGTCGATGATGTGCCGCAGATACCCGGCGTTGGTCGCGGTCTTGGGGTTGGGTTTGGACCAGCTTTGATAGCACGCCCGGCCGGCGAACTCCAGCAGCGCCTGACCACCGTCGGCGTCGGTGCTCCACGGCACGTCGGGCGGGGCGACGAACTCGGTCCTGGCGATCAATTGCACGTGCAACGGCGCGGTCTCAGCCACGGCGAACACCCTAGCCCGGCGACGATGCGGGCCGGAACGGCCCGATGAGGAGCCGGGCAATCCGGCCGAGCCCGGCGACGATGCGGGCCGGAACGGCCCGATGAGGAGCCGGGCAATCCGGCCGAGCCCGGCGACGATGCGGGCCGGAACGGCCCGATGAGGAGCCGGGCAATCCGGCCGAGCCCGGCGACGATGCGGGCCGGAACTAGCGGGCGCGGTCCGCCACCACGGCTTCCCGAGCTCGTTCATTGCGTCGCCTACGGCGCAGTGTCGCTACCACCGCTCGCCAGATAAATGTTGGATGCAACAGGCGAATCGGGGCGTCAATGAGGCTGTTGACTCTGAAGAAGCGCACCGCGACCACCGGATCGGATTCAGAGGCCGTCAGCGCCCAATCCACTAGCCAGGTGGCAACCCGCAACCATCGAGACCGTTGCCCAACGACCGCCGGGAAGGCCAGGTCCAAGCTCGCCACCATCTGCCATGCCACGCCAATCGGTTTCGCTGAGGCGCGGAAATATCGCCGGGGCAGATTGGTGTCGCCGCGACGCAAACACGCCTGCAGCGCGACGGCTTCCAACGCGGCAATCGTCATTCCCTGGCCGTATATAGGGTTGAAGCTGCAGATTGCGTCGCCGCACACCAGCAGACCATCTGGTAGCCGGGACATCTTGTCGTAGCGTCGCCACTGGCTGGACGGCATGTGGTGATGCGCCACATCGCCAATCGGTGCGGCGGCCCGTACAGCCGCAATGAGATGGGCCGGACAGTACTCCTCGGCGAATGACAGCATGCCGGCCAGATCGCGGGGCGGCTGATGCCCGACCATCCCGAAAACGGTGAACATCCAAGTGTCGTTCTCGTAGCCGCTCAGGAACATTCCAGCCGGCCTGTCCGGCGCGGGGCCGATGTCGACCAGCATCTCGCTCAGCGTGCCCGCGGGGATTCGTAGAAGTTGGCTTACGTAGTTCGTATGCATGACGATGTGGTCCTCGAGCGGTCGGCCATACCCGAGGCCCTCCAGCAGGGCTGGCGTGTGCGCACCGCGGCCCATCGCATCCATGACGACATCGGCCGTCAATTCCAATTCGGCACCGTCGTTGCGGCTGAACACCCGCGCTCCGGTGACTCGCCGACGATCCGGTGTCGCTACCAACTGGACAACCTCGTGGCTGCCGAGAATGGTCACGTTGCTCATCGCTTGTAGCCGCTGCCGCACATGGCATTCCAGAAACGGTCGGCTCGGCATGTGGATCGCCAGCGCCTTCGGATCTTTCGTCACCCTGCCCGAGCGGAGTATGTCGTGGCCACCGAAAGACAGGTGCAGCTTGAACAATTCGCCGTCATCCCACACGGGAGCACCATCGGCAACCAGTTCATCAAGAAGCCCCGGGAATAGCCCATCGAAGATCTGCGCCCCGCGGGCCAGCAGCACATGAACATGCCGACCCTGCGGCACCCCTCGTCGGACAACGGGTTCGTCCGGCAAAATGTCGCGCTCGACGATAGTGACGATGTCATAGAAGTCGGCCAGAACCCGTGCGGCCAGCAGTCCGCCCATACTGGCCCCGAGAACGACCGCTCGCTCACCTACTCGTGCCATCGCGGAACTCCTGCGTCGAAAGTCGAAAGTCGGACGTCCTCGTCGTCGGCCGAACTACTGTTCAGAAGGTACCAACCGGCCACAGCGATTTCGCAGCATTAGCCGATGATGCCCCCTGTTTGCGTGGGGCCTAGCGGGCGCGACTTACTGCGCCATCGAGTTCCCCTGCGGGACAACGCTGTTCGTTGCCTCAGGGTTTATGAGAGCGGTGTAGCCGACAGCCTCTGCCCGGGCGCGGTGCTGTTCCAGTAAGTCTCTGTTGCTGCTTTCGTCGCCTTGCGCGAGCGCGAGCAGCGCCCGCGAGCGCAGTATCGGAAGTTCGTGGAGCACGAAGCCGGGATCCGCTGGCACTGCGGCAAGCCGGTCGATCGCCGCCTGAGCTTGTTCTCGGTCGCCGTCAGATCCGCGTTCGATGAGGAGTTGAACCAGAACTTCGGTCGCCCGGCCGCGCCAGATCATGTCGCCGCTTACGTAAGCGCCGTCCAAGCGGGCCCGCACCATGTCGACGGCGCCGTCGAGATCCCCGGTCCGAGCCTTCTCCATCGCGAACTCGGGGTCGACGATTATCAGTGGACTCAGCGAAAATCGTTGTGCCAGGGCCATGTTCCGCGCTTGAGTGAAATGGTCGAGAGCCGCCATGCGTTGCGCGCCACCGCAACCGGCCAGGACCAGACCGCGACTGAGTAGGCCCATTCCCAGAATGAAGTCGTCGCTGGAACTCTCGGCGATGCGCAGCGCCTCGGCAGTCTCGCGGATGGCGGTCGTGTCTGCCGGCAACGCCCCAAATGGAATCGACGCAACGTACTTCCACAGCAGGGCGAACACGTAACTCGTCGTGTCGAGCGGTGCGGCCATCTCGATCGAGGCCGTGGCGTCGTCTAGCCAGCCTCGGATACCCAGGCACATTTTGACATGACCGCGCATCGCCATCGCGGTACTGAGTGGCGATCCGAAAATGAGGTTGCCCTTGACGGGGTCGCCATCAGCCAAGTCGATCAGCCGGTTCGACAACCGCAGCGCCTCAACCATCTCGCCCGCTTCACATTTGGCGTAGATCGCTGCGAATAACAGAGCCACAGTCAACGTCGGATCACCGATCGATTCCAGTAACTCGCTCTGCTCCGAAGCGAGTCGGGCCGCCTCGGTGAATCGGTTGTGAAAAGTCAGCGCCATGATGAACCCGGTCATGCCGATCGCCAGCGAGACTTTGTCGTCAATCGCTGTGCACAGGGTCCGAAGCTCGTCGAAACCCGTGTCGGCGATGCTGCCACCGGCCCGCCACAAGGTGCCGCACAACAGGTTACGAGGCGCGATCTGCAACGACGCCCGATCCGTCGCGTCGGCCGGTAACCGGTCGGCGACCTGGCGGGCGCGCTGCCAGTTAGTCCGCGCCGCGCGGATATCGCGGAATGCCGACCAGCCGCCGGCACGCATGTGCCAGTCGAAGGCTGCCCGCAAATCCCCAGCTGCCTCAAGGTTTTCGGCGATCAGCGCTGCGTGCTCGTCGGCCCCGCCGGGGTCCTGCTCTTCGATCGCTGTGGCCAACCGCCGATGCAATACGGCGCGCCCGGACTTCAACTGCGACTCGTAGGCCACAGTCCGGATCAGCGGGTGCCGGAACGCATAACCAGGCCGAGGAGTGAACATCACCTGATCGATCAACTCCACCTGCAGCAACTCAGTAATCGCGGCGTCCACTTCGACGTCATCCAGTAACGCAGCCACAAACTCGGACCTGAACTGAGCTCCGATGACCGCGGCGGCGTACAGAACCTGTTTGGCCGGCCGACCCAGACGGTCGATGCGAGCGGCGATGGTGGCTTGCAGGGTGGCCGGCACGCTGACGTCGGCGATGTCCTCTCGGCACATGAAGGCGCCACGATCGCCGTCGAGCACGCCGCGCTGAGCCAGATCGCGCACCATTTCCTCAGCGAAGAACGGGTTTCCGGCTGCCCGCTCGGCGATCCGCGCGCCCAGGGCTCGCACCGACGGGTCCGCACCCAGTAACTCGGTGGTCAACGCCGTGGTCTGCGCCGAGGTCAGCGGCGCCAGTGAGATCGTCTGCGCGCCCGGTGTCCGTGACAGTGCCCCGCGATATTCGGGCCGGTAGGTGAGCACCATCAGCGCAGGAATTCGGGGCACAATGGTGACCAACTCGACGAGCATCGCCTCGCTGACCTCATCGATCCAGTGCAGGTCCTCGATCACGTATTGCACTGGTGTGACGCGGGTCAACGCGGCAGCGTTGAGCAAGGCTGCCAGCCGGCGTCGACGCGCGTCGGCGGTGATAGTGGGCGGCACCGCGTCCGGAACACCGATGCCGAGCAGGTCGTCGAGCAGCAGCAGGTCTTCGGGATCGGCGTCGGGGATGCGGGCCCGCACCCGGTCCCGGCCTGCCTGCTCGTCGAGGTCGCTGACGCCGAACACCGTCTGAAGCAGTCGTGACACCACGCGGAAGGGGACCTCGCGGGTGTGGGACTCGCAGGCCACCGTGAACACCTCGACACCGCGGGCGGAGGCCATCGTCACGGCCTCGCCGGCAATGCGGCTCTTGCCGATGCCGGGTGGCCCGACCACTCCGATCACGCATCCGGCACCGCCGATCGCCTGCTCGAGAATGCCGGCGACGGAGTTCATCTCCCACGTGCGTCCCACCAGAGTCGGCTCGCGCCGGCTGACGCCCACCCGCTCGGCAGCGGCCCCCAACAGCCGTCGGGCAGGCAACGGTGCCACAGCCCCTTTGACGTTCACCCATTCGGGCGGCCCGAGGACAGTAGCGTGTTCAACCAACCGCGCCGTCGACTCGCTGAGCATCACCCCGCCGACCGGGGCTACCGATTCCATCCGCTGAGCCAGCCCGACCTGCTCGCCGACCGCAGTGTAAGCCCTTGCGTCAGAGCTGATTTCGCCGGCTATTACCTGGCCGGAGTTGAGGCCGACCCGCAGTCCCAATGGAACCACGTCGCGGCGCTGCACCTCCTCGGCCAGCTGTGCGATCTGCTCCTGGATGTCGAGGGCCGCCAGACAGGCCCGAAAAGCATGGTCTTCCAACGCCACTGGAGCGCCGAATAGCGCCATGATGCCGTCGCCGGTGAATTTGTCGACCGTGCCGCCGTAGCGGCGCGTAATCGTTGCCGCGCAGCCGAAAACGTCTGCCATGATCTCGCGCAACCGCTCCGCACCGAGCACAGAGGCGATCGCCAGGGAATTCACCACATCGGCGAACAACACGGTGACCTGTTTGAACTCAGGCTGTATTCGGGATTCTGGAGCCGGTGCCCCGCATGAGTCACAGAACCGGGCCCCGTGGCGCAGTTCGGTGCCACACGCTCGGCACAACGCGCCTGCTGGTCCCATCCGCTTCTCCTGCCGCCAATCAGTGGTGTGGACCGCCTGGTCCACCCACCCTAAAGCGCCGGACAGCAACAGGTCGATTATTAACCGGCGGCACCGCCGGGGAAGCCCTTTGGCAGATAACGACCGACATCGGCAACACTCTCGCCTGCAACAAACGGGTGCCCATCCTGCCCCCTTCATCGGAACAACGAGTTAAATTCACCTTAGCCAGGCTTCCTGCCGGTGAATTGCGCGTTTCATTCCGCGTCCTGCAGCCGATTCGAGTAAGTTCTAGCTCCGGGGTTTGCCATCCGAGGAGCTCGTATGCCGTCTTCAGGCCCTTCCAGCGGCAAAAAGCATGCCGACGCAGGTCTGGCGTTCTTCAAAAAAGAGCGCTATAGGGATGCAGCGAAGGAATACCGAGCGGCGATGAAAGCCGGCGGCGCCACCCGCGAGATCAAAGAGTGGAAGAGGATGGCCGCGCTGGCAGAGGCCAACGCCATCGCCGAGATTCACACCCATGTGCCGAAACCGTATTACCCGGCCAAAAGTGTCCTGCTGTCGTGGCCTAGCGTGCCCCCCGGTGCCATCCCCGGCCCGCCTGTGCCTTCGGCTGGTCGGCGCTGCATCCGGCGACTGCGACTGTGCTTAGGCAACCGACTCGGCGCAGTGATGACGGTGGGAATGGATTGCGTAATCAACTTGGTGGGTCGGGTGTTCGGCTACCGCGCCCGAATTTGGACTGACTGGTACCGCCATAAGTGGGTTGTGGGAGTACTGCTACTGGCTTACATCCGTGAGCGACTGAGCGCGGAGAACCTGAAAAGCACCTACCCGCTCGGCGAGCTCGTCGCCTTCCTCGGAACGGGGCCACCCCCGCCCTCTGGGGTCAGCCATTTCCGCACTGCCGACGGAAGCTGGAACAACCTCGCCAACCCGAAGGAAGGTGCCGCCAACACACGGTTCCTCCGAAACGTCGAGTTTTCCGCCACTTATCCGGAGACGGACCACCGGTTACTCACGCCGAACCCCCGAGAGATCAGCCTCAAGCTGCTCAGCCGCCCCGACGGTGCTGATGGCGAACCAGACATGGCGCCAGTCGTATTCCTGAACCTGTTGGCTGCATCGTGGATCCAATTCATGGTCCATGACTGGATCAGCCATGGTGACGTCGCACCTGATTCCCTCATCACGGTGCCGCTGCCGCCCGGCGATCCGGCGATCCGGCGTTACAACCAAACCGATTTGGTCTTCAGCACAACTCAAGTTGACCTGACGCGCGATGCGGGAAAGACACCAGAGCCCGCAGCGACCAGTTATATCAACGAGGTCACCCACTGGTGGGACGGATCGCAGATCTACGGAAGCGACCAGACAACCCAAAACCGTATGCGCAGCCATCAATCCGGCAAGATGACGCTGGGCCCTGACGGCCTGTTGCCGGTCGACCCCAGCACGGACGTCGAGGACGCCGCCTTCATGCGCAACTGGTGGGTCGGCCTCTCAATGCTGCACACCCTTTTCGTGCGCGAACACAACGCGATCTGCGACATGCTGCATCAGGCCTACCCCGACTGGGACGACAACCTCCTCTTCAATGTCGCGCGACTGATCAATGCCGCGGTCATGGCCAAGATCCACTCGGTCGAATGGACCCCGGCCATTTTGCCCAACCAGACGCTCGAGACGGGGATGAACTCGAACTGGTACGGCTTGCTGACCTACCAATGGCGGAAGGGCAAGGACCGCAAAACGTTGGCCGAAATCAACATCGGTAACCCCGAGCTCGGCGGCATTGTCGGTAACCCGATAAACAAGCACGACTGCGTGTTTGGGTTTTCCGAGGAATTCGTCGAGGTCTATCGGCTGCATTCGTTGCTCCCGGAAATGCTGCAACTCCAGCGCCGCCGCACGCCCGGGATCAACAATGTGCCTTTCTCCGCCTCACGCCAGCGCGGCTCAACCCATCTCACGCAGACTTATGCGATGTCTGACCTGTTTTATTCGTTTGGTAACCAGCATCCAGGAGCTCTGATACTTAACAACTATCCGCGCTTCATGCAAGAGCTCAGTGTCAGCGGGAACTCGTTTTTCGACGTGGGCACCGTGGACATCCTGCGCGCGCGCGAGCGGGGCGTGCCGCGGTACAACGAGTTCCGCCGCCAACTGAGGCTCAATCCAATCCGCAGTTTCGACGATCTCACCGACAATCCAGAAATCCTGAAAAATCTGAGGTCCGTCTATGGTGGCCCTCCAGACAAAGTCGAGGACCTCGACCTGTTGATCGGCACACTGGCGGAGGCCGAGCGACCCACCCATTTCGGATTCGGCGAGACGGTCTTCCAGATCTTCATCGTGAGCGCGAGTCGTCGGCTGCAGGCTGATCGTTTCTATACTGATTGCTACAACGAAGACGTGTACACACGCGAGGGACTGCGCTGGATCGATCAAACCGATTTCAAGACCGTGATCCTCCGCCACTACCCCGACCTCGCCGATACCGGTCTGGCCAACATCAAGAACGCTTTCGAGCCCTGGGATGTAGGAGTCGTCCTAGACCCCACTCGCCACCCATTACGTGCCTGGGACACCGATCTGGAGCCCGACCCGTGGCGCGGTGACGCGTATCGTCATGCGTAAGCATCTCCGGGAGTGCCAATGCTGAAATGGACTCTGCGTCGCTGGTTTTGGGACCTCCTCGCCTGGTTGAAGTTTGTCTTCAGCAAACCGGTCAAAATCAAACGGCCGACGACCAAATGGCGCCACATCACCCCGAAGCCGATGATCCTGGCGATCCCGGAAGTGCCGCTGCGCAACGTGATGGTGTGTGCGCGCGCAGACGTCCCGAAAGATGAACAGAATCGGCTGCATACCAGGTTCTATGAATTTCAGGTTCGGCTATACAGCACATTCTTGACGC
This sequence comes from uncultured Actinomycetota bacterium, assembly GCA_963834615.1. GTDB lineage: Bacteria > Actinomycetota > Actinomycetes > Mycobacteriales > Mycobacteriaceae > Mycobacterium. The sequence continues at coordinate 253,908 of CAWICO010000008.1, forward strand.
CCATGCAGTCATGCCTACCGCAGATCGACGCCGACCCGCAGGTGGCCTTGAAGAAAGCGTTCAACGGGCGGCGTCGCACACTCTTCCACGCGCCCCAATTGCCGGCTGAGTTTCTGGGCAGTCCAGACCTTGGTTCGCTGGCGGTGCGTGGTCCCTATTCGTGCTACACGAGGCGTGTCGGGAACAGCGCCGCCTGGGAATGGGACCTTCGCATGCTGAGCGGCTACCAGCACCATCCCGGCCTGCTGGAAATCGGTGCACGCGTCATGTTCACTGTGGATAAAGTCCGACGTTCGCTGCAAGCCACTGAAATCGACTGCGCGCTCGGCAATGCGATCACGCCAAACGACGCGGAGTGGGACCAAGCCACCAAGATCGTGTTGTGCGCAGCCTCGACGCACCTGTCACTCGTTCGCCACTTCAATTGGGTGCACCTGGCGGGCGGAGCGCAATTGGCCATCGCAACGCGCAATTCCCTGTCGGCCAATCATCCGCTGTTCAGGCTGTTGTGGCCGTACATCTACGGCACCCAGCAAAGCAACGACATGGTCATCCGCGGGCAGATGCAACCCGGTGGCGACTTCGAGACGATCTTCAGCCTGACCTTCGAAGGCATGTGCAAGTTGTTCGACGACACCTACTTGTGCTATCTGCACGAGGTGAATGACCCTCAGGCGGACGGCAATTCGCGTCACGTGCGCGGTTCCGGCTTCAACACGCCCACACAGGATGAGCTCGAGGCACTGTTCGATGTCATGCACCGCTTCGTGCGCAACTACCTGGAAATCTACTATCCACGAAATGCCAGAGGCGCCAATAGTATTCGTCAGGACCCAGAGACGCTGGCATGGCTCGTTGAACTCAATTCGCTAATTCCCAACGGGGTGGGCGTGAACCCCGCAAATTTCACTTGGGATCAGTTAGCACGGATGCTGGCGAGTCAACTGTACTCAGTCACCGTGCAGCACGAAATCCTCGGCAGCTTCATGTGGAACTATCAGCTGTGGACACATCGCCAGCCGGCGCGGATATATAACGATTTTCGGCGTGAGCCCCTGGATATCTACCAGCGACTGGTCAACGCAAACTTCAACCTCAACGTGCACCGCCGCGCCCTGATGGACGACTTCAGTACGATCGCTCTCGACTACCGCGCCGAATTGGCCATGTTCCAGTTTCAGGCGGATCTCGCCAAGCTGCAGGCTCAGATGTACAGCCAGCCGGGTGCGGTATGGCGGCTCTATCCAAACCAATTGAAGGTCAACATCAACGCTTAGAGAACGCCTGTCCAGTTCCCCGGCCAGGTCGCCGCGCTTGCCGACCGCCACACCGGCAAGTCCCAGCCAACCGGCCATCGACTCCAGTTCGCCGGCAAGCGATGCGGCTACTCGCGACGGCGAACGGCCTGGCTCGACGAACGCGGCCACGACCTGTAGGGCATCCGCGGATCGATCGGCTTTGAGGTCGACCCGGCCGACCAACTCACCGTCGAGCAGAAAAGGCCACACGTAGTAGCCGTACTGCCGCTTGCTCGCCGGCGTGTAGATCTCGATCCGGTAGTGGAAGTCGAACAGCCGCTCCACTCGCGGCCGGAAGAAGATCAGCGGGTCGAACGGACACAACAGCGCCGTGCCGCGGTCGCGTCGCGGAATCGTCTGTCCCGCATGTAGATACGCCGGAGCCGACCAGCCGTCGACATTCAACAGCTCCAGCTTCCCGTCGGCTACCAGCTTCGCGATCGCCGGCTTGGCCTGCCCGGCCGCCAGCCGGAAATAGTCACGGATATCGGCCTCGGTGGCCACCCCCAACGCGGTGGCGGCCCGCAGGACAAGCTCGCGGACGGCGTCGTCTTCGGCGACCTCGCGCGCCAGCACCTCGGCGGGCAGCACCTTCTCCGTCAGGTCGTAATGCCGCGCAAACCCCACCCGGGTCGCCGTGGTGAGCGTGCCGGCGGCGAACAGCGCTTCGGCCACCCACTTGGTGTCGCTGCGGTTCCACCAAGCACCTTTGGCGCGGCGGGGCGTCTCGGCCAGGTGATTCTCGATCTGCCCGGCTGTCGAGGGCCCCAGTTCAGCGACGGCGGCCACGATGTCCTCGGACAGCTGTGGGTTCGCCTGGACGATGTGTTTGCCCCACCGTCCGTGCCGGTATTCGCCCATCCGCCAGCGCATCAGGGGCCAATCGTCGACAGCCATCAGCGCGGCCTCGTGCGCCCAGTACTCCACCAGCAGCCGCGGCGAACGGGCGCTGTGCGCCCACGCCGCACGGTCGAGCACGTCCCGGTCGTAGGGCCCGAGCCGGCTGAAGACCGGCGCGTAGTGGGCGCGCACCGCGACCGACACCGAATCGAGCTGCAGCACCTGGACGCGCGAGATCAGCCGCCGCAGGTGCGCGCGGGTGACTGGACCGACAGGCTCGGGCTCGCTAAAGCCCTGTGCCGCAACGGCTATCCGCCGGGCTTGCGCGGCGGTCAGGCTAGAAGTCCGGATGGACACGCGCTGAGGATACCGGTCACGTCCGACACCTCCGGCGGAAAGGTTATTCCGACGGATTCTTAAGTTCCTGGTAGGCCGACTCGAGAGTGGCCGGAACTCCTTCCAGGTCGCGGTACACCCCGACAAGTTGCTCAAGGACGTCGATCCGTCGCTGGCTCGCTTCATCCGCAGCCCGCCGGGCCTGCTCACGATAGTGATCAGCCTCCAGCTTCGCGTCGGCGAGCAGGTGTTCACGCTCCTCTTGGGCGTCGGCGCGCAGGCCGGCCAGTTCGGTCTCGAGGTCGTCCTTGGTTTTCTGATATTCGGCCTCGAGCGCTTCGCGCCGCTCGGCCAACTCTGCCAGCGCCTCTTTGTGCTTATGCTCGGCGGCCTTGGCCTCAGCTTCGGCCGCCGCGACCATTGCGTCCGCTTCGGCCCGGGCCTCGGCCTGCATTTCGGATATCTCGTCGACTGCGCGTCGCAGCATCTGCGCCATCCGCTGTTGCACGGCATGGGGCGACGGTGAGGTCTCAGTCAGGAGGCCGACCTCCCTCCGGAGGTTGGTCGCTTCGTCGCCGACTTCCTTGAGCCGCGTCCTGAGGCTTTCGACGTCGTCGAGCAACAATTGCTGTTTGGTGGTCAACATCTCGATATGGGCATCGACCGCCGTCGGCTGGTAGCCCCTGAATGTACGAGTGAACGCCTTTGCGGATTCGGATTCCACGGTAATCCCCCTTCTGCAACGCCTGGCGGCCAAATGTGACTAGACCGATTGTGTCAGGTCATGCCAAAGGTGCAGGTCAGAGCGCCAAGGCAGGTCAGAGCGTGCGGTAGTAGCTGTGAAACCGGTAGCGCAGGCCGGTGTCGCTGGTCTGCCACTCTCCCGGCGTGCCGACCCACGCCTCGTCGAGAACAGGGGCGATCGCGTCGCCGTCGTCACGAGGCACTTCGATGTCGATCTCGGTGACCTCGCATCTATCGGCCCGTGGCAGAGCCAAGGTGTAGATCTGTTCACCGCCAATCACCCAGGTGTCCGCATCGGTCAGCGCGTCGTCAAGACTTCCCGTTACCGTCGCGCCCTGCGCCCTGAAGTCGGCCTGTCGGGTCACGACGATGTTTTTGCGGCCCGGCAGCGGCCGGACCTTCGCCGGCAGTGAATCCCAGGTGAGACGACCCATCACCACGGTGTGTCCCGCGGTGACCTCCTTGAAGTGGGACAGATCCTCGGGGAGTCGCCACGGGATGCCGCCATCGCGGCCAATCACCCCAGATGTTGACTGCGCCCAGATCAGGCCCAGTCCACTCATACGGCGACAGGAGCTTTGATCGCCGGGTGCGGATCGTAGTTCTTCACCACGACGTCGTCGTAGGTGTAATCGAAGATCGAGTCCCGTTGCGCCAGAACTACTTCCGGGTAGGACCGAGGGTCGCGATCGAGCTGGGTGCGTACCTGCTCGACGTGGTTGTCGTAGATGTGGCAGTCGCCGCCGGTCCAGACGAAGTCGCCGACACCCAAGCCCGCCTGGGCGGCCATCATGTGGGTCAGCAAGGCATAGCTGGCGATGTTGAACGGCACACCGAGAAACAAGTCAGCGCTGCGCTGGTAGAGCTGGCAGCTGAGCCTACCGTCGGCCACGTAGAACTGGAACAACGCGTGACACGGCGCCAGTGCCATCTGGGGGATCTCGCCCACATTCCACGCCGACACGATGATGCGCCGCGAGTCCGGGTCGGTCCGAAGCAGATTCAGCGCCGAACTGATCTGATCGACGTGCTCACCGGACGGTGTAGGCCAAGACCTCCACTGCACCCCGTACACCGGGCCGAGATCGCCTGTGTCGCTGGCCCATTCGTCCCAGATCGTGACCCCGTGATCGTGCAGCCAACTGACGTTGGAGTCGCCGCGCAAGAACCACAGTAGCTCGTAGACCACCGACTTGAGGTGGACTTTTTTGGTGGTGATCAGCGGGAAGCCCGCCGACAGGTCGAACCGCATCTGGTGGCCGAACAGGCTGCGGGTGCCCGTGCCGGTGCGGTCGGCTTTTGCTGTGCCCTGCTCCAGCACCCGACGCAGCAAGTCCTCGTACGGTGTGGGGATCGGCACGCGTTTTACTTTAGCGGCGATCGCAAGCGCTGCGAAGCAGGGCGCGGCGGGTCGACGCCATCAGGCTCAGCGGCGATCGCAAGCGCTGCGAAGCAGGGCGCGGCGGGTCGACGCAGCGCGCCGATCGATGAATTGACGGATTACGTCCAGACCCGCGGAGTAGAACGGATGGCATGCCGAACATCACCGACACCGTCACCACTCCCGACGGCTCCGCCCCGGTCCGCCTGTTCACCCCTGAAGGACAGGGCCCCTGGCCAGGCGTGGTCATGATTCCCGACGCCGGCGGATTCCGGCAGACCTTCTTCGACATGGCCGCGACGCTGGCCGATTCCGGTTACGCGGTGCTGCTGCCGGACGTCTACTACCGCCAAGGCGACTGGGCGCCCTTCGACATGACAACCGCGTTCACCGACGACGACGAACGCAAACGCCTGATGTCGTTCATCGGCAGCATCAGCCCTGAAGGTTGGGCGTCCGACGCGACAGCGTATTTCGACTATCTGGCGGCCCGGCCCGAGGTCAGTGGCAGCACATTCGGCATCACCGGCTACTGCATGGGCGGGCGCGCGTCGTTGATCGTCGCCGGGCGTGTGCCGGACCGGGTTGCCGCTGCGGCGTCCTTCCACGGCGGTGGCTTGGTTACCGACGGCAGCGACAGCCCGCATCTGAAGGCCGACCAGATCCAGGCCGTGGTCTACGTCGGTGGCGCGGAGAACGACGGCTCGTTCACCGCAGACCACGCCGAGCAGCTCGACAAAGCTCTGACCGCCGCCGGTGTCGAGCACAAGATCGAGACGTATCCGGCCGCGCACGGCTACGCCGTGCCCGATAACCGGTCGTACGACGCTGACGCTGCGGAGCGGCACTGGACAGCGATGCGGGAGGTCTTCGGCGCGAACCTGCACGGGTGATGTTCGTCGATGCGATGACGGTCCCCCAGCCTCTGGGCGAGATCGGTGGCCTGGCCCGGCGGACGCAGTCGGCCGGATTCTCCGGCCTGTTGTTCACCGAGATGGGTCGCACCGCGTATCTGAACGCCGCGGTGGCCTCGCAAGCGGCGCCAGGCCTCGCGTTGTCCACCGGTGTCGCGGTGGCGTTTCCACGTAGCCCGTTCGTCACGGCGGCCGCGGCGTGGGAACTGCAGGAAGCGACCGGTGGGAACTTCCGGCTTGGCCTGGGCACACAGGTGCGCACACACGTCGTCCGGCGCTACGGCGCTGCGTTCGAGCGGCCGGGCCCGCGGTTGCGCGACTACCTGCTCGCGGTGAAGGCGTGCTTCTCGGCGTTTCGCTCCGGGAAGCTCGACCACCACGGTGAGTTCTACGACCTCGACTTCATTACTCCGCAGTGGAGCGCGGGACCGATCGATACCCCCGATCCCAAAGTCGATATCGCCGCGGTAAATCCATGGATGTTGCGGATGGCCGGCGAAGTCGCCGACGGCGTGCATGTCCATCCGATCGGCGAGCCCGGCTACATCGACCGTCACGTGCTGCCGAATGTCGCTGCGGGAGCAGCCAAAGCGGGTCGCTCTGCGTCGGATGTCGCGATCGTCGTGCCAGTCATGACGATCGTCGGTGACACCGACGAAGAGCGCGACTCGCAGCGTGAAAGCGTGCGCGCCAGCATGGCGTTCTACGGCAGCACACCGAACTATGCGTTCATCTGGGACGAGGCCGGGTTCGAGGGCACGACCGCGCGGATCCGCGAGAAGCAGAAGGCCGGCGACCTGGCGGGCATGGCCGCCCAGGTCAGCGACGACCATGTCGCAGCCTTCGCCACCGAGTCGACGTGGGATGCGTTGGCCGACGCGCTAACCGACAAGTACGGAGCGACAGCGACGCGACTGGTGCTCTACAACGCTGTCGGCGACCCAGACCGTTTCGAGCGATACGGCGAAGTCGCGCGTCAGGTCAGCGCCCGATCAGCTTCTGCATGAAGTCGGGATAACGCGCGCCCTGCACCTCGATCGCCGCTGAAGCAGTGTCGATTTCGTGGAGATCGTCGGCGCTCAACGCGACGTCGGCGGCCGCCAGATTCTCTTCCAGCCGCTCCAGCCGCCGGGTACCGGGGATCGGCGCGATCCATGGTCGCTGGGCGAGCAACCAGGCCAAGGCGATCTGGGCGGGCGTCGCGCCCTTACGAACCGCGATCCTCTGGAGCAGGTCGACGACGGCTCGGTTGGCATCGCGCACGTCCGCAGCGAACCGCGGAATGCTGCTGCGGATGTCGGAGCTGTCGAATTGCGTGTTCTCGCCGATGCTTCCGGTGAGAAAGCCCTTGCCCAGCGGGCTGTAGGGCACGAAACCGATGCCGAGTTCGGACACGGTGGACAGCACCCCGGTCTCTGGGCTCTCCGGTTCGCGCCACCACAGCGAATATTCGCTCTGCAGCGCGGCCACGGGATGCACGGCGTGGGCGCGACGAATGTTCTGCGCCGACGCCTCGGACATCCCGAAATGCCTCACCTTGCCGCTCTGAATCAGCTCCTTGACCGTTCCGGCGACGTCTTCGATGGGCACCTCGGGATCGACGCGGTGCTGGTAGAGCAGGTCGATAGTCTCCACGCCCAGTCGGCGTAGCGAATTGTCGGCGACCTCTTTGATGTGTTCGGGCCGACTGTCGAGTCCGGCGACGTTGCCATCGGTGCCGAACTTGAAACCGAATTTAGTCGCGATCACCACCTGGCCCGCGAACGGCGCCAAGGCTTTGCCGACCAGTATTTCGTTGTCTCCGTAAGCTTCCGCAGTGTCGAAGAAGGTGACGCCGCCCTCGACCGCTGCGCGGATCACGGCAATCATCTCTGCGGTGGATCCGGATGGCCCGAAACCGCGGCTCATACCCATACAGCCCAGACCAATGGCCGAGACCTCGAGGTTGTCGCCGAGAATCCGCTTGTCCATGTGTTGTTCCCCTCTCACGAAGCCGGCAGGTCGACCAATTCGGCCAACCGGGCCCTGTGCCGATAGGCGGTACCGAAGGCCAATTGATCACTCTTGGCACGCTTCAGATACAGATGCGCCGGATACTCCCAGGTCATCCCGATACCGCCGTGCAGCTGAACGCATTCTTCGGCGGCGCGCACAGCGATACCGCTGCAATAGGATTGGGCGACAGCCGCGCCGATGGTCGCGTCGTCGTCCTGGCTCGCGCGGGTGTCCGCGGCGTACCGGGCTGCTGCACCGGCGGCGTTGACATCGATCCACAGGTCGGCGAGTCGATGCTTGATGGCCTGGTATGACCCGATGGCCCGGCCGAATTGCTTGCGCTGCTTGGCATAGTCCAGCGTTGTCTCGAAACACCATTGCGCCAAGCCGAATTGCTCGGATGCGAGCAGTGCCGCACCGGTTTCCAGCGCCGCCGCCACCGCGGCCTCAGCGAACCCGGTGCCGACTCGTGACGATGCGACGCCGGAAAACTCAATATCCGCAAGGGGTCTCGTCATATCCAACGTCAACACCGGCGACAGCTCGACGCCTGCTTCGTCGCGAGAGACGGTGTGCAACTCCAGTCCGTCCGGCCCGACCGCCGGAACCACCAACACGTCGGCCTCATTCGCACCGGCCACGCTGGTGACCCGACCCGTCAGGCCGTTGCCGGCTGCGCTGACACCGATCACGTCGTCACCGGGTGCGGTGGACAACGGCACCGTCAGCGCAGCGGTGCGCGAACCCGCCGCCAATCCGCGGACCGTGTCGGTGTCGCCCGCATGCAGCAACGCGACGGTGGCGAGCACCGCACTGGACAGAAACGGCACCGGCGCAACAGCCCGACCGATCTCCTCCATCACCACAGCCGCCTCGCGGGCACCCGCACCCGCGCCACCGAGTTCCTCGGGTACCAGCAGACCGGCCATGCCCAGGTCGGCGGCCAGCGTATGCCATACATCGGAAAAGTTCTGCGGCGCAGCGTCATACAAACTCGTCACCGCTTCGGAAGGACACCGATCGGCGAACAGCCGCCGGACACTCTCCCGCACAGCGTCCTCGGTGTCGGAGTACAACAAGTCGCTCATCGGGGAAGATCCTTCCACGCCATCTCTTTGTCGACTCGGTGTTCCTGCGGCAGTCCGAGAATGCGCTCGGCGATGGTGTTACGCAGGATTTCCGACGTGCCGCCCTCGATGGAATTGCCCTTGGCCCGCAGGTAGCGATATCCGGGGCCGCGGCCGATGAAGTCGACCGAGTCGGGCTGGCGCATCGTCCAATCGTCGTAGCGTAATCCCTCTTCGGAGTGCAGCTCGATCTCAAAACCCGAGATCGCTTGCGCCAGCCGGGCGAAACGTCACCTTCATCCCGGCGCCTTCGGGCCCGGGCTGGCCCGCCACCAGGCGCTGACGCAGCCGCAACCCGGTCAATCGTGCGACCTCCGCTTCCACCCAGAGCCGCATCAGCTCGTCGTGCATCGCAGGGTCACGGATGTCGGGTTGGCTCCGCCAGGCTTCGGTGACCTTGCCGATCGTCCCGGTTTCCCGTACGCCACCTGCCATCGAGCCGATGGCAACGCGTTCGTTGTTCAGCGTGGTGGTCGCGACCTTCCAGCCGCCGCCCTCGGCGCCGAGCCGGTTGGCGTCGGGCACCCGGACATCGGTCAGGAAGACCTCGTTGAATTCGGCTTCCCCGGTGATCTGGCGCAGCGGCCGGACATCGACGCCCGGATCGGTCATGTCGGCGACGAAGTAGGTCAGACCTTGGTGCTTGGGCACGGTGGGATCGGTCCTGGCGACCAGGATTGCCCGCTGGGCGTTCTGCGCACTCGACGTCCAGACCTTCTGCCCGTTGACGATCCAGTTGTCGCCGTCGCGGACCGCGCGAGTGGCCACCCCGGCCAGGTCGGATCCGGCACCCGGCTCGCTGAACAGCTGGCAGTAGATGTGTTCGCCGGTGAACAACGGCCGCAGGAAGGTTCGTTGCTGCTCCGCGGTTCCGTACGCCGCGATGGTCGGTGCGGCCATACCCATGCCGATACCGTTGCGCGCTCCGCCGCCACCGGGCGGCGCACCGGCCGCGGTCAACTCGTCCTCGACCTGCGACTGAAAGTTACGCGGCAGGTCGAGCCCGCCGGAGCCGGTCGGGAAGTGCACCCAGGCCAGCCCGGCGTCGAACCGTGCAGCCAGAAAATCGTGCGGGTCACTGCGTACCGGATCGTGCTCGTCGAGCAGCGTCCGCACCCGTGCGTTCAGATCATCGGCGCTCATCGGAAACCCGCCGGATCGCCGAGCAACCGGCCGCCGTCGATCACCAAGGTCTCGCCGGTGATCCAGCTCGACTCGTCCGACACCAGGAACGCGACCGCGGACGCCACGTCGGGCGGCTCGCCGATGCGTCCCAGCGCAGTTCCCTCCGACACCAGCTCCTCGTGCTCCTTCCACAGCGCTTCGGCGAGCTTGGTCCGGACCACACCCGGGGCGATCGCATTCACCCGGACCCGTGGCGAAAGTTCCAGTGCCAGTTGCTTGGTGACGTGGATCAGCGCAGCCTTGGTCGCGTTGTACATGCCCATGTTCGGCGCCTGATGCATGCCACCGATCGACGCCGTGTTGACCACCGCCCCGCCGTGGTCACGCATCCAGGCCTTGGCGGCCAGCGAGGTCCACAGCAGCGGCGCCCAGAGGTTGACGTCGAAAGTCTTGGCGAACCGGGCGTGATCCTGGTCGATCAGCGGACCGTAAGCCGGGTTGGTGCCGGCGTTGTTGACTAGGATGTCGATGCTGCCGAAGCGCTCGAGCGTCAGGTCGACACAGTGTCTGGCGGCGTCCTCGTCGACGGCGTGGGCCGCCACTCCGATTGCACCCCTGCCGATGTGCTCGGCCGCCGCGTCGGCGCTGTCCTGTTTGCGACTCGTGACGACCACGCTCGCACCAGCGGCAGCCAACCGCTCACCGATGGCCAGCCCGATCCCCCGCGATCCGCCGGTGATGATTGCGGTACGCCCGCCCAGATCCGGTGATGTCATTGCAAACCCTCCCGTAGCGAGTGCTGATACCGGCGCATCCCCTTGAGCCACCGGTCGTAGTCGGCGGCTTTGTGCCGGTACATCTCCAACACGGCTGGATGCGGCAGGATCAGGAACCGCTCGTCGTCGATGGCTTCCAGCACCACATCGGCGACGTCGGCGGGTTCCATCACCTCACCCGCGCTGGTGACCGCGCGGGTCGCCAGGCGAGCAAGCGGATCGTCTGACTCGCCAGGCGAATACAGCAGGCTGGTGTTGACTCCCATAGGGCACAGACAACTCACTCGCACGCCTTGGTCGCCGAAGGTGATGTTCAACCATTCGGCGAATCCGACGGCCGCATGCTTGGTGACCGAGTACGTCGCCGATCCGAGCTGTGTGAGCAGGCCGGCCGCCGATGCGGTGCTGACGAAATAGCCCTCACCGCGCTCGACCCAACGGGGCACCAGCAGTTGTGCTGCCCGGATGTGTGCCTTCAAGTTGACGTCTATGGAGTGGTCCCACTCGTCCTCGGTGACGTCCAGGCCCGAGACGCCGGTGATGCCCGCGTTCGCGAAGTACAAGTCGACGGGCCCGAATTCGCTCTCTGCGTGCCGGATCAACTGCTCGATCTGTGCCGTGTCGGAGACATCGGCGGCCACAGCGACGGCCGCACCGGGCCGTTCGGTGTTGATCGCTTCGGCCACCGCATCCGAGGCACGTGAGTCTATGTCGGCGACAACGACTTTGGCGTCCTGCTGAGCGAGTTTGGTGGCCAGCGCACCGCCGATGCCATTGCCACCGCCGGTGACGATAGCGACTTTTTCGGCAACTTTCACGACCGATTCCTTTCCCCTTTGACTGACGCCTGAGCGTTGACCAGTAACCGGATGATCCAGGCCCGGCTGTCCGCCGGGTCGATGACGTCGTCGAGTTCGAATGTGGTGGCCGAGGTGAGCGCCTTGCCGTGCTGATAGGCAGCCTCGAGCAACTTATCGAACAGGTTCTGACGCTCGACCGGATCCGACAGTGCAGCAAGCTCTTTGCTGAACCCCAACCGCACGGCACCTTCGAGACCCATGCCGCCGATCTCGCCGGTCGGCCAGGCGACGGTGAACTCCGGGGCGTGGAAGGAGCCTGCGGCCATCGCCATTGCTCCCAGCCCGTAGCCCTTGCGCAGGATGATCATTCCGAACGGCACCGTGAGCCGCGCGCCGATGATGAACAGCCGGCTGAATCGCCGGACGGCGGCCTCGACTTCGGCATCCGGTCCGACCATGAATCCGGGTGTGTCACACAGCGAAATGATCGGCAACCTGGCCGAGTCGCACAGCGTCAGAAAATCGGCGATCTTGTCGGCGGCTTCGGCATCGATGGCCCCGCCGAGATGATGACTGCTGTTGGCCAGCAATCCGAATGGCACACCTTCGACGCGGACCAGCGCGGTGACCACGCCGACTCCGTAGTCGGCCCGGAGCTCCAGAACGGATCCCAGGTCGGCGACCGCCTCGATCGCATGATGCACGTCGTAGGCGCGTAACCGGTTCTCCGGCACGACATGTCGTGCTCGCCGCGGATCCGGAGCCTCCCACTCGTCGAGTCGGCCGTGGAAGTACGAGAGGTACTGCTTGGCCAACGACACCGCGTGCGCCTCGTCGCGGGCGACCAGACCGACGACACCATTGCGGCGCTGCACATCGATGGGCCCGATGTCCTCCGGCCGGTATTCGCCGAGTCCGCCGCCCTCGATCATCGCCGGACCACCCATGCCGATGTTGGCGTCGGGCGTCGCGATGATGACATCGCAGGTCCCGGCAAGCGCGGCGTTACCGGCGAAGCAACGTCCGGAGACGATCGACACCAGCGGGACCTGGCCGCTCAGCGCGCCCAGCGCACGGAAGGTCGGCACGTCGAGACCGGCGATATTGGCCACGTCGGTGTCTCCGGGCCTGCCGCCACCTCCTTCGGCGAACAGCACCACCGGCAGCTTTCGCCGGGTGGCCAGATCAAAGACACGATCGGTTTTGGCATGGTTGCGCATGCCTTGCGTGCCGGCCAGGACGGTGTAGTCGTAAGACAGCACAGCCGTCTCGACGCCGCCGATTTTCGCCACCCCCGCGACCAGACCATCGGCGGGAGTGTTGGCGATCAGATCCTCCTCCGAACGCCGGCTGCGCTGCGCGGCGACCGCCAGCGCGCCGTATTCGACGAAACTCCCCGGGTCCACCAGATCGTCGATGTTCTCTCTGGCGGTACGCCGATTCTGTTTGTGCCGCTTGTTAACCGCTTCCTGCCGCGCTTCGTCGAGGGTGAGCAGGTGCCGATGGTGGACGTCATCGAGGTCGGCACGGCTTCGGTCCAAGTCGAAGTGCGCGGCCTCATCGCTCTGAGCAATTTGGCCGGTGCGGACGAAGATCACCATCGGGTCGCCGGTCCCCACGACCTGCCCGGGTGCGACCAGAGTCCGGACAGTGCGCACCGCGTCCGGGGCTGCCAGCACGTGCTGCATCTTCATCGCTTCGAGCACCACCAGTTGCGCGCCCGCGGCGATTTCGGCGCCTTCCGGAGCGATCTCGACCACGGTGCCGGCCAGTTGCGCGCGTGCCACCTCCTCACCCGCGTGCAGTTCGACCGTCGCGAATCGGGTCTCCGGGCGGCGGGCCTGTGCGGCGCTCGCGAAGCCGGCAAGGTTCTCGTCGAGGAAACCCGTTGTCACCGAACCTGATTGCAGCTGGCTGCTGGACAACACTTCACGCAGCAGTGCGATGTTGGTGCGGATGCCCTCGATCCGGAATTCCGCCAGCGCGGTCTGCGCTTTGCGCAGCGCCGCAGGTAACGACGGTTCGCGCACATGGGTGATCACCTTGGCCAGCAATGAGTCGTACCGCGGGCTCAGCGTCAGTCCGGGGCCGCCGTGGGTGTCGACGCGCACGCCGGGTCCGGTCGGGGGCGAGAACACGGTCAACGTGCCCGCCGTCGGCGAGATCGTTCCGTCGCCGGCGAGGGTCTCCATGTTGACCCTGGCCTGGATCGCGATGCCTCGGGCTATCGCCGGCTCGCCGCGGACTTCGGCACCGTCGGCGCTGATTCCGGCGGGTAGGGCGAGCTCGTCGAAGGTCGCGCCGCGGGCGATCGCCAATTGCGTCGCAACCAAATCGAGTCCGGTGGTCTCTTCGGTGATCGTGTGCTCGACCTGTATTCGCGGGTTGACTTCGAGGAACACGAATCGGTCACCTGCGACCAGGAATTCGACGGTGGCCAGCCCGCGGTAATCAGCACGCGCACACAACCTCGCCGCGGCACTGTGCAACTCGCGTCGTAGCGGCTCGGAAATGCCTTGCGCGGGCGCGATTTCGATCAGCTTCTGGTGCCGGCGCTGGATGCTGCAGTCACGGTCGCCGAGCGCCAGCGCACGCGATGCCGGGCCCAGTGATGCGGCGACGATCTGCACCTCTATATGCCGGGCGTCAGCCAGGTGCGCTTCGGCGAACAGTGACCGGTCGCCGAACCCCAGCTCCGCCTCAGCTGCGCACTGCCGGTAAGCGTCATCAATCTGGTCGGCACCGCGGACGATTCGCATTCCCCGACCACCGCCTCCGGCCAGCGCCTTGATCACGATGCTGCCGTCCTGCGTGGCGGCGAACGTGCGGATGTCCTCGACACTGCTGGGCCCGTCGGTGGCGGCAAGCACCGCCACGTCGGCGGCAACGGCGGCGCGGCGGGCCGAGGATTTGTTGCCGAATAATTCCAACGCCGTGGCGTCGGGCCCGACAAACGTATAACCCGCCGCCGCGCACGCACGCGCGAATTCGGTTTGCTCGCTGAGAAACCCGTACCCGGGATGAATCAGATCGGCACCGGACTGTTTGGCCGCCGACAAGATCGCTGCATGATCGAGGTAAGCGGCCGGCCCGGAGCCGTGCAGGCCGATCGCTTCGCCCGCCGCATGCACGTGCGGGCTGTCCGCATCGTCCTCGGCGTACACGGCGACCGTCCCGAGCCCCAACTCGCTTGCCGTGCGGATGATCCGGAGTGCGATCTCGCCACGGTTAGCGATCAGCAGGCGCGTCACAACCGGCCCTTCGTTGGGTTGGTCTTTTCTCATCCGGATCACATCATCCGCTACTCCAGCTTAGTAACTACGGCTGGGCGTCTCAGCAGACTTCCGTCAAACGCGGCAACCGCTGCTCTCTTGGCCATTAAGGTCACTGCCGAGGAGAGCGATGAAGCACTACACCTTTGCAGCCTATGGCGCTTACAGCAGGTGTGATGACCCTGTCCAGCCTGACGGCACCTGGCAACGGCGCATGGACTACGAGACACTTTCGGCGAACCGGCCGTTCACTGGCGCAAGCAGCGCTGCTCCTTGATGGGTCCCGGCCAGAACCCTTGGGCCGCATCTTCAGTCTCTACCCGGACCACATCGACGATGGACCCGAGAACCCTTTGTGAGGACGGAATAACGATGCGCTACCTAGTCGCAGGGCTGACTGCCGCGGTGATGTCGAGCGGGCTACTCGCCGCGGCACCGCAGGCGAGTGCGGGATGTGTGGAACCCGGATGGGCCGGGCATCCGTTTGCGAAGATGTGCGACGGTCCCGTCGACGACGGCATGTGGGAACGCTGCATGACGTCTTTCCCAAACGGGCCGTTGAACGCCGCTGAAAGCGACTGCTACACCATGAGCGTTGGCGACCCGCCCAAAGCCGACCCGGTATTCAGCACGCCGCCGACGCATATCGACCCGTAGCCTCACTCCATCAACTGCGCCGCGACCGTCGCGCCGAGTTCCCAGCACGCCTCCAGCTCGGCCTTGCCCGGCTTGCCCGACACCACCACATATTCGGCGGCCTTGACCCAACCCAGGCCGGTGGTGATGGAATCGACGCCGCGCTCGGCCCCCTCGGTTCCCTCGTTACCGTGCAGGTACAAGCCGAACGGCCGCCCCTTCGTCGCGTCCAGGCAGGGGTAGTAGATGACATCGAAGGCGTGCTTGAGGGCGCCGCTCATATAGCCGAGGTTGGCCGGCGTTCCGAGTAGATAGCCGTCGGCCTCGAGGACGTCGGTCGACGACACGGTCAACGCCGGGCGACGCACGACGTCCACGCCCTCGATGTCGGGGTCGGTCGCCCCGGACAGCACCGCCTCGAACATCTCCTGGGTGTGCGGTGACGGGGTGTGGTGAATGATCAACAGTCTCTTAGTCATTGGTGATCCTGAAGTCCTCGATGCAATTCCAGCGCCTGCTTCATTGCTTCTCGGGCCCGGCCTCGATCACCCGCATAGTCGTAGGCACGGGCCAGTCGATACCAGCGGCGCCAATCATCGGGGTCGCTGTCCAGTTCGGTCCGCACCGTGTCGAACAGGGCATCGGCGGCGTCGCGCTCGATACGTCCCGACGGTCGACGCGGCAGAGAGCTCACGTCAAGTTCCATCCCGTCCGCTGCGGCGAGGCGGGCGAGTTTCTGATGCGCGAACCCGGCCCGCAGCGTCGCGACCATCGCCCACAGTCCGATGCCGGGCAGGATCAGCAGCGCCGCTCCCAGTGCGACGGCCACAGCGTGCCCGGAACTGATCATCAGAACGGCGGTGCGGCCCAGCAGTGCCAGATAGACCAGCAGCGCACCGCACATGACCGCGATCATCAGCTGGATGCGCACGCTGCGCGACTTAGTGGTCATTGCAGGTTGAGCAGCGATTCGATTCCTATTGTCAGACCCGGGAATTCGGCGATCCGGCGCACCGCCAACAGCACACCCGGCACGAACGATGTGCGGTCCATGCTGTCGTGCCGGATGGTCAGGGTCTCCCCCTCGGTGCCGAACAGCACTTCCTGATGCGCAACCAACCCGGCGAGCCGCACCGAGTGCACCGGCACCCCGTCCACGTCCGCGCCGCGGGCACCGGGGAGACTCGTAGTGGTGGCATCTGGGTTGGGCGGCAGGCCTTTTCGTGCCTCGGCGATCAACGCGGCAGTCCTGGCGGCGGTCCCTGACGGCGCGTCAGCCTTGTGCGGGTGATGCAGTTCGATGACTTCGACCGACTCGTAGAACGGCGCGGCCTGTTGAGCGAAATGCATGGACAGCACCGCCCCGATGGCGAAGTTGGGTGCAATCAGGACTGAGACGCCGGCTTTGGCGGCCAGCCACGACCGCACCTGTTGCAGCCGTTCTTCGGTGAATCCGGTGGTTCCCACGACCGCGTGAATCCCGTTGTCGATCAGAAACTGGAGGTTTGTCATCACGACATCGGGGTGGGTGAAGTCGATGACGACCTCGGTGTTGTTGTCGGTCAGCAGGCTCAGCGGGTCATCGGCGTCGACTTCGGCAGACAGGTTGAGGTCCTCGGCGGACTCGACCGCCCGGACCATCGCCGCGCCGACTTTGCCCTTGGACCCCAGGACTGCAACTCGCATGGCCTTCACCCTAGACGGGACCTTCGAGTCGGCAGTTATCCACAGTTATGGGTTGATCCACAAGTGCGGATGTGGCGGCGGCGACCGGCTATTCAAGTGGGTAGCGTCTAGAACATGCGTTCGATAGATGCCGCCTGTGATGCACTCGACGAGGCCGTAGCGTCGATCGGCGAGCTGCACCTCGACGAGTGCAACCCGGCACTTCGATTGCGCGCACTCGAGCGACTGGAGACCGCCCGACGCCGGCAGGCAGTACTGAGCCACGACCTCATCGCGGGCCTGGCGAAAGCGGACCCTGCCGATGTCGGGGGTCCCGTGCACAAGGTCATCGCCGACTGGTTGCGAATCAGCGTCGCCGAGGCGCGGCGCCGGATGCGCGACGCCGAGCAACTCGCGCCGAGGCTCACCATCACGGGTGAGACGTTGCCTCCGGCGCTGCCCGCGACTGCATTGGCATGGCGAGCGGGGATGCTTGACCAGCAGCATCTGCGAGTAATTCAGGCGTTTGTGCGCGACCTGCCGGTGGACATACGGGTCGACATCGTGGAGCGGGCAGAGTCTTTTCTGGCAACACAAGCGACGTCGCTGCGGCCCGACCAACTCGAGAAAGTGGCGAACCGGTGCGCGGTGCTGATCAATCCCGACGGCAAATTCTCCGACAACGATCGTGCACGCCGTCGCGGCTTCACCTGGTCTGCGCAACGATCCGACGGAATGAGCATCGGCAAGCTGGTCGCCTCACCTGAACTACGCGCGAATCTCGATGCATGGCTGGCCCGGTTCGCCGCGCCGGGCATGTGTAACCCCGCCGATGAAAGCCCTTGCACCGCAGAAGAACCCGAGGGGGATCTCGTCGGCAAGGACATCCGCAACCACGCCCAACGGCAACACGACGCACTCAACGCGCTGGTCGGCAGCCAACTAGGTGACCCGAAGTTGGGCGTGCACAACGGGCTACCAGTGACGCTCATCGTCTCGACCACGCTGCAGGAACTCAGTGCGGCGTCCGGCCAGGCCGTGACCGGCGGCGGAACGCTACTACCCATGCGTGACCTGATCAGAATGGCCACCCGCGCCTTCCACTACCTGGCGGTGTTCGACGAGCATCAGAGTCGGCCACTGTATTTGGGCCGCTCGCGTCGAATAGCCACCGCAGACCAGCGTTTGATGCTCTATGCGAAAGATCGGGGCTGCACCGCCCCGGGTTGCGACATCCCCGGATACTGGACGGAAGTCCATCACACCGATGACTGGTCCAAGGGCGGCCTGACCGACATCGACAGGTTGACGCTAGCCTGCAAGCCGGACCACAAACTCGTCGACAGAGGATGGCGGACAGTCAAACTCCGGGATGGCAGAACCCAGTGGATCCCGCCGCCACATCTCGACCACGGCCAGGCGAGGACCAACGACTATCACCATCCAGAAAGGGCTTTCGACACGCAAGACGATTCGTAACCATCCGTTCACCAAGCAGAACTTTGCCAAACGCGCGCGAACTGAAAGCCTCCTGTGATACCCACCAACAGTGCCCGACGCACTGACCAGCTCGACGAAAGGAAGCGGATGATGACAATCGCACGCGGCTTGGCCGCTGGCGCAATGTTCGCCGGTCTCGCTCTTGGACTAGCGGCTCCCGCGTCCGGCGACCCGTTGAACGGCCACTACATCGAGACCGAGACCTACCCGGACGGTCACCAGATCCACAGCGACTGGTACTTCACCCCCTGCGGGGACGATTGCTCGCAGATCGCCGACCTTGGGCAGGCGCATCTGGTCAACGGCCAGTGGACACTGGACGGCCACGGCGGCGTGTCCTGTGAGCAGGGCGGCGACATTCCGAAAGCCATCAATTTCCACTACTCGTGGGACCCGAACAGCCTGGGCGGCACGGTCCAGATCACCAATAATGTCGACGCCTGCGGCAACCCAAAGGGCTATCAGGAGAGCAACCAGCTGCAGCTGGCGCCGGCGCCCTAGCCCCCGCTAGGGGTCGATCACCACTCGGCCGCCCCGGTCGCGCTTGCGGCGACCATAAATGTCGGCGGACTCACTGGCCCAAATGCTCTGCGAGACAGCGAGCTTAGGATTGCCGGATATCGTAGCGGGCCAACAGTCGGATCAGCGACGGGCTGATGCGCCGCATCGCGTAGCCCACTTTGGATTCCGCCGCGATCGGCACCACCGGCGATCCACTCTTGACAGCCTTGACGATCGCCTTGGCGGTGGCTTCCGGCGTGTAGTTGCGACGGCGGTACGCTGCGTCGGCGCGGTGCCGGGCGCGTTCCTGCTCGTCGGCCGACAACCCTGCGTAGACAGTGCTTTTGGCGATGTTGGTGTTGACGAAGCCGGGGCACACCGCAGTGACGGTGATGCCGTCATCGGCCAGATCGGCGCGCAGCGATTCGCTGAACGCCAAGACGGCGGCCTTGGTCGTGCCGTAGGCGACCATCGACTTGGACGGCAGAAACGCCGCGGCGCTCGACAAGTTGATGATGGTGCCGCCCTGACCGCGGTCGACCATTTGCGTTGCGAATGCCCGGCTTCCGTTGAGCACACCACGCAGATTGACGCCCAGGATGTTGTCCCAGTGCGCTGGCGTCGTCTCCAGGAACCGGCCTGCCATCCCGATGCCGGCGTTGTTCACCAGTATGTCGACCACACCGTGTGCGTCGTTGACTTGCGCGGCAAGGTCATTCATCGCGGACTCGTCGCTGACGTCGGCCTGGTACGCCGCTGCCCCGGCGCCGGCTTCCCGGACGGCCGCGGCAGTTTCCTGCGCCGCGGCCAGATCCAGGTCGACGATCACGACAGTGTCGGCGCCGTGCCGAGCCAGCTCGATGGCGGTGGCACGCCCGATCCCGGCGCCCGCTCCGGTGATCAACGCGAGTTTGCCCCGCACGTCTCGCGGCCCGGTTCGTTCGGCACCTGCGATCGCCGACGTCGCGCCGTCGACCACGCGGTCGATCCATTCGCCGGCCAGCCGGGCGACGACGTCCGGACGCGCCGTCACCACCCAGTGGCCGCCCTCGATCGGAACGACTCTGCTGCCCAACGGAATAGAGCCGGTGTAGCGCTGCAGGGCGGGGGTGACGAAGATGTCTTTGCGCGGCACCAAGACCTGGACCGGGACGGTGGTGTCCGGCAGCTCCGCACCGGGCGTCACAAACGGGGCGGGCATGTTGGCCCGGTACAGATTGAGCCCGTTGACGTAATCGCCGGTCGATCGCACCGGATCACCAGGTCGGGTCTGAGTGCTGGAGTTGCCGATACGCCCAAAGGCCTCAACGAGTTTCACGCCCGCCCCGGCCCGGATCATGAGCTCCGGCAGTCCCGGGGTCAAGAAGAACCAGATGTATCCCGAGGCCAGGAGTTGTCTGACCACGTCGACCAGGGCACGCGGACTCCGCGCTGACCGCAGGAACTTTCCCGCGTAGTTCAGGTGCGGTCCGGAGATCGAGGTGAACGACGCCACCTTGCTCATGACTGTCCCGTCGGTAATGGCAGCCCAGCTCTGAATCGAGCCCCAGTCATGGGCGAGCAGATGCACCCGGCCGACACCCAGGCTGTCGATGACCGCCCCGATATCGGAGACCAGTTGCGCGAAGCGGTAATTGGCCTTGCCGGCCGGGACGGTCGACTCGCCCGCACCGCGAACATCGAACGCGACGAAGTTGTAGCGCCCGCCCAGATGTTCGGCGACGCCGTCCCACAAATGGTGATTGTCCGGGTAGCCGTGAACGGCCAACACGGTCGGCCGCTGCGGGTCGATCCCGGTGTAGGTATGCACGGCCAGCGTGACGCCGTCCGAGGCAGTCACGGAACTGCGGGTGGGCACGTCGGAACTACTCGCTGAAATTGTGGTCATTGGATCCTCTCAGCTCAGTGCGAGGCGCGGGCCGCGGGTGAGATGGCGAGATAGGCCACCGCCCGCTCGACCCCGCCAAGTTGTGACGGGTGGAATCCCGGCAAGTAAGACGAGCCGACAGCCCGCACGAACCGTAAGGGACCGGGCACCACACCCGTGCGCGCCGCAGCGAAGTGATCCTGCCAGCGCGGCTTGGCGCCCGGCGCAAGATCGCGGTCGATCGACGGGCGACCTGGCTGGTGCGGACCGACTGCTTCGTCGTTGACGGTGAACATCGGCAGTCAGCCTACCCGGTACCCCCGGTATCGGGAATCCGTTGAGGCTCAGATCGGCGCCGCGCCCCGGAGGTGCTCGAAGATCAGCGACGTCTGGGTGCCCGCGACGTCGGTGTCGGCGTTGAGATTTTCCACCACGAATGAGCGCAGGTCCTCGGTGTCGCGGGCGGCGACATGGAGGATGAAATCGTCGGCGCCGGCCAGGAAGTAGACGTCCATCACCTGAGGCCTGCGACGGATCTGCGCAATGAAGTCACGGATCTTGCCGCGAGCGTTGGACTGCAGGCTGACCGAAATCATCGCCTGCAGCGGTAATCCCACCGCCGCGGGGTCGATATCGGTGTAGAAGCCGCGGATGACGCCCGCCTCCACCAATCGCCGGACTCGGCCGTGGCAGGTCGACGGTGCGATGTCGAGCTCCTCGGCCAGCGCGCTGTTGGTCATTCGGGCGTCGGCATGCAGCAGTCCCAGAATTCTGCGGTCGACACTGTCCACGTCGACGGGCCGAAGATCCTTCGATGACACCACGTCATCAACCCGACTTTCCGAATTTTCTTCAATCACCTGCCCATCGTACATGCGTGTCTTCGCGATAATTGCGCTGAGATCGAACTTTCTTCACAATGGTGTCATGCATATCGGCATTCCGACCGAGACCAAAAACAACGAGTTCCGGGTTGCGATCACCCCGTCCGGCGTTGCCGAATTGACCCGCCGCGGCCACGAGGTCCTGATCCAGGCGGGCGCCGGTGACGGCTCGGCTATCGCGGACAGCGATTTCAAGGCGGCCGGCGCGGAGCTGGTCACCACCGCCGATGATGTCTGGGCAGACGCCGATATGGTGCTCAAGGTCAAGGAGCCGACGCCGGTCGAATACCCGCGGATGCGGCGGGGGCAGACGCTGTTCACCTATCTGCACCTGGCCGCGTCAAGGGCGTGCACCGAGGCGCTGCTGGCGTCAGGCACCACGTCGATCGCCTACGAAACCGTGCAGGCGGCGGACGGTGCGTTGCCCTTGCTCGCGCCGATGAGTGAAGTCGCCGGGCGGTTGTCCGCTCAGGTCGGCGCTTACCACTTGATGCGCACGCACGGTGGTCGCGGTGTACTGATGGGCGGCGTGCCGGGCGTCGAGCCGGCCAATGTCCTCGTCATCGGCGGCGGAACCGCCGGCTACCACGGCGCCCGGATCGCGGCAGGAATGGGCGCGGCGGTCACGGTGATCGACGTGAACCTGAACAAGCTACGTGAGCTCGACACCGTGTTCGGTGGCCGGGTGCAGACCCGCTATTCGACGGCGCTGGAGATCGAGGACGCCGTGAAAAGGGCCGACCTGGTTATCGGCGCGGTGCTGGTGCCGGGTGCCAAAGCCCCGACACTGGTCCCGAATTCGCTTGTTGCGCACATGAAGCCGGGTGCGGTGTTGGTGGACATCGCGATCGATCAGGGCGGGTGCTTCGAGGACTCGCGCCCCACCACTCACGACGACCCGACGTTTGCCGTCCACGACACGGTGTTCTACTGCGTGGCGAACATGCCGGCGGCAGTGCCCGCAACGTCGACGGCCGCGCTGACCAACGCCACCATGCCGTACGTCATCCAACTCGCCGACCAAGGCTGGCAGGCCGCGTGCCGATCGAATCCTGCTCTTGCCAAGGGACTTTCCACTCACAAGGGTGAGCTGCTGTCCCAGCGGGTGGCCGCCGGCCTGGCGATGCCGTTCAGTGAACCCGCTGCCATGCTGGCCTGACACTTACGTTCGTGCTACACACACCGCGTGACTTCACTAGCCGCTGACACGCGCTGGATGGACGCTGTCGATCAGGCCGCGTTGGTGGCCAATGGTGAAGTGACGCCGCTCGAATTACTCGACGCGGCCATCGAGCGGATCGAGCGCATCGACCCCGTGCTCAACGCGGTGGTCATTCGTTGGTTTGAGCACGCCCGCGACACCGCCCGATCCGGCCTGCCCGACGGGCCGTTCCGCGGCGTGCCCTTCCTGATCAAGGATCTGTTCGCCGGCTACGCAGGACAGCGCATCAGCAACGGCAACGTCGCGCTGAAGAACGAAAACGCGGTCTCGGCGGCCGATACCACGCTGGTGAGCCGGTTCCGCGATGCCGGCCTCGTCATCGCCGGCCGGACGAACAGTCCCGAACTCGGCAGCGTGCCAACCACCGAACCGCTGGCCTGGGGTGCGACGCACAATCCGTGGGACACCACCCGTTCGCCGGGCGGATCGAGCGGCGGCTCGGCGGCCGCCGTTGCCAGCGGTATGGTCCCGTTCGCGCATGCCAGTGACGGTGGCGGGTCGATCCGCATCCCGGCATCGTGCTGCGGACTGGTCGGGTTGAAACCCAGTCAGGGCCGGATCTCGCTCGGTCCGATCCGCGATGAGACCGCCCTGTCGGTGGAGCTGTGCGTCAGCCGGACGGTCCGTGACACCGCGACGCTGCTCGACGCCGTGCGCGGACCCGCTGTCGGCGACACGGTGATCGCACCGGCTCCGGCACGTCGCTATGTCGACGAGCTCGACGCCGATCCCGGACGCCTGCGTATCGGCCTGCTCGATCACCATCCGCAAGGCGGGGCCGTCGCGCCGGAATGCGAAGCGGCCGCCCGTACGGTCGCCACGTTGCTCGAATCATGCGGTCACACCGTCGAATTGGCGTGGCCGGCAGCACTCGAGGACAGCACGCTGCGGTTGCATTTCGCTGCGCTGTGGTGCACCAATATGGGCGTCGGGCTGAAACGGTTCGAAGAACAGATTGGACGGCCGCTCGCCGCAGACGAATTCGAGCCGATGAACCGGGTGCAGGCCGATGTCGCCGGTCATTTCACCGCGGTGGATTATGCACTCGCGTTTTCCGCGGCGACCCATTTCCGCCGTGCGCTGCAGGCCTGGTGGGCCGACGGCTGGGATTTGCTGCTGACACCGACGGTGGCCGAGCTTCCGATACCGCTCGGCGCCATCGCAAACGACCCGGACAATCCAATGGCGGCCATGGATCGCGCGTTCCAGTTCATTCCGTTCACGCCGGCGTTCAACATGAGCGGCCAGCCTGCGATCAACGTGCCGGTCGTGTGGACCGACGCCGGGCTGCCGGTCGGCGTGCAGTTGGTGGCCGCCTATGGGCGCGAAGACGTTCTGCTGCAGGTGGCAAGCCAACTGGAGGCCGTTAAGCCGTGGGCGCACCGCACTCCCGACGTCGTTTAGACGTGGCCGAGCTTGTCGACGATGTCTTTCGCCGGGCCGGCGACGGCCTGCCGATATGCCGTTCCCGCCCACAGGTTGGTGCCGTGCGGGTCCTCCATCTCGGCCGCGGCCCTGCGAATCGGCGAGGTCATCTGGTTGATCTCGGGATAACCCAACGGTGCCACGTCGTCGTATATCCTGGTGAAATCGTTCGCTAGACCGCGGGCGTAACGGCCCGAAAATGCCCGCGTGACAACAGTTCTGTCGAACTGCGGATGCCCCAGCGCCGACCGGTGCGCCTCGTTGGTCCCGGCCTCATCGGCTAGCAACAGCGCCGTGCCGATCTGGGCGGCGGCCGCGCCTCTGCGTAGCACGGCGGCGACATCTTCGGTGTTGCCCAACCCGCCGGCGGCGATCAACGGAACGTCATGGGCGTGCCCGATGCGATCCAGCAGGTCGCCAAGTGACATGGTTCCTGGTTCCATGTCAGGCGCGAACGTGCCGCGGTGCCCGCCGGCCCCTGGGCCCTGCACGACCAAACCGTCCGCGCCGGCGGCGACGGCCACGCCGGCCTCGTACGTCGACGTCACGGTGATGTAGAGCAACATGCCCAGTGCGCCGAACCAGCGCAACACATCCGGTGACGGCGCGCCGAAGGTGAACGACACCAACTCGGGCCGTAGGTCGGCCACCACTTCCAGCTTCTGCCGGAAACCGTCGTCGTCGCCAAGAGTCGGGAAGCCGACTTCCACCCCGTAGTGCTCGGCCAACTCGTCGAGCAACTCGGCGTAGTAGTCCAACTGGTGAATGTCGGCGACGCTGGGCTGCGGTACGAAAAGATTGACTCCGATCGGACCGGTGGTCGCGGCGCGCGCCGCAATGATGTCGTTGGCCAGCCGGTCTGGACTCACGTAGCCGCTGGCCAGAAAGCCGAGGCCGCCGGCATTGGACACCGCTGCCGCCAGCGCCGGCGTCCCGGGATCGCCCGACATCGGCGCGCCCACGATCGGCACGTCAAGATCCCAGAATCCCAGTACCATGACGCTACCTCGTCATCGCCCGAAGTTGTGGTGGCAGAGACCGTTTCGACGAATACGGGCCGAGAACAGCCGCGCCATAGGGCTGGCCGAGCAGTCGGCGTGCGATCACATTGACCTCGTCCAGGGTGACCTCATCGAGCTCCTGCAGCGTCCGGTCGATACTTCGATGTTCAGCGTAGTTGAGTTCGCCGCGGCCGATGCGATTCATCCGTGAACTGGAGTCTTCCAGGCCGAGCACCAGACCGCCGCGCAGCGATCCCTTGGCGATCCGGCATTCCGACTCAGTGATGCCGTCGCGCGCCACTTCCTGCAGAACGTCGGAGGTCACCCGCGCTACTTCGGCGAACCGCTCGGGCAGACATGCGGCGTACACCGACAGGGCGCCGGTGTCAGAGAACATGTCCTGCGAGGAGTAGACCGAGTACGCCAGCCCGCGGGACTCCCGAACCTGTTGGAACAATCGGGAACTCAGGCCGCCGCCGAGCGCAGTGTTGAGGACCGCCAACGCCCAGCGGTGCTTCCAGTGCCGGCCCGGCGTTCGCACCCCGAGATAGACGTGGGTCTGCTCGGCGTCCCGCTTGGCGAACGTCAGACGCGGATGGCCGGTGACCCGCCCGGCGCCCTTACGCGGCGGCACCGCATGATTGCCGCGGACCAACCGCGGGCCGAAGCGCTCCCGCACCAGCGCCACCACTTCGTCATGGTCGATGTTGCCGGCCACCGCAACCACCATCCGCTCAGGCGTGTAGCGCCGCAGATGAAACGAATGCAGTTGTGCGCGCGTCATCTCCGTCACCGACTTGACGCTGCCGATCACCGGGCGGCCCACCGGATGATCGCCGAACACCGCAGAGAGGAACTGATCGGCCAGCGCATCTTCGGGGTCGTCGTCGCGCATCGCGATCTCCTCGAGGACAACGTCGCGTTCCACCTCGACATCGTCGATGGCGCAGCGCCCGTTGAGCACCACGTCGCTGACCAAGTCGACGGCCAACGCGAGATCGTTGTCGAGCACGTGCGCGTAGTAGCAGGTGTGCTCTTTGGAGGTGAACGCGTTGAGCTCACCGCCTACCGCGTCCACCGCCTGCGCGATGTCGACCGCGGTGCGCGTCGGCGTCGACTTGAACAGCAGATGCTCGAGGAAGTGCGCAGCCCCGGCCACGGTGGGCCCTTCGTCGCGCGACCCGACACCCACCCATACGCCGACCGACGCCGAGCGCACCGCAGGCAGGTATTCGGTGACCACTCGCAACCCGCCCGGCAGGGTGGTGCGACGGAAGGCGGCGGATGGCTCGGCGGTGTGCCTGCCGCGGCGCAGTGGCTGCCCCGGGCTAGCTACTGGCCGTCGCGACATCGGCAGGCGCGGTCTCCGGGCTGGCGACTGGTTCAGCGTCGCCGGATGCTCCGGCATCTTCGTCAACGAGGACCAGTGAGATCTTGCCCCGCTTGTCGATGTCGGCGATCTCGACGCGAAGCTTGTCGCCGAGATTCACCACGTCCTCGACCTTCGCGATGCGCTTGCCCCTACCGAGCTTGGAGATGTGCACCAGACCGTCGCGGCCCGGCAGCAGCGACACGAACGCGCCGAAATCGGTGGTTTTGACCACGGTTCCGAGGAACCGCTCGCCGGTCTTGGGCAGCTGCGGGTTGGCGATCGCGTTGATCCTGTCGATCGCGGCCTGCGCCGACGGTCCGTCGGTGGCGCCGACGAACACCGTGCCGTCGTCCTCGATGGAGATCTGGGCGCCGGTCTCCTCAGTGATGGAGTTGATCATCTTGCCCTTGGGGCCGATGACCTCACCGATCTTGTCGATCGGCACCTTGATGGTGGTGACCACCGGCGCGTACGGGCTCATCTGGTCGGGCTCGTCGATGGCCTCAGCCATCACCTCGAGAATCGTCAGACGCGCATCCTTGGCCTGCGCGAGAGCGCCGGCCAGCACCTTCGACGGAATGCCGTCGAGCTTGGTGTCCAACTGGAGCGCGGTGACGAAGTCCTTGGTGCCCGCGCACTTGAAGTCCATGTCCCCGAACGCGTCTTCGGCACCGAGGATGTCGGTGAGCGTGACGAAGCGGCGCTCGGTCTTACCGTCAACTTCAACGTCGTCGGAGACCAGGCCCATCGCGATGCCGGCGACCGGCGCCTTCAGCGGCACGCCGGCGTTCAACAGCGACAGCGTGGACGCACAGACCGAGCCCATCGACGTGGAGCCGTTGGAACTCAACGCTTCTGAGACCTGACGGATGGCGTAGGGGAACTCGTCGACGCTCGGCAACACCGGCATCAGGGCCCGCTCGGCCAGCGCGCCGTGCCCGATCTCGCGTCGCTTGGGCGAGCCCACGCGACCGGTCTCACCGGTGGAGAACGGCGGGAAGTTGTAGTGGTGCATGTAGCGCTTCGACTTCTCCGGCCCCAGCGAGTCGATCTGCTGGGCCATCTTCACCATGTCGAGCGTGGTTACACCCATGATCTGGGTCTCGCCGCGCTCGAACAACGCGCTGCCGTGCGCCCGCGGGATGACCGCGACCTCTGCGGACAGCGCGCGAATGTCGGTGACGCCGCGGCCGTCGATGCGGAAGTGATCGGTCAGAATGCGCTGGCGCACCAGCTTTTTGGTCAGCGAGCGGAATGCGGCGCTGACCTCTTTCTCACGGCCCTCATATGTGTCGGCGAGGCGCGCGAGCACCTCGGACTTGAGCTCGTCGGTGCGCTGGTCGCGCTCGGCCTTGCCGCCGATGGTCAGCGCCTTCGCCAGCTCGTCAGTGGCCACCGAGGAGACGGAGTAGTAGACGTCGTCCTGATAATCGGGGAACACCGGGTACTCGGCGGTTTCCTTGCCGGCAGCGTCGGCCAGCTCCTGCTGCGCGGTACACAACGCGGCGATGAAAGGCTTGGCGGCCTCAAGGCCCTCCGCCACAACGCTTTCGGTCGGCGCACCGGCGCCACCGGCGATCAGATCGATGACATTGTCGGTGGCTTCGGCCTCGACCATCATGATCGCGACGTCATCGCCGGCTTTGCGGCCGGCCACGACCATGTCGAATACCGCGTCTTCGAGTTGCTCAACGGTGGGGAACGCAACCCACTGGCCGTTGATCAGCGCGACACGCACGCCGCCGACGGGACCGGAAAACGGCAGCCCGGAAATCTGGGTCGACGCCGATGCGGCGTTGATGGCCAGCACGTCGTACAGATCCTTGGGATCCAGGCTCAGGATCGTGACCACGACCTGGATCTCGTTACGCAGGCCCGAGACGAACGTCGGACGCAGTGGCCGGTCGATGAGCCGGCAGGTCAGGATCGCGTCGGTGGACGGCCTGCCCTCGCGCCGGAAGAACGATCCGGGGATACGGCCGGCGGCATACATCCGCTCCTCGACGTCGATCGTCAAGGGGAAGAAGTCGAAATGGTCTTTCGGGTTCTTGCTGGCGGTGGTCGCGCTCAACAGCATGGTCTCGTCGTCAAGGTAGGCGACGACGGCACCGGCGGCCTGCTGGGCCAACCGGCCGGTCTCGAAACGAATGGTGCGGGTGCCGAAGCTCCCGTTGTCGATGACGGCGGTCGATTCGAACACGCCCTCGTCAATTTCTGCTACAGACATATGCGTCCGTGCGGCCTCTCTGGAATTTATTCAGCTATTTCGCATAGGCACGCAAAACCCGAATGGTTCCAAGACAGTCCGGAGGTTCGCCAGATATCTGAATGCGGCGACGGCCGTCGATCGAAGCGGCCGAGCTGCCCCCGATTCGGGGAGCACGGCAGCCACTACCGAAGACCGCGCGATACAGACTGGTCTTCCTTCGAAGTCCTGTTGTGCCTCGCTGGAACGGCGCGCGCGGATCACGCGCCCCGCACCGTGCTCGGGCCGATGAGGCCCAAAAACATTGTTGACTGTACACGCCGACCTGGCAGTTCTTCGCCCGGCGAGGACCGGGCAATACGGCATCGCCTCGACGGCGCTGCAGAACGCGCCGGGTCAGCGGCGCAGACCCAGCCGCTCGATCAGCGAGCGGTAGCGCGCGACGTCGATCTGCGCGACGTACTTGAGCAGACGGCGGCGCCGTCCGACCAGCAGCAGCAGCCCGCGCCGTGAGTGGTGGTCATGCTTGTGGATCTTCAGGTGCTCGGTCAGGTCGGAAATCCGCCTGGTCAGCATTGCGACCTGCGCCTCAGGGGAACCGGTGTCGGTCTCATGCAGGCCGTAAGAGCCCAGGATTTCTTTTTTCTGCTCGGCGGTAAGCGCCACGAATTATCTCCATCAATCGGTCCGCGATCAGTGCTTCAGGCTGCGGCCGCCGCGAACTGCAGCACGCGCCGTGTCGCCGGAAGTCTAGCAGCGGGACGCCTTGGGGCTGAATCTGCAGGTCAGCGACGATGCGGCCGGTCAGATGGCTGACAGCAGGGTACGGGCGCGCTTGGTGTCGGTGCTCATCGCGTCGACCAGATCGCCGACCGAGCCGAACTTTTCCTGCCCGCGGATACGCGCGACGAAGTCCAGCGCCACATGTTGGCCGTACAGGTCGGCGGCGGTGTCGAGGACGAACGCCTCCACAGTGCGGGTGCGCCCGGAGAACGTCGGATTGGTGCCCACCGACACCGCGGCCTGATAACGCTCGCCCGGCACCACGCTCCCGGTCACCGGGCCGTGCCCCAACACGGTGAACCAGGCGGCGTACACGCCGTCGGCCGGGATCGCGGAGTGCATCGGCGGGGCGACGTTGGCGGTGGGGAAACCCATCTCGGTACCCCGACCATCGCCACGTACCACCACACCTTCCACCCGATGCGGACGCCCCAGCGCCTCTGCGGCCGCGACCACGTCTCCGGCATCGACGCAGGACCGGATGTAGGTCGATGAGAACGTCACGGTTTCGGCGTTGTGATGTTCGGATACCAACGACATCGCCTCCACCGCGAACCCGAGCCGCTCCCCGGCGCGCCGCAGCGTGTCCACGTTGCCCGCGGCCTTCTTGCCGAAGGTGAAGTTCTCTCCCACCACCACCTCGACCACGTGCAGGTTCTCCACCAGCAACTCGTGGACGTAACGCTCCGGGGTGAGCTTCATGAAACTTGCGGTGAACGGCATCACCAGAAAGACGTCGATGCCGAACTCCTCGGCCAGCTCGGCTCGCCGGGTCAGCGTCGTCAGCTGAGCGGGATGGCTGCCGGGGTGCACGACTTCCATCGGGTGCGGGTCGAAGGTCATCAACACCGTCGGCACGCCGCGGGCGCGAGCCGACTTCACCGCATGCTCGATCAGCTCCGCGTGCCCGCGGTGCAGACCGTCGAAGACGCCGATGGTGAGCACGCACCGGCCCCAGTCCGTGGGTATCTCGTCCTGCCCGCGCCACCGTTGCACAGCATTCAGCCTACGACGCCAGGTAGCGCCTGGTCGTGCGCCAGCCGCAGATCAGATGAGGATTGCTTAAACTTCCCGTTGTGTGCGCTGACATACCTGGCGAGGAGCCCACTGGGCTCAGTGCGGTTGCCCAGGACTACCTCAAGGCGATCTGGAACGCGCAAGAGTGGTCGTTGGAGAAGGTCAGCACCAAAATGCTGGCCGAGAAGCTCGGGGTGTCGGCCAGTACCGCATCGGAATCCATCCGCAAACTCGCCGAGCAGGGTCTGGTCGACCACGAGAAGTACGGTGCGGTCACGTTGACCGAGTCGGGGCGGCGGGCGGCGCTGGGAATGGTCCGGCGCCACCGGCTGCTGGAAGCTTTCCTGGTGACCGAGCTCGGCTACGGCTGGGACGAGGTGCACGACGAGGCCGAGGTGCTCGAGCATGCGGTATCCGACCGGCTGGTGGCCCGCATCGACGCCAAGCTGGGCTTCCCCCAGCGCGATCCGCACGGCGATCCGATCCCGGGTCCGGACGGGCAGGTGCCGACCCCGCCGGCGCGCCAGCTGTGGTCATGCGACGACGGTGACACCGGCACGGTGGCTCGGATATCCGACAAAGATCCTGAGATGCTGCGCTATTTCGACAGCATCGGCATCAGCCTCGACTCGCGGCTGCGGGTGCTGACCCGGCGTGAATTCGCCGGGATGATCTCCGTCGCTGTCGAATCAACGGTCGGCGGTCCCACCACTGTCGACCTCGGAAGCCCTGCCGCTCAAGCGATTTGGATGGTCGCGGGCTAGCAGTTGCGGGACCTGGCTGCTTCCGCCGCCAATTTGCAGCTCAGAATCACGCCGCGCAGGTTGATGTCGACCATCTTGTCCTATGCGCAGGTCGCCAGACCCGTCGCGTGAAAGAGCGGTGCGACGACGCACCGCCGTCGTCATCAGGTGCCTGCTGTTGCGGTGCAGTGCTGCGACCACCGCACCGGGTCGAATTCCCTTGTTCGCCAGCGCACGCATGGATCAGGCCGGAGAGGTTCATGCGGTGTTGGCCTCGGCGATCGATGCACGCAGGAAGTGCCCGGCGACCTGCAGGCTGGTGAGCCCTCCATCGCGCGGCCACAGCCAATAGCCGTGCATCAGGCCCGGCCACAACTGCTCGTCACAGCGACCGCCCAATTCCACCACCTGCTTGGCGAAGGCCTCCGCATCGGCCCGCATGACTTCCCTTGACCCGAAATGTATTTGGATCGGCGGCAGACTGGTCAGGTCCGCGTTCAACAGATTCAGCCGGGGATCTTGATCGTCGTGGTTCCCGACATACAACGCGACGGCACGTTTGGCCGCGCGCGGATCCAGCGGCTGGCTGCGGACCCGCGGGTCAGCGATACAGGCCCGGTATGACGGATCGATCAGCGGGCCGAACAGAGCGAGCGCCGCCGGTAGCGGTAGCCCTTCGCGGCGCAGCCGCACGGCAAGTGCCACCGCGAGGTGCCCACCGGCCGAGTCGCCGGCGACGACGATCTTCGCCGGATCGTGCCCCTGTGCCAGCAGCCAACGGTAGGCGGCGAATGCATCGTCTTCGGCGGCGGGAAAAGGATGCTCCGGCGCGAGCCGGTAGTCCACGGTGAAGGTTGGCATGCCGGAGTATTCGGACAGGTGCGAGGCGAACCCCCGGTGGGTACGAGACGAGCAGATCAGGTAGCCACTGCCGTGCAGGACCAAGACCACTCCGGCTGCGGCCACGGTGTCCTGGGCCTCAGGGGCCCAGACCCACTCCCCCCGAACCGGTGTGGAGACCTGCGCGACCCGGACGCCGGGTACCACCGGGGCGGTGTGGGCGATCAGGTAGTCGGCGGCCGGGCGCAGCCCGGTGAACAACCATTGTTGTGAGACGAGCACATTGAGCATGATGTTGAGGGTCAGCCGCGAAACCGGCACATAGGTCAGGCGCTCGACCATGGTCATTGTTCTGCGCCGCAGCACCTTTGCCGTCGAACTGGCCTTCATCCGGCGAGCAGCCCCTTGGCGATGTGAGTTATCTGGACTTCATTGCTGCCGGCGTAGATCATCAGCGACTTCGCGTCGCGGGCCAACTGTTCGACCCGGTACTCGGCCATGTAGCCGTTACCGCCGAACAGTTGCACGGCGTCCATGGCCACGTCGGTGGCCGCCTCCGAGGAGTACAACTTGATCGCCGAAGCCTCGGCCAGCGACGGAACCTTGCCGGCCTGGCCCTTCTCTAGTGTTTTAAACACCATGTTCTGCACGTTGATCCGGGCGACCTCCATCTTGGCCAGCTTAAGCTGGATGAGCTGGAACTGGCCGATGTTCTGGCCCCACAATGTCCGGGTTTTCGCGTAGTCGACGCAGAGCCGGTGACATTCGTTGATGATGCCCAACGCCATCAGCGCAACCCCCAGTCGCTCGGCGGCGAAGTTCGCCCGCGCGCTTTCCCGGCCGTCTCCGCTGCCGTGCTGTTCAGATTCTCCAAGCAGCCGATCAGGTGTCAGCCGCACATTGTCGAAGAACAATTCGCCGGTGGGCGAGGACATCATGCCCATCTTCTTGAATGGCTTGCCCTGGACGAGCCCGGGCATGCCTGCGTCGAGAACGAACGGCAGCACTGGTCGGCGCCGCCGGTCAACCGAGCCGTCGTCGAGCTTGGCGTAGACAATCAGCACATCCGCGTAGGGCCCGTTGGTGATGAACGTCTTCTGCCCGTTGAGGAGGAAATCTTCACCGTCCCGCTTGACGTTGGTCTTCATGCCGCCGAAGGCGTCCGAGCCGGAGTCGGGTTCGGTGATCGCCCACGCCGCGATCTTCTCGAGCGTCATCAGCTCCGGTAGCCAGCGGTCTTTTTGGGCCAGGGTGCCGCGGCTCATGATCGTCGCCGCGCCGAGCCCGAGACTGACACCGACCGTGCTGAGCAGTCCCAGGCTAACCCCGGCGATCTCGGAGATTAGCACGGCGGCCATCGACGCCTGCGGGCCCAAGCCACCTAGACCCGCCGAAGACTTCCTCTCGGATGCGGGCTCGGCCGCGGACTGTCGGGCCCGTTCCTTGTCCAGCATCGTCTTGACCGCCTCCGCGGCAAGCACATCCAGACCGAACTCACTGAACAGCTTGCGCGCGATCGGATAAGGCGACAGCTCACCGGTTTCCAGCGCGTCGAGGTGCGGGCGGATCTCCTTGTCGATGAACCCTCGCGCCGCGTCCCGCATGATCAGGTCGGTGTCGGACCATTCGAACATCGTCTACTCCTGGGGTCCGGTTGTCATTGCGGTAGGCGGCTAGCGATGTCGTCGATCAGCCACGCCCCGTCAGTCTCGATGGTGTCGGTGTCGTGCCAACCGGACAACGCCGAAATCGCCCCGCCCTGAACCGCATACACCTTGCCGGTGATCGGACACTTCTCGGTTGCCAGGTAAGCCACCAGCGGCGAGATGTTCGCCGGGCTGAAGAGATCGAGTTCGCCCTCGTCGGGTTCGCTCATCAGCGACCCCATGCCGGGAGTGGCCAGCGTGAGTCTGGTGCGGGCGATCGGCGCGATCGCATTCACCCGCACGCCATATCGCTCCAACTCTTCGGCGGCGATCAGCGTCATGGCCGCGATGCCCGCTTTGGCCGAGCCGTAGTTGACCTGACCGGCGTTCGGCAGTGTCACTCCGGAACCTGATGCAGTGTTGATCACCGCGGCGATCGGCTGGTCACCGGCCTTCGACTGCGCCTTCCAGTAAGCGGCGGCATGGTGCAACATCGCGAAGTGACCCTTCAGATGCACGGCGATGACCGAGTCCCACTGAGCCTCCGCCATGCCGGCGATGAACGCGTCCCGCAAGATGCCCGCGTTGTTGACCAGCACGTCAAGCCGCCCGAACTCGCCAATGGCCTGCTGCACAGCGCTTTCCGCGCCTTTCCAGGTAGCGATGTTCTCGGTGTTGGCCACCGCGGTGCCGCCGGCGGCCACGATTTCGTCGACGACTTCCTGAGCAGGTCCGGTGTCAGCGCCTTCACCCGCGTTACTGCCGCCGAGATCGTTGACGACGATCTTGGCCCCTTCTTTGGCGAATAGCAGTGCGTGTTCACGCCCGATGCCCCGGCCCCCGCCGGTAATCACGGCCACCCGGCCTTCTAATGCACCCACGTGAGTCTCCTATCTGTCGCTGATCTCGGCCAAGCCATCAGTGATCACGAAATCCTCGCTGTCGCCACCACTTCTCACCGTTTCCAACGCATACGTTGTACTGCCATTGCCCTGGCTTTTCGTCCAGATCCTGGTCTCCAGGTCGTCACCGGGCAGCACCGTCTTGGAGAAACGCACCGCGAATCGCTTGAGCCGGCTGACATCGGAGTCGGCCAGCTCGGTGAGCACCGCCCACGAGGTGAACGCCATGGTGCACAAGCCGTGCGCGATGATGCCCGGCAGCCCGGCGTCTCTGGCGATCTCTTCATCTAGATGGATCGGCATCGGATCGCCTGCCGCCGGTGCGTACCGGAATGTCTGGTCGTTGTCGATGTGCTGCACGACCTTGACTGTTGGCGCGTTGTTGCGCAACGCGTCGTCGAACATGTGACTGGGGCTGAGTTCGCCGACGGTCTTGCCGACGGAAAGGCCCCGCACGAACGTCGTGACGTACTGCTCGTTCACGAGTTCGCCGTCCTCGGTGCGGCATTCGAGCACGATGGCGGCGCGGGTACCTTTCTCCAAACCCTGGTATCCGATCATCTTGCCGCGGGAGACCAGCTTGTCTCCGGGGCGGATCGGGCGGTGAAAATGAAAGTCCTGTTCACCGTGCACGATTCGCGGAATCGCTTCCACCGGCATCACGTCGACGGCCGGGGTCAGAAGGGCCTCGAAGACGGGGACGATAGCGAACACCGGCGGCGCAACGTCCCCTCTGCGGTGCGCCTCGATCGGGTCGTTGGTAGCCGCCGCATACTCGGCGAGGCGCTCTCTGGTGACCTCGAACCGCTCGTCGTCAGTCCAGCGGTCCAGGCCAGTATCGTCAAACTCGAGCGTGTCGGTCATGTGAGGCGGCTTCACGCCTCGGTCATCTCAGCCGAGGCCAGCGCGTCGAGCTGGTCCAGCGTCTTGTCCAGTTGCTTGGCGCCGTCCTTCTCCACCGCTTTGCCGAGCGCACCCTTGATCAGTGCGCCTTCGAAATCGCCGAATACCGAGAAACGTGAACCACTTCCGACCGGCTCGATGATGAAGGTGAACTGCGCCTTGACGCCGGCCATCCCGGTGCCCGACAGCACCAGCTTGCGCGGCGCCTCGACCGAGTCGATCGTCCACTCGATCTTGTTGGCCATGCCCAGCATCACGATCTTGGCGGTCAACTTGGTGCCCTCGGTGAGGGTCGCCGGCGGGCCCTGCAACCATTTCTCGTGAACGGTGAACCATTTGTCCCAGTCGGCCAGATCGGTGACGGTCCCCCACAGCGTTTCCGGAGCAGCGGACAGCTCCCGGGTGGCTTCGATGTGTCCCATGATGAATCCTCTTTCCACTGTCGGGGTGGTCAGCGTTCGGCCCGCTGGTATGCGGTGACGACGGCTGCGCCGCCGAGGCCGATGTTGTGTTGAAGTGCCGCGGTCACGTTGTCCACCTGCCGCTTGTCGGCCGTGCCGCGTAGCTGCCAAGTCAGTTCGGCGCACTGCGCCAAGCCGGTGGCCCCGAGCGGATGACCCTTGGAGATCAAGCCGCCGGACGGGTTGACCACCCACCGTCCTCCGTAGGTGACGTCGCCGTTGTCGATCAGCTTGGGCGCCTCACCCTCGGCGCACAGGCCCAGCGCCTCATACAGCAGCAGTTCGTTGGCGGAGAAGCAGTCGTGCAACTCGATCACCTGGAAGTCTGTCGGCCCCAGACCGGATTGGTCATAGACACGTTGCGCGGCTTGGACATTCATGTGGTGGCCGATAAGCCCCTTGCAGGTGCCGTCGAAGCTGCTGGCGAAGTCGGTGGTCATGGCCTGCCCGACGATCTCCACCGCTTGGCCGGCCAGACCGTGCTTGTCGACGAAGGCCTCGGAGGCCAGGATCGCCGCGCCGGACCCGTCCGACGTCGGCGAGCACTGCAGCTTGGTCAGCGGGTCGTAGATCATCCGCGACCCCAAGATGTCGTCGAGGGTGTAGGCCTCCTGGAACTGGGCGTACGGGTTGTTGACCGAGTGCTTGTGATTCTTGTAGCCGATCTTGGCGAAATGCTCTGCGGTGCTGCCGTATTCCTTCATGTGCTCACGGCCCGCGGCGCCGAACATCCACGGCGCCGGCGGAAACAGCACTTCGGAGATCTCGGCCATCGCCAAAATGTGCTTGTCCATCGGATTGGTGCGGTCGTCGTAGGTCGACTCCAGCGACCCGGGCTTCATCTTCTCGAATCCGAGCGCGATCGCGCAGTCGACTAGGCCGCCGCGAATCGCTTGGGCCGCAAGAAATAACGCGGTCGATCCGGTCGAGCAGTTGTTGTTGACGTTGACGATCGGAATCCCGGTGATGCCCAACTCGTACAGAGCCCGCTGGCCGGATGTCGACTCGCCGTAGACATAACCGACGTAACCCTGCTCGACCGCGGTGTAGTCGATGCCGGCATCCTCGAGCGCCTTGGTGCCGGATTCGCGGGCCATGTCGGGATAGTCCCAGCCCTCGCGGCGACCCGGCTTTTCGAACTTCGTCATCCCGACGCCGATGACGTAGACCTTGTTTGACATAGCGCTCCCTCGAACTAGCTCCGCCTCGCTGGTAAAAAGATACACATCTGAATGTATCTTTGCAATGCTGCAGCACTGAGCCGCACCGAGCGTTCAGGCCGAGGAGGTCACGCAGGCGATTCGCTTGCCAGTAGCCCGACGACGATGACCCGTAAGTGCTCGCAGGCGCGGTCCCATCGTCGCCGCACGCGGTCGGAATCGCGGTCAACGAAGCTGTTCAACAGGATGCCGCGTAGGGCGTCCATCGCGGTGTAGACGAAGTTGCGCAACTCTTTGCGCATGGCATGGTCGGGGACCAATTGGGCGATCGCCGAGATCAGCGTGCTGTTGACCAGGGGTTCGACCCGCTCGATATGACGCGCCAGGACGTCATCGGTGCGTGCCGCGATCCAAAGCTCAACGGTGGCAACGAACATCGGGCCCTGATGGGCTTCCCACAGGAAATCCAGCACGGTCGACACCGGATCGCTACTGGTCTCGGCGCGGCCGAATTCGCGTATCGCGGCCTGGGTGCGTTGTTGAGCCAGATGCTCGATGGCGGCGACCACCAGATCTTCCTTGGAACGGAAATGGTGAATCTGGGCACCCCGGGTGACGCCGGCACGTTCGGCGACGCGCGGCGTCGTCGTTCCCGCGTAGCCGTAGGTGACCAGGCACTCGATGGTCGCGTCGAGCAGACGGGCGCGCATGGCGGCGCTGCGCTCAGCCTGCGTCCGCCGAACGCGTCGCTCGCCGACTTCTCCCACCACACTCCCTTTCCGATCCATTTACATTCCGACTGGAATGTTACCGGACATCGACTGGCGCCGGGGCTAAAGCGTCGCCGGGCGGATCACGACGACCGACTTGGTCCTCGGTCCGTCGTCGCGTAACAGCGCAATGACCCGGCCGTCGCCGGTGTGCGCGGCGTAGATGCCGTCGATGCCGGCGGGATTCAGCGCGCGGCCGTTGGCGGCGGCGTCGGCCTGCTCATCGTCGAGCTGCCGGTGGGAGAACAACATCAGGCAGGCGTCGTCGAGGGTGTGAGTCAGGGTGGGCCGCTCGGCCAGATCGTCGAGTGTGCGGGCCTGGTCCAGTCCGAACCGGCCGACCCGGGTACGCCGCAGGGCGGTCAGATGACCACCCACGGTCAGCGTGTCACCGACGTCGCGGGCCAGCGCGCGGATGTAGGTCCCGGACGAACAGTCCACCTCGACGTCGACGTCGATCGACTCGTCGTCGCGACGCACGGCCAGCACCTCGAACCGGTCGATGCGTACCGGCCGCGCAGCCAGCTCGACGGCGCGGCCCTCGCGGACCAGGCGATAAGCCCGCTGGCCGTCCACTTTGATCGCGCTGACCGCCGACGGGACCTGCGCGATGTCGCCGCGCAACCCGGCGATCGCCGCCTCGATCGCCTCGTCGGTCACGCTCTGCGCCGAAACCTGCTGCGTGACAACTCCTTCAGCGTCATCGGTCGACGTCGACTGACCCAGCCGGATGGTGGCCGCATACGACTTCGCCGTCTCGGTCACCAGTCCAAGGATTTTCGTGGCGCGCTCGACGCCGATCACCAGGACACCGGTGGCCATCGGATCCAGCGTCCCGGCATGGCCTACCCGGCGGGTGCCGAAAATGCGCCGGCAGCGCCCGACCACATCATGGCTCGTCATGCCGGCCGGCTTGTCGACGACGACAAGACCCGCGTTCACAGCGTGATGGCCGTCAAGACCAGATCCCGGTCTACCGACCAGCGTCCCGCCAGCGACGCCAGCGGCGGTCCGGACAGCGTGGCGCCGTCGACCAATATCGTCGACTCGAATGACCCGGCCGACCCGGACCCGTCGATGTCAAAAACGATGTGCGCGTCTTCGAACCCCAGCCAGCGCTTGGTCAGCGGGAACCACGCTTTGTAGGTAGCTTCTTTAGCACAGAACAGGATTCGGTCCCAGTGCACACCGGCGGGCAGGCCAGCCAGCTCGGTACGTTCGGCCGGCAGGCTGATCGCATCCAGCACACCGTCGGGTAAGACGCCGTGCGGTTCGGCGTCGACACCCACCGAACGCACCGCACCCTTGCGTCCCACCACCGCGCCGCGAAAGCCCGCACAGTGGGTGAGGCTGCCGACCACGCCGTCGGGCCAACACGGTTCGCCCTTCTCCCCTTTGAGGATCGGCACCGCCGGAAACCCGAGCTCACCCAACGCGATCCGGGCGCAGTACCGCACGGTGATGAACTCGTTGCGCCGCTTTGCCACCGACCGCGCGATCAGCGGCTCTTCTTCGGCCAGTGGGGCCAAACCTGGTGGATCGGAATACAACTCGGCACATGCCAGATCTTCGAGGCTGGGCAGCACCGCAGACATCAACGTGGTCAACGTCATGCGGCTACCGCTGCCGCAGGCGCTCGCGGAACTGCTGCGCCTGCGCCTTCATCTCCGGTGTGATGACGAAATGTCCGCCGAAGTCGTTGAGGAAGCCGGGCGCGTACTGGGGGTCGGGTAGCACCTGGCGCAACCAGCTATACGGTTTGCGGCGGCGCCACTCCCGCGGGTAACCCACCGACACTTCCTCGAAGCGGACCTCGTCGTACCAGGTGGTGCGCGGAATGTGCAGATGCCCGTAGACCGAACACACCGCGTTGTAACGAGTGTGCCAGTCGGCGGTCTCGGTCGTCCCGCACCACAACGCGAACTCCGGCAGGAACAGCGCGTCGCACGGCTGGCGGACCATCGGGAAATGGTTGACCAGCACAGTCGGCGTCATCCAATCCAACTCGTCGAGCCGTTTGCGGGTGGCGGCCAGCCGGTCGTGACACCACGCCTCGCGGGTTGCGTACGGCTGCGGCGATAGCAGGAACTCATCGGTGCACACGACATTGCGTTCCCGCGCGATCGCCATCCCCTCGGCTTTCGTGGTCGCACCCCGCGGTAAGAACGAATAGTCGTAAAGCAGGAACAGCGGCACGATGGTCGCCGGGCCGCCCCGCTCGGTCCACACCGGAAACGGGTGCTCCGGGGTCACGACACCGAGTTCGTCGCAGATGTTGACCAGATAGTCGTAGCGGTCCCGGCCGAAGACCTGCACTGGGTCTTTGCTGGTGGTCCACAGTTCGTGGTTGCCCGGCACCCAGATCACCTTGGCGAACCGTCGCCGCAGCAGATCCAGCGCCCACCGGATCTCGTCGGTGCGTTCGGCGACGTCACCGCAGACGATCAGCCAGTCGTCCGGCGTCGACGGGTACAACGACTCGGTGACCGGCTTGTTGCCGACGTGGCCGGTGTGCAAATCCGACACCGCCCACAGCGTCGGCTGCCGCGCTGTCGGGGGCTCCTGCCCAGGTTCTTGCCAAACCACGACTACCGAGCCTAGCCAGTCCGGTGCCGGATGGTTCGCCGCCCGACTAGAACAGGTTCTCGTTTACCATGTGGCGGCGGAGTCGCGACTTGTAAGCTCCCGTGGGTAGTCGAAAGACGGCGGAGGGGGTGTCATGGTCGCCAAGCTGCGGCTATTTTCGGCGCTCGGTGCCCTGGTCACGGCCGTGCTGATGGTGTGGGCGAGCGCGCCGCCCGCCGCGGATGTCGGCGTCCGCGCGGTGCAGTTGCGCTCCACCGCGGCGCCGCTGGACCCGCCCACAACGATGAAAAGCCCGATCGTGGCCACCACCGACCCAAGCCCGTTCGACCCGTGCAAGGACATCCCGTTCGACGCTGTCCAGCGGATGGGTCTGGCCTTCACCCCGCCGGCGCCCGAGGAAGGGCTGCGCTGCCACTACGACGCGGGCAACTACCAGCTGGCCGTCGAGCCGATCATCTGGCGCACCTACGCGCAGTCACTGCCGGC
Source organism: uncultured Actinomycetota bacterium (assembly GCA_963834615.1). GTDB lineage: Bacteria > Actinomycetota > Actinomycetes > Mycobacteriales > Mycobacteriaceae > Mycobacterium. Next base: position 295,092 of record CAWICO010000008.1, read on the forward strand.
CGACGCCGTCGAAACCACGATCAACGGTCACCGCGCGGCGCAGTGGTGGAACCTCAAGCCCACCTATCACAACAGCTACTTTTACTTCTCCTGCATGGTCGCCTTCAAGACCAGCTACGGGGTCATCCAGCAGTCGCTGTTCTACTCGACGATCTACTCCAGCCCGGAGGTCGACTGCCCGGCCACCAACCTGCAGCGCGCCAACGAGCTGGCGCCGTACTACAAGTTCTGAATCTGCGCCGGCCGCGCTCGGCATAATCTGATGCCGTGACGACCACCTCCGACCGGACCGCAGGCTCGACGCTGCGGGCTCTCCCCCGGCGATTCGCCGGCCGCGCCCTCGCCCGCGCGTTGCGGCTGCCCGCGCCGACTCACACCTACACGGTCAGCAGCGTCAACATCCCGATGCGCGACGGTGTCGAATTGGTGGCCGACCACTACGAGCCTGCCGGTGAAACGGTCGGCACCCTGCTGGTCCGCGGACCCTATGGCCGGGCGTTCCCGTTCTCGCTGATATTCGCCTACCTGCACGCCGCCCGGGGCTACCGGGTGATTCTGCAGAGCGTGCGCGGCACGTTCGGATCAGGCGGCGACTTCGAACCGATGGCTCACGAGGTAACCGACGGCGCCGACACGGTCGCCTGGCTGCGGGACCAGCCGTGGTTCACCGGTCGCTTCGCCACCATCGGGATCTCCTATCTCGGCTTCACCCAGTGGGCGATGCTGGCGGATCCGCCGCCGGAGCTGGCCGCGGCCGTCATCACGGCCGGTCCGCACGATATGAGCGCCTCGGCGTGGGGCACCGGCTCGTTCACGGTCAACGACTTCCTGGGCTGGAGCAACCTGGTCGCCCATCAGGAAGATCCCGGACGGATTCGAGCAGGCGTCCGCCAGCTGCGGGCGCAGAAAAGCGTCATCCGCACCGCCGCCGAGGTGCCGTTGGGGGCGGCGGGCCGGGCACTACTGGGCGAAGCCGCGACGTGGTGGGAGAAGTGGCTGAAACCACCGGAGGCTGAGGACCCGTTCTGGGGGTCGCTGCGAGTCCCCGACGCGCTCGACCGCGTCGAGGTGCCGGTGCTACTGCTCAGCGGTTGGCAAGACCTGTTTCTGCCTCAGACGCTGCAGCAGTATCGGCAACTTCGTGATCGCGGCGTCGAGGTGGCGCTGACGATGGGTCCGTGGACACACACCCAGCTGCTGTTGGCCGGCCTGTCCACCATCGCCAGGGAGACCGGGGACTGGCTGGACACCCATGTCGGCGATCGCCCGGCCGAGCCGCGCTCGAGCCGGGTCCGCGTGTTCGTGCGGGGCGAGGGCTGGCGGGAACTGCCCGATTGGCCGCCTGCAACGGCCGAGCGCGCGCTGTATCTGCAACCCGGCGGCGGCCTGGCCGAGACATCCCCGGCGGCTGGATCGTCGGCGAGCTTTCGCTACGACCCGGCCGAGCCGACACCCACGATCGGGGGCCGGCTGCTGTCCCCTGACGGCGGCTACCGCGACGACAGCGCGCTGACCGTTCGCCGCGACGTGCTCAGCTTCACCAGCGAGGTGCTCACCGAAGACTTATGCGTGTTCGGCAACCCGGTCGCCGAGTTGGCGCACAGCTCGGACAATCCGTACGTCGACGTGTTCGTCCGGATCAGCGACGTCGACGCCAAGGGCCGCTCGCGCAACGTCAGCGACGCTTACCGCCGGCTGGACGGCAGTGCCCGCGACGGCGCCCTCACACTGGAGCTCGACGCGATAGCGCACCGGTTCCGCGCCGGAACACGTATCCGCGTGCTGATCGCCGGCGGCAGCCATCCCCGCTTTGCCCGTAACCTCGGCACCGGCGAGCCCACCGTGACCGGCAGCCAGCTGACGCCGTCCGTCCACCAGGTGCACTTCGGCCCGTCTCGGATCGTGCTTCCGGTCGGCATGTGAAACCGGTTGCCATTCAACGCTATTCAACCGCATAGCGAACACGGTCGACGATGTCGAGCAGGGACGCCTCGTCGTAAACCGGCTCACCCAACGATGCGGCGAGCGGCAACTGCACCCAGCTTTTGCAGCCCGCGTATTCGGGTAGGCGCGGCACCGACACCGGTTCGACCAGCGGGATGGCCTGCACAACCAGCACGGCCAACCGATGCTTCGGCCGGAAGTCGAGCCGGTCCCGGCGCACCGACTCGGCCGTCCAGATGTGCAGATCCTCGATCGCCTCGATGTTGTCGGGCCGATTGACCGGCAGCGCCGCAATGACTTTCGCCGCTGCCCGTACGACCAGCCGATCATCGGCACTGTCGGCGGCCGCCGCGGCGAGCAGGTCTTGGAACTCGGGACGCACCCGCTCGACATGACTGTGTGCGACCGTCGGAAACAGCATGAATTCTCTGGCCATGACGTCAAAGCGCTTCTCGCCGATCCCACCTTTGCGCAGCAAGATCTGCTGACGGCCGCCCAGCAGCGCATGCACCACCGCGCTCCACTCCTTGAGCGCCGGCGTCGTGACGGTCAGGCTCAAGGAGCCGGCTGAAACGAAGTCAGCCGGCGTAGCGGCGGTGAGGTTTTCGGGGGCTGACGGCGCGGCGGCAGGTCGTTCAGCAGCCGTGTCGTCGTCGCAGCGACCTCGGCCACCGCCTGCTCGAAGGCCTCGGCGTTGGCGAACGACGGGCGGGTCAAGCCGCTGACTTTGCGGACGTATTGCCGGGCTGCTGCCGTGATCTCCTCGGCAGTCGCCGCTGGTTCGAGCCCACGCAACTCGGTGATGTTTCGGCACATCCCTCAACGATAAGGCGGTCGAGGCGACTGTGGCAGCGCTGACTACGGTTGCGGCTATGACACGCGCTGCGACGATGCAGAGTGGAGCGATGAAGAGGAGCAGCGCCTATGACTGACGACATCTTGCTGATCGACACCGACGAGCGGGTAAGGACCCTCACCCTGAATCGACCGACAGCGCGCAACGCGCTGTCTTCAGGGCTGCGCGATCAATTCTTCGGGGCCCTGGCCGACGCTGAGGCCGATGACGGCGTCGACGTCGTCATCTTGACCGGCAGCGATCCGGTGTTCTGCGCAGGCCTCGACCTCAAAGAGTTGGGCGGGCAGTCCGCGTTGCCCGACATCTCGCCCCGGTGGCCGGCGATGAGCAAGCCGGTGATCGGCGCCATCAACGGCGCCGCGGTGACCGGCGGCCTGGAACTCACGCTGTACTGCGACATCTTGATCGCCTCGGAGCAGGCGCGGTTCGCCGACACTCATGCGCGAGTGGGTCTGCTACCGACTTGGGGGCTAAGTGTCCGGCTGCCGCAGAAAGTCGGCATCGGCTGGCCCGCCGGATGAGCCTGACCGGTGACTACCTGTCTGCCGCCGACGCGCTGCGGGCGGGTCTGGTCACCGAAGTGGTACCGCACGACCAGTTGCTGCCCGCCGCCCGCGCGGTTGCATCGGCGATCGTCGGCAACAACCAGGACGCGGTGCGGGCACTGCTGAGCTCGTATCACCGCATCGACGCCACGCACACCGACCAAGGGCTGTGGCTGGAAGCGACTGCGGCACGGGCATTTCGGACCAGCGGTGACGACATCGCCGCAAACCGGGAGGCCGTGCTGCAGCGCGGACGGGCTCAGGTGCGATAAAGCCACCAGACGCAATCTGCCCCGTTTCCGCGAGGGAAACGGGGCAGATTGTCCGATTGACGGATTAGGGGATCAGAGCGCGCACCGGGTGGCGTGCAGCCCAGATGGGGTGCGTCAGATCGGCGGCATAGTGACGGATCGGGTGCAATGGACCCGAACCCGGAACCCACGGGTCGGCAGCGGCGACGGCCGGCGCGACGAGGGACAGTCCGACGGCTGCCAGCATGGTGGCAGCTCCGACACGCACCTTGGAAACTTTTGTGCTCATGGTGGTGATTCCTTACCCGGCAGTTGGCCCAGGTCTGGAAGTTAATCCGTCTCTGGGGTCGGTTCTGTTTTTCCGACATCGCAAGTGTGCAACCGGTGCCTTGGCGCGTTCTGGACGGATTCTTGCGAAATCCTTGCGTCGCAGCTCAGCGGGCAGATGTAGGCTCAAGGAGTAACGACTTTGAAGGTGAATTCGTGACCGCCGATGCCTATGTTGTCGCCGTCCGCGAGTGCGGCACTCCCGCGGATTCGGCGGCCGTGCAGCAGAACACCGTTGGTCGACCGCAGATCGCTGACTACGAAACCACCGCCGGTGTCGATGACCACAGCGTGATATCGACTGACATTCTCGTCGTCGACAACGATGTCGTTGTCGGGCAGGCGGCCGATCCTGGTCGACGCGTCCAGTCGAAAACGCTGACCGTCCCTCCCCCGCAACTCGGCGATGGGCGTTCGGTTAACCAGGGTTCCGGTCGCCGGGCTGAGATCGGCGACGCTGTGCCGGGCGGTGGTCTGGGTGGTGCGCACAGCGTCTAGCGGCTCCTGCCGCAGGATCCGCTCATATAGTGCGCTGACGGTAGGGCCCGGGTCGATGCCGAGATTTTCGGCCAGGTTGGTCTTCAGCCGGCGGAAGGCGTCGAGGGCGTCGGATTGCCGCTCGGCGACGTAGTAGGCAGTGATCAGTTGCGCCCACAGGCGTTCCCGGAACGGATGCTGGGCGCTCAGCATCTCCAGGCGGGGGATCAAGGCGTCGGCACGCCCACACGCGATCTCGGCTTCGGCGAACGCGGTGTGGGCCACCACCCGGACCTCGCCCAACGCGGTGGCGAATGTGCTGACGAAGGCAAATTCGTGAAGGTCGTCGAGCACCGGCCCGCGCCACTCGGCCAGCGCCGTTGCCAGGTGCTGGCTGGCTTCTTCGAAGCGCCCGGCGGCGGCGGCGTGCACGCCCGCGTTCTTCTCGGCGATGAAACGCCCCAGATCGCAATGGAGATCGTCGACGCTGAGTTGATACCCGGGTGCTGCGCTGACCAGAACCTGGTTGGCGTCCATGCCCGCGGATCCGATCAGTCCGCGCAGCCGGGACACGTAGGAGTGGATGCTCGTTCGTGCCGCCGGCACGGGTTCCTGTTCCCACACCGCGTCGATCAAGGCATCGACCGACACCGGCCGATTGCGGTTGAGCACCAGCATGGCCAACACTGCGCGCTGTTTCGGCGCACCCAGCGGCACCGGGCGACCGTCGGCGAGCATCTGCAGCGGCCCCAGCACCTCGAAGTCGAGACCTGCATTCCGCATCGCGCAGTCAGCCTTTCAAGCGATCGTTGGCGTTGACTTCTTATTGTGACCGCATCGAGCCCAATTGCGGCTTAAGGCTATGCGCCAGTCACTATCCAACGATCCGAGATTGTCCGCCACCCGACGAAGATCAGTCCAGCACGATGAACGCGCTGCCCCGACCAGAAGCCGGCCAGCCCCAGTCGCACACCAGCGACAACCAGACCAACGGCAGAAAGCGTGCCAGCGCGTTGACGACCGTCGCGGTCCGCATGAACGCCGCGTCCCCTGCGCCGAGCAGCACCCCAATCCAGGGCGAAAACGACTCCTGTGAAGGGTAATTGGGCAACCAGGAACCACCAAGAAATCCCGATCACAGCCCGGGCTCATTCACCCCAGAGCGGCGCCCAGGGCCGCGACGACCTCGTCGGCCGACCCGGTGGTCGAGTAGCCGGCGGCTAACTTATGGCCGCCGCCACCGAATGTCGACGCGACAGCGGCGAGATCTACCGAGGCTTTCGCCCGCATGGAAACCGACCACTGCTGCGGCTCGATCTCCTTGAACACCGCTGCCACCTCGGCCTGCTGGGTGGTGCGAACGATGTCGACGATGCTCTCGACTTCTTCAGGGCGGGCGTTGACCCATTCCTCGTTTCGCACAACGGCATACACCAGACCACGACCACTGGCGGCGCCGGGCAGCAACTGCGCCGAGCCCAACACCCGGGACAACATCGCCAGCCACGCGAACGGATGGGTGTCCATCAACGACCGGGTGATCGCCGCATTGTCGATGCCGATCTCGACCAGACGCGCCGCCAACCGGTAGGCCTGCGCACTGGCCCACCGGAACGAACCGGTATCGGTGGTCAGGCCCGCGTACAGGCAGTACGCGACGTCCGCATCGATCGGCTTGTCCCACGCGTCGAGCAGTTCGGCAACCATCATCGTCGTCGAGTCCGCGGACGGCTCAACGAAATTCGCGGTGCCGAACAACTGATTCGAGGCGTGATGGTCGATAACCAGCACTTCTTGGCCGCCGCTGGCCATGTCGCGCAGGGCGCCGAGCCGGTTGATGCTCGGGATATCCACGGTCACAACCAGATCGGGGTCGCGGCGCATTTCGTTCGGATCGACCAGAAGCCGACCCCCTGGCAGCGACCGCAGCGACTCCGGTAGCGCCGCCGGCGCCGCGAAACTGACCTCGACGTTCTTGCCGCAGCTGTCCAGCACCAAAGCCAGCGCCAAACCGGCACCGATCGTGTCGGCGTCGGGATGCACATGGCAGACCACCCCGACCGTCGCAGCGGCGTCCAATGCCTTGGCGGCACCGACCGCGTCGACACGCGTCGCGGCTGATTCAGTCTTCGAGTTGATCGTCGTCATCGGCGCCCTCCCCATTAGTGGTTGGTGCCCCTGGATGTGATCCTTCGATTGCCCGGCTCCTCCCCGGGCCGCTACACGGCCCGCATCGTCGTCAGGCGGATTCGATTGCCCGGCTTGCTCGTCATCGTCGGGGGATGTGCGGTATGGATCGGGGTCGCCGGCCGGTATGGCTCCCTCGCGAACTCGAGCCACATCGGCGTCGGCGGCACGCGCACGTGCCAGCAATTCCTCCATCCGGTGCACGGAATCCGTCACCGTGTCGCGGATGAACGTCAGTGTGGGCGTGAAGCGCACACCGGTGCCGGCCCCAACTTTGCTGCGCAGCACGCCTTTTGCGCGCTCCAACGCCGCGGCGGCCCCCTCGTGATCGGGCTCGTCGTCCAACGTCGCGCCCAGCACGGTGTAGTAAAGCGTCGCGTCGTGCAGGTCCCCGGTCACCTTGGAGTCGACGATGGTGACGCCCGCCAGCCCCGGGTCCTTGATCTCGTACTCGATCGCCGACGCGACGATCTCGGAGATCCGCTTGGCCAGCCGGCGCGCCCGCGCCGGGTCAGCCATGCCGCGGGTTCTGCGTGTCGCAGCTCATGTTCAGGAACGTTCCTTCTCAACCAACTCGTAGGTCTCGATGACGTCGCCTTCTTTGATGTCGTAGTACGTCAACGTCAGACCGCATTCGTAACCGTCGCGGACCTCGGTGACATCGTCCTTCTCCCGTCGCAACGAGGACACCGTGAGGTTCTCGGCCACCACGATGTTGTCCCGCAGCAGCCGCGCCTTGGCGTTGCGGCGCATGATGCCCGAGGTGACCAGGCAGCCGGCGATGATCCCGACCTTCGACGAGCGGAACAGCGCCCGGATCTCGGCACGCCCGAGTTGGCTTTCCTCGTAGATCGGCTTGAGCATGCCCTTGAGCGCGCTCTGGATCTCGTCGATGGCCTGGTAGATCACCGAGTAGTACCGGATGTCCACGCCCTCGCGGTTGGCCAGCTCGGTGGCCTTGCCCTCGGCCCGCACGTTGAACCCGATGATGATCGCGTCCGACGCCGACGCCAGGTTGACGTTGGTCTCGGTGACGCCACCGACGCCGCGGTCGATGACCCGCAACTCCACCTCGTCGTCGATCTCGATGCCCAGCAGCGCCTCCTCCAGCGCCTCGACGGTACCGGAGTTGTCGCCCTTGAGGATCAGGTTCAGCTGACTGGTCTCCTTCAGCGCGGCATCCAGATCGTCCAGGCTGATCCGCTTGCGGGTGCGTGCGGCCAGCGCGTTGCGCTTGCGCGCGCTGCGGCGGTCGGCGATCTGGCGGGCGATCCGGTCCTCGTCGACGACGAGCAGGTTGTCACCCGCGCCGGGCACCGACGTGAAGCCGATGACCTGGACCGGCCGCGACGGGAGCGCCTCGTGGACGTCCTCGCCGTGCTCGTCGACCATGCGACGGACACGGCCGTAGGCGTCGCCCGCGACGATCGAGTCGCCGACCCGCAGCGTGCCGCGCTGGATGAGCACCGTGGCCACCGGGCCGCGACCGCGGTCCAGGTGCGCTTCGATCGCGACACCCTGGGCTTCCATGTCGGGGTTGGCCCGCAGGTCCAGCGCGGCGTCGGCGGTCAGCAGGACCGCTTCCAGCAGCGCCTCGATGTTGGTGCCGGCCTTCGCGGAGATGTCGACGAACATGGTGTCGCCGCCGAAATCCTCGGCGACCAGGCCGTATTCGGTGAGCTGCGCGCGGATCTTGCTGCGGGTCGGCGCCTTCCTTGTCGATCTTGTTGACCGCCACCACGATCGGCACATCGGCCGCCTGCGCGTGGTTGATCGCCTCCACCGTCTGCGGCATGACGCCGTCATCGGCGGCCACCACCAGGATCGCGATGTCGGTGGCCTTCGCACCACGGGCACGCATGGCGGTGAACGCCTCGTGACCCGGGGTGTCGATGAAGGTGATCAGCCGCTCGTTGCCCTCGAAGTCGACTCCTACCTGGTAGGCGCCGATGTGCTGGGTGATGCCGCCGGCCTCGCCCTCGCGGACGCTGGCGTTACGGATGGTGTCCAGCAGTCGGGTCTTGCCGTGGTCGACGTGACCCATGACGGTCACCACCGGCGGACGGGTCTGCAGGTCGTCCTCGCCGCCTTCGTCCTCGCCGTAGGTCAGGTCGAAGGACTCCAGCAGCTCGCGGTCCTCGTCCTCCGGGACGACGACCTGCACGACGTAGTTCATCTCGCCGCCGAGCAGCTCGAGCGTCTCGTCGTTGACCGACTGGGTCGCGGTGACCATCTCGCCGAGGTTGAACAGCGCCTGGACCAGCGAGGCCGGGTTGGCGTCGATCTTCTCGGCGAAGTCCGACAGCGACGCGCCGCGGGCCAGCCGGATGGTCTCGCCGTTGCCGTGCGGCAACCGCACGCCGCCGACGACCGGCGCCTGCATGTTCTCGTATTCCGCGCGTTTCGCCCGCTTCGACTTGCGGCCTCGCCGCGGCGCGCCGCCGGGACGACCGAACGCACCGGCCGCACCACCGCGCTGGCCGGGACGGCACCGCCGCCACCGCCGCCGGGACGACCGCGGAAGCCACCACCGCCACCACCGGGTGGGGCACCACCGCCGCCACCGGCACCGCCGCCGCGGTAGTTACCGCCACCGCCGCCGCCGCCACCGGGACGACCGCCTGCCGGGGCGCCGGACGACCGCGGCCACCGGGACCGGGTCGCGGACCACCGGGACGCGGCGGCGTCCTGCGCCGCCGGGACGCGGCGGCATGTTGCCCGGCGATGCGCCGCCGGGGCGCGGGGCGCCGGGACGCGGGGCGGGCGCACCTGGGCGCGGCGCCTGCGGACGAGGAATGGGCCGCTCGACGGCTGCGCCGTGGAGAACGGGTTGTTGCCGACGCGCGGCGTGCGCGGGCCGGCTTCGGGGCCGCCGGGCGCGGACCGGGGGTCGGCCGGACGGGACCGCGCCGGGGCGTCGCATCGGCCTGCGGCGGCTCGGGAGCTGGAGCTGCGGCCGGAGCGGGAGCGCGGTGCGCGGCGGAGCGCGGCGGTTCAGGTGCCGGGGCGCCGCGGGTTGGGAGCGGCCGGCTTGGCCGCCGGGGCCGCTCGTCTTCGCGGCGGCTTAGCGGCCGTTGCGCCGTTGCCGGAGGTCTTCTCCGGCGCGGGCTTGCCGCCGCCGAACGATTCCCGCAGCCGACGCGCGACCGGCGCTTCTACCGTCGACGATGCCGATTTCACAAATTCGCCCTGCTCGCTCAGCCGGGCGAGAACTTCCTTACTGGTGACACCGAGTTCCTTGGCCAACTCGTGCACGCGGGCCTTGCCTGCCACTACATCTCCTCTCTGAGAGGCGACAGCGATGGGTAAGGCCGCGCCTCGGGTTTAGCTATGACACATGGTCATCGGGACTTCACGGTGTGCTCATGTTCTTCGCTGCCTGTTCTGTTGGCTGGATGTCCGGGCGCATCGAAGTGCTCGACGCGCTCGATCACCGCTGATGGTATCCGGCGAACCGGTGATGCGCAACGCTCGGCCGAAAGCTCGCCGGCGGATTGCTGCGCTGACACACTGTGGAATGGGATGCAGCCAGGCACCCCGCCCCGGCAGATTACCTGCTGGATCAACGGTGACGGCGAATTTGCCGTTCCCGGTCGACACGGCAACCACGCGAAGCAGTTCGACGGCCAGCTCTCGCTTCCGGCATCCGATGCAAGTCCGCACCGGTCCTCGTACGTCGATGCGCCGAGGCCGAAGTCTCGCGCTGGATCACGGCTAGTCTACCTGCACCCGACGGTGCTCGGAACCACCCGACGGTTAGTCGCGCAGCGTCGCCCATCGTCGTCGGGCTAGTCTTCGTGCGCCACCCGTTCCGGGCATCGTGCGCCGGCTCGTCGGCCTTCGCATCGGGCGAATCTCCGCGGATGTCGATCCGCCAACCGGTCAGCCGGGCCGCCAGCCGGGCGTTTTGCCCCTCCTTGCCGATGGCCAGCGACAGCTGGAAGTCGGGCACGACCACCCGCGCGGCCCGGGCGCTCTCGTCGATGACGGACACCGACACCACCTTCGCCGGCGACAGCGCGTTGGCGACGAAGCGTGCCGGGTCGTCGTCGAAGTCGATGATGTCGATCTTCTCGCCGGACAGCTCGCTCATCACGTTGCGCACCCGCTGGCCCATCGGGCCGATGCAGGCACCTTTCGCGTTCAGCCCGGGCACCCGTGATGCGCACCGCGATCTTGGAGCGGTGGCCGGCCTCGCGTGCGACCGCGACGATCTCCACCGACCCGTCGGCGATCTCGGGCACCTCGAGCGAGAACAGCTTGCGCACCAGGTTCGGGTGGGTGCGCGACAGCGTGATCAGCGGTTCGCGGGCGCCGCGGCTGACGCCCACGACGTAGCAGCGCAGCCGGTCGCCGTGCTCGTATGCGCTCGCCGGGCACCTGTTCGGCGGCCGGGATCACGCCCTCCGATCCCTTGGTCTCGCTGCCCATCCGGACGATGATCAGGCCGCGGGCGTTCGCCCGGCTGTCGCGCTGGATGACACCGCCGACGATGTCGCCCTCGTGCGTGGAGAACTCGCCGTACGTGCGTTCGTTCTCGGCATCGCGCAACCGCTGCAACATGACCTGCCGCGCGGTGGTGGCGGCGATGCGGCCGAAACCTTCTGGGGTGTCGTCCCATTCGCTGATGACGTTGCCGTCCTCGTCGAGTTCGCGGGCCATGACCCGGACCGCGCCTGATTTCCGGTCGATGTCGATGTGCGCGTCGGGCTGATGGCCGTGGGTGTGGCGGTACGCGGTGAGCAGAGCGGACTTGATGTTCTCGAGCAGGTCGTCGACCGAGATGCCCCGGTCGGCTACGATCGCATGCAGCGCGGCCATGTCGATGTTCATGTAGTGCCTCCGCCCCGCTAGATCGCGGTCGCAGTTCCACGCGGGTTGGGGAGGATCGAAAATTCAACCTGGACAACGGCTTTGACGATGTCGTCGAGCGATACCGCGCGCACAGTCCAGCCGGGACTGCTTGTCGCGCACGACCAGTCGAAGCCTGCCGTCGCGAATCCCGCCGACCCGGGCGGTGAGCGGCGACCCGTCCGTCAGCGCCAATGTCCACCTTGCGACCCCGGGCGCGGCGGAAGTGCTTCTCGCTGGTCAGCGGCCGGTCGACGCCGGGCGAGCTGACCTCAAGGACGTAGCGCACCGTCGATGTCGTCGCGCCGCGTCGAGCAGGTTGACGCCGAGCGGGAAAGCGTCGGCGACGGTGTCGAGATCGATGCGGTGTCGCCGTCGGCAATCACCGTGATGCGCGGCGGCGCGACGCCGCGTCGATGAGGACGTCCTCGATTTCATAGCCGGCGCGCGCGAACTCGTTATCGAGCAGCTCGATCACCTGCTTCTGTGACGGTAGCCCCGTGGCCACGGCGAGCTCCTCATCTTGAGTTGTCCGGCCAGTCGGTCCTGCGGTGCCGACCTCCGACATCTCCGACGAGCCAGCCCTCCACGATACGCCAGAAACGGCGAACAGAAGTGATAGCGACGCAGCTGCCATCCCAGCGCGCTGCCGGGGCAATGGCAGGATGTTGCCGTGCTGCGCACAGAGCCTGGTTTCGAGACGACCCTCAGCAGGCGACGTGTGTTGGCGGGTGGCGTCGCTCTGGCCGTGTTCGGGATCGCCGCGCCGGCGTGTAGCTCGCCGCCCGCGCCGCCGGCCATCGACGAACTCGAAACGCAGCTGTCGCTGGCTCGGCACGACAGCGAACTGGCCAAGGCGGCTGCCGTGGACGCGCCGCAGCAGATCGGCGCGGCACTCACCGAAGTCGCCGCCGAGCGCACCCGGCATGCGCAGGCCCTGACGACCGAGATCGCTCGTCTGGCCGTCAACCCGACGTCGACCTCCGCACAGACCACGACCCCGACCACGACTGCCGCCGCGGCTCCCCCGCCGCCGCTGGCCGACGTGGTCCGATCGCTGAAGGCGTCCGCGGACAGCGCCGGCGAGCTGGCGTCGACGTCGTCGGGGTATCGCGCCGGCCTGCTCGGCTCCATCGCGGCGGCCTGCACCGCGTCGTACAGCGTCGCGCTCGCGTCGAGTGCGACGGCGTCATGACCTCCGCTGAGCCGTCACCGGCGAACAATGCCGCCGGCAACCGCTCTGTCGCCGCGCTGAGCAACGAGCACGCCGTCATCTACGGCTACGGCATCGTCTCCGCGCACTGCGCGCCGGAGCTGAACACTTTGGTGTCGTTCGCGCTGAACGAGCACCGGCAGCGGCGCGATCAGGTCATCGCGCTGCTGTCCGGCCGCTCGGTCACCGCTCCGGTGGCTGCCGCGGGTTATCAGCTACCGATGCCGTCGACAGCCCGACCGATGCGGTGCAACTGGCCGTGCGGATGGAGAAGGACACCGAGGTGGCCTGGCGCGCGGTCCTCGAACAAGCTCACAGCGCTGACGACCGGAAATTCGGGGTGACGGCGCTGACCCAGAGCGCGGTGCTGTCCGCCCGCTGGAAGCAGACGCTGGGCACCTGGCCGATCACCACGGCCTTTCCGGGCGCCGACTGACGGTCAGCTCGTGACGGCGGCTGTGATGGCGGTGGCCAGCCCGGCGCCCGCGAGAAGCTCACGCTTTTCGCCGCTGAACCGATCGCGCAACTCGACCGTTCCTTCGGCCCAACCGCGGCCCACCACCACGATCCACGGCACACCGAGCAACTCGGCGTCTTTGAACTTCACCCCGGGCGACGCCTGACGGTCGTCGAGCAGGACCTCGATACCGAGTCGATCCAGATCGCCGGCCAACACGGTAGCCCCGGCGCGCGCTTCGGCGTCCTTGTTGGCGATCACCAGATGGACGTCGAACGGCGACACCTCGGACGGCCAGCGCAGCCCCAGTTCGTCGTGTTGCTGCTCGGCGATCACCGCCACCAAGCGCGACACCCCGACGCCGTAGGAGCCCATGGTGAGCCGTACCGGTTTGCCGTCCTCGCCGAGCACGTCGGCGGTGAAGGCGTCGGTGTATTTGCGGCCTAACTGGAAGATGTGGCCGATCTCGATCCCACGCGCGGAGACCAGCGGCCCGGCGCCGTCGGGAGACGGATCCCCGTCGCGCACTTCGGCGGCCTCGACGACACCGTCGGCGGTGAAGTCGCGGCCGGCCACCAAGCCGACGACATGCTTGCCGAGCTGATCGGCACCGGTGATCCAGCTGGTGCCGTCCACGACCCGCGGGTCGACAAGGTATCGAACGCCGTTGTCCAGCAACACTTTCGGGCCGATATATCCCTTCACCAGGAAGGGGTGCTTGGCGAAGTCGGCGTCGTCGAGCAGGGCGTACTCGGCCGGGTCGAGCGCCGCGCCCAGCCGCTTGTCGTCGACCTCGCGGTCGCCGGGCACACCGATGCCCAGCAGCTCCCAGTCGCCGCCCGGTTCGCGCACCTTCAGCAGGACGTTCTTCAGGGTGTCGGCAGCCGATGACAGCTCGGCCCAGATCAGCGCGGTTGGCCCATTCGACCAGTGTCGCGATCGTCGGGGTGTTGCCGGTGTCATGGACTATCGCCTCGGGCAGCCCGTCGACCGGCCTGCTTTCCGGGCGCGCGGTGACGACGGCTTCGACGTTGGCCGCGTAGCCGGATTCGACGCACCGAACGAAGGTGTCCTCGCCGATTGGACTTTCGGCCAGGAACTCTTCGGACGCCGAGCCGCCCATGGCGCCGGATACCGCGGAGACGATGACGTAGTCGACCTTCAGTCGCTCGAAGATGCGTTGGTAGGCCTCGCGGTGATGCGTGGTAGGCGTTCTTGAGTCCCGACGTCGTCGAGGTCGAAGGAGTAGGAGTCCTTCATCACGAACTCGCGGCCGCGCAGGATGCCGGCGCGCGGGCGCGCCTCGTCGCGGTATTTGGTCTGGATTTGGTAGAGCCTCAGCGGAAAGTCTTTGTAGGAGCTGTACTCGCCCTTGACCGTCAAGGTGAAGAACTCCTCGTGGGTCGGGCCAAGCATGTAGTCGTTGCCGCGGCGGTCCTTGAGCCGAAACACGCCGTCGCCGTACTCAGTCCACCGATTGCTGGTTTCGTAGGGCGCGCGCGGCAGCAGCGCCGGGAACAAGATCTCCTGGCCGCCGATGGCGTTCATCTCTTCGCGAACGACGCGCTCGATGTTGCGTAGCACTCGGAGCCCGAGCGGCAGCCAGGTGTAGAGGCCGGGTGCGATCGGTCGGACGTATCCCGCACGTATCAACAGTTTGTGGCTGGCGACTTCGGCATCAGCGGGGGCGTCGCGCAGTGTGCGCAGGAACAGCTCGGACATCCGGGTAATCACAGCGCGCCAGCCTAGCGCCGATCGCGAGCGCGGCTCACAGCCGGGCGAAGCGGGTCGACGCCATCGTACCTAGCGGCGATGTTGCCTCCGGCGACGATGCGGGGCCGTTCGGGCCGCTGAGGAAGCCGGGCAGTCCGGCACAGCGCGGCTTGCAGCCGTGGCTTCGGTGTGGCGACGCGGGGAGCTAGAGCTCGCCGGCGTCGATGGCGTCTTTGACTTCCTGAGCGTGGGCAACCTGCTCGGCGCTGTAGCCGATCAGCAGCGATACCCCACCGACGATGACGGCCACGCCGGCCACCCACAACAACCCGTAGGTGTAGCCCCGGTCAAGGGCGTGCAACTGAACCTTGTTCATGAACTTCACCGGGCCGTTGGTGCCGCCCAAGTACAGCGTTCGCGACGTGATGACGGCCTGGATGATCGCGAGCACCACCGGTCCACCGAGGTTCTGCAGCATCAACGCGATCGCCGACGTCGGCCCGATTTGGTCGAAGCCGACGCCCGCGATCGCCGACAGTGCCACCGGGACGACGATCATGCCGATGCCGATACCGGCGATGACGACGGGAACGATCAAGTTCGGGAAGTAAGGCATGGCGCCGTTGAAGGTCGATCCGTAGACCATTGCGCCCACCACCAGCGCGCCGCCGGCGATGATCACGACCCGTGGCTGGAAGCGCGACACCAATTGCGACGACCCACCCAGGCCGATGCCCATCGCGATGGCAAAGGGGATGAAGCCGAGGCCGGCACGCAGGGCGCTGTACCCCATGATGTCCTGCACATAAAGGGCGACCAGCACCGTGACCGTGAACAACACCCCACCGGCCATGAAGATCGCGACGAAGGTGGCCAGACGGTTGCGATCGAAGAACAACCTGAACGGCACGACGGGGTTCTCGGCCGTGCGTTCCACGATGGCGAACGCGATGAAGGCGACGACCCCGACCACAGCGGAGCCGATCGTGGTGAACGACACCCAGCCCGCTTCCGGCCCCATCGAGAAGGCGAAGACCGCAGCGGTGCAACCCAATGTGGCCAGCACGGCACCAGCCGCATCCAGCTTCATCCGCTCACGGCTCGTCTCGCGCAGCGTCTTGCGGGCCAGGTAGATCATCATCAGCCCGATCGGCACGTTCACCAGGAAAGCCAGCCGCCAGGACACCTCGGTGAGCGCCCCACCGACGACCAGACCCATCACGGAGCCGATGCCGGTCATGGCGCCGAACACCGCGGTGGCCGCGTTACGCGCCGGTCCCTTGGCGAATGTGGTGGCCACCAGGGCCAAGCCGGTTGGCGCGGCGATCGCGGCGCCAACACCCTGCAGCAGCCGGGCGATCACCAGGGTGACGTCGTCCCAGGCAACGCCGCACAACGCCGACGCGATGGTGAACAGCGTGACGCCGACGATAAAGGTGCGCTTACGGCCGATGGTGTCGCCGAGTCGGCCACCGAGCAGCATCAGACCACCGAAAGTCAATACGTAGGCGGTGATCACCCAGCTGCGGCCGGCGTCGGAAAGGGCCAGCTCATTCTGGATCTTGGGAAGCGCGACGATGGCGATGGTGCCGTCCATGGTCGCCATCAACTGCATACCGGCGATGGCGATGATCGCGGAGAAGAACCGCCGCGTCGGCAGCCAGGGCGGCGCCTTGGTCAGTCGTAGCTGCGGCGGTCTTTTCTGGGTGCACTGGGGGCATGTGAACTTCTCGCTTCGAGGGTTCAGTTGTCCAACTTTGGACAGCCCGCTCTGCATCGTTGAGAGCCGTCATAAGAACTTACCCTACAGTAATCTTAGGGATCTTTTAAATCCCGAAAGCCGCCACGGAGCCGATCACAATGATCGCAGGAGGTCGAATGCCCTCCGATCGGATCTTTTCCGGTGCGTCCCCCAGCGTGGCCCGCAAACTGTGTTGAGCCGCTGTCGTCCCCTGCTGGACGACTAGACAGGCGTATTCGCAGGTCGGCCGCCTTTCAGCAGGACTTCGGCGAACAGTTCAATACGTTCCACGGCCATCAGCAAAACAATGGTTCCGGTCATTGCTGCTAAAGCATCCCAATTCACTAACGATTCGGGATGGTCCGGCGCGACGTGGCCGCTGACCACCACGAATTCGTGGTTGATCGAACGGTGCGTGACGGGAACGCCTGCCGACGCCGGCACCGCTATGGCACTTGTCACACCAGGCACGACCGTCACGGGGACGCCGGCGTCGACGCAGGCCAGCACCTCTTCATAGCCGCGGGCGAACACAAACGGGTCGCCGCCTTTGAGCCGCACCACGAATTGACCGGCCTGAGCCCGCTCGATCATCACCGCATTGATCGCGTCCTGAGCCATCGACCGTCCGTAAGGGATCTTGGCCGCATCGATCACCTCGATGGTCGGCGGCAGCTCGGCGAGTAGTTCCGGCGGAGCCAGCCGGTCGGCGACGACGACATCTGCCTGCGCGAGCAGACGACGGCCCCGGACGGTGATCAGCTCGGGATCGCCTGGCCCTCCCCCGACCAGCGCCACGCCGCCGCGCACCACGTCGCCGCTTTCCACCGAGATGACGCCCTGCTGCAGTGCCTCGCGGATCGCCGAGCGGATCGCCGCCGAGCGACGATGCTCGCCACCGGCCAGCACACCCACCGATAATCCCGCGTATTCGAACGACGCCGGGGTGACTGCGCTGCCCTCCACGGCGATGTCGGCGCGGACGCAGAAGATTCGGTTCCGCTCGGCTTCAGCGACCACCGCCGAGTTCACCTGCGGGTCGTCGGTCGCTGCGATCGCGTACCACGCACCCGCCAGATCGCCGTCGCGGTAGTCACGCATCGACAAGGTGATTCGGTCCATGGCCTCGACCGCGGGGGTGGCACTGCGGGCGATGACGTGAATGTCCGCCCCGCTGGCCGCAAGCAGTGGGAGCCGACGTTGCGCGACGCTTCCGCCGCCGACCACCACAACTTTCTTCCCGGTCAGCCGCAGACCCACCAGGTAGGCGTCGTCCGGCGCGGTCATCGGCTATCGGCTGGCGTCACGGCTGTGGGAATCCCGGTCGCAGCATCGGTACGTGCGGAACTCCGTCGTCGACGAAGTCGTCACCATCGCGGACGAACCCGTGCTGTGCGTACATGTCTGCTAGATATACCTGAGCGTTGATCCGGCATGGATAGTCGCCGACTTCGGCCAATGCGGCACGGAGCAGCCGGCTGGTGTGGCCCTCGCCGCGGGCAGTGCGTTTGGTGCACAGCCGCCCGAGCCGGAACGCCTTGCGGCCACCCGCGTGCTCTTCCATCAGCCGCAGCGTGCAGATCACCTCGCCATCAGGGGCTTCCAGCCAGAAGTGCCGGGTTTCGGCGAGCAGGTCACGACCGTCGAGCTCGGGGTACGGGCAGGCCTGCTCCACCACGAAGACCTCGACCCGCAGCTTGAGTAGCGCGTAAAGCGTTGGGACGTCGAGGTCTTTGGCCCAGGATCGGTGCAGCGCGAAACTCATGATTGGTCACCGCCCAACGATGCAGGCGCTAGGGCGGCCCGAGGAGACGGGAAATCAGGGCCGAGCTGCAGCGCCTTGGTGGTCCACGAACGCAGTTCTTCGAACAGCGCCGGCTCGTCGGACAAGGCGGCGCCCAGCGACGGCACCATGTCTTTGAGGGTGGGCAGCCAGGCCTGGTATCGCTCGGGAAAGCAACGCTGCAACACACCGAGCATCGCGGTCACCGCAGTCGAGGCTCCCGGTGACGCGCCCAGCAGACCGGCGATGCTGCCGTCGGCCGCGGCGAGCACGGTGGTGTCGAATTCGAGCACACCACCCTTGCGCTTATCCCGTCGTATCACCTGCACGCGCTGGCCGGCTGTCGTCAGTTTCCAATCAGAATCGAGTGCGCTGGGCGCGAATTCGCGTAGTGCTTGCGACCCTCGTCGGCTGCGAAAGCCGCAGTTGGCCGATCAGATAGCGGACGAGTTCCAGCTCATTCAGACCCGCTCCCAGCAGAGTCGTCAGGTTGCCCGGTGTCACCGACCGCGGCAGATCGGTGGACCGGCCATGTTTGAGAAACCTGGGCGACCATCCTGCGAACGGGCCGAACAACAACCATGACTTGTTGTTGACGATGCGGGTGTCCAAGTGAGCCGCCGTCATTCCCGGGGCGCCCGGGGCGGGGAGGCCATACACCTTGGCCCGGTGCGCAGCGGTGATCGCGGGACTGCCACAGCGCAGGAATCGTCCGCCGACCGGGAAGCCGCCAAAGCCCTTGGCTTCTGTGATGCCGGACTTCTGCAGCAGCGGCAATGCCTGGCCGCCCGCGCCGACGAACACGAATCTGGCGGCGAGTCTGCGGTGTTCGTTCGTGCGGCGGTTGAGGACTGTCAGCGCCCAACTGCCGTCCCGTTGACGGGACAGGTTGCTCACCTCGTGACCGAACAACGCCGTCGTGCCGGCGCGGACACCGTAGCCGATCAGCTGCCGGGATAGCGCGCCGAAGTCGACATCGGTGCCGTCGTCAGCCCAGTTGAGCGCGATCGGATCGGCGAAACTGCGTTGGGCGGCCATGTACGGCAGCCGCCTGGCGAATTCGGCGGCGTCCTCGATCCATTCGCTGCGGGCAAACAGCGGGTTGCGGGCCAGCGCGTCGCGGCGGCGCCGCAAGTAGTCGACGCGTTGCGCGCCATGCACGAAGCTGACATGCGGCACCGAGTTCAGGAAGCCTCGTACATCGGACACCATGCCGTTCTCGGCGGCGTAGGCCCAGAATTGGCGGGTGACCTGGAATTGCTCGTTGATGCGCACCGCTTTGGTGATGTCGATCGAGCCGTCTGGCAGTTGCGGCGTATAGAACAGCTCGCACAGCCCGGCATGTCCGGTGCCGGCGTTGTTCCACGGATCGCTGCTTTCGGCTGCGGCGCCGTCCAGTCGCTCGATAACGGTGATCGACCAGTCCGGCTCGAGCCGTCGCAACAACGCGCTCAGCGTCGCGCTCATGATCCCGGTCCCGACCAGCGCGGCGTCGACCTTGGAGGTTGTCCCTGCCTGCAGGTCTGACACCGAGTCGTTTATCCTCTGCAATCGTGCGGCTCTACCGATCGTCAGGTTATCCCGACCGGATCCGAGGCGCTGATCTGCGAGGTTTGTAAGCTTGCCTGCGTGACTGGCTGGCAGCCCGATGTCCTGCCCGGCTACTGGCAGCTCACCATCCCGCTCGGCGAGGACCCTGACGGCGAGGGCGCGATCGATGCGACGCTGCTGCGGCGCGGCGATGCCACACCGGGCGCCGACGCCGTTCTGGCCGTGCACGGCTACACCGACTACTTCTTCCATACGGCGCTGGCCGATCACTTCGCCGGACGCGGGTTCGCCTTCTACGCGCTCGACCTCCGCAAGTGCGGGCGGTCGTCGCGCACCGGTCAGACCCCGCATTTCACCACCGACTTGGCGCGCTACGACACCGAGCTCGAACGTGCAATGCATGTCATCGGTGCGGAAACGGGTTCAGCGCGACTGCTGGTGTACGGGCACTCCGCCGGCGGACTGATCGTTTCGCTGTGGCTCGACCGGATGCGACGACGTGACGCGGTCGCCCGTAAGGGCATCGCAGGTTTGGTGCTCAACAGCCCGTTCCTGGACCTGCCCGGCCCGATGGCGCTGCGCTGGACAGCGACGTCGGCGCTGATCGGTGCGATCGCCCGGGCCGGCGGCAAACGGGTCGCCCGCTCCTCGAACGGAGGTGGGGGTGGCTACGGCGCCAGCCTGCACCGTGACCATCACGGTGAGTTCGACTACGACCTGAAGTGGAAACCGCTGGGCGGCTTCCCGATTACATTCGGCTGGCTGTCTGCGGTGCGACGTGGCCAGGTGCAGCTGCATCGCGGACTCGATGTCGGGGTGCCCAACTTGATCCTGCGTTCGGATCACAGTGTGACGGAGTCCGCGGATCCTGTGGCACTGCAGTGCGGTGACGCGGTTCTCGACGTGAAGCACATAGCGCGCTGGGCCGGTTGCATCGGCAACCGCAGCACCATCATCCCGGTGACCGACGCCAAGCACGACGTGTTCTTGTCGATGCCGTCGCCCAGGATGGTGGCCTACCAGCAGCTGGATACCTGGCTGAACGACTTTCTGGGCGCGGCCTTCGACGGCGCACCCCGCAACGGCTGAAGGGTTACCGGATGGAAAGTTACGACCTCGCGATCATCGGAACCGGTTCCGGCAACAGCATTCTCGGTGACCGTTACGCGAAAAAGCGCGTCGCGGTCTGCGAGCAGGGAGCCTTCGGCGGGACCTGTCTCAACGTCGGATGCATACCGACCAAAATGTTCGTCTATGCCGCCGAAGTCGCCGAAACAATCCGCGGCGCATCGCGTTACGGCATCGACGCGCACATCGACCAAGTGCGGTGGGACGACATCGTCTCGCGGGTGTTCGGACGTATCGACCCGATCTCGATCGGCGGCGAGGACTACCGACGGGCCCAACCCAATGTCGACGTTTACGTCCGGCACACCAATTTCGCCGCGGTGCAGGACGACGGTCGCTATCTGCTGCGCACCGACGACGGCCGGGAGTTCACGGCTGAACAGGTGGTGATCGCCGCGGGCGCGCGCCCGGTAATTCCACCGGCCATCCTGGACTGCGGGGTGCGCTACTTCACCAGCGACGACGTCATGCGAATGGCGGATCTGCCGAAACATATGGTGATCGTGGGCGGCGGCTTCGTGGCATGCGAATTCGCGCACATCTTTTCCGCCCTCGGCGTGCGGATCACGATAGTGATCCGCGGTGGCTCACTGCTGCGGCATCTGGACGACACCCTGTCTAGAAAGTTCACCCGGATCGCGTCGAGCAAATGGGAAGTGCGCAGCCACCGCAACATTCTCGGTTCGCACGAGAACCGCGCCGGCATCGTGCTCGAACTCGACGACGGCTCGGACCTGCAGGCCGATGTCGTGCTGGTGGCCACCGGCCGGCGCTCCAACGGCGACCAGTTGGACGCAGAAAAGGCCGGCATCGAACTCGACGACCGGCGAGTGGTCGTCGACGAGTACCAACGGACCTCGGCCCGTAACGTCTTCGCACTTGGGGATGTGTCGTCGCCCTATGAGCTCAAGCACGTCGCCAACCACGAAGCGCGCGTCGTGCAGCACAACCTGCTCTGCGACTGGGACGACACCGTTGCGATGACCGCCACCGATCATCGTTACGTTCCCGCAGCGGTGTTCACCGATCCGCAGGTCGCCTACGTCGGGTTGACCGAGAACGAGGCCGTGGCAAAAGGTTTCGACGTATCCTGCAAGGTTCAGGAATACGCTGACGTCGCCTTCGGCTGGGCCATCGAAGACACCACCGGCATCGTGAAACTCGTCTCGGACTCCGCGACCGACCGGTTGCTCGGCGCGCACATCATGGGACCGCAGGCTTCGTCGATCATTCAACCGTTGATCCAGGCGATGACCTTCGGCCTGACCGCGAAACAGATGGCGCGCAGCCAGTACTGGATTCACCCGGCGTTGCCGGAGGTCGTCGAGAACGCGCTGCTGGGATTGTCCGACTGACCCTCAGGTCAGGCGGCGCTGCTTGCCGATCGACCGCGACGCCGACTGTCTACCGACCACAGATGACCACACTCGGGGCATTGCAGGTGCACCAACCATGCCTGGTTGCTCAGCAGGAACTGCCAATGGACACGGCAATTGCGGCTGCCCTGGCACTCATCGCAACCGACGCCGTGGTTGCCCTGCGGGCAGCTGAACCAGGCGCGACGACCCGGATCAGCGGTGGGATCACTACTGGCCGGCTCGGTTGCGCGGGTGCGACTGGAACTGGCGCGAAGAGCGCGCGGCGCGGCTCAGCCCTTATTCTCGCCGCGGCCGGTCCCCGGCGTATGGGCCGGACCAGTGGTGTCATAACCGCGGTCCGTCTCGGGTTGCTCCTCGGCAGGTTGTTCGTCGCCGGGCGATGCGGTCGCACCCCTCGGCGTGCTTTCCGGCGCAGGCGCCTTGAGCCCGGACGACTCAACCGGTTTGACACCCCCTTCGGCGCCCTCCTGACCGATCGGTTTGGAGCTGGTCTGACGCCCTTCGTAGGGCGGCAATGCCGCTCCGGTGTCCTCCGGCGGCCGCGTTCCGGCCCCGCCGAACTTGCCTTCTTCGGATCCGCTGTGCGACGGCACGGCCTCGTCGTCGACCGCGCCCTCCGGTCGATCGGTGGGTCCACCGCTCGGCTTGTCGGACCCGGTGTCGCGGGATCCGGTTTCGCCCCGTTCGGACTGTGGCTCCTCCGAAAGCTGTTCGCCGGGCGCGTTGTTGTTGTCCATGAGTGCTCCTAGCGACCCACCCGCACGTTGCGGGAATGGCCACTAATTGGCGTACCCAGGTGAGTGTGACCCAAACCACATCTGACGACCGCCCCACTCCCGACGTCTAGGTCAGGAATCGGCTATTGCGCGGCCCCGGGGGCCGGTCGCGACCTCGACAGTGCTGATCGCCCGTCGACCAGGGTGGACGGCACTGCGATCTATATCCGATCGGCGACGTTGGCCGGCTCTCATACATCGGCGGGCTGCCAGGTGTAGAACGGTGCCTATGGGCTCCGCTGCCGTCAGTGCGCCGGGGCGGTGATCCGCCTTGCACGAGCTGTCGCTGTGCGAAGCGATCGCCGGCGTGGTCAAGCCGTACGCCGACGGTCGCCACGTCGACGTCGTGCGCGTCAGGATCGGCGCGCTTCGTCAGGTGGTTCCCGAATCGCTGTCGTTTTGCTGGACGCTGCTCCGCGACTACGAGGACCTGCCCGACGCCGAGTTGGAACTCGAGTTCGTCGCCGCCGAGGTGAGCTGCCGGTCCTGCGGCCAACAGTCAACGATCGAGTCGCGTTGGTCATTGTTGTGTCCGCGTTGCGAGAGTGCGGACGTCAAGGTGCTGCGCGGCGACGAGTTCTTAGTGACGTCATTGGATGTTTCGTGAAAGGTATTGGCAATGGGTAGATTTCATCGACATGACGACGGAACCGTGCATACCCACGAGCACGAGGATCAGCCGCACGCCCATCCCCACGAGCACGGCGATCACAGCGGCTACCACACCGGATCCCAGCGGATCGACGTGCTCGAGTCGATCTTCGCCGAGAACGACGTCCGAGCCGACTTTAATCGAAAAGAGTTTGAAACCAACAGAGTTCGTGCGATCAACCTGATGAGCTCCCCCGGCTCAGGGAAGACGACCGTGCTACAAGCCACCCTCGACGAACTCGCCGGTGACATCGCCGTCGGGGTGATCGAAGGTGATATCGCCACCGACCTGGACGCCGCCAAGCTCCGTGGCCGGGGCGCCCAGATATCCCTGCTGAACACCGGCAACGGGTTCGGCGGCGAATGCCACCTCGACGCGCCGATGGTCAACCGCGCGTTGCAAGAATTGGATCTGGCCCGCCTGGACCTGGTGATCATTGAAAACGTCGGAAATCTGGTCTGCCCGGCCGAGTTTGACGTCGGCGAACACGCCAAGGCGATGGTGTATTCGATCACCGAAGGTGACGACAAGCCACTGAAGTACCCGGTGATGTTCCGCGCTGTCGACGTGGTACTGCTCAACAAGATCGATCTGGTGCCGTATCTGGAGGCCGACGTCGACTCGTACATCGCCCGCGTCCGCGAGGTCAACCCGACGGCGACAATTTTGCCGATCAGTGCCCGCACCGGTGTCGGCATGGCCGATTGGTTCGGCTGGCTGCGACGCTTCATGGCAGGCTCAGCGACCTGAATGCACCCGGCGCCATCGCGAGAGCGCAGCTGGACGTAGGGCGGTAATCGCTTGACTACCAACACATGCAACTGATTCGCAAGAGGTCAACTCGCTGCTGATTGACTCGCACCGACAACGACGATCGAGACCTGAGCATACGCCGGGGCTGACGAAATCACGCGAGAATCCGGAAACCCGTACGAAGCCTCCGAATTTGCCAGAACACCGTTGACAAGGTAGTTCGGCGAGAGTAGACCCAGAAAATAACGCCGCGTAAGCGGGCCGACAGTCGACTCCCGCGGTGCCAGGGACCTTAGCCCCGGCCCCGGAAAGCTGCGGTATGCCAACGGAAGCAGCAGTCAAAGCGGAAGAAACATTGATCCATGTGCTGTGGATCAACGCCGGTCTGAGTTGCGACGGCGATTCGGTGGCGTTGACTGGCGCCACCCAACCAAGTATCGAGGAGATTGCCCTCGGCGCGCTCCCCGGACTGCCCCAGGTCGCCGTGCACTGGCCGTTGATCGACTTCGAATGCGGGCCCAACGGGGGCGCGGATGATTTCCTCGAGTGGTTCTTCAAGGCCGACCGCGGTGAACTCGAGCCGTTCGTGCTCGTCGTCGAGGGCTCGATACCCAACGAAAAACTCCACGATGAAGGCTATTGGTGCGGATTCGGTAACGACCCGGCGACCGGGCAGCCGATGACCACCAGCGAGTGGCTGGACCGGCTGGCACCGAAGGCTACCGCGATCGTCGCGGTGGGGACCTGTGCCACCTACGGCGGAATCCATGCGATGGCCGGCAACCCGACCGGCGCGATGGGCGTCCCGGACTACCTGGGCTGGGACTGGAAGAGCAAGGCCGGCATCCCGATCGTCTGCGTGCCCGGCTGCCCGATCCAAGGAGACAACCTCTCGGAGACACTGACCTATCTGCTGTACATGGCCACCGGCCAGGCGCCGATGATTCCGCTCGACGATGCGCTGCGGCCGCAATGGCTGTTCGGAGCCACCGTGCACGAAGGCTGCGACCGGGCCGGGTATTACGAGCAGGGCGATTTCGCCACCGAGTACGGATCGCCCAAATGCATTGTGAAGCTTGGCTGCTGGGGCCCGGTCGTGAAATGCAATGTGCCCAAGCGGGGCTGGATCAATGGTGTTGGCGGCTGCCCGAACGTCGGCGGCATTTGCATCGGCTGCACCATGCCCGGTTTCCCGGACAAGTTCATGCCGTTTATGGACGAGCCGCCGGGCGGCACGCTCTCGTCGGGCGCGTCGGGGCTGTACGGGTCTTTGATCCGCCCTCTGCGCCGCATCACAGGGCGCACCCTCGACAAGGAGCCGAAGTGGCGGCATACGGGCAAGGAACTCACGACAGGCGCCCGCCGCACCTGGTAGGGCGCGGCGCATCAACGAAGAAAAGAGTGAATCGATGACCCAGACCATCCCCGTGCCCTCCCACGCCAAGCGCGACCCCGGCCAACTGGTGGAAATGGCCTGGGATCCGATCACCCGGATCGTAGGGAGCCTCGGCATTTACACCAAGATCGACTTCGAGAACCGCGAAGTGGTCGAATGCCACAGCACCTCATCGATCTTCCGCGGCTACTCGATTTTCATGAAGGGCAAAGATCCCCGCGACGCCCATTTCATCACCAGCCGCATCTGCGGTATCTGTGGTGACAACCACGCCACCTGCTCGTGCTACGCGCAGAACATGGCCTACGGCGTCAAGCCACCGGCCCTCGGCGAGTGGATCGTCAACCTCGGTGAGGCCGCGGAATACATGTTCGACCACAACATCTATCAGGAAAACCTGCTGATGGTCGACTTCTGCGAGAAGATGGTGGCCGAGACCAATCCGAGTGTGCTGGCCAAAGCCGAGAACACGCCGGCTCCCCGGGCCGACGCGCACGGCTACAAGACCATCGCCGACATCATGCGCTGTCTCAACCCGTTCACCGGCGAGTTCTACCGCGAGGCGTTACAGGTCAGCCGGTACACGCGGGAGATGTTCTGCCTGATGGAGGGCCGCCACGTGCATCCCTCCACGCTGTACCCCGGCGGAGTTGGGACCGTGGCGACCATTCAGTTGATGACCGACTACATCACTCGGCTGATGCGTTACGTCGAGTTCATGAAGAAGGTCGTCCCGATGCACGACGACATTTTCGACTTCTTCTACGAGGCGCTGCCCGGTTACGAGAAGGTCGGCCTGCGCCGCACCCTGCTGGGCTGCTGGGGCTCCTTCCAGGATCCCGAGTACTGCAACTTCGAATACAAGGATATGGAGCAGTGGGGCCGCAAGATGTTCGTCACGCCCGGCGTGGTCGTCGACGGCAAGTTGGTCACCACGTCACTGGTCGACATCAACCTCGGTATCCGAATCCTGTTGGGCAGTTCGTATTACGACGACTGGACCGAACAGGAGATGTTCGTCAAGACCGACCCGCTGGGCAATCCGGTCGATCGGCGGCACCCGTGGAATCAGCACACCAACCCCAAGCCGCAAAAGCGGGAGATGGATGGCGGCAACTACAGCTGGGTGATGTCACCGCGGTGGTTCGACGGCAAGGACCACCTGGCACTGGATACCGGAGGTGGGCCGATCGCCCGGTTGTGGTCGACCGCGCTCGCCGGCCTCGTCGACATCGGCTACGTCAAATCCACCGGACATTCGGTCCAGATCAACCTGCCGAAGACCGCGCTCAAGGGCCCGGTCAGCTTCGAGTGGAAGATCCCCAGCAGTGGTCCAACACCATCGAGCGCGGCCGTGCACGCAGCTACTTCCAGGCCTACGCGGCGGCGGCCGCACTGCACTTCGCCGAGAAGGCGCTCGTCGAGATCCGGGCCGGCCGCACCAAGACGTGGGAGAAGTTCGAAGTGCCCAAGGAAGGCATCGGGTGCGGCTTCACCGAGGCGGTGCGCGGGGTATTGAGCCACCACATGGTGATTCGCGACGGCAAGATCGCCAACTACCACCCGTACCCGCCCACCCCGTGGAATGCCAACCCGCGCGACAGCTTCGGCACGCCAGGGCCCTACGAGGACGCGGTGCAAGGACAGCCGATCTTCGAAGAGAACGACCGGGAGCACTTCAAGGGCATCGACATCATGCGCACGGTGCGCAGCTTCGACCCCTGCCTGCCGTGCGGTGTGCACATGTATCTCGGCAAGGGCAAGACAATCGAGCGGCTGCACTCACCGACGCAAGCAGCGACCGGGGAGTGATGCATGGCTGATCGCCCCGAGGAGTTGCAGGGGGACGCGCAGTGGCGCTCGGCGGGCGATCGGATCCAGACGCTGCTGGACGCGACGTCGGGCGGCGGAGCGGTCGCGCGTGAGCGCGCCGAGCAGTTGGTTCGCGAGGTAGTCGAGCTCTACGGCGCGGGCCTGTCGCGAATTCTGGCCGTAGTCGGCGATCGGGCAGACCCCGGCATGCTGGACCGCCTGGTCGCCGACGACTTGGTGGCCAGCCTGCTGCTGGTCCACGGCCTGCACCCACACGACGTGCGTCGCCGGGTTTCCGACGCGCTCGACCGGGTCCGGCCGTATCTGGGCTCGCACGGGGGCGATGTGCATCTGCTCGACATCGTCGGCGACACCGTGCAGCTGCAGTTCGCCGGCAGCTGCAAGAGTTGCCCGTCGTCGGCGGTGACGCTGGAGCTGGCGGTGGAGGACGCGATTCGCGCTGCCGCACCGGAGGTTTCGTCGATCGAGGTGGTGGCCCCCGAAGCCGCGGCAGCCGAGCCGACCGCGGTGATCCCGGCGGAATCGCTGCTGGCTCAGGTCCATGCCAGGGCCCACGCCAACGGCGGCAGCTCGGCGGCCTGGCATCCGGTGCCCGACCTCGAGCCGACCTGGCTCCCGGCGAAGTCGGCGGCTTCTCGGTTGCCGGCGCCGTGGTGCTGGCTTGTCGGGTCGGCGAACAGTTGTACGCCTACCGTGACCACTGCCCGGCCTGCGATGGATCCTTGGCCGGCGCGGCGCTGCACCGACGGGTTGGAGGCAGCGATCCGGTGCTGCGATGTCCTCGCTGTCACGCGCATTTCGACGTCGTGCACGCCGGGGCGGGCCTCGACGACGGCCGCGCGCGACACCTCGATCCCATCCCACTGCTACTGCGCGACGGCGTGCTGTCCATCGCGGTACCGGCCGAGCCGATGGGCGCGCCGGCATGACGACCCCCTACGACGTTCTGAGCCGAATCACCAGCAACCGACCGGCACCGCAGCCGGCCGGAGAGCGGTGCGAAATGTGCTCGGAGACCATCGCCGATGAACACCAGCACGTGGTGAATGTGGCTGGGCGGCAACTGATGTGCGTATGCCGTGGCTGCTATCTGCTGTTCACCGACAGCCACGCGCAGCTGCGCTACCGCTCGGTTCCCGATCGGTACTTGTCTTTTCCCGACTTCGCGCTTGATCGCCGCACCTGGGAAGCGCTGCAGATCCCGGTCGGCCTGGCGTTCTTCTTCCGCAACTCCGCGCTGGATCGCACCGTCGCGTTCTACCCGGGACCGGCGGGGGCCACCGAATCCGACCTGGACCTCGAGGCCTGGACCGCGATCAACTCGGCCGACCCCCGAGTAAGCCTGGTCGCCGACGACGTCGAGGCGCTGCTGGTGCGAGTGCGCGAGGACGAACAACCCGATTGCTTTCTGGTTCCCATCGACGCCTGCTACGAGTTCGTCGGCGGGCTGCGGATGTTGTGGCGTGGCTTCGACGGTGGGCAGGAGTCCCGCGCGTTCATCGACGCGTTCTTCGATCAGCTCACTGCCCGCAGTACGGAGCGACGCCGATGACCGCGCCGGCGACGATCAACAGGGCACTGCGACCCGAAAAGGGCAGGAGGAGTGGCGCTCATGGCTGAGCCCGCCAATCAGGCGAACGACATGGCGTTCACCATCCTCGATGTCGTTCCCGAGCCCTACGCGGCGGTCCCGGTATTGACCGCGCGCATCAGTGTTACGGCGCCTGACGACGAACCAGTGCACGCGATCGCGCTGCGCTGCCAGGTTCGCTTCGAACCATTGCGACGCGGCTACTCCGACGAGGAAGCGGTAGGGCTGACTGATTTGTTCGGGCCGCGTGAACGCTGGGCGACCACCCAACGCACATTCCTGTGGCAGCACTGCACGGCGATGGTGCCGGCGTTCATCGGCACCACCGAGATGACGCTGTCCCTGGAATGCACCTACGATTTCGAGGTCGCCGCCGCCAAGTATCTGCACGCACTGCGCGACGGTGCCGTACCACTGCAATTCCTGTTCAGCGGAACAGTATTCAAGGCCGGTCAGCGCGGCTTTTCCGTTCAGCAGGTGTCGTGGGACTGCGAGGACCGCTACGACATGCCGGTGGCGGTGTGGCGGGACCTCATCCGGCAGCACTACCCGAACACCGGATGGGTGCGTCTGCCTCACGACACGGTCGCCGCGTTGGCCGCCTACAAGTCGGCGCGCGGCCTGTTGAGCATCGAGGACGCGGTCACCGCGCTGCTGGACGCGGCACGCCAGGACGCGCGATGACCGCGGATTGGGACCGGGCCCGCGCCGTCGCCGACGCCGTCCTGTACGAGGGCTACCTGCTCTACCCGTACCGCGCGACGTCGAGCAGAAACCGATCACGTTGGCAGTGGGGCGTTTTGGGTCCCGTCGGCGCGGCCGACGCCGGAATCGGCGAGGACGACACCATCGCGGCGCAGTTTCTGGTCGACGGAGCGCAGGCAATCACCCTGGTGGTGCGCTTCCTGCAACTGCAGCACCGCCGCGCCGAACGCGACACCGGCTGGCGGGCGCTTCGAACCCGTCGACGAACTGATCACGCCGTCCGGTTCGTGGCTGACGTGGGACGAAGCGATCGAGTATGAAAGAGTCGTTCGGCCCTCTTGCCCTTGACGATCCGGCCCAGCCGTGGTCACTGTCGCTGACCGCCCCTGCGGCAACCGACGTCGAATCGGTCGAGGGCGGTCGGCTGGTCCGGGACCGGCGGGAGGTGAGCGCCGCGTTGACCGTAGGCATCGAGCCGGACGGTGCGCTGCATCGGGTCTCGGTACGGGTCGCAAACACCGGTGCCCCTGCTGTTGACAAGGACGACGCGATCGCGCGTTCCCTGATCGGCACCCACGTCATCGCGGAAGTCATTGGCGGCGAGTTCGTCTCGCTCCTCGAGCCGCCGCTGCCCGCCGCCGACGCGGTGTCTCGATGCAGCCAGCACCGCTGCTTCCCGGTGCTGGCCGGCCCGCCCGGCGCCGGGGATCTGCTGCTGATCTCGCCGATCATCCTCTACGACCACCCCGAGGTCGCCGAACAGAGCGAGACCGCGCTATACGACTGCACCGAGATCGACGAGATCCTGACGCTGCGGGTGATGACGATGACCGACCAGGAGAAGGCGCAGGCCCGGGCCACCGATCCGCTGGCCGCGCAGATCATCGACCGCTGTGACTCGATGTCGCCCGAAGCCATGGCGCGCCTGCACGGAGCCCTGCGGGATCCGCGGGAGGCCGTTGGCTTGATTCCGGAGGTGCCCGACGGCGTGGATTGGTGGGATCCGTTGGCCGACAACGCCGTACAGCCCGAACTGGACGCGGTGCTGGTGAACGGTGTCCGGGTAGCGCGAGGCAGTCGAGTGCTTCTGCATCCGGCGCGCCGAGCCGACGCACAAGACCTGTTCTTCGCGGGCAAGACGGCTCGCGTCACCACCGTGCACGAAGACGTCGACGGCAACCAGCACGTCGGTGTCGTCGTCGAGGACGATCCGGCGGCCGACCTGCACGAGTGGTACGGCCGCTACCTGTACTTCTCCCCCGACGAAGTCGAACCGCTCGAAACCAGTACCACAGAAAGGAATTCGACATGGCGATCGTAGGATGGGTGTTCATCGGCCTCCTGGCGTTGTTCGTTCTGGCGGGCGTGGTGTTAGGGCTGATATCCCTTCCGGATGCCCGGCGTTACCTCAAGATCCGGCATATGTAGCGTCGCTGGACGCTCCGATTCCAGTGCGCATCCTGGTGGCCGGCATCGGCAACATCTTCCTCGGCGACGACGGGTTCGGCTCCGAGGTAGTCCGGCACGTCCCAGTCCAGCAGGACGATTCGGGCGTGCGGGTCGTCGACTACGGCATCGGGGGCATGCACTTGGCCTACGACTTGCTTGACGACTGGGACGCGCTGGTCCTCGTCGACGCGGTACCCAATCGCGGCAGCCCGGGCGCCCTGCACATCTTCGAGGCCGACCATGAATCAGCATTCGGCCACAGCCGCTCTGGATGCCCACAGCATGGATCCCGCGGCAGTGTTCGACAGCCTGAAGGCACTCGGCGGCAAACCGCCCTACACGGTCGTCGTCGGCTGCGAGGTCGGGAGCGTCGACGAAGGCATCGGTCTCACCGACGCCGTCGCGGGTGCGGTGCCACGGGCCATCGACGCCGTCGAGGAGGTCGTCGCGGGTCTGCGGACTCGATCGCCGGCGGCATCGGTGGAAGGGCAGGGCTGAGCGATGTGTCTGGGCATACCGGGCCAAGTGGTCAGCATGCTGGACGGTTACGAGGGGCAACTCGCACTGGTCGACGTCGCCGGAAAGCAACGCAAGGTCAATGTCGGCATGTTGCCGGAGGAGACGTTTGCACCCGGTGACTGGGTGATCATTCACATGGGGTTCGTCGTCGAGAAGACCGACCGCGCCGGCGCCGAGCAGGCGATGGCCGGTCTGGAGTTGATGGGCCGGGGCCGCGACGATGACTGACACGCTGGTGCAATCCGTCGACGTCCGGCAACGGTTCACCGTGACCGGTGTCGTCCAGGGGGTGGGGTTCCGTCCGTTCGTCCACCGGATCGCCACCGAGCTCGGGCTGACCGGATTCGTCGGCAACGATTCGGGCGCGGTCTTCCTCGAAGTGCAGGGCCCTGGCGCACGCATCGACGAATTCCGTCGCCGGCTGCGCGCTGAGGCGCCGCCGTTGGCGGCGATCAGCGCTGTCCACGTCGTCGATCTCGGCGCTGACACGCTGTGCGACAGCAGGTTTCGCATCGTGGAAAGCCAGACGGTCGCCGGTGCCACCACCCCGATTCCGCCCGACATCGCCGTCTGCGACGACTGCATCGCCGAGTTGTTCGACCCGAACGACCGCCGCTACCGGCACCCCTTCGTGACGTGCACCAACTGCGGTCCCCGGTTCACCATCATCCGTGCCCTGCCCTACGACCGACCGGCCACCACCATGTCGGCGTTCACCATGTGCGAGCGCTGCGCCGCCGAATACCACGACCCGGCCAACCGCCGCTTCCACGCGCAGCCGATCGCTTGCCCGGACTGCGGGCCGTCGCTGTGGTTCGCCGCGCACGCCGAGCGGATCGACGGATCCGATGCCGCGCTGGGGGCCGCGCAGCAGGCACTGGCCGCGGGCGCCGTGGTCGCGATCAAGGGCATCGGCGGCTATCACCTGGCCTGTCGGGTCGACGACGAGGCGGCGGTCGTTGCGCTGCGGACCCGAAAAGCGCGGGGCGCCAAGCCGTTCGCCATGCTGGTGCGCGATCTCGACGTCGCGCGCCGCTACGCACATATCGACGACACCGAAGCCGCGGTGCTCTCCAGTGCCGCCCGGCCGATCGTGCTGCTGCGGCGTCGCCGGGACGCGCCGCTCGCCGACGCCGTCGCACCCGGCAGCCCACTGATCGGGCTGATGCTGCCGTACTCGCCGATCCATCACCTGCTGCTCGCGCCCGTCCCGGGTGTCGATGCGCCGGTACCCGACGCGCTGGTGCTGACCAGCGCCAACCGATCCGATGATCCCATCTGCTTCACCGAAGACGATGCTGCGCAACGTCTTCCACCACTATGCGACGCGGTGCTCGACCACGACCGGCCGATCCATGTGCCCTGCGATGACTCGGTGGTGCGGGTGGTCGACGACCGGGAACTGCCGATCCGCCGGTCCCGCGGATACGCGCCGCTGCCCGTCGACCTCGGCCTCGACGGCCCGCCGGTGCTGGCGGTCGGCGGCGAACTGAAGAACACCTTCTGCCTGACCGACGGTCGCACGCGCATACCTGTCCGGGCACATCGGTGACATGGAGACGCTGGAAACCCTGCGGGCGTTCGAGCGCGCGGTGGGCCAACTCAGTGAAATCCGGCACCAGCCGGTGCGATTGGCCGCCGACCTGCATCCCGGGTATCACACCCGCAGTTGGGCGGAGCGCCGCGCGGGCGATCGACCACTGGATCTGGTTCAGCACCACCACGCGCACGTGGTGTCGCTGCTGGCCGAGCACGGGCGCATCGGTGAACCCGTGATCGGGGTTTCGTTCGACGGCACCGGCTACGGCTGCGATCAAACGATCTGGGGCGGCGAGATTCTCAAGCTCGGGCCCGACAGTCACCGGTTCGTCCGGGTCGGCCACCTGTTGCCGGTGCCGCTGCCGGGCGGCGATGCGGCCGTGCGCAATCCGTGGCGGATGGCGCTGTCTCAGTTGTGGATGGCCGGAATCGACTGGACGCCGGATTTGCCCCCGGTCGCTGCCGCGACGCCGGCCGAACTGCGGCTCACCCGTTCACAATTGGAAAGCAGCATCGGGTGCGTGCCGTGCTCGAGCATGGGCCGGCTGTTCGACGCGGTCGCATCCCTGCTGGGGGTGCGGCAACGGATCGATTACGAAGGCCAGGCCGCCATCGAACTCGAGGCGCTCGCCGACTCGATGGGCGACACCGCGGGACCGGAGCTGCGACTGACGGTACGCCCCGACGGGGTGATCGACCCCGCCGGCATGCTGCGGGCGATGGTGTCGGCCCTGCGCGCAGGTGTGCAACCGGCGGTGCTGGCCGCCGAGTTCCACCGGGCGGTCGCGGTCGCCGTCGCCGAGGCGGTGGGATGGTCGCCGGGCCGGTGCGGTTGGTGGGCCTCACCGGCGGGGTGTTCCAGAATGTGTTGCTGCTGCGGGGGTGCCGACAACGCTTGCAGCAGGCGGGATTCGAGGTGCTCACCCATCACACGGTGCCACCCAACGACGGCGGGCTGGCGCTGGGTCAGGCCGCGATCTCCGTGCTGACCGCGCTGGAAGAGGCTGAATCGTGATGACCACCACTGCGATCGATCGCGGGCTTGGTGCCGAGCTGGCCGCCGATCTGGCCGCGACCGCCTTCACCCTGGCCAAGCGGTTCGCCGCGGGCGCGACCATGTGGTCCATCGCGCCGTCGTGGGAGCCGCATGCGCTGCACATCGCGGTCGAGTTCGTGCATCCGGTGATCATGGGAAAGCGGGCACTGCCGGCCGTCGCCCTGACCGGACCGAACCTGGTCGATCTGGTGCGGGTGTCGGTTCGGCCCGGCGACATCGTGATCGGGGTTGGTGCCGCCGCTGACCCCGACCTGCGTTCGGTGATGCGCCGCAGCCCGGCCTGGGGCGCCACCACGATCTGGATCGGCAGCGGTGAACGGCCCACGGCGGGTGCCGCCGATCACGTGCTGTGGCTCGACGACCCCGACCCGCGCGTTCCGGCAACGGGCGGCTTCGTGCTGTTCTATCACCTGTTGTGGGAGCTCACCCACGTCTGTTTCGAGCACTCGGGATTGCTCAAACCTGAATGCGCCGAAGAGGTTTGCGTCACGTGCAGTGACGAGGGACGCATCGGTGAGGTGGTGTCGCCGTCGGCCGACGGGATGGCCGCGGTGCGCACCGCGCGCGGCGTCGAGAACGTGGTGACGGCGCTGATCGACCCGGTCGCCGCCGGCGAGCTGGTGCTGGTGCACGCCGGGACCGCGATCAGTCGCATCGAGGAGGACGTCGATGACGGCCCGACGAACCCACCAACTTCCTGTATCCGTTCATCGATGCACAGGAGGACAACCCGGAATCGCTGCTTGCCGATCTCGCCGCGTCAGCGCAGGCAAAGGCCGCCGAGAGCCTGGCGCTGCGGCGCACCACGCTGGAAGCCAACGCCGACCTGCTGGATCAGGCTGCTACCGAGATGGCACGCCGCTTCGCGGCCGGCGGACGGATGTTCACCTTCGGAAACGGCGGCAGCTGCACCGATTCCACCACCTTGGCCGCCCTGTTCTCCCGCCCGCCGGCCGGAAAGCCGTTACCCGCTTGGTCGTTGACCGCCGATCAGGCGATCATGACCGCACTGGGCAACGACGTCGGGTTCGAGCTGGTGTTCGCCCGTCAGTTGATCGCCCGCGCGAAGGCCGGTGACATCGCGATCGCGATGTCGACCAGCGGCAATTCGCCCAACC
Organism: uncultured Actinomycetota bacterium; assembly: GCA_963834615.1. Lineage (GTDB taxonomy): Bacteria > Actinomycetota > Actinomycetes > Mycobacteriales > Mycobacteriaceae > Mycobacterium. The sequence continues at coordinate 330,883 of CAWICO010000008.1, forward strand.
TGCTCGCCGCGCTGGCCGAGGCACGACAGCGCGGTTTGTACACCGTCGGTTTCGCCGGATACGACGGCGGCGCCTTCGCGAACAATCCAAACGTGGATGCCTGCTTCATCGTTCGCTCGCAAAGCGTGCACCGGATTCAGGAATCCCAAGCGCTGCTGGGCTATCAGCTGTGGTTGGCCACCCAGCAACGGTCCGACGATCAAGGTTTGGGGGCCGCATGAGCAAGTCAGCAGGTGAATACCTGTCGTCGGGGCCGCAGTTCGCCGAGGGCGAGGTGATCGAGCGGATCGAGGTGTTCCGCAGGCGCCGGCCCCGGTTGCTCGACGACCACGTGAACCTGGCGCACGGAGCGGGCGGCAAGGCGTCGGCCGCGCTGATCGACGCGGTGTTCATGGAGGCGTTCCGCAACCCGCTGCTGGAGTCGCTCGGCGACGGCGCGGTTCTCACCCTGCCCGGCGGTGAGCGGCTGGCGATGTCCACCGATTCATTTGTGGTGCAGCCCAGACGTTTTCCCGGCGGCTCCATCGGCGAGCTCGCCGTGCACGGCACCTGCAACGACCTCGCGATGTCCGGCGCGGTGCCGTCCTGGATCTCGGCGGCGTTCGTTCTGGAAGAAGGTTTCCCGATCGCCGAGCTGAAGGAGATCGTCGCCGACATGGCCGCCGCGGCAGCCAACGCGGGTGTGCAGATCGTCACCGGGGACACCAAGGTGGTGCCCAAGGGTGCCGCCGACGGCATGTTCGTCACCACCACGGGGGTCGGGGTCATTCCGTCGGGGCGCACACTTTCGGCCGCTTCGGTACGCGCCGGCGACAAGGTGCTCTTGTCGGGCTCGATGGGCGATCACGGCATGGCGGTGATGCTCGCCCGGGGCGATCTGGCCATCGAGGCCGACATCCATTCCGACACGGCGTCGGTCAGCCCGCTGGTGGAACTGCTGATGGCGGCCGCGCCGTCCACCCGCTGGCTGCGGGACGCCACCCGGGGCGGGGTCGGGACCGTCTGCAACGAATTGGCTCAAGCCTGCGGCCTCGGGGTGCTGCTCGAAGAGGAGCGACTGCCCGTGCGGCCCATGGTCAATGGCGCGTGCGAGCTGCTCGGCATCGATCCGCTCTACGTCGCCAACGAGGGCAAGTTCGTCGCCGTCGTCGCACCCGAAGAGGCCGACGCCGGGCTGGCCGCGTTGCGGTCGCATCCGCTGGGCGCCGATGCGGCCGAGGTCGGGGAAATCGTCACCGAACCGGCGGAAAGCGTCGTGCTGCGTACCGGATTCGGCGGTACCCGGATCGTCGACATGCTCGTCGGCGACCCGCTGCCGCGAATCTGTTGAGCTGACGTGGCGATCGCAAGCGCGGCGAAGCCGGGTGCAGCGGGTCGTCACACGAGAGGAGGAGACCGTCGATGTGTCTTGGGATTCCGGGTCGGATCGTTGAGATCACCGATCCCGCCAACTATTTGGCGAAGGTAGATGTCAGCGGTGTGCAGCGCACGATCAGCGTGCGGCTGCTGGAAAGCGACATGCCCGAGCCCGACGACTGGGTGCTGGTCCATGTCGGTTTCGCGATGGCCAAGATCGACGAGACCGAGGCGTTGCTGACCCTGGCCGCTGTCAAGAAGCTCGGCGAGGCCTACACCACCGAAATCGAAGCCTTCGACTCGTCGGCGATTGTCTAAGGGAGGCGATGATGAAATTCGTTGACGAATTCCGCGATCCGGCGGCGGCCCGCAAGCTGTTGGCTGCCATCGAGCACTTGGCCGGAAGCGGCCCCGACCACTTCAAGTTCATGGAGGTGTGCGGCGGGCACACCCACACCATTTACCGGCACGGCATCGAACACCTGCTGCCCGACAACGTCGAACTGGTACACGGCCCCGGGTGCCCGGTCTGCGTCATCCCGATGGGCCGTATCGACGACGCGATGTGGCTGGCCGGCCAACCCGACGTGATCTTCACCTGTTTCGGCGACATGATGCGGGTGCCCGGGTCGGCAGGCAGTCTGCTGGACGCCAAGGCGCGCGGCGCCGACGTCCGGTTCGTCTACTCGCCGCTGGACGCGCTCAAGGTCGCGGTCGACAACCCCGACAAACACGTGGTGTTCTTCGCCATCGGGTTCGAGACCACCGCCCCGTCGACCGCTGTGACGCTGGTGCGGGCCCGCGACCTCGGCCTGCGCAATTTCAGTGTGTTCTGCAACCACGTCACGATCGTGCCGCCGATCAAGGCCATCCTGGAATCACCGGACCTGCGGCTGTCCGGCTTCATCGGCCCCGGACACGTGTCGACCGTGGTGGGCAACCGGCCGTACCGGTTCGTTACCGAGGTATACCGAAAGCCGTTGGTGGTGGCCGGGTTCGAGCCGCTGGACATTCTGGCGGCGGTCACCATGCTGCTGCGCCAGATCCGAGAAGGCCGATGCGAGGTGGAAAATCAATACAAGCGTGTGGTGCCCGAGCACGGCAACCCGGCGGCGCTGGCGCTGATGGGCAGGGTGTTCGCGCTGCGTCCGCACTTCGAATGGCGTGGGCTGGGATTCATCTCGCAGAGCGCGCTGCGGCTGCACGACGACTTCGCGGAGTTCGACGCCGAACTCCGATTCTCGATGCCCGGCGTGCGGGTCGCCGACCCTAAGGCGTGCCAGTGCGGCGAGGTGCTCAAGGGTGTGCTCAAGCCGTGGGAATGCAAGGTTTTCGGTACCGCCTGCACCCCGGAGACGCCGATCGGCACGTGCATGGTGTCACCCGAGGGAGCATGCGCGGCCTACTACAACTTCGGCCGCATGCATCGCGACGCCGCCAAGCTGGTGGGGCAAACCGGGCGGGCGTGACAGTTGGACCCACAGAGTCGCGGCGCCGAGATGTTCGCTCGGTACGCCCACGCGCCCAACGCACTGGGCTATTGCGGTCCCCCACTGGGCGCGACGTTGCGGGACGGCTCGGTCGAGGAGGTGCGCCGGGCCGCGACGCAGTTTTCCGGCGCCTGGCCCTACTTGCGGGTGCTCGCGAAGATGACCGGTATCAGCGATCCGCTGGATTACCGGCTTGTCGAGTCGTATTGGCTGGGCGGCGGCATCGGCGCCAACCTGGATCCGGGTGAATTCTTCGATGCGTTGCTGGCCATCATCGGCCCGCAAGGCAGGCCATTACTGGTGGCATCTCACACGCGGATTTGGCGCGCGAGGCGGCCGGCAATCACTGCTTTCATGTGTTCGGTGTTTATCCGTGGACGCGGTTTTTGGGCCGCGGCATGGACGAGCAGCCGCTGAGTGTGTTGGACAATTGCCGGATCAGTTGGGGCACAGTGCTTTCCCGCGATGGCGACAACGTTGAGGTGATGTGTCAAGGGCTGGCCTGGGATGGTCGAGCGCTGACGCTGTCGGAGCCGTCGGCGCGTCGGCTCGACGTCTGGGCCGACGGTTACAGCGCGGTGCCGGACGTAGCCGTCAACGACGAGATTGCGATTCACTGGGGCCGGCTGTGCGGCCGGTTGCGACCCGACCAGATCGAGGCGTTGGCCGACAGCACCACCCGCCAGCTCCACGTGACAAATCAGAGACTGGCGCGCGTCTAGCCTCGCGCGATCATGCCCGGCCGGTGTCCCCCGGTCCATCTCCCTGGCATCCCGGACATAGTCCGCGCAGGGTGAGGCCGGCACGTTCGGACAGCGTAAACGAACTGCCCACCATCGCATGTTGCAGCGCAGCGGCCAGACGGCCCGCAGGCACTTCGATGATCGAGCCACATTGCGTGCATACCGCGTGGTGGTGCGGGTCGGCGGCAAGGCCGTAAGTGGTGACCCCGCCTTCCAGGGTTAACGCATGCAACACATCCTGGTCGACCAGGGTGGTCACCGTGCGGTAGATCGTGGCCAAGTCCGGCGGCTGGTCTTCGGCCGGCATGCACTCGCGCAGCCGCTGGTCGATTTCGGCAACCGACAGATGGCCGTGGATCGGCTCGAGCACTGCCAAGACGGCGATTCGGGAAGCCATCCGACGCAGGCCATGAGCACGCAACAGTTCGCCGATCCGCTCGGTGACGGCGGGATCCAAGGCAGAGGGCCTGGCCACTCATCCAGTATCACGCAGCCGGTCACCGAATCGCAGACAATGGCTGGATCGGCCGCACCCGTGCATGATTCGGTGCGGCTGTCAGAATGACGTCGTGTCCGATTTGTTGCGCGGCGACCCGCTGCGCCCGGCTTCGCCGCGCTTGCGATCGCCGCGTTTGTCGATCTGCGATGTGCTGCCGGCCGCGGCTGCGCTGCTGTCGGTCTCCGGGGCGGTCGACGCGCTGGGGTTGACCGGGTGGGTCGGTGACGTGCGCCGCGTTGTTGTCGTGCTCGTCGACGGGATGGGCCGGCATCTGCTACCGGAATTGTCGGACGGCGCGCCGCTGCTGGCGTCGGTGCTGGCCGGTGGCGCCGGGCGACTCGACGAGCTCACCTGTACCTTCCCGTCGACCACGCCGACCAGCCTGGTGTCGCTGGGCACCGGGGCCGCACCCGGTGAGCACGGAATCCTGGGTTTCACCCTCAAGCTTCCCGGCAGCGACCAGGTGCTGACACACATTTCCTGGCGGGGCGATCCGCCCGCGGCCCAATGGCAGCCCGTGCCAACGTGGTTCGAGCGATTGCAGCGGGCCGGGGTCAGCGCCCGCGCCGTGCTGCCCGCGGCATTCATCGGTAGCGGGCTGACCGAGGCGGCATACCGGGGCGCCCAGTTCGTCGCCGCGAAACCCGACGACGATTACGCCGAGCTCGTGGTCGACCAGGTGCGGGCGGCGCACGGATTGGTCTACGCCTATACCGCCGTGCTCGACACGGCGGCACACGCTTTCGGCATCGGCTCCCCTGAATGGCGCGCCGCCGGAACCTACGTGGATGCGCTACTGACCCGATTGGTCGAGGCGTTGCCCCCGGATGCCGCGCTGCTGGTCACCGCGGACCATGGCGGGTTGAACGTGCCAAGACACCGGCGAATCGACCTTGACGCCGATTCGCGCTTGAGCGCCGGAGTTCGGGTGGTTGCCGGCGAGCCGCGAGTGCGCTACCTGCACACCGAACCGGGCGCGGCTTCCGACGTGATCGCCGCTTGGAGCGAGCTGCTGAGCGGGCGGGCTGACGTGCGCAGCCGCGACGACGCCGTCGCGGCCGGGCTGTTCGGATCCGTGCGTGCCGACCACCTGGCGCGAATCGGCGACGTGGTCGTGACCTGCCTCGGTGACACGGCGGTGCTAGCGACCGCGCACGAGCCGCCTGAAGTTGCTCAGCTCGTCGGCTTCCACGGGGCAGCCACCCCAGCCGAAATGGACATCCCGCTGATCACCTTTCGGGGCTGACATCTCTCCTGCGAAATATTCGCAGAATTCCTGCGAATCGTCCGCAAGACGTTGGCCGGTGGTTTAGCGTCGACAGCGGCCCGAGTTCATTTCCAGATGGGACGCGAGATGGCCGCTGACACACTCAGCAGGCACGCAACGTCGCGATCTTCTCGGCTATCGGCCGCTTTGACGCCCGACGAGTGGCTGCGCCTGGGATTGATGTTCGCGATTATCGGCGCTCTGCACGTGATCGGTTGGGGCACGCTGATACTCGTCGTCGAACCAGCCCATTTGAACATCGGAGACAAAGCGTTCGGTATCGGCATCGGCCTGACCGCCTACACGCTGGGGTTGCGCCACGCATTCGATGCCGACCACATCGCCGCGATCGACAACACCACCCGAAAACTGATGAACGACGGGCAGCGGCCCCTCAGTGTGGGGTTCTTCTTTTCCCTCGGCCACTCTTCGGTCGTGTTCGGGCTGGCATTGCTCATCGCGGTGGGGCTCAAGGCAATAGTCGGGCCCGTAGAGCAGGATTCGTCGGCCCTGCATCACTACACGAGCCTGATCGGCACCAGCGTCTCGGGCGTGTTCTTGTACTTGATCGCGATCATCAACGTGGTCATCCTGGTGGGCATCCTGCGCGTGTTCGCGCAGATGCGCCGCGGCCACTATGACGAAGACGAACTCGAAGCGCAGTTGAACAATCGTGGCCTGCTCAATCGGGTGCTCGCCCGCTTCACCAAATCGGTTACCGCGTCATGGCATATGTATCCGATTGGGATGTTGTTCGGGCTGGGTTTCGACACCGCGACCGAAGTCACACTGCTGGTGCTGGCCGGCACCAGCGCCGCGGCCGGTCTGCCGTGGTACGCGATCTTGTGCCTGCCGGTGCTGTTCACAGCGGGCATGTGCCTGCTGGACACCATCGACGGCTCGTTCATGAATTTCGCCTACGGCTGGGCGTTTTCCAACCCTGTCCGCAAGGTCTACTACAACATCACCATCACCGGTCTTTCGGTGGCCGTCGCGCTGCTCATCGGCAGCGCCGAATTGCTCGGGCTGCTCGCCGAACAGTTCGGGTGGAGCGGCGGATTCTGGAGGTGGCTGGGCGGAGTCGACCTCAACGCGATTGGTTTTCTCATCGTCGGCCTGTTCGCGGTCACATGGGCAGGCGCCTTGCTGATTTGGCGCTACGGGCGCATCGAGGAGAAGTGGACGGTGCAGGCCGAACGCGTCGGCTGAGACGCGTAGACGAGTCGGCCTGGGTTCACCCCAGGTCGCGATCACCACCACCCTGGATTCGGGTGCGAAACCCAAGATCCTTCAAGCCCTGAGCTGAGCCGCCGGTGGCTTTCGCCGCCGACACACATCGACGACCGCAGAGTTTCATCCGGTCGCCGTTGCGGTGCTTGCTGTCTGCAATCAGCCGGCGCCGAAACATTTTCACGCAGGTCCGTGCCTCGGGCTTGCGTTGTCGTCGTGCGCCCTGATTCAGAGGAGAAAACAAATGTCGTTCGTATCCGTCGTACCGGAGATCCTAGCCACCGCAGCGGAAAACCTTCAATCCGTCGGCTTGAGACTTCAAGCGCAGAACAGCGCAGCGGTGGCGCCGACAACCGGTCTGAAGCCACCCGCCTCCGACGAGGTATCCGCTTTGACAGCAATGCAATTCACTGCGCACGCACATGCCTACCAGGCGGTTAGCGCCCAGGCTGCGGCGATTCACCAGATGTTCGTGACGATGTTGGCGGCTGGCGCCGACTCGTATACCACCACCGAGGCCGCCAACGCGGCTGCCGTCGGATAAGGGGTCTTGCAATGGATTTCGCAACACTACCGCCAGAAGTCAACTCCGGACTGATGTACGCCGGTCCAGGTTCCGGGCCGATAATCGCCGCGGCCGCCTCCTGGGACAGCCTGGCAGCCGAGGCGTACTCGGCGGCAGGCGATTACGGGTCGGTGATCTCCGGCCTCACCAGTGGTCCGTGGCGCGGTCCGGCCTCGGCCTCTATGGTGGCCGCCGCCGCACCATACGTGTCGTGGATGAAAGCCACTGCCACGCAAGCCGAACAGGCCGCGGATCAAGCCAAAGCGGCCGTCAGTGCCTACGAAAGTGCGTTCGCGGCGACAGTGCCCCCACCGGCCATTGTCGCCAACCGTACGTTGCTGGCATCGTTGGCAGCCACCAACATCCTCGGGCAGAACAGCCCGGCGATCGCGACCACCGAGGCCCACTACGCCGAGATGTGGGCTCAAGACGCCGCGGCGATGTACGGGTACGCCGGATCCTCGGCGGCCGCATCGACATTGACGCCGTTCGCCGCGCCGCCGGCGACCACCACTGTCGGTCAGGCAGTTGGCACCGGAACATCGGCGCCGCTGTCGCAGTTGGTGACTTCGGTCCCTGCTGCACTGCAAGGGCTCGCCTCGCCCGCGACGTCGGCGGGGTCAGGTCTCAACGGCATCATGAACTGGCTCGGACTAGGTGGAACGAACCTCACCACCCCGGCCGGAATCCTCAATTTCCTTTCCGGAGCCGATGGGTCCCCGCTGGGCGCCTTCTTGAATGACAACGGCCTCAATACCATGTTCTCCTCTGGTTTCTACATGCCGGGCAACTTTCTGGGCACTATGACGGATTTCATCGGCCTCCGAGGTGCTGACGCGGCTTCGGAGGCCACCGGGGATGCCGCCGCCGGAGCGCCCGTGACCGGCGGAGTCGGTGGCGCGCTGGCGGCCCCAACCGCGGGAGTCGGCGAATTAGGCAGTGCCGGCGGCGTGTCCGCGGCCATGGGCCGCGGTGCGACGCTCGGAGCGTTGACGTTGCCGCCGAGCTGGAATGAGTTGGCCCCGAAGGTAACCCCACTGCCCGGCCTACAAGGGGCGGCGCTCGGAGGCATGCCGCCGGCCCCTCCGCCGGTAGTCGCGGCCGGCATACCAGGGATGCCGGCTGCCAATGCGGCCGGAAACCGCTTCGGCGCCGCCACTCCCCGATACGGGCTCCGCCCGACTGTGATGGCACACCCACCGGCAGCGGGCTGACCTTAAAGCGGTGTGGTGTAGGCGGCGCTGATGCCGCCGTCGACCAGGTAGGTCGCCGCGGTGATGAATGACGCGTCGTCGCTGGCCAAAAACGCCACCACAGCCGCGATTTCGTCGGCTTCACCGAACCGGCCCATCGGCACATGCACCATCCGCCGGGCCGCGCGTTCTGGGTCACTGGCGAAAAGCTCCTGCAGCAGTGGAGTATTCACCGGCCCAGGACATAGCGCGTTGACCCGAATCCCTTGGCGGGCGAACTGCACACCGAGCTCCCGCGACATCGCCAACACGCCGCCCTTGGAGGCGGTGTAGGAGATCTGGGAGGTCGCCGATCCCATCACCGCGACGAACGACGCGATGTTGACGATCGACCCGCGACCCGCAGGTGCCATGTGCCGCAACGCCGCCCGGCAGCACAGGTATACCGATTTCAGGTTGACGTCTTGCACACGCTGCCACGCCGGTAGCTCGGTGTTCTGGATCAGATCGTCATCCGGGGGTGAAATGCCGGCATTGTTGATCGCGATGTCCACCGCTCCGTAGCCGCTCACCACGGTGTCGAAAAGCGTGTTGACCGACGACTCGTCGGCGACGTTGACCGGGACGAACAGACCGCCCAATTGGTCGGCGGCCGCCGCGCCACTTCGCTCGTCGATGTCGCCGATGACCACCGTGGCTCCCTCGGCATGCAGCCGACGCGCCGACGCCAGCCCGATACCGCCGCCGCCACCGGTCACCACGGCGACCTTGCCGCCCAACCGCTTAGTCAGATCAATGGCCATCTGCGCCGCTCCTCCTCACGCTTCGTCCCCTCGCCGCCGGCGGCTGGGAGGTGCCCCCACTGCATCGCCATCACGTCAGCCGTCCGCTCGCGTATGACCGCGCCGCCTCAACGATCGCCGAGAACAGTCGCAGGTCGTCCAGACTCTCCTCCGGATGCCACTGCACGGCGAGCGCAAAGCCGTTCCCGGGCAACTCCAATGCCTCGATCACACCATCGGCATCCCACGCGCTGGCGACCAGACCCTCGCCCAGTTCGGCGATGGCCTGATGGTGATAGCACCGCGCGTCAACGGATTCACCGACCAACGCCGCCAAGCGGGTTCCGGCCACCGTACGCACCGGCAACGTGTTGAAGACGGCGTTGCCGGCCCGGTGGCCGCCGTGCCCGATGACGTCGGGCAGGTGCTGATGCAGCGTTCCGCCGAGTGCGACGTTGAGCACTTGCGCGCCGCGGCAGATGCCCAGCACGGGTAACCGGCGCTGGAGCGCGGCGTTGAGCAGCGCGAACTCCCACGCGTCACGCTGATGGCCGGGCTCGTCGGTGGTCGGATGCGGCGCTTGGCCATAGCTGGCGGGGTCGACGTCCTTGCCGCCGGTGATCAGCAGCCCGTCCAGGCCGTCGAGCACCCGCTCGGCGATGTCGGCGTTCACCGGTTGCGGCGGCAGCAATGCCGCCACGCCACCGGCCGCGGTCACGCCCTGGAAGTAGACTGCGGGCAGAAAGCTGGCGGGCACGTCCCAGACTCCGAGCCGGGCTTGCGAGAGGTAAGTGGTCAGGCCGATCAGAGGCGGCGCCGAGCCCGATGGCCCGGCTCCTTCCCGGGCCGTGCCGGCTTGCGCCGTCGCCGGATCAAAACCGCTCAAACCCGCGAACCCTCTCCCAGTCGGTGACTGCCGCATTGAACTTGGCCACCTCGACGCGGGCGTTGTTGACGTAATGGCTTACCACCGCGTCGCCGAACGCCTCTCGGGCGACCGTTGACGCCTCGAACAGCGTCACGGCTTCGGCCAGCGTACCGGGCAGTTGCTCGATCTCGCTGTCCTCGGTGAGCTGATAAGCGTTGCCCGCGCAGGGCTCCGGTAGCGGCAGATCGTGTTCGACACCGTGCAGGCCGCCGGCGATCAGCGCGGCGACGGCCAGGTATTGGTTGACGTCCCCGCCGGGCACACGGCATTCCACCCGCAAGCTGTCGCCGTGACCGACGACGCGCAGTGCGCAGGTTCGGTTGTCCAGGCCCCACGCCACCACCGTGGGCGCGAAGCTGCGGTCCGCGAACCGCTTGTAGGAGTTGATGTTCGGCGCATACAGCAGTGTCAGCTCCCGCATGGTAGCCAGCTGGCCGGCGACAAAGCTGCGAAACATTCGTGACATGCCGAACGGGTGATCGTCGTCGGCCGTCACCGGGGAGCCCTCGGCTGATCGCAGCGACATGTGGATATGGCAGCTGTTGCCTTCGCGCTCATCGTATTTCGCCATGAACGTCACGGATTTGCCGTGCTGGTCGGCGATTTCTTTGGCGCCGTTCTTATAGACGCCGTGGTTGTCACAGGTGACCAGCGCCTCGTCGTAGGTGAACCCGATTTCCTGCTGCCCCCTGTTGCATTCTCCCTTGACGGCCTCCCAGCGCAGCCCCGCGCCCTGCATGTGCTGGCGGATGTCGCGCAGCAGCGGCTCAAGGCGGCTGGATGCCATCACCGCGTAGTCCAAGTTGTAGTCGCTGGCCGGAGTCAGCTCGCGATACCCGCTCGCCCAGGCCTGGCGATAGGTGTCGTCGAAGACGATGAACTCCAGTTCGGTGGCGACATAGGCCCGCAGACCCCGCTCACTCAACCGGTCCAGCTGGCGGCGCAGGACTCGGCGCGGTGCCGGCTCGATCGGGTTGCCGTCGTGCCACACCAAGTCGGCCAGCACCAGCGCCGTGCCGGGCAGCCACGGGGCCCGTCGCAGGGTCATCAGGTCCGGTCTCATGACCATGTCGCCATATCCGGCGTTCCAGCCCGAGATTGCGTATCCCGCGACTGTGTTCATGTCGACGTCGACGGCGAACAGGTAATCGCAGCACTCTGCGCCGGAGTCGGCGACCTCGTCGATGAAGAACCGCGCCGAGACGCGCTTACCCATCAGCCGGCCCTGCATGTCGCTGAACGCAACAATCACGGTATCGATATCACCGGCGGCGACGAGTCGCTCGAGTTCGTCGCGCGACAAGCTCACGGGGTGATCGTATCTGTCACCAGGTGCTGGTGCGCAGGACGATCTCGGCGGCCAATTGCGCGGTCGACTCGTGCGCATTGCGTCGGCCCAGCAGGTCCACGACTCGGTAATCGCCGTAGACGTACCGCTGGCTGGCCTGCGCCACGGAGTGGGCCGCCGGCGTGCTGACCAATGCGGTGGTGTTGATCTCGACCGGCGGGCAATGGTCGTCGCGAATCACGCCGGTCTCGTCGGCGACGCGCGGATGGCCGCGATCGATGGCGACCAGCCCGGTGAAGCGATCCAGCCGGGTGGCGGCCAGTTCCCATGCCACTTCACCGCCGACGCGATCACCGACCAGCACACCCCAGCTGATGTCGAGCACGTCGAGGACGCCCACCACCGACTTGGGCGTCAGGCGCGGTTCTGGTCCCACGACGATCGTGCGCAGGGACGCGGTGTGTAACCGGTCGCACAACGCGTCATATGCGGCTGGCGCCCGCTGGGCGGCACAGAGCAGCACCACGACGGATCCCTGCTCCGGACCCGTGTCGCAGACCTGGATGGGAAACCCGTCGACGGTCGTCATCATCGCCGAGGGCACTACCGCAAATTACAGTGAAATAGCCCGCGCACGGGCCGTTTTCGGGCGGATGGTGAATCAAGTTGAAATTGGAAACGTTCCGGCAACATCGAACTGGTGCACGCGGATCCGCCGATCGCTAGGGAATGGAGAACGATTCTGACGAAACCGTTGATCGGATAGCTTTTAAACCTCGTGGCCGCGAGCGCAGGGTCAGCGCAGCGCAGCAACAATCGTCGGCCGCCGGGGCGGGCCGTCGTCAAGTAATGCCGTCACGGCGTCGACGTCGAGATGGACGTCCAACAGATCGGCCATCACATCCAGCTGAGCATCGCGGCGCGCCGCAACGTCGACGTCGTCGGCCACCTCGAATCCGTGCCGCCCCGAGGCCGATGCGACATCGGTCAACCAGCGCCGCCGGAAGTCGTCGTTGTCGAACAGTCCGTGCCAGTGCGTCCCGAAGATCTCGCCGCGCCGATACCCCTCCGGATGCCCGTCCACCTCGAACCAGGTGGCCTCCGCACAGCGGGCCACCCGCCCGTGATGGATCTCATAACCCGCCGGCGATCCATCTCGCCGACGCAGCACTTTGTCGGGTGCGAACTCGATGTCGGCATCCAGCATCCCCAACGCCTCGGTCCGGCCCGACCGACTTTCGACCGGATCGTCGATCGAGCGGCACAGCATCTGAAAACCGCCGCAGATGCCCAGCACGGGACGCCCGGAGGCTGCATGTGCGGCGATGGCCCGGTCCAGGCCGCGTTCACGCAGCCAGCCCAGATCGGCGACGGTGGCTTTGGTGCCCGGCAGCACGATGACGTCGGTATCGGCCAGGTCGGCGGGCTCGCGGACCCAGCGCACCAGCACGCCCGGTTCGCAGGCCAGCGCTTCGACGTCGGTCGAGTTGGAGATGCGCGGCAACCGCAGCACCGCGACGCGAAGCCATTGCGAACCGCGTGGCGGTCGCGGTGTGCCGAGGACGCGGTGAGCCAGCACCGGCACCGCATCCTCGGTGTCGAGCCAGAGGTCGTCGGCGTACGGCAGCACCCCGTAGGTCGGCCGGCCAGACAGGTCGGCGAGCTGACGAAGCCCCGGCTCCAACAGCGAGACGTCGCCGCGGAATTTATTCACGATGAATCCAGCGACCAGCTTCTGGTCCGCGGGCTCGAGCACCGCCACCGTGCCGAAGAAGTGCGCGAGCAGACCGCCGCGGTCGATGTCGCCAACCACGACCACCGGCAGATTCGCCGCGCGGGCCAGACCCATGTTCACCAAGTCCGTTGCACGCAAGTTGATTTCGGCAGGAGATCCGGCTCCCTCACAGATCACCGCGTCGAATTCTGTTCGTAATTTGGCCAATTCATCTTGCACGACGGCGGCCAACCGGTTGCGATCCGACCAATACTCGGCCGCGGTCGCCGTGCCCACGACGTGTCCGTTGACCACCAGTTGCGACGTCATGTCGCTGCCGGGTTTGAGCAGAATCGGATTGAACCGCACGCTGGGCGCGAGCCCGGCGGCGCGGGCCTGCATCGCCTGCGCCCGGCCGATTTCACCACCCTCGACGGTGACGGCGGAATTGTTCGACATGTTCTGCGCCTTGAACGGCGCAACCCGAATTCCTCTGCGCGCCAACAGCCGGCACAACCCGGCCACCACCATCGACTTCCCCGCGTCGGAGGTAGTGCCGGCGACCAGCAGCGCGCCGCTCACGGCCGGATAATCACGGCAACGTGAGGATGTCCGCACCGGACTCGGTGACGAGCAGGGTGTGCTCGAATTGCGCAGTCCACTTGCGGTCTTTGGTGACCACTGTCCAGTCGTCGTCCCAGATCTCGTAGTCCAGCGTGCCGAGGTTGATCATCGGTTCGATGGTGAAGGTCATTCCCGGCTCGAGGATGGTGGTGACGGCGGGTTGGTCGTAGTGCAAGACCACCAGTCCGTTGTGAAAGGTCGTGCCGATGCCGTGGCCGGTGAAGTCGCGAACCACGTTGTAGCCGAACCGGTGTGCATACGATTCGATGACACGGCCGACGACCGACAATGCACGGCCCGGTTTGACGGCTTTGATCGCCCGCAAGGTCGCCTCGTGGGTGCGCTCGACGAGCAGCCGGTGCTCTTCGGAGACGTCGCCGGCCAGGAACGTCGCATTGGTGTCGCCGTGCACGCCGTCGATGTAGGCGGTGACGTCGATGTTGACGATGTCGCCGTCCTCGATCACCGTCGAGTCGGGGATGCCGTGACAGATCACCTCGTTCAGCGATGTGCAGCACGACTTGGGAAAACCCTTGTAGCCCAAGGTCGACGGATAGGCCCCGTGATCGACCATGTAGTCGTGCGCGATGCGGTCCAGCTCGTCGGTCGTGACGCCGGGCGCGACGGCCTTGCCAGCCTCCGCGAGCGCTGCGGCCGCGATCTGGCCCGCGATGCGCATCTTCGCTATGACGTCAGGCGTCTGCACCCACGGCTCGGAACCCTCCTGCGCGGACGGCCTGCCGACGTATTCCGGGCGCTGGATCGACTTGGGCACCGGCAGCGTCGGCGAGAGCACGCCGGCGGACAAAGCGGAACGAACAGGCATGGTCACCAGGGTATCCATAACTGCCCATGACGACGATGCAGGCCGCACGCGGCCTGAGATGGCGGCACCTCACGCTTGCGGGGGCGAGCCGGACAAACAGACCGAGCGTCAAGCACGTCCGCGACCGCGCAGCAGCGACCGGCGCGGTCCTTTGATCTTCACCGAGCCGAACACCATTCGACCGGTCAGCACCACATGCGGCCTGCCTTCGGCCGGCGGCGATTTACGCCGATCGCTGGCGCTGCCGCCGTAGACCTGGACGTCGTCGATCGACGCGCTGGCTCCCTCGGGCAATCGGATCTCCACCGACCCGCACCTCATGTCGAGCTCGATGACGACGACCGGTCCCGCGAATCTGGCTTTGACCAGATCCAGCTCGACCGAACCCATGCGGCGCACCAGAGCGAGCCGGCTCGGGACCGTCCACTCTCCGTGCCGCTTGAGCGACCCCGCCCACCCGCGCAACTCGACGCGGTCGGCCGCAGACGTGACGATCGCTCCCGGGCCCGGCAGATCGACGACCAGGTTGTCCAGCTCGTTGCGGGTGCGTGCGTAGGACACCTGCGAAGAGCGTTCCTCGAACTCGGTGATGTCGATCAACCCGAGCGCGACGGCATTGTGCAGGCGGCGCAGTGTGCCGTTGCGGTCGGCATCCGACACCCGCAGCTCGGAGAGTTCGTCAGGACGTGTCATGGCCTCATCAATCTACCGCCGCGACACGCCTGCCTATCGATGACAGAGCCAGTCCACGGGTGCCCCGCTGAGGCGGTCTACTGATTCCGGTTGGCACGAGAGTTATGCTCCACCGAACCCAACACTGTCTTTAATCGTTGCCGAGACATGCTGTAATGCAGCTTCCAATTAATCCTGATTTCTTGACTAATCTCGGCCCCGAAAATGCTGCTAGAAACTCTCAGACAACTAGTTCGACTATTCGGATTTTCGGTCCGACTTGTCGGACATTCTTAAGATTAAATTCGATTATCGCAGTCAGTTGCGCATGCCGGGCCCCGGATCAAATGCGACAGCACGCAATCGGAAAGTGGAGTTTAAAAGGCATTTCTCTGCTTGCGCGGCGTCGGGCCGACCCTCGCTGTACGTCGAATAATGCCTCAAGTTCCTCCCAGCGTTGCAGCGTGAGTCTCGAACGAAACCTAAGGAAAGACTTAACGCTGTTATATTTTCACCTGAGTTTCTTATTAAGAATTCGCTGAACAGCGAGGCCGAGCTGTTATAAGCTTCGTCGCGTCGAAGGCTCGTACGCCATGAGGGGGATAAGGACTTAATTGCGCGCCAACGGCTGTGGGGCGGCAACCCCACATCCACATCCGTATGCAATCTGCTCTGCAGAATCCACCTCGATGAGAGGTGGTGGTCTGGACCGGTGGGGTGGGGCACCCAGGCCCCACCGGTTCCAGGCGCCAGACGTCGAGCCTTGCAGTGGGAATACGCCGGAGCCCCCGGATGTCCACTCGCTCGGCGAAATAACCCTGTGGCCTGGACGCCCCTCGCGTCCAGGCCACAGGCTATTTGTGGGTAGACATTGCTGCAGAATCGTTTCAGGCCAGGTAATCGGCGGGCATCGACTCGAACATGAACTTGGTCATCCGCACCGCGTACTCCGAGCTGCCGCCCCCGACGATCAACGACGCGAACGCGAGGTCGCCGCGGTATCCGGCGAACCAGGAATGTGAGCCGCCGGGATACTCGGCCTCGCCGGTCTTCGCGTACACCTCGCCGCAGCCGGCGATCTCCTTGCCGGTGCCGTTGGTCACCACCAGTCGCATCATCGGGCGCAGGCCTGCGATCATCTTGTCGCTGATCGGCGCTGGTGTCGCCGGTGATGTTCGTCGGCCGTCCCTCGATCAGCTTGGGCACCGGCGCCTTGCCTGCGGCGACCGTGGCCGCGACCATCGCCATACCGAACGGGGAGGCCAGCACTTTGCCCTGGCCGAAGCCGTCCTCGGTGCGCTCCGCCAAATCGACTGTGGGCGGCACCGACCGGTCACCGTGCTGAGGCCGTCGATCTGGTAATCCAGCCCCATGCCGTACTGGTTGGCGGCTTGCGTCAAGCCGCGCGGCGGCATCTGGCTGGCCAGTTGGGCGAACGTGGTGTTGCACGAACTGGCGAACGCCCGCGACATCGGGACCGTGCCCAAGTCGAATCCGCCGTAGTTGGGAATGACGCGCTGCCCGATATCGAGGTGCCCTGGGCAGCTCAAAAGCGTGTTCGGACTTGCCATGTCGCGCTCGAGCGCGGCACCCGCGGTGACCATCTTGAACGTCGAACCCGGCGGGTATAGGCCGGTGGTGGCAAGCGGACCGATGGCGTCGGCCGCGGCATTCTGCGCAACAGCGAGGATCTCCCCCGTCGACGGCTTGATCACGACGATCATCGCCTGGCGACCCTGGTTGTCGACTGCGCGCTGTGCGGCGTTCTGCACGGCGCGGTCCAGGCTGATCGACACCGACGGCGCCGGCGAGGGCTCGACCTCGTTCAGCACCGCCAGGTCGACGTTGTTCTGGTTCACGCTGACCACCCGCCAGCCCGCCTGGCCGTCGAGTTCGTCGATCACGGACTTCTTCACCTGGTTGATCAGGGCCGGCGCGAAATGATAATCGGTGGGCAGCAGTTCGGCCTGCGGGGTGATCACCACCCCGGGCAGGGTGCCGATCGCGGGAGCGACGATGTTGTTGTCGTCGACACGCAACGTGATCAGATCGACCGGTTTGCCCGTCCGCTGGCCTGCTCGGCCAGCAATTGAGGGTCTAAGCGTGTCGTCGAACGGGCGCAGCGCGTCGACCACCGAACGCGCGCTGCTGATCAGGAAGGCGCCGGCCTTGGACGCGTCCAGCGTGTAGTGGTAGAGGTAACCGGGCGCCAGCACATCGGTGCCGCCGACTTCATTTACCGACGCCCGCTTGGGCGGGTCGGCCCGCAACTCCAACCTCTGATGCTCGCCCAGCCGGGGGTGCACGTCGGTGCTGTTCCACCGGATCTGCCAATGGCCTTCGTAGCGTGCCATTTTCAGCTGGCCGTCATAGGTCCATGTCCGATTCTTCGGCAGGTGCCAGGTGTAGCGGTAATTGACCGTGCCGATGTCTTCGGTGTACTTCGAGCCGAGGACCTGGGTGTCCAGGTGGGTGGCCTGCAGACCGGCCCACGCCGCGTTGAGCACTTCGCGCGCATCGCTGGGACTGTCGCTGAGGTCGGCCGCCGCCGCCGTGTCGCCGGTGGCCAACGCGGCGAAGAATCGATCAGCCGCGGGCGCGGGGCCATCCGGTCGCGGAGTGCACCCCGAGACCATGCTCGTCGTGACGAGCGCCGCCATTGCTAGATCGCGGCTGTTACCAATGTGGTTCTTGTTGCCATTGTGACTGATGTTAGGAAGTCATGGACCATTGAACCGCGGAGGCGCACCGAGACAGAACCGTGACGAAAATCCGTTGCGGGGCATATCCGCGTCGAGATCGACGTCAGCGCGTGAAAGTACGGCTCGGGTTGATTCGCGCCCACGTCGATTCCGAGTTCGAGCAGGCGACCTTGCGAGGACTCAGTCCAGCAGAACCGTGGCGAACGTGCCGACTTCGACGAAGCCAATCCGGTCGTAAGTGGCCCGGGCGACCGCGTTGAAGTCGTTCACATACAGGCTGGCGATCCGCCCGGTGCCGACGATCACCGCCGCCAGCGTCGCGGTCCCGCCGTGCCCAGGCCCTTGCCGCGCCACTCGGGATGAACCCACACCCCTTGGATCTGGCTGACCGCCGGTGACTGCGAACCGACTTCAGCCTTGAAGACCACCTCGCCGTCCTCGAAGCGGGCCCACGCTCGGCCCGCCGCGATCAGGCTGGCGACCCGCCGCCGGTAGCCGCGGCCGCCGTCGCCCAGCCGCGGGTCGACACCCACCTCGCCGATGAACATGTCGATCGGCGGCCACCAGGTAGGTTTCGATTTCGTCGGGCTGGACCTGGCGCACACCGGGATCGATCCCACATGTCGGCATCCGACTCAGCGACATCAGCGGCTGGTGCTCGCGCACATCGCGGGCCGGGCCCCACGCCGGCTCGAGCCGCTGCCACATCGGCATCACCAACTCGGCCCGGCCGACCAGCGACGAGCATCGCCGCGACGCAGTCAGCGCCGCGTCGGCGAACGCATACAGGTCGCTCAGCCGGCCGCGCAACGGAATCAGGTTCGCGCCGGCGTAACACAGCGACTCGTCGGGGCCCGCGGCGCGTCCACAACTCGCCGCCGATCGCAGTTGGGGTCCATGCCGTGATCGGCCACCCGGGCGGCGACCATGCACGACCCGACCGGGTCGTCGTCGAAGACACGGCGCACTGCCGCGCCGTCGCGCACTACCGACACCCGTCGCTCGCTGACCACGCGGCGGATGGGTGGAGCCGACATACTGAATCTTTCTGGGACCGACACGTTAGCCCGAGTGGGCCACGTCAGCTTACGGTCACAACCGGCGAACCGCTCGCCGTTGGCCTCGCCGGTCCCTCCTTTCGTGAGGCCAACCGCATCGCTTCTTCGATCAGCGTCTCGACGATCTGCGCCTCGGGCACGGTCTTGATCACTTCACCGCGGACGAAGATCTGGCCCTTGCCGTTTCCCGACGCGACGCCGAGGTCGGCCTCGCGAGCCTCCCCCGGCCCGTTGACGACGCAGCCCATCACGGCCACCCGCAGCGGCACGTCGAGCCCGTCGAGGCCGGCGGTGACCTCGTTGGCCAAGCGTGTAGACGTCGACCTGGGCGCGACCGCACGACGGGCAGGACACGATCTCCAGCCCGCGCGGCCGCAGGTTCAGCGATTCGAGAATCTGGGTGCCGACCTTGACCTCTTCGACCGGCGGCGCCGACAGCGACACCCGGATGGTGTCGCCGATGCCGCGCGACAGCAGTGCGCCGAACGCGACCGCGGACTTGATCGTGCCCTGGAATGCCGGGCCGGCCTCGGTGACGCCGAGGTGCAACGGGTAGTCGCACTGCGCGGCCAGCTGCTCGTAGGCGGCGACCATCACGACCGGGTCGTTGTGCTTGACGCTGATCTTGATGTTGCCGAAGCCGTGCTCCTCGAACAGCGAGGCCTCCCACAGCGCCGACTCGACCAGCGCCTCGGGCGTGGCCTTGCCGTACTTCTCCATGAACCGCTTGTCCAGCGAGCCGGCGTTGACGCCGATGCGGATCGGGATACCGGCCGCGCCGGCGGCCTTGGCGACCTCGCCGACCCGGCCGTCGAATTCCTTGATGTTGCCGGGGTTTACCCGCACCGCAGCGCAGCCGGCGTCGATCGCGGCGAAGATGTACTTCGGCTGGAAGTGGATGTCGGCGATCACCGGGATCTGGCTCTTCTTGGCGATCGCGGCAGCGCGTCGGCGTCTTCCTGGCGTGGGCAAGCCACCCGGACGATGTCGCAGCCGGTGGCGGTCAGCTCGGCGATCTGCTGCAGGGTCGAGTTGACGTCGTGCGTCTTGGTGGTGCACATCGACTGCACTGAAATCGGGTGGTCGCTGCCGACCCCGACATCGCGGACCATCAGCTGCCGCGTCTTGCGTCGCGGCGCCAGCGTGGGCGCCGGGGCCGCGGGCATACCCAGACCTGTGGTCACTGTTTGCCTACTCTCGCTTTCGCTTGGGCTCTACTGGAACAGCCGGATCGGGTTGACGACGTCGGCGGTCACCGTCAACAGCATGTAGCCGACGACCAGAACCAACACTACGTAGGTGGCGGGCATCAGCTTGAGGTAGTTGACCGGCGCCGCCGCGACCATGCCGCGCGCCGACCGGACCATGTTGCGCAGCTTCTCGAACACCGCGATCGCGATGTGCCCGCCGTCGAACGGCAGCAAGCGGCACCAGGTTGATGACGCCCAGGATGAAGTTCAGCTGCGCCAAGAACAGCCAGAACGCCATCCAGACGCCATGGTCGACGGTGTCTCCGCCGATGATGCTGGCGCCGACGACGCTGATCGGCGTGTCGAGCGAACGCTGCCCGCCGCCGATCGCGTGGATCAGGGCGCCGATCTTGGTCGGGATGGCGACCAGCGACTTGCCCAGCAGAACCGACAGATTGCCGGTGAAGGTGAAGGTGGCCGGTACCGCGGTGATCGGGTTGTATTGCGTCGGCCCAGGCTGGGCTGCCCACTACGCCCATCACCCCGATCGTCGCCGGCTTCGGTGCCGCCTTTGCCGTCGGTCACCCAGCGCTGCCGCTGGGCGATGTCGACGTACTTGGTCATCGTCTGGCCGTCGCGCTTGATCACGATCGGAACTGTGCCGTGCAGTTTCTGCACCGCGGCGGCCATGTCGGAGAAGTCGGTCACCGGCGTGTCGCCGACCTTGACCACCACGTCGCCGGCCCGGATTCCGGCTGCGGCCGCAGGCCCGTCGCCGGTGCACTTGTCGAACTGGCCTTGCTTGATTTCTGACAGCGGCACAAGCGGTTTGACCGATGACCGCGGTGGGATGCAGGTTGGGCAGTCCCCAGATCATCGCGATGGCGTAGATCAGCACCAGGCCGATGACGAAGTTCATGCCCGGCCCGGCGAACAGCACCGCGGCGCGCTTCCAGGTCTTCTGCTTGTACATCGCGCGGTCATGCTCGTCGGGCTGCAGTTCCTCGACCGACGTCATGCCCGCGATGTCGCAGAAGCCGCCGGCCGGGATCGCCTTGACGCCGTATTCGGTTTCGCCGCGCCGGGTCGACCACAGCGTCGGGCCGAAGCCGACGAAGTAGCGGCGCACCTTCATCCCGGTTGCCAGCGCGACCCACATGTGGCCGCATTCGTGCAGCGCCACCGAGATGAGGATGGCGAGCGCGAACAGCACGATGCCGATAACGAACATCATCGCGTTGGTAGAACCTCCTGTGTGACGCGCTCAATCAGACGCCTCGCCTCGTCGCGGGCCCAGCGCTGCGCGTCGAGTACGTCTTCCACGGTAGCGGGTTGTGCGGCCCATTGGTCGGCGGCGCTCAGGACGTCGGCGATTGTGCGCACGATGGCCGGGAAACCGATCCGTCCGGCCAGGAACGCCTCGGCGGCTTCTTCGTTGGCGGCGTTGTAGACCGCGGTCATGCAGCCGCCCGATCTCACCGGCCTGACGGGCCAGCGCGACGGCCGGGAAAACCCGGTCGTCCAGCGGCTCGAAGTCCCAGCTGGACGCGGTGGTGAAGTCGCAGGCCGCGGCCACCGCGGGCAGCCGGTCCGGCCAGCCGAGCGCCAGCGCGATGGGCAGTTTCATGTCCGGCGGGCTGGCCTGCGCGATCGTCGAGCCGTCGGTGAACGTCACCATCGAATGCACGATCGACTGCGGGTGCACGACGACCTCGATGCGCCGGTACGGGATGCCGAACAGCAGGTGGGCTTCGATGAGCTCGAGACCCTTGTTGACCAGCGACGCCGAATTCAAGGTGTTCATCGGGCCCATCGACCAGGTCGGATGCGCGCCGGCCTGCTCGGGGGTGACGTGCACGAGGTCCTCGGCCGACCAGCCGCGAAAGGGTCCGCCGGACGCGGTGAGCACCAGCTTGGCGACCTCGTCGGCGCTGCCACCGCGCAGGCACTGCGCGAGCGCGGAGTGTTCGGAGTCGACCGGCACGATCTGGCCGGGCTGGGCCGCCGCAAGCACCAGCGGGCCGCCGGCGATCAGCGATTCCTTATTCGCCAGCGCCAAGCGGGCACCGGATGCCAGCGCGGTCAGCGTCGGCTGCAGCCCCAGGGCGCCGACCAGCGCGTTGAGCACGACGTCGGCCTCGGTGTTCTCGATCAGCCGGTCGACCGCATCGGGTCCGCTGTAGGTGACGTCGCCGATGGCCTGCGCGGCACGCTCGTCGGCGACGGCGAGATTGGTCGACACCGGTTTGGGTGCGCTGCCGGGCGAGCAGGTCCGGATGTGCGCCGCCGGCGGCCAGCCCGACCAGCTCGAAGCGGTCGGGGTTGGCGGCGATGACCTCGAGCGCCTGGGTGCCGATGGAGCCGGTGCTGCCCAGCACCAGGGTCTTGAGTGCGGCGGTCGGTCACTCTGTCATTGTGCCGCGCCACCGCCGCGCCCGACGAATCTCGATATGCCAGAATATGCAGGCATCCCGATCCCGACCCGAGGAGTTGCCGTGGCCAGCACCGAGGTGGAGCGCGCAGACGGAGTCGACGTCGCTGACGTGCCGTCGGCGAAGTGGGGCTGGAGCACGATCAACCATCGCAACTGGCATTTCGTCGGCATATTCATCGTCTTTTTCCTGTTCATGATGCTCGACGGCAATCATGTGGGCCACGTCGAGGACCTGTACCTGATCGGCTTCGCATTGCTCGCACTCTTTTTCCTGGTGCGTGACTGGTGGGGCCGTCGGCGCGGCTGGCTCAGGTAGGCAGCTCGCGCACTGGCCAACTGCGCTGCGCTCCCGTTACCCGCCTTCAGCGGCCAGCTCAATGCGCGTGCGCTCCCGTTACCCGCCTTCAGCGGCCAACTGGCCGCACGCTGGGCCAATGCGCGTGCGCTCCCGTTACCCGCCTTCAGCGGCCAACTGGCCGCACGCGGCGGCAATCTCGCGACCACGGGTGTCGCGCACCGTGCAGGCCACGCCGCCGGCGCGGACCCGTCGAACGAACTCCCGCTCCACCGGTTTCGGGCTGGCATCCCAGTCGCTGCCCGGCGTCGGGTTCAGCGGAATGAGATTCACATGCACCAGTGGGCCAAGCGCGCGGTGCAGCCGCTTGCTCAGTAGGTCCGCCCGCCAGGGCTGGTCGTTCACGCCGCGGATCAGCGCGTATTCCACCGACACCCGTCGACCGGTCTGCTCGGCGTAATAGTGGGCGGCGTCGAGCGCTTCACCGACGTTCCACCGGTTGTTGACCGGCACCAACGTGTCGCGCAGCTCGTCGTCGGGAGCGTGCAGCGACAGCGCCAGCGTGACACCGAGCCGCTCGTCGGCGAGTTTGCGGATGGCCGGCGCCAGGCCCACCGTCGATACCGTCACCGAACGCGCTGAGATACCGAAACCGTCCGGCGACTGCTCAGTGATGCGCCGCACCGCGGCCAGCGTTCGGGCGTAGTTGGCCAGCGGCTCCCCCATGCCCATGAACACCACGTTGGACAACCGATCGCCCCACTCGTCGCGCAGCGCCGCGGACGCGGCGCGCACCTGCTCGAGGATCTCGGCGGTCGACAAGTTGCGGGTGAGGCCACCTTGGCCGGTCGCGCAGAACGGGCACGCCATCCCGCAGCCCGCCTGCGATGAGATGCACACCGTGTTGCGCTGCGGGTACCGCATCAGCACCGACTCGAAGGTGGTGCCGTCGACGGCCCGCCACAGCGTCTTGCGGGTTTGGCCGTCGTCGCAGGTGATGTCGCGGGCGGCGCGCCAGCAGCTTCGGAAACAGCGCCTCGGCAACCTGACCTCGAACCGCGGCGGGCAGGTCGGTCATCTGCTGCGGGTCGGCGATGAGGCGGCCGTAGTACTGATGTGCGAGTTGCTTGGCGCGAAACGGCGGAAGGTCCAGCGCGGCGACCGCCTCGACGCGCCCGGCCTCGTCGAGGTCGGCCAGATGACGCGGCGGCAGCGCCCGGCGCGGCGCCTCGAATACCAGCTCCTGCTTCATGAGTAGCGGCCTCAGCCCAGCAGGGTCAGGACGGTCCACGTGGCCACTGCCGACGGCAAGGTCCCGTCCAGCCGATCCATCAGGCCGCCGTGACCGGGCAGGATGCGGCCCATGTCCTTGATGCCCAGGTCACGCTTGATCTGCGATTCCACCAAGTCGCCCAGGGTTGCGGTAGCCACGATCGTCAAGCCCAGCAACAGGCCGATCCACACCGGCTTGTGGGCCAGCAGAGTCGCGGACAAGGTGACCGCGGCGATCCCGAAGAATAGCGAACCCGCCAGCCCCTCCCAGGATTTGTTCGGGCTGATCGACGGCACCATCGGATGCTTGCCGAACAGCACACCGACGAAATAGCCGCCGCTGTCGGAACAGACCACGCCGATCATCAGGCAGAACACCCGGACGGACCCGTCGGTGGGATAGACCAGCAGCACGCCGAACGCGCCGAACAGCGGCACCCAGGCGGCCAGGAAGACCGTCGCCGCGACGTCGCGGAGGTAGTTCGACTGCGGTGCTTCGGCGCCGTCCCCCGCGGGCGCTTCCTGCAGTGCCAGTCGCCAGAACACACAGACCACGGCTGTGACGCCGTAACCGGCCAGCGCACCGACGGCATGGAAGTGCCACGTCAGCCAGATCATGAGTTGGCCGCCGACCAGCAGCGGGATGAACGGGATGACATAACCGGCCTCGCGTAGCCGCCGTACCACCTCATGCGTCGCAACGGGCATGGCGACGCGCTACCAGCACGACCCAGAGGTACCGGTTCCAGATCAGGATCGCGATGATGGTGAAGCCGATGGCAGCACCGACGGCGATCGCCGCCGGCAGATTGCGCCCGGCCCGCGACTTTTTCGGCTTCTTGGGCCGGGGCCCTTGCACGGCCCCCTCGGCCGGGGAGTCTGCGCCGGTATCAGTGTCTGCCACGGGCATGATTTGCTGAGCGGCCGCTAGACCTCCAGCAGCTCGCCTTCTTTGTGCTTGACCAGTTCGTCGATCTGAGTCACGTACTGCTGAGTCGCCTTATCGAGGTCCTTCTCCGCGCGCGCGACCTCGTCCTCGCCGGCTTCGCCGTCTTTGCGGATGCGGTGCAGTTCTTCCATCGCCTTACGCCGGACACTGCGCACCGAGACCCTGGCGTCCTCCCCCTTGGCCTTGGCCTGCTTGGCGAGTTCGCGACGGCGTTCCTCGGTCAGCTGCGGTATCGCGATCCGGATCAGGGTGCCGTCGTTGGTGGGATTGAGCCCCAGACCGGAGTTGCGAATCGCGGTCTCGATAGGCCCGAGCTGGTTCGCCTCGTACGGCTTGATGACGACCAGCCGCGCCTCCGGGACGTTGATGCTGGCCAGCTGGGTGATCGGGGTGGCCGAGCCGTAGTAATCGATGACGATGCGGGAGAACATGCCTGGATTCGCCCGACCGGTGCGGATGGTCGATAAGTCGTCACGGCTCACCGCCACGGCCTTTTCCATCTTCTCTTCGGCGTCAAAGAGAGTCTCGTCGATCACTTTCGCCGCTCCTCCTCAAAGTGCGTCCCCCTTGCCGCTCCGCGGCTGGGGGTGCCCCACTGCATGTCACCACGGTCATCTTCGTCCCAGCTAGGTGGTGACTAGTGTTCCGATCTTCTCACCTGCGACCGCCCGGGCGATATTGCCATCGGTGAGCAGGTTGAAGACCAGAATCGGCATGCCATTGTCCATGCACAAACTGAATGCGGTGGCGTCGGCCACCCGCAGGCCTCGGTCGATCACTTCTCGATGGGTGATCGCGGTGAGCAACTCGGCACCGGGGTTGATCCGCGGGTCGTCGGTGAAGACGCCGTCCACCGCCTTCGCCATCAGGACCACCTCGGCGCCGATCTCCAGGGCCCGCTGTGCAGCGGTGGTGTCGGTGGAGAAGTAGGGCAGGCCCATGCCGGCGCCGAAGATCACCACCCGCCCCTTTTCCAGGTGGCGCACGGCACGCAACGGTAGGTAGGGCTCGGCAACCTGGCCCATCGTGATCGCCGTTTGGACCCGGGTGGCGATGCCTTCTTTTTCGAGAAAGTCTTGCAGCGCAAGGCTGTTCATGACTGTTCCGAGCATGCCCATGTAGTCCGAGCGAGTGCGCTCCATGCCACGTTGCTGAAGCTGTGCGCCCCGGAAGAAGTTGCCGCCGCCGATGACCACAGCGACCTGGACGCCGGTGCGGACCACCTCGGCGATCTGGCGGGCGACCTGCGCCACCACGTCGGGATCCAGGCCGACTTGTCCGCCGCCGAACATCTCGCCACCGAGTTTGAGCAGCACGCGGGTGTACTGGGAACGATTTGCCGTGCCGTGGGCACCGTTAGTGCCCGTCGGCTCCTGCTCCGTCATCAGACTCCTTGCGTGGGACAGTCATCCCCAAACAGCAGGGTCCATCCTGCCTTATGGACGGTCGCCATTCGCCCAGGGATACCGGGCTGGGTGGTAGACGCGGCCGCCTTGACCTGGAAAATTGTGACCGCCCGTCATTCTTGCGCGATCAGCGGTCCTGGTTTGCGAAAACGAGCGAAAGTCCTTGCGTCTCGGCGTACGACGTTGTGGTCGAGCATATTTCAGGCGGTGCATCTGCGACCGCCGCAGCCCGGTTGCCGACGTGGGCGGCATCACAGCGCCGCTGTTCGTGCCCTGGTACCAGGGGCGAAGTGCCGTTGGGCCGCTCCGCATCCACCGGTGAGGCGCGCGGAGGTTTGCCCTACCGGCCCGCTGGGAATGCAGGCAACCTGCGGTCGCAAGAGGTAAGGGATTGCCTCGGTCGCATTTGACCGGTTCTACCATGGGCCGGGAACCAGACGGTACGACGAAAGTCAACAGGAGGATTCATGTCGGACGACAACAAGAGCGGGCCCGAAGAAGGCATCAAGGGCGTCGTTGAAGGCGCCAAGGGATTGGCCAAGGAAGCGGTCGGCAGCGTGGTCGGCCACGACGACCTCAAAGAAGAGGGCCAGGCTCAGCAGGACAAGGCATCGGCGCAGCGCGATGTCGCCTCGAAGGAAGCCGAAGCCGAAGCTGCTCGTGGCAGCGCCTCTGCCGCCGAGGAGCGCCAAGAAGCACACCAGGACTAACTGGTCAGACAACGAGGCCCGGTCCATTGCGGACCGGGCCTCGTTGCTGTCCGGAGTTGACGGCTAGCCGAATACCGGCAGGGCCCGCTTGCGCGCCAGCGCATCCATGCCACGCTGGATGCTGTCCTCAACCTCGTGATACTTGCGGTCGACGTACTCGTCGTCGTCGGCACGGGCCGGGTCGTTGTCGATCTCGACGGCAGGCATGAATCGCGTCCTGATCTTGGCCGGCAGTGGGAACTGCGGCAGCGCGGCGGGAGCTATGCCCCACGGCAGCGAAATGGCCAGCGGGAAGACCTTGAGCCGCAACAACTTATCCAGGCGCAAGACACGTGACAGCCGATCGCCGCGAATCAGCACGGGCATGGCGTCGGCGCCTCCGACGGTCGCAATCGGCACGATAGGCACTCCGGCGCGGATCGCCATCTTAACGAAGCCTTTCCGCCCCGCCAGGTTCGCCTGGTCGCGCTCACTCCATGGCCGCAGTGAGTCCACCTCGCCGCCGGGCCACAACGCGACGTCGTGCCCCTCGGCCAGTGCAGTCGCGATCGCATCGGGGGCCGCGGGCAACACTCCCATCGAACGGAAGTAGCGGCCGATACCGGGTATGGCCATCAGCGCGTCATGGGCGGTGCCGTGCAGCGTTCGCTCCGACCCGAACCGTCGCCACCACTGCAGACCCACGGTCCAGGCGTCCCACACGAATGGTGCGCCGGAGTGGATTCCGACGAGCAGCGCCGGCGGTTCTCCGATGTTCTCCCAGCCGTCGATCTCCATCCGGAACCAGTGGTCGACCAGCACGTTCCAGAAGAACTTCTGGCGTTGCAGCGCGGTCTCGTCTTGACCGCTGAGGTCCCACTCTCCCGCTCGCTCGGCTATCCAACCGCCGACCCCGCCGGCCTTGCCGTCGCGCTGGTCTTCCATCGAGGCGCGCGCCCGCTCGGCGTGATCTTGTGACTGCTGACGCACCTCAGGGGACCTGTGATCTCTGGCACTCATACGGACCCTTATACCCGATACAACGCCGCGCAATCTCTCTGAGCGTCGCATCAGATACCAGTTCTGGGCGCGTCAGGAAAGCGCTCAGAAGCGGTTTTCCGGGCCGAGCACCACCCATACGGTGTCGCCGGTCGCGCCGATATGACTGCCCCACACTCGACAACTTCCAGCGATGAGGTCCAGTTCGGAGACCGTGTCAGCACGCGAGTTCTGCCGCACCGTGGTCGTAGAGCGGCAAAACTGCAGCGCGACCGTAATCGTGGATCCGTCGGTTTCCAGTCGCAGCGCGATCGGGCCGTCAGTTTCCGTCAGCGCCATCTCAACGAGTTCGGTGGCAACGACCGATACTGCTGCGGTGAAGTCGGTTCTACCCCACGCCGTCAACCACTGGGCCGTGAGCTGCCGGCTTTGCGCGGTACTGCTTTTCAGAGCCGGCAACTCCGCGCGAACCCGCCGCCGGTAACGTCGCGAGGCGTCAGCTGCCAGATCGACAACAGCCTCCTGCAGCGACGGGTACGCCGGCACGTAACGCGCAACCGCGCTGTGGCGCAATGCATTCAGCCGATCAGCACGGGCGCAGACCAAACCGATCGGAGTGTCAGGCCATTCTGAAACCTGCCAGCGAGCACTGGCGAATACCGACAGTGCCGGATCGTCGTTGATGCGCAGATCGGTGATCTCGACGACGACCGCAGCCGGTTCATCGAGCGCTGCCTTGACGATGGCGTCACGTAAGGGGAGGTAGGTCGGGTGGCCCAAGACGCCGCGAACGGTCAGCACACACGCACTTTCAGCGGCACTGCGGGTAATTCGCAGACCACTCGGCGGTGCCGTCAACGCCTGTTCTTGACGTAAGCCTCGCCCGGTGCGGGATGACTTATCGTTCACCCGAACACCTTCTGACTGTGAGATCTCGGGGTCTCTGCCGCCGGCAACGCAGCATTTCAGCGAGTAGCTGCAACCGGCGGTAGATCAATCTTGACAGGCGAGGCACGATTCGCCAACAGTTAAGTCACTGCCTCATCCCCGCCGCGTTCGTCCAGCCGGAATGCGTTACCGGCTCCGAGCTCTGCCGATTCTCTTTCTTGATCGCGTCGACCAACTCGGTTTTGTCCATCTTCGATCTGCCGCGCACATCGAGTCGACGCGCGATATCGAGCAGATGCTTTTTGCTGGCGTTGGCGTCGACGCCTTCGTCCGACGGGATCGGGTTGTTCAAGCCGCCGCGCTCCGCGCGTGCATCCGACGGGCCCTTCTTCGGCTTGCGTAACCAGCGGTCACCGACCTTTTCGAAGCTGTGCTTGAGCGCTGCGTAGGCGACGCGGTGGGCGCGCTCCTCGCTGCCGTACTGCTCGGCCGCCGCGTCGTGAGCTTTGGCGAAAGTGCGCTGCGCTCCCTGGCTGGAACGACGCAGCGTGCCCGGCAATTCGTCCCTTTTGGGCTCGCCGCCCCTGGTGGTCTTCGGCATGGTGATTCTCGCGATCGTCACGTTGGTTTTACCGCGGTTACCCCGCGTTCGAGCGAGGCAATCCCCAATGCCATGGGGTTGATCGACACGCGACGGGGTATCCGCCGCCAGCATCGATCCAACGGAAAGATTTGTCAGCAATGAATACTGCTAATAAGCCCGCCGTCCTTTTCGACCTCGACGGCACTCTGGTCGACTCCAACTTTCACCACGTCGTAGCGTGGCATCGCGCGTTCCTCGATGTGAATAAAGAAGTACCGGCCTGGCGGATTCTCGGATTGATCGGCCGGTCGGGTTCGGACCTCGTGCGCATCCTGCTCGGTGAGGAACTGGCCGACGAGCACGGCTCGCACGTCAAAAAGCTGCACACTCGTTATTTTCTCGACTCCGCTCCGCTGATTCGCCCGCTCCCGGGTGCGCGTGAGTTGCTCGAGAAGCTCGCTGACCTCGGCTGGCGATCGGTGCTGGCCACCTCGGCCGGCGAGGAGGAGCTGAACGTGTTGCGAACCGCGCTGGACTCCGAGGACCTGATTTGTGCCGTCACGTCGTCCGCCGACGCCGAGCGGTCCAAACCGCATCCGGACATCGTGGCCGGCGCACTGGACCGCATTGACGCCGATCCGGCCGAGGCCGTCTTTCTCGGCGACACCGTGTGGGATATCCAGGCGGGTCTGAGCGCGGGCGTGCCGACCGCCGCCGTGCTCAGCGGTGGCATCGCCCGCGAGGCCCTCGAGCAAGCCGGCGCTGCGGCCGTCTACGCCGGCCCGCTCGAGGTGAGCGCACATCTAGAGGAATTCAGCCAACTCGTTCGCGCGTAACGACTTAGCCAGCAACCGATTTAGCCCAAGTGGGCGGACAACAGCCAGGCCGGTAACGACTTGCGGCCGTGGCCTTCGTCACGGACCCCTTTGAAGGGGAATTCGTCGCCGAAGTTGCCGTGAATTCTGGCCGGCCGGATCTCGTCGATGACCCAGTACTTCGAGACGACGTCGCGGAGTTCGTCTTCGGTGACCGGGTTGGCCGGGGCACCCTCGTCGGTCTTGGCGAAGACCAGCACGTAGTAGGACGCGCCGGGCTTGGCGGCCCGCACGATCGAGCGCTGGTAGCCGTCCCGCAGTTCGACGGGCATGGAATGGAACAGCGTGCTGTCCACGATGGTGTCGAACCGGCCTTCGGTACCGGCCGGATAGCTACTGAAGTCAGATATGTCGGCCACCTCGAACGAGGCTGTCGTCAGCCCTTGTCGGGCGGCTTCGGCCCGGGCCAACGTGATCGCGGTGGGCGATGCATCCAGTCCAACGGTGTTGTGGCCCAACGCCGCCATGTGCAGCGATAACGCCGCCTCGCCGCAGCCGGCGTCGAGCACATCGCCGTTGATCTTGCCCTGGTCGATCAGTGTCGCGATCTCCGGTTGCGGCTCACCCAGGCTCCACGGCGGGCGGGTGCCTGCCCCGAACTCGGTGCTCTCACCGCGGTAGGCCGGATCGAAGTCGAAATCGAATTCCTGTGTTTCAGTCATAACCCCAGATATATCAACCGGACTGATATATGTCAACATGGTTGACATGGCAACGACTGAGGACGCGCCGCTCGGCTACCTGCTGCACCAGGCCATGTCGACGCTGCGACCAGAGGTGGCCGCCGCGCTGACCCCGCTGGGCCTGTCGTTGCCTGAATTCGTCTGCATGCGAATGCTTTCCATGAGTCCGGGAGCATCCAGCGCCGAACTGGCGCGGCTGGGCAACGTCTCACCGCAGGCGATGAATACCGTGTTGCACCGGTTGGAGAACGCACAGATAGTGAGCCGGCCCGCGTCGGTGGCGTCCGGTCGCGCGCTGCCGGCTTCGCTGACCGGCGACGGTCGGTCGCTGTTGAAGAGCGCCGAGTCCGCGGTCTGCGAAGCTGATGCGCGCGTGTTGGCCAAGCTGTCGGCAGCACAGCAACGCGATTTCAAGCGGATGCTGGCGGCGCTGGGTCCTGACTAGACATCGTCGATGCGCGCCCACGGTTGGGCGTCTTCGAGTTCGTAAGCGACTTCCAGCAATCGGGCTTCCAGTCCCGTCGCTGCCGTGAACATCATGCCCACCGGCAAGCCGTTGGCGGATGTCGACAGCGGCAACGAGATAGCGGGCTCCCCGGTGACGTTCTGCAACGGCGTGTAGGCGACCCACTCTTCCAAGCGGTCGATGATCTGCTGATAGTCGGCGGTCGGGTCGAGATACCCGATCTGCGGTGGCTCGTCGGCCAACGTCGGCGTCAGCACCAGGTCGTAGGTCCGATTCAAATGCGCGGTATGCCGCTTTGCGCGAGCCAGCCGGATGAGCGCCAGCGGGATGCGGTGCAGATTGCGCCGTGCATGCCGATCCAGGCCGCGGGACAAGTTGTCCAGCCGGCCGACGTCGAACCCGTCGATGGCACGCCGGTTCTGCTGGATCTGGCCCATCGCCAGCAGCCCCCAGTACAGCACGAAGTCAGCAGCGAAACTGTCTGGCACCGGCGGCTTTTCGAGATGATCGACGCGATGGCCCAGTTCTTCGAGCAACCCCGCGGATTTCAGCGTCAGCTCGCGCACTTCGGGGCTGCATTCGCGCAGCAGCGAGTGTGTGATGACGGCGACCCGCAAGCGCTGCGTGCCGGCGTGCTGGACGTCGCCGATCGGCGGGAGTTTCGGTGTTGGCCAAACGCGCTCCGCTTCGCGGTAAAACGCCGCGGTATCACGCACCGATCGGCTGAGCACGCCGTTGGCCACGATGCGAATCGGCATCCGACTCACTTCTTTGTCCAGCGGCAGCCGGCCGCGTGACGGCTTCAGTCCGACAAGTCCGTTGCAGGACGCCGGAATTCGGATCGAGCCGCCGCCGTCGTTGGCATGGGCGATCGGCACCGCCCCGGCGGCCACGAACGCGCCGGAACCCGACGACGACGCACCCGCGGTGCGGTCGGAGTTCCATGGATTGCGCACCGAACCGAGCCTGGGGTGTTCGGCTGAGGCGCTGAATCCGTACTCCGACATCTGGGTTTTGCCCAACGGCGTCACCCCAGTGGCCAGATACGTTCGCGCGAAGTCGCTGTCGGTCTCCGCCGGCCGCGGCGGCCACGCGTCAGTGCCCCGCATCGTCGGCAGACCGGCGACGTCGACGTTGTCTTTGACGAAAGTCGGCACCCCGCTGAAGAAGCCGGCCTTCGGCGGCGCCTCAGCCTGGGCGCGGGCCCGGTCAAATGCCTCGTACGCCAAACCGTTCAGGGTGGGGTTGACTGCCTCGGTGCGCGCGATGGCCGCCTCGACAACCTCGACCCTGCCAACGCGACCAGTCGTGATCGCCTCCACCACACCGACAGCGTCGAGATGGCCGAGCGCGTCGTCTGCGAATGCGTGCACGTGTGGCATTCGGCTGATGCTACTGCTGGCCGACCTCGAAACGGACGAACCGCGTCACGGTGACGCCGGCCTCGTCGAGCAGCGCCTTGACCGTTTTCTTGTTGTCCGACACCGACGGCTGCTCGAGCAGCACCACGTCCTTGAAGAACCCGCCCAGGCGCCCCTCGACGATCTTGGCCAGTGCCTGCTCGGGCTTGCCCTCCGCGCGAGAGGTCTCCTCGGCGATGCGGCGCTCGCTGGCCACCACATCCTGGGGCACGTCCTCGCGAGTCAGGTAGCGGGCCTTGAGTGCGGCGATCTGCAGAGCGGCGGCGTGCGCGGCCTCGACACCGCCACCGGTGTATTCGACCAGGACACCGACGCCCGGCGGCAGGTCCGCAGAACGCTTGTGCAGGTAGGTCTCGACGGTGCCGTCGAAGTACGCGGCCCGCCGCAACTCGAGCTTCTCACCGATCTTGGCGGACAGCTCGGCGATGGTCTGCTCCACGGTCTTGTCACCGATTTTGGCTGCCTTGAGAGCGTCGACGTCGGCCGCTTTGGCCTCAGCGGCGGCGGTGACGACTTCGTCGGCGAGCTTCTGGAACTCCGCGTTCTTGGCGACGAAGTCGGTCTCGCTGTTGAGCTCGATCAGCGCGCCGTCCCTGGCAGCGACCAGGCCCTCGGCGGTGGCTCGCTCGGCGCGCTTGCCGACGTCTTTGGCGCCCTTGATCCGCAGCGCCTCGACCGCCTTGTCGAAGTCACCGTCGGTTTCGGTCAGCGCGTTCTTGCAGTCGAGCATGCCGGCGCCGGTCAGCTCACGAAGCTTCTTGACGTCGGCAGCGGTGAAGTTGGCCAATGCTCAGCCCTCCGCGGGAGTTGGTTCGGTTGCGACCGCAGCGGCCTGCTCCGCCGGAGCCGCGGATGCCGTGGCCGAGGCCAGCAGCTCCTGCTCCCATTCGGCGAGCGGCTCCGCGGCGTCTGCTTCAGGCTTGCCGTCGCCGCGACCGAGACCGGCACGCGCCTGCAGGCCCTCGGCGACCGCCGAGGCGATCACCTTGGTCAGCAGCGCCGCGGAACGGATGGCGTCGTCGTTGCCCGGGATCGGGTAGTCCACCTGGTCGGGGTCGCAGTTGGTGTCCAGGATCGCGATCACCGGGATGCCCAGCTTGATGCGCTTCCGCGACCGCAAGGTGCTCCTTGTTGGTGTCGACTACCCACACCGCGGACGGCACCTTGGCCATGTCGCGGATACCGCCGAGGCTGCGCTCGAGCTTGTTCTTCTCGCGGGTCAGCATCAAGATTTCCTTCTTGGTGCGACCTTCGAAGCCACCGGTCTGCTCCATCGACTCGAGCTCCTTGAGCCGCTGCAGACGCTTGTGCACGGTCTGGAAGTTGGTGAGCATGCCGCCCAGCCAGCGCTGGTTGACATAGGGCATGCCGACGCGGGTCGCCTCGTCAGCGATGGACTCCTGCGCCTGCTTCTTGGTGCCGACGAACAACACCGAGCCGCCGTGCGCAACAGTCTCTTTGACGAACTCGTACGCCTTGTCGATGAAGGTCAGCGTCTGCTGCAGATCGATGATGTAGATGCCGTTGCGGTCGGTGAAGATGAACCGCTTCATCTTGGGATTCCAGCGACGGGTCTGATGCCCGAAGTGGGCGCCGCTGTCAAGCAGCTGCTTCATGGTTACCACGGCCATGTTGATGCCTTAACTGTGTCGGTTGATGCCCGGCGTCGGGTGATGCCAAGCCCTGGCGACTGCGGTCATGCCGGACCCGTCGTTTGGACGGGACCGCCCGGCATGCGGTGCGAACTCCTAGTGGAACGGGAGACGCGGTACAGACGCGCGAAGTCAACTCGTAGCTACGGGTTGCGCCGAGAAGTTTACACGGTTCGGCCAGGTGCTTTGTCCACAGCGCTGGCTGGCTGGTTCGCCGCCGGCGCGGTGCACTGACGAGGTGCGACGGGCTATCGCTTTGCGGTGTCGGCGGTGGCGCTGCTGTGCGCATTCCCGGCCCGCGGCGATGACGTTCGGCTGCAGTGGCCGTTGCGGCCGCCGCCGGCGGTGGTGCGGGAGTTCGACGCGCCGTCGCCCAACTGGAACCGCGGCCACCGTGGGGTGGACCTGGCTGGTAGCCCGGGTCAGCCGGTGTACGCCGCGGGCCCCGCGACGGTGGTGTATGCCGGAATGCTGGCCGGCCGTCGGCTGGTGTCGCTGGCTCATCCCGGCGGTCTGCAGACCAGCTACGAGCCGGTCGAGGCCCGGGTGCGGGTCGGTCAGCGCCTTGCCGCCGGCGCGCTGATCGGTGAATTGGTCGCCGGGCATCCGGGATGTCCGGCCGCGGCATGTCTGCACTGGGGAGCGATGTGGGGTCCGGCTGCCCGCGCCGACTACGTCGACCCGCTGGGGCTGCTGACGTCGACGACGATTCGGCTCAAGCCGCTGCGGAGCTGAGGAGACTTTGCCCGCCTCACAGCGACAGTCGTCGGGTTGTCGCTCGAAGGCGGGCACATGCGCTCATGGCCTCCGCTCAAGCCCGCGGATGAGCCTGGTCGTGCACCGCCCGCAGGCGGGCGACCGTGACGTGCGTGTAGAGCTGGGTGGTGGCCAGGCTGGCGTGCCCCAACAGTTCCTGTACGACACGCAGATCGGCGCCGCCTTCGAGCAGGTGGGTCGCCGCGCTGTGCCGCAGACCGTGCGGACCCATATCGGGTGCGCCGTCGACGGCGGCGACGGTCTGGTGCACGACGGTGCGAGCCTGGCGGACGTCGAGCCGCCCGCCCCGCGCACCTAGCAGCAGCGCCGGTCCGGACTCCGCGGTGACCAGTGCCGGGCGCCCGTCAGCCAGCCATTCCCGCAGGGCGTCGGCGGCCGGTTCGCCGAACGGCGCGCTGCGCTGCTTGTTGCCCTTGCCGAGAACGCGCAGCAACCGATGCCCGGTGTCGATGTCGTCGACGTCGAGGCCGCACAGCTCGCTGACCCGGATGCCGGTTGCATACAGCAACTCCACGATCAAGCGGTCCCGCAACGCCAGCGGATCACCCTGCTGCGAACCGGATTTCGCGGCTGACATAGCGGCAAGCGCCTGATCCTGCCGGAGCACCGAAGGCAGCGCCCGGCGCGCCTTGGGTACCTGTAACCGGGTCGCCGGGTCGCCGGCGATCAGCCCGCGCCGCACCGCCCACGCGGTGAACGCCTTGACCGCCGAGGTGCGGCGCGCCAGCGTGGTGCGTGCTATGCCGGCTCCCGCGCCGGCCGCCAGCCACGACCGCAACACCGGCAAGCTCAGCTCCGGCAGGCCGGTCCCGGGGGCCCGCTCGTCGAGAAATGCGAACAACGACCGCAGATCACCAAGATAGGCGCGACGGGTGTGCACCGAACGACCGCACTGCAACTCCAGGTAGTCGTCGAACTCGTCGAAGATCGCCTGCACTACCCCACCGTGGCAGGAACCGGGTGTCAGGCTGTGCTGACGCGCCGCAGAGTGTCCGGAGTGAGATCGGCCAGTGACGGATACCCGTCGACGGCCATGGTCAGGTCCGCTTCAGCCAGCAATGTTCGCAGCACGTGCACGATGCCGTCGACGCCGCCCAGCGCCAATCCGTACGCGTAGGGACGCCCGACGCCCACCGCGGTCGCCCCGAGCGCCAGCGCTTTGACGACGTCGGCGCCGCTGCGCACGCCCGAGTCGAACAGCACCGGTAACCCGTCGGCGGCTTCCACCACGCCCGGCAGGCAGTCCAATGCGGGCAGTCCGCCGTTGGCCTGCCGTCCGCCGTGGTTGGAGCAGTAGATCCCGTCGACGCCGCCGTCCCTGGCTCGACGCGCGTCGTCGGGATGACAGATCCCCTTGACGAGCAACGGCAGCGTGCTCAGTGAACGCAGCCACGGCAGGTCGTCCCAGGTCAGCGGATTGCCGAACAGCTGGATCCAGCGCAGGACGGCGCCCTGCGGGTTCTCCTCCGGGGTCTGGGCCAGGCTCGCCCGGAACACCGGGTCGCTGGTGTAGTTGGTCAGGCAGCGTCCGCGCAGTTGCGGAAAGTTCGACGTGCTCAAGTCCCGCGGCCGCCACCCGGTGACCCAGGTGTCCAGGGTGACGACGATGCCCTTGAAGCCGGCCGCCTCGGCGCGATGCACCAGGCTGGCGGCCAACTCGCGGTCGGTCGGGGTGTAGAGCTGAAAAAATCCGGGTGTGTCGCCGAACTCGGCGGCGACGTCTTCGAGTGGATCTTCGGTCAACGTCGACATCACCATCGGAACCCCGGTGCGGGCGGCGGCGCGCGCGGTCGCCAGGTCGCCGTGGCCGTCTTGCGCGCACAGCCCGATGACTCCGATCGGTGCCATGAACAGCGGGCTCGGCAGGGTCAGCCCGAACAGGTCGACGGATAGATCTCGTTGGGCGGCACCGACGAACATGCGCGGCATCAAACCCCACTGCCGGAACACCTCGCAGTTGGCCCGCTGAGTACGCTCGTCGCCCGCACCGCCGGCGACGTAGGACCACAGCGACGGCGGCAACGCCTTCTCGGCCTTGGCTTCCAGTTCCGCAAAGACCATGGGCAGCTTGGGCACGACTCCGGCCAAGCCCTGGAAGTAGATCTCGTTCTGATAGTCGCCGAATGCCATCCGACGAGCATGCCAGCCGTCGGTTCCGGCGGACACGCTTATGTGCTCCCGGACTCGGCCGCGGCGAGTTCCTTCTTCCACTGCCGGAATGTCTCTTCGGTGCGACCACGTCGCCAGTAGCCCGATATCGACGCCCACTTCGCATCGACTCCATGCTCTTTGCGGATGTAGGGCCGCAGGTTGTGCATCACGGCCTGGGCTTCACCGTGTACAAAGGCGTGCACCTGGCCGGGCAGCCAATGAGCGGACTTGACCGCCTCGACCAGCGGCGAGTGGTCGCCGGCTCGCTCCTCGCCGACCAGATCGGCTCGACCGCCGCGGAGGATCCAATTAATCTGGACGCCGTCTGGCGCGGCGAGCGGGATTTCGTCACCGGGGTCGGCGACTTCGATGAAGACCTGGCCGATTGCGAGAGCAGGCAACGCTTCCAGCGCAACGCTGATCGCCGGCAGCGCAGTCTCATCACCAACCATGAGGTGCCAGTCGGCCGCGGGATCGGGGCTGTAGGCGCCACTCGGGCCCATCAGATACATCGATTGGCCGGGCGTGGCCTTCGCGGCCCACGGACCCGCTACGCCGTGGTCGCCGTGCACAGCGATGTCGACGGCGAGCTCGCGAGTGGCCGTGTCAGCGCTCCGCACGGTGATCGTCCGCACCACCGGCTTCTTGGCGGCCGGCAGGTCGGCGAAGCTGTCCAGGGTCAGTGGGTGCGGCAGCGCGGACACGTCGACGTCGTCGTCAACGAAGATCAGCTTGACGTAGGAGTCGGTGAACTCGCTGGGCGTGAAGGTGTCGAAACCTCGGCCGCCAAGCACAACTCGGATCATGTGCGATGTGATGTGTTCGGTGCGCAGCACTTCGAAGGTGTGCACTGGTCGACCGGGCAACCGAGTTCCTCCCTTGGGCTTGACCCCGTCGACTATACGAGCCGTCGCGGTCATCCCGGTGGTCTACGTTGGCGCACGATTCGCCAACAGCCGTCTTGCCGCTCGGCCAGCCCGGTGATCTCCAGCATTGCCAACGGCGCCAAAACCAGCGCTGGTTGCAACGCCGCGGCGATCGCGATCTCGTCAACGCTGGCGACGCCCCGTCCCGGCAGCGCCTCGTACACGCGGCGCTCTTCGTCGCTCAAGCCGTCGAGCGGTGTCGCCGGGTGTGGCTGCTCGGGCGCCAACTCCCCGATGCGCCCGACCAACTCGACGATGTCATCAGCGCGGGTGATGACTTCGGCGCCCGCGCGCAACAGCGCATGGCATCCGGTCGACGCCGACGACGTCACCGGACCCGGCACCGCGCCGACGACCCTGCCCAGCGCCCGCGCCCAGGCGGCGGTGTTGGCTGCCCCGCTGCGCAAACCGGCCTCGACCACCACCGCGGCGCCGGCGAACGCCGCCACCAAGCGGTTGCGGGTCAGAAAACGATGCCGGGCCGGCCGTACCCCCGGCGGATATTCGGTGACCAGCAGCCCATCGGCGCTCACTCGATGCAGCAACGCGGAATGCCCTGCGGGATAGGGAATATCGATGCCACCGGCCAAGACCGCGACGGTGACACCGTCGGCCGCCAACGCCGCGCGGTGGGCTGCGCCGTCAATGCCGTATGCGCCGCCGGAGATCACCGCGACATCGCGCTCGACCAAACCGGTTGCCAAATCAGCTGCGACGTGTTCGCCGTAGCTGGTCGCGGCCCGCGTTCCGACGAGGGCGGCGGACCGCTGTGAGGTGTCGTCGAGCCGCGCGGGACCCAACGCCCACAACACCAACGGCGGTCTGCTGTCCGGCTTGGCCGCGACCGCGACGCGCCGAATGCCGCGAACGCCAGCGTTGGCCACTCGTCGTCGTCGGGCGAAATAAGGCGACCACCGCGACGGGCAAGCAATTCGAGATCCTCTGCAGCCCGGTCGACATCACGTCTGGCTTCGGTGCGACGGGCAAGCGGTTCGTCCACGTCGCGGCGTCGCACCCGTTCTGCCGCTTCGACCGGCCCGACCCGGCACACCAGGGCGGCCAGCTCGGCGCAGGGCGGTTCGACGACTCGGGACAGATAGGCCCAGGCACCTGACGTCGCGTCGGTCATCGCGAGGCCCCCGGTTGACGGAAACTCAGCGCGACGGCGACCTCGTCACGTCCGGGTGAGGTGCGACCGGCCAGATCCGCCAGTGTCCACGCGACTCGTAACGTTCGATCGACGCCGCGAATGCTCAGTAACCCGCGATCCAGCGCGGTCCGCAGTGGCTCCATCGCGGCAATGCCGGGCCGGAATCGACGCCGCAGCAACGGCCCGCCAATCTCGGCATTGGTGCGGCACCCGTGGGCACGCCATCGCTGCGCGGCCGCATCGCGGGCCACCGTCACCCGATGACGGACCTGTGCCGTCGACTCGGCGTCGTCCGTCGCGAACGCACTCATGCGGACCGGATGCATCTCCACCCGTAAGTCCACCCGGTCGAGCAACGGCCCGGAAAGCCGGCCGAGATAGCGACGTTTGACCGCCGCCGCGCAGATGCAGTCACGTGGATCGGCCGGCGCACACGGACACGGGTTGGCCGCCAACACCAGTTGAAATCGAGCCGGATAACGCGCCACGCCGTCACGTCGGGCAAGGCGAATCTCGCCTTCCTCCAACGGTGTTCGCAACGCCTCCAATGCGCTGACCCTGATCTCGGCGCACTCGTCGAGAAAAAGCACCCCGCGGTGGGCCCGGCTGACGGCGCCGGGCCTGGCCATGCCCGAACCTCCGCCGACCAGTGCCGCGACGCTGGAACTGTGGTGCGGCGCCACGAACGGCGGCCTGGTGATCAAAGGCGTGGCATCCGACAGCAGACCGGCGACCGAGTGAATGGCGGTGACCTCCAGCGACTCGCTGTCCGAGAGCCTGGGCAACAGGCCTGGAAGTCGTTGCGCCAACATCGTTTTACCCACGCCCGGCGGCCCGGTCAGCATGAGATGGTGCGCTCCGGCGGCGGCCACCTCGACGGCAAACCGTGCCTGGGCCTGCCCCATCACCTCGGCCAGGTCCGCGGGCGGGTCGTCCGTCGGAACCACCCCACTGATGCGCTCGTCTAGTCGCGCAGAACCGCTGAGCCAGCCCTGCAACTGCGCCAGGGTCCGCACGCCCCAGACCTCGATGCCGTCGACCAGGCTGGCTTCCGGGAGGTTCTCCACCGGAACGACCGCGATGCCCCACCCGGCGATCTTGGCCGCCAGCACCGCGGGCAGTACCCCGCGCACCGGCCGCACCCGGCCGTCCAACGCCAATTCGCCCAGCACCACCGCGGATTCCAGCTGCCGCCATGGCTTCTTGCGCTGCGCCGACAACACCGCCGCGGCCAATGCCAAGTCGTACACCGACCCCACTTCGGCAGTGTCGCCGGCGACAGCGCGAGCGTCAGACGCGACATCGGCCACTGGTTGTTGCAGTTTGTGATCGCGGCACGGACCCGGTCGCGTGACTCCTGCAGCGCGGCATCAGGCAGGCCGACCAGGTGAAAGCCCGGCAGGCCGGAGGTGATGTCCGCTTCGATCTCGACGATCTCGCCGTCCAGCCCCAGCACCGCGACCGAGAATGCGCGTCCGAGCGACATCAGCCGACACCTTGCAGATGACGAGATTTCCGGTGTCCGACATCGGCCGATCCGCACGCCGATCACGTCGATTCGGACCGCCGCCCAGCTCTGCTTTTGCCCGGCCAGCCAGATCGCCGCCAGGCGGCGCAGGCGGCGCGCCTTCTGCGCGGTCACCGCTTGCGCCAGACCGCCGAAACCGTCGCCGGTGCGGGTCTTGACCTCGACGAACACGACCGTGTCGGTGGTCGGGTCGACGGCGATCACGTCCAGCTCGCCGTATCGGCAGCGCCAGTTGCGGGTCACGATCCGCAGTCCCAGGCCGGTCAGGTGCTCGGCGGCCAATCGCTCTCCGAGCGCTCCGATTTCGGCGCGCGTCAACATCGTCATGCCGGTCACCCTGCGGGAGCGCACCGACGCCGGATATCCGCTGCGCGGCGATCGACCGCGGAACGACGCCTGGTTATCCCCAGTAGCGTGGTCATCCACAATCGCCTTGCGCGCCTCGTTGACCTGGAGTTAAGCCGCCATTAACATCGCGTTCAGGCGATGAAGCTCGCCTTTAACTGCCGTACCGGCTGATGGCTTCTACCCGAGGTGCTCTGGGTTAGAAGGCGGGTGGACCGTGTGTCAAGGACCCGACAGCGTGCGGCGAATTCAATGAATTCCCTTTGCGCCGAACGGCATTCGCGTCGGTGGATGCTGTTCGGCGCGCATCATCGACAGTATGTGCAGCCATCGAAAGGAATATCGATGTCATTCGTCACGACGCAACCCGAGGCGCTGAGCGCCGCCGCCACCAGCTTGGCGGGTATCGGCACGATGATGAGCGCGCAGAACGCCGCCGCCGCGGCGCCGACGACGGGCGTGCTACCGGCCGGCTGCCGACGAGGTGTCGGCGCTGACCGCCACCCAGTTCGCTGTCCACGCGCAGATGTACCAGGCGATCAGCGCCCAGGCCGAAGCGATCCATCAGCAACTGGTCAGCACGCTGGCAGCCAGCGCGACATCGTATGCGGCGACCGAAGCCGCCAATGCCGTAGCGGCCGTGTTAAGGCGGTATACGGCAATGGATTTCGCGATACTGCCACCAGAAGTCAACTCCGCCAGAATGTATGCCGGACCCGGCACGGGGCCGATGCTGGCCGCGGCTGCGGCCTGGGACGGGCTTGCCGCCGAACTGCAATCCACGGCGACGTCGTACCGTGCGGCGATCTCCGAACTGACCGATGGGCCGTGGCTGGGCGCGTCGTCGGCCTCGATGGCCGCAGCGACAGCACCCTATCTGGACTGGATGACCACCTCCGCCGGCCAGTCCGAGCACACCGCCATGCAAGCCAAAGCCGCGGCGGCGGCCTACGAGACAGCGTTCGCGATGACGGTGCCGCCGGCGGTGATCGCCGCCAACCGCAGCCTGCTGATGGCGTTGGTCGCGACCAACGTGCTCGGCCAGAACACCGCGGCGATCGCGGCCACCGAAACCGACTACGCCGAGATGTGGGCCCAGGACGCCGCCGCGATGTACGGTTACGCCGGCTCGTCTTCGACCGCAACGACGTTGTCGCCGTTCACTTCTCCCCCGCCGACCACCAACCCGGCCGGCCAGGGCGCCGCGGTGGCACAGTCGGTCGTGTCGAATGGTTCACGGGTGATCCAGGCGGTCCCTCAAGCACTGCAGGGGCTCGACGGCGGCGACGGATCCGACAACGCTGCTGCCATTGGTAACGGTTCCGTTCAACTGCGACCGCCGCGACCGTTGGGACGGTTGGCATATCAACGTCTCTAACGTCTTTCGGCACGACGGTGCGCGGTCTGCTGATCAACGCCGACCGTGACTTCGACAACGGCAAAGGCCCGTTCACCGGCAACGGTATTGGGGGGACAATGCTGCCGCAGTGGATCATCAACGGCACCGGCGGCATCGGCGCACCCTCGGACGCGGTCCCGGACTCGGAAGGACCGGCGAGATTCGGCCAGGCGAACAAAGTCGGCCGGTTGTCCGTGCCTTCGGGGT
This sequence comes from uncultured Actinomycetota bacterium, assembly GCA_963834615.1. GTDB lineage: Bacteria > Actinomycetota > Actinomycetes > Mycobacteriales > Mycobacteriaceae > Mycobacterium. Next base: position 374,105 of record CAWICO010000008.1, read on the forward strand.
GGACGGTCGCCGCACCCGAAATCCGCCCACTGGCCTACACACTGCCCATCACCAGTGCCGTAGCGGCTCCGGAGATCGGCGGTGCCGGCAATCTGTTCAGCAGCATGGGGCTGGCAGGTGCGGCAGGCGGCGCAGCCGGTAGCACCGCCTCGGTGGGACGCGGCGATCAACGGATGCGGACGACACCGCGGGTGAGCCCGACACCGGCCCAGCAGCCGCCGCACGAGGCGGTCACCGCGATCGCGAGCGAATTGCAGGAGCTCGCGACCCGGGCGCAATCGTTGCTCGACAAAGCTGGCCGAATCCGGGCTGGTGACCGCGGACGAGGTCATCGAGCAGAAACAACGCTTCCTCAGCTGACAGCCCGACCTGCCGTTCCTGACTCTAGGCTGGCTTTCGGAGGTGGGGCTGTGGATCCGGCGGGCTACGGTGTTCTGCTCATATGCGGACCGCTGGCGGCTATCGCCGCGGTCTGGCTGGCTGGGCGCATCGGTGTGCCATATCCCGTCTTGCTGGTAGGGCTCGGTGCGCTTTTGGCCTGGCTGCCCTGGGTCAATGTGCCGACGCTCGCACCCGAGGTGGTGTTCTACCTGTTTCTGCCGCCGCTTCTCTACTACGCGGCGTATTTCATCGCGCCAGACGACCTTCGGGCCAGTGCCCGACCAATCGGCCTGTTGTCGGTGGGACTTGTCTTGGTCACCACCGCCGTGGTCGCAGGCGTTCTGGTGGGGATCGCGGGTGTGCCACTCGCGGTGGCATTGGTGGCCGGCGCGGTGGTGGCACCGACGGATGCGGTTGCAGCGACGTCCGTCTTCGCCCGGCTGGACGTACCGGAACGGCTCGCCACCATCGTCGAAGGCGAAGGCCTGACGAATGACGGCACCGCGTTGGTGCTCTACACCGGTGCCGTGGGCACCGCGATGGTCGGTGCCATCCGGCCCGGGCCGTTGGTGGTGACACTCCTTGCCGCTCCGGCAGGCGGCGCGGCGCTTGGCCTGGCGGTCGGCTGGCTCGCGGTGCAGGTACGGCGGCGTATTGACCAGTCACTGCTGGAGATCACCCTGTCGTTGGTGACGCCGTACCTGACCTACGTACTCGCTGAAGGTGTCCATGTGTCCGGGGTGCTGGCGACGGTGATCGCAGGCATCTATGTCGGTTCCCACCTCAGCGCCATCTACGCCCCAAGCGCGCGATTACAGGCCTTCGCATTTCTTGATGTTCTGGTGTTCTTGCTCAACGTCATGTTGTTCACGCTGGTCGGCATGGAACTCGTGCGGTCGTTGCACTGGGTCCCTGGCATCCCCGCGGCGCGGGTGGTGGCAGTGATATCGGCCGTAATTGCTGTCGTTGTCGCGTCGCGGCTGGTCTGGATGCTGTCCGGTCCGGTCACCGCACGATTGTTCCGTCGCCGCGCAACCGATGCACCGGTATGGCGGGAACGCGTCGTCGTGGCGTGGGCCGGCATGCGCGGTGGCTTGTCGCTGGCCGCCGCGCTGGCCATCCCGTTGCGGCTGGCCGACGGGACACCGTTTCCCGACCGCGACCTGGTGATCGTGGTCGCCTCAGCCGTCATCGTGGCAAGCCTGCTCATCCAGGGCACCAGCCTGCCCTGGCTGCTACGGCGACTCGATTTGCGGGCCGAGGATTTCGGGACCGCGGAGAACAAAGCCCGGCTGAAAGCGGCCCGGACCGCCTTGGCGTGGCTGGAGGATCCGCAGCACGCCGACGAGGCCGACGAGGCCACCAAATCCGCCCGCTCGCTGTATGAAGCCAAGGTGCGGCGCCTGGAGTTCGGCCCGCCGAGCGACGACGAGTCCGACGACGCCCAGGAGATGCAGCGATATCGGGCGTTGCGGTTGAGCCTGATCGGCGTCGAGCGCGAGGTACTGCTGTCGCTGCGGCGAGACGGCCGCATCAACGCGACGCTGATGCGCACCATCGAACGAGATCTCGACCTCGAAGAGGCGAGACACAGCAGTTCGTGAACTAACCCGCATCATCAACGTGCTCAACGTATTACGCGAGCTTCATCTTTCTCCGTACGGGCCGCCGCCTCGGCCTGCGCGATCCGGGAACTCACGTCGTAGGCGACGATTTGGGCCGTCGCGCCTTCGACCCGGCTGATGGCACCGGCCATCTTGTCGGCGGTGCGGTCGTGCAGCAGCCGGCCCACCAGCGGCGCATACGTTCGACGTGGCAGCAGGACCGTCACCTTGATGTCTGAATGGTTGTTGAGCTCCTGACAGACGAGCTCCTGGGCCGCGCGGCTGAGGTTGCGATCCGGACACTCGACCATCCGCAGTGGGATGTCGTCCTCGAAGTGTTCCCAACGCTTCTGTAGGCGCGACGCGTGCAGCGCGTCGATCACGAAGTGCACCGCGGCCAGCTGTTCGGCATGTAGCCCGGCGGCGTAGTGCAGGGCCTCGACCGTCGCGAAGTCGAAGTGATCCACGAAGACGAAAACCCGATGCCGGTCGTGCTGGTCGAACTCGGTTAACGTCGTGCGTGACATCTCCAAAACCGAGCTCTCCGCGCGATATTGGCGGTTGAGCCGCATCAGGACGAACACCAGAATGGGGAAGACGACGATCACCAGCCACGCGCCCTCAGTGAACTTCGCGATCGCGAAAATCAGCACGACCGTCGTCGACAAGACCGCCGCGGACAAGTTGATCGCCAGCTTGCGACGCCACCCGGGATCGCGGTGGCCGAGGTGGTATTTCGTCATGCCATAACCGCAGATCGAGAAGCCCATGAAGACGCCCATGGCGTACAGCGGCACGACCGCGTCGACCGAGCCGTTGGTGATGACGACCAGGGTCGTAGACGCGACGGTGAGCACGATGATCGCGTTGGAGAACACCAGTCGGTGCCCGCGCTTCATCATCGGCCGCGGCAGGAAGCTGTCCTCGGCGACGAAGCTGGTCAACGCCGGAAAGCCGTTGAAGCTTGTGTTGGCGCCGAAGAACAAGATCGCCGCGCTCGCCGCCTGCAGCAGCGCGAACAGAATGTTGCCGAAGGTCCCGCTGCCGAAGACCGCTCGGGCGATCTCGGACAGCATCGACGGGTATCCGGCGGCGTATGGAGTCGCGTGGGTGATGTGGGCCAGCCAAATGACGCCGAACAGCAGGAACCCGAGCAGACTCGCCATCATGGTCAGCGCCTTGCGGGCGTTGGGACCTTGCGGCTGTTGGAAGACGTTGACCGCGTCGGCGATCGCCTCGACCCCGGTCAGTGAGGTGCCACCGTTGGCGAACGCGCGCAGCAGCACCAAGATCGTGGCGCCCATGATGAGGCCGTTGCCTTGGTGAACCGCGACGGCTCCGGGAATGTGCTCCGGATCGTATTTCGTCAAACTGCCGAAAATTTCGCGCACCACACCGACCACGATCAACGTCGTCATCATCGCGGCGAAGGCATACACGGGGACGGCGAAGAGTCGGCCGGCCTCCTTCATGCCGCGCAGATTGCCGAACGAGAGCAGCAGCAACGCTCCCACGGTGATCTCCAGGTGGTACGGACCCAGACTGGGTATCGCCGAGACCACCGCCACCGTGCCCGCCGAGCACTGAATGGCCACCGTGACCACGTAGTCGATCAATAGAGCGGCCGAGGAGAGCTGCGCAACCTTCGGTCCGAAGTTGGCGCGCGCCACCACATACGAGCCGCCGCGCTGGGTGTAGACCATCACCACCTGCCGGTATGACGCGGTGACCAGCGCCAAGATCAGCAGGATGACGCCCGCGAGCGGCAGGATCAGTGTGAATGCCGCCAGCCCGGCGGCGGGCAACAGTTCGATCAAGATCTGCTCGGGACCGTACGCCGTCGACGAGACCGCATCGGGCGAAAGAGCGCCGAGCGCAATGGGGTTCGACAAGCTCTCATGCTCGAGATCGTCGTTGATCAGCGGCTTCCCCAGAAAGAATCGCTTCCAGGAATCGACGAATGTCGACGGCGCTTTGTGCTCGTCAGCCAGATCTACCACGGTGATGGTCTTCCCCGCCCTCTACGTTCGCAAAACTTACGCAAAACTTACGCTCGTGAACGTTAGCGGCTCCGCTGGCCGTACGGTTACTCAAGTAGGTGTCACCAGCGATTATTCTCAGCTGATTATCAAGGTCGGCCCCGTGCTGACCGGTCGCGCGACCGGTGAGCGGTTAGCGGACCGGCATCGTCGCCGGTGCTTTTCCGGTGCTTCCCGACCGGCCGGAAGTGTCGCGGTCCGAACCGCGAAGTGCCCGGGCGACCCGGAATCCCACGTCGTAGGCAAGAATCTGAGCGCTGACGCCGGGGATCCTGCTGATCACCCGGGCGATGTTGTCGGCAGTGCGGTCATGAAGCAGCCGTCCTGCCAGCGGTGAGTCCATCCGGCGGGGCAACAGCACCGTGACGGTGGCATCCGGGTGATCGCCTTTGGTCTGCGCAACAAGTTGCTGGGCGGCGCGGTTGAGTTGCCGGTCCGCACAATCGATGATCCGCAACGTGGTGTTGTAGCCGAAGCGCTGCCACCGCACCTGCAACCACGCGGAATGAGCCTCATCCAAGACGAAGTGGACGGCGGTCACTTCGTCTGCGTGCAATCCCTTGGCGTATCGCATCGCCTCGACCTCAGCCAGGTCAATCGAATCGACGAGAACCAAGACCCGGTGCGGTGAGTGCCTGCGCAGGTCGTGCCTGGCGGCGAGCGACATTGCCAGCGCCGCAGCCTCGGCGCGGTACTGCTGATCGATCCGGATCAAGATGAGTACCAGCGCGGGAACGACCACCACTATCAGACAGGCGCCCTCGGTGAACTTCCCGATCGCAAAGAGCAGCACTACTATCGTCGACGAGATCCCGGCCGAGACGTTGATGGCCAGCTTGCGCCGCCGACCGCCGCCGCGCTTCCACCCGTCGATGAATGACCGCGCGATCTTCTGTCCCGCAGCCGAACGTGTCACGAGCTATTCCTAACCGATGACCGGGACTGCGCGCCCACTTCCTTACGGGATCTTGACGGCGACGCATTGTGCCTTGGACGCCGTTCATGGCTGTGATCAGACCGAACGTCGATACAGTGGCTGCGAAGCAACCGCTTGAAAAGATGGGCGACGTGGCAGAAGACTCAAATAACACTTCCGGAAAGCGACCGAACGCAGCAGACCCTGCCACGGTGTTCTCCGCGTTGGCCGAGATCATCTATCAGGGCTCGGACGCCGACCAGGTGTACGCGGCGATCTGCGTGGCCGCGACGCTGGTCGTATCCGGGTGCGATCACGCCAGCCTGCTCGTGCGCCGCGACGGCCGCTACGTCACCGTCGGCGCCAGCGACCGCATCGCGCAGCAAGTCGACGACCTCGAACGACTTGCGAAGGACGGGCCGTGCGTCGACGCGATCGAGGAAGAAACACCGCAGATCGAAACGGACCTGACGTCGCCGAACCAATGGCCCCAACTGGCTGCTCGAGTGGTCGCCGAGACACCCGTACGCGGAGCGATGGGTTTCCGCATCCTGGTCGACAAGCGAAAAACTGGTGCGTTGAACCTGTTCAGCGACAAGGCAGGCGTATTCGACACCCAGTCCGCGGGGCAGGCCGTTGTGCTGGCGTCGTTCGCCAGCGTGGCCATCAACGCCGTCGCTTCGGGCGAGGACGTCTCGACCCTGCGGCGCGGACTGTTGTCCAACCGCGAGATCGGCAAGGCCGTCGGCATGTTGATGATGCTGCACGGCGTGGACGAGCAAGAGGCGTTCAACGTGCTGCGCCGCTATTCGCAGGACCTCAACATCAAACTCGCCGATGTGGCGCGGTCGGTCATCGACACTCGCGGCAAGGTGTCATTCGACGAGAGTGAACGGTCGCTCGGCCGGCAATAGCGCGGTCGGTCTACTCGGGCAGACGTAGCTCGGGTTTCTCGACCTCTTCGATGTTGACGTCCTTGAAGGTGACCACCCGCACCTGTTTGACGAACCGGGCCGGCCGGTACATGTCCCACACCCAGGCGTCAGACAGCCGCAGTTCGAAGTACACCTCACCGTCGGCATTGCGTGGCACCATCTCGACGCTGTTTGCCAGATAAAAGCGGCGCTCGGTTTCCACGACGTAGCTGAACTGCCCCACGATGTCTTTGTATTCGCGGTACAGCGAGAGCTCCATCTCGGTTTCGTACTTTTCGAGATCCTCGGCACTCATCGGCTCAGCCGTCCTTCTCCATCCCGCGTTTGGTTCAGGGGTCCCATCTTTCCCCACCCGTTTCGGCCGTGTCGATCCGGTGCGCATTCCGGGCCGCATCGTCCGCCCTTCGGGCAGCACTCCGTCGCCCAGCGCACCCGGGTGCCCGAACCCGACGCCACCCGCCGCACGTTGATGAACGACCGCCGATGCTCCGAGCAGGGGCCCAACTCGTTCAGAGCGGCCGAGTGCGCGGCGGTGCTGTAACCCTTGTGCACGGCAAACCCGTAACCCGGATGGTCGGTCTCCATCGCCACCATCAACCGGTCCCGGCTGACTTTGGCCAGCACGCTGGCCGCCGCGATGCACGCTGCGGCGGCATCGCCGCCGATCACCGGCAGGGATGGCACCGGCAGCCCCGGCACTCGGAACCCGTCACTGAGCACGTAGCCCGGGCGCAACGGTAGCCCCGCTACCGCGCGCCGCATGCCTTCGATATTGGCCACGTGCACGCCGCGCCGGTCGACCTCGACAGACGGAATGAACACCACGTGATAAGCCAACGCGTAGCGGCGAATCAGCGGAAATAACTTCTCTCGTGTCTTTTCGTTCAACTTCTTCGAATCATTCAGGGCAGCAAGGCTTTCCAAGCGCCCCGGCCCGAGCACGCAGGCAGCGACCACCAGCGGTCCGGCGCACGCGCCGCGGCCGACCTCGTCCACCCCGGCGACCGGTCCGAGGCCGCTACGGTACAGCGCGGACTCGAGCGTGCGCAGGCCCGAAGCTTTACGGATCACCGTCCGCGGCGGCCAGGTAGTGGCCATCCCTAATGATTCTGCTGCGGATTCACCGCACGCACACCGCCCCAGCGCGAGGGCGGCCACACGATGAACCTCGCCTTGCCGATGACGTTGTCCACCGGCACCGTGCCGGCCATCGGATCGCCCGTGCACAGCAGGCCGTTCATCGCGTCGGCCGGTGTGCTGGTGCAATGCGCCCGGGAGTCCGCCGAATGAGTCCGGTTGTCCCCCATTACCCATAACCGGTCCTGCGGGACGTTGACCGGACCGAACTCAGGGCCCAGGCACGGATAGGTAGCTGGGTCGGCGTTCAGCGTGGCCGGATCCAGATACGGCTCTTTCAGCCGCACGCCGTCCACGGTCAGCCCGGTGTTGTTGCGGCACTGCACGGTTTGCCCGCCGACCGCGATGACGCGCTTCACCAAATCGTTCTCATCAGGCGGCACGAAGCCGACGAAGGACAGCGTGTTCTGCACCCAGCGGATCGCGGGGCTTTTCGAGCGGATCGACTTGTACCCGATGTTCCAGGGCGGCGGGCCCTTGAAGACAATGACGTCGCCAGGGTGCGGCGTGGTGAAGTGGAAAGTGAGCTTGTCCACCATGATCCGGTCGCCGACACAGCCTGTGCAGCCGTGCAGCGTGGGTTCCATCGATTCCGACGGGATCAGGTAGGGCCGCGCCACGAACGTCAACATGACGTAGTACAAGAACAGCGCGATGACTGCCAGGATCACGGTTTCCCGCAACGCCCCGTGCTTCTTGTCGTCGGTGCGCTCGGTGTCTTCCGCGTCCGGCGCCGGCTCGGGCGGAGGGCTTGTCGCGACTTCTGGCGCGGCCGGGCCGGAATCGGGTTGACCCTCAGACGAGTCGGTCGTGTCAGTCACCGCCTCAGCGTAGCCAGCATCGCCGAGCAATCCGGCACGGCCGACGCAGAATCGCCGGCCCGCCGGTGAAGATCAGCGCTTCTCCTTGATTTTCGCCTTCTTGCCGCGCAGTTCACGCAGGTAGTAGAGCTTGGCGCGACGGACATCACCGCGGGTGACAACCTCGATGTGGTCGATGTTGGGCGAATGCACCGGGAAGGTCCGCTCGACGCCGACGCCGTAGCTTTCCTTGCGGACGGTGAAGGTCTCACGGACTCCGCCGCCCTGGCGGCGCAGCACCACGCCCTTGAACACCTGGATGCGCTCCTTGGCACCCTCGATGACCTTCACATGCACATTGATCGTGTCGCCGGGGCCGAAAGCCGGGTGGTCATCGCGCAGCGACGCCTTATCGATAAAGTCCAGCGTGTTCATTTCGGCAGACACTTCCTTGCAGTCGCGGCTACGTGTTGCTGCTCACCGCAGTGACGTGAGCAATCAACCAAGCCGATGGATTCGGGCAGCTGGGTGTCTCGCAGGGGCGGGAACGACCGATCGGCCGACAACCGCTGGAGACAACTGGTCAATTGTGCCAGACCAGGACCATGCGGCGAAATCACGGCGCATCGCCGCCACCGCCTGCCTCGTCGCGATGTGGGCCGATGGTCCACCGAGCGTTGCATTCAGCCCTCTGAGCAGGGCCCGGGGATCTGACCTAACGTCGATCCCACAGGTCGGGACGCCGCTCGCGGGTGCGCTTCTCTGAAGCTTCTCGCCGCCATGCCTCAATGCGGGCGTGGTCGCCGGACAACAGCACCTCGGGGACGGCCAGCCCACGCCAGTTCGGCGGCCTGGTGTACGACGGTCCCTCCAGGACGCCGTCGGAATGCGAATCCTCTTGATGCGACACCGGGTTGCCCAAGACGTTCGGCAGCAGCCGCACCACGGCCTCGATCATGACCAGAGCCGCCGACTCTCCCCCCGGCAGCACGTAGTCGCCGATCGACACCTCCTCGACGCGTATCCGTGTCGCGGCATCGTCGATGGCTCGCTGATCGATCCCCTCGTAACGACCGCAGGCGAACACCAGATGCGCTTCGCTGCCCCACCGCTGTGCCGTCGACTGAGTGAACAATGCGCCAGCAGGCGTCGGCACCACGAGAAGCGTTTCCGGTGAACAGATCGCGTCCAGCGCGTCACCCCAGACGGGAGCTCGCATGACCATGCCGGGGCCGCCGCCGTATGGCGAATCGTCGACCGAACGATGCACATCGTGCGCCCAGCTGCGCAGATCGTGCACCGCAAGCTCGACGACACCTGACTCTATTGCCTTGCCCGGCAACGACTGTCGCAGTGGATCCAGGTAGGCCGGAAAGATCGTCACGACGTCGATCCGCATAGCGATGCGCCCTCAGCTCTCCAGTTCCAGCAGACCGTCGGGCGGATCGATCTCAACCAGGTTGTCCGCCAACGACACTGATGTGACGATCGCACTGACGAACGGCACCAGGAGCTCGCTGGCATTCTCACGGTTGACCGCCAGCAGTTCACCGCCGGACGTGTGCAGCACCTCGGCGACGGTGCCGACATCCTCGCCGGCTGCTGTACGCACCCGAAGACCCTCGAGTTGATGGTCGTAGTAGGTGTCCGCCTCGTCGATCGGGGGCAGGTCCGCGGAGTCGACGATGAACACATTGCCGCGCAGCGAATCCGCGGTGTCGCGATCGGCCACCCCCGCCAACCGCACCAGAAGCCGGTTGCCGTGCGGACGGACCGTCTCGACGGCGAAGCTGCGCTCGCGGCGATCAGATCCTCTGGCACGCAACACTTCGCCCGGTGCGAACCGGAGTTCTGGGTCGTCGGTGCGAACGTCGACGACCAGTTCGCCGGTGACGCCGTGGGCTTTGACGACGCGCCCGACTGTCAGCTCCAAGGGAGTTCCATTGGCTGGGCTCCGCTACTGGTCGGTGTCCACCACGTCGACTCGGATGCCGCGACCACCGATTCCGGCGACCAGCGTGCGCAGGGCGGTCGCGGTACGTCCACCGCGCCCGATCACCTTGCCGAGATCGTCGGGGTGGACGTGCACCTCGACGGTGCGGCCACGCCTGTTGGTCACCAAGTCGACGCGCACGTCATCAGGGTTGTCGACGATCCCGCGGACCAGGTGCTCGACGGCGTCGACGACGACGGTACTCATGGTCGTTGTCAGCTCTCGGTCGCCGGTGCGGCCTGCTCGGCCGCTTCGGCCGGCGCGGCTGCCTCAACGTCAGCGACCGGCTTGTCAGCGGCTTCAGCGTCCCCGGCCTTCTCGGCCTTTTCCGGCGCAGCCTTCTTCGCCGGGGCTTTCTTCTGCTTCGGCCTGGCGGCCTCGGTGTCGGGGGCGCCGTCGGCGGCGGCCAGGGCGGCGTTGAACAACTCGAGCTTGCTCGGCTTGGGCGCGGCGAACTTCAGCCGGCCTTCCGTGCCAGGCAGACCCTTGAACTTCTGCCAGTCACCGGTGATCTTCAGCAGTTTCAGGACAGGCTCAGTGGGCTGAGCTCCCACCGACAGCCAGTACTGGGCGCGCTCGGAGTCGATCTCGATCAGGCTGGGATCCTCTTTGGGGTGGTACCGGCCGATGACCTCGATGGCCCGGCCTTCGCGACGGGTCCGCGAGTCAGCGACGGCGACGCGGTACTGAGGATTGCGAATCTTTCCGAGCCGGGTGAGCTTGATTTTTACAGCCATGGCGAAGCGACGTCTCCTACGAATGTCACACTGCAATTCAGCGATTCGGGCGGGTTGCCCGGATCCGGTTTTGCCTCGCGTGTGTGACCGCCGGACAAGCACCGCGGTGGCGGTGGGTCGCGCGACGGACAGCGGCCCATTGTGCCAGAACAAGGGCCCTAGTCAGAAATTCACGTCGAGCGGGGGCAGCTACAGAATTTTCTGAAAGCACTTTGTTTCGACGCGGCGGGTCATCCGCCAGCCTGCCGCGGTCCGCAGAAACTCGTCGTGCAGCCGAACCGAACCGAGGCGCTGCTCGAGTTGGGCGTGCTGGATCTGAACGAGAAGAAATACAAGGATGCCGAGCAGACCTTCGCCAAAGCCTACGCTTTGCAGCCCGCCAATCTCCGGGGTTTGCTGGGTGAATCCACCGCGCTGCGGATGGAGGGGCAGACGCAGAAATCGGTGGACCTGATTGCTCAAGGAAGTGGCGAAGGATCCGAGCCGCGTTGATCTCGACCGTGAACTGGGCAACGCGCAGGCGGACGCGGGCGAATATGACGCGGCGATCCAGACGTTTCAAGCGGTGCTGCCCAAAGTGACCGACTCGAAATCGCGCGGCGATCTGCTGGGCCGCATCGGCCAGGCGTACCGGATGAAGCACGACACCGAGCACAGCATCGAAGCGCTCGAAGGCGCCTCGAAGGAAATACCGAATAATCCGGCGATTCTGACGAATCTGGCGGAACTCTACTCTGAAGAGGCCAATTACCAGAAATCGCGTCAGGATTATGAGTCGGCGCTGAAAGTCGAGCCGAACAATCCGGTGGCGCTCAACAATCTGGCGTATCTGCTGGCGGATACGAACGGGGATCTGGATCTGGCGCTGACTTACGCAACACGCGCCACGCAGCGCATGCCGGATCATCCGGAAGTGAGCGACACGCTGGGTTACATTTATTTAAAAAAGAAGCTGACCGACAGCGCCCTCGACACCTTCCGCAGGCTGGTGGAGCAGTCTCCGGGAAACGCGACATACCACTATCACTACGCGATCGCGCTCTCGGCCAAAGGGGACCGCAACACGGCGCGGCAGCAGTGCGAGACAAGCGCTGAGCGACAAACCGAGCGGCAAACAGGAGCAGGAGATTCGGCATTTCATGCAGCAGTTGAGCTAGTCATCGGCCCGGCGAGCCGGGCAGCTTCGCCGGCACGAAGCCGTTTTCGAGCATTACTGCTTCGGCGCGCTCGCGGGTTCGGGCCGGACATAGAAGAACGCCCCCACTTTTACGGAGCGGAAGATGAGGCCGCTCTCATAATGATCGGCCTCGACGCCGTAATCGATGCCCGCCTCGGTGAAGATGGACTCCAGCCGTTCGGCGTGCGCCAGGCGTTTCGCAATAAAGACAAGATGGGGGTCGCAGCCCTCAAACCAGGCGGCGTCTCTTTTCATGGGCTGGTTCTCATGAAGTTTGAGATCAATCGGCTTTCGCCACAACTATCTTAGGCATGAGTCTTTTTGCCGCCTCCCCGGCGCTCCTCGTCAGGCGCCGGTTTAACCGACGATGAGGAACTGCACTGGCTGGCTTTGCGGATGGCCCCGGGACTGGGAACGCGGCGCGCCGGACAACTGCTGGAACGGTTCGGCTCGCCGCAGGCCATTTTTCGCGCCAGCCTTTCGGAACTGGAAGCGGCGGGGCTGAACGGCGCGCTGGCGCGCTCGATTGCGAGCGGATGCAGCTTTGAAGATGCGGCGGACCAGCAGACCAGAATGCGGACCGCCGGAGCGCAACTGATAACGCTGCACTCGCCGGCGTACCCGAAGGCGCTGCGGACCATCTTCGATCCTCCGCCGGTGCTGTTTGCGCGGGGACGGACGGAACTGCTCGAATCGATTTGCCTCGGCCTCGTGGGCACGCGGCGGCCGACGGCATACGGAATGGCGGCGGCGGAACGCCTTTCGGGCGACCTCGCGCGCGCCGGGCTGACGATCGTTTCCGGCATGGCGCGGGGCATCGACACGGCGTCGCATAAGGCCGCGCTCGCGGCCGAAGGAAGTACGATCGCGGTGCTCGGGTGCGGCGTGGACGTGGTTTATCCATCGGAAAACAGGAAGCTGGCCGCGGAGATCGTGGCCCGCGGACTGATCGTCTCCGAGTTTCCGATGGGCTCGACGGCGTTTCCGCAGAATTTTCCGATTCGCAACCGCATCATCAGCGGCGTGAGCTGCGGAATTCTGGTGGTGGAGGGCGCGCAATACAGCGGCTCTTCGATCACGGCGCGGCTTGCAATGGACCAGGGACGGGAGGTATTCGCGGTGCCGGGGAACATCACTTCCGAGATGAGCTGGGGGCCGAATCTGCTGATCAAGCAGGGCGCGAAGCTGGTGCAGGACTGGAACGACGTGGTGGTGGAACTCGCGCCCGAGGCGCAGCGCAGGCTGATCGACGCCGGCCGGCAACGCATTTTGAATCAGGGACTTACGCCGGACGAAGAATCCCGCGCGGCGGATCCGGCATCTCAATTGAACGAAACCCACCAACGGGTGGCGCGGACGGTGCTCGGCCACTTGAAGACCGACGCTCCCATCCATCTGGATACGCTGGCGGAGACGCTGCGAGGAGATTCCGCCATCCGAGATTATCGCGGCGCTGTTCGAGCTGGAAATGCTGGGCCTGGCGCGGCAGCTTCCGGGGCGGAAATTCGTGAAAGTCTGGTAGGGGCGCTTTCGGCGTTCGGACAACCCGGGCAGGGACGCCCCCCGGCGTGGTTTATTCTGGGAAGGCAGTTTTTATATGGCAAAAGCTTTGGTAATCGTTGAGTCACCGGCGAAGGCGAAGACAATCAACAAGTATTTGGGCAAGCAGTATGTCGTCAAGGCCTCTTTGGGACACATCAAAGACTTGCCGAAGCGCGATCTCGCCGTCGACGTCGACCACGGCTTTCGCCCCAAATACGAAGTCATCGAGGGCAAGAAGAAGCTGATTCAGGAGCTGCGCGACACCGCGAAGAAGGTGGACAGCATCTATCTCGCGGCCGACCCGGACCGCGAAGGCGAAGCCATCTGCTGGCACCTTCAGGAAGAGTTGAAGTCCAAAGGGAAAGACGGCGTGGCGCCGCAGATCTTTCGCGTGATGTTCAACGAGATCACGAAGAACTCGATCCAGAAGGCGTTCGAGAAGCCGACGGCGGTGAACGTGAATCTGGTGGACGCACAGCAGGCGCGGCGCGTGCTCGACCGGCTGGTGGGCTACAAGATTTCGCCACTGCTCTGGGACAAGGTTCGGCGCGGACTCTCGGCGGGCCGGGTGCAGACCGTGGCGGTGCGGCTGGTTGTGGAGCGCGAGCGGGAAGTGCGCGCGTTTCAGGCCCAGGAATACTGGACGCTCGACGCGAACCTTGCGGCCAAAAAGCCCCCGGCCTTCGACGCGCGGCTGATCCGCCGTGGCGAAGAGGCGTTGGGAATTGCGAATCAGGCAGCTTCGGACGCGCTGGTGGCGGATCTGGAAGGCGCGAAGTTCACGGTGCGCTCGGTGGGGACGAAGGAGAAGCGCCGCCATCCGGTGGCTCCCTTCATTACCTCGACGCTGCAACAGGAAGCCGCGCGCAAGCTGCGGTTCAGCGTGAAGCGAACCATGATGCTGGCGCAGCAGCTTTACGAAGGCGTGGAGCTGGGCACGGAAGGCGCCGTGGGCCTCATTACTTATATGCGCACGGATTCGACGCGCATATCGGAGGAGGCGATTACGGAGGTGCGGGATTTTATCCGCACCAAATACGGCGAGCCCTATCTGCCCGCCTCGGCCAATGCGTACAAATCGAAAAAAGATGCGCAGGACGCGCACGAAGCGGTCCGGCCGAGCTCGGTTCTGCGCACCCCGGACGAGGTGGCGAAGTATCTGGCCGAGGATCAGTTGAAACTCTACCGGCTGATCTGGATGCGCTTTGTGGCGTCGCAGACCAACCCGGCGGTGTTCGACCAGACGACGATCGATGTGGCGTCCGCGGGAAAGAGCGGAGTTCCGTACGTGTTCCGCGCAACGGGATCGGTGATGAAGTTCGACGGGTTCCTCGCCATTTATGAAGAAGGCAAGGACCAGAAGGACGACGAAGACGACGAGCTGAAGCACAAGCTGCCGGCCGTGAGCGAAGGCGAGGAACTGAAGCTGCGGCTGCTGAAGCCGGAACAGCATTTCACCGAGCCGCCGCCGCGCTATACCGAAGCCACGCTGGTGAAGAAGCTGGAGGCGGACGGCGTAGGACGGCCTTCGACTTACGCCTCGATTCTTTCGACCATCCAGGAACGCGAGTACGTGACCAAAGAAGGCGGCAAGTTCAAGCCGACGGAACTGGGCATGGTGGTGACGGACCTGCTGCTCGAGAGCTTCAACGATATTTTCGACGTGCGCTACACGGCGCGCATGGAGCAGGACCTCGACGAAATCGAGGATGGCAAGCTCGACTGGCGCGAGGCCATGGGCGAATTCTACGAGCGCTTTCTGCGCGATCTGGAAAACGCCGAGAAGCACATGACGGACATCAAACGGATGGAAAAACCAACCGATTTGACGTGCGACAAGTGCGGCAAGCCGCTGGTGATCAAGTGGGGCAAGCACGGCAGCTTTCTCGCATGCACCGGTTATCCGGAATGCACCTACACGCGGGAACTGACGGTGGACTTGCCGGATATCGACAAAGCCGATCTCTCCGAGCAGGGCGACGAGGAATACTGCGAAAACTGCGGACGGGCGATGGTGCTGAAGAAAGGCCGCTTCGGAACTTTCTTCGCCTGCACCGGCTATCCGGATTGCAAGACGACGAAACAGATCGGCGGCTCGCAAAAGAAAGCGGACGTCGCTCTGGATGAAAAATGTCCGCAATGCGGCAATCATCTGGTGCAGAAATACGGGCGTTTCGGCGAATTCACGGCCTGCAGCAATTACCCGACCTGCAAATACGTGAAGCAGAAAACGATCGGCGTGAAATGCCCGGAATGTTCGGAAGGCGAGATCGTCGAGCGGCGCTCGAAGCGCGGCAAGACGTTCTACGGCTGCAATCGTTATCCGGACTGCAATTTCGTGGCGTGGTCGCGGCCGGTGGCGGAGAAATGCCCCCAGTGCGGCAGCCAATATCTGATGGAGAAATATTTGAAGTCAGGCAATTTTCTGCAATGCCCGAACGGCGAATGCAAGTACAAGCGGGAGATGCCGGTCGAGGCGCTGGCCAGTTGACGGCGTCCAGCTGACGGGTCGGCCTGTGCGCGCCTTTACAGTGGGCGCGATGCTGCTTCACAGTCACCGGAAGGCGACAGTTCCGGTAACGCCGTGAAGACCGACCACTATATTCATCCGGTATCGCGGCGCAGGAACCGCATTACGATCGTATTCATCGTCATTTCGAACTCCATCGGAAATCTGCTGCTGGCGATCGGGACGAAGCAACTGCCGGCGTTCGACCTGGGGGCGGTGCTGCCTTACACGTCGATGGCGCTTGTGAACGGGTGGATCATCGCGGGTATCGCGCTTCTGGCGTTGTGGATGTACGCGCAGCTTACGATGCTGACGTGGTCCGATCTGAGCTACGTGATTCCGGTGACGGCCAGCGGTTACATTCTCACCGAGATTCTGGCGGTGCTGGTGCTGAACGAGGGCGTGTCGCTCACGCGCTGGATCGGGATTGGCCTGATTTCGTTGGGCGTGCTGCTGGTTTCCGAAACCGCGCCGAGGACCTCGCACGAACCCGACGGGGGCGTCTCGTGAGGTGGGCGTGGGTAGCGGTTACCGTGGTGGCCGGAAGCCTGGGCGACCTTTGGAGCGCGCAAGGCATGTCGAAACTGGGCCAGAGCGCGGAGTTCCGTCCCGCGGGGATCGCTGGCACGCTCCGGTATATTTTCACGCACAGGATGGTGCTGGCGGGAATTGCGGCCAACGCGGTTTCCTTCGTTTCGTTCATCGCTCTGCTCACCGTTTCCCAACTGAGTTTCGCGGTACCGGTGACGGCGCTGGGGTACATTCTACGAACGGTGCTGGCGCGCGTTTACCTGAATGAATACGTCAACTGGAAACGCTGGGCGGGCGTTGCCCTGGTGGCCCTCGGGGTCCTTCTGGTGGCAATCTGAAAAGCCCGGCCGATTCAGGAGGGACCAGCGGCTGTGTTCCCCCCCTCATGCCGACCAGGACGAGGCCGGCGAGGATGAGTGACGTTGCGATGGCTTTGGTGATAAGAACGCGGCGGCTGAAATCCTCGCGGAACCAGGCGGGCCGCCACGTCGTGATGGCGAAAGCGCCGGCGAAGATGATGACGTAGCGCAGGCCGGAGATGGCCTCCACCAGGGCTGGGCGCGTACGGCTGACCGCGAAGACCACGAGAAACGACCCGACGCCCGCGGCAAAGCGATTCACCATATACCAGAAGCGGCTTGCAGGGGGAGCTTCCTCCGATTTCTCGAATATCTGTCTTCGCCAGGAAGGCGGGATGAGCAGAGCCAGCGATCCGGCGGTGGTGCCGACGGTGAAGAGAACGTATCCGCTGATGAAACCAGCGTGGTTGAAGGCGATTTTTTGCAGCACGTTGGTGAGGCCGAAGCAGAACGACGCGGCGAGGATTCCGGGCAGCATCTGGCCGAGGGGCTTCTTCTCGGCGAAAAACATGAGGAACCCGCCGGCCGTCATGAGGGCGAAGCCGGGGAACTGGCCGCCGAGAGGGCTGCGAAGAAACGGGATGCTGAGGAGAGCAGTGGCTACCGGAGCAAACCCTCCCATGGCGGCCAGTTCGTCCGAAGCCTCGCCGGCCTTCAGGGCGGCGTAGTAAAAGTACGAGGCGGCGAGATCCGCTACTCCGGCGAGAAAGGCGATGCCGGCGATCTTCCACGGCGGCATGCGGAAGCCGAATGGGATCAGCAGGAGCCCGAAAACGCTGATCGCGCCCAGCCAGAACACGTAGGCGACGAGATTCTGGGTTCCTTTGCGCTGCAGCAGGACCTTATCCCAGACGAGTGACGCCCCGATAATGGCGTGCGCGGCGACCGCGACGACGATCCCGTTGAGAAGCGCGTTGTGGAGGAGGCCCACTCTGGCTCGCGGAACGGAGTGAGCAACGGCGTGGCCAAAGGCGCCGGCCGCGCCGCGAGGAATTACGCGGGAAATTGTCCGCCGACTCACGGCTGCGGCTAAGACAACTTGCGCAAAATATTTTCTTTTGAGCGTCGGAAAAGGAGCAAAATAGGTGCGTGGAGTTTCACTGTCGATGTGCTCCGTATTTTTCTGACGATATTTCTTTGAGAATTTCAGAGGAATACGGTTTACATTAATTGTGTAATTCAACACTTTGCCCCGCGTTAAGGAAATAACCGGGGATTAAGCGAGGCCAATAGAAATGCGTGCGCAAACAGTCGAGATCCAGGCAGGCATGGGTCGCATCCTCTCTTCTCCCATTTTCCGACCCGGCGGCAAAAAACTGCTCGCCAAAGGTCATCTGCTCCGTGAGGAGGATATCCGAATTCTTCAATCCGAAGGCTTAAATTCCGTCTGGGTTGCGGAGCTGGAAGAAGGAGAGATCGCTGAAGACGATGCGGTCTGCGGACTGGCGGGCGAAATCGCCTGCGGCTGTTATGAAGCGCAACTGGCGCCAGGGGGAAGGGCGAACCTGATGGCGACGGAGAACTGTTGCGTGCTGGTGGATGACGATCTGCTGCGGCAGGTGAACAGCACGTCCGGTCTGGTGGTGGCGACTTCGCTGAATTTCAGCTTCGCGGCGCCCGGACAGAGAATCGCGACCATCAAGAGCGCGCCGTTCGCGGTTTCGCGCCGGAATATGACGGCTCGGTGAACATGCTGCGCGAGCGCGGCCCGCTGATGCAGGCGCGGCCGGTGCGGTCGGCCTCGATCGCGGTGCTTTATTGCGATCCGCTGAACGGGGACCGCGCGCGTACGCTTTTCGAACCGGTGCTGCGGCAAAAGCTGGAGCGCTTCGGGATTCGCACGCACGCGAGCGTTGCCGTGCTCGAAAATGAAGAGCACGTTTCGCGGGGACTGCAGCATCTGCTGCGGTTGAAGCCGGCGGTGATTCTGGTGGCTTCAACGACGGCTCCGGCGGGCCCGGACGACGCGGTGGGGCGGGCCATGGAAAAGATCGGCTGCCAGATCGAGCGTTTTCTGGCTCCGGTGGAACCGGGCAACCTGCTGCTGATGGGCTATCGCGACGAAACGCCGGTGCTTTCCGCGCCGGGCTGCTATCGCTCGCTCAAGCCGAACGTGATCGACCTGCTGCTGCCGCCGATGATGGCGCGCTACCGCGTATCCACGTGGGAAGTCGCCTGCCTTGGTCACGGCGGCCTGCTCGGCTGATCTTCAAACCGCGTTTTCGCCTTTGATTTCAACCCCCCGCGCGCGCAGTTCCTCCTGAATCTGCGCGGCGGACTGGAACTGAACGGCGTCGATTCCCTGTTGCTTCGCGCCGATCACATACTCCTCAATATCATCTGTAAAAAAGCATTCTCCGGGGCGGCAACCAGCCGCCTCGACTGCTTTCTGGTAGATCAAAGGCGAGGGCTTCATGGCGCCGACCTTGTAAGAGAGCACCAGATGGCGGAAATGCCGGAGGATGGGATAGTTCTCCTGGATCATTTCGAAGTGAATGGCGTTGGTGTTTGACAGGAGAATCAGCGGGTAATCGCGCGCGAGCGCCGCCATCATGGATTCGGGGATGAGGGTTTCAGGCAGAAAAATCGAGCTCCAGATCTGGCAGAAATCGTCGTACGTGGCGCGGAGATTCAGGCGCCCGGACAACTGCTGGAAGAATTCGCGAGGCTCGATCCCGCCGGATTCGAAGCGCTGTACGAGGCCGGTGGGTCGCAGGCGCGCGGGGATTTCGGCGGCGGGAATGCCGCACAGGGATTCGAGCCGCGAATAGCCGCGCTGGAAGTCGAAGGGCACGATCACTTTGCCCAGATCGAAAATAATCGCTTTAATCATTCGCTTCGCTCAGGTTAGCGAATCGGCGTTCGACCTGGCCGGCCGCGCTTTGCCGAGCGGCGCTTCGATAGCAGCGCTTCCGCGCGGCGAGAAACATACGGCCGGGGAAATCCGTTGAAGAGATCGCTCCGTACTACGGGTACGGAACGTTTTCGCCCGAACACCCGGGGCGACCACTTTCCGCACGAAAGGAAAAGGTCAAAAAGGGTTCATGCTCAAAGGGTCTACGGAAGAGAAGAGGGCGCTCAGCGATCTGCTCGATCAGGCGCCGAACCGCCGCCGGTTCGTAAAGAAGCTGGGCCTCGCCAGCGCGCTCGCGGCGGCGGCGCTCGAGAGCCGCGGCGTAGCGCAATCGACGATGATTCAGGATTCGGACATTCTGAATTTCGCCCTCAATCTCGAATATCTGGAAGCCGAGTTTTATACGGCGGCGACGACAGGAGGCACGATTGCGCAGCAGGGTCTCACTGTCTCCGGAAGCGGCAGCGCCGGAGCGACGAGTGGGGGAGCACAGGTGAACTTTACCGATGCGGCGGTAAAGGCGCTCGCGCTCGAGCTGGCATTCGATGAAACAACGCACGTAAAGCTGCTACAAAAAGCGTTGGCCGGCGCAGGTGCTCAGGCGATTGCGAAACCGGCAATCAATCTGAACGCGCTCGGGATCGGCTTTGGCAGTCAGACCGAGTTTCTGACGCTGGCGCGCGCTTTCGAGGATATCGGCGTGACAGCATACGGCGGGGCGGCCCCCTTGATTCAGGACAAGACGATTCTCGGATACGCGGCGCGCATTCTGGCGGCGGAGGCCTCGCATTCCGGAGCCATTCGGCTGCAGGTGGAACAAAAGAACATTTCAACGACGGCGCTGGATGGCGCGGATCATTTACCTGGACCCTCCGGTAATCAGTTTTTCAATCTGGACAGCAACGCCCTGTCGGAAGTGCGCACGCCCGGACAAGTCCTGTACATCGCGTTCGGCGGAAAGGCCAACGCCAGTTCGGGCGGATTTTTCCCAAACGGCGTCAACGGTATTCTAAATACGTCTTCGGCCGCTGCGGCAACCTCCGACAGCAGCATGATCAGCGCATCGCCAAACCCCATTAATTCAAATGGGACAGGGCTCGGCGCCACGCACAATTTCCTGGAGCGCGCCCGGCGCACAGATCATCCAGGTACGCATCGGAGCGCCGAACGGAGCGTTGTTTACGGATAACTTTGCCACCGGGTCGATGATGACCGGCAACTGGGTTACGAACGGAATGACCTTCTATCTCCAGGATGTGAGCAGCGGAAACGCACTTACAGCCGCTAATACGCTCGCGACCCTGATGGTCACCGTCAATTGAGCCGCCGACGCGGCTCGTCGAGGACCAACGGGCCCTCGCGAGCCGCGTCCGCAGATGATTCGAAGCTATGATGGCTCTCTAAACCACCATGGCTCCCGCTGCACAGGACTATTGGGCGGCTCTGCAGGCGGAAAAGCGCGCCTATGACGATTGCGCCGATGTCCACAATCTGCCGCCGATCTTTCATTACTGGTCGCAACGCATCTTGCGCCGCTGTTCCAAAGCTTCGGCTTCGCTTCGGTCGATGACTTCTTCATCGATAGCCTGTCACAGGCGCGTCTTCTTTCCGATCGTCCGTTCTTCGCCAGCGTGGGCGCGGGGAATTGCGATCTGGAGATTCGCATCGCGCGCGAATTAGTGAAGCGCGGCCCAGGGGGGTTCACAATCGAGTGTCTCGATCTGAATCCAACGATGCTCGAGCGCGGCCGGGCTCTGGCGAGCGAATCGGGGGTTCAGGAGCGGCTGCTCTTCACAGAAGCGGATTTGAATCAATGGCGCCCGGGACGGCGGTACGAAGCGGTCATGGCCAACCAGTCGCTTCATCATGTGGCCAATCTGGAGCACTTGTTCGGAGCCGTTCGCTCCGCGCTTGAGCCGCGCGGGGTATTTATCATTTCGGACATGATTGGCCGCAACGGGCATCTGCGATGGCCGGAAGCGCTGGCGATCGTCCACGAGTTCTGGCGGGAGCTGCCGCCGTTTTATCAATTCAATACCCGGCTCACGCGATACGAAGAGGTTTTCCTCGATTGGGATTGCAGCGGCGAGAGCTTTGAAGGCACGCGCGCGCAGGACATTCTCCCGCTACTTTCAGCGCATTTTCCTTCCGCATTTTCATGCCGTTCGGCAATATCATCGACCCGTTTATCGATCGCACATTCGGCTGGCATTTCGATGCTTCGGCGACATGGGACCGCGAATTCATCGACCGCGTACACGAGCGGGACCGCAGGGAGATTTCACGGGGAAGGATTACGCCGACCCACATGATTGCAGTGATGGATAAGCAGGGCGCGCAGCCGGCGCGTTCTCCGGCGGGTCTTGCGCCGGAACGCTGTATCCGCCGGCCGGATGGCGATAAGGCCGAAGCGCCTCAAACGGCGGAGCCGTACGCGTGGGAAAAGCTTTCGCCGAACGCGCCGCAGGCGGCCGCCGCCTGGAAGCAGGCCGGGAGGAAGCTGGAGGAACTGCACCGGCAGGCGGAATGGGCAGCGGAGATCGAAAGGCAACTGGAAGAACGCACGGCCAGCCTCACAGCCGAGGCAAAAGGGCTCGAGGACCTGCTGGTCGAGCGTACAAAATGGGCGCACAGCCTCGAAGCTGAAGTTGCGCGGGTGGAGCAGATCGCCCGGCATTTCCAGAGTGAGGCGGCGCGTGAAGCCGCGCGCGCCGACGGCCTTCAATCCGATCTTTCGCGGCGGGCGAACCATCCGTTACGTTATTTTGCGCGCAAGGCTTTCCGCGCTGGTCGCGGGATTCAGAGGGCGCGACTAAGGCGAGCCGATCCGCC
>CAWICO010000009.1:0-414871 GCA_963834615.1 uncultured Actinomycetota bacterium
TCCTCGCGCTACGTGAGCCCGGCGCCTCAGCCCACAGCATCGGCCGACACCACAACGTCCACCACACTAAGGCGCCGAGAATCGTATCTGCGCAAACGCATTGAGCGCGTAGAAGCGATTGTGCCGTGTCAGGACAATAGATCTGGTCCACGCATGAACCAACTGCGGTATCGGCGGCAACGAAAACCCGCGCCTGTGATCGGGCTCGACTGAACCGCGACTCCAACTTGCAGTACCGAGGGTCAGACCTACACGGGTAGGTAACTGGTCAATCCGCCATCAACGACGAACTCCGCACCCGTGGCGTAGGCCGACTCGTCGCTGAGTAGGAACAGCACAAAGGTGGACACCTCGCCAGGGGCGGCGCCCCGGCGCATCGGGATGGGGGTCATTGCGTCCTGGGTAACGCCCGCGCTCATCGGGGTGTGCACCAAGCCGGGGTGGATGGAGTTGACCCGGATGTTGTGGGGCGCCAGTTCAACCGCGGCCGATTTGGTGATGCCACGCAGGCCAAACTTGGACGCTACGTAAGCATGACTGTGGGCCACGCCGGCCAACCCCTGAACCGATGAGATATTGACGATCGATCCTGCGCCTGCGTCGATCATGGGCTCAATGACGGCACGCATACCCAGGTATGCCCCCGTGAGGTTGACGTCGATGACCTGCTGCCAGTCCGCGAGCGAAGAGCCGCGTAGCGGGCCCCCCTTGCCGATCCCGGCGTTGTTCACAAGTGCGTCGAGCCTGCCGAACTTCCTTACCGCTAAGGCAACGACCGCGTCCCAGTGATCCGGATTCGTGACGTCGAGATGCTCGAAGTGTGCTGACGCACCAAGCTTATGCGCGACTTGCTGACCCGCCTCGTCGAGGACATCGCCGATCACCACGCGGGCCCCCTCTTTGACCAGGACTTCCGCGTGGGAAGCACCCATTCCCCGGGCGCCGCCGCTGACCAGTACCACCTTGCCGTCGACCCGTCCCATGACCGGCTATCGTATGCCCGCCGCCACGCGAAATTTGGTCGAGCAGCCGGTCACCGTCGCAGCTGGGAGCATATGTTATATTGAGACGCACATCAGCCATCCTATATGTGACCTCGCGCGTTATTTTCTCAACTATGTCGCGAGACAGCTGCCAATTATGTCCTGTAATGAGACACTATCCCCGCTACCAGCCCGCACGACCCTCAGAGAATTCTCCGGGGCCTTTTTTACGCCGCTTCTACAGCTGGAGCGGTGACGGGCTCTGTCGCACCTGTTTGACGCAACGGGACATGCTGGCAGGCCATGCGAGCGTCTACCATCGCGGTAACTTACACTTACAAATCGACCGAAATATGTATCGGCAGCATCCAACTTTGAGATGGTCGTGGAATGGGTTTGACGAAGTTGATCGAGCACCATGACGCTTGAGTCTGGCCGGGACCCAATCCCGAAGTCTGCGAACCAAAACCAGACATTGATCAGCGTGGCCAGCCCCGATGAGTGACGTCGCGCAGACCCCGTCGGGCATTCCGTTGGAGCCCGTGTACGGACCTGGTGACCGCGCGCTGGACCCGCCGCCGCCCGGGGAGTACCCGTTCACCCGCGGCAACTTCGCGTCGGGCTACCGGGGCAAAACCTGGACGTTCCGCCAGTATTCGGGATTCGGCACCGCCGAGGAGTCGAACAAGCGGTATCGGTATCTGTTGGACCAGGGCGGCACCGGGCTCTCGGTCGCGCTGGACCTGCCGACCCAGTGCGGCTACGACTCCGATGACGCGGAGTACGGCGAGGAGGTCGGCCGCGTCGGTGTCGCCGTCGACACGCTCGCCGATATCGAGGTGCTCTTCGACGGCATCCCGCTGGACAAGATCAGCACCAGCTTTACCATCAACGGCACCGCAGCCATCCTGCTGGCGTTCTACATCGCCGCCGCGGAGAAGAAGGGCGTGCCCCGCGAAAAGCTCACCGGCACAATCCAAAACGATATCCTCAAGGAATACGCGTCGCGCGGCACCTGGATCTGGCCGCCGGAGCCGTCACTGCGGCTGATCGCGGACACCATCGAGTTCTGCGCAGCCGAGGTGCCGCGGTTCAACGCCATTTCCGTGGCGGGCGCCCATTTTCGCGACGCCGGCGCCAACGCCGTCCAGGAGATGGCGTTCACATTGGCCGACGGCGTCACCTACTGCGACACAGTCGTCGAACGCGGTCGGATGACCATCGACAAGTTCGCGCCGCAGATCTCGTTCTTCTTCTATACCCACGGCGACTTCTTCGAGGAGATCGCGAAGTATCGGGCAGGGCGCCGCCGCTGGGCGACCATCGTGCGCGAGCGCTACGGCGCCACCACCGATAAGGCGTCGATGTTCCGCTTCGGCTGCGTCGCGGGCGGCGCGTCGCTGTACGCACCTCAGGCGCAGAACAACGTGGTGCGCGTCGCCTACGAGTCGCTGGCCGCGGTGCTCGGCGGCGTCCAGTCGATGTTCACCGCGGCGTGGGACGAGCCGTTCGCCCTCCCCAGCGAGGAATCCGCGACGCTGGCGCTGCGCACCCAGCAGATCCTCGCCTACGAAACCGGAGTGGCCAAGGTGGCCGATCCGCTCGGCGGCTCCTACTTCGTAGAGGCGCTGACCGATGCCACCGAGGCCAAGATCGTCGAAATCATGGACGACCTCGACAAGCACGGCGGCATGGTGCGCTCCATCGAGGACGGCTACCTCCAGGGACTGATCGCCGACGAAGCTTTCAAGATTCACAAAGAGGTCGAGTCGGGCGAACGCCCCGTGGTCGGCGTCAATAAGTTCGTCACCGACGAGCCGGCGCCCGACATCGACACCTATGAACTGAACGCGGAGGGCCGCGATCTGCAACTGAAGCGTCTGGCGAAGATCAAAGCTGAGCGTGACTCGGTCGCCGTCAAGGAAACCCTTGCCGCACTCTCGCGTTCGGCCGAGGGCACCGACAATCTGATGCCCCGCCTCATTGACTGTGCCAATGCGTACTGCTCCGTCGGAGAGCTGGTGACCACGCTGAAAGCGGTCTGGGGCGAATTCCAGCAGCCGGTGGTGTTCTGATGGGGGCTCGCGTCTTGGTGGCGAAACCCGGTCTGGACGGACACGACCGCGGCGCAAAGATCGTCGCACGCACCCTGCGCGATGCCGGATTCGAGGTCATCTACACCGGAATCCGGCAACGCATCGAGGACATCGTTTCGATCGCACTGCAGGAGGACGTCAAGCTCGTCGGCCTTTCGATCCTGTCGGGCGCCCACGTGGCCCTGACCGCCCGCACCGTCGACGCGCTGCGGGCCGCGGACGCCGGCGACATCGCGGTGGTCGTCGGCGGCACGATACCGCAGGCCGACGTGCAGAAGTTGTTGGACGCCGGCGCAGCAGCGGTGTTTCCGACGGGTACGCCGCTGGATACCCTCGTCCGCGACGTACACGCCCTGACGGAAGCCGGGGGAGAAGAATAATGCGATTCGGCGTGACGATTCGTGCGAAGAGTGCCGACTGCACGCGCACGTTGGTACCCCGGGTCCTTCGGTGACCGGACCGACAAACACTCGGTCCACTGGCCCTCTCGCCGGCATCCGGATCCTTGAGATCGGTCACATGTTGGCCGGGCCGTACGCCACGATGATGCTGGCCGATCTTGGGGCCGAGGTGATCAAGATCGAACCACCGGACGGCGACATCTCGCGGCAAGTCGGGGACTCATATTTCGCCAGCCTGAATCGAGGCAAGCGCAGCATTTGCGTTGACCTGACTTCCGAGACGGGCCAGCTCGAGCTCGGTGAACTCATTTCCGGATCGCATGCGCTACTGGCGAATCTGAAACCATCCGCCATCCGCCGATACGGCCTCACCTACGAAGCGCTGCGGCGGTGGAATGAGCGGATCGTCTGCGTAGCGCTCACCGGCTTTGGTCTGGAAGCGGGTGATGATCCGGCATTCGACTACGTCATCCAGGCGACCACCGGCGTCGCCGCGCTGACCGGCGATCCGCTTGGACCACCGACCTTGCCGGGATATTCCGCGGCCGACAATTCCGCCGGACTCACTGCTGCCCTTGGACTGCTCGCCCAGATCGTCTCCGGCCGCGGGGGGCAGGTCGAGGTATCACTGCGTGATGTGATGCTTTCCCAGCTGAACTATCGCGCGTCGGCCTACCTCAACGACGGCATCGAGCCGCAACGTTTGCCGATGGGTGCACACTCGTATTATGTTCCAGCTCAGCTCTTTTCGACTGCCGACGGCTTCCTGGCACTGTTCATCACCCACGACAAATTCTGGCGGCTATTCGCCGCTGAGGCC
The DNA here is from genome assembly GCA_963834615.1 of uncultured Actinomycetota bacterium. Taxonomy (GTDB): domain Bacteria; phylum Actinomycetota; class Actinomycetes; order Mycobacteriales; family Mycobacteriaceae; genus Mycobacterium. The sequence continues at coordinate 4,301 of CAWICO010000009.1, forward strand.
AACATCGTGGGGCCGGCGACGATGCGGGAGCGGGCCGCACGGCGCGACGAGGTTCTCGCGTCAGTGGCCAGCGCTCTGCTCACCGATACCGCAGCGAACTGGGAAGCGCGGCTGCGTCCGCTAGGCGTGCCCGTCGCTGCGGTCCGAACGCTGCCCGAAGCGCTCGCCGCCAACCCGGAGGTGGTCGTTACCGCGGGCGCATTTCAGTTGATCCGAAGCCCAATTCGGATCGAGGGGTATGAACCCGATTACGGCGCACCGCCACGTCTCGATGAGCACGGTGGAGCTAATCTCTCAGTTTGAGATCGCTGTCGGCTGCAGTACCAACCACCGTTCGGTCATTGAGCGATACGGCCGGAAAAGGGGTTGATGTATGAATGTCGCGGATCTCATCCAGGCAGCGCTGAGCGGCTCTACCCGAGCGACGGGTCGCCTACTGAGCCTGATCGAGGGCGATCGTCGCGACGAGGTGCTGGCAGCTCTCGACACCGCCTCGGCCCGGGTTGTCGGCATCACCGGTCCGCCGGGCGCCGGAAAGTCGACGACGATCGCCGTGCTGGTTGGCGGCTACCGCGAACAAGGGATGCGAGTCGCGGTCCTCGCAGTGGACCCGTCATCGCCCTACAGCGGGGGGGCCATCCTCGGCGATCGCATTCGGATGGCCGCCCACATCGACGACCCCGATGTGTTCATCCGCTCGATCGCAACCCGCGGTCACCTCGGCGGTCTCGCCGCCGCGGTCCCCGCGGCGATCCAGCTACTTGCAGCACTGTCCTACGACCTCATCGTGCTTGAAACGGTCGGCGTCGGTCAGTCGGAAATCGAGATCGCCGCCGTCGCCGATCCCACCATCGTCATCCTCAACCCCGGTGCGGGTGATGCAGTACAAGCAGCGAAGGCCGGCCTGCTCGAAGTGGCTGACATTGTGGTCGTCAATAAGGCCGACCGTGACGGCGCCAGTCAAACCGCCCGCGATTTGCAGGCCGAGACATCGGCCCCAGTCCTCACGCTCGTTGCAACTCGCTCCGAGGGCGTTACCGACTTGATGGACGCGATCGACGCCCACCACCGCGCCGACACGCCCGCCCGAAGGGCATCGCGCGCTCGGGCGCAGATCCTCTCTTTGGCGCAAACTCGCCTGCACTCCCACCCGCAACTCGCCGGTTTGGCCGCTGCCGTCGCTGACGGTCGATGCGATCCGTATACCGCCGCCGGTCTGCTGCTGATCGAGTCAGACACCGCCGATAATTCCGACTAGTGCGTGATCCTGCAACACCGACCTCGGTCTCATCGGCTACGTTTCATCACTCGGTCCGCGGCGGCCCAATGCTCATCAGATACCCACAGCGAGGCGAAAGCTGCGACGGCGTCGCTGGCCGGCACGCCCGACATGACGCGCTTGATGTCGCCGGCAGGCCGATTCGCCAGCGCCCGCGCCAAGGAACGCCACTCAGTTTCGAACGTCGCCCTCGGCAGCACGCGATCCACCAGCCCGACCTTTTCGGCTTGATCGGCGGTGAGTACGGCTCCGGTTCCTGCGAGCATCAGCGCGCGGCCGCGGCCGACGAGGGCCGCGAGCCGCTCCGCGCCACCCCAAGCCGGCATGATTTCGAGTGACACCTGGTTGAACCCGATCTTGATGTCTTGGGCAGCCACCCGTATGTCGGCGGCGACCGCGACCTCCGCTCCGCCCCCGAACGCGTGGCCGTTTAACGCGGCGACGACCGGGGCAGGGAAATTCGCGAGCTCATCACACAGCGACCGCATCCGCCATGCCATAGCAGCGGCCTGCTCTTCGGTGCGCAACGCACTGAGCTCCTTGAGGTCCCCGCCGGAAACGAACGCCTTGTCTCCATCGCCCCGGATGACCAGGCACAGCGCGCCCTTGGCGCCGACAATGGCCTGGCCAAGCTGGTCCATGGTTTGAGGCGCGATCGCGTTACGAGCAGTGGGGCGATTGATCGTGATGACGGCCAGCCCTTGATCGAGTTCTAGATCAACCACTCGCGTTCTCCATCTCAGACACTGGGGCTTTTGGCTTTAGGTGTTATTCCCGGGTGGATTCAACGGTTCAGCGTCATCCTGGAGGGACATCGTCCAGTGCCGTTTCGCCGTGCCAGAAGACGTTTATATCAGATTTCAAATGTGACATGCATTTCCCAGCTACCGTTCGTCTATGCCAAGGGATGTCAATATTTCCGGCACCGTGCGAGAGCGCGCCGTGCGTGAGTTGCGCGACCGGATCTTGACCGGAGCATTACCCGCTGGCATGCGTGTTGACCTGGATGCCATCACCGCCGAGTTCGCGACAAGTCGCACGCCAGTGCGTGAGGCCCTCCTGGAACTGTCCTTCGAAGGCCTAGTGCATGTTGCGCCGCGCAGCGGAGTCACCGTCATCGGCATCAGCTCGAAGGACGTGATCGACAGCTTCACCATTCTGGGTGTCCTGACCGGACAGGCCGCAGCCTGGGCGGCGCAGCGCGTAACTCCGCAGGAGCTCGCTTCGCTGCGCGAGCTCGCCGCCGAGGTCGCCGCGCGGTCGGGTGACGACAGCATCGGCGAAGCCAACTGGCGCTTCCACCAGGAGATCCACCGAGCGGCTCAGTCCCGGCGGCTGCTCGCCCAACTCACGCAAGCCGCCCGCATGGTCCCTACCAACTTCCTAACCCTCTTCCCCGAACACGAAAAGCACTCCCTCGATGAGCACGACGAACTCATCGAGGCAATCGCTGATCACGACGCTGAGCGCGCCCGTTCCGTCGCCGAAAGCCACGTACTGGAGGCCGGCCGTTCGCTGGCATCCTGGCTTGACCAACGCTGACCAACGCCGGGGAAGCGCAGAGAGCCACCGCTTGGCTCACACCTAGCGATAGCTCTTCGCTGCCATGCGTACACCGCTCAGAGACGACAATCTCCCGGAGCGATCGTTAGTAACGCTTTACGTTAATAACGGAAACCGTTACTAATGGTGAGTGAACCGCTCGTTCCGGGACAAGGACACCGAGGCGATCTGGCAGCGCCGCTACAGCAAGAGACTGAGCCCGGAACTCAGCAGGCTCGCATATAACAAGCTTGCTCTCATCAACGCCGCGGAGAGCATCAACGATCTGCGCGTACCACCCGGCAACCGGCTGGAAAAGCTGAGCGGCGGACGCGCCGGCCAATACAGCGTCCGTGTGAACGACCAGTGGCGCATCTGCTTCACCTGGAGCACCGCGGGCGCCGGAAACGTCGAATTTGTCGACTACCACTAGAAAGGAGAGACCGATGACAGACTTCACACCTACTCACCCAGGCGAGATCCTTCTCACGGAGTTCCTCGAGCCGATGGGCATTTCGCAGTACCGGATCGCGAAGGCGATTGATGTGCCTGCCCGACGCATCAATGAGATCGTCCACGGGAAAAGGGGAATCAGCGCAGACACCGCACTGCGACTCTCGCGCGCGCTAGGACTGAGCGACATGTTCTGGATCAACATGCAGGCTCACTATGACGCCGAAGTCGCCCGCGAACATCTCGCCAGCGAGTTGGAGGCGATCGATTGCCTAGCATGAGAACCAGCGCAATTCAGCTGACTTATTGAATCGTTTTCCTGCGTGTCGGCTGTGCTTTGATCCGGGCAAGCTCGGCGGCGAACGATAAATGGGTAGCGCTCTCATTATTCGCTGTGGCCGACTGGCCACACATACTCGTATCGAGTACGAAACCGGTGAAAGCGTCTGCGAGGGTGCATATCTCGATGGCGAATTCACGCAGGATCGACCTGACGACCTCTCATATACAACTTTCGACCAGCCGCTCAATCAACAGCCATCTCATTTCCTCGGCACGCCCGAATAAGCGTCTGCCACATCGGCACAAGAGCGCGATACTGGTTTCGGGCGCTGTATCAAAATGCGAAACCTATTCCGCGCAGGCGGTCTCGTTCCCGGGGTCGTGATGTGGTCGTACGTGTTGACGATCTCGAGGCTGTCGCGGTGGAGTGTGGAACTATTCCAACGACACCGCACGTCGTGCTCCGGCGGCGACGGACCGCCAGGCATGCCGGCAGCGGCCTGGCGCAACGTTGGGCCGAATTGCTGGCATGCCGTCCAACCGGCGAACTGCGAGCATCGGGAATGGCCCGCTGCGTATCTTCCGGTCGTAAGACTTGAAAGAATCCGGCCCATGCATGACAGCCCCTCAAAGACCATCGATCGGATCATCGACGAGCTGGGTGACTGGCGCGGTGAGACGTTGGCTTACGTTCGCGACCTGATCAAGCAAGCCGTGCCTAACGCTGTCGAGGAGCTCAAATGGCAAAAGCCAACAAACCCGGTTGGAGTTCCAGTGTGGAGCCACCAGGGCATCCTTTGCACGGGCGAGATCTATAAGGACAAGATTAAATTCACCTTCGCCAAGGGTGCCTCGCTCGAGGATCCGCAGGAGCTCTTCAATGCCAGCCTGGACGCGAAGGTGCGGCGTGCCATCGACTTACGCCACGGCGAGAAGGTCGACGCGAAGGCGTTCAAGAAGCTGGTCCGTGCCGCTGCGGCGCTCAACGAATCATAGAGCCGCCAACCGTTGTCGCTTTTTGTTGAGATGCTGAGGCTCTTGATCGCGCTTCCCACACGGTGGATAGCGTGGGGTGTGTACATGTCTCCGCACCGAAATGTAAAAGACGTTTCAACGGTTAGGTCTATCACCGCGGTTGGTCGAGGTAGCGGCGCGCGCCCCAGTAGTCCGCGTCCAGTCGAACCGGAGTGGTGCGCACTGGTGTCGTCGAGTCGAATGCCTCGATCATCTCGCCGTTCCCGGAATACATGGCCACGTGGTAGATCGCATCGGGATTGTCGGGGTCCTTGCTGCCGTGCGAGTAGAAGAGCAAATCGCCGGGCTGCAGCGCGGATTTGTCTACCGCGCGGCCGTGGCTGTCAGCGGCTTGCGCGTCGGCGTCGCGCGGGAGGGTGATGCCGTGCACCTGGTAGATGGTGGAAGTGAAACCGGAGCAGTCGAAGCCGAACCCGGCACGACCACCCCATAGGTAGGGGACGTTCACGAACACGGCGGCGTACCGGACCAGGTCGGCCCCAGTGGGATGCGATATTTCCGCGGGCTTTTCGTAGACCGCCACCGTTCGGGCATCCAACCACCTCGGGCCGCGATCGGGGGTGGCCACCCGAACCGCCGTGTCGGTGCGGTCCAGCACGGGAAGCCCGGTGTTGGCACTGATCTCGAGGTCATGATCGGAGAGTCGGGAATCGCGGTACAGCCAGGTGGTGACGCCCCGATCGGCGAGCGCGAAGGAAGCGTCGTCGTTCAGTGCGCCGTAGCCTGCGTCGGTTGCCAACTGGGCCTTGGGAATCCAGCCGGGATAGCCCAGCGCGTTCTTCGGTGTGGGCTGGCCGGGGACTAGTACCTCGTCCCAGTCGCCCTGCTGCCCACCACCAAGACACGGTCGCCGAAGAGGGCCTGCGTCTGGGTGAGGTTGTCCGAGGTGAGCGCTTGCTGCTCGGCTGGCGTCATATCCGACAGCCAGCCGCGAATGTCGACCGGGTTGTCAGGGCGCGATGGTCGACCGGACGCGGGCTCTGCGGCGTGGTCCACACCGTGGCCACCGAAACGGTGACAAAGGCGCTGGGTGGCGCGTGAGCGGGTCCGGTCGTCTGAGCCGGGCGCGGGCCGGCGCCCGACGGATTGCCCTGAGTCAAGCCGGAAAAGAAAATCAGCGCCGCGACAAACAGGACGCCGGCGACAATGCCGAGCGACGCTGCAACGCGGTTGGCCCGCAACGATGACGCGCTGTTCAAAGCAGCGCCCGGGCTGCCGCCGTAGCCACATCACCTCGCAAATAGGCGATCGGTGGATCGTCTCGCGGATCGATCGCGCTGGTGAGCAGAATGACGTAGGTATCCGAGCGCGGGTCCATCCACAGCGAGGTTCCGGTAAAGCCGGTGTGCCCGAAGCTTCCGATCGGAAAGATCATGCCGCGCGTGCCGGAAAACGCGGTATCGATATCCCAGCCGAAGCCACGCAGGTTTTGTCCCCTGATCGCCGGATACCGCGGAGCGAGCAGCGGGTCGTATCTGTTGGGTGTCGCCGCGATGGCTTCTTGAGAAGCGTTGTTGGCTGCCCCAACTTGTTCAGCGGTGTGCTCCCGGCTGCTGCGGTGTCGTCATCAACTCCAAAGTTGCTTGCTGCAGCGGAAACTTGCTCGGGCGCCCCGCGAGCCGATCAAGCAGCGCCTGCGCATAGAGGCTGACATCATGCGCGGTCGAGAAGACACCGGCATGCCCGGCCACCCCACCCATCCGGCGCGTCGTCGGGTCGAAAACAGCGCCCCGCAGCAGGAAATCGAAATCGGGATTCTGGCCCGGATCGTTTCTGCTTTCGTCATCACGTGCCGTCGGTGCGATGCGCGACAACAGGCTTGTGCTCCACGTACCCGTCAGGGCAAGACGCCCGGCATGCCCCCGATTGGCGCACGGCGCCCAGCCGATCACAGCTCCTCGCATCACATGCGGACCACATGCTTTGACCGGAGGGAAGGTAGCGGGTTTCGGTCATGCCAAGCGGCGCAAAGACATTCTGCTCGACGTAAACGTCTTCTGGTTGGCCGGTGACTTTCTCGATCAGCGCGCCAAGCAGAATGAAGTTGATGTCGGCGTAGTTGAAGAACTCGCCCGGAGGCGACTGCAGCGGCATGGTGAGGGCACGGGAAAAGCCTTCTCGTTTATCCGCTCCGTGCAGTCCCCATGGGTCGTCGAGGCGTACGTCTTCCGGTTCACCCGAAGTGTGCGTCAGCAACATCCGAACCGTCACCTTGGCACGCTGTGGATCGTTGCCCGTGTTGAAGTCAGGCAAGTACTTCTGCACGGGATCGTCGAACTCGACCTTGCCCTGTTCGTAAAGCTGCATGACCGAGGTCGCGGTCGCCAGCGGTTTCGTCAACGACGCCATGTCGAAGATGGTGTCTTCGGTCATCGGCTCCGCGGGTGCGGGCGATCCATCGAGACCCGGTTCGCCGTCGAGCTTTCGCGAGCCATAAGCATGACGGAAGGCAACCTTCCCACCATGTCCGATCAGCACCACGCCACCTGGCGCCGTACCTGCCGCAATCGCGTCGTTCATCAGCTTGGAAACCGTTGGCAGGTCCGGTGTGGCAGGCGCATTGGGCGCCGGCGATGCGGGCGTCGGAACCGCGACTGCCGCCGGCGTTGCCTGCGCGCTGTCCCTCAGCGCTGTGTGCGCTGCACAGCCACCCGAGGAAGCCGCCGCGAGGGTAAGCAAGACAATTCCGACAGCCATTGCTTTTCGCACAGATGGCACCGTCTCTTACTGGTACTTCTCGTCGCTTACGCCGACATCGTTTCACCACTAGCCAGCATCCGCCATATCGCCGCAGTGGTCCCGCGAATGCTCTGCGGGACCAGTCCGCAGTGACCCCAGAATGCACCTATCGTGCCAACATGGATAAGCGCGCAGAGCGCGACGGCACGATCTCGCGATTCCTGACGACCGCCGGCTGGGGCAGCGCTGCGCGCACGGCCATGGCGGGCGATGCCTCGTTCCGCCACTACTGGCGCCTGACAGATGGCGCGCGGTGCGCGGTGTTGATGGACGCGCCGCCCGACAAGCTCGACATCCGCCCGTTCCTGGCGATCGACGCCCATCTGCGCGGCCTGGGTTCTTCTGCTCCCGAAATTCTGGCCGCCGATCCGGCGACGGGGCTGGCGCTCTTGGAGGATCTGGGTGACGCGACACTGGCGCAGCGGCTCGAGGCCGGCGACGATCCGGATTGGATTTTCGGCCTGGCGATCGACTGGGTGATCGATTTGCACCGGCGCCGCGCGGCGGCAATTCCGGCTGGCCTTCCCGCCTACGACGATGGGCGCCTGCTGGAAGAGGTGGAGCGGTTCCTGTTGTGGTATGTGCCTGCGGCGCGCGGAACGCCTGTCGACGAGGACGCGCGGCAGAAGTTCGAGACGATCTGGCGTGAACTGTTGCCCAAGGCCCGTACCGTGCCCGAGACGATGGTCCATCGCGATTTCTTCGTCGAGAATCTGCTTGTGCTGCCGCGCCCGGGTCTGACCGCTTTGGGGCTGCTGGACTTCCAGGACGCGGTGGTGGGTCCGATCACCTATGACCTTGCCTCGCTGCTGGAGGATGCGCGCCGCGACCTGCCCGCGCCCCTGATCGACGCCATGCGCGCGCGGTATCGGGCGGCATTCTCGGATCTATCCGGCGCCGATTTCGACGCCTCGTGGGCGGTGATGGCCGCGCATCGCCATGTGAAATGCCTGGGACTGTTCGTGCGCCTGGCCAAGCGCGACGGCAAGCCCGGTTATCTGCGCCATATCCCGCGGCTCTGGGGCCTGCTGGACCAGGCGCTGACGCATCCCGTGCTGCATGAGCTGGCGCACTGGCTGGAGCGCGAAGTGCCCGCCGCCCGCCGCGTGGTGCCGGACCTATGAGCGCGGCCCCATGACCATGCCGGACCATGCCATGGTGCTGGCGGCAGGCCTTGGACTACGCATGCGCCCCCTGACCAAGCGCACGCCCAAGCCGCTGATCCCGGTGGCGGGCCGTTCGATGCTGGACCGCGTTTTCGACCGGCTGGACGAAGCGGGCGTGCCGAACCGCGTGGTTAATACGCATTGGCTGGCGGACCAGATCGCCCGGCATCTGGCACGCCATTCCGGAGTGATCCTGTCCCACGAGGACGTACTGCTGGAGACCGGCGGTGGCGTCGCCCGATGCGCTTCCCCTGCTGGGCGCGCAACCCTTCTTGGTCTGCAATGCCGACATCATCTGGTTGGACGGTGCGCGGCCGGCGCTCATCCGCCTGGCCGAGGCCTGGGACACGGCGCGGATGGACGCGCTGCTGCTGCTGGAACCGGTGGGCCGGGCGTTCGGCTATCAGGGGCCGGGAGACTTTTTCCGCGCCGATGACGGACGTTTGCAGCGCCGCGGCGATGCGTCCAGTGCGCCCTTCGTTTTCACCGGCGTGCAGATCCTGCATCCGCGGTTGTTCGCCGATGCTCCAGATGGAGAGTTCTCGCTGAACGTCCTCTATGACCGTGCACAGGCGACCAGGCGCCTGTTCGGTCTGGTCCACGACAGCGACTGGCTGCATATCGGCACGCTGGAGACTCTGACGGCGGCCGAGTCCTGGTTCGCCGCGCGCGGCCCGGGCGTGAGGACGAGCCGGTGACCTCGAACACATTCAGGTTGAAACGCTGCACCGCTGGCGTCGGCGCCGAATCTTGGGAGTTGAGGCTCCGTAACGCCGACGTTGTCACACTAGGTGCGGATCAGGGGAGTCGGCGGAGGACGTCCCGAGACTGTTGTGCCGGCCAAATGAGTTCGAGAGTTGTTGCCGGACAGTGAAATTCGGCTTATGTCCGACTGGGGGTCAAGTGGTCGCAGGTTCAAATCCTGTCAGCCCGACTAAAGATCCAGCGGATCAGAGGCGGTTTTCCGCCCCCACGCGACACGAACGTTCAAGGCTTACGCCACTGGTTAGCGTGTCGTTGGTGCTGACCGCCGCAATTATCTGTGCTGGCGTGGCAGCCGCCGACCCGAGCCAGCAGCAGGACCAGTTTGTGGCGCTACTGCAACAAGAACAGATTCCCGCCCTCGACAACGTGCCTGGTCTCGTCGCCCGCGCCCATCAAATCTGTGCCGAACTCGATGGGGGCACCCCCGTCGACGCCGTGGTAAACGAAGAGATGGACCGTTTGTTTGAATCCAATCCGGCTATCCACCTAATTCCGGATCGCGTTAGAAGAACCGCGGTCAGATTCATCACCGCATCAGTCGACATCTACTGTCCAAGCCATCAGCTCGAGCTTCCGCCGTAAGCGTAAGTCATTGAGCCCGTTGGCGATTAGCGCGCAGACCACGATCCCGGTGGGCCCGCGTATTGGTCTGCACCTCGGAGCCCGAAACGCTCGCGGCCGTTTTATGTCCCAGGGTAAAAAGGAGCAAACGAGAAATATGGCCAAAAATGCCTTGCAAAAACTGCGAACTGCATGAAATTGATCGGATCGGCGTAGCGTAGTGGCGTGTTCCCGCTGAATGAGTCCAACCAGTTTTAGAGTCCTGTGGCCCGATGTCGGGCTGGAAGGGACGATGAGAACATGGCTGGTCGGAAGCGGCATTCCGCGGAGGACATCGTGCGCAAGCTGCGCCGTGCGGATGAGTTGGCTGCCGAGGGCAAGACGGGTGAGGAGATCGCCGCCGAACTCGGGGTGTCGGCGGCGACGCTGTACAACTGGCGTCGCGCATACGGCGGGATGGACCCTGACGCGGCCAAGGAGCTCAAGGAGCTGCGCGAGCAGAACGCCCGCTTGAAGCGGTTGTTGGCCGAGGCCGAGCTGGTCAAGGACGCGCTGCGGGAGGTGGCGAAGGGAAAATTCTGAGCCCGGCCGCCAAGCGCCGCGCCGTGGACATGCTCAAGGAGACGTTGAGCATGTCGGAACGGTTGGCGTGCAAGGCGGTTGGGCTCTCCCGCTCCACCCACCGACGGCTGCCTCAGGCCCAGACACCCGCCGATCCCGACGCCGATATGCGGGCCTGGCTGCGTTCCTACGCCACCAAACACCCGTGCCATGGGTTCCGGCGTGCATGGGCGGCGTTACGGCACGACGAGGGCCGAGCTATCAACGTGAAGAAGGTGCACCGGTTGTGGTGCGAGGAGGGGCTGCAGAGGCGGGTCCACAGCCCGCGTAAACGGGCCGGGACGTCCTCGGTGCCGGAGGTGGTCGCCGACGCCCCGAAGGTGGTGTGGGCGATCGATTTCCAGTTCGATTCCACCATCGACGGCAAGGCGATCAAGATCGCGTCGATGGTCGACGAACACACCCGTGAATCGCTGCTGCATCTGGTGGAACGCTCCATCACCGCCGAGCGACTCGTCGCCGAGCTCAAGAAGGTGTTCACCGCGGCCGGCGGCCCGCCGAAGGTGCTGCGGATGGACAACGGTCCAGAGTTGGTTTCCCAAGCGCTGCAACGGTTCTGCGACGAGCAAGGTCGGACTTGTCCTACATCCCGCCCGGCACCCCGTGGAACAACGGCTACATCGAATCATTCAACAACCGACTCGGAAGGAGTGCCTCAACCGCAACCACTGGAACACCCTGTTCGAGGCCCGCGTGGTCATCGGCGACTTCAAGCACGAGCACAACCACCGACACCGCCACTCGGCGCTGGGCTACCGAACCCGGCCGAGTATGCCGCGATGTGCAGGCACACCCGGCCTTGATTAGGCTGCGGTGGCTTCCACAATGCTGAACGGTGATGCCGTCGGCACTATTCGGTTCATGTGAAAACCCGTCTGCTGCAACAAGTTTTGAAACTCCGCACCCGTGCGTTCCCGGCCCGTATTGACGACCAGCATCTCCAGATCCGTCCATTTGGCTGAAAAGTCTCGGTCGTGTAGCGGTATCACGCACTCCACCAGCAGAAGGGTTGCCCCTGTCCGGGTCGCCGCGCGGACGGTTTTGAGAATCTGTTGGGCCTTGTCGTCGGGCCAGTCGTGGATGATGTTCTTTAGTACATAAAGGTCGGCGCCTTCGGGAACCGCATCAAAGAACGAGCCTTCGACGATTCGCACGCGCTCTGCGACACGGTGTTTGGACAGCAGGGATTCGGCGCCCGCCACGACATGCGGTAGGTCGAAGAGAACGCCGGTCGCGGTTGGGGTCGCCGCGAGGATCCCGGCCAGCAGCCGGCCGTGGCCGCCGGCGACGTCCACGACGGTGTGAAAGCGGGCGAAGTCGTAAGCCGCGGTTACCGCGCCGACGGCCATCTCCGAGAGATTCGTCATGGCCAGGTTGAATACCTCACTCAGTTCGGGCTGACCCTCGATCCAGTCGAAGGCCGCCATGCCGTGCAGCTTGGGAACGACGGACTCACCGGTGCGGACCGCATCGATGCAGTGGCTCCAGTACTCGCGGTGCTGCGCCGAGCCAACGAACCGGGCGAAAGCCGCCACCGAATTCGGCGCCTCCCACCGAAGGGTGGCCGCGAGCGGTGTCAGGTCGTAGCGGCCGTCGCTTCGTCGGCGGAAGATGCCACGGCTGACCAAGGCCCGCAGTAACCGGCCCAGGGCGTCGGGGTCGGCGCCAACCCCAGCGGCCAGCTCGTCGCACCCGAGGGGCCCGTCGGCAAGCGTATCGGCGATACGGAGATCGGCAGCGACGGCGATGGCCTGGGCCAGCCAGGCGCTGACGACGAGCTCTGCCATCGTTGCCTGTGCGGGCGCCAGCGACTGGTGAAGTCGCAAGAGGTGATGACGCACCCGATCCACGGTTTTAGCTAACCCGACCGGCGGTGCTGTAGGAGCGATCTTCACGGTGCTTTCCTTTTCTTCTGCATTTCAGGTCGACTATCCGGTGCGGACAGGCCCACACCATCGGTCAGAACGCGGAAAAAACCCCGTCGTAGGTCGCACGTTGCCGGAGCACGCATACGAAATCTGCGCGGTTTCGCTGATGTTGTGGCGTTGACAACCGTCGATGCTGGCTAACATGAGCGAGATCAACCCACGCGCGGAGGCGCCGCCGGTGAACGAGAGCGATTTGGGCGTGAGCGAGCTACCTAGTGGAACGGTGACGCTCCTGCTCGCCGATATCGAGGGGTCCACACAGCTCTGGGAATCACGTCCCCAAGAAATGGCGAAAGCCGTCGCGCGACTCGACCGCGCACTTGCCCAAATCGTCGCCGCGCACCGCGGGGTGCGCCCGGTTGAGCAGGGCGAAGGCGACAGCCTCGTCGTCGCGTTCAACCGTGGAAGTGACGCGGTGGCCTGTGCCCTCGACTTGCAGATTGCACCGCTGGCACCGATCCGGTTGCGGATCGGTCTGCACACCGGCGAGGTTCAGTTGCGCGACGAGAACAACTACATCGGGACGACCATCAACAGAACCGCCCGCGTCCGCGACTTGGGACATGGTGGCCAGACTCTGCTGTCCGGCGCCACCGAGGAGCTCGTGGCCGACCACCTGCCACCCGACGCCTGGTTAATTCCGCTGGGCACCCACCAGCTGCGTGGTCTTCGCCGCGCCGAGCGGGTGATCCAGCTGTGCCATCCCGATCTGCATAATCAATTCTCGCCGCTGCGGCTACCTACAGCGGCGTCAGAAGGGCTTCCGCTTCAGTTGACGAGCTTCGTCGGCCGCGCGGCACAAATAGCAGAGCTGTCCCGCAGCGTCACGGAGCACCGACTCGTAACCCTGACCGGCGCGGGCGGTTCGGGCAAGACCCGCCTTGCGGTACAGGTCGCCGGTCAGATAGCCGCTCAATTCCGTAACGGCGCACAGTATGTCGACTTGGCGCCGATCACCGAACCCGACCTTGTTCCCGCCACCGCCGCCCGCACACTCGGACTGCCCGAAGTTCCCGGCCGCTCTGCGACCGACGCCGTGCTGTGGTGCATCGCGGATCGGCAGATGCTTCTGATCCTGGACAATTGCGAGCACCTGCTGGATGCGACGGCCGCACTTGTCGGCGCCATCCTCGGGGCCTGTGCCGGAGTGACGGTGTTGGCGACCAGCCGTGAGCCGATCGGAATGAGCGGTGAACTGATCTGGCGGGTGTCCTCGCTGTCGATCACCGACGAAGCGATTGAGTTGTTCACCGACCGTGCTCGCCTGGTCAGGCCCGAATTCGCGATCACCGACGACAATGCCGCCACCGTGGCGGAGATCTGTCAACGCCTTGACGGCATGCCGCTGGCGATAGAACTCGCCGCCGCGCGGGTGCGGGCACTATCGGTCACCGACATCCTGACCAGCCTGCATGACCGGTTCCGCATCCTGACCGGTGGCATGCGCACCGCAGTCCGACGCCAACAGACGCTGCGGGCCTCGGTGGATTGGTCGCATGCGCTGCTCACCGACGTCGAGTGCGTGATCTTCCGCCGGCTGGCGGTTTTTCGCGGCGGATTTCACCTCGACGCCGCTGAGACCGTCGCTGCCGACGATTACGTGCAACCCCACCAAGTGCTCGATCAGCTCACGCTACTCGTTGACAAGTCGCTCGTAGTCTCCGAAAATACCAGCGGCGCAACGCGATACCGACTGCTCGAGACGGTGCGGCAGTACGCACTGGAAAAGCTCGGCGACTCCGGCGAATCGGATGCGGTTCGCCTCCGCCACCGTGACTACTACACACACCTGGCCACGCTGGTGGACCAGTCCCTCTCGGCGGGCCACCGTCAACACGTCGAGCGGGCCCACATCGAAATCGACAATCTGCGAGCCGCATTCACATGGAGCTGCGATACCGGCGACGGCGAGGGGGCACTGCACCTGGCCTGCGCCCTGCAGCGACTGTGGTGGACCAACGGCCACGTCCAGGAAGCCTTGTCCTGGATCATTGCGGTGCTACCTGACCCGTCGCAGCCCCCCGCCGATGTGACGCCCACGACGTACGCGCGGGCGATCGCTGACTTCGCGACGCTCACCGCGGCAGTGGGCGCCCCACAGAGCATGCAGGACGTCGAGCGGGCACTGGCGATCGCACGGGAGGCCGGTGACGCCGACCTGTTGATCCGGTCTCTCATTGCATGCGGCAGCACCGGCGCCTTCGACGCGGAGGTCGCTGGCCCGTACCTCGATGAGGCGGCCGGCCTGGCGCGAGACGCCGGCGACAAATGGCGATTGAGCCAGATCCTGTGGTGGCAAGCATACGTCGCAATCCACGACGGCAATCCGCGCGCCGCGATCACTGCCGGCGAGGAGGGACGCGACCTGGCCGACGAGGTCGGCGACCAGGTTGTATCGCGGGCCTGTCGATACTGGGGGCTGGCCACGGCATGGTTGATGCGGGGCGAACTCGCGAAAGCGACCGCAGAATTCCACGAGCTGATGGCGGAGGCGGACGCCGACCACGACTTCACCACGAGGGCCGCCTGCCAGGCACACCTGGGCCATACCCTGGCCTGGATGGGAGATCCGACAGCCGCGCAGGCAGCGGCGAGCGCCGCCCTGGAAGCCCTATCCGAACTCGGCGGCCTCTGGGAAGCCCTGTGCAAGGCGCCATTGGCGACCGCGCAATTGGCGGCGGGCGACGTCGCGGCCGCGTTGACAAACGGCACTGTCGCCGCCGAGCGGTTCCGCGCACAGGATGGGTTCAGGGTGAGCATGTTCAACCCGGTACCCGACATCTTGCTGGCGCACGGTGACATGGCCGCGGCCCGGCAGTGTGCGGACGAGGCCGTGTCGGCGTCAGTGGGCTGCCATCTGGCCAAGGCGCTGTCCTCGCGTGCGCGTGTCGCAACCGCCCAGGGCGAGCCTGAGCAAGCCGAACGCGACGCCCGCGACGCACTCGCGATGGCGGCCGAAACCGACGCGCACCTGATCACCGCCGACGCCCTGGAGTGCCTGGCCGGACTTGTTAGTGACGCCGGCAGCCACCGTGAAGCGGCGCGACTCTATGGTGCGGCCGAGGCCGTCAGGAAAGACACTGGCGCGGTCAGGTTCAAGGTCTACGACGACGGTTATGCGACTGCGGTTGGAGCTGTCCGTGATGCACTGGGCCACAGCGACTTTGAAAGCGCTTGGGCCGAGGGCGCGGCAATGTCCACGCTGGAGGCGGTCGCCTATGCCCGCCGAGGACACGGTGGGCGTAAGCGGCCCGCAAGCGGCTGGCGCTCGCTCACACCCACCGAGCGTGAAGTTGTGCGCCTAGTCAGCGAAGGGCTGGCCAACAACGACATCGCTACACGGCTTTTCGTCTCGCCGCGCACCGTACAGAGCCACCTCACCCACGTCTACAACAAGCTCGGGGTTAGCTCGCGGGTGCAACTGGTGCAAGAAGCTGCCCGACACGATTAGCAAGATGTTGGCGACGATTTGCCCTGTGGAATCAATATGAAGCTTTTCACGCAGGGCGGGCAGCGCTCGCGAAGGAGTGGTGATCGCGCGACTTCCGACACGACCATAATCACCGACAACTCAGCACCGGGCTACCTCACCCGACCGAGTACGCTGCGGCGTGCAGGCACGCCCACCCCGTGAACTGCAAGATCAACTGACGAGAGATTAAACAACCCGGCTCTAAAACCGGGTGGACGCGGTATCGGGGACTCGCCAGTAGGTCTCGTATTCATCCGGTTTCTTCACCGAGCCGGGAGACGGGCCGCGTGTCGTACGGGTTCGCCATCTCGCGCAACGGCTCCGCTCATGCCAAAGCTTTGCCACGGTCGCAAAGCAATGGTCTAGCAGCGCTTCTTTGAAGTTAAACAGAGTATTCGTGAGCGGCCGGAGTGGGTTGGTGGACCGTTGTTACACGATGATCTGGTTAGTACCTGCGTTACGTATCACCACGGGATCGCGGTGCTCGCAATCAGCGGCGAAATGGATTTGGCCAGCGCCGCTGCTGTCGAACATGCGATCGCTGAGGTCCTGGCCGAGGACCCGCCGTCGCTCATCATCGACCTGTTGGGGGTCCATTTCCTGGCCTCGACGGGCGTCGGCATTCTGGTGCGCGCCCGGGAGAAATTTCCTGACGGTGACCGCTTTTCGGTTGTGGCGCAAGGCCGCATGACCACGCGGATTATCCAGCTCCTCGACCTGGAGCGCGTGCTCTCGCTCGAGGAGACGGTTGAGGAAGCGTTGAGGGCGGCGGAAGCACGCCAGGCGTCGGTAGTGTCGCCGACTCCCATTCCGGCAGAGCCGATCGGCTGATTGCCACGAATTCGGATCCCGTGAGCGTGGGCCGCTTGCAGTGCCTACCCGGCTCCCGGTGTGATTATGGGAAAGTCGATGATCGGCGATTGCTGTGGCGGTGGCGAGGCCTGCGTGACCGGTTGCCCCACGTGCTGCGGGCAGTAGGCGCTCGCCGCGATCATGGTGAACTGGGCGGCACCGTCATTGGTAAATCCCGGATTACTCGATGACACGCTCTTGATGACGCCGGCTTCGGGATTGCCCTGGTCCATCAGTTCGCACGCCTTTTTGCCGACCGCGATGGCGACAGTTGGATCCTGGAACGTGATGCCGGCCTGCTTGAGCGCCGCCAGAAAGCTCGCGTCGGGCCCCGGATCGGCGTGTGCAGGCGTGGCCACCCCGAGCACAACGGCGAAGCCCGCAAGCATGACAAGGAATCGCATGGCCACATCCTCGTACACATTGGCGTCATTGTCTCGCTCCAATTTCGATGCGGATGACAACAACTGATCCGGCGATGACGGGCGGATTAGTGGATGGCAACGCGGCGGTGAACATCGCGAATAACTCAACCCGGCCCGGCTCCCGATCAACTTACCGGAGTCATCTAAATCCGCTGTGCCGCAACGCTTACGCCAAGGACCACTCGGTCGATGGGCATAGGGGCGCTGACGTGCAATTGGTAGCGCGGCCGAAACCGTTGACGAAGCAGTAACTCTGAGAGTCCGATGACCGAAGTGGTGTCGGTGCCTGTGTCGACGATGCCGCGGTCGAAGCCGTGGCGCGTCGGCGAGCCTGACCACAGGCTCGTTTTTGATACGCGTGCGATGATTGTTGCTGCGATGTTGATCTCTCGAGCTGAGAGCAGGTAGGTCCATGATGAGTTGGCGTTCGCCGAGGACCGAAGGCGTCCCGGGCACGGCTTGAACCTGATGGTTACGATCGATTTCGTACCTTCGCTCCCCCCGGACCTGGACAACGTTCCGTCGGCCGAGGGACCGCTGCCACCGCCGTCGAATCTCGCCGGCCGGCCCTATGCACTTCCAGTCGACATCCTCGGCGAGCTGCACGGGCCGTTGTTCTACGCCGACTACAGCGGTTTCCGAAAGCTATACGCCTGCTCACTGGAACTGGTCGACGAGTTGTGCGACGAAAGCCGGTTCGCCAAGAACCTGATGCAGTCGCTGGCCCAGGTCCGCCCCCTGGCCGGCGACGGGTTGTTCACGGCCTATCACGGTGAACCGAATTGGCAGCAGGCCCACGACGTCCTGATGCCCGGGTTCAGCTATGCAGGCCTACGCAACTACCACGGCGCCATGCTGGACATCAGTTGCCAACTGGTCGACCGCTGGGATGCCTGCGTCGGACTGCGGTCGGTGGATGCGTCCACCGACCTGCAGAAGCTCGCGATGGACACGGTCGCCCTTGCGGGTTTCGGGGCGCGATTCGACTCCTTCAG
This sequence comes from uncultured Actinomycetota bacterium, assembly GCA_963834615.1. Taxonomy (GTDB): domain Bacteria; phylum Actinomycetota; class Actinomycetes; order Mycobacteriales; family Mycobacteriaceae; genus Mycobacterium. Next base: position 22,416 of record CAWICO010000009.1, read on the forward strand.
CTACGACGGCCTAGCTCCGATCCCGCACAGCTTCACCGCGGCCGCCGGTGAACTCGGAAAGGAGCCGACGACAACCGAATTCGACAATCAGACGGCATACCTGCATGGTGCCTTCGACGACATGATCGAGCAGCACCGCGCGGCTCCGGCCCACGAGCTCGACGACCTGCTCTACGTCATGCTGGGGCGCGAATCCGCTGGCGAACCGGTTCTGAGCGCCGAGAACATCCGCAACCAGATCATGACGTTCCTCATCGCTGGTCAGCTGACCACGTCGGAACTAATGCCCAATGCGCTCTACAACCTGATGCATCACCCGGCGGTACTGTCGCGCGTCCAGACCGAGGTCGACGCCGTCTTCGGCGTGGACGACGACTACCTGGCGACCTACGACGACATCGGCAAGCTCGCTTTTCTGCGGCAGGTGATCAACGAAACGCTACGACTATCCCCGCCGGTGCTCAGCTTCGACCGAATGGCATTGGCGGACACAACCATCGGCGGTAGCTACCCGATCAAACAGGGTGAAGCCGTCACTGTGCTCACCGGCGCGCTTCATCGTCAACCCGAATGGGGTGACAACGTCGAACTCTTCGATCCGGACAGGTTCGACACCGTGAGCGCCGCCGCCAGGCCCGGTGGGTTGTTCAAACCATTCGGTACCGGGGCGCGATCGTGCATCGGGCGTCAGTTCGCCCTGCACGAAGCCACCATGGCAATCGCCCGGTTGGTTCACCGCTATCGGCTGATCGACTCGCAACACTATGTGCTGCAATTTGATAGCGACCGGAGCCGCCGCCCGATGGGCTTCCACCTCGACCTGATCCGGCGCACACCGGAGGACCGTCGCAGCACCGCACCCCAGGCCGCTGCGACAGCGCCTCGGACCCCGTCGCACGCGACCACACCACTCAAAGCCGGTACTTCGCTGGCCGTGCTGCACGGTTCGAATCTCGGAACCTGCCGCGCTTTGGCCAAGCAGCTCGCCGAGGAGGCCAACGACCTTGGCTGCACCGCGACGGTGGGGCCGCTGGACGACTTCGCCGGCACCCTCCCGGAGGCCGACGCGATCGTCATCGTCGCGTCGTCCTACAACGGGCAGCCAACCGATGACGCGCGCGAGTTCCTCGCCTGGCTACTCGGTGGGGACGCTGTTCTCAAGGGCGCCCCATACTTCGCGGTACTTGGTGTCGGAGACCGCAACTGGGCCGACACCTACCAAGCGGTGCCCAAACACATCGACGAGCGACTGACCGAACTGGGCGCCCGTCCTCTGGTCCCTCTGGCGTCGGCCGACACCTCCGGGGATCTCAACGGGACGGTCGAGGAGTTCTCCACCGCACTGTGGACGGCGCTGTCCGAGCACTTCGGTGATCCGGACGCGACGCCGGTCACCGACATCGACGAACCGCTCTACGATCTGCATCGCATCACCGGGCCGGTGACCGCGGCGATCGACGCACGGTTCGCGGTGTCGCCGATGACCGTGCTGGACAACACCGCGCTGGTGGGTGACGACGCCGGCCCGGGCCAAGCCAAACGCTTTGTCCGCGTTACCCTTCCCGATGGAGTTGAGTACCAGACGGGTGATCACCTGACCGTGCTCGCGGACAACCCTCCAGATCTCGTCACCACGGTGCTCGAACTTCTCGGCATCGACGGTGAACTGCGATTGTCCATCAATCCGCGCCGCACATCGCGGCGGCTGATCGCGCTCGACCGCGAGGTGAGCGCGCGTGAATTACTCACGCATTTCGTGGAATTGCGAAAGCCGGCTACACGCAGCCAATTACGCCGTCTCGCCGCATCCAATGCATGCCAGCCGGAACGCGAACGCCTCGAGGAACTCGCGGCAGGCTCGGATCCGTGCGCGCTCAGTCCACTCGAATGCCTGCAGGAGTTTCAGGCATGCGCGCTGACCGGGGCAGAGCTGATCGAACTGCTGGAGCCCATGACACCGCGTCACTACTCCATCGCGTCGTCCTCCCGGCTGACACCGGGCCTGGTCGCGCTCGTGGTCAGCGTGCTCGACGCGCCCGCCCGGTCCGGCTCAGGGCTGTCCCAAGGCCTGTTCCAGGGCGTGGCGTCCAACCATCTGGCTGCCATCGCCCCGGGCACGCAAATCCGGGCGCGGGTCGATGCGGCCCGTCAGGCCTTCCGGGCGGGCGCCGACCCCGCAAAGAACGTGATCTTGGTCAGCGCGGGAACCGGTGTTGCGCCGTTCCGGGGTTTCCTCGGCGACCGCCTGGCCGCCAAACGGGACGGGGCGCCATATTCACCGGCGTTGTGTTTTTTCGGAGTTCGAGACCCGGACGTGGACTACATCTTCCGCGAGCAGTTCGAAGCTGCCGAGGGGGAAGGGATCGTCCGGATGCGCCCGGCCTTCTCCCGCGCATCGCAGAGCGGGGTGCGCTATGTCCAGGACCGGATCGCCGCCGACGCCGACGAAGTCTGGGAACTGCTCGGTGACCCCGCAAAGGACACCCATGTCTACGTGTGCGGTGACGGCGCCAAGATGGCTCCCGCCGTCCGACAGGCCTTCATCGACATCTACCGCGCACGCACCGGCGAAGACAACGACCAAGCTCGCGGCTGGCTCATCGGCCTCGTCGAGGCCGACCGCTACGTCGAGGATGTGTGGGCGGGTTGACCGCTCGAAGCAGTGACGAGTACCCCCGCGACAAACAGTTGTGAACGTGAAGTGGCCCCGGCGTGACAGTTCGGCGTGCGGCCCGGCGATTCGCCGGACCGGCGTGCCGGCACAGGTTATGAATCAATGGTGAGCAACCAGCATGTGAACCTGACCCCGCAGGAAAATTCGTTGATCGACGGGACTCATCCCGATGTTCTGGAGCGCTTGGACGAGAAATCACTGAAAGAACTGCAGAGCAAGCTCAGGCAAGCACGCGAGAAGAACTTCAGCCTGCTACGGCGCCAGGGTGCCGCCCGAGTGGAGGCCGAAGGTGGCCGCGGCGCCGCCCAGCCAGCCAACGAAAAGCGCGGCGAGAAGGTAGAGGTCTTCGACGAAGCGCTGGCTCGGGTGAACGACCGCCTCGAAACCGTCAGCGACGCCGAGTAGCCGGCTCGTCACCGTCTGAGCTGTCCGCTGCGAACCGGCTCCGCCTCCGGTCATCGCTCGACGATCGCCGGCTTCTGTTTCGGTCTAATGTTCCGATGATGAGCGGCGACGTGGTCACGTGAATGGTGACGTGGGGCAGCGCAATGGCTATGTGGTCCCGCCGCAAGTCGCTCAGCTGGCAGAAAGGCTCTCCCGGCGAACCGACGAACTCGCGACCGCGCTGGCGCGCGCCATAACCGGGGGCACACCGCTTCACCAGTCGTCCCCGGTTGATTACTTTGATTCGGTCGTGGTGAGCTGCGCCGGGACAATTCGGCCGATCTTCGCCGCGATCGCTGCCGAGAGCACTTTCGATACGAGAGAAGCCACCGAGTTGGGTGCCATCCGCGCTCGTCAGGGGATGCCGCTTGCGTCGCTGATGGAGTCGTGCCGCGTCGGGTTTGTTGCGCTCGGGGAGCTCGTGCTGGCCGAATCGGCAGCCCAGCCGGACGTGGGCAACGACGTGGTGCGCACACTGACCGCGAAACTTCATGCAGCCCAAAATGTTTACACGAGCGCCATGGTCGTCGGCTATCGCGAGGAACAAAGCCGTCGACTCGACAACGACGAAACCAAGCGGTCGGTTCTCTTCGACTCGCTACTGCACGGCTGGCTGCCCGAGCCCCAGGGCCTATGGGGGCTGGCCGACGCCCTTCGACTGCCCAGCTCCGGTCCCTATATTGTCATCGCCGCGGAACTTTCCGCAGTCGCCGCTACTGGGCTGCCTGAAATCGAGTCGAAATTACGGGGCGTGGACGTGTTCTCGGCGTGGCGGCTGCTTCCCGACCTTCATGTCGGGGTCGTGCACGTCAGCACAGACACCCACCTCGCGAATGTGCTGGCACTCATATCGCGGATGGCGACCACCCGGGTAGGCGCGAGTGCACGTTACGAGGACCTGCGCGAAACTGCCTTGGCACTGCGACATGCCCGGCTGATGCTGGGTGAAAGCGTTGACGCAGCGAAACCGGTCGCGGTGTTCGACGGCTCGATCCTGGCCTGTGCCGCAGTCAGCGCACCTGAGGTGATGATCAAACTCGTAGAACCCACGATGCGATGCTTCGCCGCACTGACCGAAGATGAGCGCCGAGTTCTCTTTGAGACGTTTCGGGCTTGGCTGGACAGCGACGGCCACGTCGCCGCCGCCGCCGAACTGTTGTTTTGTCACCCCAACACGATCCGCCACCGATTACGCCGAATCGAAAAACGCACGGCCCGTTCCCTGTCGCGTCCTCGGGACGTCGCCGAGTTGTGCCTTGTCTTCGAAGTAAACCGCCGGCTGCTCTAGCCGCGGCTAATCGGGCCGTGCCGGCCGCACAGCGACCTCAGTGATGTACCGTCACGAAAAAGGTTGTCCTGCAGTGTGTTTGACAACGCGGCCTACGCAATTCAGCCCTCAACACTGAGATGGGACACGAAGACCCATTCGCCGTTGACCTTGCGGCAACCGTAGATCGCATTTTGCGTATCGTGAAGCTTGCCCCCGCCCAGATGCCTCAACGACGTCGTGATCATCGCGAGCTTGTCCCCAAAGAAGACCACTTCGCTGCTGTCGATCACGGTCTCGTCCACTCCGGTGGATGCACCAAATTCTGTGCTGTACAACTCAATTAGCTCTTTTGGCGAGTTCAGCACCTGATGGTAAGTCTCCGGCTTGCCGCTGTCGATCGTGAATAGCACGGGAAATCCCCAAAACGCGGGCACCTTGTCCAGCTGGCCGCTTTGGCACGCGTCGCAGTAGGCACGATAGCGGGCGTTGATCTCGTTTACAGCGTCGTCGTTGCTCACCGGGTCGACTCCTCGCTCATATCTGGGGCTTTTGTCCGCCACTCGACCATAAGTAGCCCCCGGCCGCCGGTCACTGTGCCTCGAGACACCATCGTCGATGAGCGATTGTTCGCCGCCACAAGGGTGAGCAACGGGCATCGCCGCGTTGCCACCGTCGCATACGGGCCGCAGGGCCCCAGCACAGCCAGCTCATAGAGGGCCTAACTACCTTCGGTTATGTACAACCGGGCACGTTTGCCGGCCACGAATTTCACATCAGAGAGGGGATCTTCATGATCCTGAAGAAAATCGTTGGCGCGGGCGCAATCGCTGGTGCGCTTGGCTTTTCGGCTCTTGGCCTAGCCGGTGCCGCGAACGCCGCGCCTACTCCTCAGACTGGTTCGAGCGTCGTCCACCAGGCTCAATTGGCCGGCTGGGGCGCCGGGCGCGGCGGCGGTGGTGGCTTTCACGGTGGTGGCGGTGGCTTTCATGGTGGTGGTGGCCGCGGCTTCGGCGGTCCAGGCTTTAATCGTGGCTTCGGCGGCCAGGGCTTCAACCGTGGCTTCGGCGGCCAGGGCTTCAACCGTGGCTTCGGCGGCCCAGGCTTTGACCGCGGGTTTGGTGGTCCAGGCTTTGGCGGCCGTGGCTTCGGCGGCCCGCCTCCGCCCTGCTTGATCGGTCTGTGCATCTAATACTGCCGCTGATTGAAGATGGTTGCCTCGCCGAGTGGATCGGCGAGGCGACCATTGTTTGGCGCCGATCAGGTTGCGGGGACTGCGCTTTCGCGGCCCGTAGCCTCCGCGTGTTCTGATTCGAACTGATTGTTGTCCGACATCTTCTGGTGGCGTCCGTAGACGAACTCGAAGATCGGCGTCGCCATGAGTGTGGTGACGATGGCGACAAAGACGAGGATCGTGAAGAGCGTCGGAGTGATGATGCCGGCCTGCAGCCCGATGTTGAGCAGAATGAGTTCAATGAGGCCGCGGGCATTCATCAAGGCGCCTAACGCGACAGATTCGCGGAACGGAACTTTATTCAGCCGCGCAGCCAACGTGCACGCGATTCCCTTCCCCGCGATCGAAACGACGAGAATCCCTAAGGTCACCGCCCACAGCGTCGGGGTGTTCAACAGTCCGATCTGCGTGTTCAGTCCGGAGTAGACAAAGAACAGCGGCAGCAAAAACGTCGTCACGAGTGGCTCGAGGCTGGCGGTGAGGTGTCGCGCGAAGAAGCCGGATGGCATGGCGACACCGAGGATGAATGCGCCGAAAATGGCGTAGATGCCGACGGTGTCCGTGAACCAGGCGCATCCCATAAGCAGAATCAGGACTGTGCTCAGCACCGGCGCGGTGATCGTGTTACGGCGTTCGGATACCGTTCCGAGAACACGCAAGGTCTTGCGCCCAATTGTCAAGAGCAGCAGGGTATATAAGATTCCGCCGACTATTGCTGTGGCGGCCACGGCGACGCTGCCCCGGTGTATGGCCAGCACCGTCGCCAGAATGCACCAGGACAGCGCATCGTCAGTTGCGCCGCATGCCAACGCGAGCGTGCCCAAAGGCGTTCCGGAGAGCCCTCGTTCGTAGATGATTCTGGCAAGCATGGGAAATGCGGTGGTCGCAATCGACGCGCCCAGGAACATCATCGCCATGATGAGTGTGACGCTTTTGTCGAAATAGATTCTGCCTGCCAAGAGGGGGACAGCGATCATGGCGCCCAGGGCGAGCGGCGTGAAGATGCCGGCGGCGGAAACCGCGGCCGCGGTGCCGACGCGATGCTTGATGAGGTTGGCATCGAAATTGAGGCCGATGAGAAACATGTAGAGCACCAGGCCGATCTGCGCGGCCGTGTACAGCACGATGTTCGACGGTCCTGGCGGAAACAAGTGGTGCTGGATGCCGGGTGCTAGGCGACCCAGCAGCGAGGGCCCGAGAAGGACGCCGGCAACCATCTCGCCGACGACTTGCGGCTGTCCGAGGCGTTGCGACAACAGCCCGACAAGACGGCACGCCAAGAGAATGGCGGCCAGCTCGAGGAAGAAATGGACTGCTGTTGGTGCGGGCACGGCTCACGTCCTCATCTGCGCTTGCCAGGGACCGCCATAAGAGTAACCTACTTAAATATTAAGTAACTGTTCTATCTCGTTGAGCAGGAGGTGGACATGTGGACGTGCAAGCCCAGCTGTCGCAGCTGAGCCCGGAGGCACGGGTGGCTCTGGCGCGAAGAATCAAGGCACGGCTGTCGGACACCGAGAGCACGTCGTCGGATCACGACGTCGCGATCGTCGGCGGGGGAGTTGGAGCCCTGACGCTGGCGCTCGAGATGCGCCGCGCCCGCCCGCACACCCGGATTCTCATCATCGAGCCGAATCCTCACCCGGTGCCAGAGGTCACTCACACGGTCGGTGAGTCGACAGTCGAGATTGCCGCGCAGTACCTGCGGGATCGCCTCGGACTGGCCGACCATCTGAACACCTCGCAGCTTCGCAAGATGGGGTTGCGAATGTTCTTCTCCCATGACGGCAACACCGACATCGCACAACGGATGGAACTGGGCAGCTCCTCATTCACGCCCCAGGTCACCTACCAGATCGACCGCGGCAGGCTGGAGAACGAGCTCAACCGGCGTTGCCTGTCCGAAGGCGTCGAGATCACCTCTGGCCGAGTCCGATCCGTCGCACTGTGCTCCGGGGATCGTCCACACACGCTCAGCGTGCAGCGCGGTGACACGACCAGCCAGACCACGGCTCGGTGGGTGGTCGATGCGTCGGGACGCAACCGCACACTGCCCCGCCAGCTAGAACTGAAGCGCGGCAACGAGCACCACTGCAACGCCGTCTGGTTGCGTGTCGGGGTTGAGATCGATGTTGGCCAGTGGAGCGATGACCCGAATTGGCAGGCGCGTCTCATCGAAGGTGATCGAGCGATGTCCACCAATCACCTGATGGGCGAGGGGTACTGGGTGTGGCTGATCCGACTCGCGTCCGGGTCGACCAGCGTCGGCATTGTCGCCGACCCCGCCTTCCATGCGTTCGCCGATTTCAACACTCTCGCGAAGGCCCAGTCATGGTTATTTGAGTACGAGCCGCAATGCGCCGCGGTCCTGGCCGAGAACGAACACCTGATCAAAGACTTCAGGGTGATGAAGAATTATAGCCACGGCGTCAGGAAAGTATATGACGCGCAGCGCCGTTGGTGTCTGACCGGTGATTCGGGAGTGTTCCTCGATCCGTTGTACTCGTCGGGTTTAGACCTTATCGCGATCGGCAACGGCCTTATCACCGACATGATCACCCGTGAGCTCGACGGTGAAGATGTCGTCGCACGGTCTGGGATCAACGACTCGCTGTTTCGTTCCCTTACCGACATGTGGCTCAATGTGTATTGCAACCAGTACTTCCTGATGGGCTCGCCGGCGGTCATGTCGGCGAAGGTGATTTGGGACATCGCGTTCTACTGGGGTTTCCTGGGTTTTCTGTACAGCAATGGCCGATTCGTCAGCGTCGCTGACGACCCCGGCGTGGTTCCGCACCTAGAGGGCCTCATCGACCTCAGCAACCGCATGCAACGGTTCTTCCGGGAATGGGCCGCAGTGGAGAGTGCGCGCCCCTCGGCCTTATTTGTCGATCTGTATGCGCCACTGAACTTCATGGTGAGGCTGCACACCGCGATGATGGGGACGTCCCCTGATTTCACCGCACAATTCGACGCGAATGTGCGGCTGATGCGTCAGCTGGCGGGCCAGTTGATCGACACCGTACTCAGCGAAAAATGTCGCATTTTTGCGGACGACGTCATGCGGCAGGTGCAGGAGTGGCAACGGGACTCGTTTCTGCGGGAACTTCGGTCTACCTACCGTCACGAGCAAAGCATCAGTCCGGTCAGCCAGGACTGGATTATCGGGACCGTACCTGCACTCGAATTCAGTTGATCGGGCCAAGGACTTCACGCTTGAGATGCGGCGCACTGAGTAGGCAGGAGATACGGGTGCGGCATGCGTGGCATCGCGCTCACCGTGTATCGCGACGGGGCGTTAGGGCGAAAGGATGAATATGCTTGCCGAACAAGGCATTTGCCCGCCCCTCGCGATCGTCGGCGTCGGGTGCCGGTTTCCAGGTGGTGCCGATGATCCGGCACGCTACTGGGAACTGCTGTGCAGTGAGACCGACGCGACGTGCACCGTGCCGGAGACACGCTGGAACGCAGAAAAATACCACGACTCGAACCCGGCCAAGGTCGGCAAGATGGTCACCCGGCGGGGCGGATTCCTCAGTGAGATCGATCAATTCGACCCGCAGTTTTTCGGCATCTCGCCGCGAGAGGCGAACCTACTCGATCCACAGCAGCGCCTCTTGCTACGCGCCACCTGGGAGGCGTTGGAAGATGGCGGAATACCCGCAGACAGCCTGGCGGGCACTGACGTCGGCGTGTTCATCGGCGGTTTCACCCTTGACTATCAACTTCTGCAGAACCAGGGCCGCACCAGCCGTTACCGATTCAAAACCCATTCCGCCACTGGAATGATGATGACGATGCTGGCGAACCGGATCTCGTTCGCTTTCGATTTTCGCGGTCCCAGCATGACGATCGACACCGCGTGTTCGAGCTCGCTGGTCGCGGTACACCTTGCGGCGCAGAGTATTTGGAACGGCGAATGCAACATCGCACTTGCTGGCGGCGTCAATATCATGATCGGTCCGAACACTGCGATCGCGGAATCGAAGAGTGGATTTCTCAGCCCAGACGGCCGGTGTAAGGCCTTTGACGAGTCCGCCGACGGTTACGCACGAGGAGAAGGCGGCGCAGTGGTCGTCATCAAACCCCTCGATCAGGCGGTGCGCGATGGTGACGACATCTACGCGCAGATCCTGGGCACAGCGGTCTCCCAAGACGGCCACACCGATGGCATCACCGTACCAAGCGCAGAAGCCCAAGAAGCGGCGATTACAACAGCACTGCGACGAGCCGGCATTCACCCCAACGACGTCGGATATGTTGAGGCGCACGGCACCGGAACACCTGTCGGCGACCCAGTCGAGGTCCGGGCTCTCGCCAATGCGCTCGCCTCCCAACGCCCGGCTACAAATCCGCTGCTGATCGGATCGGTCAAAACCAACATCGGCCACCTCGAGGCCGGGGCGGGGGTCGCCGGGCTCATCAAAACTGCACTGGTGCTCAAACACGGGTACGTCCCGGCGAATCTGCACCTCGAGAACCCGAGCGAACAGATTCCGCTGGCGGAGTTCAGCATCGACATTCCTCGAACGGGTTGCCCGTTCCCCGACAGCGAGCGACGCATCGCAGGCGTCAACTCGTTCGGTTTCGGTGGTACCAACGCCCACGTCGTCCTTGCAGAGCCTCCCGCCCCCGTCAGCGCCGGCGCATCGGACATATCTCAGCAGTTGCCACTGGCCGTCTTGCCGATCTCGGCACGCACGGAGGAGGCGCTCGTCGCGACCGCCGGCCAGTTGGCCGAACACCTGACCGCTCATCGCGACGTCACACTGCTCGACCTCGGCTACACCCTCAGTCAGCGCCGCTCTCACTTGAATTATCGTTCCACCCTCGTCGCCGCCAGCATCACCGATGCGCAAGAACAACTTCAAGCCCTCGCCGAGGGCGGGCAGATCTTCGCCGGGCGCGCAACCGCGGCGGTGCCCAAATTGGCGTTCGTCTGTACCGGTATGGGTCCGCAGTGGTGGAAAATGTGCCGGGGACTGCTCGATGCCTATCCCGCGTTCACCGAGAGCATCCTGCGCACCGATCGCGAGCTGTCCCAGTACACGAGCTGGTCATTGCTCGACGAACTTCGCGCCGATGAAACCCGTTCTCGCATGGGCGAAACAGAGGTCGCACAGCCCGCCAACTTCGCCATCCAGATCGCACTCGCTGAGCAGCTCAAGCAATTCGGCGTCAATCCCGACGCGGTGATCGGCCACAGCGCCGGCGAAGTGGCTGCCCACTACCTCGCCGGTGTCCTCACCTTCGAGCAAGCGGTTTACGTGATTTATCACCGAAGTCGCCTGCAGCAACGCACAACCGGACTCGGGCGCATGCTCGCGGCCGGCCTCAGCGCCGAGTTGTTCATGCAGACGATCGATGCCGGAACGCTCGACGACATCGGACAGCGGATATCGATCGCCGCGATCAACAGCCCCTCAGCTGTCACCGTCGCCGGTGACAGCGACGCCCTTGAGAAGATCGCCCGCCAACTCGACGAGCGTGAGATCTTCAATCGCTTTCTCACCGGCAAGGTGCCGTACCACACCCACTTCATGGACGCGGTGAAAGACGACCTCTACAGCGCCTTCGAGGGTCTGTCTCCCGACACGGCAACGCTCCCGCTGTATTCCACTGTCACTGGCGAACGACTGGATGGGTATGCCGACGGTGCCGCCTACTGGTGGCAAAACACCCGCGCCACGGTTCTTTTCGAGCCTGCGGTCCGCCGGATGCTCGATGATGGATACACCCGCTTCGTCGAGCTGGGCCCACACCCTGTTCTCGCCGCATCGCTGCTGGAGATAGCCGGAACTCAGAAGACCGACGTTCTCGTCGCCGGCGACCCAGCGGCGTGACGACGACGACAGTCGCACGCTGATGACATGCGTCGGCGCTCTGCACTGCCACGGCCATCCGATCGCATGGGATGCGCTGTACCCCCGGCAAGCGGCGCGGTTGCTCAAGCTTCCGTCGTACCCGTGGCAATCCAAGCGTTTCTGGAACGAAACCCAGGAAGCGGCCGAGGACCTGCATTACCACCCGGTGCATCCGCTGTTGGGGCAGCCGGTGAGCGGCATTCATCCGACCTGGGAAGTCGAGTTGAGCATCGCCGCCATACCCTTTCTCGCGGATCACGAGGTTCAAGGAAGCACTCTTGTACCCGGCGCCCTGTACATCGAAATGGCTCTGGCTGCAGCCAAAGCCACGTACGGGTCAGTTGACTACTGCGTCGACCATCTGGCGCTTCGACGGGCACTCATTCTCGACGACACCTGCGATCCCGTGCTCAGAACCACGCTCGACCGAGACACGGGGACGTTGGAATTCGCCGCATTCACCGCGACGGCCGGTGGTGACGTGAAGTGGACGATCACCGCGACCGCAGAACTCAATACCCTCGCCGGACCTCCTGATCGCGCCGATACCCCTCGCGGCGCAGAGTCGGTCACCACGATCGGACGCGAGGAGTTCTACGCCCGCGCCCATGCGGTCGGGTTCGCATATGGTGACGCATTCCGGTGCATCGCCGAAATCAGATCCGGGGATGGCTGGGCGGTAGCAGATGTCGCCACCCCTGCGCAGCTCAACGATGAACTCGACAGGTACCGATTCCACCCTGCACTCATCGATGGCGCATTCCAAACGCTCATCGGCACCGCTCTTCTCGGACACGACGCCGACGAGAGCCCATACCTTCCCACCCGAATTCGGAAAAGCGCCATCTACTGCGCGCCCGAAAAGAATATGACCGTGCACGTCCGCGTGGTGTCGACAACCGACGACGAGATCGAGAGCGACATCACCATCACCGGCGACGGCGGACAGACCCTGGCCGTGTTCCGCGGCTTCATCTTGCAATCCCTGAATGCTTCGTCACGCATGACACCCGAACGGGTGGACAAGGGACTGTATGAAATCCAGTGGGTCGACTATTCCGAGATCGAGCACGACCCGCGGGAGTACCGCGCGTTCACCGGGCAGCTCCTCCTGGCTTGTCTTCGTCGACAAAACCGGTACGGGGACGAGGGTCGCCGAGCAACTGCGCCGCAGCGGTCGCCGCGTTCGAACGGTCGTACATCAATCCGTCAGCACGTTGACAGAAGTCGACGCTGGATACGCCGCTGAATGCGGAGAAGCCCGGGCAGCTACATCAGCTGATCGAAACGCACGTCGAAAACGAGGGCGACCTGGCCGGCATCGTCAACTGCTGGCCGCTGGACATCTGCGACGACCCCGGTGCCGCCGAACTCAACGGCCGCGCAGGCATTTTCACGATCCTGCATCTCGTCAAAGCCATCGCAAGCTGCGACACAGTTCAGCCCCGCCTCTATGTGGTCACTGCCAACGCGCAACCGGCCCCTGGAACTCAAGCACTCGCCGTCGACCAAGCCGCCATCTGGGGGCTCGGCCGAGTCATTGGCCACCAGGAGTTCGTCGACCGGTGGGGTGGACTGATCGACATCGACGACGCGGAAGACGCCGCTCAGACTGCCTTGCGCATCTGCGAACACATTCTTCTCGACGAACCCGAAGATCAGATCGCCATCCGTGGCCGAACAACGTTCGTTCCGCGTCTTCGCGCGAGCGCGAGCCTCACGCAGGCATTCCCGACAAAACTGACGCCCTATGCGACGTACGTGGTGACCGGCGGAGCGGGAGCCCTCGGCCGCATCGTCGCCACGTACCTGGCTGAGCGCGGGGCACGTCATATCGCACTGCTGTGCCGAAGCGAGATCCCCCCGAGAAGCCAATGGGCGTCACTTCCTGACGACCATCGACATTACGCAATCGTCGACACGATGCGAAAGATCGAGCAGCTAGGTGCTCATGTGACCACTGCCAGCGTTGATATCACCGACGTCGACCAGATGACAGCGTGGCTGAGTCGCCATATCCGAGAAGGGGGACGACCGGTACGCGGAATCGTCCACGCCGCAGGATCTGTCGATGACCGGCTTCTGGTGAACATGACCGAGACGGATTTCACCACGGTGATGGCCCCGAAAATCCGTGGTGCCCGCGTGCTGCATGAAACGTTCCACGACCACGATCTGGAATTCTTCGTGATGTTCGGGTCAGCGGGATCGGTGATCGCGTCGCCCGGTCAGGGTAACTACGCCGCCGCCAATGCATTTCTCGATGCGTTCGCGCACTACCGGCAGGCCCAGGGTCTGCCGGCACTCACGATCGGGTGGGGCCCATGGTCGGTCGGCATGGTCGAAGAGCTCAAGCTGGCGAAAATGTACGCGCAGCGAGGGATTGAGCTCATCACGCCCGCGGCGGGCGCTCGTATCCTCGATCGGCTGATCAACCAGAAGACGGCCAACGTCATCGCCATCAGCGCCGACTGGATGCGCGCCCGGCGTGCCGGCCTCGGCGGGCAGCTGCCGCCGATGTTCTCCGAACTAGGCATCGCCGAAACCACGCTCGACGCAGGCGATTCGGAGTCGTCGATACTCGACTTCCTTTCGGGATGCCCCGAAACGGACCGGCTCGACGTGGTCGTCAGCCATGTTCGGCACATCGCTGCCGCGGTCTTCGAGCTCGCTGTCACCGACATCGGTCCCGACGACGCCCTCGACGACATCGGCCTCGACTCCATGATGGCAATGGATTTCAGACTCAGGATCAATGCGATGTTCGCGATTGATCTGCCGCTGCTCGAGCTGCTCAGAGGCGTAAGTGTCAATTCACTGGCCGTTCGAATCCTCGCCGATCTGCAATTGGCCGGCGCCGAGCCGCTACAACCGTCGAAGAGCGGCCAGAGTCCACCGCGGCCGGCGACGACGACGTCGACCGACTGATCGGGAAGTTATCCGACGCCGAGCTGCGGGCAATGCTCGCCGAACTCGAGAAGCCGCCAGCCGAGCAGGAAGCCGGGGAGGTGCATCCTTGAATCCCGCGGTGCACGTCCGGGGTTTGTCGAAGTCCTACGGTCGGCTGCAGGCGGTGCGGGACCTGGATCTCGACGTCGAATATGGCGAGATCTTCGCGATTCTCGGGCCCAACGGGGCGGGCAAGACGACGACAATCGAAATCCTCGAGGGTCACCGAAAGCGAGACTCCGGCCAGGTGCGCGTGCTGGGCGAAGACCCCGGAGACAGCGGGCAGAAACTGGCGCGCCAGTATCGGCATCGTGCTGCAGGAAGTCAGCGACGCCGGGATGCTCACAGTGTCGGAAACCGTGCGAATGTTCGCCAAATGCTATGGCACAGCGCGCCGTCCCGAGGAGGTGCTCGAACTTGTCGGGCTGGCCGCGGTCTCCCACTCAAAAGTCGAACGCTGTCCGGAGGGCAGCGCCGTCGCCTCGACGTTGCCCTCGGCATCATCGAGCATGCCCGAAACTGCTCTTTCTCGACGAACCGACGACGGGGTTCGATCCGGAAGCGCAGACGACAATTCTGGGACCTCATCCGGCTGTTGGCCGGCGACGGCACCACATCCTCTGACCACCCACTACCTCGAAGAAGCCGCAGCGTTGGCAGACCGCGTCGCGGTCATCGCCGGCGGCAGGGTGGTGGCAGTCGATTCGCCCGCGAACTTGACCAAATACGCGAGCTCGGCTGCGACAGTCCGGTGGAAGATGGGCGACGAAATCCACGTGGAGCAACCGATCACCCGACCGAGCTGATCAGAAAGTGGTCGGCGGACGGGTCCGAGTTGGCTGAGCTGACAGTCTCTCGACCGACGCTGGAAGACGCGTACCTGCATTTGATCGGCATGGCGTGATGAGCATCGACCAGATGACGCACGTGCCAGGGCGGGCGCGTCGCCGCTGCCGTCCCGTTGCGTATCGGGTTGTCGCGCGTCATCCCCGAACTGAAGATGTTCTACCGTCGGCCCGAGCAGATGGTTCTGACGTTTCTCGATGCCGGCAGTGATTTGCATCCTGCTGGGTTCGATCTTCTCCACGAAACTCCCGCAGGTCGAGACGAGCACCGGCGCCGTGATCGCGGCGAGCATGCTCGCCTACGGAATTCTCTCGACATCATTCATCAACCTTGGCATCAGCATCGCCGCCGACCGCGAGACCGGCGCCTTGAGGCGGCTGCGTGGGACGCCGACGACCGCGTTGTCGTATTTCATCGGAAAGATCACGCTGGTTGCCATCGCCAGCCTCGCCGAGGCCGTCGTTCTTTTGTCGGTAGGGGTGTTATTCTTCGAACTCCGTTTACCAACAACAGCTTTCGGATGGTTCACGCTGACGTGGGTATTTCTGCTGGGGATCGTCAGTTGTTCGCTCTTGGGCATCTTCATCAGCAACTTGGCCAGTAACGCGGTCGCGGCCGCCGTCGTCACCAACGGTCCGGCAGTCGGCTTGCAGTTCGTGTCGGGCACGTACGTGCCGCTCACCGTCTTACCGACGTGGATGTTGGCCTTGGGCTCCGTCTTTCCGGTCAAATGGATGGCTCAAGGCTTCCGGTCGGTGCTGCTGCCCGCGAAGATGGCCGCCTTCGAGCCCGCCGGCAATTGGGAGCACTGGCACATATTCTTCGTGCTGACAGCATGGACTGCCGGTGGTCTGGCTGCCTGCCTGGCAGTGTTCCGATGGTCGGACAAGAGCTGATCACAAGCGGCGCCGCAGAATCTGTTCTGCCGTCCGTCGCCCACTGACCAGCGCACCCTGTATCGAGGCGGTGTCCCGGTGATCGCCACACCACCAGAGTCCGTCGCCGATCGCGACCGGCCGGCGCACCCGCAGCGGGGCCGGCTGAGCCGGCAGCGCATGGTGAATGACACTGCGCGTCAACAATGTCCAGTGACCGCCGGGGACGCCCATGATATCGGCGGCGTGCTGCCGCGTGGCGATCTCCGGCGGCGGTGAGCCGTCGCGGCCGAGTAGCGCCGACGCCGCGATCAGATGTTCACCCTGTGGCGCGTAACCAGGCGCGGCCGCGCTGATGACCGCGGTGTTGAGCACGGGCCCCGGTGCATCACTCCGGCCGTCCACCCACAACATCGGCCGCGCTGTCGGAATGTCGTCACTGGACCACCAATCAGTGACGACACCGTGAGTGGGTGGTGGCGTCGAGCCGGTCAGGCTCCCTGCAGTCGTGGGATCCGTTGCCACGACGACATCGTTCGCAAGCAACATGCCGTCCGGACCCGACACCTGCCACCTCGTCCCGCTACGCTCGATGCGATTCACCCCATGGTTCAGTGCAATTCGGTCACCTAGCGCCGCAGCAAGCAGTCGCGGAAGCGCCTGCATGCCGGCAGCCGGCAGCGCGGGCACGCCGAGC
The DNA here is from genome assembly GCA_963834615.1 of uncultured Actinomycetota bacterium. Taxonomy (GTDB): domain Bacteria; phylum Actinomycetota; class Actinomycetes; order Mycobacteriales; family Mycobacteriaceae; genus Mycobacterium. The sequence goes on from CAWICO010000009.1 coordinate 39,266, forward strand.
ACAAACATCCGCGTCAGCAACAAGGCGAACGCATTGGAGCTGCTGCCGGTGTCATCGAGCAGCACACCGGCAAGGAATCGGTCGATCACTCGTCGCAGCTCACCGCGCACACCTGATTCGTCCAACGCCGCCTTCAACGTGATGTCGCTATTCCCAGTCTTTTTGAGCACGCCGGGGCGCAACGCCGGGATGACCCACCGTGAGAGCGCGAACAAGTCGGCCGGCCGGATAGCACCAGAGGCCAGCATCTTCGGCACCCGCTTGGGTTCACGCAGCGGGTGCACCAGTATCGCCGCATTCGACTGGCGCCGTACCGCCACTCCCGCGGCGAACGGCTGCAAGTCAAGGGCGGAGACGTCGACAGCGCGCTGCAATTCCGGGTAAGCCGGGTTCAACACCTGAAAGCCCCGGTCACATAGAAAACCGTCAACCGCGTCGGTGCGGACGCGGCCACCGACGTCGTCTTCCTGCTCCCAGATGCGAACGTCGCACCCGGCGTCCGCCAGCACACCCGCACATCTCAGACCGGCCAAGCCGGCTCCGATAACTATTACGTCAACGCCATCACCGGTCATCGTCTGCGGCCTCCAATAAGACGGACACCCCCGGCGACCAGCGCTCGAAGCTGTTCACATGGAGATTGCCGTGATCGTCGCGGTTAAAACCCGATGAGCGACAACAAGATCCGTGTCGTGCCGAGCCGCTGTTATCTCGTGACGATCGCCGAGTTGTGATTCGGCGCCCAGGCTCGTTCGAAGGTCGCGATAGCAACCTGCTCATCTCGGCCATTCACGATGCCGCTGTCGTTGAGGTGTACTACCCCTGCTTTGGGGTCTACGCCGGTGACGACGACGAAGTGGTTCGCGGCGTTTCGGTTGCCGGGCCGGTTCCAGATGGTTTCGGCGTTGAGGATGACGATCACCCCGTGTCGGTCGGCCAGACCATTTTTCAGGCCGTCGATGTTGGTCTGAATGTTGTCGGCCTTGATTCGGTAGTGCGCGAGTAGCACCGGCAGGTCTCTGATGTCCGTGCCGGCGGCCAAGTTCAAGATCGGTCCGGGACGCGCTGCGCTTGGCGTGCTTTCGGCCAACTCGGTAATGCGCTGTTCGGTGGGCTCACTGCCGGTGATCTGGCCGACCACTTCAGCCACCGCCATTTCGCCGCAGTCCGGAGAGTGTTGTTGGCGCCAGTAGGGCGCCGCTCCGACGGGGTCGCCGTACATCCCGATGTCGTGGTTAACGGTGCGGGTGGGGGCGGCGTAGACGGTGCTGGCCGAAGCGAGCAACGATGCGGCGGCGACCGCGCAGAGTAGCACCACGATTTCGACGCCTCGGGCAGCCGCGCTGACCCTGGGCACCGAGGCGCAGATCATGGGAAGGCTTCGTACGAACCGCCACCGCGACGTACTTGGCATCATCAGACGGGCTCCGAATGGCCGCATGATTCATCATCGACGGAGATGCCGAAAGTACCGCGACGCCACGCCGACGTTCAGAGATGCCTGACCCGGGGTATTAGACCTTTCGGCAAAACCAGGCACCGTGAACCGCCGATGGTTTTCGAAAGAACGGCGTTACCTCGCGGCGGCAGGCGATCACCCCAGGGGTGACTCGTCACGATGGAAAGGGATGTTGGTGGTCTTCCGCGCAGACCAGGAGATCGGGTCCGATCTTGCCGCCGTCGATTGGGAGTCCACTCCGCTCGGGCCCGTAGAGGGATGGCCGCAAAGCCTCCGTACCGCCGTCGACATCTTGTTGTCCTCGCGGTTTTCCATGTGGATGGCGTGGGGTCCGGAGCTGACCTTCTTCTGCAATGCCGCCTACCGGCGCGACACTCTCGGCCTGAAATACCCGTCGGCGCTCGGCCGTCCTGCCGGCGAGGTGTGGTCCGAGATCTGGCAAGACATCTATCCCCGCGTCGAGCGGGTCCTGTCGACTGGCGAGGCGACCTGGGACGAGGCCCTGTTCCTGCTGCTGCAGCGGTCCGGCTACAGCGAGGAGTCGTACCACACGTTCTCCTACAGCCCATTGCGCGACGACGACTCGGTCGTGGTCGGCATGCTCTGCGTGGTCAGCGAGGACACCGTGCGGGTGGTCACTGAACGGCGGATGGCGACGCTGCGCCAACTGGGCTCCGACCCGAGCGTGGACCGCACCGAGCAGCAGACGCTGGACTTTGCTGCCGCTCAACTCGCTGCCAATCCGTACGACCTGCCGTTCACCCTGACTTACCTTTACGACGATGACGGTAGCGCGCGCCTGGCCAGTTGCAGCGGAATCACGAGCGGGCATCTGGCCGCACCGGAAATACTTCCGAGCGGCGGCGCCTCACGATGGCCCGTGGCGAAAGCCCTGAGCGGAGAGTCAGAACTGGTCGAGCTCGGTGCTTTGTCGCTGGACCTCCCGATGGGCGCCTGGAACGAGCCTCCGACGCAGGCACTGGTGACCCCGCTGTTGCAGCAGGGCGGCGCGCCGCTCGGGTTTCTGGTGGCCGCGCTGAACCGGTACCGCGGCCTCGACGACGACTACCGGGGCTTTGTCGAACTCGTCGCCGGGCATATCGCCTCGGGGGTGGGCAGCGCGCGCAGTTACCAGGCTCAGCAGCAGCGCGCCGAGTCGCTGGCCGAACTCGACCGCGCCAAAACCACATTTTTCTCCAACATCAGCCACGAGTTCCGCACCCCGTTGACCTTGATCCTCGGACCGGTCGACGCACTGCGCGCGCGGACTTCCGGCGTCGATGAGCAGGCGCTGGCGGAGCTTGAGCTCATCCACCGCAATGGTCTGAGGATGGCGAAGCTGGTGAACACCTTGCTGGATTTTTCGCGCATCCAGGCAGGGCGCATGCAAGCTCACTACGAGCCGGCAGACTTGCCCGCACTCACCGCCGAGCTGGCCAGCGTCTTTCGCTCGGCGATCGATCGGGCCGGCCTGACCTTCACCGTGGAGTGCCCGCCGCTCGACCGACCGGTCTATCTCGACCGCGAGATGTGGGAGAAGGTGGTGCTCAACTTGCTGTCCAACGCGTTGAAGTTCACCTTTGACGGCTCGATCACCGTGCGGGTGGGTCGCGACGATACCGCTGCGATCGTCACCGTCACCGACACCGGAATCGGCATACCCGCCACGGAGATGCCTAAGCTGTTCGAACGATTCCACCGCATCGACACGGTCCGCGCCCGGTCAACTGAGGGCAGTGGGATCGGACTGGCACTCGTCAAAGAACTGGTCGGTCTGCACGGCGGCACCATCGCTGCCGAAAGTCGGGAGGGCGCCGGTACGACGTTCACGGTGTGTCTGCCCTTCGGCGCCGCCCATCTGCCGGCCGACGAGTTGGTCCCTGCGCCGGTTACCCGCGCGAATTCCGGCATCATCGCCGATCCGTATGTCCAGGAAGCGTGGCGGTGGCTGCCGTCCGATACCGGGACCAAGACCACTGCGCGCGCGACCACCACGGGCGTCATTCCCGCCGCAGGCGACGGCGAGCGCGCTCGGGTGCTGATCGCCGATGACAACGCCGACATGCGCGAATACCTGACCAATCTGCTACAGACCTCCGGCTATCAGGTCAGTGACGTCGACGACGGCCTACGAGCGCTGAAGGCGGTGCGCGCCGACACTCCCGACCTCGTCATCAGCGACGTCATGATGCCGGGGATGGATGGTCTGCACCTGGTCGCGGCGCTGCGTGCAGAACCCCGAACCGCTGCCGTCCCGGTTTTGCTGCTGTCTGCGCGCGCCGGTCAGGAAGCCTCCATCGAAGGCCTGCAGGCCGGCGCCGACGATTATCTCGTCAAACCATTCGCCGCCGCGGAACTGCTGGCCAGGGTGCGCGCCAACATCGAACTGGCGCGGCTGCGCAACCATCAGTCCCGCTGGCGAACCGCACTGGTGGACTCGCTACAGGAGGCGTTCTTCGTCTGCGATGAGCACGGCGCTGTCGTGGAGATCAACAACGCGTTCACCGAAATGTTGGGCTACGGCCCCGAAGGCCTGCCCTATCCGGCCACCCATCCATGGTGGCCCGACGCAGCGACCGACCACGACGCTCGTGGTCTGGTCGAAGCGGCGTTCGCCGACATGCTGGGCAGCCCCCAAGGCGGCTTCACGGTTCCGGTCAACCACCGCGACGGACACCGAGTGTGGGTGGCGGCGACATTCAACCAAGCCGATGACCCCGACTCGGGCAAGCAGATCATGGTCGGCACGATGCGGGACGTCACGGCCGAGCATTACCTCGTGCAACGCCAAACGGCGCTGGCTGCTCTGAATCAGCAACTGGCCCAGGCCGATACTGTCGACAGCGCCCTGCTCGGAGCCGCTGAGGAGCTTCGCCGGGTGTGGCTGGCACGGCGCGTTCTGGCCGTGACATTTGCCGACGACGACGAGTCCCTTCCGCCGGAACTGATGTGCGCGGGGGAGCCCGTCGAATGGACTGAGCTCTTGCCGAAGGCGCGGCAGGCCATTTTGTCGTTACGCGATGCGGATCCGCTGACCGCTGCACCCCAGGAAGCGGGTACCGCCGGAATTGCGTTGCGTCATCCCCGCGGAGTATTGGTCCTATGGGTCGAACTATCTGAGCAACGAGCGTTCTCAGGGGAAGACCACACACTGCTCACGGTGCTCGCCGGACGGCTGGGTCAAGGCTTACAGCGTGTCGACGAGGTGGACAAGCAACGCGAGACCGCTGTGGCGCTGCAACATGCGATGCTCGGCCCGGCGAAGCTACCCGGGGGCTTCGCGGTGCGCTACCGGCCCGCGAGCGAGCCGCTGCAAGTCGGGGGCGACTGGTACGACGTCGTCGATCTTGGCCAGGGGCGCGTCGCGTTGATCGTCGGCGACTGCGTCGGTCATGGTCTGGCCGCCGCCACCGTCATGGGCCAGCTTCGAAGCGCCTGCCGGGCGTTGTTGCTCGAGAAGTCCAGTCCGAGCGCTGTGCTCGACGGGTTGGACCGTTTCGCTGCGCGGCTGCCCGGCGCCGACTGTACGACCGCGTTCTGCGCGGTGCTCACCCTTGCCAGCGGCGAACTGGTGTATTCGAGCGCCGGCCATCCGCCGGCCATCATGGTCCAGGCCGATGGCACCACCGCGATGCTGGACGGCGGACAAGGGCTTCCCTTGACGATCCGGCCGGGCCAGGGCAGGCCCGAAGCGCAGGCCACGATGCCGCCGCGGGCGACGTTACTGCTCTACACCGATGGTCTGGTCGAACGTCGCGGCACGTCGATCGAAGACGGCATGACCCGCGCTGCCGACCTGGTCGGGGACGGCCGTTCGCAGGAACTCGACGAAGTGGCCGACCACCTCATGTCCAGCCTCGAGCCTGCAGGAGGCTATCCCGATGACGTCGCGATGCTGCTCTACCGGCAGCCCGCTCCGCTCGAAATGGACTTCACCGCCGACGCCCGCCACATGGGCCCAAGCCGTGCCGCCCTACGGAACTGGCTGACCCAGGTCGGGGTCGAGCACGGTCAGATTCAAGACATGCTCGTCGCCGCCGGTGAGGCCGTCGCCAACGCGATCGAACACGGCCACCGCGACCGGCCCGACGGCGTTATCTCCTTGCGTGCGAACGCGGTCGTCGACAGGCTGCAGGTCAGCGTGATGGATACCGGCGTCTGGAAGACGCCCCGCCAAGTGCCTGGCGAGTATCGGGGTCGCGGCATTTCGCTCATGCGATGTCTGGTGCAGGACTTGAGCATCCAATCCAACGATTCAGGCACTACAGTTCATATGTACGCAAGGATCACGTAATGATGACCCCGCTGAGTCTCAACACCGACCGTGGCGTCGATGGGACGCCTCGGGTGACTGCGGCGGGCGAGATCGACATCAGTAACATCCACGCGTTCACTGCAGCGTTGACCACTGCCAGCGAGGGCAACCGCAGACCCATCACCGTCGACATGAGCGCGGTCAAATACCTGGACAGTGCGGGCATTAACGTGCTTTTCAAGCACGCCGACGAAATCGACCGTCTGCACCTCATCGTCCATCCCTTTTTGATGCGCATCCTTAAGATCACCGGTCTCAGCGACATCGCGACGGTCCAACCCGCGAATTTACCGTCGGGTCCGGACGGTGACGGTTCGCTGGCGAGCTGACAAACGGGCTCAGTGATGGTCGAGATGCACTGCGTCTTTCCAGACTCCGTCGACTGGCATGCTTAGGCGATCCGTGACTGATTGACGCCATTCGGGTGTGGTGGCGGGTTCACCCCAATAATCCGTGACTGTCACCGCTTGGCCGTCGCGCAGTTCGGCGATGCTGACATTGCGGTAGAGGCGTCCGTCGCCATAGTTACAGCTCCACTCGACCACGACGATGTTGTCGATGTGGAGGCGGCGGCCCACACCCAACGTAAGTTCGGGAAAGCCGCCTTCGACTTGGCCGATGAGGTCGCGGCCGTGCACCACTTCACCCAGTTGCGGCCACTGACGTTGGCAGTCATGTGCCAGCGGTACGCCGAGTATGTATGCGAGTCGAGTCTGGCCGTTCGACGACGGCGATGGCGAAGTCATGCGGACGGCTCCTGTGAGTTGGCCCGAGGAATGAAACCCGGGATCCCGCTGTCAATCATTGCGTTGAATCTGATGTTCGTGGTGATGCACTCCCGAATGTCGAGCATGGCGTCCTCGGAGAGAGGTGCAATCTCGAAGTTCTCTTGGATCCGCTGCGGCTTGGTCGAGGTGGTCAAGAACGCCGTGCCCCGTTGCACGGCCCAGGACAGTGCGACCTGTGCCGGAGTCATGTCCATGCGCGCCGCGATATCACCAATTATCTTATCCTCCAACAGGTTCGGTGTCGAGGAATGTCCGAGCGCGGCGAACGCCAGCAGCACGATGCCGTTCTCCTGACAGAAGGAGAGTAGTTCCCATTCAGGAAGATATGGGTGCGATTCGACTTATGCCCGCAACCGCGACGATCTCTCGCAATGTGTCCAGGATGATGTCTGACAGACCGATCGCTCCGCAGTGGCCGTCATCGACGAGGGCCTCCATCGCGCCCCACGTCTCGGCCAACGTGACGCCGTCGTCGTAGATAGCAATCGGCATAGTCGAGTTGAAGTCGACGAAGGCTCGCATCGAAGGCGGGCTTGACGCGCTCTGGGCGATGGTTGCTGTTCCACAGCTTCGTGGTGACGAACACGTCCTCTCGCTGAATCGTTCCGGCCTCGAACGCCTCCCGCAGGGCATCGCCCATTCTCCTTCTTCTTCTTCTTCTTCTTCTTCTTCCAGTGCGGTCGTGGTGGCCCGCTTGGTTTCGACGAGATCCGTTATGAGGGTGCCGAACCCGACAACGGGCACCGCACCTCGTCCGTGGGTAAGTGGGATCGTTGAGTGGCGAAATGCATCGGATGTGATCATGTTCGGACTCCTTATGGACGCTTGCCGGAGGCCTTGAGTATCGGACAGCGACAAGCCCTCGGTCACCTAATGGCGACAGAGACCCCCGGCTGCTTTAGCCGGTGATGAAAACTTCGACGGCGGATCAGAAATCGTCTACGCGTCGAGTCGGTCGATGCGACGACCAAGTTCGGCCCGAGAACGGATGTCGAGCTTGCGATAAATCCGGGTCAGATTAACTTCCACGGTGGGCTCTCGAGATGATGTGTTCAAAAAGTCCGCGATGACCTCGGTTTCGGCCGGCCGGTTCGCACTGGGGAAACGCCGCGGCGCTCAGCCATCGATCAGCCGGCACCAGTCGCGGGCGAGCGCTCGTCGATATTGGGCAGTGCGCACAAGACAACTAATGGTACAACCGTGCAGCTCACGCACAAAATACGTTTCGCGTCCCACGCTATCGAGATTTCCACCCTCGCCGTTCCGCACACATCAGCCGTGGCGTTAGGGCCGGGTCAGCAGCCCACTTTTCAGAATGTAGTCACGAGCTCACGGGGCGATTTAGGCGTCTATGCAGGAAACGCGCCGGGCCGTAGCATTTCGGTGAAGCACCAGACGTCCTGACTACTCAGCGAACCAGGGGCCGGCGGCACAGAGCTCCTCTTCAGCCGGAGGCAATGCCGATGTCACGAGTCGCGTTGATCACGGGAGCCAGCCGGGGAATCGGTGCGGCGACGGCACGAGTACTCGCCGAACGCGGGTTTCGCGTGGTCGTCAACTACCGCTCGAGCGCCCAAGAGGCCGACGACGTAGTCGCGGACATTACCGCGGCTGGCGGCGAGGCGGTGGCGATCAAAGCCGACGTCACGGTACCCGGAGACGTCTCCGCCATGACTGACGAAACTGAGCAGCAGTGGGGCCGGGTCGACGTGCTCGTGCACAACGCGTTAATTCCCTACGAAATAACGTCGTTCGCCGATCTCACCTGGGAACAGCTCGGCGGAAAGCTGGATCGGGAGCTGCATGCCGCCTTTCTTCTCACGAAAGCTGTTGTGTCGGGGATGACTTCGCGTGGCTATGGCCGTTTGCTCTATGTCACCGCCGAGCCGTCGCGCCATCCGCGTAACGGCATGATCAACCTCGGTGTACCCAAAGCGGCGATGAATCAATTTGCCCGCTACATCGCACTCGAGCTGGCGCCGCACGGAATCACCGCCAACCTCGTCGCACCGGCAACGGTGCAGGGTACGTCGATGAATCAGAAGTTGACGCCCGAGCAGTTGCGCGCGCTCGGTGCTGCTGCCCCGATGGGACGACTCGTCTCGCCCGACGAGGTGGCCAAGACCCTGGCATTCTTGGCAAGCGAGGACTCCGGTTTTACCACTGGTCATTACTTCCCGCTTGACGGAGGCCTGACTATGGATTGAATGTGGCTGCGCCGCAGAGAATCTCGGCTTAAAGGAAGGGCACTCGTCATGCATACGATCGATCTCGCCTATGTCGGCCGCGGCATCCATGAGGAGCTCGTCGCCTACATCGCCGATCAGGAGGGCTACTTTGAAGACGAGGGCGTCCACGTCGCCCTACGCGATGGAACCCGCTGGGATATAACGCGAGTACGCGCCTGTGCGACCATCGGGCTCGGCCGAGCGGTGTTATCGCGGCTGACCGACGGCTTCGAGTGGACCGTGCTGAGCGTCAACACCGACCGTCCCTTGTTCTGGTTTCTCGGCAACGCCGGCGTGACCTCCATGGCAGACCTCCGCGGGCGCCGCCTCGCTGTACACGCGGCCAATACTCCGCCCGGCTGCTTCGCTCGCATCGTGCTGCGTCAGCACGATTTGGACCCCGACCGCGACGTGCAATGCGTGGCGCGGCATCCAGGTGACTACCAAATGGACCTGCGGCACCTTCGCGACGGCTCCATCGATGCCGCCTACGTCGGCAGCACCCTCGGACCCGAGCAAGTCGCCGACGAGGAGGGCTTCCACGTACTGGCCTGGGTCGGGGACTACTTTCAGATTCCCACCGTCGGAATTGCGGTCGACGAAACCCGCAACCCGATCGACAGCCCGTCGGTGCAGGCGCTGGTACGGGCCAACCAGCGCGCCCTGAAAGCGATGGCGGACCAACCCGATCTGGCCGTCAAATACATCGCATCCTTTCTGGACCGGATGACACATCAAGAGGCGCAGCGCTATTACGAGCGATACATCCAGCCGTATTACACCTCCAATGGCCGGGTGCACCTCGACACGGCCAGACAGGCCGTCGATCAAGTCGCGGCCGAACTCGGCGTCGCGTCAGTGGCAGCCGACCCTATCTACGCCGCCGCGCATTGAAAGCGAGAGCCATGTCGTCGAACCGCGATCTCAATCAACACCGATTTGCGTTGAACACCGGCGCCGGCGAGATTCCGGCGCTCGGATTCGGGACTTCGCTCTCTGATAACACCAAAACCCGTGATGCCGTCAAGACGGCGGTCGAGGTGGGTTTCCGCCACCTCGACGCCGCGGAGCGGTATCGCAATGAGGCGGAGGTAGGCGCGGCTCTCAGAGAGTTGTTCGCCGACGGGACCGTGCGCCGCGAGGACCTGTTCGTCACCACCAAGTTGTGGAACAACAATCACCGGACCGAACGGGTCAAGCCCGCGCTGCAGGCCAGCCTGGACAGACTAGGCCTCGACGCTGTCGATCTTTATCTGATCCACACCCCGTTCGCGTTTCAGCCTGGCGATGACCAAGATCCGCGCCAGCCGGACGGAGCTGCCGTCTACGACGACGGAGTCACGTTGGCCGAAACCTGGACTGCGATGGAAACCCTTGTCGACGAGGGGCTTTCACGAGCCATCGGCCTGTCCGACATCGACGTCGGACGCACCCAAGAGATCCTCGAGACCGCCCGAATCATTCCGGCGGTCGTGGAGGTCGAGTCGCACCCGTATCACCCGCAGTGGGAACTCCATGAGTTGTGCACCACCCATGGGATCATTTTGTTGGCGTTCGCGTCGCTGGGACACGCGCTGGAACCGCGACTGCTCGATGACCCTCTCATCGTCTCGATCGCTCAGAGTGTTGAAAAGACCCCTGCGCAAGTACTTTTGGCCTGGGGGATTCAACGCGGCACCGCGGTTCTGACGGGATCTGTCACGCCGTCACGCATCCGGGAGAACTTCGATGTCACGGTACTTCCCGAAAGTGTCGTACAGGAGATCAGCGAGCACCAAACTCGGATCCGATTCAATTCCGTTGCCGACGGGGGAGAACCGGGATTTGCCGAGGTGCCTTCGGACAGATGACAGCCACGCCGAGCGTCGTCTCACCAGCGGCGGCTCATACCGTCGCTGTGTGGCCCTGGCCATCGTCAGCCAAATAGGTGACGCTGTACCACTGCAGATAGGCCTGGCTGCCCGGACCGTCGCCGTCCGTTGCGGTTGCCTGTTCCAAACGGACGTCGGTCAGATGCGGATTCTTCAGGCGCAGAAAGCCTTCGAGCTCCGCGTCCCGTGCGGCACCGGTCAGAGTTATGTTCGCGGGCGCGCGTCCCTCGTACCTCGACCAACTCACCCTTACATCTTCCTCTGCGGGGCACCGATGGCTAGCGCTGCACCGGCACCGGCTCGGTCACCGACTCCCGCTCGGTATGCGGGCGACGACGCACGACTGTCGGCCACCAGAACCACGGTCCGAGGCTGGCGAGGATGGACGGCACGACGAACGAACGCACGATCAGCGTGTCGAGCAACAGGCCTATGCAGACGGTTGAACCCATCTGACCGATGGTTCGGAGACCGCTTGTGAGCATGGCCAGCATAGTGAATGCGAACACCAGACCGGCCGATGTCACCACCCCGCCAGTGCTGCCGAGTGCGCGGATCAGACCGGTATGTATTCCACCGTGAAGTTCTTCCTTGACCCGATTGATCAGCAGCAGGTTGTAGTCCGATCCCACCGCTACCAGGATGATGAACGTCAGCGGCAGTATCAGCCAGTGCAACGGCAGCCCAATCAGGTGCTGCCAGAGCAGGACCGACAATCCGAATGCACCGGCGTAGGAGAACGCCACCGTGGCGGGAATCACCAAGGCCGCCACCAGACTTCGCGTGATGAACATCATGATTAAAAAGATCAGCACGAAGGCAGCGATCGCCGCGATGAGCAGATCCGATGCGGCGTAGCCCTTGATGTCCTTGTCGGTCGCTCCCGAACCGCCGATGTAGACGCGAGCGCCCGCCAGCGACGTCTCTTTCAGAATCGTTTTGATGGCATCGGGGAACATTTCGACATGCTCCACCCCTTCGGGGCCCATCGCGTCACCCTCGTGGGTGACGATGAAGCGGGCTGCCTTACCGTCCGGTGACATCATCAATTTCTCGCCGGTCTTGACGTCTTCATTGTCGAAGCCCTCGCGTGGGATGTAGAAGAAATCATCGCTGCGGGACTTGTCCCAGTCGTTCCCGACGTTGATCGAGTCGTCGTACGTCTGCTCGGTCGCGAGAGATTGAAGGTCGGCAGAACCGTACGAGTTGACCAACTTCGCCTTCAAGGCCTCCGTGTCGTCGGCCGTGGCTTTCAGCTGCGCGATGATCTTCGGGAAAGTCTTGTCGACCTCCTCGATGGAGATTCTGGCGAAGTTGATGTCTTCGGCCAGCTTGTCGATTTGGTCGATCGTGTCGAATACCGACCTGAACGTCCAGCAGATAGGGATGTCGTAACAGTGCTTTTCGAAATAGAAGTAACTTTTGATCGGACGGAAAAAGTCGTCGAGATTTGAGACGTCGTCCCGTACGTCTTCGCTGACCTTTTGCAGATCCGCGATGGTGAGAGCCGTCTGATGCAACTCATCGGACACCTTCTGAAAGAAGACGATCTCCTTGCGCAACACCTCGACGGAGTGCGACTGGATCTCTGCTTGCTGGTCGGTGTTGGTGTTCTGCTCCCTGTTGAAAGGCAGTTGCTGGCCGTTGCCGCTGCCCTGAGTGGTGAACAGATAGGGAATGCTGGCGTGCTCGAGCGGTCGGCCCAAGGGTCTGGTCATGCCCTGCACCATCGCCACACCATTCAGGCGGATCAGAGCTCGATTGACCCGGTCCAACGAGATGAAGTCGGCCGAGTTGCGCATGTCATGATCGCTTTCCACCATGATCATTTCGGAGAACAATTTGCTCTTGGGGAAATGTCGGTCGGCGGCTTGGAAACCCAGATTCGACTTTGAATTGTGCGGCTGGTACTGCCGATCGTCGTAGTTCTGCCGATAGCTCGGCACGAAGACCGCGCCCAACATGACGATGGCCGAACTGGCGACCAGGATCGGCACCGGCCAGCGCACCACGCTCGCGCCGATCCGTCGATACACGCGCGCCTTGGCGGCCTGTCGGGGATCGAACATCCCGAACAGGCTGCCCACCGTCAAAATCGCGGGACCGAGGGTCAGCGCTGCGGCGATGGTGAAGAGCATGGCGATCGCGACAGCCGGGCCCATGGTGTGGAAGTAGTTCAAGCGCGCAAACGTCAGGCAGAAACACGCACCGGCGATCGTCAGCCCCGAACCGAGGATGATCGGCGTGACGCCCTTGTAGGCGATGTAAAAGCTGTCTTCTCGGCTCTCGCCGGCTTGCCGAGCTTCGTGATAGCGCCCCATCAGGAAAATGCCGTAATCCGTCCCGGCTCCCAAGGTCAGTGCGATGACGATGTTCACGGCGAACGAGGACAACTCGAGCCATCCGTGATGCCCGAGGAATCCGATGAGCCCCTTGGCGAACAGCATTTCGATGAGGACGCCGAGCAAAACGGGCAGCAGCGTGGGAGGTGAGCGATAGACGAACATCAACATCACCAGGATGAGAAGGATCGTGATGATCGTGACGTTGTTCAAGCTCGAGTTGGCGATGCTCAACGTATCCGAGGCCAGTGGCGCCGCACCGCTCACGAAAGCCTTGAGTCCCGGCGGTGGCGGGTCTTTGGCGATGATGTCGCGGACCGTGTTGACCGACTCATTGGCCTGCATCTGGCCGATGTCGCCGGCCAGACGCAGGAGCGTGTAGGTGCACTTACCATCCACACTTTGCGCGCCGGCCGCCGTGAACGGTTTGCCCCAGAGATCCATCACGTACTGCACATGCTTGGTGTCGCGCTGGAAGCGCTTCACCAAATCGTCGTAGTACGCGTGATCCTGGTCGCCCAGTCGTCGGTTTTGCGCCTCGAACACCACCATGGTCAAGTTCGTCGAATTGGACTCGTGGAACTTTTCGCCGATGTGCAGCAGCGCCCGCTGCGACGGTGCGTAGTGCGGGACCATCGGGCCGGCGAGTTCTTCTGCGACGTCCTCCAACTTGGGCGTGAACGCAGTCATCGTGACTGCGGAAAAACCCCAGAAGAAGATGAGTGGTATCGCGAATCTACGCACCATCCTGGGAAGGAACGGGCGTTTGACCCGAGGTTCATCTAGCCGGGGTTCATCCAGCCGGTGTTCGCTCATGCGGATTTCACCCTGCACTGGACATCTGCGTCCGGATGATTGTCCGAAGCCTCGGGGACGCCGGACTCCGGGGCTGCCGGCATGCCATTCACCAGCATGCGGCAGCGCAACGGACCGCCGTGCACGTGCACTGAAATGGCGCCGGATGCCACTGTCAGTGTTGTGGTCTCATCGTGGGTCCAGGGCTCATTCGTGAGTGTGACATCGACCGGATGCGGGTGTCCTTCGATGTCGACATACACGATCTTCGCGGTCTTTCCGACGGGGCCGAACACCTGATAGGTGAGCCGCTTGACGTTGAATTGCTCCGGCGCCTGCGGCCCGTTCACGGTGATGACCGGCTCCGGCTCGGAGAATTGGTGCACCTTATACATGCACACCAGGCCGACGCCGACTGCGATAACGGCAACGAGCGGCATCCAGATGCGCGCTAGGACAGTCCTCCCCGTTGAACGAGGGCTCACTCGATCACCTTTCGGAACGCGTTTCCCCAGACCTCGTGCTTCGATCCGACCCCGACCAACGTTCCTATATCAATCAAATTGACATAGGGACGTAGGAACGCTACCAGTACTGAACGGACACGACCACAATGTGCGAAACGGTATCACCTGCCAATCCAGTCGGCAGCGCGGACTATCGAGCCTCAGCCCACCACTTCCGCCGTTCGCAAACGACCCTTGAGCCGCTTGGCACGCAGAAGTTGGATGGCGAGGTTTGACGAGGTGAACATCGGGATCACGCCGATGAACGATCGTTCGGAAGGGGTGGCTCCCTGCAGGTATTCCAGACACCCGAAGACGTAGTAGATCGACAGCGCGAACAGGGTGAGGGGGATGCAGAAGGCCATGGGATTGCCGCGAATGGCGACAATGCGCTGCGCGTACTCGAACTCTTCTGCTGTCATCGTTTCGCGTTTGCGCAACTTCTTGATGACGCGCGGCGCAGCCCCGATTTCCTCGCTGAACGGTAGCTTGGGTTCCGCCTCCAACCGCCGCGCGTAGAAAGTTCCGATCGACAACAGCAGAAATGTCACCGCCAGGGCGATCAACGCGAGCAGACCCCAGAAATACGTACTCACATCCCTCTCCTTTGCTCCGCCGCTCGAACCTAACATCACGATCGGGATCTGGCCGTCCAGCACAACTGCAAGACTGAGGCACAGTGGCGGGGGCGCAACGCGGGTCCAGCCGGAACGGAGAACCATGAGCGCAGGCGCGCAAACCGGAGTCATCGCGACGCAGGTTCCTGAACGTCTGGATCGGTTGCCGTGGTCGCGGTTTCACTGGCGCGTGGTCGTCGGCCTCGGCGGCGTATGGGTCCTCGACGGGCTCGAGGTCACGATGGTCGGCAACGTTTCGTCCCGTCTCACTGAGAAGGGCAGCGGGATCCACCTCACGCCCTCGGACATCGGTCTTGCCGCGGCGTTCTACATCGCCGGAGCATGTCTGGGCGCGTTGTTCTTCGGCCACCTGACGGACCGATTCGGACGGCGCAACCTGTTCATCCTGACCCTCGCGGTATACCTGACCGCCACCGTGGCAACGGCATTCGCCTTCGCGCCGTGGTTTTTCTTCGTCACGCGCTTCCTGACCGGGTCCGGTATAGGCGGCGAATACGCGGCCATCAACTCAGCGATCGACGAGCTGATTCCGGCCCGTGTTCGCGGCCGGGTCGATTTGGTGATCAACGGGACATATTGGCTGGGATCGGCTGCGGGCGCCGGCGGCGCGCTGATCCTGCTTGATACCTCGAACTTTCCAGCCGACATCGGGTGGCGGCTAGCGTTCGGGATCGGCGCCATCTTCGGCATTTTCGTTCTTCTGGTGCGACGCAACGTCCCAGAGAGTCCGCGCTGGTTGTTCATTCACGGACGCGACCGGGAGGCCGACGAGATCGTCGGCAGGATAGAAGCCGACGTAGAGCGCGAAACTGGCCAGCCGCTGCCTGCGCCACAGGGCCGCCCGCTCAAAATCCGCCAACGCCAGACGATTTCGTTTCTCGAAATCGCTAGGGTCGCCTTCACCCTCTATCCGCGGCGCGCGGTCCTTGGACTGGCGCTGTTCGTCGGTCAAGCGTTCCTCTACAACGGCGTGACCTTCAATCTCGGCACGCTGTTGAGTGGGTTCTACGATGTCGGTGCCGCAAAGGTCCCGCTGTTCTACACCCTGTGGGCGCTGAGCAACTTCTTCGGCCCGCTGGCGCTCGGACGGCTCTTCGACACCGTCGGTCGCAAACCGATGATCGCGCTGTCCTATCTCGGCTCAGCTGCTGTGGCAGTTCTTCTCGCGTTTGTCTTCCTGACTCAAGCCGGCGGCGTCTGGGGTTTCATCGGCGTACTGGCGGCGACCTTTTTCTTGGCGTCGGCGGGTGCGAGCGCCGCCTACCTGACCGTCAGTGAGATCTTTCCGATGGAGACCAGGGCACTGGCGATCGCATTTTTCTACGCGTTGGGCACCGCGATAGGCGGTATCAGCGGACCACTGCTTTTCGGTCAGCTGATCGAATCCGGGGAGCGCAGCCACGTCATGTGGTCGTTCCTCATCGGAGCGGCCGTGATGGCCGTGGCAGGGCTCGTCGAACTGTGGCTGGGCATTGCGGCCGAACAGCGCCCGCTCGAGGAACTAGCCCTGCCGTTGACGGTGGCCGACGCTGAGCGGGACGAAGAATCGGCGTAGCGGGGTGAAAGCGTCGAGGGAGCCACGTCATCGTTAACGCCGGCTGAACTTGCGAATGCTGTCGATTGATATGTCCGTCGGCAGGCTGCGCCCGGGACGCAACTTTGCAAGACTCGGGAGTCATGAAACGTCTGCTGATGCTATAAGCGTCGCCGCGATGACGGCGATGGCCGCGCCCGCGTACGCCGACCCCGACCCCGACCCTCCTTCCGCGAACGACGCTCATTTCCTCAAGCAACTGTCTAACGCCGGAGTCACTTACAAGGACCCGACTCAAGCGGTCGCGGTGGCCAAAGATGTCTGCGACTTGGCCAACAAAGGAACTCCCGCCACCGACATCAAGAAAGACCTGGAAACCCGCAATTTCTTCTCCGGAAACGGTGCAACGAACTTCATGATGCTCGCGGCCGCCGAGTACTGCCCGAAACAGTTGCCTGACGACGGATCGCCTCCCAAAGTTCCTAGCAAAGAGGGAAGTTAAATTCCGCTGCGGACTACCTCGTCGGCAGTCGCGCGCATCCGCTCGGACAATCGAAGCAAATCGTGCTCACCGATGCCGTTCTGCAGCGTGTAGGCGAGCTGCCGTAATTCAACGGCGCAGTTGCGCAGCTCCTCGAGGAGTCGCGACTCAACAGCGATCATGAACTTCTCCCTCGGGCAGGACGGACCGAGGACCGACGGTTCGAGCAGAAGTCCGCAGACATGACGGCGACGACCGGGGGACGTTAAGCGCTTACATTCCTAGCGTGCGAAACCGGATTCAATGCCAAATGGAGTGGACTCGCTGAGAAAAATTCAGGGATGACTCATGGTCATATTTGCTGCCATTCGACGAAACGAACCGACAGTACACAACTTTCGGATAATGCACGCGCATCGAGGTGTTAACTTCGGTCGCGTGCCTGGACTCGGAGTTCCGTTGCGGATCGGTCTACTTGGTGCGGCGCGTATCGCACCGTCGGCGCTCATCAAACCCGCCCGGGACAACGACGATGTTGTCGTGGCCGCCGTGGCGGCACGTGACGGCTCGCGCGCTCAAGCGTTTGCTACCAAACACGGCATCGCACGGGTGCACGAGACTTATGAGGCGCTGATCGGCGATCCGGACATCGATGCGATCTACAACCCGCTGCCGAACGGCCTGCACGGCCGGTGGACTCGGGCAGCACTGGACGCCGGCAAACACGTGCTGTGCGAGAAGCCATTCACTGCCAACGCCGCCGAAGCCCGCGAGATCGCCGACCTGGCCGCGACCTCGAACCGGGTCGTGATGGAAGCATTTCACTACCGCTATCACCCGCTGGCGTTGCGAGCCGAGGAGATCATCGATTCCGGTGAACTGGGCAGGCTGATGAGAGTCGAGGCGGCGCTGTGTTTCCCATTGCCGATGTTTTCCGACATCCGATATGACTACTCGCTCGCCGGTGGCGCTTTGATGGATGCGGGCTGCTACGCCGTACACATGGTCCGAACCTTCGGCGGTTCGACCCCGGAAGTCGTTTCGGCGCACGCCAAACTGCGTGATCCCCGGGTCGACAGAGCGACGACGGCCGAATTGCGGTTCGCGGCGGGACACACCGGACGGGTCCGCTGCTCGATGTGGTCGGCGCGGCTGTTGGAGATCAGCGCTCGCATCGTCGGCGACCGGGGTGAGTTGAAACTGTTCAACCCGGTGACACCGCACCTTGTCCACCGTCTGTCCGTACGCTCGTCCGACGGCAAACGTGTCGAGCGCTTTCCCCGTCGCCCGTCGTACTCCTATCAACTAGACGCGTTTGCTGCGGCAGTCCTGCGGGGCGAACCCGTCAAAACCTCGCCGGCGGATGCCGTCGAGAACATGGCCGTGATCGACGGCATCTACCGCGCGGCCGGCTTGCCGCTTCGCCAGCCGAGCTGACAGGGCCGGAACCAGACGCTTCGAAGGGCGGCCTGCACCAGCCGTTCAACTACTTAACGAACGTTGCTGATGTGTAAGCGATCCCATGGCATCGTCACAGTTGTTTGCAGTCGGCCACGCCGAATGGTGCATCGGTTAAGGGCACCGGGTATCTGGCCTGCGCCTGCTACTGCTGCCCCGACGAGCGCGTCCGTACCGCGCGACAGGGCCGCGGAGTGCACCTAGGTTGGGCAGGTACAGTCAACGCGGAAATCACTGGGTGCATGCCGCGGGGGCGGCGTCCGTTCTTTGCCGGCTGGCGTCGAGCCATGCCGCACGAGCAGTCTGGGAGCGACCGATGACTACCAATCCGTTCGACGACGACAACGGCAGTTTCTACGTCCTGGTCAACGACGAGGAACAGCACAGCCTGTGGCCCGCCTTTGCAGAGGTTCCGTCCGGCTGGCGGGTCGTTCACGGCGAAGCGGACCGCGCTGCCTGCCTGGACTACATCGAAAACCACTGGACAGATATTCGACCGAAGAGTCTCCGCGACCGGTTGGCAGAGGGCCGGAGGGCTTGATCGGCTCGACTGTCGCGATGTGGGGGCCTGATGGTGATCGATGACGAGGCTTTGCCGTTGTCGCCTGGCCAGCTGGATATCTGGCTTGCGCAGGAGACGGGTCAGGCGGCCGCGGAGTGGCATCTCGGTCTGCTGGTCAAGGTCCAGGGCGCGGTAGATCGCGACGCCCTCGAGTGGGCGGTCCGCCGCGTTGTGCACGAGGCCGAACCAATCCGCGCCACCTTTGTTGAGGTGGACGGCCAAGTGTTCCAACGGGTGCACGATTACCGCGATGTCGAGCTGACGGTGTACGACGTGAGCGGCGCACCGGATCCCGAACAGCAAGCCCGCGACATAGCGTTGTCGATTCAACGCACCCCGATGCCATTGAGCGATCGACTTTTCAAATTCGTGTCAATACAGGCGGGGGCTGACGAGGTGTACTTGTTCGCCTGTTGCCACCACATCGTCATCGATGGAACCGGTCTCGGGCTGCTGTGTCAGCGGGTCGCATCGGTGTATTCGGCGATCGTCTCCGGTGCGCCGATTCCTTCGCACATTTTCGGCTCGCTGCGGGATTTACTCAACTGCGAGTCCGACTATCAAGCGTCCGAGGACTACGCCCACGATCAGGCCTACTGGACGGCAAATCTTCCAGCGGAAGTCGACCGTCGTCTTCCTTCGCCCGACGACGCCGACGAGTCTGATCCGTACCGGTCTTCCGATCCGGTTCGACTCGATCCTGGCGTCCTTCGACGCGTGCAACGGCTCTGCGATCAGTGGAAGGTGCCCCGGTCATCGGTGGTGACCGCGGCCTGCGCGCTCGCGGTTCGCGGGTGGTGCGCGGAGGGCCGCGAAGTGGTGCTCGACTTCCCGGTCAGCCGGCGGGTGCGTCCGGAATCGAAAACACTTCCCGGGATGGTTGCCGGGGTGCTGCCGCTGACCCTGACGATGTCACCGCAATCCACAGTGGCCGACTTCTGTGCGCATGTTGATAGGCGAATCCGCGACGCCCTGGACCATCAGCGGTTCCCGGTGGAAGCCCTGGAGCGCAAATCTCGCCTGCGGGGCCCGGGGGAGGTGTCCCCGAGGCTGATCGTCGACTTTCTCCCGGCGGCGTTCAGCCTTCCTTTCGGTGGTGTCCCGGCGTTGGCTTCGCAGATCTCAGGCCTCGGCCGCGGTTTCGGACTGATTTTCTCCGGCGGCGGCGACGAGCTGCTGCTCAGCACATTGGGTACCGGACAACCGTTTTCGCAGTTTGCCGCCGCTGATATCGCCAGCCAGCTGGAGCGGATCTTGGCGTCGATGACCGCCGACCCGGGGCGGCGGTTGACGTCGCTGGATCTGCTCGATACACCCGAGCGGATCCGGTTGGATGAGCTTGGTAATCGCGCGGCGTTGACGCGCCCGGCCGGCGCGCCACTCTCCATTCCGGCATTGTTCGCCGAACAGGTGACGCACAACCCGGACGCGGTCGCCCTGGTATCGGAGGGCCGCTCGGTCGCCTACCGGGATCTGGACGAGAGGTCGAACCGGCTGGCGCACCTGCTGGCCGGCCACGGAGCTGGTCCGGGACAGTGTGTGGCACTGCTGATTCCGCGTTCGGCCGACGCGGTGGCCGCGATCGTGGCCGTGCTCAAGACCGGGGCGGCCTACCTGCCGATCGACCCGGGCCTGCCGGCGGAGCGGCTCGACTTCATGCTGGCCGACGCGGCACCGATCGTTGCGATCACCACGGCTGATCTGGCCGGGCGCCTCACCGAGTTCGACGTGCCGGTCATCGATGTCGGGGATTCCCGGGTGGACGCCCAGCCCGGCATAGCACTGCCAACGCCGGCCGCAGACGACGTCGCCTATCTGATCTACACCTCGGGCACCACCGGCACGCCCAAGGGCGTGGCCATCTCGCACCACAACCTGACCCAGCTGATCATGTCGTTCGACGGCGGGCTGCCGGCCGCGTCCGAGCAGGTGTGGTCGCACTGGCATTCCTACGCCTTCGACTTCTCGGTGTGGGAGATCTTCGCCGCGCTGCTGCGTGGGGGCCGGTTGGTCGTAGTGCCTGAATCGGTGGCGGGCTCACCCGTCGATTTTCACGGCCTGCTGGTTTCTGAACACGTCAATGTGCTCACCCAAACCCCTTCCGCCATAGGGGCTTTGCCGTCCGAAGGGCTCGAATCGACGGCGCTGGTGATGGGCGGCGAGGCGTGCGCCGCCGACGTCGTGGATCGGTGGGCGCCGGGCCGGGTGATGATCAACGCCTACGGCCCGACCGAGACGACGATCTATGTCGCGGTCAGCGCGCCGCTGACGGCCGGTGGTGGGGCGGCGCCGATCGGGTCGCCGGTGCCGGGGGCGGCGTTGTTCGTGCTGGACGGCTGGCTGCAGCCAGTTCCGGTCGGTGTGGTCGGTGAGCTGTATGTCGCGGGCCACGGAGTCGGCGTGGGATATCTGCGCCGGACCGGGCTGACCGCATCGCGGTTTGTGGCGTGCCCCTTCGGCGGCGCCGGCGCCCGGATGTATCGCACCGGGGACTTGGTGCGTTGGCGTGCCGACGGGCAGCTGGACTATCTGGGCCGCGCCGACGAGCAGGTCAAGATCCGCGGCTACCGCATCGAACTTGGCGAAGTCCACGCGGCACTGGCTGCGCTCGACGGGGTCCAACAGTCCGTCGTCATCGCCCGCGAGGATCGCCCCGGGGACAAACGGCTCGTCGGCTACGTCACCGGCAGCGCCGATCCGGCGGATGCGCGCGCGGCACTGGCCCGTCGACTACCGGCCTACATGGTTCCCGCTGCCGTGGTGGTGCTGCCCGAACTGCCGCTGACTCCCAACGGCAAGCTCGACCTTCGCGCCCTGCCGTCGCCGGAATACAGCGCCGGCGAGTACCGCGCGCCGGCAAGTGCGGTCGAAGAGGTCTTGGCGGGCATCTACGCCGAGGTCCTCGGCGTAGAGCGCGTCGGGGCCGACGACTCGTTCTTCGAGCTGGGTGGAGACAGCATCCTGTCGATGCAGGTGGCGGCGCGGGCCCGGGCCGCCGGCCTGAGCTGCAGGCCGCGTGACGTCTTCGTCGAGCAGACGGTGTCCCGGCTGGCCCGAGTGGTTGGCACCGCCGACCATCAGGGCGGCCCGATCGATGAAGGTATCGGGCAGGTGCTGGCCACGCCGATCATGCATTGGCTGGCCGCTCAGGAATCCGCCGGCGGATCGGTCGAGCAGTTCAACCAAACGGTGACGGTGCAGGCTCCGGCCGGTGTCACCGAGGCCGACGTGCTGGTGGTGCTGCAGGCCCTGCTGGATCGACACCCCATGTTGCGGCTGCGCCTCGACGACGACGGCGCCGGCAACAAGGCGCTGCAGACGCCGGAGGTCGGCGCGGTCGACGCCCGGGAAAGCCTGCTGTCGGTGGGCGTGTCCTCCGATGAGGCCCTTCGGGACGCGCGGTCGCGGCTGAACCCGGCCACCGGGACGATGCTCGGCGCGCTGTGGGCGACCTCGACCGGTGAGCTGACGCTGATCGTTCACCACTTGGCCGTCGACGGCGTGTCGTGGCGAATCCTGTTGGAAGACCTCAACATCGCGTGGGCCCAGCACCAGCGCCGGGCAGCCGGTGGCGTTGCCGGCGCCCGGGACGTCGTTTCAGCGGTGGGCGTCGCTGCTCGTCGAACATGCGCACAGCCGCGAGGTTGTGGAACACGCGGACGCCTGGAAGCACGCGGCGGCCGCCCCGGCGGCATTGCCGGCCGTGCGCCCCGACGTCGATACCCACGCCACGGCGGGACACCTGTCGGTACAGCTGGATGCCGAGGACACCCGCATGCTGCTCGGCGCGGTGCCGGCCGCGTTCCGTGCCGGGATCCACGACATCCTGTTGATCGGATTCGCGCTGGCGTGGGCGCAGTTCCTGGATGCCGGGGACGCGCCGATCGGCATTGACGTCGAGGGCCACGGCCGCCACGAGGAACTGGCCGCAGACGTCGACCTGTCTCGCACAGTCGGATGGTTCACCACCAAGTACCCGGTGTCGTTGACGGTGAGTGGGCAGTCCTGGGCGCAGGTAGTCGCGGGCGAGCCAGCGTTGGGGGCCGCGGTCAAAGACATCAAAGAGCAGCTCCGGGCTTTGCCAGACGGCCTCACCTACGGTCTGCTGCGCTACCTGAACGCCGATGTCGATCTGGACGGCCCCGACCCTCTGATCGGATTCAACTATCTGGGACGCCTTGGTGCGCAGCGGGCCGGTGAGGACACCGACCTGTGGCGGCTCGGCCAGGACGGTCTGTCACTGGCCGGCGCCGCTACGGCAGTGCCGATGCCGCTCGCGCACACCGTCGAGCTCAACGCCGGTGTGGTCGACACCGAGGCGGGCCCCCTGCTACAGGCCGACTGGACCTGGGCGACGTCCGCGCTCGACCAGGCCCAGGTCACCCGGCTGAGTCGGTTGTGGTTCGACGCTCTCGCCGGCATCTGCGCGCATGTGCGCGCCGGCGGAGGCGGGCTCAGCCCGTCCGACATCGCGCCTGCGCGGCTGAGCCAGCAGCAGATCGACGAATTGCTTGCGCGACACCGGATCGCCGACATCCTGCCGTTGACCCCGTTGCAGCAGGGACTGTTGTTCCACACCAGCACCGCGCAGGCCAGCGTCGACATGTACGCGGTGCAGCTGGACTTCACCGTGACCGGCGCCCTCGACCCCGGCCGCCTCCGCGCTGCGGTGAACACCGTGATTTCCCGGCATCCACATCTGGCCGCCCAATTCCACCAGGACTTCGACGAGCCGGTCCAGATTATTCCGGCTGATCCCGAAATGTTCTGGCGCTACGTCGATTTAGGCTCCGACAGCGATGTCGACGCCGAGCAGGAGATCGACCGGCTGTGCGCGGCCGAACGCGCCGCGGTCTGCGACCTCGCCGATCAGCCGGCGTTCCGGGCCGTCCTGATCCGCGTCGGGGAGCGACGACACCGCTTCGTGCTGACCAATCACCACATCGTCCTCGACGGCTGGTCAATGCCGATCCTGTTGCGCGAGATCTTCGCCAGTTACTTCGGGCAGCGGTTGGCCCCGGCCGCCTCCTACCGCAAATTCATCACCTGGCTGGCCGAGCGGGACCTTGACGCCGCCCGCTCCGCGTGGGGTGAAGCACTGGCCGAACTTGCCGCGCCCACCCTGGTCGGCCCACAAGACCGGCCGCAGGATCGACTGGGTCGCGGTGGACGGGGCTTCGGCACGTTTCAGCTGCCGGAACAGACCACCGCGGCGCTCGGCGAGTTGGCCCGCGCCTGCCACACCACCGTCAGCACCGTGTTGCAGGGCGCCTGGGCGCTGGTGCTGACCTCACTGACCGGGCGGCACGACGTCGTGTTCGGCACGGCGCGATCCCGGCTTGGCCAACTCGACGTGTCCGACGCGGAGTCGATGGTGGGCCTGTTGATCAACACGGTTCCGGTGCGCGCGAACATCGCTGCCGCCGCCACCACCGCCGACCTGCTCGACCAACTGCAGAGCTCCCACAACGACACGCTCGACCATCAGCACTTGGCGCTCAACGAAATTCACCGCGCCAGCGGGCACGAGCAGCTCTTCGACACCTTGTTCGTGTACGAGAACTATCCCCTCGACGAGGTTGCGTCGATGGGGGGCCAAGACGGTCAGGAGTTGTCCATCGCGGAGTTCACCAACCGCGAGTTCAACCATTACCCGCTGACGGTGGAAGCCCTGCCAGGCCGCGAACTCAGCTTGCACGTCGAATACGACACCGACGTGTTCGACGCGCCCGGCATCGAGGCGTTGATCGGGCGGTTGCAGCGGGTGCTGGTAGCGATGACCGCCGACCGGACGCGACGACTGTCGGCCGTCAACCTGCTCGATCCCGATGAGCATGACCAGCTGCAGCGGTGGTCGGGCACCGGCGTGACAGTGCCGATTGGGCTCGCGACGCAACTGCTGGCCGCCGCGGTGGCGGCCGACCCGGACGCGGTGGCACTGCTCGACGGTGACCGAAGCTTGCCGTACCGCGAGCTGGACGACTGGTCGACACGGTTGGCGCGGACGCTGATCGAGGCGGGTGTCGGTCCCGAGCGCGCGGTGGGCGTGGCGGTGGAGCGGTGCGTCGAGCTGGTGGTGGCCTGGTGGGCGGTGCTCAAGGCCGGTGGGGTGTACGTGCCGGTGGATCGTAGCCACCCCGTCGAGCGAGTCGCTGCCGTATTGAATTCGGTTGCGGCACACTGCGTTGTGACATGCGACGCGGATTCGGTTGCCGGTGCCGGGGCCCGCCCGGTGCTGCGTGTCGACGGTGTCGACGTGTCGGGTCAGAGCGCCGCGCCGATCACCGACACCGACCGCCTCGCGGCACTGACCGTGGACAACACGGCCTACGTGATCTTCACTTCGGGGTCCACCGGTGAGCCCAAGGGCGTCGCCGTCAGCCACGCCGGTCTGCTGGGGGCGGCCACGGCGCACCACGAGATGTACGGGATGCGCGCCGATGCGCGGGTGTTGATGGTGGCCTCGCCGACCTTTGATGCGTCACTGCTCGAGATGTTGTTGGCGACGGCGTGCGGGCGCAGCGTTGGTAGTAGCTCCACCGGATGTGTATGCCGGTGAGGCGTTAACCGCATTGATCCAGGACCAGCAGGTCAGCGCTGCCCTACTGACTCCGACGGTGGTCTCCTCGCTGGATCGCGCCCGGTTGGGCGGGGTGGACACGCTGATCGCTGTGGGGGAGGCCTGCCCGCGGGAGTTGGTGGACGCATGGGCGCCGGGTCGGCGGATGTTCAACGGCTACGGTCCCAGCGAGGTCAGCATCTGGGTCACCTGTGCCCCGTTGTTGGCGGGTCAGCCGGTCAGCATCGGCGCCCCGATTCCGGGGGTGCGCGCGCTGGTGCTCGACGCGTGGCTGAACCCGGTACCGACCGGGGTGGTGGGCGAGCTGTATCTAGCCGGGCCCGCGCTGGCACACGGCTACGTGGGTCGGGTGGAGTTGACCGCGGAACGATTCGTGGCCAATCCTTTTGGTCCGTACGGCTCCGCCGGCGGGCGGATGTATCGCACCGGTGACCTGGTGCGCTGGACCCCAGTCGGCACCCTGGAATATCTGGGTCGCGCTGACACGCAGATCAAACTGCGTGGCCAGCGAATCGAACTGGGTGAGATCGAGAGCGCGTTGCTGGCGTGCCCGCAGGTAAGCCAGGCCGCTGCCGCCGTGCATCACGGCACGGCCGGTGCCCAGCTGGTCGCCTACATCACCCTCGAACACGCCACGAACGCCGATCGAGACACCGACCAGGACGCGGAAATCGTCGGCGAGTGGCAACACATCTACGACGAGCTCTACGGCGCGCAGCTCGAGGCATCCGGGTTCGGGATGGATTTCCGCGGCTGGAACAGCAGCTACACCGGTGACCCGATTCCGCTCCGGGAAATGGTGGAGTGGCGTGCTGCCACGGTCGATCGCATCATGGCGCTGCGGCCGCGGCGAGTGCTGGAGATCGGCGCGGGCTCCGGGCTGGTGCTGTCACAGATCGCGCCGCACTGCGAACGCTATGTCGCGACGGACATCTCGCCGGCGGCGGTCGAGGTGCTCGCCCATTCCCTGGAGCAGTTGCAGATTCCCTGGCGCGATCGAGTCGAGCTCATGGCCCGGCCGGCCCACGTCGTCGACGCTCTGCCACGTGGCGAGTTCGACACGATCGTTCTCAACTCGGTGGTCCAATACTTTCCCAACGCCGGGTACCTGGCTGAGGTCATCGACAACGCCTTGGAGCTGCTCGCGCCGGGCGGGGCGTTGTTCATCGGAGACGTCCGGAACCACACCCTGCAGGGCACGTTCCAGACCGCGATCGCCCTGGCCCGCAGTGGAGGCACCGCCGATGCGGCGGTGATCCGCGAACGAGTTCACCACGCCGTGCTGGGCGAACCTGAATTGTTGTTGGCCCCGGAGTTTTTCACGACGCTGGCCGCCGAGAATGCCTCGGCAGCCGGTCTCGAAATCCGAATCAAGCGCGGATTCGCCGATAACGAGTTGAACCGCTATCGCTACGACGTGACGATTCACAAGACACCCGCGCCGGTACGCTCGCTGGCCGCTACGCCCACCTGGACGTGGACGCACTGCGCGGGAATGACCGGCTTGCACACGCGGTTGACGTCCGAGCACCCCGACACGGTCCGCATCACCGGGATACCCCGCACCGGAGTGATCGCCGATGTTGACCTCGAACACGCCCTCGCCGCCGGGTTGCCCTTGGCCGACGCCCTCGCCCAGAGGGGGACCCCGGGCGCCGAAACCCCCACAGCCGCAGCCGAACAGCTGCATCGTCTCGGCGAATCAGCCGGCTATCACGTCGCTGTCACCTGGGGTGCGCAACCCGGCACCGCCGACGCGATTTTCATCGATCGGGCGGGCTCCGCGACTGACCCGGTGCTGACCGATCTCTACCTGCCCCCGGCCGAGACGCACCAGTCCGCCAGCCATGCCAACGATCCTCAGAGCAACACCAAGATCAGCGCGGTGCGTCAGCGACTGGGCGCATGGCTGCCCGACTACATGGTCCCGCCCCACATCATCGTGCTCGACGAGATGCCGCTGACGTCCTCAGGCAAGTTGGACCGCAAGGCACTTCCTGCTCCGGAATACCAGGAGGGCGACCGTTACCGCGCGCCGGTCGGCGCCGTCGAGGAGATCCTGGCAGATATCTATGCGCAGGTGCTGGGTCTGCAACGGGTCGGGGTCGACGACTCATTCTTCGACCTGGGTGGTGATTCGCTATCGGCGATGCGGCTGATCGGCGCGGTCAACGCCAGCCTGAACGCCGATCTGTCGGTCCGTACCGTCTTCGAAGCCCCCACGGTCGCCCAATTGGCACCCCGAATCGGTGGGGATGCGCGTCGACTCGAGCCACTCGTCGCCGGCGAGCGACCCGCAGCGGTTCCGTTGTCGTTCGCGCAGAGCCGATTGTGGTTCTTCGACCAGTTGCAAGGACCATCGCCGATCTACAACATGGCCGTGGCGCTGCGACTGCGCGGGCGACTCGAGCGCGATGCGCTGGGCGCCGCGTTGACCGACGTCGTCGATCGCCACGAAAGCCTGCGCACACTGTTCGCCGCGCCTGACGGAATACCTCAGCAAGTCGTTGTCCCGGTCGAGCGGGCCGAATTCGGTTGGGCCGCCGCGGGTTGGGACAGTGTCGATGCCACCGGATGGGCGGCGAGCCGGCTGGACGAAGCCATCGGCGCGGCGGCCCGCCACACATTCGATCTGGCACACCACATCCCTTTCCATGCAACACTTTTCCGTGTCGGCGACACCGACCACATACTGGTCGCCGTGGTGCACCACATCGCCGCCGACGGCTGGTCGATCACCCCGCTGGTACGCGATCTGGGGCTGGCGTACGCCGGCCGGTGTGTGGGCCAAGCGCCCGACTGGGCGCCGCTGCCGGTGCAGTACGTCGACTACACGCTGTGGCAGCGAGCGCAATTCGGAGATCTTGACGACAGCGGCGGTCCGATCGCCGAACAACTCGACTACTGGCAGGAAGCTCTGGCCGAACTGCCCGAACGGCTGCAGCTGCCGACTGATCGCCCTTACCCGCCGGTCGCGGACCACCGTGGCGCCCGGGTGACCATGACGTGGCCGAAGGAGTTGCAGCAACAGGTCCGTCGCGTGGCCCGGGAGCACAAGGCGACCAGCTTTATGGTGATCCAGGCTGCATTTGCGGCGCTGTTGTCCAAGATCAGCGCCAGTTCCGATGTGGCGGTGGGATTCCCGATCGCAGGACGGCGAGACGCCGCGCTCGATGAGCTGGTCGGCTTCTTCGTCAACACCTTGGTGCTGCGTGTCGATGTAGCCGATGATCCCACCTTCGTCGAATTGCTGGCGCAAGTACGGGCGCGCAGTCTTGCCGCCTACGAGCATCAGGATGTGCCGTTCGAGATGCTGGTCGAGAGGCTCAACCCGGCCCGCAGTCTGACGCATCATCCGCTGGTCCAGGTGTTGTTGGGCTGGCAGAACTTCTCCTGGCAGGAGAGTGACGCCGCAGGCCTGGCTCTGGGCGACTTGCAGGTGTCGCCGATGCCGGTAGACACCCGAACCGCCCGAATGGATTTGGCGTTTTCGTTGGGCGAGCGTTGGGGTCAGGGCGGGGAACCCGACGGGTTCGACGTGATGGTGGAGTTCCGCACCGACGTCTTCGACGCCGACACCGTCGAGGCGCTCGTCGGGCGGTTGGAACGGACTTTGGTGGCGCTCAGCTCGGATCCGGAATGCCGACTGTCCTCGGTGGATCTGCTTGACGACGTCGAGCACGCCCGACTGGACCGCTGGGGCAACCGGGCGGTGTTGACTGAGCCCGCGAGCCAGGCCTCGGTGCCGGCGCTGTTCGCTGCGCAAGTCGCGCGCACGCCCGATGCGGTGGCGATGGTGTGCGACGGTGAGTCGCTGACCTACCGCGAGCTCGATGACTCGGCGAGCCGATTGGCGCACCGGTTGGCCGACCGCGGCGCCGGCCCGGGACACTGTGTGGCGCTGCTGTTTCCGCGGTCCGCCGAGGCCATCGTGGCGATCCTGGCGGTGCTGAGAACCGGAGCGGCGTATCTGCCGATCGACCCTGCGCTGCCCGCGGCCCGGATCGAGTTCATGTTCGCCGACACCGCGCCGGTCGCCGCCGTCACCGTCGCCGAACTGGCGGCGCAGCTCGACGGGTTCGACGTGCCGGTCATCGACGCCGGGGACCCCACGATCGACACCACGCCCAGCACGGCGCTGCCCATGCCGAGCTCCGACGATGTCGCCCACATCATCTACACCTCCGGAACCACCGGGGTGCCCAAAGGCGTTGCCGTCAATCAAGGCAACGTCACCCAGCTGTTCGCGTCGCTGGATATCGGCGTACCGCTGACGCCCGGCCAGGTCTGGACGCAGTTCCATTCCTATGCCTTCGACTTCTCCGTCTGGGAGATCTGGGGCGCCCTGCTGCATGGCGGTCGCCTGGTTGTGATTCCAGACGCGGTGGCCCGCTCGGCAGACGATTTCCATGCGTTGCTCGTACGCGAACAGGTCACCGTCCTCACTCAAACTCCCTCGGCCGTCGGGGTGCTCTCTACCGATGGTCTGAATTCGGCGGCGCTGGTGATCGGTGCCGAGCCCTGCCCGCCCGAGTTGGTGGACCGGTGGGCGCCCGGACGGGTGATGGTCAACGTCTACGGCCCGACCGAGACCACGATGTGGTTGTCCAAGAGCACACCCCTGACCGCGGGTTCCGGTGCGCCACCGATCGGTTCGCCGGTGCCGGGCGCGGCGTTCTTCGTCCTCGACGAATGGTTGCGGCCGGTGCCGGCCGGCGTAGTCGGTGAACTCTACGTCGCGGGACGCGGTGTCGGGTATGGATATTGGCGCCGATCCGCGCTGACCGCATCGCGGTTTGTGTCCTGCCCGTTCGGCGGTCCCGGAGCACGGATGTATCGCACCGGGGACCTGGTCTCCTGGGGCGTCGACGGGCAGCTGCGGTACCTGGGCCGCGCCGACGAGCAGGTCAAGATCCGCGGCTATCGCATCGAACGCGGCGAAATCCAAACGGCGCTGGCCGAACTCGACGGCGTCGAGCAGGCGGTGGTGATCGCCCGCGAAGACCAACCCGGCGACAAACGACTGGTCGGCTACATCACCGGCACAGCCGACGCTGCCGACGCCCGGGTGTCGCTGGCGCAGCGGCTCCCGGCTTACATGGTTCCGGCCGCCGTGGTGGTATTGCCGTCACTGCCGATGACGGTCAACGGCAAGCTCGACACCCGCGCCCTGCCGGCACCCGACTATCAGGACGCCGCCCGCTACCGGGCTCCGTCCGGCGCGGTCGAGGAGATCCTGGTCGGCGTATACGCACGGATCCTCGGCGTACAGCGGGTCGGGGTCGACGACTCGTTCTTCGATCTCGGCGGCGATTCACTGCTGACCATGCGCCTGATCGCCGCGATCAACACCGCGCTGGACGCCGACCTTCCGGTGCGCACGGTGTTCGAGGCGCCCACCGTGGCCCAGCTCGCCCCGCGTATCACCCAAGGCGCGCGACGACGGGCGCCGTTGGTCGCCGGTGAGCGGCCCGCGGTTGTTCCGCTGTCATTTGCCCAGAACCGGTTGTGGTTCATCGACCAATTGCAGGGCCCGTCACCGGTGTACAACATGGCCGTGGCGTTGCGGCTCGACGGGGAGTTGGACGCCGAGGCATTGCGCGCGGCACTGGCCGACGTGGTGGCCCGCCACGAGAGCCTGCGCACCCTGTTTGTCACGTCGGACGGAACACCTCAGCAGGTGATCGTTCCTGCTGAGCGGGCCGCTGCCGGCTGGGAGATCGTCGATGCCAGCGGTTGGCCGGCAGAGCGGCTGACTGCCGCCATCGGCGCGGCTGCCCGCTACACGTTCCGGCTCGCGGCCGAAATACCCTTTCATACAAAGCTTTTCCGGGTCGCCGATGACGAGCACGTGCTGGTGGCCGTGGTCCACCACATCGCCGCCGACGGCTGGTCGATCACCCCGTTGGTGCGCGATCTGGGGATGGCTTACGCCAGCCGGTCCGCAGGGCGCGCCCCGGGCTGGACACCGTTGCCAGTGCAGTACGTCGACTACACCCTCTGGCAACGCGAGCAACTCGGCCAGCTCGACGACAGCGGCAGTCCGATCGCCGCGCAGCTGGCCTATTGGGAGGACGCGCTGGCCGGCCTGCCCGAGGGCCTTGATCTGCCGACGGATCGGCCGTACCCGCCGGTTGCCGACCAGCGTGGAGCCACCGTCGACGTGGACTGGCCGGCCGAGTTGCAGCAGCGAGTTGCGCGGGTGGCGCGCGAGCACAATGCGACCAGCTTCATGGTGGTTCAGGCCGCCCTGTCGGTCCTACTGTCCAAGATCAGCGCCAGTTCCGATGTCGCCGTCGGCTTTCCGATCGCCGGTCGCCGTGATTCCGCACTCGATGATCTGGTGGGTTTCTTCGTCAACACGCTGGTGCTACGGGTCGATCTGGCGGGGGATCCCACTGTCACAGATCTGCTGGCGCAGGTGCGTGCGCGCAGCTTCGGGGCGTTCGAGCATCAAGATGTGCCCTTCGAGATTCTGGTCGAGCGGCTCAACCCCACTCGCAGCCTTACTCATCACCCGGTGGTTCAGGTGATGCTGGGCTGGCAGAACCTGCCCTTGCAGCACAGTGCCCCCGACGGCGGGTTGATTCTGGGTGACCTGCAGGTCACGCCGCTGCCTGTCGACATGCAAATGGCCCGAATGGATCTCGCGTTCTCATTGTCCGAACGCTGGACCGAGGACGGCGAGGGCGACGGCATCGGCGGCATCGTGGAATTCCGCACCGACGTGTTCGACCCGGGCAGCGTCGAGGTGTTGGTGTCGCGGCTGCAGCAGGTGTTGGACGCGATGACCGCCGACCCGCAGCGGCTGGTGTCGTCCGTGGATCTGCTCGATGATTCCGAACGTATCCGGTTGGGGGAGTTCGGGAATCGGGCAGTGTTGGCACGGGCATCCGGCGAGGTGTTGTCGATGCCGGGGCTGTT
Organism: uncultured Actinomycetota bacterium; assembly: GCA_963834615.1. GTDB lineage: Bacteria > Actinomycetota > Actinomycetes > Mycobacteriales > Mycobacteriaceae > Mycobacterium. The sequence goes on from CAWICO010000009.1 coordinate 71,747, forward strand.
GGAGACCTGGGTGGCCCGTATCCCGGACTCGGTGGCAGTCACCGCCGGGGACTCGTCGCTGACGTATGCGCAGTTGGATACGGCCTCGCGGCGGTGGGCGAAGGTGCTGGCCGGTCGCGGCGTCGGGCCGGGCCGGGCGGTGGGATTGGTGCTGTCGCGCTCGGTGGACGCGATCGTGGCGATGGTGGCGGTGCTGAAGTCGGGTGCGGCGTATGTGCCGGTGGACCCCGGATTGCCCGCTGAGCGTCTGGAATTCGTACTTGCCGACGCGGCACCGGCATTGGTGATCACTTCGGAGGAGTTCGCGACCCGGCTGGACGGATTCGACGGCCCCGTCCTTGATATCGGCGATCTGGACAACCTCGCCGATTCGGCTGCGGACGCGGTCCTGCCAGTGCCGGGGCCCGCTGACATGGCGTACGTGATCTACACGTCGGGCACCTCAGGTGTGCCCAAAGGTGTGGGGCTGACGCATGGGAACGTGACCGCGTTGCTGGGCTCGCTGGATGCTGGATTACCGACCGCCGGGGTGTGGAGTCATTGCCACTCATTGGCTTTCGACGTGTCGGTGTGGGAGATCTTCGGCGCGTTGCTGCGGGGCGGCCGGGTTGTCGTAGTCCCGGACGCGGTGGCGCGTTCCGCAGCGGATTTGCGAGCGATGCTGGTGTCGCAGGGCGTTTCGGTGTTGACCCAGACCCCGTCGGCGGTGTCTGCGCTGTCGCCGCAGGGCCTGGATTCAGCGGCGTTGGTGGTCGTCGGCGAAGCCTGTCCGGCCGAGGTGGTGGACCGGTGGGCGCCGGGACGGGTGATGGTCAACGCCTACGGGCCGACGGAAACCACGATGTGCGTGGCGATCAGCGCGCCGCTGATCGCCGGGTCCGGTGTCGTGCCGATCGGGTCGCCGGTGCCGGGGGCGGCGTTGTTCGTGTTGGACGGATGGCTGCGGCCCGTTCCGGTCGGCGTGGTCGGTGAATTGTATGTGGCCGGCGCCGGCCTGGGTGTGGGCTATCTGGGCCGGGCGGGGTTGAGTGCATCACGGTTTGTGGCGTGTCCGTTCGGTGGCCCCGGATCGCGGATGTATCGCACCGGGGATCTGGTGCGTTGGGATGCCGACGGCCAGTTGCGGTACCTGGGGCGGGCTGACGAGCAGGTCAAGATTCGTGGGTACCGCATCGAACTCGGCGATGTGCAGGCTGCGTTGGCCGGCTGCGACGGCGTGGATCAGGCGGTGGTGATAGCCCGCGAGGACCGTCCTGGCGGCAAGCGCCTGGTCGGATATCTGACCGGCAGCGCCGACCCCGCGTCGGTGCGGGCGGCGGTCGCCGCGCAGTTGCCCGCCTACATGGTGCCGGCCGCGGTCATCGGGCTGGCCGAATTACCGTTGACGCCCAACGGGAAACTCGACATCCGCGCGTTGCCGGACCCGCACTACTGCGGGGGAGAGTATCGCGCCCCGCAGAGCCCGATCCAGGAAATCCTGGCCGGTATCTATACCGACGTCTTGGGCGTCGACCCCCAGCGTCCCGTCGGCATCGACGACTCCTTCTTCGACCTCGGCGGCGACAGCATCTCCGCCATGCGCCTGATCGCCACCATCAACTCCACCCTGCACGCAGGAGTGGCCGTCCGGACACTCTTCGAGACACCCACGATTGCCGGCCTCGCGCCCCGTATCGGTGTCGGCACGGGCCGGCTTGCACAGCTGGTGCCAGTGGACCGGCCGGCGGTCATTCCGCTCTCGTTCGCCCAGAACCGGCTGTGGTTCGTCGACCAATTACAAGGTCCGTCACCGGTGTACAACATCTCGGCGGCAGTACGGCTGCGCGGGCAACTGGACACCGAGGCGTTCGGTGCGGCACTCGCCGATGTGGTGGCTCGTCACGAGAGCCTGCGCACACTGTTCGTCGCCCCGGACGGGATTCCCCAGCAGGTGATCGTGCCTGCCGATCGGGCCGAACTCGGGTGGCACGTCGTCGACGCAACCACGTGGTCGACCAGTCGACTGGATGAGGCCGTCGGCGCGGCGGCACGCTACGCATTTGATCTGGCCAGTGAAATACCTTTGCGGACAGCACTTTTCCGGGTTGCCAACGACGAGCACATTCTGGTCGCTCTGGTTCACCACATCGCCGCCGACGGCTGGTCGATCACCCCGTTGATATCCGATCTGGGTACAGCTTACGCCAGCCGGTGCGCGGGTCAGGAGCCCGCGTGGGCGCCGCTGCCGGTGCAGTACGTCGACTACACGCTATGGCAGCGTGAGCAATTCGGTGATCTGGACGACAGCGGCAGCGCCATCGGCGAGCAGCTGGCTTACTGGGAGCGCGCTCTGGCAGGGCTGCCGGAGCGGCTGCAGCTCCCCACCGATCGTCCCTATCCGCTGGTCGCCGATCAGCGCGGGGCAACCGTCGAGCTGGACTGGCCAGTCGAACTGCAACAGCAGGTCGCCCGGGTGGCGCGCGAACATAATGCGACCAGTTTCATGGTGGTCCAAGCCGCCCTGTCGGTGCTGCTATCCAAGGTCAGCGCCAGTTCCGATGTCGCCATTGGCTTTCCGATCGCCGGCCGACGCGATCCCGCGCTCGACGGGCTGGTGGGCTTCTTCGTCAACACGCTGGTGCTGCGGGTCGAGATCGACGGGAATCCGACGGTCGCCGAACTCCTTGCACAAATACGGGCACGCAGCCTGGCCGCCTACGAGCATCAGGATGTGCCTTTCGAGGTCCTCGTCGAGCGACTCAACCCCGCCCGCAGCCTGACGCATCACCCGCTGATACAGGTGATGTTGGCCTGGCAGAATCTGCCTGGAAACGCGGCCGGCGACCCGGCGAGCGGACTGGCTCTGGGCGACCTCGAGGCCACCCCGCTGCCGATGGACACCCATTCGGCGCGAATGGATCTGGTGTTCTCGTTGTCTGAGCGCTGGGCCGAGGACGGCGAGGCCGACGGCATCGGCGGCGTCGTCGAATTCCGCACCGACGTGTTCGACGCCGCCGGCATCGAGACGCTGATCGAGCGACTGCAACGGATATTGGTGGCGATCACCGCTGACCCGCAGCGGCGGTTGCTATCGCTGGATCTGCTCGACGAAGCCGAACGTGCCCGGCTCGATGAACTTGGCAACCACGCGGTGTTGACCCGGCCACCGGGCGAGGCGTCGGTGCCGGCGTTGTTCGCCGCGCAGGTCGCTCGCACACCAGACGCGGTGGCGCTGGTGTGCGAGGGCCGATCGCTGACCTATCGGCAGCTGGACCAGACGTCGAACCAGCTGGCGCATCTGCTGGCCGACCACGGCGCCGGTCCGGGACAGTCTGTGGCGCTGCTGCTTTCCCGGTCCGCCGAGGCCATTGTGGGGATCGTGGCGGTACTCAAGACCGGCGCAGCGTACCTGCCGATCGACCCGGCGCTACCGTCGGCGCGGATCGGTTTCATGCTTTCCGACGCCACGCCCGTCGTCGCCGTCACTACCGCCGAGTTCGCCACGCGGCTCAACAAATTCGACGTCACGGTCATCGACGTCGACGATCCGACCGTGGCTCATCAGCCCGACACCCCGTTGCCGGCGCCGGCACCCGACGACCTCGCTTACCTGATCTACACGTCGGGCACCACCGGCGTCCCCAAGGGGGTTGCCGTCGCGCACCGCAACGTCGCCCAATTGCTGACCGCAATTGATATCGGCGCGGCGCCCGACGCGGTGTGGAGCCAGTGGCACTCGCTGTCGTTCGACGTCTCGGTATACGAGATCTTCGGTGCACTGCTGCACGGCGGGCGACTGGTAGTCATACCTGAGTCCGTAGCGCGCTCACCCGAAGATTTTCACGCTCTTCTGGTCGCTGAACACGTCACTGTGTTGAGCCAGACACCCTCGGCGGCAGCGATGTTGACCCCGGACGGGCTGGAGTCGGCGACGTTGATGGTCGCTGGTGAGGCCTGTCCGCCCGAGTTGGTGGACCGCTGGGCACCCGGGGGAGCGATGATCAACGCCTACGGCCCGACCGAGGCCACCGTCTACGCCGCGATCAGTGCGCCACTCACCCCGGGAACGGGTGTGGTGCCGATCGGCGCGCCGGTACCGGGAGCGGCGTTGTTGGTGCTGGACAAGGGTTTACGACCGGTGCCGACCGGGGTGGTCGGCGAGTTGTACGTCGCCGGAGCCGGGGTCGCGACCGGATACCTGCGCCGGGCCGGTTTGACCGCGTCGCGATTCGTGCCCTGCCCGTTCGGCGAGCCCGGATCGCGGATGTATCGCACCGGCGACCTCGTCCGCTGGGCCGCCGACGGTCAGCTGCAGTATCTGGGTCGCGCCGACGAGCAGGTCAAGATCCGCGGCTACCGCATCGAACTCGGCGAAATCCACAGCGCGCTCGTTGCACTCGACAGCGTCGAGCACGCCGCGGTGATCGCCCGCGAAGACCGCCCCGGTGACAAACGCCTCGTCGGCTACATCACCGGCAGCGCCGACCCGGCCGAGGCGCGCAGTGCGCTGGCGCAGCGACTACCGGCCTACATGGTGCCGACCGCGGTGGTTGTCCTCCCCGAACTGCCGTTGACGCCCAACGGCAAACTCGACACCCGCGCGCTACCGGCACCGCAATACCAGGACGCCGAGCGTTACCGCGCCCCGGAAAACGCGGTCGAGGAAACCCTGGCCGGCATCTACGCCCACGTGCTCGGGCTCGAGCGCCCCGGGGTCGACGACTCGTTCTTCGACCTTGGTGGGGACAGCATCTCGGCGATGCAGGTGGTGGCGCGGGCCCGCGCCGCGGGCCTGACCTGCCGGCCGCGCGACGTGTTCGTCGAGCAGACCGTGGCCCGGCTCGCCCGGGTGGTCACGACGGCCCGCGCCGGCGACGAATCCGACGACGGCGTCGGCGATCTGCTGGCCACGCCGATCATGCGTTGGCTGCGGGAGGTGGAACGCGCCGGCGGCCCGATCGACCAGTTCAACCAGACGATGGTGGTGCAGGCCCCTGATGGCGTCACCGAGGCTGACGTTGCGGCGATACTGCAGGCTCTGCTGGACCGGCACGTCATGCTACGACTGCGCGTCGAGACCGACCCCGATGCCGAGGGCGGTTGGTCGCTGACGGTGCCGGCGGCCGGGTCGGTCGATGCCCACGCGTGCCTGCATACGGTCGACACAGTGTCCGACGACGCAGTGATCGCGGCTCGATCGCGGTTGAACCCGGCGGCGGGCGTGATGCTCAGCGCGCTGTGGGTCGCTCCGGCCCGCCAGCTGGTGCTGATCGTTCACCACCTGGCCGTCGATGCGGTGTCGTGGTGGATCCTGTCGGAAGACCTCAACATTGCCTGGGCGCAGCACCGGAGCGGGACACCGGTCGAGTTGCCCGCGGCCGGGACATCGATGCAGCGGTGGTCGGCGCTACTCACCGAGCACGCCCGGCATCCAGACGTCCTGCAGCATGCGGACGCTTGGCGACGCGTGGCGTCGACCCCCGCCGCGTTGCCGGCGGTGCAGCCGGAAGTGGACACCTATGCCACGGCCGGACACCGGTCGGCGGAGCTGGATGCGGACACCACCCGTTTGCTGCTGACCGAGGTGCCCGCGGCGTTCCACACCGGTACGCAGGACATCCTGTTGATCGCGTTGGCCATCGCGGTCAAAGAGTTCCTCGCCGATCGCGGCGATCGCCAGGCGCGGATCGGGATCGACATCGAGGGACACGGACGCCAGGAACAGCTGCACGCCGACGTCGATCTGTCCCGCACCGTCGGATGGTTCACCACCAAGTATCCGGTGGTTCTCGATGTCGGGACGCTGCCCTGGGCGCAGGTCTCCGCGGGCGACGCGGCCCTGGGCGCCGTCGTCAAGGACGCCAAAGAACAGCTCCGCGCGCTGCCCGACGGCCTCACCTACGGCCTGCTGCGCTATCTGAATCCGGATGTCGAACTGACCGGGGCGGACCCGACCATCGGTTTCAACTACTTCGGGCGACTCGGCGGCGCCGGGGCCGTAAATGTCGGCGACGGTTGGCTTCCCAGCCACGAAGGTCTGTCGATGACCGGCGCCGCCGCCGCGGTGCCCATGCCGCTGATGCACACGTTGGACCTCAACGCCGTCGCCATCGACTCCGATGCCGGTCCGCTGCTGCACGCTAATTGGACGTGGGCCCGCTCGGCGCTCGATGACAGCCAGATCGACCTGTTGACTCAATTGTGGTCGGACGCCCTGGCCGGAATCTGCACACATGTGCAGGCCGGTGGAGGCGGGCTGACGCCGTCGGACATCGCACCCGCCCGCCTGCGCCAGCACCACATCGACGAGCTGGCACTGCGACACCGGATCGCCGACATTCTGCCGCTGACCCCGGTGCAGGAGGGTCTGCTTTTCCACGCCGAGACCGCGGCGGCCGGCGACACCGACCTGTATGCGGGACAACTGAACATCGGCGTCACCGGCGCACTCGACGCCGAGCGGCTGCTCGGCGCCGTGCACGCAGTCCTCACCCGGCATCCGAATCTGGTGGCCCACTTCAGCAGACAGTTCGATGAGCCGGTGCAGATCATCCCGGCCGATCCCGAACTAGCCTGGCGCTACGTTGATCTCAGCTCGCAGAGTGAACTCGACGCCGAGACGGAGATGCGACGGCTGTGCGCGGCCGAACGCGCCGCGGTCTGCGAGCTCGCCGATAAGCCGCCTTTCCGGGCCATGCTGATCCGCATCGGGGTCGACAGCCACCGACTGGTGCTGACCAATCACCACATCGTGCTCGACGGCTGGTCGATGCCGATTCTGCTGGGCGAGATCTTCGCCGGTTATTACGACCAACGGCTACCCCCGCCTGCGCCGTACCGCGGCTTCGTCGCATGGCTGGCTACCCGGGACCGCGATGCCGCCCGCACCGCCTGGACGCAGGTGTTCGCCGGTTTCGACGCGCCGACGTTGGTCGCCCCCCGGGACCGGATGGAGCCAGGGGAACGGCACGTGCAGACGGTCCAGCTGCCCGCCGAGATCACCAGCGCTGTCGGCGAACTGGCACGCTCGTGCCGCACCACCGCCAATGTTGTATTGCAGGGCGCCTGGGCGCAGCTACTGTCCTCGCTGACCGGCCAGCACGATGTCGCGTTCGGCACGACGGTCTCGGGCCGGCCGGCCGACGTGGCCGACGCCGAGTCGATGGTGGGGCTGCTGATCAACACCGTGCCGGTACGCGCGAAGCTCACCGCGGCCAACACCACCGCGGATCTGCTCGAGCAGCTACAAGGCGCCTACAACGACACGCTCGAGCACCAGCACTTGGCGCTCAACGAGATTCACCGTGCGATCGGCCAGGAGGCGTTGTTCGACACGTTCTTCGCCTTCGAGAATTACCCGATCGAAACCGGTGTGCCGCAAGGCGACCACGAGTTCGCCATCACCGACATCACCACCAAGGAATCCACCCACTACCCGCTGACCGTGCAGGCCCAACCGGGCGCACAGCTACGCCTGCGCATCGAATACGACACCGGCGTCTTCGACGCGACCGCCATCGACGCGCTGATCGAGCGGTTCGAGCGGGTGCTGACGACGATGGCCGCCGATCCGGCGCGCCCGGTGTCGTCGACAGATCTGTTAAACGAGCGCGAGCACGCCAGGGTGGACGAGATCGGCAACCGGACAATGCTGGCCCTGCCGACGAGCAAGGTGTCGCTTACCGCACTGTTCGCCGGGCAGGTCGCGCGAACGCCCGACGCGGTGGCGCTGGTGGGCGACGGGCGATCGTTGAGCTACCGGGAGCTGGACGCGGAGTCCGACAAGCTGGCGCATCTGCTGGCCGGCCACGGCGCCGGCCCTGGACAATCTGTGGCGCTGCTGTTTTCGCGCTCCGCGGACGCCATCGTGGCGATCGTCGCGGTGCTCAAGACCGGGGCCGCCTACCTGCCGATCGATCCGGACTTCCCGGCGACGCGGATCGACTTCATGCTCGCCGACGCTGCACCGGTCGCCGCCGTCACGACCACCGGACAGACCCATCGGATCGACGGGCACGGCCTCGTCGTGGTCGATATCGGGACGATCGACGACAGCTCCGTCGGCGCCGCGCTGGCGACCCCGGCCGCCGACGACATCGCCCACATCATCTACACCTCCGGTACCACCGGGGTCCCCAAAGGCGTTGCCGCCACCCACCATAACGTCACCCGGTTGTTCGACTCGCTGGATGTCGGGCTGCCGATGGGACCGAGTCAGGTGTGGGCGCAGTGTCACTCCCTGGCCTTCGACTTCTCGGTATGGGAGATCTGGGGTGCCCTGTTACACGGCGGCCGGCTGGTCGTGGTGCCGGAGTCGGTGGCGCGCTCACCGGAGGACTTCCACGCCCTGCTTGCCGCCGAAAAGGTCACCGTCATAAGCCAGACTCCCTCAGCGGTGCAGATGTTGTCGCCGCAGCGCCTGGGTTCCACAGCCTTGCTGATCGGCGCGGAAGCCTGCCCGCCCGAGTTGGTGGATCGCTGGGCCCCGGGGCGGGTGATGATCAACGTCTACGGTCCCACCGAAACGACGATCTTCGCCTCGACGAGTGCACCGCTGAGCGCGGGATCTGGACGCTCGGGCCCGCCCATCGGGTCAGCGGTGCCCGGGGCCGCATTGTTTGTGCTGGACGGCTGGTTACGGCCGGTGCCGGTCGGGGTGGTCGGTGAGTTGTACGTGGCCGGTCGCGGTGTGACGTGTGGGTATGTGCGCCGAGCCGGGCTGACCGCGTCCCGGTTTGTGCCCTGCCCGTTCGGCGAGCCCGGATCGCGGATGTATCGCACCGGGGACCTGGTGCGCTGGGGCGACGACGGACAGCTGCATTATCTGGGTCGCGCCGACGAGCAGGTCAAGATCCGCGGCTACCGCATCGAACTCGGCGAAGTCCAGACAGCGCTGGCCGAACTCGACGGCGTCGAGCAGGCCGCGGTCATCGCCCGCGAAGACCGCCCGGGCGACAAACGACTCGTCGGCTACATCACCGGCGACGCCGACCCGGCCGAGGCGCGCGCCGCGCTGGCGCAGCGACTCCCGGCGCACATGGTGCCCGCGGCGGTCGTCACGTTGGCGTCGCTGCCGATGACGGTCAACGGCAAACTCGATACCCGCGCGCTGCCGGCACCCGAATACGCCGCCGGCGAATACCGTGCCCCGGCCACCGCGGTCGAGGAGATCCTGGCCGGCATCTATGGTCAGGTACTCGGAGTCGAGCAGGTCGGTGTCGATGACTCGTTCTTCGACCTCGGCGGCGACAGTATCTCGGCAATGCGACTGGTCGCCGCGGTCAACAGCGGGCTGGACGCCGAGCTTTCGGTGCGTGCGGTGTTCGAGGCGCCGACGGTTGCGCTGCTGGCACCGCGGATCAGTACCGGCGCGGGCGGGTTCGAGCCGCTGGTCGCCGGTCCGCGACCGGTGGTGGTACCGCTGTCGTTCGCCCAGAGCCGGCTGTGGTTCCTCGACCAATTGCACGGGCCGTCACCGGTGTACAACATGGCGGCGGCACTGCGGTTGACCGGTGCGCTCGATCTGGACGCGCTGGGCGCGGCGCTGGTCGATGTGGTGGGTCGCCACGAGATCCTGCGCACGGTGTATGCCGCGCCAGAGGGAACACCGCAGCAGGTGGTGCTCCCGTTGGCGCGAGCCGAGGTCGGCCTGCAGGTCGTCGACGCATTGGGCTGGTCGGCGCACCAACTGGAGCAGGCCGTCGGATCCGCTGCTCGCGACACGTTTGACCTGACCAGCGAAATACCGCTGCGGGCAACGCTTTTTCACGTCGCCGACGGCGAACACGTGCTGGTGGCCGTGGTGCACCACATCGCCGCAGACGGCTGGTCGCTGCGGCCGTTGACCGCCGACCTGGCCACGGCCTATGCCGACCGGTGCGCGGGGCAGGCGCCCGATCTGGCGCCGCTGGCGGTGCAGTACGTCGACTACACGCTGTGGCAGCGCGCACAGTTCGGCCGTCTCAACGACAGCGACAGCCGCATCGCCGCGCAGCTGTCCTATTGGCAGGATGCCTTGGCGGGGCTGCCGGAGCGGTTGCAGCTACCCACCGACCGGCCCTACCCGCAGCTTGCCGATGGCCGCGGCGCGACGGTGGACGTGCAGTGGCCGGCCGAACTGCAGCAGCAGGTCGCCCGGGTGGCGCGCGAGCACAACGCGACCAGCTTCATGGTGGTGCAGGCCGCCCTGTCGGTGCTGCTTTCCAAGGTCAGCGCGAGTTCTGATGTCGCCGTGGGCTTCCCGATCGCCGGCCGCAGCGATTCCGCGCTCGACGATCTGGTCGGCTTCTTCGTCAACACGTTGATCCTGCGGGTCGACGTGACCGGTGATCCCAGCTTCACCGAACTGCTGGACCGGGTCCGGGCACGCAGCCTGGAGGCCTTCGAGCATCAAGACGTGCCGTTCGAGGTGCTGGTCGAGCGACTCAACCCCGCGCGCAGCCTGACGCATCACCCGCTGGTCCAGGTGATGCTGGCCTGGCAGAACTTCGCCGGCCACGGCGATCCCGCCCTCGGTCTGGGGTTGCCGGGCCTCGAGGTCACGTCGATACCGCTGGACACCCAGACCGCCCGGATGGACATGACGTTCTCCCTCGCCGAGCGCTGGACCGAAGCCGGCGCGCCCGACGGGATCGGTGGGCAGGTGGAGTTCCGCACCGATGTGTTCGACGCCGGCAGCGTCCAGACACTGGTCGGGCGCCTGGAGCGAATTCTGTTGGCGCTCACGACCGATCCTGGCCTGCGGTTGTCGGCACTGGATCTGCTCGACGAGTCCGAGCACGGCCGCTTGGCCGAACTGGGCAACCGGACGGCGTTGACGGCGGCGGCCACGCCGGTGTCGATTCCGGCGTTGTTCGCCGACCAGGTGGCGCGCACACCGGACGCGGTGGCGCTGAACTGCGACGGGCGGTCGTGGACCTATCGTCAGCTCGACGACGTCTCCGACCAGTTGGCACAGCAATTGGCCGGATGCGGCGCGGCGGCGGGAAAGATTGTGGCACTGCTATTTTCGCGGTCCGCCGAGGCAGTCGTGGCGATGATTGCGGCACTCAAGTCCGGCGCTGCCTACCTACCGATCGACCCGGCGCTGCCGTCGGCGCGGATCGGCTTCATGCTCGACGACGCCGCCCCGGTCGTCGCCGTCACCACCGCCGATCTGTCCGACCGCTTCGACGAATTCGACCTGCCGGTCATCGACATGGACGCCTCCACCCTCGATGCCCAGCCCGGTGCACCGCTGCCGGCGCCCGCACCCGACGACCTGGCTTACCTGATCTACACGTCCGGCACCACCGGCGTGCCCAAAGGTGTTGCTGTAAGCCATGGCAACGTCACGCAGCTGGTGTCGACGCTGGATGCCGGCCTGCCGGGCGGGGGAGTGTGGTCACAGTGGCATTCCTACGGCTTCGACGTCTCGGTGTGGGAGATCTTCGGCGCGCTGTTGCACGGTGGCCGCTTGGTGGTGATTCCCGACTCGGTGGTGCGCTCACCCGAAGATTTCCACGCCTTGCTGGTCGCTGAACAAGTCAATGTTGTCAGCCAAACCCCCTCGGCGGCAGGCATGTTGGACTCGCACGGGCTGGAGTCAGCAGCGCTGGTGGTGGCCGGTGAGGCCTGCCCGGCCGAGCTGGTGGACCGTTGGGCGCCCGGACGGGTGATGATCAACGCCTACGGCCCGACAGAAACGACGGTATATGCGGCGGTCAGCGCGCCGCTCATGCCGGGAACGGGTGTGGTGCCGATCGGTTCGCCGGTGCCGGGAGCGGCGTTGTTCGTGCTCGACGAGTGGATGCGACCGGTCCCGCCCGGAGTAGTCGGCGAATTGTATGTGGCCGGGGCCGGATTGGCGTCCGGTTATTGGCGTCGCGGACCGCTGACCGCCTCGCGGTTCGTGGCGTGTCCGTTCGTCAGGGCCGGGGCGCCCGCAACACGCATGTACCGCACCGGCGACCTGGTGCGGTGGGGCAGCGACGGGCAGCTGCAGTATCTGGGCCGCGCGGACGAGCAGGTCAAGATCCGCGGCTACCGCATCGAGCTCGGCGAAATCCACACGGCCCTGGTTGAACTCGACGGCGTCGAGCAGGCAGCGGTAATCGCCCGCGAAGACCGTCCCGGGGACAAACGGCTCGTCGGCTACATCACCGGCGATGCCGACCCGGCCGAGATACGCACCCGACTGCTCGACCGGCTGCCGGTGTACATGGTCCCGACCGCGGTGATCGTGCTGCACGAGTTGCCGCTGACACCCAACGGCAAGCTCAACGCCCGCGCGCTGCCTGCACCCGGATACCAGGACGTCGACCGTTACCGGGCCCCCGACAGCCCCCTCGAGGAAATCCTGGCCGGCATTTACGCGCAAGTGCTCGGACTGCAGCAGGTCGGCGTCGACGACTCCTTCTTCGACCTCGGCGGCGACAGCATTTCGTCGATGCAGGTGGTCGCGCACGCCCGGGCTGCCGGTGTGACACTGCGGACGCGTGACCTCTTCGTCGAACAGACGGTGGCGCGGCTGGCCCGGGTCGCGACGGTGACCGACGGCGCAGACGGCCCCGTCGACGAAGGTATCGGCGACGTGGTCGCCACTCCGATCATGAACTGGTTGCGTGAGGTCCAGGCCGGCGGCGGGCAGGTGGACCAGTTCAACCAGACCGTCGTGGTGCAGGCCCCCGCCGGCGTCACCGACGCCGATGTGCTGGTGGTGCTGCAGGCCCTACTGGATCGCCACGCCATGCTGCGGTTGCGCGTCGACGCTGAGGCCGGTGACGGCGGCTGGTCGATGACGGTGCCCGCGGCGGGATCGGTGCAGGCGGCCGAGTGCCTGCACACGACGGACACGATGTCCGAGGACGCCGTGGTGCGGGCGCGGTCACGGCTGAACCCGGCCGCAGGGACGATGCTGAGCGCACTGTGGGTGCAAGCGAGCGGCCAGTTGGTGTTGATCGTCCATCACTTGGCCGTCGACGGGGTGTCGTGGCGAATCCTGTTGGAGGACCTCAACATCGGCTGGGCACAGCACCGCGCCGGCACGCCGATCGAGCTGCCGACCGCCCCGACGTCGTTCCAGCGTTGGGCGTCGCTGCTGGTCGAACACGCGCACCGCCCCGAGGTCGCAGAGCTGGCGGACGCCTGGCGGCAGGTGGCGGCGACGCCGGCCGCGCTGCCTGCGGTACAGCCCGCAGTCGACACTTTCGCCACCGCTGGACATCTGTCGGTGTCATTGGACGCGCAGACCACCCGCACGCTGCTCGGCGAGGTGCCGTCGGCGTTCCACACCGGGGTCAACGACATCCTGCTGATCGCGTTCGCGTTGGCGTGGGCGCAGTTGCTGGACAACCGTGGCGTGCCGATCGGTATCGACGTCGAGGGGCACGGCCGCCACGAGGACCTGGCCGACGATGTGGACCTGTCCCGCACCGTCGGATGGTTCACCACCAAGTACCCGGTATCGCTGGACGTCGGGAACCTGCCCTGGACGCAGGTGGTGGCCGGCGAGGCGACGCTCGGGGCGGCGATCAAAGACGCCAAGGAACAGCTTCGCGCTCTGCCGAACCCGCTGACCTACGGCCTGTTGCGTTATCTCAACGGCGATGTCACCCTCGACGGCGCCGACCCGACAATCGGCTTCAACTATCTGGGCCGGCTTGGCGCCGGTGCCGACGTGTCCGACGAGCTGTGGCAGATCAGCCGGGACGGGTCGTCGGCCGCGGAGGCCGCCACCGCGATCCCCATGCCGCTGATGCACACCGTCGACCTCAACGCCGGCACCGTCGATACCGCGGATGGCCCACAGCTGCATGCCAATTGGACCTGGGCCCGCTCCACACTCGACGAGGCGCAGATCACCCGGTTGAGCCGGCTGTGGTTCGAGGCACTCACCGGCATCAGCGCGCACGTGCGTGCCGGCGGGGGCGGGCTGACCCCGTCCGATGTCGTGCCGGCCCGGTTGAGCCAGCAGCAGATCGACGAGCTGGGGCACCGGCACCAGATGGCCGACCTGCTGCCGTTGACGCCGTTGCAGCAGGGCCTGTTCTTCCATGCCAGCACGGCGCAGGCCCGCGAGGACGACCTCTACGTGGTGCAGCTCGACATCAGCGTGAGCGGTCCACTCGACCAGCACCGGCTGCGCGACGCGGTGCAGAGCATGGTCGACCGGCATCCGAACCTGGTGGCCCGTTTCTGCGAACAATTCGACGAGCCGGTGCAGATCATTCCTGCCGATCCCGCGGTGGCGTGGCGGTACGTCGAGGTCGGCGCCGGCAACGGAGTGGGGCCCGATGCGCAGATCGCGCGCTTGTGCGCCGACGAACGCGCCGCGGTCTACGACCTGGCCGATCAGCCGGCCTTCCGGGTGGCGCTGATTCGCACCGCAGACGATCGGCACCGGCTGGTGATGACGATTCATCACGTCGTGCTGGACGGCTGGTCATTGCCAGTGCTGCTGGGCGAGATCTTCGCCGGCTTCACCGGCCAGCGCCTGCCCGCCGCCGTGCCCTACCGCAGGTTCATCGCCTGGCTGGCCGGCCGCGACCTGGACGCCGCTCGCGCGGCCTGGCGGGAGGTGCTCGACGGGTTCGACGCCCCCACGCTGGTCGCACCGCCGCACAGGTTGGCGGTGGGGCGCCGTGCGATGACGTCGTTCCGGGTATCGGCAGAGACAACGCTGGCGGTCAGCGAGTTGGCCCGACACGCCCACACCACGGTCAGCACCGTCCTTCAGGCCGCATGGGCGCAGCTGCTGACCTGGCTGACCGGCCAACGGGACGTCGCATTCGGCACCACGGTCTCGGGCCGGTCGGCCGACCTGGTCGGCGCCGAGTCGATGGTGGGCTTGTTGATCAACACGATCCCGGTGCGCGCACGCCTCACCGCGACGACCACCACCACGGAACTGTTGGAGCAACTACACAACGCGCACCACACGACGCTGGATCACGAGCACCTGGCGCTCAGCGAGATCCATCGGATCACCGGACACGACAAGTTGTTCGACACGCTCTTCGGTTACGAGAACTACCCGCTGGATGCCGGCGCGCTGGTCGGCACCCAGGAACTGGCGATCACCGACCTCAATGTGCGGGAACACAACCACTATCCGTTGACGATGCAAGCCGCCATGTCGGGTGACCGGCTCGGCCTTCGCGTCGAATACGACGCCGACATCTTCGACGCGCCCGGCATCGACACCCTGATCGAGCGCTTTGACCGGGTGCTGGCGGCTATGACGGCGGATGCGGGCCGGGCGTTGTCATCAGTGGATCTGCTCGACGAGTCTGAGCGTGCTCGGCTGGCGGAGTTCGGAAATCACAAGGCATCGATCCGGTCCTCGAGCATCGTGTCGGTGCCGGGGTTGTTCGCTCAGCAGCTCGCCCTCGCTCCCGAAGCCGTGGCGGTCAGCGCCGACGGCCGGACGCTGACCTACCGCGAGCTCGACGAGGCGTCCAACCGGTTGGCGCATCTGCTGACCGGCCACGGCGCAGGGCCGGGACAGACTGTGGCGCTGCTGTTCTCGCGGTCCGCGGAAGCGATAGTGGCGATCCTTGCGGTGCTCAAAACCGGCGCGGCGTACTTACCGATCGACCCGGGTCTGCCGTCGGCGCGGATCGGATTCATGTTGTCCGACGCCGCGCCGGTCGCCGCCATCGCCGCCGCTGAATTCGCCGGCCGCCTCGACGAATTCGACGTGACGGTCATCGATGCAGACGATCCCGGTCTCAGCGCGCAGCCCGACACCACACCGCCTACCCGGCCGTCCGCCGATGATATGGCGTATCTGATCTACACCTCGGGCACCACCGGAGTGCCCAAGGGCGTGGCATTGACGCATGGCAACGTGACCCAGTTGTTGGGCTCGCTGGATGCCGGTCTGCCCGTCGCGGGGGTGTGGAGTCACAGTCATTCACTGGCCTTCGATGTCTCGGTGTGGGAGATCTTCGGCGCGCTGCTGCGCGGAGGCCGCGTGGTGGTCATCGGCGACGAGATAGCCCGGTCACCGCATGATCTGCACGCCGTTCTGGTGTCCGAGCAGGTGACGGTACTGACTCAAACCCCTTCGGCGGCAGCCGTGTTGGCGGCCGACGGTCTGGAATCGACGGCGTTGGTGGTGGTCGGGGAGGCCTGTCCGGCAGAAGTGGTCGACCGCTGGGCACGTGGACGAGTAATGATCAACGCCTACGGCCCCACCGAGACGACCATGTGTGTGGCGATCAGCGCACCGCTGTCGCCAGGCTCGGCGGTGGTGCCGATCGGCGCTCCGGTGGCCGGGGCCTCGTTGTTCGTCCTCGATGCCTGGTTGCGGCCGGTACCGCTCGGGGTCGCCGGGGAGTTGTACGTGGCCGGAGCCGGTCTCGCGGTCGGCTATACGCGCCGGGCCGGGCTGACCGCATCGCGATTTGTGGCCTGCCCCTTCCCCGACGCAGCGGGGACGCGGATGTATCGCACCGGAGACCTGGTGCGGTGGGACCCGGACGGGCAGCTGCACTACCTGGGCCGCGTCGACGAACAGGTGAAGATCCGTGGCTACCGTGTCGAGCTCGGCGAAATTCAAACAGCACTGGCCACATTCGACGACGTCGACCGGGCGATCGTGGTGGCCCGCGAAGACCGTTCCGGCGGCAAACGCCTCGTCGGCTATGTCACCGGCCCTGCCGATCCTGTCCAGCTACGCACTCGCCTCGCCGCCCAGCTACCCACCTACATGATCCCGACCGCGATCATCGCGCTGCCCGAGATGCCGTTGACCGCCAACGGTAAACTCGACTACCGCGCCCTACCCGCGCCCGAACACACCGCCGGTGAGTATCGCGCCCCCGGCAGTGCGGTCGAAGAAGTCCTGGCGGGCATCTATGCGCACGTCCTGGGTGCCGAACGGATCGGAGTCGACGACTCTTTCTTCGACCTCGGCGGCGACAGCATCAGCGCGATGCGCCTGGTCACCTCCGTCAATGCCCGCCTGGCATACAAGCTCTCGGTGACGACGGTGTTCGAGGCTCCGACAGTGAGCATGTTGAGTCAGCACCTGCAAGCACGGCATGACCGGCCGACAGCTCAGCGACCTGCTGGTCCGTGAGACGATGTGAACTTGAACTGGCCGTCCGGGTTGTCCGGAGTACTACGCCGCAACCTCAGGGTGAGGTTGTCGGTCATCGGCATCTTCCAGCAACTGGCACGGGTGGTGGTGCGCTGGCCGTGGCTGGTCATCGGCTGCTGGCTGGTGCTGGTCGCAGTGCTGTCGGTGACGATCACGCCGTTGGGGAAGTTGGCCCGCGACGCCAGCAATCAGGAAGTCCTACCGAGTAACTCGGCGGTGACGGCGGCCACCCGCCAGATGACCAAAGCCTTCCACGAACCGGGAATTCAGAACATCGCGCTGGTGGTGCTCACCGACGACCACGGTCTCAGCAGGGCTGATGAGGACGTCTACCGCACGCTGGTGGACAAGTTGCACCGTGACAAACGCGATGTCGTCATGCTGCAGGACTTCATCGCCCAACCGCCGCTGCGTCAAGTGGTGACGAGCAAAGACAACCAAGCCTGGTTCGTTCCGGTCGGCGTGGCCGGCGAACTGGGTTCGCCAGACTCCAACGCGGCCTACGCCCGGGTCGTGGACATCGTCAAGCGGACGGTCAACGGGTCGGCGCTCACCGTGCACATGACGGGACTGACGGCCACCGTCTCCGAACTGAGCACTCTCGGACAACGCGATCTGCGAGTCGTCGAGAGCGCGACTCTGCTGATGGTGTTGCTGATTCTCATTGTGGTGTACCGCAATCCGGTCACCATTCTGTTGCCGCTGTTGACCATCGGATTATCACAGTTGGCGGCGCAACAGGTGGTCGCCGGGCTGGCGGGGTTGGGTCTGGGTATCTCGCAGCAGACGCTGGTGTTCATGACCGCGATGCTCATCGGCGCCGGCGTCGACTACGCCGTGTTCCTCATCAGCCGATATCACGAACACGTCCGGCAGGGTATGGAATCCGACCAGGCCGTCGCACGCGCAATGACGGGCATCGGCAAGGTGATCGCCGCCTCCGCGGCGACCGTCGCGATCACATTCTTGTGCATGAGTTTCACCACCCTGACGATCTTTTCCAACACCGGACCGGCCCTGGCTGCCTCGATAGCCGTGGCCTTCCTGGCCGCGATCACGCTGTTGCCGGCGATGCTGGTGATTGGCGGCCGGCGTGGTTGGGTGGCGCCCAGACGCGATCTGACCGGCCGGTTCTGGCGACGCTCCGGTATCAACATCGTGCGCCGCCCGGTTGCGTATCTCGCCGGCAGCTTGGTCGTGCTGCTCGCGCTCGCGGGTTGCGTTGCCGCGTTGCACACCAGCTACGACGCGCGCACGACGCTGCCGCCATCCGCCGAAAGCAACATCGGCTTCGCCGCGGTCGAACGCCACTTCCCGGCCAGTGTCACCGCGCCGCAGTACATCTTGATCCAATCTCCGCACGACTTGCGGACCAGCAAGGGCCTGGCGGATCTCGAGCAGATGGCGCAGCGGGTCAGCGAGTTGCCTGATATCGCAGCGGTGCGCGGAGTTACCCGGCCGACGGGCGCGCCACTGGAACAGGCGACACTGAGCTATCAGGCCGGCGAAATCGGCGGCAAGTTGGCGGACGCCTCATCGAAGATCGCCGCCAGCACCGACGCACGCGCGCAATTAACCGGTGGCGCAGGTCAACTCGCCGACAGTCTGGCCACGGTGCGCGGTCAGCTGACTAAAGCGACCGGGGTGCTCGACGGTCTGAGCAAGACCATTTCCGGCCTGCGAAGCCAGCTCGGAGCTTCGCGGGCCTTGCAGGATGTCGACAAGGTGCTTGCCAGCGAGCGCGCCGCCGGCGACTCGATCCAGCCGAACATCGGGAGCTTCGACGACATTGTCGACCAAGCCGATTCGGCGCTGAATGGGGTGAAGGACGACCCGGGGTGTGACACCGACCAGAAATGCACCAAGCAACGGGACCAGTTGCAACGCCTTTCCGACGCTCTGCACAAACTGCAGCCGTCGTTGGACGCCGCCGTGAAATCCATTCGCACACTGGGTCTCAACAACCAGGGCGGCGCCAACAACTCCGGCGGCCTACAGCAGAGCGTGGCGTCCCTGGAAGACGGCGCCAACGCCCTGGCCGACGGCAGCCGACGGATTGCCGACGGCGTGCGCGAACTCGATGATCAAACCAAACAGCTGGGCGAAGGCCTGTCGCGCGCCTCGGCCTTCTTGCTGGCGATGAAGCTCAACGCGTCGCAGCCGGGAGCGGCAGGCTTCTACTTCTCACCGGAGATACTGAGCAACGACCAATTCAAAGATCTCGCTGCGGTATTCACCTCACCAGATGGGCACGCGGCGCGCTACCTGGTGCAGTCCAAGCTGTCACCGTACGACACCACAGCGATGGATCAGGTCAAGTCGATAGAGGCCACCGCCCGCAGCGCACAGGCCAACACCGCGCTCGCCGACGCATCGATATCGATGACGGGCCTGACGCCCTATTACAGCGAACTGCGCGACTACTACAACCACGATTTGCGGTTTATCGTCCTGACGACCGTCGCCGTCGTGTTCCTGATCCTGGTGCTGCTGCTGCGGGCAGTCGTCGCACCACTGTATCTCGTTGGCACAGTGATCCTTTCGTATCTCTCATCGCTGGGGGTAGCGGTGATCGCGCTACAGTTCATCGGCCACGAGTCGATGGCGGCGAGCATGCCGGGGATGGCATTCATCGTGCTGGTCGCTGTGGGCGCCGATTACAACATGCTGTTGATATCCCGGATTCGGGACGAATCACCACTTGGGATCCGATCGGGTGTCATCCGCACGGTTGGATCGACCGGTGCTGTCATCACCTCGGCAGGAATCATCTTCGCCGCGCCGATGTTCGCAATGTTGTTCAGCAGCATCACGTCCATGGTGCAAGCCGGCTTTGTCATCGGCATCGGATTGCTGGTGGACACGTTCATTGTGCGCACCATCACGGTGCCGGCGCTGGCGGTTTTGGTCGGCGAGGCCAACTGGTGGCCGTCGGGCTGGCGACCGAAGCGCCGTGCACGCAAGCCTCGATCGAAGCGGCGTACACCTATGCGAGCCGCAGTCGGTCGACTTGTACCCACGGCCGTCAGGGATCGCACCGCCTGGCGCGGGACGGCGTCCTTCCGGAAGAAGTGGCTGCGCCAACCATAACCCGACGGGTATTGCGAATCCGTTGTCGCCTCAAGTGATTTCGGCTGGAGCGAGCTTCTCACATAGCATGTCCGCCAAGCCGCGAATGGTGGTGACATCGGTCGCCGTGACGCGAATTCCCGTTTCGGCCTCGATCCGAGTGCCGAGCTCGAGGGCACCCAACGAGTCGATGCCGCATTCAGGTAGCGGCCTATCCGGATCGATGCTGCGACGCAGGATCACACTGACCTGTTCGGAGATCATTCGCCGAATCCGAAGCGGCCACTCGTCGAGGGGCAGCTCGTCGAGTTCGGCACGAAGCCTGCTTGCGCCCAAGCCATCTTGCCGGGTTACCCGGAACGCTTCGGCGAAGGGTCGCTGGGCGAATGCGATTAACCACGGCGTACCTGCGAGGGGGGCGTAGCCACTGTAGGCGCGGTCGTGACGCAGCAGCGCCTCGAATGCGTACGCGCCTTCGTTCGGCGAGATAGCGATGCCGGCGCCTTCGGCCAAGGCGGTGCCGCGTCCGATCTGGGTCCAGGCGCCCCACGCGATCGTGGTGGCCGGCAGGCCTTGAGCGCGACGCCACTGGGCGAAGGCGTCCAGCCAACTGTTCGCGGCAGCGTAAGCCCCTTGTCCGGGCGAACCCACCAGCGCGGCCACCGACGAGAACGAGCAGAACCAGTCCAGCGGCTGTTCCGATAAGGCTTCATGCAGGTTCCACGCACCGTATACCTTTGGCGCCCAGTCACGTTCGATGATCTCATCGGTGATGTTGGCCAGCGTCGCGTCTTCGATCACGGCCGCCGCATGCAGCACGCCGCGTACCTCGAGCCCGGTCGCCGTCGCCGTGGCCACCAACCGCCGTGCGCTGTCCGGGTCGGCGATGTCACCGCACTCCACCACGACATCGGCGCCGGCCGAGCGGATAGCTTCGATCGTCTCGGCCGCCTCCGGCGTCGGCTGCGAGCGGGAGGACAACACGATGCGCCCGCAGCCGCCGTTCGCCATCTTTTCCGCCAGGAACAGGCCCAGGCCACCAAGTCCGCCGGTGACGATGTAGGCGCCGTCCGGTCGGAATACCCGGGCCTGCGACGGCGGCACGACGATCCGGGGTCGCCCGGTGCGCCGGACGTCGAGCACCAATTTGCCAGTGTGCTCCGCGCGGCTCATCATCCGGACGCCGTCGACGGCGTCGACAAGCGGGTATCGGCTGCAATGCGGCAACGGCAGCGAGCGTTCCGCGGTGAGCCGGTACACCTCGGCCAGCAGACCCCGGAACCGATCCGGATGGTAGAGCGCCAGTAGGCCGAGGTCGACGGCGTGAAACGTCAGGTTGCGCCAAAAGGGAAAAGGCCCAACCGGGTGTCGGCGTAGATGTCGCGTTTGCCGATCTCGACGAACCGCCCGCCGAACGCCAGTAATTCGAGGCTGGCCCGCTGGGCGGCGCCGGTGACCGAGTTGAGCACGATGTCGACGCCGTAGCCGTCGGTGTCATCGCGAATCAGGGTGGCGAACTCCAGGCTTCGCGAGTCGTATATGTGCTCGATACCCATGTCGCGCAGCAGGTCTCGACGCTGCTGACTACCCGCGGTGGCAAAGATCTCGGCACCCGCAGCGCGGGCGATGTCGATCGCGGCCTGTCCCACCCCGCCGGTCGCAGAGTGGATCAGCACCTTGTCGCCGGCCTCGATACGGGCCAACGTGTGCAGGCCGTAATAAGCGGTGGCGTGCGCAGTGGTCACCGCCGCCGCGTGATGGTCGGAGAGTCCAGCCGGCACCGTGACGGCGCGGCGCGCGTCGCAGGTGAGGAAGGTGCCCCAGCAACCGTCGGCGGATAGGCCGCCGACATGATCGCCGACCTGGTGGTCAGCCACATCTGGGCCCACCGCCGTCACCACCCCGGCGAAGTCAGCACCCAACTGCGGCAGGCGCCCCTCGAACGCGGGATAGCGGCCGAACGCGACCAGCACGTCGGCAAAGTTGATACTCGACGCGGTGACCGCAACCTCGATCTCACCGGATCCGGGTGAAACGCGCTCGCAAGCAACGAGTTCCAGCGACTCCAAGTCACCGGGTGTGCGCACCTGTAGACGCATTCCGTCGTGCGCGGGGTCGGCTATCGTGGTGCGCCGCTCCTCGGGACGCAGCGGGGCGGGGTACAACCGCGCGGTGTACCACAGTCCTTCCCGCCAAGCGGTCTCGTCCTCGTCCGATCCGACGAGCAGTTGCCGCGCCAGCTGTTCGTCGGCCTCCTCGTCCTCATCGATATCGATGTGGCTTGCGCCCAGTTGCGGATGCTCATTGCCGATCACCCGGATCAGGCCCCGCAGTCCGGCTTGCTCGAGGTTGGGCTGCTCGCCGGCCAGTACGCTCTGCGCCGCCCGCGTCACCACATACAGACGAGGCGGCTCGCCGGAGATCTCTGATAGAGCGCGAGCGATTCGCACCAGATGAGCCACCTGCTCCCTACCACGAAGCGCACTGTGCTCACCTGCCGTGCCGCTGTCCGGTCCGGTCACGACCACCACACCGGCGAAATCACCGCCACGCAGGTGCTGTGTGAATTCTTCTGCGCCCGAAGGACCGTCGGTTCCGGAGGGCCAGTACACGGCGGTGCAGTGCGCGCCGAGACCGCCCAAGGCCTCGCTCAATCTGGTGGCCAGCGCATCGGCGGGAGTGCAGCTGACGACCAGCCAGGATCCCGCATCGATACGGGGAAGCTCAGGCAACGGCCGCGCTCGCCACTCCACGGTCAGTAGTCGCTCGGCGAGCACCCGATCTTTGTGGCCGCTCTCCGACGTCCCAGTGGCCAATCGCAGGCCCTGCACCACGACCAGAACGGCTCCATGTTGGTCGAGCACGTCGATGTCGGTTTCCAAACCGGTGGCATCCAAGCTGATGATCCGCGCGTGGCAGTAGCGGGCATTACGTGCGGAGCTGTAAACGCGAAGGCGCCGAATACCGACGGGCAACGCTAGTACGCCCTTGCTGACGGCTTGGACGTCCGGGTGCGCCGCGACGGATTGGAAACATGCATCCAGCAGTGCCGGGTGCACGCTGTATTCGGCCTGGTGCGCACGGATCGGGCCATTCAGCGCCAGCTCGGCTAGCACCGTGGCGGTCGGGTGCTCGCCGGTGTGCACCGCAGCCAAACCGCTGAATGCCGGACCGTAGTCAATACCGTTCTCGTCTAAGCCGGTTTCGCACCTCGGCACCGTCCTCACGGCGCGGGTGGGCTGCCAGGAGGGCGTCGGTGTCACGCGCAGGCGGTTGATCGTCCTGGGTCGCGTGCAGTTCGGCGGTGGCATGTCGTAGCTGGTCGCCCTGCCGGTTGGTGTCGACGGCGAAGTTGACGACGCCGGGCGTCTCAACAGACGCGACCGCTCCGACGATGGTCTCCGCGTCTAGCAGCAGGGCTTGCTCGAACCGGATATCGCGTACTTCGGATTCTTCACCGACGACGGTGCGCGCCGCTGCCAGCGCCATTTCGCAATAGGCGGCTGCGGGCAGCACGGCGACCTTATGGACCTGATGGTCGGCCAGCCAGGGATGGGCACCAGTGCCGACCTCGCCCTGCCAGACGTAGCGCTCCGGTTCCTCTTGCAGGCGTACCGGCGGCCCCAGCAGCGGATGCGCTGAGACGGTGTATCCACCACGCGCCGAAGTCTGTTGACCGTCCTGGTCAAACCACGGTCGCTGGTGCGTCCAGGTCGGCAGCGGCGCATCCAACAACTGCCCATCCGGGTAGAGCAGCGAAAAATCAACGGCTGCGCCTGCGCTGTGCAGATCGGCCACGAATTCCCTCAGCCCGTGCGGTAGTTCTTGTCCACGGCGCATCCCGGCCAGAGCGGTGAGCGGAGTGTCGAGACCGCGGCCGGTCTGCTCGACGGCGTGCGTGAGTAGGGGGTGGGGGGACAGCTCGCCGAAAACGCGAAAACCGTCTTCCAGGGCAGTCCGGACGGCCGCGGAGAATCGCACCATGCGCCGCATGTTGCTGGCCCAGTAGCGTCCGTCGCAGGACGGCTGCTCTCGCGGGTCGTACAACGTCGCGGAGTAGAAGGGAATCTCCGGGGTCATCGGCTTGAGCTCGGAAAGCGCTGCGGCGAGCTCGTCCACGATCGGATCGACCTCCGGCGAATGAAACGCCACGTCGGTGGGGATCTCGCGCGCCATCACGTCACGCTGTCCCCAGGCCTCCACCAGCTCGCGAACTGCCGATGCCGCGCCGGCGATGACGGTCGATTCCGGCGATGCCACGACCGCCACCACGACGTCGTTGGTCCCGCGAACCGCCAGTTCGGAGAGCACCTGCTGCGCGGGCAGCTGTACCGATGCGGTGGCACCGGCACCGGCGACGCGCGACATCAGCTGCGAGCGGCGGCAAACCACGCGCAGTCCGTCCTCCAACGTGAGCGCTCCCGCGACCACAGCGGCCGCGGCCTCCCCGACGGAGTGGCCGATGACCGCGCCCGGGCGCACACCGTAGGCCCTCATCGTCGCGGCCAGGGCGACCTGCATGGTGAACAGTGTCGGTTGAATGCGGTCCTGGCCGGTCACCACCTCCGGCGCCGACATCGCATCGGTCACCGAGAAGCCACACTCGTGAAGGATCACCGGCTCGGCTCGGGCGACGGTCGCGGCGAACACCGGTTCGTCGGCCAGCAGCTGGGCACCCATCGCCGACCACTGCGAACCCTGGCCGGAGAACACCCACACCGGCCCCCTGTCGTCGCGACCGAGCGCAGGCCCGTACGGGTCGTCGCCCTCGGCGACCGTCCGCAGCGCCTCGACAAGCTCCGCCTGGTCACCGGCTATGACGGCGGTGCGTACCGACCGGTGCGCCCGCCGACGCGCCAGGGTGTAGGCAAGATCCGTCAACGCGATCTCATCATGGGCGAGCACCCAGTCGGCCAGCCGGCCGGCACTGCGACGCAGTTCGTCCGGCGAGGTCGACGACAGCGGGAACAACCACGGCGCCGCCGTCCCCGAGTCAACTGAAAGATCTTGCCGCGCAACGAGTTCGGTGGGGACGGGTAATTGCTCCAGCACACCGTGCACGTTGGTCCCGGAAAGGCCGTACGACGACACAGCTGCGCGCCGGGGGTGGTTGCCGTTAGTGGCCCAGGGGACTTGCTCTTGCGGCACGAACAGCTTGGTGTCGATGCTGGCGAGTTCGTCGGCCAGGCGGGTGAAATGCAGATTTCGGGGAACCAGGTCATGCTGCAGCGCAAGAACGGCTTTCATCAGTCCGAGCACTCCGGCTGCTGACTGGGTGTGGCCGAAATTCGTCTTCGACGACGTGAGCGCACAGGGGCCGTCGATGCCGTAAACCTCGGCGAGGCTGGCGAATTCGATGGGATCACCGACCGGCGTGCCGGTGCCGTGGGCTTCGACCATGCCGACCGTCCCCGGATCGACGCCCCCGGCTGCCAGCGCTTTGCGGTAGACCGCACTCTGCGCCTGCTGCGAGGGCGTCCCGATGTGCACGGTACGGCCGTCCTGATTCGCGGCGGTGCCCCGGATCACGGCCAAGACCCGGTCGCCGTCGCGAAGGGCGTCGGGCAGACGCTTGAGCAGAACCACCGCGGCGCCTTCACCCGACACGAATCCATCCGCCGCCGCATCGAACGAATGGCAGCGGCCCGTGGGCGACAGCATCCCTTGCGCCGAGGCCGCCGCGAACTTGCGCGGATCCAACATCACGCACGCGCCGCCCGCCAGGGCGAGGTCGCTTTCGCCGTCGTTGAGGCTGCGGCAAGCCAAGTGCACAGCGAACAGACCGGACGAACATGCGGTATCGACAGTGACGGCGGGCCCATGCACTCGCAGCGCATAGGCGATCCGTCCCGACGCCATACTGAAGCCGTTGCCTTGGAAGCCGTACGGTCCCTCCATCTCCGAGGATTGCGCGGACACCATCTGGTAGTCGTAGTGCGTCAGGCCCACGAAGACGCCGGTAAGCGAGTCGATGACGGATTGCGGGGTCAAGCCGGCGTGCTCGACGGCCTCCCAGGAGGTTTCCAGCAGCATGCGCTGTTGGGGGTCCAGCGAGGACGCCTCGCGCGAATTGATGCCGAAGAACTCGGCGTCGAAGCCGGCGACGTCGTCGAGGAACGCGCCCCACTTGCTCACCGACCGACCTTGTATCCCGGGCTCGGGATCGTAGTGGTCGTCGATGCTCCAGCGGTCGGGTGGAACCTCGGTGATCAGGTCATCGCCGCGCACCAATGCTTCCCACAGCAGCTCCGGTGAGTCGATCCCCCCGGGAAGCCGGCACGCCATGCCGATGACGGCCACCGGCGCGACGGGTGCGGCGCCCACCGTCGACGAGGCGTCGTCAGACGCAGAACCGTCGAAGCCGTTCTTGTTTTCGATCACACCAAAGTCGACCATAAAGCTCCCCCATGATCACCGTCGCCCTCCCGCGGCGGTACCCGACACGGACATGCTTACCCGTCCAGGCGCAGGCCGTCGAGCCCGCGGTAATCTGGCGCCGGTGACCGGGACATCTCTTCCGGCTGTACTGCGCGAGCGTGCCAGCCTGCAGCCAGACGACGTAGCGCTGACGTTCGTCGAATACGACCGGGACTGGGACGGTGTCGCCGAGTCGCTCACCTGGTCACAGCTGTACAAACGAGCATCGAGGGTCGCTCAAGAGCTCCGTCGGTACGGGTCCATCGGTGATCGCGCTCTCATCCTCGCTCCTCAGGGCCTGGATTACATCGTCGCGTTTCTCGGCACGCTGCAGGCGGGGCTCATCGCGGTTCCGCTGGCCGGCGCCGGCGACGACCGGGTCGGTCTGGTGCTGCGCGACACCTCGCCCGCCGCCATCCTGACCAACTCTTCGGCGGCGGCCACCATCGCCGCGCAACTCGGGTTGCCGGCCGGGTCTGCCGGTCCAACCCTGATCGACGTCGACTCGCTCGACCGCGAACCGCAGCGCGGATCGGCGACGCCCGACCCTGATGACATCGACGGCAACAGCATCGCGTATCTGCAGTACACGTCCGGGTCGACGCGCCAGCCTGCCGGGGTGATGATCTCGCATAGGAATCTGCTGGCGAATTTCCAGCAGATCATGGCCGACTATTTCCTCGACTACGGCAAGGTTGCTCCGCCGCAGACGACGACCGTGTCGTGGCTACCGTTTTATCACGACCTGGGTTTGATCCTGGGAATCTGCGCACCGATCCTGGCCGGAGTCCGCGGCGTTTCGATAAGTCCAGTGGCGTTTTTGCAGCGGCCGGCTCGCTGGATGCAACTACTGGCCGGTAACGGCCGGGTGTTCTCTTCGGCGCCGAACTTCGCATTCGACTTGGCAGCACGGAAAACATCCGATGAGGACATGGCCGGGCTCGATCTGCACGATGTCCTGATCCTGCAGAACGGCGCCGAGCGGGTGCAGCCCGCGACGCTGCGCCGGTTCACCGAGCGCTTCGCCCGTTTCGGCTTCCGCGACAACGTGATTCGCCCCTCCTACGGTCTGGCCGAAGCCACCGTGTACGTGGCGACCCGCACACCTGCTCAACCGCCGCGGATCGTCCACTTCGACGCCGCCAAGCTTCCCAGCGGCCAGGCCGTGCGGTCCCGCAGCGGCGGTACGGCGCTGGTCAGCTACGGGGTTCCGCGGTCGCCGATGGTACGAATCGTCGATCCCGACACCAGCATTGAATGCCCCGCGGGAACGACGGGGGAGGTGTGGGTGCACGGTGACAACGTTGCTTCGGGCTATTGGTCCAAACCGCAAGAGAGCGAGCGCACCTTCGGAGGCGTGCTTACCACGCCGTCGAGTGGAACGCCGGAACGACCATGGCTGCGCACCGGAGACCTCGGCTTCCTCTGCGAAGGAGAGTTGTTCATCGTCGGCCGCATCAAGGACCTCCTGATCCTGTACGGCCGAAACCACGCGCCTGACGACATCGAGGCGACGATCCAAGAGATAACCAGGAGCCGGGTCGCGGCGATCTCGGTCGCGGACGGACACACCGAGAAACTCGTCACCATCATCGAATTGAAGAAGCGGGGGGAATCCCCGGCAGAAGTGCTGGCGAACTTCGAGGCCGTGAGTCGCGAAGTGGCGTCGGCGACATTCGCCGCGCATGGCCTCAGTATCTCGGATCTGGTTCTGGTACTGCCCGGTTCGATACCGATCACGACCAGCGGCAAGGTCCGGCGCGCGGCATGTGTCGAGCAGTACCGACACGGGCAGTTCGCCCGGTTGGATTCCTAGGACACCCGGCGCGACGGGGTAACGCTGATGTGGAGTTCGGTGGTGGTGTTGGCGCTTCCGATAGCGCTCGACCCAGTGCGTCTCGGCGTGAATCTTCTCCTCGTCTCCCGGCCGCGGCCCGCGCAGAATCTGCTCGTCTACTGGGTCGGTTGTGTGCTGGCCAGCACTGTCTTGCTGCTGGTCCCGATCCTGGTGCTGCATTTCACGCCGACGTTTTCGTCGTTTGTGCACGACCTGGCGAACCCGGCCACGAGGGCGAGTTCCGCCGTGCGGCATGCGGAAATCGTCATGGGTGCACTCGTCCTGTCGGTCGCCGCGCTGCTGGCGGTACGGGTGTGGGCGCGTCGACGCACACCGGCGCCGGTGGGGGCCGGTGTCTCGTCAACGCGTGTCGCGGGAAACGACGCATCGAACCCGGTCTCGCGGCTGTTGACCCGCGACACCGACAGCCCGGCCCCGACAGAGGGCGCATCTCGATCCGGCGCGCGGCGTTTGCTCGGTCGCGCCCAAGATGCGTGGGAGAGCGGGGCCCTGTGGGTTGCGTTCGTGATCGGCTTCTGGGCCGGGCCGAACCCGTCGTTGGTTTTGTTCGCGTTGACCACGATCCTGACTTCGGGAGTCGGGATCGGCATCCAGATCACCGCCGCTGTGGCTTTCGTCGTCGAGACCCTTGCCGTTGTCGAGATCGTCCTGATCAGCAACCTGGTCACGCCCACCAAGACGCAAGCTGTCCTGCGACTGCTGCACGACTGGGTCCGGGCTCGCCGTCAGCAGGTCCTGGCCGCCATGTTGTCGTTGATCGGGCTCGCGCTGGTGGCGCAAGGCACTGGCAGGTTGTGAGCCAGTACCGGACGGCCGCCGTCGCACGTTTGCCGGCGGGCGAGCGTTTGGTCATATCATCGGGTGATGAGCGCCGGCAGCCTGGATACCGCGGGCCCGCCGGCATTCACTGACAAGGAATCGGCCCGCTATCGCGCTGCCGGCTGGTGGTCAGACGTGACGTTGTCGGACGCGGTACATCGCAACGCTGAGCATCGCCGTGACCGCGCGGCCTATATCGACCATCCCGGCCGATCGTTCACCTGGCGCGAATTCGATATTGCAGCAACGGCTCTCGCCGAGCAACTGGCCGGCATCGGCGTGATCCGCGGTGACCGGATTGCGGTGTGGCACGGCGACTCCGCCGCCATTCATGTGTTGTTCGTCGCGGTCGAACGGTGCGGCGCCGTGGTCGTCGGCGTCGGCGCGCGTGCCGGCGCCCGAGAGGTCGCGGCGATATTGCACGGTTCGCGGTCGACGATGCTCATCAGCGATCTCCAGCGCAGCGACGCCGCCACTCAGGCCGCAGCGACCGTGACCGAATTCGCGGTGCCGGTTCTGCAGTTGAGTCACGCCGATGGCAGGCTGCATCTAAACGTCGAGGCCGTTGCCACGCGGTTGAGATCCGGACGTCAACTCGGTCCGGACGAGGTGTTCTTGATCAATTCGACGTCGGGAACGACGGGGTCACCCAAGTGCGTCGTGCACACCCAGAATCGTTGGTATTACTTTCATCAGAAGGCCGTCGCCAACGGGCACCTGACAGCAGACGACGTTGTCCTCCCCGTCATCCCGACCCCCTTCGGCTTCGGACTTTGGACGAGCCACACCACCCCCATCTATCTGGGCGCGACCGCAGTGGTTCAGGAGCGGTTCAGCCCCAGGGCGACGTGTGAAGCGATAGCTGCGCATCAGGTCACTGTGTTGTGCTGTGTGAGTACGCAATTGACCATGCTGATGGCCGACCGCGCCTCCCGTGAGTCCGACCTGAGTTCGCTGCGGGTCGTCTTCACCGGCGGTGAAGCACTGCCGTATCGTCCCGCAACGGAGTTCGAGACGCTCAGCGGCGCAAAGATTCTGCAGTTCTACGGCTCAAACGAGACCGGCATACTCAGCGCCACCACGTTGAACGACTCACAACAACACCGGTTGCGGACGGCAGGCCGGATCGTTCCCGAGATGTCGGTTCGTCTTTTCGACGGCGAGCAGGACGTCACCGAGATGGGACGGGGTCAGCCCGCGTGCCGAGGTCCGGCGACCAGTTTGGGCTACCTCGACGGCGCCGACCACGATCAACTGTTCACCCGCGACGGGTGGATGCGGATGGGCGATATCTGTGAGATCGACGGTGACGGTTATCTGACTGTCACCGGCCGAACGTCCGACTTCATCGTGCGCGGTGGCAAGAACATCAGCGCCGCCCAAGTCGAGGACGCCGCCACCACCCATCCTGCGGTCGCAGTCGCGGCAGCGGTGGCGATGCCTGATCCGATCTTCGGCGAAAAGGTCTGCCTCTACACCGAACTCGTTGACTCTCAGATGCTCGAGCTACCCGAACTCGTCCAGCATTTGCTGGCGGCGGGGGTGTCCAAAGAGCTGCTGCCCGAACGGCTCATCGTGGTCGAGGAGCTACCTCGATCCTCTGGCGGAAAGATCGCCAAAGGCTCTCTCCGAGAAGATATTCGGGCCAGGACGGAGGTCAGTGATGAACGCTCGTGACGCTCGGCGCGGCGGCCTGCAGGCGTGGGCGCCGCAGTGGTTCCGCCGATCGGCGTCGACCTCTCCAGCGAGCAGGCGCTCGCAGTGGCTTTCCGTCATCTTGCTGCCATCGGGTTCGCGGAGAACATCGCAGACGTGATGTCACCGGCAAGGAGCCAGTACAGATGAATTGGGCGGACATGGCGGGCATGCAGAGATCGCTCATCGAGCAAGCCGCCGACGTGTACTGGGCAGGTGCTGCCCGCATGACGATCAAAACCGATCCGAGCGTCCTGAATTGAGTGGGTTGAGATGAAATCGATCGACGAACTGGCCGCCAATCTGAGCTTCACCACCGCCAAGACGGGCAAGGGCCGTTCGGTCACGTTTCTTCCCGACCCGCCAAGGGCGCGACGGCGTTACACCGTGATCTCGGTCGACGACCACATCGTCGAGCCGCCGGACACTTTCACCGGCCGTCTGCCGCGCAAGTTCGCCGACCGCGCCCCAAAAGTGGTCGACGCCAGCGACGGCAGACAGACATGGGTCTACGACGACCGGGAACTTCCCAACGTCGGATTCAACGCGGTAATAGGCCGGCCGGTGTCGGAGTACGGCTTCGAGCCGGTCCGTTTCGACGAAATGCGCAAAGGCGCGTGGGACATCGATGAGCGTGTCAAAGACATGGATGTGAACGGCATCTACGCGTCGCTCAACTTCCCGTCGTTCCTGCCGGGTTTCGCCGGCCAGCGGCTGCAGCAGATGACCGACGACCGCGACCTCGCGTTGGCGTCGGTACGGGCGTGGAACGACTGGCACCATCGAGGTCTGGGCAGGTTCACACCCCGGCCGCATCATCCCGTGCCAGCTGCCTGGCTGCTCGATCCAGAGCTTGGCGCGACGATGATCCGTCAAAACTCCGAACGGGGTTTTCACGCCGTGACGTTCAGTGAGAATCCCGCGATGCTCGGATTGCCGAGCATTCACTCGGGCTATTGGGACCCGATGATGACTGCGTGCGCCGAAACCGGCACCGTCGTGAATCTCCACATCGGTTCGTCGGGGTCGTCGCCGTCGACCACCGAGGACGCACCGCCGGATGTGCAGGGCGTGTTGTTCTTCGCCTATGCGATATCCGCGGCAGTCGACTGGCTGTATTCGGGATTGCCCAGCAGGTTCCCCGATTTGAAGATCTGTTTGTCCGAGGGCGGAATCGGTTGGGTCGCCGGGCTATTGGACCGCCTCGACCATATGCTCAGCTACCACGCGATGTACGGCACCTGGGCGGCGCTGGGGGAGAGCTTGACGCCCGCGGAGGTATTCACCCGGAACTTCTGGTTCTGCGCAGTGGAAGACAAGTCCTCGTTTGTGCAGCACGACCGCATCGGTGCGGACAACATCATGCTGGAAGCCGATTACCCGCATTGCGATTCGACGTGGCCGCACACCCAGGAGACAGTCCATGAGCAGATCGGTGATCTGCCGTCGGATCTGATTCGAAAGTTCACCTGGGAGAATGCATCACAGTTGTACCGTCATCCGGTGCCGGCCGAGATCCAGCGGAATCCCGACGCGTTCTGACGCCAGTGCATGGTTACCGGTTGGCACAAGGCGCTGGTGGTGGCCATTGCACTCGTTGCCTTGGTGTTTGGCAGCCGCGGAGCGATTGCTCGCGGATCTGGGCTGGCGCACGACACCACCGGGTGGGTAGCAAGTCGGTATCTTCGCCCTCGGCGCAATGCCGGCCGCGGCGATGATCTTCTAGTACGTCCAAGCGATATAGACTCCGCGGCCATGACGGTACCGCATGCACCGCTGGATGGCCGCCGGATTCTGGTCACCGGCGGTGCCACCGGAATCGGCGCCGCGGCAGTCGAAGTCTTATGCACCGCGGGTGCGCGAGTGGCCGCGACGTATCACCACACAGCGCCGGCCGATGACGCAGCGGCGGTGACATGGCTGCAGTGTGATGTGCGCGATGCCGCGGCGGTCGACACAATGTTTCGCGACGCGGTGCAAGAGCTCGGGGGCCTCGATGTTCTGGTCAATGCCGCCGGCTTGTGGCAGGCCGGAATTCCCGGCCAGATCAGTGGCGAGGACATCGACTTCCTGTTGGAGACCAATGTCAAGGCAACGATTCTCACGAACCAGGCCGCGCACGCCGTCATGCGCGAAAGGGGCGGGCAGATCATCAATTTCGGTTCCGCTGAGGCGGTGATGGGCAGCCCGATTGCCGCGGTCTACGCCGCCACCAAAGGTGCTGTCCAAGCATGGACCCGGTCCGCGGCCAAGGCATGGGCTGCCGACCGGGTCACCGTCAACGCGCTCGCGCCCGCGGTTCAGACGCCCGGCGCCGACCGGTTGCGGGCCTTCCTGGGTCCCGACGCCGCGGCATACATTGACCACCAGATGAAGCTGTCGATCCCGCTCGGCGGCAAGCTCGGCGATCCGGCCGGCGACCTGGGGCCGGTCCTGGTCTTCCTGGCGAGCAAGGGTGCCGGATTCATCACCGGGCAGCTGATCCCCGTCGACGGTGGCCTCGCGATGGTCGGCGGCTGACGGATCGACTCGTAAATGAACCGTCTCGGGATCGAAATGCTCAGCGTGTTCGGCATGCCGCCAGTCGAATACGTGAACCTCGTCGCGGATCTGGGATGCCGTTACATCACAGCCGGATTAGTGGGTTTCGCGCCGGTCAATGTTCTTGGCTACCCGCCATTTTCGCTTCGTGATGACGCCACGTTACGCCGCGAGCTCCTCGCGGTCACGGCTGACCGTGGCCTGCGATATCGTTGGGGGAAGGGCTACTCATTGTACCGGGGGCCGATGTCTGTTCCTACGCGGACGATCTCGACATCATGGCCGAACTGCACATCCCGCGGATCAACACCGTCAGTTTGGAGCCGGACCGTGCTCGCACCTTCGATCAACTCGCTGCGCTCACTGCTCTCGCCGCCGATCGTGGTATCGCGACCTGTATCGAACCCGTTGTCGGCCTGAGCATCGCGGACTTGGCTACCGCTCTCGCTTCCGTCGAATATGTCGGTGGAGACGACGTCAGCCTGTTGATCGACACTATGCACGTGGCCCGGTTCGGTGCTGTCGCTGACGACCTGCGGTCGCTACCGGCGGAGCGGATCGGTTATATCCAGCTGTGACACTACGTTGCAGCCGAGGATGGCAAACTACGCCGAAGAAGCCATGTTCGAGCGATTGCCGCCCGGCGAAGGCGAACTGCCGCTGGCCGCTATGCTGGCGGCCCTGCCGGACGACCGCGTGTGGGTCTGGAGATACCGATGCGTTCTCATGCCGAAGGTGGCGTCAGCGCCTATGACCGGTTACTGCCATGCGTCCAGAATGCGAGGGCACTGTTGGCTCGAGCTCACGACATCCATTGAGCCGCAGTGTCGGTCAGCCGCCCAGGCCTTTCTTGATGGCCTCGTCCTGCTTTTGACCGACGTCGGTGACGAACTCGATCGGTGCCAGCATCTCTGGAGGCCCGTCGAACTCCAAGGTGACGAATGCTTTGTCTTCGGTGAAAAGCAACACCGTCACGCTTTTGGAGCGATCCTCCGACAGTCCCTCGATTGTCACGCCGCCGATCCCGACTTCAGCGTTGAGCGCCTTGGTCTTCAACGCTTCACGGTGGACGCCCTTGGCTGAATCCAGTGCGCTGGCCGCGGCTTGGGGGTTGAGGGTGACCTGAATTGTGTCGATGATCGTGTGGGTGTGGTCCTGGTCGCTGAATGTGACGGTCGCGCCGGATTGGCCGTTCGGATCTTTCGTTGTCGGACCGGCGGTGAACGCTTCGGGTGCTTTGATGTCGCCGGCTTTGATCAAAAGCTTCGTGTAGTCGTCGATCGAAGCACTCGGCTTGCTGGCCGATCCGGAGGTAGGGGACGACGATTTGGGATGGCTACTGCAACCAGCAGCCAACGCTGCGGCCAGCGTCGTCACGATGGCCGCCGTTGCCACCGCAGTCACGGGTGTCCTCATCGCGTCGCGCTCCTTCTCATGGGGGTAACGGAATACGTTAACCCAGTCCAGCGATGAATCCCGGACTTCATCGCTTTGCGGGTACCGAGCCGACTTGTGGCCAGCCCAGTCAGTCAGCGGTTTCTATGAGTCAAAAATTCCTGACCCTGGTTTCGATGCCTTCTTGATGAGGCCGACTCGAATCGAGGTCTCCCCGACGTTGAACAAATCGATTGGGACGGTGGCTATTTGGACCCAGTCCGCTGGCAACACCCTTAACGAGGTTGAGTAGGTCCAGCTCTTCCCGCGATGAACCGGCCATGCACACACCGACCGGGCCGGATGAATTTTGCGTAGCCAACCGCGTGACGAGCACACGCCAGTTTTGCTGAGCTCGGCATGTTTGACGGGGTGGTCCGGTGGGAAGGCGATGAGGGCGAACATGTTGGCCTGCCTTGATGGGCAAGGCGCGAAGCAAGAACGAAAGAGAGGACTGATCATGGGTGATCACAACAGCGGACCCGAAGAAGGCATCAAAGGCACGGTCGAAGGCGTCAAGGGTAAGGCCAAAGAGGTCGCGGGCTCGGTCGTCGGTCGTGACGACGTAGTTCGCGAAGGCAAGGCCCAGCAGGACAAGGCTGATGCCCAACGTGACGCGGCAAAGAAGGAAGCCGAGGCCGACGCTGCACGCTCGGGTGCAGACTCCGCCGAGCAGCGCCAGAAGAAACACCAGTAAGTCATTACGCAGCAACGGTCCGGTCCGCCTCGGCGGGCCGGGCCGTTTTGCGTCGGCAGCTCCGGGTAGGCATCAACCGCTTGCCCGCCAATGAGTCTCGGGCCTCTAGCCCGTTGCGATCTTTTCTCGCGCGTACAGCCCGCTTCCGGTTACCAACGGCAGGTCTATCGTCGTCCTGATTCCGGGCGGTGCGGCAATCACAGCGGGAATAGCGTTGACGATCCGTCCGGCGGCGCCGGAGATCGCGGCCTGATTGTGGTCGCCGTAGCGGCTGCTTGGAACGATGTCCACCGCGTACGACGGCTCACCGGTGATCTCGACGCGATACGAACCCCCGCCCGCGGCGGGCTGCTTCCAGTCGGGTCGCAGGTCGGGCCGCAGCCGGGTGATGTGTTCGATGACGATCGCGGGATGCCCCTGGACCATGCCGCGGATCTCAAATTGCAGCGCAGCCAAGGTGCCTTTGGTCACGTGGCCCACCGCGATGTCGAAGTCTTCGGGCGCCGGTTCGCGCTGGTAGGACTCGGTGATCTCGTCGACCTCTATGCCCAGGCCAGCGGCGAGTTGTCGGATGGCCGTGCCCCAGGCGATGCTGAGCACACCTGGTTGCAGCAGCATCGGCGTCTCGTCCAGTGACCGGCCGAACCCCATGTAGTGCATGACCTCCGCGCCGTCGTAGGACGCGTAGTCGTGGATCTCCATGCAGCGCACCTGCTCGATGCGCTGACACGTGCCGGCAAGTGCGAACGGGATCAGGTCGTTGGCGAACCCGGGGTCGACTCCGCTGATGAAGATGCTGGTATCTCCTTGTCGGGCAGCATCTTCCACGCGGTCGATGTACTTGCCCGGCAGGACGCCCCACGGGTACTGCAACAGCCCGGGCGAGGATCCGACGACGTTGATACCGGCACCGAGGATCCGCATGACATCTTTCATCGCATCGGGAAGCCGGGTGTCACCCATCGCGCAGTACACCACGCAGTCCGGCCGGGTGGCGATCACCGCATCAAGGTCGCTGACAGCCACGATGCCTGTTTCGTTGTTCAATCCAGCGAGTGCGCCGGCGTCCTTTCCGACCTTCTCCGGCGACGAGACGCACACCGCAGTCAGTTCGAACTGCGCATTAGTGATCAGCTCGATCAGCGCCAACCGACCGACGTTGCCAGTGCCGACGTGGGCGACCCGGATCGCCATAGACGTCCTCCGTCCGTGGGTAGCGAGCGACAGACCGCCCTAGACGCTAGTCCACAAACCAGAGGAGGCGCGACGAGTCGTCGCGCCTTCTGGCTGTTCGCTGATTCAGCTGATCAGTTGCCGAAGCCCTGGTGCGAGCCGACCTGGGTCGGCGCGCCGCCGCCGCCGCCCTGCAAGTGATTCGCCGCGAAGTCCACGCCCTGGGCGATCACACTTCCATCGTCGACGTAGCTGTTGTGCGCCGCAAAGTTCACGCCGTCCGAGCAGACCGGGTCCTCAACGGCACACACCTGAATGGTCTTGGCCTGGTAGAGCGGGCCGATCACAAGCTGCGGCTGACCCAGAAAGTTCATCGCTCGCACATTGGGTGTTCCGAACAGCACAACGGCCGCCACGTGGTTGGCGATCGCGGGGTCCAGCGGCTTCGGGATGGTCGCCGGATCGACGTCTTGGGGCACCGAGTCCGGGACGGCGGGCGAGGTGATGAACCCCGCAACGGCCGCACCCTGCGAATAACCGCCGAGCACCATCTTGGTGTTGGGGCACGCGGCGGCCTCATTGACGACATGTGCGCCGGCGTCCCTGATGCCGTCCAGGCCAGTGGACCATTGGTCGCTGGCGGGGTAGTTCACCGGGTACACATCCAGCGACTTTCCGCCCAGGCGTCCGCGGAGAGCATCGACGAAGGCCTGTCCGGTCGGGCCGACCCCGGGTTCCTCGCCGGTACCACGGGCGAACACCACCTGGGTGTCAGGGCATGGCTGGGCGGACGCAGTGGGCACGGCGTCGGCGGACACGACGGAGGCCCCGAGTCCCCAAGTCGTAGCCACCAACGCACCGAATAGACGAGAGACATGATGCGTATTCATGAGGCGAATGGTTCCCCTACAAGTGGTTGTCCAAACTAAGAACTTCTCGCAGATTACCTGACTAAGCCGGGAACCGCTGTGAACGCCGACGTGCACTGCCGTTCCCAAGCCGGGTGGACACGCCATGCACCCCGGTGACTTGGACGGGCCGGGGATCGTGAACTTCCACGCGCAGCTGCCGCAAGTGCTCAAAAACCTGATGCTCAATGGGTTCATGCGAGACCGGATCTCATCCCTGAAGAGCGATCGACCGACTACCTCGACGACCACCGGCCTGGGCGGCTGAGCAGCGTGGCGGCGTCGGCGAAACGTTCGGACTCGACGAGCACGACCTGCCCGACCGGTTCAGCTGCCACGGCGAGCGGTTTGTGATCTCACGTGCTAGGCGGGTTGCCCCGGCGCTGGCGGTGGGTCCTGCGGAGCGTCGGCCGGAGGCGCCTCGGGAGCAGGCGGCGGGGGAGGCTCGGGAGCGACCGCGTTCACCAGGAACGGCGGCGGGGCGTCGTCGGGCGCGTCAGGTTCGACGGGGAGATACATGTGGTGGCTGAACTGCGGTTGGTAAGCGCCGCCGCCACCGAGTCGCACGCCGCCGCCTTCACCGCTGGACACCGGAGTTCCGTCGGGCAGCGTCACCGCGGTGTGGCGACCGTTCCAGCCGATCACGAGGGCGCCGGGAGCGGTTCCGTACTTGAAGCCGCGAACCAACAACGCCGACTCTTCGTTGCCGGTGTTGAACCTCTCCCCGAACGCAGGCCGGTCGGTTGCCACATTCGATACCAAGGAGGCCAGACCCGAGCAGTCGACGCCCGCGGGGGAGTCGCCACCGGTGACGTACGGAGTGCCTGACATCTGCTGGAGCAGACCCATCAGCGTTGCTAAAACAAACATGGGCCGGGACGGTACTGACAAGATCAATAGACAACCAAACTTTGTGGATGCCATCACTTTTGCGTGGTGGAGATGACGTACGTCTCATTTGCGGCCGAAAGAGCCTGGTAGATAAGGGTTTATGGAACATCCATTTTACACGCGTGGAAAATTCACCGAGTCTTGACTTTTCGCTGAAAAACACTGAGATTCGCTGACTGCAGGCCCAGATGCTGCAACTTTAGGCCAAAAGCCTTGTTGAGCAAAGAGTTATATTTCGCTGTGATCAACATGACCTTTTCGCACCGGATTTCGTGCCTCTGCGCAACCGGTCCTACGGGTGTTCCGTGCGCCCCACTATTCGACGGGTGGCAACTGCCGCGGACCGTCATTCGCACGCAATTCGCCCGGTCCGTCGCGCTCGGTCAATTTACCTGGCGATTCATCCGGACTCGACACCAATGATGTATTCCGCTCCGGCGACGGACGCCGTGGTGAGAGTGGCTGGGCCGCGGGAGCTCCGAAGTCACCGTCGTGGTCGTCACCCGAGGTGTACGCGGTCGACTCGGCAGGAGGCGCGAAACCGGAACTTTCTTCAGAGTGAACGGTGACCTTGTGAGTGCGCTTGAGCGAGAAGGTGATCTCCTCAACCTCTTCGATCACGTGGCGGGCGGTGCGCAATGGGTGAATCGACGTATCGATTGCGCGAGCCACGAAGCCGGGAACCAGAGGTCGGATCCAGCGGGCAGCAGCTCTGGTGACGTCGGGGATGGTCGGAATCGTCGGGGTGGCAGGAGTATTCCGCCACTCAACAACCGCCGGCAGGTTTCTCGCTTTCACCTCAGCGGGTGTTGCCGCCGCATCGATCGACCGCGCAGCTTGCAGGCTCGCAGCCTCCGCCTCGGCGGCGATCGGCAAGTAGACGTCTTCAACGGCCGGCGACGGGTCCGGTGTCGTGGCCTCGATCGCGGCGTTCACCCGATGACGGAGTTGCGCTCGATTGATCTCAATCTGAGCTTCGACAGCGAGCCGCGCGTGCGCGATTCGCTCTTCGGCCCACATGATTTCGGTGGCCGCGCGTATCTCAGCTCGCTTGACGGCGATCGCGGTATCGGCTGTCAGCTCTGCGCGCTCGCGCTCTGCGCGGGCTTGAGCATGGCGATCGTGAGTCGTCTCACCTCGCCACAGCCGCATGATCGTTGGCAATAAGGCCAAGAATGCGAAGCACCCGACAGTAAGCAGTTGCAGTATCAGGACGCTTGTGCTGATCGAGGTCAACTGCTGCATGGCGACCCACCGAGCGCCGAGACCGTGATCCGCATCCGCGAACGCACCTTGTCGACTCTCGGTGAGTGACCGCTCACCGGCGATGATATGAGCGTCGAGATCGGGGGCTCGGCTGTCACGAACAGCAACGGCTTCGTCCAGTTCTCGCTGTGAGTCCGCGAGAATCTGGTTGGCCGTTCGGGTTTCGGGCCCCGAACCGGGCACGCCGGTGATGTGGGTTTGCGGACATGCCGGAGTGGGGCGGTATTCGCAGCGGGCGACGACCAGAGCCTCGTCGCGACGTGTGCGCGCTACGTCAACGGTGTGGTCGAGTGCGACACGCGCGTCGCGCATCCGCTGCAGGCTGCTCGATGCTTGTACGACAGCCGGAGCCGAGACGGCGTTAGGGGTGACCTGCTGTTGAAGGTAATGGTCGATTGGGCCGGAAAGTAGTGCAAGTGAGGCGAATTCGCCCGCCAACGCACATAAGACCAGGGCGACGGCCACCGCTTCGCGTTTCGCCGCGGCGCGGGACGGGCCGGTGGCCGTCGTCCGACTGATCGCGCCCACCAGCAGTGCAAATACCAGAGTGAACGGCGAGACGGCCAACACCGAGAGCCGCGTCGCCTGCATAACGGCGAGGGTCGTCACCATCCATGTCAACGCGACAGTGGCAAGCACGACGACACCGGCGACGGCATGCGCAGAACGCTCGCGGCCCTCGTGCAGTTCGCGGCGCTCGCCTCCGCCAACCCAGGTGAGCCACGCCCCGGCTGACGAGCCGGAGGCGGCGTGCGGTGCGGTGACGTGGTACGCGCACATTGGATCAGACACCTCCGAAGATCGCCATGTCAGGACACGGCCGGGGACATCGAGTCGATGGCCTGCTGTTGGCGGGACGAATAGCCTGCAGAATCGCCAGCCCGGATCGCGCCGGTGCGATAGCGGAATTCTCTCACACGTGCCGCCCACCACACGGCTACGCGGTCACCCCTCAGGTGTGCTTGATGCGTCGGATCATTCGAGCGGTTGCACGCTCGATGGTTTCGCGCCGCGCCTCCGGCGTGCGCTGACGCTTGGCTCGCTGCAGCGCAGGCGCGATCGTGAGCCCCTGTTCGTAGGCCGATACCACGCGCGGATCCACATAGGAGCGTCGCGCTACCGCCGGCGTGTTACCCAATTGCTCAGAGACCGCGCGCATCACGGCGGCCTCCTCACGACGGCGAGCTGTCTTGGAGTTCGGCTCGCGGGCAATCGCGAACGCTTCGGCAGCGAGCACCGTGCCATGCCAAGTCCGCAGATCCTTGACGCTGAAATCTGCGCCCACCAACTCCCGGAAACGCACGTTGAGGTCGTCGGCGTGGACTTCGGACCAGCCGTCCGAGGTCCGGTAAGCCAGCAGCCGGTCAGTCGACGTGTCGGCACGCAACAATGATCGGACCGCGTTCAGCACCAGCGGGTCCTCCAGCGAAACGGTCCGGCGCACACCGCTTTTGGCGGGATAATCGAAGTCGACGCAGTCCCGACGCAATCGAACGTGGTCACGCAGCAGGGTTGACAGTCCGTAGCTGCCGTTCTCCTCGACGTACTCCTCACCGCCGGCCCGGAAGTAGCCCTGGTCGATCAGATGCTGCGCCAACGCCAGTACGCGATCGCGCCCCACGCCGCGGCCCCTCAGGTCGGTGAGCAGGTGCAGGCGCCAATCCGGTAGCTGCTTGGCCAGGCTCACTGCCCGGTCGTACTTCTCCTCGGACCTCTCAGCTTGCCATCGCTCGTGATACACGTACTGGCGGCGGCCCGCGACGTCGGTCCCGACCGCCTGAATGTGCCCGTTGGGATATGGCGAGATCCACACGTTTTTCCACGCCGGCGGTATGACGAGCGACTCGATTCGCGCCAAGACCGCTGGATCGTCGACACGATCGTGGTCGACGTCGACGTAGGAGAAGCCGCGTCCGCGGCGAACGCGACCAAGCCCGGGCCCGTTGACGGTGCTCTTGCGCAGCCTCATGTCACCAGGCCCGGTCCGACCGGAGATAGCTGCGTAATCATCGGCACCGGTGTACCCCGCGGCGGCGTTTGCCTAACCGGCTGCGATGCGGCTCGGCCGACACGACGCGATCAGTCGCCGTCTTGGAAGGTGACGTGAGACCGTATTCACTTATGCAGGGCCACGAGTACATGAGTTACGAATCTTTTGGGCGACACTTCTTCGAAGTGGCGGTGACCGAAGAACGCGTCGGCGCCGCGTTCGCCGCGATCGCCGGCAGCCAGTTCGACATGCCGCCAATGGCGCAGGGGCCGGGCAAGATCGCCAAGGTCAGTGCCAATGTGACGATCAAGGAGCCCAAGGTCACTCGTCATGTCGGCGACAGCATCACTTTTGACATCCATATCCCGCTGCTGATCGATCTCCTCGTCGATCTGCGAATTGACAAACAGCGGTTCCAGGTTGACGGCGATATCGCTTTGAGCGCCACTGCACGCGCCGCCGCACCGCTGCTGCTGATCGTTGACGTGGCCAGACCACGGCCGACGGATATCACCGTGCACGTGACGTCGAAAAGTATCCGGGGCGAGTTGTTGCGGATCGTCGCCGGTGTCGATGCAGAGATCCGCCGATTCATCGCGCTGTACGTCAATGAGGAAATCGACGCACCGCAATCGCAAGCGGCGCAGGTCATCGACGTGGCCGAGCAGCTCGATCAGACCTGGACCGGTATCTGATCGTCGG
This sequence comes from uncultured Actinomycetota bacterium, assembly GCA_963834615.1. Lineage (GTDB taxonomy): Bacteria > Actinomycetota > Actinomycetes > Mycobacteriales > Mycobacteriaceae > Mycobacterium. Next base: position 114,272 of record CAWICO010000009.1, read on the forward strand.
CGTTCGCCATGCGGTTTATCCCGCGGTTGTGTCAGGGTATGTACGGCCGACGCAACTGTCAGGCTTGCACCATACGAGAAAGTGAGACGACGTGGCACGAGTGGATGTCTCGACTACGTCAGACCTTTCGCCGCAGGCGGCCTGGAAGCTGGCGTCGGATCTCAAGCGATTCGGCGACTGGATGACGATATTCGGCGGCTGGCGCGGCGAGGTTCCCTCGAACATCGAGAAAGGCACTCGCGTTTCATCGCTCATCAAGGTCAAGGGATTTCGGAACATCATCCATTGGGAAGTGACCCGATACGACGAACCGAGCGCGGTCGAATTGTCCGGCCGCGGTCGCGGCGGGGTTGAGATCACCGTTGCCATGGGCGTCACCGACAATCACCCGGGCTCGACGTTCGACCTGACTGCCGATTTGGGCGGCGGTCTGCTCAACGGGACGCTGGGCAAGCTGGTGGCCAAGGTCATCAAATCTGACGTGCGGAAGTCCGTGTGCAACCTGGCCGCCTTGGAATGACCGAAACCTGGCGACCGCGCTCGCATGCTCAGGCCGCAACGACGTGGTGAGCGGTGTCGCAGTCCCGTTGAAGCTGGCGAACCCGTCGCGCCTCGGTGGCCCGCCACGCCATGGATGCACCTGCGGCGAGCAGCGTGACGCTGGCCGCGCCCACGCCGACGTCGACCTGCCGGATGGCAAAGCTGGCAAGGCAGACCACGAACGACACGACGCTTATTGCGACGAACCACAATACTGAGATCGTGGCAGAGCCCTTTGTCATGTCACCGGCTGGTTGCTGTGCGGTGGTGCTGTGGTGATCGACGGCCTCGATAGCGGTGCCTCCCATGACGTCTGTCCTCCGGGTCTCAGTCGCGGTGTAAAGCGTGCAGGTCGACTACCCGAATCGCGTGCAGGAAAACGGCGCCGCAGCCAGCGGTAGCCCGCGGACGATCCCCGGCGGCGACTGGTTTGTGGTTGCGGGTTGGCGGCTACAGGGACATGGTGACGTCGGTCGTGATCGTGGGCAGTGGTTTTACCGGTTTCGAGTGCGCGCGGCGGCTGGGTCGCACGCTCCGCAAGGCCGATGTGGATGTGACGATCATCTCGCCGGTGGACTACATGCTCTACACGCCGCTGCTTCCTGATGTGGCCGGCGGAGTTGTCGATGCGCGGTTCGTCGCCATACCGCTGGCGGGGACGCTCAAGGGCGTGCGGGCGATACGGGGCCGAGTGGATAGCGTCGACCTGGAGAACCACCGACTGCAGTTCACCGATCTCGAACACCGCACCCGCGAGCTCTCCTGGGACCGGTTGGTACTGACTCCCGGTTCGGTGACCCGTCTGTTCGACATCCCCGGATTGGCGCAGTACGCAAGGGGTTTGAAGTCGGTAGCCGAGGCGCTGTATCTTCGCGATCACGTTCTGGAGCAGTTGGAGCTGTCCTGCTTGGAAGAGGACGCCGCGTTGGCGCAGGCTCGACGCACCATTGTCGTGGTCGGTGCCTCGTATTCCGGCACGGAACTCGTCTTGCAGCTCCGCGCGCTGGCCAACGCCGCGGCCAAGCAGATGAATTTCGATCCGGCCGCGGTGAAATTCGTGCTGCTCGATCTTGCCGAGCAGGTGATGCCGGAGGTCGGCGAGAAGTTGGGAGCGCGCGCGCAGCGGGTTCTCCGTAAGCGCGGGGTGGATGTCCGGTTGGGCTTGACGCTCAACGAAGTTCATCCAGGCCATGTGGTCCTCAGCGATAAATCACGGGTAAGCGCCCATACCGTCGCGTGGGTGACCGGGGTGACCGCCGCACCGCTGATCGAGACGCTCGATTTGCCGACCGAGAACGGCCGGTTGAAGGTGCAAACCGACCTCGCGGTTCCCGGACATCCGGACGTGTTCGCCGCCGGCGATGCCGCGGCTGTTCCCGACGTGACCCAGCCGGGCAAAATCACCCCACCCACTGCGCAGCACGCGACTCGTCAAGGCAAAACGCTGGCCAAAAATGTTGCCGCCAGCCTCGGACACGGCAAGACGCGTGAATACAAACACCACGACATGGGATTAGTCGTCGATCTGGGACCGCACAATGCGGTGGCGAACCCTCTGAAAATCCCACTGTCCGGATTCCCGGCCAAGGTCGTCGCCCGCGCCTACCACCTTTACGCGATCCCGCGCGGCGTGAACCGTTGGGCGATCACGCTCGCCTATTTCACCGACGCCTTGTTCGCCCGGTCGGTGGTATCGCTCGGACTCTCGGCACAGAACGACGCCGAATTCGCCACCAGCGAAGGCATTCCGCTACCAGAAACCGGCTAGCTACAAGTCGAGCGTGAGCTGTTCCTCGTGGCCCGCACGTGAGATGCAGATCAGCATCATGCGCGCTTTCCGCTCGGGGTCGGTGAGCAACGTGTCGCGGTGGTCGACGTGGCCGTCGAGCACCCGGGTCCGGCAGGTACCGCAGAAACCCTGCCGGCAAGAATACGGCGGCCAGATGTCGGCGCGTTGCAACGCCGATAGCAGAGTTTCCTCGGCCCCGACCCGCACCACGGTCCCTGTCGAGGCGACGCGCACGTCGAACGCTTCGCCATCGGTCACCGGAGGTGCGGCGAACCGCTCGAAGTGCAATTCGACGTCGGCACGGTCGGCGAGCTGGGTGCGGATCGCGGTCAACATCGGCGCGGGTCCACAGGCGTACACCGCTGTGCGGTCAGGACATTCGCCGAGCAGTTCAGCGGTCGTCGGGACACCGCCGACGTCATCCGTGCGAATGTCTATCCGGTCGCCGAACTCGGCGAGTTCGTCGAGGAATGGCAGGCTGTCTCGGCTACGACCGGCGTAGACCATCGACCACGGGACACCGAGGCGCTGGACCTGACGCACCATCGGCAGGATCGGGGTGATACCGATGCCGGCGGCTACGAATCGCACTCGCTGCGCGGGCGATCCGTAGCCGGGCAGCGTCAACGGGAACGCATTACGCGGCCCGTTTGTTGTCACACAACCGCCGACGGCGACGACGTCATGCATCTCGACCGAACCGCCGCCACCATCGGAAATCCGCCGCACCGCAATGCGATACGTGTCGCTGCCAGAAGGCTCGCCGCAGAGCGAGTATTGCCTAACTCGTCCGCTGGGTAGATGGATATCGAGATGGGCGCCGGGACGCCAGGGTGGTAGCGGCGCACCGTCGGGATCGGCGAGCGTCAGCATCACGACGTCTTCATCACGTGCAATTATGCGGCGGTCCACGACCGTCAGCGTGATACTGCTGTCGCGGACCGTCGGCGGGATGACACGCCTGATCGAACCGGACAACCCCCACAGTCCGGTCACCGCGGCATCGGCTAGGCCTATCAGCACGTCATGGGAGGAGCGACCCGAGACGCTCGGCGGCGCCTGGCGAAATCGGCCGAAGACCGCCATCAAAGACGTGCGGCGCGCGCGGCCGGTGAACTCGCCAGATATGCGACAGCTTGGGCCGTTGACCCCATCTCATCCGGAGAGAAGCCGGGCCGAAAGTACATTAAGGTGTTGGAGCCGAACAGCTTTCGGAATTTCGGAAGTAAACCCTTCTTCGAATCCAGCGCCCTCAGCCGTTGCATTTTCCACCAACTGAGGTCCAGTCCCGGGTCGGCCTTCGTCAGGTACCAGCTGCCCCGCTGGAAGAAGACGAAGACCATGCTCAGCGCGATCAGCATTGAGCGGATGCGGTCTGGGTAGCTGTCGTGGAAATAGACGGCGACGTCGTGCGCAACATTGCGGTGTTCGACTTCTTCACTGCCGTGCCATCGGAAAAGATCTGCGATGGTGGGGTCGGCGCCGTAGTCATCCCAGCGGCAGTTCAACACGAAGTCACCAAGGACTGCGGTGTAGTGCTCAATCGCAGCGATCAGCCACAGCCGGTCGCACAGATGGCTGAGCCGGCGCTCCGGATCGAGAGAGGGCCGGGGAGCAAGCGTGCGGGAAAAGATGAAATCGACCTGGTCGAGCAGCGGCTTGGGGTCGACGCCGCGGGCCGTCATCAAGTCCTGCAGCACCCGCTCGTGAACGTCGGCGTGGGTCGCTTCCTGGCCGATGAATCCGCGCATGTCCTCGGCCAGCCTGGGGTCTTTGACCAACGGCAGTGCCTCGTTGAACACCGCGACGAACCAGCGCTCGATCGGGGGCAGCACCACGTTGAGCAGGCTGGTGAAGTTCGAGGCCACCGGATGGTCCGGAATCCAGTGCAACGGCACGTCAGCGGCATCGAAGTGCACCCTGCGGGCCTGAATCTGAACCGGGCCCGGATCGTGTTCGTGCTCGTGCCTGTGTGGTCGCACGCTGGAGCCTCCTCCCCGGATCTGCGCTCAATTGTGATCACGGCGAACGGATACGTCAAAGAGCAGGCGGCGGCGCGCTCAGTGAGTCACTCAGCCGGCCGCGTCCTCGGTTCGGCGAATAGGGCGCATCGGGCGTTATGGTTTCGCCGATGAAATGTGTGGTGGCCGGCTACGGCAGCCGCGGTGATATCGAACCCTGCATCGCCGTCGCCGCCGAGCTGCAGCGCCGAGGACACGACGTGCACGCGGCCATCACGGTTCCGGCGGACATGCTCGGCTGTGTCGCTTCGGCGGGGCTGGCCACCGTTCCCTATGGCCGCGACTGGCAAGAGCTCCTTCGCGACGACGACTTCACCAGCATGCTGCAGAATCCGGTCAGCGCCATCTCGCAAGCAGTCGAATACGTCACTCAGGTCTTGGCCGAGAAGACCTCGACCTTGCTGCCTTTGGCAGCAGGCGCGGACCTGATCATAGCCGGCCTGACCGAGCAACAGGCGGCTGCCAATATTGCAGAGCTCAAACATCTTCCACTTGCGGCACTGCATTTCTTCCCGGCGCAGATTCTCCAGGAAGGATCTCCTCAAAGCGGTCTGACGACGCAGGCTGCCCGCGCCCAACGCCGGACCCTGGGGCTGCCCGAAGACGCGTCGGGTTCGGCGGCGCAGCCGTTGGAAATCCAGGCCTATGACAAGCTCTGCCTGCCGCGACTGGCCGACGAGTGGTCGGGGGATGAGCGACGGCCCTTCATCGGAGCGCTGACGCTGGAGTTGCCGACGGATGCCGACGACGAGGTGCTGGCCTGGATTGCCGCCGGATCGCCGCCCGTCTACTTCGGCTTCGGCAGCACGCCCGTGGCGGAGTCGGCCGACACGGTGGCGGTGATCAGCACGGCGTGCGCCCGAGTTGGCGTTCGCGCGTTGATTTGCCGGGGTTCCAATGATGCGAGCGGCTTCACGCACCCAGAGCACGTCAAGGTCGTGCGCGAAATCAATCATGCGACGGTGTTCCCCGGCTGTCGCGCGGTCGTTCACCACGGCGGTGCCGGCACCACGGCCGCGGGTCTGCGTGCCGGGACGCCGGCATTGATTCTCTGGAACGGCCTCGATCAGCCGATGTGGGCAGCCGCCGTCTCACATCTGGGAGTCGGCTTCGGACGACGCTTTTCAGAGACGACACTGGACTCGCTCACCGCCGACCTACGACTGATCCTTGCTCCGCAGTACGCCGCGCGTGGCCGGGAGGTCGCGGCGCAGATGACCACCCCTGCCGAAAGCCTCTCCGATGCCGCCGATCTGCTAGAGGAAGTCGTTCGCCGGCAGCACTAAGGTTCGCGCCGCACCTGGCGCGCCGAGCGCATGTCGATGGCGTCGATCGTCAGCACGCGCCGAGAGATCCGCCAGTCTGCGTCGTTGCGTTGGTACTCGTCGTCGTAGCGCAGATGCCACACCACGTCCCGGATCTGGTCCTTGTGCGATATCCAGTGGTGGGCAACGCAAGCAATGCGCCCACGGGCAGTGCCGGTCCGCGGATCGTCGTCGTAGACTTCGCCCACGATGGCGTGCTGCGTACGGATGGTGGCGGCGACGTCGGCTAACGCATCGCGGATGGCGGCGCGTCCGCGATGCTCGTGGATTGGCTCCAGTGTCGCCGGGGGATCGGGCAGTGTCAGTTCAGCGTCCTCGGCGAAAAGCTCTGCAGCCAAATCGAACTGCCGGTCATCGATGTAGGCCGCGTAACGGTGGACGAGGTCGGCGATCGCAGCCCGGTCGACGGCATCCAGCGTCATGCCGACAGCGACAGCCGTTGGGCGCAGGCCGATAGTTCGTCCTTGGCCTGCTCGAGATCGGTGATCGACGGCATGGCCAGCACCAGCCGGTCGGCGCCTTGGGCGGCCAGCCGCTCCGCACGTTCGGGATCGATTTTTGTCACCGAATGGCCCAGCGACACTTCGATATCCGCCGGCTCCCGTCCGGCAGCGGCCGCCTCGTCGCGCATCAACGCCAACAAGTTCTCCAGCTGCGCCCCGGCGACGCCTAACGGCTGGAAACCGTCGCCCAGACGTCCGGCCCGCCGAGCGGCTGCTTTGCTATGCCCGCCGATATGCACGGGAAGATTTTGTCCGGCAATGGGTTTCGGGCTGCAGACGGCGTTGTCGAAGTGGAAGAACTCACCGTGGTGACTTGCGCCCTCCGGGCGGCTCTCCCAGAGCGCGCGCAGCACTGCCAGCTGCTCGTCGGCACGGCGTCCCCGGCTCGCGAACGCAGTGCCGCAGGCTTCGATCTCTTCGCGCAGCCAGCCGACGCCGACACACAGCCGAAGCCTGCCGTTTGACAGTGCATCCACGGTCGCAGCGCGTTTGGCCAGCACGACCGGATGATGATTGGGCAGCACCAGGACCCCGGTCGCCAACGCGAGCGACTCGGTGTGAGCGGCCAGGAATGACAACAGGTCCAGCGGATCGGGTACCGGGCAGTCGGCCGCAAGTTCCACTCGCCCGGAGGGGTCATACGGGTAGACGCTGTCGTAGCGGGTGGCCAGAACGGTGTGCTCAACGACGATGATCGATTCGAAGCCGCATGCCTCAAGGTGCCGCGCAAAGGCCGCCATCCACCGCGGGTCCGCGCTAACGCCGGCGGCAACCGGGGCAACCACGCCGAACTTCAACGACTTCATGACAATCCGAAGCTACAGGTCTCCGTCGGGCTGACGGCCGTCTCGGCGTTCATGGCCTCAGCCAATGCGGTCGCGCGGGGATCGTTGAACACCTCCTCGAGCAGCACCGGCCGACCGTCGGGACCGCTCAGTGGAACCCGCCAGTTCGGATACTCGTCGGTGGTGCCCGGCTGGTTCTGGGTCCGTCGATCACCGACCGCGTCGCTCAGGGCTAATCCCAATAGGCGCGACGGTGTTCGGCCCAGGTACTTGTGCAAGGCGAGCACCGTCTCCTGGACGTCGGCGTGCTTGGACAGCAGCCCGGCCCGACCCAACTCCTCGATCCAGGCCGCGCGCTCGACCTCGGTCGCGGCGAACTCCTCTTCGACCGGCCGGGTCAACAATCCAAGCGAATCCCGAAGGCGCACATGATCACCGGCCAGATATCCCGCGGTCGGCGGCAGGTCGTGCGTCGTCACCGACGACAGGCAGTACTCGCGCCACCGCTCAGCCGGCAGGGGACCACCCTCACCGTCGCGGTCGAGCTCGAACCACAGGATCGAGGTGCCCAACACACCGCGCGCCCGCAGATAGTCCCGAACCCACGGCTCGACAGTGCCGAGGTCTTCGCCGACCACCATTGCCGCCGCGCGGTGCGCCTCAAGAGCAACGATTCCGATCATCGCCTCGTGGTCGTAACGCACATAGGTGCCCTGGGTGGGCGCTTGGCCCTGAGGAATCCACCACAGCCGGAACAAGCCGATGATGTGGTCGATGCGCACCCCGCCGGCGTGCCGCAGCACGCTGCGGATCAACGCCCGAAAAGGCTGATACTCCAGCTCTTGGAGCCGATCGGGACGCCACGGGGGCTGCGACCAGTCCTGGCCACGTTGATTGAACTCATCGGGCGGCGCGCCGGCCGAGACCCCGAGCGCCAGCGCGTCCTGCAATGCCCAGGAGTCGGCCCCGTTGGGGTGCACGCCCACCGCGAGGTCGTGCACGATTCCCAGTGCCATCCCAGCCGACAATGCCCGCGATTGCGCGGCGGTGAGTTGTTCGTCGAGTTGCCACTGCATCCAGCGGTGGAAGTCCACCGCGGCCTGATATTTGGCGACGAATTCGGCGACGCCGTCGGCATCGGGGCGCCGCACCGGCTCAGGCCACTGATGCCAGTCACCGCCGTACTTCTCGGCCAGCGCGGACCAGGTGGCGAAGTCGTCGAGCGCAACGCCCTCGCGGTCGCGATACGCCTCGTACGCCAATTCGCGGCCCGCGGTGCGCGGCACCCGGTAGATGAGTTTCAGCGCCGCCCGCTTAGCCTTCCACGCGGCGTCGCGGTCAATGGAGTCCAGCGAGGCAGCGTGATGCTGCACCTCTTTACGCAACCGCCGCACCCGGTTGCGTTTGCGCAGGTCGGCGAATTCCGGAATCGCCTCGACCCGCAGATAGAGCGGGTTGACGAAGCGCCGCGACGTGGGCAGATACGGTGACGGTTCCATCGGCTTGGTCGGGGCAGCCGCATGCAGGGGATTGACCAGCACATAGCCGGCTCCGTGCACCGACGCCGACCACACTGCCAAGTCGGTGAGATCGGTGAGGTCGCCGATTCCCCAGGACTGCCGGGACCGGACACTATATAACTGCGTCGACAACCCCCAGCTGCGGCGAGCGCCCAGTCGCTCCGGCAGTCCCAGCCACCCGGGCGTCACGATCAGCGCAGCGCTGGTCTCGTCCGCCCCCGAACGCAGGAACACCCGGTGATAGCCCGGCGGTATATCGTCGGGCAGCGCGAAGCTGGCCTCGCCGATCAAGCGCCCATCCACGTCAAAGGGCGCGGTGAAGTTCTCAAGCTGGCGTAATCCGGTGCGGATTGTCCCGTCCTCGAGTTGCAACCGCACGTCGGCCGGCTGCCCGTGGGTCACGTGAACCCAGAACGCGGTTTGCGTGCCCACCCGCGCCAGGATGGTCGGCGGCAGCGCGCGCGACCAGTGTGCACGCTCGTGAGCCGTCAGCGCCGCGGCGCGCTCCGGCTCGGTCGCGGCAGGCACGCCGCATGCGGCGAGCACCGCTACCAGGGTGCTTTCCGGAACGTCGATCCGGCGGCCGCTCCAGTCTTGGTAGTCGGTGGCGATCCCGAAGCGACCCGCGAGTTCGGACAGCAACAGCGGCAGCTGGGTCATGTACGCGACTCCTCAATCCCGGCCCCGCCGGCAGCACGTCGCCGACGCGGGTCATACACGCCATCTTGCTTGTCCAGCTGAATGAGATGCGAGCCGAGCGTTCACCTCGACGTCGTCTTTTCGCCGAACTGAGTTTGCCCACCGCCGTACGATGCGCAGTAGAGATTTCTGCGAATCCTTCCCGCTTACCGTTGACAGGTGACAGCACTGTGGCGCAAACCACCACCAGCGCGGACGTGAACATCACCCGCGGCCAAACTTTCGCGTGGCGAGCTCGCGCGGGGTGCCCTACCGTTATCCCTGTGAATCGTGGGACTGAACGGCACTCGGGTGCCCGGCTGGCTGGAAGCGTGACCCAAAATGGCAGGTGATCAGCGAGGATCGGGTTACGGTCTTGGACTGTCCACCCGGACCCAGGTAACTGGATACCAATTCCTGGCCCGCCGGACCGCCATGGCACTGACCCGCTGGCGGGTCCGGATGGAGATCGAACCAGGCCGGCGTCAAACGCTGGCGGTGGTTGCGTCGATCTCAGCCGCCTTGGTGTGTTGCCTGGGCGCGCTGCTGTACTCCTTCATCAGCCCGTCCGGGCAGCTGAACGAAACGCCGATCATCGCCGACCGCGACTCCGGAGCGCTCTACGTCCGCGTCGGCGACAAGTTGTACCCAGCGCTGAACCTGGCGTCGGCCAGGCTGATCGCCGGACGCGCGGACAACCCACACAAAGTCCGCGGAAGCCAGATCGCCCAGCAGCCGCACGGGCCACTGGTGGGGATCCCCGGTGCGCCGTCGGAGTTTTCTCCGACGACCCCGGCAACGTCGTCGTGGGTGGTGTGCGATTCCGTGGCGCAGAAGGCCGGGGTAGGAGCACCGTCGCCGGTGACCGTCACTGTGATCGACGGGACGCCCGACCTGTCGGGTCGGCGCCATGTCCTGAACGGCTCCGACGCCGTAGTGCTGCACTACGAAAAAGACACCTGGGTTATCCGGCAGGGACGGCGGTCGCGCATCGACTCGATGAACCGCGCGGTGTTGCTGCCATTGGGCTTGACCCCCGAAAACGTCACCCAGGCCCGGCCGATGAGCCGCGCACTGTATGACTCGTTGCCGGTCGGCCCTGAGCTCTCGGTGCCGAAGGTGCCGGGCGCGGGCCAGCCCGCGGGATTCGCAGGCGCGCCCGGACCGGTGGGGACCGTCATCGTGACGCCGCAAATCAGTGGTCCGCAACAGTATTCGCTCGTGCTGAATGACGGGGTGCAGACGGTGAACCCGGTGGTCGCCCAGATCCTGCAGAACGCTGGCACGCCGGCAGGCAATTCACCGGTGGTGGTGGCGCCCGCGTCCTTGGCGAAGATGCCGGTCGTCAACGGGTTGGACCTGTCGGCCTATCCCGACAGCCCGCTCAGCCCGGTAGACCTCAAGGAAAACCCTGCGACGTGCTGGTGGTGGCAAAAGACCGCGGGCGAAGAGCGCGCGCGCGTCCAGGTGATCTCGGGCCCGACCATCCCGGTGAGCAACGGCTCCACCGAACAGGTCGTCTCGTTGGTCAAGGCGGACTCCTCTGGCCGCGAAGCCGACCGTGTCTTCTTCGGCCCCGACTACGGCAACTGGGTCGTCGTCACTGGAAACGACCCGGGCTCGACCACCTCCGAATCACTGTGGTGGCTGTCGAGTTCCGGTGTGCGCTTCGGCGTCGACAACTCACGCGATGCCCGGTCAGCGCTGGGACTGAACTCCCAGCCCAGTCCGGCGCCGTGGGTTGCGCTGCGGCTGTTGGCGCCTGGACCCGCCCTTTCGCGCGCCGATGCGCTGGTGCGCCATGACACCCTTCCGACCGATATGAGCCCAGCAGAGTTGGTGGTACCCAAGTGAAGCAAGGTTTTGCACGCCCAACGCCGGATCGAGCTCCGGCCGTCAGGCCAGAGAACATCGTCCTACCGACACCACTGAGTGTCCCGCCGCCCGAAGGCAAGCCATGGTGGCTGATCGTGGTCGGCGTGCTGGTGGTCGGCTTGCTGGTCGGCATGGTCGGCATGACGGTCGCCAACGGCTCGCGGATGTTCCTCGGCGCCGGGTCGATCTTCCCGATCTTCATGATCGGCGGCGTTGCCATGATGATGTTCGGCCGGGCCGGCGGCGGCCAGCAGCAGATGAGCCGGCCGAAGCTGGACGCGATGCGCGCCCAGTTCATGCTGATGCTCGACATGCTGCGCGAGACCGCCAACGAGTCGGCCGACAGCATGGACGCCAACTACCGCTGGTTCCACCCGGAGCCGACGACTCTGGCCGCCGCGGTCGGAACGCAGCGGATGTGGGAGCGCAAGCCGGACGGCAAGGACCTCAACTTCGGTGTCGCACGGATCGGCGTCGGCATGACCCGGCCCGAGGTGACCTGGGGTGAGCCGCAGAACATGCCGACCGACATCGAGCTGGAGCCGGTGACCGGCAAGGCGCTGCAGGAATTCGGCCGCTACCAGAGCGTTGTCTACAACCTGCCGAAGATGGTGTCGCTGCTCGTCGAACCGTGGTACGCGCTCGACGGCAACCGCGACCAGGCGCTGGGACTCATGCGGGCCATTCTCCTCCAGCTGGCGTTCTCGCACGGGCCCGACCACGTGCAGATGATCGTGGTCACGTCCGACATGAGCAAATGGGACTGGGTCAAGTGGCTGCCGCACTTCGGTGACCCGCGCCGCCGCGACGCCGCCGGCAACGCCCGGATGGTGTACGGCTCGGTGCGCGAGTTCGCCGCTGACCAGGCCGAATTGTTCGCCGGCCGTGGCTCTTTCACGCCGCGGCACGCAAGCTCGTCGGCTGAGACACCCACACCTCACCACGTGATCATCGCCGACGTCGATGACCCGCAGTGGGAGTACGTGATCAGCGTCGACGGTGTCGACGGTGTGACGTTCTTCGACCTGACCGGTTCCGAGCTGTGGACGGGTAACCCGGAGCGGGTGCTGCGCTTTACCGACGACATCGGCGTGATCGAGGCGCTTCCCCGCGACCGCGACACGTGGATGGTGATCGACGACAACAAGTGGTTCTTCGCCCTCGCCGACTATGTGAGCGAGTCTGAGGCCGAGCAGTTCGCACAGCGGGTAGCCCGCTGGCGACTGGCCGAGGCCTACGAGGAGATCGGTCAGCGGGTAGCGCAGATCGGCGCTCGAGACATCTTGTCCTACTACGGGATTGACGATCCGTCCGAAATCGACTTCGACGCGCTGTGGGCCAGCCGCCGCGACGCCCTGACGAGCCGCTCGCGGCTGCGGATTCCGTTCGGAAACCGTTCGGACAACGGTGAATTGCTGTTCCTCGACATGAAATCGCTCGACGAAGGCGGCGACGGTCCGCACGGCGTCATGTCGGGAACCACCGGTTCGGGTAAGTCCACCCTGGTGCGTACCGTGCTCGAGTCGCTGATGCTCTCGCATCCGCCGGACGAGCTGCAGTTCGTGCTGGCCGACCTCAAGGGTGGTTCGGCGGTCAAGCCGTTCTCCGGTGTGCCGCACGTGTCGCGCATCATCACCGACCTCGAGGAAGACCAGGCGCTGATGGAGCGCTTCCTTGATGCGCTCTGGGGTGAGATCGCCCGGCGAAAGGCAGTCTGCGACAACGCCGGCGTCGACGACGCCAAGGAATATAACGAGATGCGCTCCCGGATGCGGGCACGCGGCCAGGACATCCCGCCGCTGCCGATGCTGGTGGTCGTCATCGACGAGTTCTACGAGTGGTTCCGCATCATGCCGACTGCCGTCGACGTCCTCGACTCGATTGGCCGGCAGGGTCGTGCCTACTGGATCCACTTGATGATGGCCTCGCAGACGATCGAGAGCCGGGCCGAAAAACTCATGGAGAACATGGGTTACCGGCTGGTGCTGAAGGCGCGTACTGCCGGTGCGGCACAGGCTGCCGGTGTTCCCAACGCCGTCAACCTGCCCGCGCAGGCCGGTCTGGGCTACTTCCGTAAGAGCCTCGATGAGATCGTCCGCTTCCAGGCCGAGTTCCTGTGGCGCGACTACCGCCGCGGCATCTCCTACGACGACGACGGGCCGGCGATGCTGACCCACACCGTGGATTACATTCGGCCGCAATTATTTACCACCGGGTTCACGCCGATCGAGGTCGCCGTCACCGGACCGGACGACTTCGACGCTCTCACCAACGGCGACAGCCACCTCGGTAACGGCGAGGCATTCGGCGCCAACGGATCCGGCAAGCCGGATGGCGAGGAAGAAGAGGAACAAGCGATCCGGACGCCGAAGGTCGGTACCGTGATCATCGACCAACTTCGTCGCATCGACTTCAAGCCCTACCGGTTGTGGCAGCCGCCACTGGACAAGCCGGTGCCGATCGAGGCCCTGGTCGACCGTTTCCTCGATCGCCCGTGGCACGAGGAGTACGGCACGGCCCGCAACCTGGTGTTCCCGGTCGGGATCATCGATCGGCCGTTCAAGCACGACCAGCCGCCGTGGACGGTCGACACCTCCGGGGCCGGCGCCAACGTGCTGATCCTGGGCGCCGGTGGATCGGGCAAGACCACCGCGCTGCAGACACTGATCACCTCGGCCGCGTTGACGCATACGCCTGAACAGGTGCAGTTCTACGTCCTGGCCTACAGCAGCACGGCGCTGACGACAGTGGGCAGGTTGCCGCACGTGGGTGAGGTCGTCGGCCCAACCGACCCGTACGGTGTTCGCCGCACGGTGGCCGAGCTGCTGGCATTGCTGCGCACGCGCAAGCGGACCTTCCTCGAGTTCGATGTTCCGTCGATGGAAGTGTTCCGGCGCCGCAAGTTCGGTGGCGAGCAGGGTCGCGTTCCGAACGACGGCTTCGGTGACGTCTTCCTGGTCATCGACAACTACCGGGCCCTCGCCGAAGAGAACGAGGTGCTGATCGAGCAGATCAACGTGATCATCAACCAGGGACCGTCGTTCGGCATCCACGTGGTCGCCACCGCCGACCGCGAGTCCGAGCTGCGGCCACCGGTGCGCAGCGGGTTCGGATCCCGGATCGAGTTGCGTCTGGCCGCGGTCGAGGACGCCAAGCTGGTGCGTTCGCGCTTCGCCAAGGATGTTCCGGTCAAGCCCGGTCGCGGCATGGTCGCGGTGAACTACGTGCGGCTGGACAGCGATCCGCAATCCGGCTTGCACACCATGGTGGCCCGGCCGGCACTTTCGGACACGGAGGCCAACGTGTTTGCGTCCGACAGCGTCGCCGCGGCGGTCAGCAAGGTGGCGGTCGGCCAGGCACCGCCGGTCCGCAGGCTTCCCGCGAAGTTCGGACTGGACCAGGTGCGGGCGCTGGCTCAAAACGATCAACGTCCGAACGTTGGCGTCGGTGGAATCGCTTGGGCCATCAACGAACTGGATCTGCAGCCGGTGTACCTCAACTTCGCCGAAAACGCGCACCTGATGGTGACGGGTCGACGCGAATGTGGGCGTACGACGACGCTGGCGACGATCATGGCCGAGATCGGGCGGATCTACGAGCCGGGTGCCAGCATCGCCCAACCGACGACACGTCCGTCGGCGCAGGTGTGGCTGGTCGACCCGCGTCGTCAATTGCTGACCACGCTGGGCACCGACTATGTCGAGAAGTTCGCCTACAACCTCGACGGCGTCTCGGCGATGATGGAAGAGCTAGGTGCCCTGCTGGCCCGTCGCGAGCCGCCGCCGGGCTTATCGGCCCAGGAACTGCTGTCCCGCGCATGGTGGAGCGGGCCGGAGATCTTCCTGATCATCGACGACGTTCAGCAGTTGCCGCCGGGCTTCGACTCGCCGCTGCAGCGGGCCGCGCCGTGGGTGACCCGGGCGGCCGACGTCGGCTTGCATGTGATCGTCACCCGCACCTTCGGTGGCTGGTCGTCGGCGGGCAGCGACCCGATGTTGCGGGCGCTGGCTCAGGCCAACGCGCCGTTGCTGGTGATGGACGCCGACCCCGACGAAGGCTTCATCCGCGGAAAGATGAAGGGTGGACCACTGCCACGTGGTCGCGGTCTGCTGATGGCCGAGGACACCGGTGTATTCGTCCAGGTCGCGGCCACAGACTTGAGTCGCTAACCACCACGTCCGACAGGGGTCCCCTCGCCCATCCGGGGCGGGGGGACCCTTGTCGTGTGCGGCCGGCCAAGGCGCTGCCCCTGCTGGACTTCGGAGCGTTACCACCTGAGATCCACTCCGCGCGCATGTACGCCGGCCCCTGACCGTGCTCGATGCTGGCCGCGGCTGCCGCGCCCTACGTGACGTGGCTGAGCGCCACCGGTGATCAGGCGCAGCAGACCGCCGTACAAGCTGCCGCAGCGGCCCACGCGGTCGGGCTCGCCTCGAGTACCGGCGCGCTGGGCTCGACGGGCACCGGCGGCGCCCCGGCCATTTCGGCGGTGCCGGCGGGTGCCCAATCGGCCATGCCGCCGATGATGCCGGTCGCCAACATGGGTGGACGCAGGGTGCGGCGACGCCGACCAGGTTCGAGCTTCGTTCGACAGTGATCCCCTTCACACCGGCGGCCGGATAGCAGCCGTAGGCGGTCGAGTGGATGGCTGCAAACCAAACGCGGACTGAACAGCAGTTTATTTGGGATGAACACTGCTTGATGAGGAATGAATAGTCGGCGTCGTCGTCGCCGATCGCCCGCGCGGCCATCTAATGTCTCAGCCAGCGACTGTTCAGCGATGAGCACCGGCGCTCAATCTTGTTGATGCTCAGGGTTACCGAGGAAAGAAAGCGCATCTCGTCTGTGGCTACATACCGCGCGCGCCGCACATCAAATATCGATCCGGCGGTCTTCCGGCAGGACCCGCCGATTGCTGACCAGCTCATGACAACGCCGCGCGCCACCGCTTCCATGTGGCGGTCAACGGGGCAGATGCAAGCTTGGCTTGCTGACGGAGGGTTCTAGTGCTTGATTTCGGGCTGTTGCCGCCGGAGGTCAATTCAGGTCGGATGTATTCGGGTCCCGGTCCCGGGCCGCTGTTGGCGGCCTCGGAGGCCTGGGACAGCCTGGCCGCGGAGTTGGGTTTCGCGGCCACCGGTTACGAATCCGCGTTGGCGGAATTGACGAGCAACTCATGGGTGGGCCCCACGTCGGCAGCGATGATATCCGCCGTTACGCCGTATATCGACTGGATGAGCACGACCGCCGCGCAGGCCGAAGAGACGGCCAACCACGCTCGCGCGGCCGTCGCCGCGTATGAAGCAGCGTTCACGATGACCGTGCCACCACCGGTGATCGCGGCTAACCGTGCACTGTTGGCCGCGCTTGTCGCCACGAATTTCTTCGGTCAGAACACCCCCGCGATCTTCGCTACCGAGGCGCTGTACGCGGCGATGTGGGCCCAAGACGCCGCCGCCATGTACGGCTACGCCGGAGCCTCCCAGGTCGCCATCGCGGTGACACCGTTCGCCGAGCCGCCTCAGACGACTACCGATGACGGGACGAGTAGCCAGGCTGACGCGGTGGCCAAGGCTGCCGCCACGCCGGCCAGCCAGGCCGCGACGGCGGTGCAGAACGCGGTGTCGTCGGCGCCCGTCACGAGCACTCAGACGACCGCGACCACCGCCTTGCCCGCAGCCACCCCCGCGGCGACCCCCCCGACGACGCTGATCCCTTGGCTCCAGCAACTCATCCAGAACACCGTCGCCCAATACCCCACCGGCGGGTTGGGGTTGGGTTTCACGAACGCGAACCTCAACTCGTTGAGGCAAATTTTCCAGGCCTACTTCGCGGTTGGTCTCGCAAACTTCGGCTTCGGCATAGGCCAGCAGTTGTTCAACCCGGGTGCGGCGGCAATACCGCACGCGGCTGCTGCGGTGCCGGTGCCGGCACTTGGCGGCTTAGCCCCAGCAGGCGTTAGCGGAGCACCGTTTACGGCCAGCTCGGTGTCGGCCAGTTTGGGCGAGTCCAGCACTCTCGGCCGGCTGTCGGTGCCCGCGAGTTGGCAAGGGGCGACGCCTGCGGCGATGGAAGAGGTCCAGCTGGCCAGCGCCGCACGTTCTGTCGCAGCACCGCAGTCGAATGGGATGCTCAACGGTGTCCCGATGTCGAGCGGCGCCGGTCTTGGAGCCGGTGCTGGACGCCGCGGCGGCGGTTACGTCGTGAAATACGGGTTCCGGCACGCCGTGATTCCCCGGCCGCCAGCAGGAGGATAACAGAGTAGGAATCCGTGCGACGGCGCCCAGGGGCCGTGGCCGGATCTGACCCGACGACCAGAAAGCCATTGCGCCGCAGGCCAATTCAAATCCATGTCGCAAAAGCCTTGTGATTTACCGTGATTGACTGTCCAGCCTTCTGCGCGGGCGTTGTGACACTCGGGCCGACCCCCTTGGTGGACGGCCCTTTGGCGGCGCAGCCGGGACCGCAACGTCGCAGCCCGATCATCCAGGGTGGCCGTGACAGCTCGCGGCGTTGGGTGGCCCAACTGTGCCCGATGACGCGGCAGGCTGACTTGGGCGACATACCGAAAGTACTTGTGGCGCATGCGCGCTCCGACGAACATCAGCACGACCAGGTTAAGTTCTGCGGCAATCGGGCGGCCGGGGCCGCACCGCGTTCCGGTCGCCGGTCGAATCGAAGCGTTAATGCAGGTGGAAGATTTGTCGAACTCGGGATGAACAGCCGATATCGGGGGGTGAATACTCGTTGTCCGGGCATGAACAATTAGGTCGGCAGCGGCGTTATGCGATCGCGACCATCTAATCTTTGACACGAACGACCTTGCTCTAGGTCGTAAAACGCGCGGTTATTAAGGAGGAAACCGGATGTCGTTCGTGACCACACAGCCGGAAGCATTATCGGCAGCGGCCACCAGCCTGCAGGGCATCGGCTCTGGATTGAACGCCCAGAACGCGGCTGCGGCAGCTCCGACCACAGGAGTGATTCCCGCTGCCGCCGACGAGGTTTCGGCGCTGACGGCGGCTCAATTCGTCGCGCACGCCCAGCTGTATCAGGCCGTCAGCCAGCAGGCCGCGGCGATCCACGAAATGTTCGTCAACACATTAGGCACCAGCGCCGGTTCCTACGCAGCCACCGAGGCTGCCAACGCAGCCGCGGCCGGCTAGGAGGCTTTTCCATGGTGGATTTCGGGGCGTTACCGCCGGAGATCAACTCGGCCCGTATGTACACGGGCCCGGGTTCGTCGTCGTTGCAAGCTGCCGCGTCGGCGTGGAACGGCCTTGCCGCCGAGCTTCAGTCGGCCGCACAAGGCTACGAGACGACGATCACGCAACTCTCCAGCGATGAGTGGAATGGGCCGGCCTCCACGGCGATGGCCAGTGCGGCGCAGCCGTACGTGACATGGATGCAAGAGACGGCCGCGGCGGCCGAACAGGCCGCGACTCAAGCCCGCACAGCCGCCGCGGCATATGAGCAGGCGTTCGCAGCGACGGTGCCGCCGCCGATGGTTGCAGCTAACCGTGCTGAGACGGCTGCGGCGACGCAGGCCAACGTTTTCGGCCAATACACGCCGTTGATCGCCCAACTCGAAGCGCAGTACGGCCAGATGTGGGCACAGGACGCCGCGGCCATGTACGGGTATGCGGGTCAATCGGCGGCCGCCGCTAAGGTGACGCCGTTCGCCACGCCGGCCGCGACCACCAATCCCGGCGGCACGGCTACTCAAGCCGCTGCAGTCAGCCAGGCAACCGGCACGTCGGCCGCCACCAGCAGCCAGTCGGTCCTGCAGCAGCTGACCTCGTCAATGCCGAGCTCGCTGCAAAGCCTTGCGACGCCTGCGGCCAGCCCGGCGGCCACCTCTAACGCCGCTTCAATCGATTTACAGCTTCATCTTCGGAACGAGCGTTCTGCCCACAAACATCTCGGCGTTGGTGACCAACTACTCGCCGTATGCGAGCTTGTTCTACAACACCGAGGGTCTGCCGTACTTCAGTGTTGGTATGGGCAACTTCGGCGTTCAGATTGCGAAGAGCGCGGGATTGCTGGGCGGGGCTGCCCCAGCCGCTGCTGCCCCGGCAATCCACGGCTTGAGTGGCCTCGGAGGCGGGCTGGGCGGCGGTGCTGCTGGCGGCGCCGCGCATTCGGTGTCCGCCATTTCGGGCGGCGGCGGTTCGGTCGGCAAACTGGCGGTGCCCGCGTCGTGGGTCGGTAACGTTGGTCCGTCGGCGGCCCCACAAGGCGTGCAGCTGGTCAGCAGCGTCAGCGCTGCCCCGGAGGCCGCAGGCGGTGGCGGGAACCTGCTCGGCGGTATGCCGCTGGCCGGCGCAGGTCGCGGCTTCGGCGGCGGCTTGGGCCCGCGTTACGGGTTCAAACCCACGATCATGCCCCGCCCGCCATCAGCCGGCTGAAGGGCGACTAGCTTCACACCGCTGGGGTGTCACGTTGCGGCGTGACACCCCAGCGGTGTGGTGCTACCAGAACGCAAGCCTCACCCGCCACCGCGAGGGGCGGTAACTCGCGGTGTCGCAATCATGGCCCCAACATGAACATTTGGGGCATATCTGGAAGCTGTCGAGAGCAGTGACGTAGGTTTCCGGTAGGTGAACAATCGGCGACTCGGGCGGCGGGGGCACGTGGCGGAACACGCGAAGGCATCCGGTTCGCCGGGTTTGTCACGGCGAACCCAGGGCTCGGCCCGCATGCACCCCAGCACCAGTATCGGTTCGCGAGCCCTGAGTGCAGTAAGCATGTTGCCGCGCCGCGCCGCCGAGCCTGCCGAGACAGCTCAGGCACGAGTGTTTGAAGGGCTTCTACGGGCCGAGCATGCCGAACTACAGGAGCTGGCGCATCGCATGGCCGGAGCCGGGCATCAGCGAGCCGCACCTGACGATGCCCGGCCGTCGGGAGATCTGACGCAGATACGCGCTCGCATAGACGAAGTCCGTGATCTGTTGCAGGCTTTGCAGGAGCGGTTCCCGCACTCCTTGCCAGCCGCCGACCGTTAGCAGGCGTGAACTAGCCCGGCTACCAGTCAATCCTCGTCCAGGACCAACGCCATCTCCGGACAGGACGCCACCCCGTCACGAGTCACCTGCGCCTCCTGCGGCGCCACCTCGTGTTCTTCGAGGGTGGAGTAGCCAGAATCGTCGATCGGGAAAATTTCGGGGTCAACCGCATAGCACTGGGCGTGACCAACGCACTTCGACTGCTCGACACGAACCTTCACGATCCGAGTGTAAAAGACATATCGAACATCGTCGCTCAATCCGGCACCCGCTTACGCGGGGACGTCGCGAGCGAACCACGGTGGGCCACATACCATGTCTACTGTCGCCAGCCGCCCACCGCGCCGGCGAAAAATCAATGAACCGACACGAGAGATCACTACATGAGCTCCACCGACGAAAGCCTGTACGGCGCTGGCTTTCACCTACCGCGGCTTGACTACTTCGCCCTGCCGATGGCCGTCGATCGTGGCGTCGGGTGGAAGGTTCTGCGCGATGCCGGACCGGTGGTGTTCATGAACGGCTACTACTACCTCACCCGCCGTGAGGACGTGCTGGCAGCGTTGCGAAGTCCCAACGTTTTTTCCGCTCGATTGGCGCTTCAGCCACCGGGAAGCCCAATCCCGGTGATCCCGTTGGGGTTCGACCCGCCCGAGCACACTCGGTACCGCAAAATTCTGCAGCCGTTTTTCAGCCCGCACGGGTTGAGCAAGTCGCGACCGGTGCTGGTTCGTCACGCCGCCGACATGATCGACGCCATCGCCAGCCGCGACGGATGTGAGGTGATGGAAGACCTGGCGAGGACCTACCCCTACCAGGTGTTCCTGGACCTCTACGGTCTGCCGTTGGAGGACCGCGACCAACTGATCGCGTGGAAAAACGCCGTCCTCTCCGATGACCTTTATGCCAGCATGGAGGACATCGCCCCCGCGGCGCAGGCGATGTACCGGTACCTGACGGAGGCAATCCAATACCGTCGGGAAAATCCGGGCTCGGATATGTTGTCGACCGTGATGCAAAGCAAAGGCGACTTCACGGATCTCGAGTTGCTGGGGATGAGCCATCTGCTGATCCTGGCGGGGCTGGATACCGTGACCGCGGCCATCGGCTTTTGCCTGCTGGAGTTGGCGCGCAGACCGGAGTTGCGCGCACACCTCCGCGATAACCCAAGGCAGATTAGGGTTTTCATCGAAGAGATCGTGCGGTTGGAACCGTCAGCGCCGGTGGCGCCCCGGGTCTTGACCGAGACCGTCGTCGTCGGTGGCATGACGTTGCCCGTGGGCTCATCGGTGTTCTTGTGCATGGCCTTGATCAACCGGGACGGCAGCGATGCGATCTCCACAGACGAACTCACCATGGACGGTAAGGTGCACCGGCACTGGGGATTCGGCGGCGGACCGCACCGTTGCCTGGGTTCTCATCTGGCGCGCATGGAGCTGACCGTGATCGTTGACGAATGGCTCAAGAGAATCCCTGAATTTGAACTGGCGCCGGGTTACGAGCCCGAAATCAAGTTCCCCAGCAAGACTTTCGCGCTCAAGGACTTGCCGCTGCGGTTCGGCTGAGCACGGCGCGCAGTTGTAATCAGCCGGAGGTGCACCGTCGGTGCCGGATTGCGGGGGAGTGTCGCTCGACGGACTGAGCACCTCGGCCACGGGCGGGATTTCGATCGTCGCGCCTTGCTCCCCGCGTTGATTGTTCGCGTGGTCGGCGTCGTCGAGCGGGGCAGCGGTGGCCACGCACGATTGGGTGCGCACGCAGTTCGGGGAGCCCACCTGGCGCTGACGTTGGTGCTTGCAGGTCGGGGAAATCGACCGCCATCTCGAGACCACCCGCCGGCGACAAACGGCTCGTCGTAGCCTTCGGCCTCGACCTCGTCGCACTTCACCCCGCGCGAAAGCGCAGCTAGCACCAAGTAGCCGAAAGCGCTGAGAACGTTATCCGCGGCTAGATTTTTTTCGTTCTGGCCACCGTCCCGTTGGCCGGCGCAAGGCGGCGTGCCGCCACGTCGCTACCCGCACTAAGCTCGTTGCCAGATTGAGGCCAAGGCATATCCGCAGCTCACACGCTGGTCAGGGCTTCAAATCGACGTTGCCTGAGCCAACTCTGTTACTCGGTTGTTACCGCAGATGAACAGTTGTTGCTGCCGGGTGAATAGTTGCGAACACCAGGCTTGAGCCACAGCAGACGGCGATACGCGCGTCTATTCTCATGCACGGACAGACTGCGAACCGACCGAGAGGAAGCCGCCATGTCGTTCGTGACCACACAGCCGGAAGCGTTATCGGCAGCGGCCACCAGCCTGCAGGGCATCGGCTCTGGATTGAACGCCCAGAACGCGGCTGCAGCGGCCCCGACCACAGGAGTGATTCCCGCTGCCGCCGACGAGGTTTCGGCGCTGACGGCGGCTCAGTTCGTCGCGCACGCCCAGCTGTATCAGGCCGTCAGCCAGCAGGCCGCGGCGATCCACGAAATGTTCGTCAACACATTAGGCACCAGCGCCGGTTCCTACGCAGCCACCGAGGCTGCCAACGCAGCCGCGGCCGGCTGAGTGTTGTCGATGAAGACCGTCCCACTGTGGTGCCACTCCCAGTGGCTACCAGTTAGCGGGAAAGGGGGGGTTAGCCGTGTGTTCCAAGTCGGCGGTTACCTCCGGTAACCAGCCGACTACAACGTCCACTGCAGTCGATCACTAATCACAGAAGGAGCTAAGTAAGTGCCTACACGTTTTATGACTGACCCGCACGAGATGCGGTCGATGGCGGGCCGGTTTGACACCCATGCCCAGACGGTCGAGGACGAGGCCCGCAAGATGTGGGCGTCGTCGCAGAACATCGCCGGCGCCGGCTGGAGCGGTACCGCTCAGTCCACGTCGTTCGACACGATGGGTCAGATGAACACGGCGTTCCGCAACATCGTGAACATGCTGCACGGTGTCCGGGATGGACTGATCCGCGACGCGAACAACTACGAGAGCCAAGAGCAGGCCTCTCAGCACATTCTGGGCAGCTAAGTCCCAGCCGGCAGCGTAAACTTCAAAAACCAGGAGGACAGATAAATGTCGATCAGTTACCAGTTCGGTGATGTCGACGCCCACGGCGCGATGATCCGTTCCCAGGCCGCTTCTCTGGAGGCCGAGCACCAGTCCATCGTGCGCGATGTGCTGGCTGCCGGTGACTTCTGGGGTGGCTCGGGTTCGGTGGCCTGCCAGGAGTTCATCACCCAGTTGGGTCGGAACTTCCAGACCATCTACGAGCAGGCCAACTCCCACGGCCAGAAGGTTCAGACCGCAGGAAACAACATGTCGAGCACTGACTCGGCTGTTGGCTCCAGCTGGGCCTGACACCATCAGCACAGGGCGCGGCAGCACACCGATTCAGGTGTGCTGCCGCGCCGTGCGATAGCCCACCAACAACGAGACACACGGAAGTAGCGATGGATCAAAGCACACGCACCGACATCACCGTCAACGTCGAGGGTTTCTGGATGTTGCAAGCGTTGCTCGATATCCGCCACGTCGCGCCGGAATTGCGCTGCCGGCCATTTGTCTCGACCGATTCCATGGACTGGCTCAACGAACATCCAGGCATGGCGATCATGCGCGAACAGGGCATCGTGGATGGCGACACAGTCAATGAAGCGGTCGCCGCGCGAATGCGTGTTCTGGCAGCGCCCGATCTTGAGGTCGTGGCATTGCTGTCACGCGGCAAACTCCTTTACGGCATCAAGGAGAAAGACGAAGAGGGCGGCGAGGAGCAGGTGGGCTCGCGCGACATCCCGGACAACGAGTTCCGCGTCCTGCTCGCCCGACGCGCCCAGCACTGGGTGTCGGCCGTTCGAGTTGGCGACGAGATCACCGTCGACGACGTCGCGATCGCAGACACCACCTCCATCGCAGCCCTGGTGTTCGACGCACTCGAGTCCATCCACCACGCCGAACCTGCTGCGATCAACGCAGTCAACGTGCCGCTCGACGAAATGCTCGAAATCACTAAAGCTTGGCAGAGCTCAGGCTTCAACGTGTTCTCCGGCGGGGACCTGCGACGGCTGGGCATCAGCGCGGCAACCGTGGCAGCGCTTGGCCAGGCGCTATCGGATCCGGGGGCCGAGGCGGCGGTCTACGCCCGGCAATACCGGGACGACGACAAAGCGCCCAGCGCCTCGGTGCTGTCGCTGAAAGACGGCTCAGGCGGCCGGATCGCGATGTATCAGCAAGCGCGAACCGCCGGCTCGAACGAGGCGTGGCTGGCGATCTGCCCAGCAACTCCGCAGTTAGTACAAGTGGGTGTGAAGACCGTTTTGGAAACACTTCCCTACGGGGAGTGGAAGACTCATAGCAGAGTTTAACTGATTGTTACGGAAATCCGGCGCACAGTGACGATTTCCCGTGCAGGCTTCAGCAAAGGTGCGAACGCCGCCAAATGCTCTAGAATCTGCTCAACAATTGGGACGCGACGTCACAATTCCAAATAGCGAGGCAAGACACACATGGACCCACAATCCGTCGACAAAGGGGTGCAGGGATGACCGCAGTAGCTGAAGCGCCACAGTCAGGTACAGAGGCTCTCGCGTCGCCGCAATCGGCCGTAATCGGCATCATCGCGGGCGAGGGCGTGCAGATTGGTGTCCTGCTGGACGCCAATGCCCCGGTCTCGGTGATGATCGACCCGCTGCTCAAGGTCGTCAACGTCCGACTTCGCGAGCTGGGCCTCACGGCGCTCGAAGCCAAGCAGCGCGGCCGGTGGGCGCTGTGCCTGGTTGACGGCTCGCCGTTGCGGGCCACCCAGTCGCTGACCGAGCAGGATGTCTACGACGGTGACCGCCTCTGGCTGCGGTTCGTCGAGGACACCGAACACCGCTCACAGGTGATCGAGCACATTTCGACGGCCGTATCGGTGAACCTCAGCAAGCGGTTCTCCTCGGTCAACCCGACAATTGCGATCCAGGTCGGCGCCACCATGGTCGCCTCCGGGGTCCTGTTGGCGTCGCTCCTGCTGGGCTGGTTCCGCTACCAACACGCCTCGTTGGTCCCCGCGCCGTTCGCCGCAGTGATCGCGGTGCTGACGGCGACGGTGGCGTTGCTGATCCTGGGCCGGTCCCAGACGGTGCAGAACCGTCGCGCGGGTGACATCTTGCTGTGGGCCGCCATCGCGCCGCTTGCGATATCCGCGGCGTCGGCGCCTCCTGGCCCGGTCGGTTCGCCGCACGCGGTGATGGGCTTTGCCATCGCAGGTGTTGGCGCAATGCTGATCCTGCGGTTCACCGGTCGCCGGCTGGCGGCCGGCACGGCGGTCGTCACGATCACGTTGACGGCGACCGTCGCGAGCCTGGCCCGGATGGCGTTCGACAGCGGGGCGGTGACGCTGCTGACCTCGATCCTGTTGGTCGCCGTGTTCGGCTACCACGCCGCTCCGGCGCTGTCTCGCTGGTTGTCCGGTATCCGCCTGCCGGTGTTCCCGTCGGCAACCAGCCGCTGGGTGTTCGAGGCCCGGCCTGACCTGCCGACCACCGTGGTGCACGGCATCGACGGCGGACGCCCGACGCTGGAAGGTCCCGAGTCGATTCAGGATGTCGTGCTGCGGGCCGAGCGGGCCCGGTCGTTCCTGACCGGCTTGCTGATCGGGCTGGGCGTACTGACCATCGTGTCGCTGGCCGGCGTCTCCGACCCGCGCACTCACAACCGGTGGCTGCCGCTGCTGTTGGTCGCGTCGACTGCGGGCTTCTTGATGCTGCGCGGCCGTTCCTACGTCGACCGCTGGCAGTCGATCATCCTCGCGGTGACGTCGGTGCTGATCATCGGCACCGTCCTGGTGCGATACTCAGTGGTGTTGTCCTCTGCAGCGGCGGTGTCGGTTACCGCCGGCCTCGCGGTGCTGATCCCGGCAGCGGGCCTGACGGCCGCGGCGACGGTGCCCAACACCATCTACAGCCCGCTGTTCCGCAAGCTCGTGGAATGGGTCGAATACCTCTGCCTGATGCCGATCTTCCCGTTGGCATTGTGGTTGATGAACGTCTATGCCGCGATCCGCTACCGGTAGTCGTCGACTGCGGCCGCTTCGTGCGGCCGCAGTCGCTGCCACCACACTGATCGTTGCCACGGTAGCGCTGTCCGGGTCGCCCGCCTACGCGATCGACCCGCCGGGAATCGACCCCGCCGCAGTGCCCGCCGACAGTCCGCCCGGCCCCGTCCAGCCGATGAAGCAGAACTCCTACTGCACTGAGGTTGGCGTGTTGCCGGGCACCGACTTTCGCGTGCAGCCGAAGTACATGGACATGCTCAACCTGAACGAAGCGTGGCGTTTCGGACGCGGCGCCGGTGTGCGGGTCGCCGTCATCGACACCGGGGTCACCCCGCATCCGCGGTTGCCGCACCTGATTCCCGGCGGCGACTACGTGATGGCCGGCGGCGACGGACTGTCTGACTGCGACGCGCACGGCACCCTGGTGGCGTCGATGATCGCCGCGTCACCGGGCGTCGGTGAAGAAGCCAACGGAGGACCCGGACCACGGCGACCACCGCCGGTTCCGACCAAGGAACCACCTCCGGTGGCACCGCCACCGCAGACGATCAGCGTGGCCCCGCCGCCACCGCAGACCATCACGATGGTGCCGGCGCCGCCGGCCGGGGCGCCGTCGGAGGAAGGTCCGCCCCCGGTGCCCGGTGGTTCGCCAGCGCAGCAAGCGCCAGCAGAGCCGAAGGTGCCCGGAGCGGCCAGCCATGGTCACGGCACAGCAGTTCTTCCCGGCTATGGCGGTGACCACCACGGGCGCGTGTTGTCCGTGGACTACTCACGGCCCGCCGCGCCGCCACTGCCGTTGGATCCGCCGCCGATGCCGGTGCCGTCTGACGCCTACACCGGCATCGCCCCCGACGTCGACCTGATCTCGATTCGCCAGTCCAGCGGTGCATTTGGTCTCAAGGACGCCTACACCGGTGACCAGGACCCACAGACCAGGCAGAAGTCGGACAACATCCGGTCCATGGCGCGGGCGATCGTGCATGCCGCCGACATGGGCGCGCAGGTGATCAACATCTCGATGGTGATGTGCATGAGTGCCCGCAGCATCATCGACCAGCCCGACCTGGGTGCGGCAGTCCGCTACGCCGCGGTCGACAAGAACGCGGTCATCGTCGCCGCCGCCGGCGACACCAGTCAGCGCGATTGCAAAGCAAACCCGTTGGTTGATCCGTTGCACCCCAACGATTCCCGTGACTGGAACGGCGTGACCACCGTTGTGACGCCGTCATGGTTCAGCGACTACGTCCTGACGGTCGGTGCAGTGGATGCCTCTGGCGCACCGATGGAAAAGACCAGTGTGGCTGGACCGTGGGTCGGAATTGCTGCTCCCGGTACGGACGTCGTCGGGCTCTCGCCGCGAGATGACAGCCTGGTCAACGCGATTGACGGTCCGGACAACACCTTGCTGGTGCCGTCGGGCACCAGCTTTTCCACCGCGATCGTCTCGGGTGTGGCGGCTCTGGTGCGGGCGAAGTACCCGCAGCTGTCGGCGCACCAGATCATCAACCGGTTGATCCATACGGCCAGGGCCCCTTCTCGGGGAGTCGACAACCAGGTGGGCTACGGAATCGTCGACCCGGTCGCCGCTCTGACCTGGGACGTACCCGATGGGTCTGTCCTGCCGAAGGATTCGGCGTCGCCGCTCACGCTGCCGCCGGTCCCCGCTCCGCGCAATATGACGCCGGTGTGGGTCGCCGCCGCTGGTCTCGGTGGTGCATTCTTGCTCGCTGGCTTGGTTTTTGGCGGAGCAGTGCTCATGCGCAAAACAGGGAGACAGGAATGAAGGCACAACGCGAATACGGGTTGAACCTGTCGTGGGCGCGAGTCACCACGGTATTTCTCATTGACGTTGCTTTGCTGGTGATCGCGAGTCACCTTCCCGACGCCTGGCAGGCGGGTCGCAACCTGGCTTTCTGGGTCGGTGTCGGCCTGGCGGTGCTTCTGACCATCGTTGCCCTGCTGACAAACGGGGGAGTGCCGGTTTCGTCGGCACCGATCGCTAGGGTCCGCAACTGGTACGCCCACCCCGAGGCACTGACCGTCGGCTGCACCCCGGCGATCGACCATCGCCGCCAATTCAGCCGCGACACCGTCGGTATCCGTGAATACGACGGTCAGCTGATCGCCGTGATCGCGGTCGATGGTTCGGGCGAGGCGGGCCGGCACCGCCACCGGGACTCGATCGCGACGATCCCGCTGGAGGCCGTCGTTACGTCGTTGCGCCAGTTCGATGTTCGCCTGGACAGCGTCGACGTCATCTCGGTAGGCACGCGCAAAGCGGGCCAAGGCAAAGCCGTGGAGTCGGCCGTTCGGGATGACTTCGGGGGTGACCGTCGCCCGATCGAGGAGCGCAGCACCTGGCTGGTGCTGCGGATGGACCCGCAGCACAACGTCAGTGCCGTTGCCGCTCGTGATTCGGTGGCCTGCACCCTGGCCGCGGCCGCTGAGCGGCTTGCGCACGATTTGGACGGCCGAAGCTGTGCCGCTAAGCCGCTGACTGCCGACGAGATCGTCGCCGTGGACGAAGCGGTGTTGGCCGGCCTGCAGCCGGCTCACGTTCGCCCGTACTGGCGCTACCTCAAGACCCCAGACGGCTTCGTCACCAGCTTCTGGGTTTCTCCCGGCGACATCACCAGCGAGACGCTCGAGGAGCTGTGGCTGACCGACGCCGACGTGACAGTCATGACGATCCGGATCATCGCCGACGGCCGCGCCGAGGCCGACGTGTCGGTCTGGGTGCGCTACCACAGCGACAAACGGCTGAAGAAAGAGGCTTTCAGCGGGCTGAACCGGCTGACCGGGCGTCAGTTGGGTGCAGTCGCCGCGAGCCTCCCGGCGCCTACCTCGCGACGCCCGCTGCCCATGCCGAGCCGCACATTGACCACTGCTGAGGAAATCCTGGTTCCGGTTGGCGCAGTCTCAGGGCAACAGGCAGGCGCAGCCGAAGCCTTACGATGAATAGATGACCCGCCCGTCGCCTGCCGTCTCGGACGCCCGCAACGCGATGGTCGCCGGCCTTCTCGCATCTGGTATTTCGGTCAACGGGCTTCAGCCCAGCCACAATCCGCAGGTCGCCCTGCAGATGTTCACCACGGCCACTCGGCTCGACCAGGACATGTGTGATGCATGGCTGGCGCGGATACTGGCCGGCGACCAGAGCCTCGACGTCCTCAGCGGGGCCTGGCATTCCGTCAAGACGTTCGGCTGGGAGATGCGCCGGGCCGGTTTGAGTGAGCTGGAGTTCCGACCCGAGATCTCCGACGGCATGTTCCTGAAGCTTGCCGTCACCAGCGTGGAGACGTTGGCTGCCGGCTACTCAGCCGCCC
Organism: uncultured Actinomycetota bacterium; assembly: GCA_963834615.1. Classification (GTDB taxonomy): domain Bacteria; phylum Actinomycetota; class Actinomycetes; order Mycobacteriales; family Mycobacteriaceae; genus Mycobacterium. The sequence goes on from CAWICO010000009.1 coordinate 143,659, forward strand.
TCTCCGAGGCCAAGCGTTACGAGGAAGCGGCGGAACTGCTCGATTCGATCACCCCGCGGAGCCCCTCCGACGAGGAGCTCATCAAGTACGTGCGCGGTCTGCTGCACTTCCGCACCGGCCGGTGGCCGGACGTGCTCGTCCAGTTCCCGCCCGGCGCCGGTTGGCGTCACCCTGAACTCAAGGCGGCCGGCGCGGCGATGGCCACCACCGCACTGGCCTCACTCGGCGTGTTCGAAGAGGCGACCCGGCGCGCACAAGAGGCGATCGAGGGCGACCGGGTGCCCAGCGCCGCCAATGTCGCGATGTACACCCAGGGAATGTGTTACCGGCATCTGGGCCGCGAAGAGGACGCCGTGGAGGCTCTGCGCCGGGTCTACTCGCGCGATTCCAGGTTCACGCCGGCTCGCGAGGCATTGGACAATCCCAGCTTCCGCTTGGTGCTGACGGACCCGGAAACCATTGAGGCACGGACGGATCCGTGGGATGTCGATAGTGCCCCCACCCGCGAACAGGCCGAGGCCGCCCGTCACTCCGAGATGGCCAAGAAGTATCTGGACGAAGGCGACGCCGAGCTCAACGCGATGCTCGGCATGGATGCGGCCAAGCGGGAAATCAAGCTGATCAAGTCGACCACGAAAGTGAATCTCGCTCGCGCGAAAATGGGCCTGCCCGTGCCCGTTACGTCGCGCCACACCCTGTTGTTGGGCCCTCCCGGCACGGGTAAGACGTCGGTGGCCCGCGCGTTCAGCAAGCAACTCTGCGGCCTGACCGTGCTGCGCAAACCGCTGGTGGTCGAAACCAGCCGCGCGAAGTTGCTGGGCCGCTACATGGCGGACGCGGAAAAGAACACCGAGGAGATGCTCGAGGAGGCGCTTGGCGGGGCCGTCTTCTTCGACGAGATGCACAACCTGCACGAGAGCGGTTACTCCACGGGCGATGCGTACGGCAACGCGATCATCAACACGTTGCTGCTCTACATGGAGAATCACCGCGACGAGTTGGTGGTGTTCGGAGCGGGCTACGCCAAAGCGATGGACAAGATGCTGGAAGTCAACCAGGGTCTGCGACGCCGGTTTTCCACCGTCATCGAGTTCTACAGCTACAACCCGAAAGAGCTGATCGCGCTGACCCAGTTGATGGGCAAAGAGAACGAAGACGTGATCGCGGACGACGCAGTCGACGTTTTGCTGCCGGCCTATACCAGGTTCTACGAAGACGAGACCATCTCGACCGAAGGCGACCTGATCCGGGGTATCGACACGCTGGGTAACGCCGGCTTCGTGCGCAACGTCGTGGAAAAGGCCCGCGATCACCGCAGCTTCCGCCTCGATGACGACGATCTCGACGCGGTGTTGTCCAGCGACTTCGAAGAGTTCAGCGACGACCAGTTGCGCCGGTTCAAGGAGTTGACGCGCGACGACCTCGCGGAGGGGCTGAGCGCAGCGGTCGCGGAGAAAAAAACCGACGACTGACACTCGTGGGGCTGGCTGACTTGGGAATTTTTACGAGATTCTGACGAGCGTTGCCTTGACGGGGTAGCGCGCCTGCTGCCAGGATCCGTTTACACGTACGTTACATGCACCTCGCTAGGTGAGGCGTCTGCACGGATATAGGCCACTGACCTCGAACGTCGAAAGACGCCCAGGGTCAGGACAGCTCCTCCCGGCTTAAGGGTTGAGCCCAAGTGGCTTCCGGGATCTCCGGATACGCCGTGCAGTGCCAAAGCTCTGACGAGAGGGGTGCCGTCCGACGATCGCGTCGGGCAACCCCCTCCCTCCGGACGTCCGGGGCGTCGCTGCCTGTGTCCTGGCCGCGAGGAGGTGAGGCCGCGTCTTACTTCGCTGATAGTTCTGAACAGAACTGTCCAAGAAATATGACCGTTTCGCCCGATCCGGTCACGGCAACGACTTGCAAACATGGTGCACACCCCGCCACGAGCGCATCGGCCGAAGCCCGTCCGGGTCGGACTACTTCATGAGGAGAAGTCCATGTATTTCGCGACTAACCAGCCAGAAGCGTTGTCCTCAGCTGATGGCAATCTGCGGGGGATTGGTGAGGACGCCCGCATCACGGCGCACGCCCATCTGTATCAAGCGGTCAGCGCCCAAGCCGCGCCGATTCACGAGTCGTTCGTGTCCACTCTCAGCGCCGGCGGCGACTCATCCGCGACCACCGAAGCTGCCAACGCGGTCGCCGCGGGATAGGGAGGACGGGCAATGGATTTCGGAGCATTACCACCAGAGATCGTGTGTCTGGGGCCCGGCCGGCTGGTACGAACCTCGGTATACATGAACGCCAACTATGCTCAGATGCAACCGAATCAGAGCCGGTTAACGCACCGAAAGTGCGCCGATGCGAAGTGAATTCGGCATGTGACGCCCGGACAGACCACGAAGTATCGCCGAGTCGGGTTGACTACCATTCCTCTTGGTGGAACTATGACCGATGCAAGCACCTCGCTAGGTGAGGCGTCTGCACGGATATAGGCCACTGACCTCGAACGTCGAAAGACGCCCAGGGTCAGGACAGCTCCTCCCGGCTTAAGGGTTGAGCCCAAGTGGCTTCCGGGATCTCCGGATACGCCGTGCAGTGCCAAAGCTCTGTCGAGAGGGGTGCAGCGGCCGGCTGATCTGCCGGGTCCGCTTCAGCCCGCGTGCTCCGTGATGGCACCCCCGTGTGCCCTGGCCGCGAGGAGGTGAGGCGAAGTGAGTCCCAGCGATAGTCCGTATCCGAGACCGGTGAACATTTCGTTCGGATCCGGCCCCGGCACCATTCCCACCATCTGAAACGGCTTGCGCCGCTTCGATTAACACCTGCGCACGCGCTCTATCTTTCGCGCGCGTGAATCAAGTCGCGCTCTGACTCAAGCGCGGCGTCAGCCTGCTTCGCCTAAGGAGAGTCCGATGACTTTCGTGATCACCCAACCAGAATTATTGACCGCGGCTGCGAACCAGCTACAAGGGATCGGCAGCATCATCACGGCGCAGAACGCCGCGGCCGCGGCCCCGACACTCGGAGTGGTTCCGGCTGCCGCCGATGAGGTATCCGGCTTGACTGCAACGCGATTCGCTGCTCACGCCGCGCTGTATCAAGAGGTCAGCGCACAAGCGGCGGCTATTCATGACCTTTTCGTCCAGGTCTTGCACACCAGCGGCGCGTCGTATGCCGACACCGAGACCGTCAACGCAATCGCAGCGGGCTGAGACGGGAGTGAAGCGATGCTGGACTACGGAATGTTTCCGCCAGAGATCAACTCGGCTCGGATGTATGCCGGGCCCGGTGTGAGCTCGATGCTCGCCGCCGGTGCCGGCTGGGATGAGCTGGCCAGCGATTTGCGGTCGCAGGCAACCAATTACGCGTCGGTGGTATCGAACCTGTCCACCGACGGTTGGCGCGGGCCCGCGTCCGTGTCGATGGTCGCGGCGGCCGCACCGTACGCCGGGTGGATGGACCGCACGGCCGCTCAGGCCGAACAGACTGCAGCGCAAGCCGCAGCGGCCGCATCCGCGTATGAGTCGGCGTTTGCGATGACGGTGCCGCCACCGGTGGTCGCGGCGAACCGCACGCAGTTGGCGACGCTCGTCGCGACCAACATCCTGGGGCAGAACACCCCGGCGATCGCGGCCACCGAAGCCGAATACGCCGGCATGTGGGCGCAGGATGCCGGCGCGATGTACGGCTATGCCGGCCAGTCCGCGGCGGCGGCCCAGCTGACACCGTTCACCGTTCCGGCCCAGACCACCAACGCCGGCGGGACGGCGGCTCAGTCGGCGGCGGTCACCGCTGCGGCCGGCACAGGGGCGCCGTCGACACTGTCAGAGCTGACCACCACGATGCCGACCACGCTGCAGGGCCTGGCATCCGCAGGATCGACCACCTCGACGACCACGGGATCCACAGGGTTGTCAGGCATCGTGAGCAACCTGACCGGTGACGGCTCGGGGTCGGGCCTGTTCAGTTCCAGCGGCGTGGGTCTGAACAGCAATTTCTGGAACACCCTCACCTCGACCGGCGCCTTCAGCCCCGCCCAGGTTGTGCAGGCGGTGACCGGTTCGTCGTTCCTGAATGCCGGGACGAGCAACCTGAAGAGCGCCGTTCAGTCAGGTGTGGCCGCGGGCCTGGGTCCGTCCACGGCGGTGATGCCGGGGTTGTCGGACATCTCGGGTTCGACCGGGTTGGGCGGTGCGGGTAACGGCGTCGCAGCCGGTGTCGGCAAGGCCGCGACGCTCGGTCCGCTGTCAGTGCCCCCGGCGTGGACGAGCATCGCCACGCCCAACAGTCCCTTGGCATCCGCGCTGGGCAGCACACCGCTCAGCGCCCCGCCGTCCGCGATGCCAGGCATGCCTGGCATGCCGATACCTGCCCAACCAAGCACCGGCAATGTGGCGGCCGCGGCACCGAAGTACGGCTTCCGGTCGACCGTTATCGTGCCGTCTCCGTTGGCCGGCTGAAAGGTGTTGTAAATGGGCGACTTCGAACTAGGAGCGGAATTTGCTTTCGCGTCACACGCTCGGATATCAGCCAATCTTGTCTGGATGCGTCCACACTGGTAGGCAACTCGGCTCAGAGGGAAGGACCCGCGTCATGCAGACGCTAAGCATCGCTGAATTCGTGCTGCGATTGGGAGTCGGGGCCGGGTGCGGCGCCCTGATCGGAATTGAGCGGCAGTGGCAGGCGCGACGAGCCGGACTGCGAACCAACGCGCTGGTAGCCACCGGCGCGACGTTGTTCGTCCTCTATTCGGTCGTCACCAACGACAGCAGTCCCACCAGGGTGGCGTCGTACGTGGTGTCGGGCGTCGGTTTCCTCGGTGGTGGGGTGATCCTGCGCGAGGGATTCAACGTCCGCGGGCTCAACACGGCCGCTACCTTGTGGTGTTCGGCAGCGGTCGGCGTCCTGGCGGCCGGCGGGCATCCGCTGTTTGCGCTGATCGCGACCGGGACTGTCGTGGGAATTCACCTGTTGGGGCGACCGCTGGGCCACCTGATCGACCACGGCGACAGCGTGGTCGAGGAGGACGAAGATGACCAGCCGTATCAATTGCAGCTGATCTGCCGGCGCAAATCGGAGAGATATGCGCGTGCTCAGATTGTCCAGCGCACCGGCGGCGGCGGAGATCGCCTGGTGCTGCGCGGCATTCACACCGGGCGGGCGGGCGACGACGGCGTCGCGTTGACCGCGTATCTACTCAGCGACGGCCATGCCCCGGCCCGGCTGGAACAACTCGTTGCAGAACTGTCTCTGCAAGAGGGCGTACAGGCGGTGCACTGGTACGCCGGCGATGAGGACGAGCCCATGCCCCGAGCGCCCTTCATGGACTAGCCCGATCGGTCTCGGAGCACAGGTCATCGACGTCGTAGGGTATGGGACGTGAGCGCGATCGCTGGTTTCCTATCCGTTCTGCCGGAGCAGATGCGGGACCCGGTGCTGTTCGCGATCCCGTTCTTTCTCTTGCTGTTGATGGTGGAGTGGACAGCGGCGCGCAAGCTCGAGCGCATCGAGCGCGAGACGGACGCGCCGTCCGATCGTCCAGGCTCGGGTGCATATCTGACCGCCGATTCACGGGCGAGCATATCCATGGGCCTGGTATCGGTAGCCACTACGGCCGGTTGGAAGTTCATCGCGCTGCTCGGCTACGCCGCGATCTATGCCTATCTGGCTCCCTGGCATCTGTCCGCGACGCGGTGGTACACCTGGGTGATCGCGATCGTAGGCGTCGACCTGCTGTACTACTGGTATCACCGCTTCGCACACCGGGTTCGGTTGATCTGGGCCACTCACCAAGCCCACCACTCCAGCCAGTACTTCAACTTCGCCACTGCGCTGCGCCAGAAATGGAACAACAGCGGCGAAATTCTGATGTGGATTCCGTTGCCGCTCTTGGGTATTGCGCCGTGGCTGGTGTTCGTCAGCTTCTCGGTCAATCTGATCTATCAGTTCTGGGTGCATACCGAGCGGATCGGAAGGATGTGGACTCCTTTCGAATTCGTCTTCAACACGCCCTCGCATCACCGCGTGCACCATGGCATGGACGCCGAATACCTCGACAAGAACTACGGTGGAATCTTCATCATCTGGGACCGGCTGTTCGGCAGCTTCCGGCAGGAGACTTTCCGTCCGCGTTACGGGCTTACCAAGCAGGTCAACACTTTCAACGTCTGGACATTGCAGACGCACGAATACCTGGCCATAGCAAGCGATTTCCGGTCAGCCACTTGTCTTCGTGATCGGCTGGGCTACGTCTTCGGACCCCCCGGCTGGCGGCCCTCGACGGCCATCGGGTCCAAGGCTTCCACCCCTCTGGCGCCATCCCGCTAAGCACCGGGGCGGTGGTTAAGCCTTGTTCATCAACCGTTTTTATTTCGGCGAGCCGAACGCCCCCACGGCTAAGCCAGGATCAGTAACGTCGACGAGAAGGCGGGTATCCGCCCCGGCCGCGATAATGAGAGGCAGTGCAGTGGGAGACACGCTCACCGAAGGACAAAAGCTTGTCAAGGGTGACTCGCTCACCTCAAGCAACGGGGCCTACACCCTGACATTGCAAGACGACGGAAACCTGGTCCTGGCATCGCGCGGCCACGCGATCTGGTCGTCGGGAACCAACGGAGAAGACGTCGTCCGCGCCGAAGTGCAGAACGACGGCAACTTCGTTCTGTACACCGGTGACAAGCCGGTGTGGCACACCGACACCAAGGGAAAGAAAAACGTTCGGCTCGTCTTGCAGGACGACCGCAATCTCGTGTTGTATGCCGCCGACGGAGCAGCGTGGTCGACCAAGACCGAAACCGACGCTCCGCCGCCACCCGAGCCCGAGGCAGCCGCACCGCCAGCGGAAGAACCGCACGCCGAGACCGCGGCCGAACACGACCCGACCCCGGCCCCCGAGCCTGAGCCCGAACCCGAACCCGCCGCGCGGACCTACACCGTCGAATCCGGTGACACGTTGTGGGCCATCTCCGAACGGTTCTACGGCGACGGCGGCAAATACCAGATCATCGCCGACGCCAGCGGCATCCCCAACCCGGATCTGATTCAGCCGGGACAGGTGCTGACGATTCCTTGATCGAGCGGGTAGCGCGGCGACCCGGTACCGGCTCGCCGCGCCCCGAATCGATTGCCCTTCGTGCACCATGTCGGATCGGTAGGCTGAAAGCCGGTCGGCGCTGCGCCGGCCCCGACTGGGGGGAGTCGATGGGTGCGTCGACCCGTGATCCGCGCCTTCGGCGCAATAGTCAGCACTGTCCTTGCGGCCAGCTACCTTCCCGCACCCGCTAGGGCCGATCCGGTTCCCGTCTTCCCGGGCATGGAGATTCGCCAAGGCACCCATTTATGCACCTTGGGCTACGTCGACCCGGTGCTGCGCGTCGCGTTCAGCGCAGGCCATTGCCGGGGCGACGGACCGGTGACCGATAAGGACAACAAGGTCATCGGTAATGTCGCGACCTCCCGCGACACCACGCCCAACGGCTCTTTCGTCAACACCGACCAGCAGATCGCCGACTATGAGTCGATCGTGCTGGCGCCCGACGTCGCGGTGAACAACGTCCTGCCGACCGGCCGGGTCCTCCAATCGGATCCTGGTCTGGTCGTGACGCTAGGGGAGCCGATCTGCCATTTCGGGGTGATCACCGGCGAAAGCTGTGGGACCGTCGAGGGCGTCAACAACGGCTGGTTCACGATGAGTCACGGTGCAGTCAGCCAGCAGGGCGACTCGGGCGGACCTGTGTACATCACCAACCCCGCCGGACCGGCCCGCATCGTCGGACTATTCAACAGTGTGTGGGGCAATTTCCCGGCCGCGGTGTCGTGGCAGTCCACTACCCAGCAGATCCGCGAGGACGTCGGCGTCGGCGGCCCATCGATCTAGACCGAAGGCATCAGCGCGAACACCGGGATCGACGGCGCCGCAGTTCGCAACTGGTCGTCGTCCGAATCCGGCGTCAACCCGGCCATGTGGCCCTTGACTTCCCAGTACCACCGGTCCAGATACCGGCGCAGCAGCTCCGGCTTCGCCGAATCGGCAAGCTCTGACGCACGACGCGAGCGACGACGCCAGCGCGGTCCGACTTCAACTTCTCCGGCCGCCCGAACATTGCGCGCCCACTGCGTGTTGCCGCGGGGCGAGACAAGATAATCGACGCCATCGACAGCGAGCACATTGACGACCACGGCGCGCCGTTTGCCCGTCGTGCGCCCGCGCACCCGTAGCGCCCTGGTGCCGGCGATGCTGATGCCCAACTCCGCCAGCCAGCGGATGACCAGGTTGGCGGCGATGGCCACCCCCGGGGGTTTGTCGTACCGCACTGTCATGATCCGTCCTTTCCGAGGTCCAATCGAGAGCATTGCTCTCTAGCAGTTCGACCGTGCCGTATCGCGGACCGAAAAGCAAGAGCACTGTTCTCTGTTGTGCCAGGATGGATCGGTGGTCAACCGGCGCGACTCGCGCGAGCGCATCGAAGCACAGATCGTCGAACTTGGTAGGCGCCATCTGGTCGAGCACGGCGCCGCCGGCTTGTCGTTGCGCGCCATCGCCCGCGACCTCGGGATGGTGTCGTCGGCGGTGTATCGCTACGTGTCCAGCCGCGACGAGTTGCTGACCTTGCTGCTGATCGACGCATACTCCGACCTTGCCGACTCGGTAGCTCGCGCGCGCGACTCGATGTCCGACGTCTGGAGCGACGACGTGATCGCCATCGCACATGCGGCACGCAGTTGGGCCGTCGCCCAGCCGGCCAGTTGGGCACTGTTGTACGGCAGCCCGGTACCCGGCTATCACGCACCGGCCGAGCGGACGGTCGGTCCGGGAACGCGAGTGATCGGCGCATTGTTGGACGCTGTCGCGGCCGGCATTGCGACCGGCGACATCATGTTGACCAATTACGCCGCGCCACAACCGTTATCGTCTGATTTCGAACGGCTGCGCCAGGAATTCGGCTTTCCCGGTGACGATGCCGTCGTCGCCAAATGCTTCGCGATCTGGGCGGGCGTCGTGGGGGCCGTCAGCCTGGAGGTATTCGGCCAATACGGGGCCAACACGTTGAGTGATCCGCAATCGGTGTTCGACACTCAGGTCCGGGTGTTGGTCGGCCTGCTCAGCCAATCCGATGTCGACTCGCAGCTGTTCCGGACGCAGAATTAGAACGTGTTCAGCGGGGTATCGCAGTACCAGGAACAGCCGGTGGCGGCAACACCGTTCAGATGGTTTCTGCCGGAACGGACGCTGAGTTATTCTGCGATGCGATGAGCCTTTCCTTCGGGTCGCCGGTGCAGGTCGCCTGGGTGACGCGTGACGTTGGCGCCACGGAAACCGCTCTCACCGGGCTGTTAGGCGTGAAGAAGTGGGTACGACTCCCTGACGTCCATTTCGCGCCGGACAGTTGCAGCTATCGCGGTGCGCCGGCTGACTTTGTGGCCCACATCTCGCTGAGCTATCTCGGCAACACACAGCTCGAGCTGATCGAGCCGGTCCGCGGGCCTAATATCTATAGTGACTTTCTGCGGGACAACGGGCCGGGTCTGCACCACATCTGCGTCGAGGCCGACACTCTCGAGAATTTCGACACCATCCTGACCGCAGCCGTCGACCAGGGTGCGACGGTCGCTCAGCAGGGTGTGATGCCCGGCGGCTTGCGATTCGCCTACATTTCGGCTCCCGAATCCGGGGTTCCGTTTCTGGAGATCGCGCATTTCTCGGCGGGGATGCGGCAGTTCTTCGACTACATCAAGCAGGAGCAGAAGGAGCGGCGCCAATGAGCACCGACATACCAGCAACTTTCAGCGCTGACGACGTGTCAGCGTGGTCCGACGAGGTGGACGTCGTCGTGATCGGCTTCGGCATCGGAGGCGGATGCGCGGCGGTCAGCGCGGCCGCCGCCGGTGCCAAAGTGCTGGTACTGGAGCGCGCAGCCGCGGCCGGCGGCACGAGTTCGCTTGCCGGCGGCCACTTTTACCTCGGCGGCGGCACCGCGGTCCAAGAGGCGACCGGGCACAGCGACTCGGCGGAGGAGATGTACAAGTACCTGGTCGCAGTGTCGCGCGAACCCGACCACGAGAAAATCCGCGCCTACAGCGACGGTAGCGTCGAACACTTCAATTGGTTGGAAGACTTGGGTTTTCAGTTCGAGCGCAGTTACGTCCCTGGCAAGGTGGTCGTCCCGGCGGGCACCGAAGGCCTGAGCTACACCGGCAACGAAAAGGTGTGGCCGTTTTGCGAAAAGGCCACACCGGCGCCGCGGGGCCACTCCGTGCCAGTGCCCGGTGAACTCGGTGGTGCGGCGATGGTGATCGACCTGCTGGTAAAGCGCGCCGACGATGTGGGCGTACAGATCAGGTACGAGACCGGGGCCACCAATCTGATCCGCGCCGACAACGGCGCGGTGACCGGTGTTGCGTGGAAACACTTTACCGACACCGGTGCGGTCAAGGCCAAGGCGGTCATCGTCGCCGCGGGTGGTTTCGCAATGAATCCGGAAATGGTCGCCGCCCACACCCCCGCACTGGGTCAGCCGCGCCGCACCAAACACCACGGCGAGGTGGCACCGTACATCCTGGGCAATCCCAACGACGACGGACTTGGCCTGCGGCTGGGTATTTCGGCGGGCGGTGTCGCCGAAAACATGAACGAACAGTTCATCACCGCGGCGGCATACCCGCCCGAAATATTGCTGACCGGTGTGATCGTCAACAAGGAGGGCAAGCGCTTCGTCGCCGAAGACTCCTACCACTCGCGCACGTCTGCGTTCGTACTTGAACAACCGGAGCAGATCGCCTATTTGATTGTCGACGAAGCACACACCGAGATGCCCGCGATGCCGCTGATCCGGTTCCTCGATGGCTACGAGACGATCGCCGAGTTAGAGACCGCGCTGGACATTCCGGCGGGCAACGTCGCGGCAACACTGGAGCGCTATAACGAGTTTGCCACCAGGGGCGAAGATCCTGATTTCCACAAGCAGCCGGATTACGTTGCGCCGCAAGACGTTGGCCCGTGGGCGGTCTTCGATCTGTCACTCGGGCGGGCGATGTATTCCGGATTCACCATGGGCGGCCTGGCCGTCACCGCCGACGGTGAGGTGCAGCGCCCCGACGACAGCGTCGTCCCCGGTTTGTACGCGGTGGGCGCATGCGCGTCCAACATCGCGCAGGACGGCAAAGGCTATGCCAGCGGCACCCAGCTCGGTGAGGGCTCGTTCTTCGGGCGCCGCGCCGGAGCGCACGCGGCCGGAAGGGCCGGGGGCGCGCAGGCGCATTAAGGTCCGGCCGGAGCGCACGCGGCCGGAAGGGCCGGCGGCGCGCAGGCGCATTAAGGTCCGGCCGGAGCGCACGCGGCCACCGAGGCCGCGAAAACCGGCTAGACCGGTGCCGGCTCCTTGCTCACGGCGCCCAGCCGCCACGGTCCACCGCCGAGCAGTTCGAGCTGTTGGTCATGGAACTGCTCTACCGCGCTTCGATGACTGACGCTGACGACGACGCAGTCCGGTAAGTCGTCGCGCAGCAGCTGATACAGCGCATGCTCCAACCCCTGGTCGAGCGCCGACGTGCTCTCGTCGAGGAAGACCGCCCTGGGTTTGGTGAGCAGGATGCGCGCGAAAGCTACGCGCTGCTGCTCTCCGGGCGAGAGCACTTTGGCCCAGTCGCGGACTTCGTCGAGCCTGTCGCTCAGCGGTGCGAGCGCGACCCGTGTCAGCGTGTCGTGCAACGTCTCGTCGGCAATGTCTGTCGGCGCGTTCGGATAGCACACCACGGTCCGTAGCGTGCCCAGCGGCACATACGGTAACTGCGACAAGAACATCGTGGCGTTGTCGCCATCCGGGCAGCGCAGAGTCCCCGACGCATACGGCCACAATTCAGCGAGGCTGCGCAGCAATGTGGTTTTGCCGGCACCTGACTGTCCGGTAATCACCAGCGATTGACCGGATTCCAGACGGACATCCAGTTGGTCGACCAGCGGGTCGCCGTCCGGTGTCCGAACCTCCACTCCGTCGAATTCGACCGATCCGTCGTCGGTCGGCCAGGTGAGCACCGCGGGCAGATCGCGGCCTTTGTCGTTGGCGTCGATCAACCCGTGCAACCGGATGATCGCCGCGCGGAAGGCGGCGAAGGCGTCGTAGTTGTTGCGAAAGAACGACAGCGAGTCTTGGATCTCTCCGAACGCCGTCGCCGTCTGCGTGACATCGCCGAAGGCGATTTGCCCGGCGAACAATCTCGGCGCCTGAACGATCCACGGCAGCGGCACGATTGTCTGCGACATTGACCAGTTCCAGCCGTTGAAAATGATAGTCCGACGGACGAAGCGACGGTAATTGCCGATGATCGGCATGAAGCGTCCCGACAGCTGGGTCCGCTCGACCCGCTCGCCCCGGTAGAACCCCACCGCCTCGGCAGAGTCGCGGAGTCGCACCAGCGCATACCGAAATGCAGCGTTGAGCCTTTCGTTGTCGAAGCTGAGCCAGATCAACGGCCGGCCAAGCCAGAACGCAATGACGGTCGAGATCACCACGAAGACGATGACGATCGAAAACATCGCGCGCGGCAGTGTGATGCCAGATACCTCCAGAGGTCCGGACAGATTCCATAAGATCGCAGCGAACGAGACCACCGAGACAACCGCGCGCACCGCTCCGAACAGCAAGGTGTTGGCAGTCTCATTGGACGGAATGTTCGGTGTGGCGCCGACGCCGGCGGTGAAGATATCGACGTCCTGCTGGATCCGCTGGTCGGGATTGTCGATGGTGTTGTCGATGAACAGGTCGCGGTAGTAGGCCCTGCCCTTCAGCCAGTCGTCGGTGAGGTGTCCGGTCAGCCACATACGCCAGGCGATGATGAATCGCTGCGTCAGGTAGATGTCGAGAAGTATCCGGGCGATGAATAGCGTTGCGAGCAGGCTGAAGTGGACGAGCGACGTGTAAAACCCATGGATGCCCGATTGTTTGATTTTCGCATCGCCGGACACGATGCCCCCGAAGGCCGTCTGCAGCGAGCTGAACATGTCGTTGCTCTGATAACTGAGTAGAACCGTCAACCGGACCGAGAGCAGGACCAACAACAGCAAGGCCGCCAACTGCAGCCAGACCGGCACGGCGTGCCGCCCGGTAAAGTAGCCGCCGGTGATCCGCCAATATTGCCGGCCCCATGTGGTGACGAATCTCAACACCACCAACACCACAAGGACACAGACCGCGGCGATCACCCAGCCTTCCGCCAGCCACCACACCGAATCCATGGCTGCCGACGACCAGTCGATGGACGGCTTGAAAAGCTTTGGCTCCAAGGTGACGTCTCCTAGCTAGCGAGGCTGTCGTCGCAGCGCGTCGACAGTCGATACTTCTCCGCGAAAGTACCGCAGGCGGGCCGATAGGCTGCGCCCATGGGCAACGACGCCGACAACACCTTCCACGCCGGCCGGCTGATCGCCCGCCGATTGAAAGCCAGCGGAATCGACACAGTCTTCACGTTGTCGGGTGGCCATTTGTTCTCGATCTACGACGGTTGCCGCAGCGAGGGCATCCGGCTGATCGACACCCGCCACGAGCAGACCGCCGCGTTCGCAGCCGAAGGCTGGTCGAAGGTGACCCGCCAGCCAGGTGTGGCCGCGCTGACCGCCGGCCCGGGCGTCACGAACGGGATGAGCGCGATGGCTGCCGCCCAACAGAACTCGTCGCCGCTGCTGGTGCTCGGTGGCCGGGCGCCGGCGGGGCGGTGGGGAATGGGGTCACTGCAGGAGATCGACCACGTTCCATTCGTGGCACCCCTGACCAGATTCGCCGCCACCGCGCCATCGGCCGAAGCGGTCAGCGGACTGATCGACGACGCGCTGCGCGCCACAGTCGGAGCACCGTCAGGTGTGGCGTTCGTCGACTTCCCGATGGATCACGTATTTTCCGTCGCGGCCGATGAAGCCCGGCCGGGCGCACTCAGCACCCCGACCGCGCCGTCACCGGCCGACGGCGATGCCCTCGATCGCGCGGTGGGTCTGCTGGCAACGGCGCAGCGCCCGGTGATCATGGCGGGCACCAACGTCTGGTGGGGTCATGCTGAGGCGGCGTTGCTCGGACTGGCCGAGGAACGGCGAATCCCGGTGCTGATGAACGGCATGGCCCGCGGCACGGTCCCGGCGGACCATCCGCTGTCATTCTCCAGGGCACGGTCAAAAGCGTTGGGAGAAGCCGATGTTGCAGTCGTGGTCGGGGTGCCGATGGATTTCCGGCTGGGATTCGGCGCGGTATTCGGGCCAGACACCCAGCTGATCGTCGCCGATCGGTCTCTGCCCGAACGGCAACATCCCCGCCCGGTCGCCGCCGGGCTCTACGGTGACCTCTCGGCGACCCTGACCGGGCTGAGCGAAACACCGCGGGCAGAGCCGGCCGGCCGCGAAGACTGGATCGCCGACCTGCGGGCCACCGAGACCGCGGCCCGGATGCGTGAACACGGCGAACTCGCCGACGACCGCAGCCCGCTGCACCCGATGCGGGTCTACGCCGAATTGGCACCGCTGCTGGATCGCGACGCGATCGTCGTCGTCGACGCCGGGGACTTCGGCTCCTACGCCGGCCGGGTGATCGACAGCTATGTCCCCGGCGCCTGGCTGGACAGTGGTCCGTTCGGCTGCCTGGGCTCGGGCCCCGGCTACGCGCTGGCAGCCAAACTGGCCCGGCCGGACCGGCAGGTCGTGTTGCTGCAAGGCGACGGCGCATTCGGCTTCAGCGGCATGGAATGGGACACCTTGGCCAGGCACAACGTTCCCGTCGTCTCGGTGGTCGGCAACAACGGCATATGGGCGCTGGAAAAGCATCCGATGGAAGCGTTGTACGGGTATTCGGTGGTGGCCGAACTGCAGCCCGGGACTCGCTACGACGAGGTGGCGCGCGCGCTCGGTGCGCAGGGCGAGCTGGTCTCGACGCCCGCCGAGCTTCGACCTGCGCTGACGCGCGCCCTGGGCTCCGGCGAACCGACCGTCGTCAATGTGCTCACCGACCCCGCCGTCGTCTATCCGCGCCGGTCCAATCTCGCGTGACCCACCTCGGCTGGAACGCCACCGGCCGGTACCGTTGACCTGTGTCGAAGACCACCAGCCCGCTGTCTGGCCGCTTTTGGCGGTTGCTCGGAGCCAGCACGGACAAGAATCAGAGCCGTTCGCTGGCCCAGGTCAAAGCCTCGGCGGAGTATGACGACAAAGCGGCCGACCTCGACGACGAGCAGTTGCGTAAAGCGGCCGGCCTGCTCGACCTCGACGACCTTGCCGAATCCGACGACATTCCACAGTTCCTCGCGATCGCCCGGGAAGCCGCCGAACGAGCAACCGAGCTGAGGCCGTTCGACGTGCAGTTGCTGGGTGCGCTGCGCATGCTGGCCGGTGACGTGATCGAGATGGCAACGGGTGAGGGCAAAACCCTGGCCGGAGCGATCGCCGCGGCGGGCTACGCGCTGGCCGGTCGGCACGTTCACGTGGTGACCATCAACGACTACCTGGCCCGCCGTGACGCCGAGTGGATGAGTCCGCTGCTGAAAGCTCTCGGTGTCACCGTCGGCTGGGTGACCGGCGAATCGACCGCCGACGAGCGTCGCGCGGCGTACAAGCGTGACATCACCTACGCGTCGATCAACGAGATCGGCTTCGACGTCCTGCGCGACCAGCTGGTGACCGACGTCGCCGACCTGGTGTCGCCCAACCCGGACGTGGCGCTGATCGACGAGGCCGACTCGGTGCTCGTCGACGAGGCGTTGGTTCCGCTGGTGCTGGCCGGGACCAGCCACCGCGAGCAACCACGGCTCGAAGTCATTCGACTCGTCGGCAAACTGCAGGCCGGCGAGGACTACGACACCGACGCCGACAGCCGTAACGTTCACCTCACCGAGGCCGGCGCGCACAAACTGGAAAAGCAGCTTGGCGGAATCGATCTCTACTCCGAGGAGCATGTCGGCACCACGCTCACCGAGGTCAATGTCGCGCTGCACGCGCACGTCCTGCTGCACCGCGACGTGCACTACATCGTGCGTGACGACGCCGTGCACTTGATCAACTCCTCACGTGGCCGCATCGCTACGCTGCAACGCTGGCCGGACGGTCTGCAGGCCGCCGTGGAGGCCAAGGAAGGCATCGAGACCACCGAGACCGGTGAGGTGCTCGACACCATCACCGTGCAGGCGCTGGTCAACCGGTACCCGACGGTGTGCGGCATGACCGGAACCGCGTTGGCGGCGGGCGAGCAGCTACGGCAGTTCTACAAGCTGGGTGTTTCTCCGATCCCGCCCAACACTCCCAACATCCGCGAAGACGAGACCGACCGCGTCTACATCACCGCGGCGGCGAAGATCGACGCGATCCTCGCGCACATCATCGACGTGCACCAAACCGGACAGCCGGTCCTGGTCGGCACGCGCGACGTCGCCGAATCCGAAGAGCTGCACGAGCGACTGCAACGCCGCGGCGTGCCCGCCGTGGTGCTCAACGCCAAGAATGATGCCGAGGAGGCCGCGGTGATCGCCGAGGCCGGCAAGCTCGGCGCCGTCACGGTGTCGACACAGATGGCCGGTCGCGGCACCGACATCCGGCTCGGCGGTTCCGATACAAGCGACCACGCCCCTGAGAAAAAAGAGGTGGTGGAACTCGGCGGCCTGCATGTGGTCGGCACCGGCCGGCACCACACCGAACGCCTGGACAACCAGCTACGTGGCCGCGCCGGCCGCCAGGGCGACCCGGGTTCATCGGTGTTCTTCTCCAGCTGGGAGGACGACGTTGCCGCGTCCAACCTCGAACCCAACAAGTTGCCGACCGAGACCGACGAGGACGGCCGCGTCGTCAGCCCGAAGGTCGCCGGACTGCTCGAGCATGCCCAGCGAGTCGCCGAGGGCCGGCTTCTGGACGTGCACGCAAACACCTGGCGCTACAACCAGTTGACCGCTCAGCAGCGGGCCATCCTGGTCGAGCGCCGCAACACGCTGCTGAGCACGACCGCGGCTCGTGAAGAACTCGCCGAGTTGGCTCCGGACAGGTATGCAGAGCTGTCTGGACCTCCAGCGAACATCTCCGAAGAGCGCCTGGAAAAGATCTGCCGGCTGATCATGCTGTATCACCTCGACCGGGCCTGGGCCGATCACCTCGCCTACCTTGCCGACATCCGGGAGAGCATTCATCTGCGCGCCCTGGGACGGCAGAACCCGCTGGACGAATTCCACCGGATGGCCGTCGACGCGTTCGCGTCGCTGGCCGCCGACGCGATCGAAGCCGCGCAGCAGACGTTCGAGACGTCAGCGGCGATCGAGGACGAGCCTGGCGTCGATCTGTCCAAGTTGGCCCGCCCGACATCCACGTGGACTTACATGGTCCACGACAACCCGCTGTCGGATGACTCCCTTTCCGCGCTGAGCCTGCCCGGCATCTTCAGATGATGATTGCCCGCCTCGCCCCCTCGCCGCAGCGCGGCTGGGGGTACCCCCACCTCCGGCCGTTCCACGGCCTGCATCGTCGCCGGGCGTAAGCTCACCGCCCATGAACCGGCCGCATGCACACGACCGGCTCTTCACCGTGCCCAACGCGCTCAGCGCGATCCGTTTGGCGCTGATCCCGGTCTTCGTCTATCTGTTGCTGGTCAAGCACGCCGACGCCCTCGCGGTGGCCATCCTGATGTTCGCCGGCGCGTCGGACTGGGCGGACGGCAAGATCGCCCGGCTGATGGACCAGTCGTCAAGGCTGGGGGAGTATCTGGATCCCGCGGTCGACCGGCTGTACATGCTGACGACGCCGATCGCGTTCGGGCTGCGCGGCATCGTGCCCTGGTGGATCATCGCCGTCCTGCTGATGCGCGATGTACTGCTGGCTGCCGAATTGCCATTGCTGCGCACCCGCGGCATCACCGTGCTGCCGGTGATCTACGTCGGCAAGGCCGCGACGTTCGCCCTCATGTCCGCCTTTCCGCTGGTCCTGCTGGGCCAGGGGCATGCGTCCTGGAATCGTGTCGTATTGGCTTGCGGCTGGGCGTTTTTGATCTGGGGCCTCTACATGTACCTGTGGTCCTTTGTCGTGTACGCGGTCCAGGTGGTGCTGGTATTGCGCCGGATGCCACCAACGAAACCCCGCGAAAAGCGTTCGCCGATAAGGGCGGACGCCGATGGTTGACCAGGCACTCGGCGGCTACGATCCCTATGCGGGTCTGAGCGCACACGATGCAGGCCGACCGCAGCGGATCCCGGTGCCCTCGCTGTTGCGGGCTTTGCTCTCTGAACACCTGGATCCCGGCTATGCGGCTGCGGCCGCCAAGCGGGACGCCGGTGATCCTCACGACGGTCGCGCCCGGGCCGCAGGCTGGATCTGGCAGGCGCTAGCCGCGTTGCTCGTGGCTACGGTGTTCGCGGCGGCCATGGCCCAGGCACGGCTCGTTGCACCGGGAGTGAGTGCGGCCCAACGAGTCTTGGCGGGCGGCGTGCGCTCGGAGGAGGCGTCGACCGGTCAGCTGACCGCGCGGCGCAACACACTGACGACTCAGCGCGACGACGTTCAGCGGCGGGCATTGGCCGAAGACTCCGCAGGCCGGGCGCTGCTCCGCCAGCTCGACCGGCTCAGCCTGGCCGCGGCGAGCACCCCGGTCGTCGGCCCGGGCCTGAGCCTGACGGTGACCGACCCCGGCGTCGGACCGAACCTGTCCGATGTGTCCAAGCAGCGCGTCGCGGGCAGCCAGCAGATCATCCTCGACCGCGACTTGCAGCTCGTGGTGAATTCGTTGTGGGCCAGCGGCGCTGAGGCCATTTCGGTCGGCGGTGTCCGAATCGGGCCGAACGTGACGATCCGGCAAGCGGGCGGCGCGATCCTGGTCGACAACAACCCGATCAGCAGCCCGTATGCGGTGCTTGCCGTCGGGCCTCCGCATTCCATGCAGGATGTGTTCGACAACAGCCCGGGCCTGCGCCGGCTGCGGCTTTTGGAGACGTCATACGGCGTCGGCGTCAACGTCAGCGCCGCGGACAAACTCACGATCCCAGCGGGGGCGGTCCGAGATGTCAAGTTCGCCAAGCAGATTGGCCCTTAGATCAATGCTGATGCGGAAGTCGACATGATGGGAGCGAAGCACCGATGATCGGTATCGCAGCGCTGGTCGTCGGTATCGTCCTGGGCCTGGTTTTTCATCCCAGCGTGCCGGAGGTAGTTCAGCCGTACCTGCCGATCGCGGTCGTCGCCGCGCTCGACGCGGTGTTCGGCGGGTTACGGGCTTATCTGGAGCGCATTTTCGACCCGAAAGTCTTCGTGGTGTCGTTTGTCTTCAACGTGCTGGTCGCGGCGCTGATCGTCTACGTCGGTGACGAATTGGGCGTCGGCACGCAGTTGTCGACCGCGATCATCGTCGTGCTCGGCATCCGCATCTTCGGCAATGCCGCCGCGCTGCGGCGCCGACTGTTCGGGGCGTGACCGCATGAGGCCGACATGAGCGACGAGCGATCGCCACGACGACGAAACCGCAGCGCAGCCCGCAGACACCGACGAGGCTGCCGATCACGGCCGCCACGAACTTGCGCCGCATCAGCCGCAACCCGCGATCGGTGAATTGCAGCCGCGCGGGATTCTCGGATTGCCGCGACGCGGCCGTACCGTCTTCGGCACGCTGGCCGTGGTGCTGTGCCTGCTGCTCGGTGTGGCCATCGCTACCCAGGTCCGCCAGACCAGCACCGGCGACTCGCTGGATACCGCCCGTCCCGCCGACCTGCTGGTTCTGCTGGACTCACTGCGTCAACGTGAAGCCACGCTGAGCACCGAAGTCGCCGAACTCGAGCGGTCGTTGAACGCCCTGCAGGCATCAGGCAGCAACGACCAGGCCGCCATCCAAAATGCCCAGGCACGGCTCGCAGCCCTGTCGATCCTGATCGGCACGGTCGGCGCCACCGGCCCCGGTGTCAGCGTGCGGATCGAGGATCCGGGACCGGGCGTGGCACCGCAGGCGATGCTCGACGTGCTCGACGAGTTGCGCGCCGCGGGAGCCGAGGCGATCCAGATCAGCGACGGGCACCAGGCGGTACGCGCGGGCGTCGATACCTGGATCGTCGGCGCCCCTGGTTCGTTGACCGTCGACGGCAAAACCCTCGTGCCGACGTATTCGATTGTGGCCATTGGCGATCCACCGACCCTGGCGGCGGCGATGAACATTCCCGGCGGCGCGGTGGACAGCGTAAAACGCGTCGGCGGCACGATGACTGTGCAGCAAGGCGACAAGGTCGACATCACCGCCTTGCGGCAACCAAAACCGCGCCAATACGCTCAGCCCGTCAAGTAGCACCGAGCAGAACAGGAACACCGTGAGCGAAATCCCGCCTGATTTGCACTACACCGCCGAACACGAGTGGATTCGGCGAACCGGAGACGACACCGTCCGGGTCGGGATCACGGACTTCGCCCAGGAAGCCCTCGGCGACGTCGTGTTCGTCCGACTGCCTGATGCAGGTACCGACCTGACTTCCGGCGAGGCATTCGGCGAGGTGGAGTCGACCAAGTCGGTGTCGGACTTGTACGCACCGGTGTCGGCGAAAGTCGTTGCTGTCAATGAGAGATCTGGAATCGGCAGCCCTGAACTGGTCAACTCCGACCCCTACGGTGGCGGCTGGCTGATCGAACTGCAGGTCGACAACGACTCAGTCCAGAAAGCATTCGACGGAACTGCTGGACGCCGAGGCCTACCGCGGCACACTGGCCGAATGACCCTTGTTATGGTTCCCTGCGCTCGGCGAAACCACCCGCCGGACCGGGGACGATCAGATGTCCCCGCCGATCCGGCGGGGGAAGGCACATTGGGCTCCGGTGCACGGTACGGTCGTCACATCGACGGTCACAGCGGGTGGGAAGCCGGTCGAGCAGACCCAACCAGACGGCGCAGCAGCGGCCAGTGAGGAGCAGCGGGTGACGGACAAGGACAACGACCAGACCTCTGACGAAGTCACTGTGGAAACGACATCAGTCTTTCGCGCCGACTTCCTCAATGAACTGGACGCTCCCGCACAGACGGGCGCCGGGACCGCGGTGTCCGGAGTCGAAGGGCTGCCGGTCGGTTCGGCGTTGCTGGTCGTCAAACGGGGACCGAACGCCGGGTCTCGCTTCCTGCTCGACCAGTCGACGACGTCGGCTGGTCGTCACCCCGACAGCGACATCTTTCTCGACGACGTCACCGTCAGCCGTCGGCATGCCGAATTCCGCTTGGACAGCGACGAGTTCCACGTCGTCGACGTCGGCAGCCTCAACGGCACCTATGTCAACCGCGAGCCTGTCGATTCGGCTGTGCTGGCAAACGGCGACGAGGTTCAGATCGGCAAGTTCCGCCTGGTGTTCCTGACCGGACCCAAGGTTGGCGAGGACAACGGGGGGCCCGGAAGCTAGTGACCGCGCCCGAGACCCCCGCACTGAGCGGGATGTCTATCGGAGCGGTCCTCGACCTGCTACGGCCGGACTTCCCGGATGTGACGATCTCCAAGATCCGCTTCTTGGAGGCTGAGGGTCTCGTCACGCCGCAGCGTGCGGCGTCGGGCTACCGACGGTTCACCGCCTACGACTGTGCACGCCTGCGTTTCATCCTGACCGCCCAGCGGGACCAGTACCTGCCGCTCAAGGTAATCAAGGCGCAGTTGGACGCTCAGCCTGACGGCGAGATGCCGCTGTCCGGATCTCCTTATGGCGTACCGCGATTGGTGTCGGTCGGCAATGCGGCATCGTCGGTGCCGACCGCCGACTCCGCGGCGGTGTCCGCGGCTCGTGTCCGGCTGAGCCGCGAGGACCTGCTCGAGCGTGCGGGAGTCGACGGCGAGCTGTTGGCCGCGCTACTCAAGGCGGGGGTCATCACCACCGGGCCAGGCAGCTTTTTCGACGAACACGCGGTGGTCATCCTGCAATGCGCCCGGGCGCTCGCCGAGTATGGCGTCGAACCACGTCATCTGCGGGCATTCCGCTCGGCCGCGGACCGACAATCCGACCTGATCGCGCAGATTGCCGCGCCCCTCGTCAAGGGCAAGGCCGGCAAGACCGGCGCCCGCGACCGCGCCGACGACCTCGCACGCGAAGTTGCCGCACTCGCGATCACGCTGCACACCTCGTTGATCAAGTCGGCAGTGCGCGACGTTCTGCATCGCTGAAGGACTAGACTTCGAAACGACAGCTTGCGTTCGGCGGCTTGGCGTTTGCACCGCGGCGTCGAGGCAGGTCTGATGGGACACGGCAGCAGGTGCGGAGGGCAGACACAGATGGGTGAAGTTCGCGTCGTCGGCATTCGCGTCGAGCAGCCGCAGAACCAGCCGGTGCTGTTGCTGCGCGAGGCCAACGGTGACCGGTACCTGCCGATCTGGATCGGCCAGTCCGAGGCTGCGGCGATCGCCCTCGAACAGCAGGGCGTCGAGCCGCCGCGCCCGCTGACGCATGACCTGATCCGGGATCTCATTGCCGCACTTGGTCATTCACTCAAAGAGGTGCGGATCGTCGACCTGCAGGAAGGCACGTTCTACGCCGACCTGATCTTCGATCGCAACATCACTGTCTCGGCGCGGCCATCGGACTCGGTGGCCATCGCTTTGCGGGTCGGCGTGCCGATCTATGTCGAGGAGGCGGTGCTGGCCGAGGCGGGCCTGCTGATTCCCGACGAGAGCGACGACGAGCCCTCCGCCGCCGTCCGCGAGGACGAGGTGGAGAAGTTCAAGGAGTTTCTGGACAGCGTGTCGCCCGACGATTTCAAGGCCACCTGACCCCGATAACGCCGTAATCGACGCGGCGACGACGCAAGTGGCCATACGCGCAGCGGGACCGGCACGGGTCAACTATCACGGATGCGTCTCATCTGCGAGTTCGACCTCGACACGCCCATTGGATAGCGTGGAGTCACCGTCGACGACCGCCATACTTTGATCTCGACTGATTAGTTCTCAGTTAGTTCCAAAAACACCACAGCGTGTCGAAAAGCGTATGCTCACAAGCACTCGACTGAGCAAACGCGGCTACCGGCAGCCCGTAACGAGCGCGATCGGCGAGAGGAAGCACCGTGGGAGACCAACCACGTCAGGACCAACTGGATCTCGAGTCCGTCACCGCGACTCGACGGCACTCGCAGCAATCCCGCCGATCAGGCAATCCACGCCGCCAGCGAACCTGTGCAAGCCGGCTTGTTCCCCGACGACTCGGTGCCCGACGAATTGGTCGGCTACCGCGGCCCGAGCGCATGCCAGATCGCCGGCATCACGTATCGCCAACTGGACTACTGGGCACGTACGTCACTGGTCGTGCCGTCGATTCGCAGCGCGGCAGGCTCGGGCAGCCAGCGGCTGTACTCATTCAAAGACATCCTGGTCCTCAAGATCGTCAAGCGGCTGCTGGACACCGGCATCTCGTTGCACAACATCCGCGTCGCGGTCGATCATCTGCGTCAGCGCGGCGTGCAGGATCTGGCCAACATCACGCTGTTCTCCGATGGCACCACGGTCTACGAGTGCACCTCGGCCGAAGAGGTCGTCGACCTGCTGCAGGGCGGGCAGGGCGTGTTCGGCATCGCGGTGTCCGGAGCGATGCGGGAGTTGACCGGCGCTATCGCCGATTTCCCCGGTGAGCGCGCCGACGGCGGCGAGTCGATCGCCGCGCCGGAAGACGAGCTGGCCTCCCGGCGCAAGCACCGCGACCGCAAGATCGGCTGACCGGAGACGATCTCGCGCCGCTGGCTGCCTCGGCCGCGGCGAGTGCGGTAAACTCGACATCGCATCGCTCTCGCGCGGGAGAGTTCCGTGGCTGCCAGCCACGGACGCCGAAGGAGCAATACCTCTCCGTCAACCTCTCAGGCACCCGGACCGCGCGCAGACCCCGATGCCTCTGGAAAGCGGTGGCCCGGTTCGGGTCACCCGCCCATGGGGAAAGACATCGTCGGATGTCGAATCTCTCAGGCGCCCGGTTCGGGTAGACGACAGAGGGGGAGGACCTGCGTTCCTCTGCCGCTGTCAGGAGTTCGCCGATGTCCGACTACACCAATCCCGCTTTTCGCCGACCGGCACATCGGTCCGGACAGCGATGCCGTCGCGGCCATGCTCGAGGTCATCGGCGTCGACTCCCTGGAAGAACTGGCGCGTCGCGCGCTGCCCGCCGGAATCCTCGACGCGCTGACCGACTCCGGCGCCGCGCCCGGCCTGGATCAGCTGCCGCCCGCGGCCAGCTGAGGCCGAGGCGCTGGCCGAGTTGCGGGCGACTGGCCGACGCCAACACCGTCGCGGTGTCGATGATCGGGCAGGGCTACTACGACACGCTCACGCCGCCGGTGCTGCTGCGCAACATCATGGAGAACCCGGCCTGGTACACCGCCTACACGCCCTACCAGCCGGAGATCAGCCAGGGCCGGCTGGAGGCGCTGCTGAACTTCCAGACCATGGTGGCCGACCTGACCGGTCTCGAAGTGGCCAACGCGTCGATGCTCGACGAGGGCACCGCGGCCGCCGAGGCGATGACGCTGATGCACCGGGCGGTGCAAGGGCAGCGCCAACCGGCTGGCCGTCGACGTCGACGTGTTCGCGCAGACCGCCGCGGTGCTGGCCACCCGCGCCGAGCCGCTGGGCATCGAGATCGTCACCGCCGACCTGCGTGACGGCCTGCCCGACGGCGAGTTCTTCGGCGTCATCGCGCAGCTGCCCGGCGCCAGCGGCCGGATCACCGACTGGTCTGCGCTGGTGTCGCAGGCGCACGACCGCGGCGCGCTGGTGGCCATCGGCGCCGACCTGCTGGCGCTGACGTTGATCACGCCGCCGGGGGAGATCGGCGCCGACGTGGCGTTCGGCAACACCCAACGATTCGGTGTGCCAATGGGATTCGGCGGTCCGCACGCCGGATACCTGGTGGTGCACACCAAGCATGCCCGCCAGCTGCCCGGCCGGCTGGTCGGTGTTTCTGTCGACGCCGACGGCTCGCCCGCCTACCGGTTGGCGCTGCAGACGCGCGAACAGCACATCCGCCGCGACAAGGCGACCAGCAACATCTGCACCGCCCAGGTGCTGCTGGCGGTGATGGCCGCGATGTACGCCAGCTACCACGGCGCCGACGGGCTGACCGGGATCGCCCGGCGGGTGCACGGCCACGCCGAGACGATCGCCGCCGCGCTCGGCGACGCGCTGGTGCACGACACGTACTTCGACACCGTGCTGGCCCGCGTGCCCGGCCGCGCCGACGAGGTGGTCGCGGCGGCCAAGGCCAACGGCATCAACCTGTGGCGCGTCGACGCCGACCACGTGTCGGTGGCCTGCGACGAAGTGACGACCGACGCGCACGTGGCGGCGGTGCTGGACGCGTTCGGCGTCGCGGCGGCCGAGCGCCGGTCTGCGCCGACATCGCGACCCGGACGTCGGAGTTTCTGACCCATCCGGCGTTCACCCGGTACCGCACCGAGACGTCGATGATGCGCTACCTGCGTGCGCTGGCCGATAAAGATATTGCGTTGGACCGCAGCATGATTCCGCTCGGCTCGTGCACGATGAAGCTCAACGCCGCCGCCGAGATGGAGTCGATCACCTGGCCGGAGTTCGCCCGCCAGCATCCGTTCGCCCCGGCATCCGACACCCCGGGCCTGCGGCGGCTGATCGCCGATCTGGAGACCTGGCTGGTGCAGATGACCGGCTACGACGCGGTGTCGCTGCAACCCAACGCCGGATCGCAGGGCGAGTACGCGGGCCTGCTGGCGATCCACGCCTACCACGCCAGCCGCGGCGAACCGCAGCGCAACATCTGCCTGATCCCGTCCAGCGCGCACGGCACCAACGCCGCGTCCGCGGCGCTGGCCGGCATGCGGGTGGTCGTGGTGGCCTGCCGCGACAACGGCGACGTCGACCTCGACGACCTGCGCGCCAAGGTCAGCGAGCACGCCGAGCGGCTGTCGACGCTGATGATCACCTATCCGTCCACGCACGGCGTGTACGAGCACGACATCGCCGAGATCTGCGCGGCCGTGCACGACGCGGGCGGCCAGGTCTACATCGACGGCGCCAACCTCAACGCGCTGGTCGGGCTGGCCCGGCCCGGGAAGTTCGGCGGCGACGTCAGCCACCTGAACCTGCACAAGACGTTCTGCATCCCGCACGGCGGCGGCGGCCCCGGCGTCGGGCCGGTGGCGGCGCGCTCGCATCTGGCGCCGTTCCTGCCCGGCCACCCGTTTGCGCCCGAACTGCCGGCCGGGCCGACCGGTGTCGTCGGCGCCCTACGGCTCGGCGTCGATCCTGCCGATCACCTGGGCCTACATCCGGATGATGGGCGCGCCCGGTCTGCGGGCCGCGTCGCTGACGGCGATCGCGTCGGCCAACTACATCGCCCGCCGGCTCGACGAGTACTACCCGGTGCTCTACACCGGCGAGAACGGCATGGTCGCCCACGAGTGCATCCTGGATCTGCGGCCGATCACCAAGTCGACCGGCGTGACCGTCGACGATGTCGCAAAACGATTGGCGGACTACGGCTTTCACGCGCCGACCATGAGCTTCCCGGTGGCGGGCACGCTGATGGTCGAGCCCACCGAGAGCGAGAGCCTGGCCGAGGTCGACGCGTTCTGCGAGGCGATGATCGCCATCCGCGGCGAGATCGACCGGGTCGGTGCCGGGCGAGTGGCCGGTGGACGACAACCCGCTGCGCGGCGCGCCGCACACCGCCGAGTGCCTGCTGGTCGACAAGTGGGAGCACCCGTACACCCGCGAGGTGGCCGCCTACCCGCTCGGGCAAGGGCTTCCGGCCCAAGGTGTGGCCGCCGGTGCGCCGCATCGACGGCGCCTACGGCGACCGCAACCTGGTGTGCTCGTGCCCGCCGGTGGAGGCCTACGCCTGAGCTCTTCGATCCATGTCGAACACCCCGAGCTCCTGAGTGTTGGCGGACGTCTAGCCTGCCGACGTCGAGAGTGCTCAGCTCAGGAAGTTGGTCACCGCGGTGGTCAGTTCGGGCGATGCCGAGGCGGCAGGTTCTGGTAGCTGCCGCCGGAGAGCTTCGCGACGGCCTCCCAGGTCGCCCGGTCAGGATCGGAGCCGAAGTCGATGACGTTGACCGCGACGGGCTTGGCCGGGTCGGCGCTCTGCTTGATGACGTCCTGCAGTCCCTCGCCACCGAGGCTCTGATCGGTGTGCGGGCCCGCCGTGATGACCAGCACCGAATTCGTCTGGCCAGCATGGAAATTGGCTTGCGCGTTCTGGTAGAGCAGCCGCAGCGTGGTGAAGGACACCGCCCCTCCGGACGAGGCATGCTGCCTGTCGAGCGCCGCCGCAAGGGCTTCCGACCGGGGCTTGCCGTCGACGGGATCGCCGAGCGGGCCCGCCGACACCTCAGTGCGGCCTTCTTTGCCGTCAAAGGTCCACAGGCCGATCACGGCGTTCGGTGGCAGAGCCTTGATCCGGCTGTCCAGCGCACCGACCACGTTTGCCAGCCGGGTCTTACCGCCCTCGTCGGTGACCATCGACTGCTCCAGCATGATGATCGCCGCCGGTGCACCCGACGGGGTGGACACGTTGTTGGCCAGCGTGGCGCGTATCGCGTCGTCGCCCACCGACAGCGTCGACGGAAGCGCCGCGAACTTGGTGACGTCGCTGCTGGGCGGCTTGACTCCCTCGGCGCGGAAGCCTGCCTTGGCCAGCTCGGAGAGTTGATCAGACTTGTGCATGAACCGGGCGAACTCGCTGGCCCCCGTCACCTGCTCCTGCGACAGCCAGGATCCGCTGAGCAGCACGGTCGGATAGTCGGCAACGGCGGCCGGCCCCGGCGGCAGCCAGGAACTCAGCGTGCTGCCGGCGTCGGGCAACGATTGGCCGCGAGCGAACACCTGCTGCTCGGTGGTGACCACCGCGTGCACCGGAGCCGTCGCCGGATCACCCGGTCGCAGCAGCGAATCCATCGCCGCAGTCAGTGTGTTGTCGGCGAGCTTGGGTTGTCCGCCGATCAGCGTGCGCACCGCGCCACTGCCGTCGGTCGGCGGCGCACCGGGCGGCACCGAGGCGGCCGCCACCGCTTCCCCTGCCAGGAACGTAGCGTCGCTGTCGCCACCGAGCGGCAGCGCCAGCTTCAGCGAACCCCACGCAGGTAGCTTCAGGCCGCCCAACGAGTCGGGCTTGGTCTGCAGGTCCGGGCAGCGTCGCCCATTTCTGGTCGCCGAGCGCGCGTTGCAGTTCGGGTCGCACCGCGAGCACCACCGGCGACGTGACCAGTGAGCGGCTGTCGCTGACGGTTTCCTTGCCTGCTGCGGCGGTGAGCCGTGCGGCCGAAACCGAGCTGCCCGGAATCCACAGCGCCGGCCGCTGACCCAGTTCGGCAGGCCATTTTCCGATGAAGCCGTCGACGACGGCGTCGGAACCGGCGGGTTTCACACTGACGGCGACGCAATGGTCGCCGACCGGTGCGGCGATCGCATTGAATCGCTCCGCGAAATGCTGCACGTGATCGGCGATCGCAGGGTCGGCGATGACGGCCACCGGCTGTTTGTCGCCGACGCAGCGGGCGGCGCTGTTGGAGCGGTCGGACAACGCGTCGCCGAAGAAACGCCACAGGATGACCACGCCGACCACGACGACGACCGCAATCAGGGCGGCGACCACACCGATGCTGACCCCGCGTCGCCCGACGTCGTTGCGGTGACCGCCGAGCCGCTCGCGGACGCTGCGGTGGCCGCCGGTCGGCGCCGGCGGTGCGGTCGCTGTCGGCGGCTCCGGACCGCGTCGCGGGAAGTCCGGGAAGTCGTCAGGGGTGTCGAGCTCGTCGTGCGGCAGATCCTGCTCGGGTAGCTCCGGCCGGGAGAATACGGTCGTGCGGTCGTCGGCGGGCGCGTCGTCATCGAAGAACCCCGGCGCATCTGCAAAGTCGTCGGGGAAATCGTCAGGCGGAAGCGCCGGATAGCGCGACTCGGGGTAAGCGCCGGTGTACGGGGGTGGGTCAGCCGCTAGCTCGTCGGGCTCCCGATAGCCGGAGTCGGCGCCGTCGTCGTCGAAGTCTTCCGGCTCAGACTCGCCATACTCGTCCGACGGTTCACCCGCCGGCTCGTCTTCGTCGGGAGCTCTGTGCCTACCCATGCCGGTCCTCTCCGGTGCGCTGGAGGTGCCCGCGGCAGCTAGTCATGGGGACGGTCGAGATTCCCCGAGCCGACATCAGCCATCGAGCGCGGGCCTTGAACTCCCGCCGGCGCCGATGCAGGATCGGCTCGGTGTAGCCGTTGGGCTGTTGCGTACCCTTCAGGATCAGTTCCTGGGCAGCCAGGAACGCGATGCTGTCGTCGAAGTTCGGAGCCATCGGCAGGTACGTGGAGTCCCCGGCGTTCTGCTCGGTCCACCAGCGGAGCCATCCGCTCCAGGCTAGCCCGCACATCCTCTTCGGTGATGACGCCATGCCGTAGCCAGTTGGCCAATAATTGGCTCGAAATCCGCAGGGTGGCACGGTCTTCCATCAGCGCGACGTCGTGGATGTCGGGAACCTTGGAGCAGCCGACGCCGTGGTCGATCCAGCGCACCACGTAGCCCAGGATGGACTGGCAGTTGTTGTCGACCTCTTCGCGGATCTCCTCGGGCGCCCAGGCCAGTTCCTTGGCCAGCGGGATCGTCAGCAACTCGTCGATGGTGGCGCGCTTCTTGCCTTCGAGCTCGTCCTGCATCGCGACCACATCCACCTGGTGGTAGTGCATCGCGTGCAGCGTCGCCGCCGTCGGCGACGGCACCCACGCGGTGGTGGCGCCGGCCTTCGGCTGGCCGATCTTCTGCTCGATCATGTCGGCCATCAGCTCGGTCATGGCCCACATGCCCTTGCCGATCTGGGCCTTGCCCGGCAACCCGGCCGCGAGGCCGGTGTCGACGTTGTTGTCCTCGTAGGCCTTGATCCAGGCTGGTGCTCTTCATCGCGCCCTTGCGGACCATCGGGCCCGCCTCCATCGAGGTGTGGATCTCGTCGCCGGTGCGGTCCAGGAAGCCGGTGTTGATGAACACCACCCGGTCGCGCGGCGGCTTTGATGCACGCCTTCAGGTTGAGCGTGGTGCGGCGCTCCTCGTCCATGATGCCGACCTTGAGGGTGGCCTGCGGCAGGCCCAGCACGTCCTCGACGCGGCTGAACAGCTCGCAGGTGAACGCCACCTCGTCGGGGCCGTGCATCTTGGGCTTGACGATGTAGACCGAACCGGTGCGGCTGTTGGTCAGCGGCCCGTTGGCCGTCGGTCGGCGTTTCAGTCCGTGGATCGCGGTCAGCGCCGGTGAACAGCGCATCCAGGATGCCCTCGGAGACCTCTTTTTCGTGCCGTTGCCGTCACTCCAGACGATCGCGTCGTTGGTCATCAGATGGCCGACGTTGCGGACGAACAGCAGGCTGCGGCCAGGCAGGGTCAGCTCGCCGCCGTCGGGCGTCGGTGTAGGTGCGGTCCGGGTTGAGCACCCGGGTGAAAGTCTTGCCGCCCTTGCTGACCTCCTCGGCCAGGTCGCCCCGGTTCAGGCCCAGCCAGTTGCGGTAGCCGAGCACCTTGTCGTCGGCGTCGACGGCGGCGACCGAGTCCTCGAAGTCCATGATCGTGGTGACCGCCGACTCCAGCACGACGTCCTTGATCCCGGCGGCGTCGGTCTTGCCGATCGGCGACTCCGGGTCGATCAGGATCTCGAGGTGCAATCCGTGGTTGGCCAACAGCACCGACAGTCGGGGGAGCCGAGCTCGCCGGTGTAGCCGACGAACTGCTCCGGGTCGGCCAGGCCGATCCGGTGCCGTCGGCGGGGCGACCTGCAGTTGACCGTCGTCGATCTTGAGCCCGGTCGAGTCGACCCACGAGCCGGACGACAGCGGCACCGCCTCGTCGAGGAACTTGCGCGCGTAGGCGATGACCTTGTCGCCGCGGACTTGTTATAGCCGGTGCCCTGTCTTCCGGCGCCGTCGTCTTCCGGGATCACGTCGGTGCCGTACAGCGCGTCGTACAGCGAACCCCAGCGGGCGTTGGAGGCGTTGAGCGCGAACCGCGCGTTGAGCACCGGGACCACCAGCTGCGGGCCGGCGGTCGTGGTGATCTCGTCGTCGACGCCCGCGGTGGTGATGGTGAAGTCGGCGGGCTCGGGTTGCAGATAACCGATTTCGGTGAGGAACGCGCGGTACGCCTCGGGATCGATCGGCTCGATGATGTGCTGCCGGTGCCACCTGTCGATCTGCGCCTGCAACTGATCGCGGCGCTCAAGCAGCTCCTGGTTTTTCGGCTGCAGGTCAGTAACGACCTTGTCGACGCCCGCCCAGAAGCTGTCCGGGTCGATATCGGTGCCGGGCAAAGCCTCCGTGTTGATGAAGTCATGCAGCACCTTGGCGACGCGCAGGTTCCCCACCGACACGCGATCAGTCATTATTTCCCTCCGCATTAGCCTCGATAAACCGCTACCAGCCTACCGGCCAGCAGCTCGGCTACCGGCAACCGGCAGCTTTCAACAGCAGGTCACACCAAGCCAGCAGCGCTGCGCGCAACGGCGCAGCGCGTGACGCGATGGCCTTCTGGCAACGCACATATTCAGCGCGGCCGGCAGCATCCTCGACCGCGATCGGTGTGTATCCGAAATCCGTCAGGTCGTACGGGCTTGCTCGCATGTCGATTTCCCGCGCGGCCGCAGCCAATTCCAAGCAGTCCAACATCAACCCGGAGTCGATCAGCGGGCTCAGCTTGTAGGACCATTTGTACAGGTCCATGTTCACATGCAAGCAACCGGGCTGTTCCCAATCCTGTTGGGTCGCACGGCTGGGCGAGCCGGTGTTTCGCGGCGCGGCGTCGGCGGTGAAGAAGCGGTAGGCGTCGAAATGGCTGCATCGCAGTGGTCCGGCGACCTCGGCATCGACCACCGTGTCGGTCCCGGCGGCGCCCAGGCGCAACGGAACGCGATCGTGGCGCACGGCATCGCTGCGGTAGACCATCGCCCACTCATGCAGCCCGAAACAGTTCAGCTGGGCGCTGCCGCTGCTCGGTAGCGCGTAACAGGTCTGCGATGAACGAGATGGTGTCGAGACGGCTACGCAGGTAATCCCCGCTGACCGTGACACCCGTCGCGTCGCAGGCGTAGCCGCGTCGGTCACGGTAGCGACGCAACGCCTCGGCTCCCGCTAGCCGCACCCCGTAACCCGGGTGCCAGCAGCGCAGCTGCCTCGGCCGCAAGCTGTAGTAGCTGAACAGGAAATCCCACACCGGATGTGACTCGCCGAACCGGGCACGTTCGGCGCGCGGCGTGAGGAACGCCTCGACCCGCACGGCGTACTGGTCGGCGCGGGACATCCACCGGTCGGTCTCCAGCGACAGCGGCACGTCAGGCACGCTGCGTACCGTCCCGCACGGCACCGACCAGATCCCGCACCAGATCCTCCAGCGCGACCATCGCGACCACGTCGCCGTCCTGCCCGGTAACCAGTGCGAGGTGGCTGTTGCTCCGTCGCATCCGCGACAACGCCTCGGGCACGCTGAGCGATTGGGCCACCCGCGGCAGCGGACGCACTCGCGCCACGTCGACCACGGCGTGCGGGTCGTCACTGAATGCCAGCATGTCTTTGATGTGCAGATACCCCAGGAATCCGCCGTCGGCATCGATGACCGGGAAGCGGGAGTATCCGGTTGCGGCCAAAGCCTTCTCGACGGCTTCGACCGTCGGCCCCGAGCCGGCCGCGGCCACGGGCACGGCGCGGATCTCAGCGGCAGGGACCGCCACGTCCGCGACCGTCCGGTTACGAATCTGCAGTGCCCGGGTGAGCCTGGTGTGTTCCTCGGGATCCAGCAGCCCTTCCGAGACCGACTCGGCGATCATCTCGCTGAGCTCGACGGTGGAGACCGTGACGTCGAGCTCGCTGCGGGGACGCACCCGCAGCGCTCGAAGGGTGGCGTTGCTGCACCGGTTGTAGAACGTGATGACCGGCCGGACCGCGCGAATGTAGGCCAGGTACGCCGGGATCAGCAGCATCGCCGCCTTCTCCGGCCCGACCATCGCGATGTTCTTCGGCACCATCTCGCCGAGCAGG
This sequence comes from uncultured Actinomycetota bacterium, assembly GCA_963834615.1. Taxonomy (GTDB): domain Bacteria; phylum Actinomycetota; class Actinomycetes; order Mycobacteriales; family Mycobacteriaceae; genus Mycobacterium. The sequence continues at coordinate 176,608 of CAWICO010000009.1, forward strand.
ACATGCAAGGTCACCACGATCGCCAACGCAGTCACGAACGACAGGGTGTGCAGCAGCGCGGGGGAGATGCCGAACAGAGCGGAGGGTCGCCGCAGCAGGTCGGCGACTGCGGGTTCGCCGAGGCGGCCGAGCAGGATCGACGACACCGTGATGCCGAGCTGGGCGCCGGCGAACATCAGCGGAAGCTGCTCCCCGGCCCGCATCGCGGTGACTGCGCTCGATCTGCCTTGCTCAGCCAACGCTTCGAGACGGTCCCGCCGCGCGGAGATCAGGGAGAACTCCGAGGCGACGAAAAACGCGTTGGCGCCGACCAGCAGAAGCGTTGCCAAGATCCCGAACAGGTCGCTCATCAGCGGCCTCGCACCGAGGTCGAATCGATACGATCCGCCGCCATCTGGGCCAGCTCCAGCAGGTCGATGCGGCGGCCGTCCATCCGGATCACTGTGGCTCGCCACGACGAGGCGTGCGGTATGCCGTCAGACTCGTATCCCCGCAACTGCACCTCGTCGCCGCCGACCGGGATGCGTCCGAGCTGTTCGAGGACCAACCCGCCGATGGTCTCGTATTCACCCTCGGGGGCGTGATAGCCGGTCGCCGCGGCCACCTCGTCGATGCGTAGCAGACCAGACACCCGCCAACCGCCACCGGCCGCGATGACGTCCGGGGTGGCGTCGTCGTGTTCATCGCGGACGTCGCCGACGATCTCTTCGATCAGATCCTCGACAGTCACCATGCCTGCGGTCCCGCCGTATTCGTCTACGACCATGGCGGTCTGCAGCTCGTTGGCGCGGATCTGCCCCATCAGCGCGTCACCGTCCAGCGTCGACGGCACCTTCGCAACCGGGCGGGCAACGGCGGTCACCAGCGTGAATTTGCGTTCGGCAGACGGAACCGCGAAGACCTGCTTGACGTGCACGATGCCGACCGTCTCGTCGAGATCGCCGTCGACGATCGGGAAACGCGAGAAACCACTCGTGGCTGCCGCCTCGACGAGATCTGCGACGGTGTTGTCCACTTGCAGTGCAACGATTTTCGCTCGCGGGGTCATCAGCTCTTCGGCGGTCAGCTCACCGAATCGCAGCGAGCGGTCCAGTAGTGCCGCAGTCGACTGATCCAACGATCCGCTCCGGGCGGAGTTGCGCACCAGGGACACCAGCTCCTGAGCCGAGCGGGCCGACCGCAGCTCCTGGGCGGGTTCAACGCCGAGCTTGCGCAAGATCCAGTTGGCGACGCCGTTCGTCAACCGGATCGGGTAGGTCATCAGCCAGGAGAACAACAGTTGCACGCCGGCGATCGCGCGCGCGGTCTGTACCGGTCGGGCCACGGCGAGGTTCTTCGGGACCAGCTCACCGAAGATCATCGACACCGAGGTCACCACCAGCAGAGTCAGGAAGGCGATCACCGCGTCGGCGACCTGGTCGGGTATGCCGAGCGCATCCAGCGCCGGGTGGGGCAATTCTTTGACCAGCGGCTCGGTCAGGTATCCGGTGATCAGCGTGGTGATCGAGATGCCGAGCTGCGCTCCGGACAGCTGAAACGACAGGTTGTGGTGCGCGCGGCGGACGAAGCGGTCGCGACGGCGCCCCGCGCGGGCGTTGGCCTCGACGGTGCTGCGTTCGAGTGTGGTCAGGGAGAATTCGGCGGCGGTGAACAGCGCGTTGCCCAGGGTCAGCAGCACGATGGCCAACAGGCTGAGCAGGGTGACGATCAGGTTCATCGGGGCCACCCTCGAGGAGGCTCCTCGGAGTCGGCGTCACACACGCCGGATGGCGCGGGTGCCTGCGGCACGAAAACCCTTTCCCTCGACGTAGTCACTGTTGACGTGACCTTTTATGGTAGCGACACCACGGCGCGTCAGAGCGCTCGTCGGTGCAACGACACGCCCGCACCGTTCGTGCTACCAACCGAAAGGCAGGGGATGGCCCTCGGCGAAGCCCGCCGCGGACTGCACGCCGACCACCGCCCGCTCGTGCAGATCGGCCAGCGTTGACGCGCCGACATAGGTGCAGGTGCTGCGCACACCCGAGGTGATGTGGTCGAGCAGGTCTTCCACGCCGCCGCGGGCAGGGTCCAGAGCCATCTGCGACGTCGAAATGCCTTCTTCGAACAGTGCTTTGCGCGCGCGCTCGAAGGCACCGTCAGCGGCGGTCCGGGCGACCACCGCGCGCTTGGACGCCATGCCGTAGCTCTCTTTGTACGGCCGGTTGTCGCGGTCGCGCATCAGGTCGCCGGGAGATTCGTACGTGCCGGCGAACCACGATCCGATCATGACGTTGGACGCGCCCGCCGCCAGCGCCAGCGCCACGTCGCGCGGATGACGCACACCGCCATCAGCCCACACGTGTCCACCGAGTTCTTGTGCCGCCGAGGCGCATTCGAGGACCGCCGAGAACTGAGGCCGGCCGACACCGGTCATCATGCGGGTAGTGCACATCGCCCCCGGACCCACTCCGACTTTCACGATCGACGCGCCGGCGTTGATCAGATCGCGGGTGCCGTCGGCCGACACCACGTTGCCGCCGACCAGCGGTACGCCGAGGTCCAGCGACGAAATCGCCTTGATCGCGTCCAGCGCCTTGACCTGATGCCCGTGCGCCGTGTCGACAACGACGAGATCGACGCCGACCTCGACCAGCGCCTGCGCCTTGGCCAACACGTCGCCGTTGATACCAACCGCCGCCGCGATGCGCAGCCGGCCTCTCGCATCGACGGCGGGTGTGTAGATGCCCGCACGGACCGCCCCGGTGCGGGTCAGCACACCCGCCAACGTGCCGTCGGCGTCGGTGAGCACCGCAAGATCGACCGGTGAGTGCTCGAGCAGATCGAAGACTTTCCGCGGTTCGGTGCCGACCGGGGCGTTGACGAAGTCGGTGATCGCGACGTCGCGAACGCGAGCGAAACGATCCACTCCCTCGCAACACGACTCGGTGATCAGGCCGATCGGCCGCCCCTCGAAGGTCACCACCGCGGCCCCGTGCGCGCGTTTGGAAATCAGCGCGAGCGCGTCCGACACCGAATCCTCGGGCGCGAGGACTACCGGGGTGTCGACGACCAAGTCCCGGCTTTTGACGAAGTCCACCGTCTGCTGTACCGCGGTGATCGGAAGATCTTGCGGCAGAACGACTATCCCGCCGCGACGGCCTACCGTCTCGGCCATCCGCCGGCCGGCGACCGCGTTCATATTTGCTACCACCACCGGGATGGTGGTGCCCGAGCCGTCACCGCTGGACAGGTCGACGTCGAAGCGTGACGTCACATCAGACTGGTTCGGCACGATGAAGACGTCGTTGTACGTCAGGTCATAGGCCGGACGGTGTCCGTCCAGAAACCTCATCGGTATCGCCTCAAACCTTTCCCGCCCCCGGCACAGTGTCGGCTACGCCGGCACCTCTGTGCGGTCGCCACTCCACAGCGTGTGGAACTTCTTGCTTGAGTCCTCATCGATCCGTCCATACGTGTGTGCACCGAAGAAGTCCCGCAAACCCTGGGTGAGCGCGGCGGGCAGTCGCTCGGTGCGTAACGCGTCGTAGTAGGACAGCGCCGACGAAAAGCCCGGGATGGGGATACCCAATTGGGTGGCGGTCACCACGACACGGCGCCAACTGTCGATCGCCGACTCGATCGCACTGCGGAAATACGGCGCGACGATCAGCGAGGGAAGGTCAGCATCCTCGTCGAACGCCTCCTTGATCCGGTTGAGGAACTTCGCACGGATGATGCATCCGCCGCGCCAGATGGTGGCCATGTCGCCGGGTGTGATGTCCCAGTCGTACTCAGCGCTGCCTGCCTGGATCTGGTTGAAGCCCTGTGCGTAGGCGATGATCTTCGACGCGTAGAGCGCCTTGCTGACGTCATCGATGAATTGCGTTGCATCGGCTGGCTTTTCGTCTAGGTCGCCGGATGCCAGGTCAGTCGTGGCCTTGCGCTGGGCCACCGAGCCGGACAGCGCACGGGCAAACACCGCCTCGGCAATGCCGGTGACCGGCACACCAAGATCCAGTGCCGATTTCACTGTCCAGCGGCCGGTGCCTTTCTGCTCGGCCTCGTCGAGGATGAGGTCGACGAGCGGCTTGCCGGTCTTCGCATCGGTCTGGCGCAACACCTCTGCGGTGATCTCGATGAGAAAGCTGTCCAGGTCGCCCTTATTCCATTCGGCGAACACGTCGGCGATCTCCGGTGCGGTCTTGCCGAGTCCGTCGCGCAGCAGTTGATAGGCCTCGCCGATCAGCTGCATGTCGGAGTATTCGATGCCGTTGTGGACCATCTTGACGAAGTGTCCGGCGCCGTCGGGTCCGATGTGCGTGCAGCAGGGGACGCCGTCGACGTGCGCGGAGATCTCCTCCAACAACGGGCCCAGCGACTTGTACGACTCGGCCGGTCCGCCCGGCATGATCGACGGTCCCTTGAGTGCGCCTTCTTCACCGCCGGAGATGCCGGCGCCGACGAAATGGAGTCCTCGCTCGCTGATGGCCTTCTCGCGGCGGATGGTGTCGGTGTAGAGCGCATTGCCACCGTCGATGATGATGTCTCCGTCTTCCATCGCGTCGGCGAGCTCGTTGATGACGGCGTCGGTGGGGTCACCGGCCTTGACCATGATGATCACCCGGCGCGGCTTCTCTAACGCATCGAGAAATTCTTCGATGGTCTCCGAGCGGACGAATTTGCCTTCGTCGCCGTGCTCTTTGAGCAGCGCGTCGGTCTTGGCGATCGATCTGTTGTGCAGCGCCACCGTGTAGCCGTGACTGGCGAAGTTGCGGGCGAGATTGGAGCCCATCACCGCCAAGCCGGTGACGCCGATCTGCGCGGTACCGGTCTTTGATTCCGACGAGCTCATGTCTTCGCCTCTCACGTTCGTCACGATTTATCCAGGCCCTGCACCGACCACTGTGGCACAGCGGGATTCAGGTATCTGCAAAGTATCGCCAAAGCGGTGCGTTCGCCCGATTGCCGGCTTAGGCAGCGGTGAACAGCCGGTGCAGTTCGGTGAGCCAGGGGATCGCCAGCGCCAGGGTCGGCACCACCAACACTGCCGCCGCGGCGAAGTAGGCCGCCGTCGACACCATCAGGCTGTTGCCGCTGCCGGATAACCGGCGTACCCGGAGCAGCGTGTGCGTACCACCGGCGGCAAGTGCGCCCGACGGGGTTCGGCCCGACGCGCAGGTCACCAGGGCGCGGGCCAGCGGAGCCCGGCCGGCCACCCGGACGGCGGCGTCGTCGGCCAGCAGCTCGGCCAGTAGTTGCACCGCATCCAAAGCGCTTGCGCTGCGGACGAATCGGGGGAATGCGGCGTGGGCAGCGGTGAACGCTTCTAGCACCAGATCGTGACGAGCGCGCAGGTGGGCACGCTCGTGGCTCAGGATGGCAGAGACCTCAGCCTCGGTCAGCGATTCCAGCGTGCCCTCGCTGAGCACCACGCGGCTTCGCACGCCGGGCAGACAATATGCCAGCGGCTGGGCCACCTCCAGCACGCGCAGGTCGCGGCCGCGAGCGCGGGCTCGCACCGGGACCGCGTCGGGCGATAGTCCGAGGAGGTCGACGAGCATCCGATGGTGGGCTCGTCGCCGACGAGTGGTGACCGCCACCCGGATCACGGCGACGGCCAGCCGGACACCGATGACCAACGTGAGCGCGAAGACGCCGACGTCCAGAAGCCACAGTGGCCAGCCGAGCCGACCGATTTCGGCGGCAGGGCTCGCGGTCGGGCGCCCGTCGGCGCCCGGGACAAAAAGGCGGCTCGCGATCGCGATGCCGGCACTGAACGCCGAAAGGACTGCGGCCACGGCGATCGCTTGCCACAACACCATCGCTGCGCGGGGGGCGCGCAGCGGCCAGGACGCCCGCGCAAGGAGACCTGGTACCGGCCCGACCAGCATCACCGCGAGTGCGGTGAAGGCCAGCCCGGACATGGTGTCAGTCTCCCTTAGCCCTCGGGCCGAGCGCCACCGACTGACGCGTTCCGCTGACTACATTCCAGCTCGTCGAGCGCGCGACGAAGTGCTTCGGCTTCATCGGCACCGACCCGCTCGACGAAGTGCACCAGCGCCGCCTGCCTGCTGCCGGAATCAGAGGCCTGATCCAGCGCGTCGACCATGAGCCCGGCGACGAGCTCATCGCGCCCGTGCACCGGCGCATAACGGTGCGCGCGGTCGTCACGAATCTGCGAGACCAGGTTCTTCTTAGCGAGTCGCTGCAATACGGTCATCACCGTCGTGTACGCCAGGTCACGGTGCTCAGACAGCGCTTCGTGGACTTGGCGGACGGTTTGAGAATGGGGATCGGACCACAGATGGTCCATGACCGCACGCTCGAGATCTCCGAGGCGCGTGAGCTTAGCCATGCTTGATCATCTCCTGTGCAATGCCGCCAGACTACTCGCGGTTACTACCGGCCGTCGTATCACCCGGTCCGGTCGTTGTGAGCACCCTCACAGCCTATGGCAATCCCATATGGTTAGGCTAACCTCACAAATGGAGGTGCCAATGACGACTGTAATTGACGACCCGCTGATCGCGGCGATGTCCATCGAGCGAGTGCTACCGCTGCATGAGTCGAGTCGGAGGCTCCGCGACTTGTATCCGCAATGCCCCCGCGTCTACGGCGTCGCGGTGCTGGGCGACGTCTCGATCCGCCGGTGGTGGCCATTGGAGTCGGCCGTGCGGACCGATCGGCTGCAAGCCATGTTCGACGCGGCCGTGGTCGACATGGACCGACGCAGCGCCGCAAGGCAATTGGTGGCGACGCTGGTGCACACCGTGATCGGCCGGGTGGTCGCGTTGGTCGTGCTCGAGGCTCGGGCCTGGGACACCGGCCTGGAGAACTTGTGGGTCCACGTCGACTCAGACGGTGTCATCGATTGGGCCGGCGTTGTCGACCCAACGGTGCGGGTGTTGCCCGACGACCCTTCTCTCACCGAAGGCGGTTGCCTACGCGAGGGATCGGTGCGGTTGCCGAGCGAGGCAGCGTTGACGACCTGGGTAGCGCACCGCTGCCACCGCACCCTGGAGTCGCTGTTCGCCAGACTGCACGCCGTCAGTGGCGGCGCGATGTCGGTCGCGGCGATGTGGCAGATCGTCGGGTCGACGGTGGTGGCGACCGCGACGCAGGTGCCGCAACTGGCCGGAGCAAACGAACTGGCCGCGATGCGCCGCGGCCAGGCAGTGCTGGACGCGCTGGCCGGTTTCGGACTGCCGGTGCGGGGCCAATCGGTCGTCCGCGCACTTCACCGGGCAACCTCTTGCGAAATTAGGACAGCCTTTCCTAGGCTGATGGCATCGAGCGCTACATGACCGAGCCGGTGTCCTGAGGGCTGCAGCGACCCCCGGTCTCTCGATACGGCGAGCCCCGTGCGTTACGCACGGGGCTCGCCGGTATCTGGAGAAGCTCGTCAGTCTTTGATGAAGTGGTACATCCGGTAGGAAGCCTTCCCAGTCTGCAGTTGGCGGTATGCCAGCGTGCCGGGAGCGCCGGAGAATAGCTTGCCGAAGGATTGCAGGACTTTGGGTATGTGGCGACTGTTCAGATCCAGGAAGACCTCAGAGTTCTTATCCATACCACGCAGAACCTCGGTGCTGATGTCGCGCTTCGAGGCCATCTGCATCGGTATGGCGGCCAGTGCCGCGTCCCAATCGTCGTATTCGAGGTACCCGCGGAAATCGACGTAGAGAAAATGCCCTCCCGGACGCAGCACCCGCACCATTTCGGGAAGGAAACGGTCAAAGTGAGGGTAGGCGTGCGAGGCCTCGACGTTGACTACCGCGTCGAAGGACCCATCGGGAAAGGGCATGCTCTCGGCGTTGCCTACCACGAAATCCAGCCCCGGTAGGTTGTGTCGCTTTTTGGCGAACGCGACGCCGTCCGGGTTGTAGTCGAGCCCGGTGTAGGAGGCCGGGTGCAAAGTGCGCACTAGATACGCGGCTCCACCGCCGTGGCCACTGCTGACCTCCAGCACTTTTTTCCCGCTGAGATCCGCTTGGGTCGCCGTGCGGTGGTAAAGCTGAATGGAGTACCGGTTGGGCTCATCCTCAGGGGCCAGCGGCAGCCCCAGCGGTGGATCCTCCTCGTAACCCCAGTTGAGAAACACGACGTCGTCGTTTTGCCACCGGCGGGTGATCAAGGGGTACCAGTACTTGTTCATGGCTACTTTCAGCCACGGCACCGGGTCGATAGGCTTGAGGTACCGCTTGAGAGTGCTTGTCACAGCGGCGAGTATGCCAGGCGTGTTACCTGGTGCCGTGTTCGGCCCTGAGAGCAGAGTCGGCATCGTGCGACGTCTTCGCGGTTCGCCGGTAAATAACCGCTCGTGCGCCCCGTGCCGGCACGGTCGCCACACCGCGCCAGCGCCCCCGTTCGTCCGGCGCATTGGTTGGCGCAAAACGTAATTCGCGCAGCAGTACGCGCAGGGTGATGTCCATCTCCATGTTGGCGAACGCCGCGCCCACACAGCGGTTGACGCCGCCGCCGAAGGGGATCCAGGCGGCGGGTTTCGGCGCACCGCCGAGGAATCGGTCTGGGTTGAATGACGTCGCGTCCGAGAAATTTTCTTCTGATTCATGGGTAAGTCGGATGCTGAATATGAGATTGGTGTTCTCCGGAATAACCCAGTCTCCCAATCGGATTCGAGTCTTTGTGCGTCGTACCGTAGAGTCGAGAACTGGGCGCGTACGCTGCACTTCCCAGATCGTGGCCTGCCGCAATTCAGATCCTCCAGCGTCGACTTCCTCCGTCAGCCGCGACAGCAACTGTGGATGACGGCACAACCGCTCGAGTGCCCACGCCATTGACCCGGCGGTTGTTTCGTGACCGGAGGCCACCAAAGTGAACAATTCATCGGCGATGTGCCGATCCGGGATCGGCTCTCCATTTTCATAGTGGGACCTCACGAGCAGCGCAAGCACGTCACTGCGCTCTTCCAAGTCTGGGTCGACCCGCGCGGCGGCGATAAGCGAGTCGACGATAGCGTCGAAATGGCGCCGGTAACGCAGATGCCGCCCCCATGGACTCCACGGCCCCAGGTCGCGCCGCGCCCTCGGCGCTATCGCTAGGACAAGGCAGGCAACTGTGACCATAGCCGGCAGCAGGTCGCGAAGCTCGTCTAGAGCGGGTCCCTCGGCGCCGAACACGGCACGCAAGATTGCACCAAGAGTGATCCTCGTCATCGGCGGCAGCGCTTCGAACTCGCGGCCCTCCGGCCATGTCGCGATCTCGCGCATCACCTCTTCTTCGATGATGGGCTCGTAACTTCGCATCCGCTTACCGTGAAAGTGCGGGACCACCACCTTGCGGCGCGCGAGAAGTCTGTCGCCGGCAAGGCTGAACATCGACCCTGGGCCGAATGCGTCGCCCAAGCTCCCGCCCCCCGATGTCGGGCGTTCGATCAGATCGGTACTGGTGTTGAACAGCTCCTTGGCCAGGACTGGGTCGCTGATCACCACCGCATGGCCTGCGCGCGGCAAATTTACGCTGATGATCGCGCTGTCGTACCGGCGGCCTATCGCAGCATACATTCCATGGTTTGAGACCAGGAACCTGACGGCCTGGACGGGCTTCGGTGTCCGCGGACCCGGCGGTAGCCGCACCGGCTCGGTTGTCGCCGTTACCATGTCGTCTCTTCCTGTTCCGGTGCTGCAAAGATTTTCATGCCGACATTTCACAATATCGTTAGCCAACACACCCTGCTTGCTCTACCCCGAAAACACCCAAGCATCCTTCGGCCGTGTAAACACATGTGCTATGCAGCTCATGCCGGAGGCACCGTTCGACAAGGAACTGGGTCTGGTGTTCACCGAAATCAGCCCGGACCGCACGCGGGCTCACCTCGACGTCCAACCAAAGTTGTTGCAGCCGATGGGCATCGTGCACGGCGGCGTGTACTGCTCGATGGTCGAGAGTCTGGCCAGCGTCGCGGCGTACACCTGGCTTACCGCCCACGGTGGCGGCTCGGTCGTCGGCGTCAACAACAACACCGACTTCTTGCGTGCGATCAATAGCGGCACCGTGTACGGGGCGGCCACCCCGGTGCATCGCGGGCGGCGTCAGCAACTGTGGCTGGTCACCATCACCAACTCCGACGAGCGATTGGTCGCCCGCGGGCAGGTGCGGCTGCAGAACCTCGAGGCAGAATCCGGCTAACTCGCGGCTCTCGCCGTGTCGTCGTGATGGGCCTCGGCCGCCAACACCGCCAGCTGTTCTAGCCGCGTACGGGCGAAGGCCTGCTGCTCGGTGATCGTCAACTGGCCGCGTCGGCCGCTCAAGAAGGTCACCGTCCAGGACAGCACCGTGGTGACTTTGTTCTTGAACCCGATCAGATAGACCAGGTGCAGCAGGAGCCAGGCGAACCAGCGCGATCAATCCACCGAATTCGAGCGGTCCGACCTGCGCGACCGCGGAGAACCGCGACACCGTCGCCATCGAACCCTTGTCGAAGTACTGGAACGGCTCGCGCTGGGCGGGGTCGGCGCCGTGAAGCTCGGCTTTGATCGCCGTCGCGGCGTACTTGCCGCCCTGGATGGCGCCCTGAGCCACTCCCGGAACGCCGTCGACAGCGGCCATGTCACCGATGACGAACACGTTCGGGTTGCCGGGTATCGACAGATCGGGCAGCACCTTCACCCGGCCCGAGCGGTCGAGTTCGACCCCAGACTGACGGGCCAGATCCCGGCCCAGCGGGCTGGCGGACACGCCCGCCGACCACACTTTGCAAGCCGATTCGATACGCCGGATCGTGCCGTCGGAGTCCTTGACCGTGATGCCGTCACGGTCAACGTCGGTCACCATCGCGCCGAGCTGAATCTCGACGCCCATCTTCTCCAACCGGGCGGCGGCCTTCTTGCCGAGCTTCTCACCCATCGACGGCAGTACCGCCGGGGCCGCGTCCAGCAGGATGACCCGGACCCCCTTGGTTGAATCGATGTGCCGAAACGCACCTTTCAACGTGAAGTCGGCGAGTTCGGCGATCTGGCCGGCCATTTCGACGCCGGTAGGTCCGGCGCCGACGACGGTGAACGTGAGCAGCTTGTCCCGCCGCTCGGGGTCGTTGGAGCGTTCGGCCGCTTCGAACGCGCTCATGATGCGTCCACGCAACTCCAGCGCGTCGTCAACCGACTTCATGCCGGGCGCGAATTCGGCGAAGTGATCATTGCCGAAGTAAGACTGGCCGGCCCCGGCCGCGATGATCAGGCTGTCGAACGGCGTCTCGTAGTCGTGGCCGAGCAATTCAGAGACGACGAACTTCCCCGCCAGATCGATGTGCGTGACGTCGCCGAGCAGGACCTGGACGTTGCGCTGGTCGCGCAGGATCACCCGAGTCGGGGGAGCGATCGCACCTTCGGCGACGATGCCGGTCGCCACCTGATACAGCATTGGCTGAAAGAGGTGATGGGTCGTACGGGCGATCAACTTGATGTCGACGTCGGCCCTCTTGAGCTTCTTGACGGCGTTGAGCCCGCCAAATCCCGATCCGATGACAACGACCCGGTGTCGGCGTTTGGGCACAGCGACTTCGGGATGGGCGTTCATGGTCTTATTGCTCCTCAGCGGCGACTGGGTTCCCTCCTACCGTAGCCGCCCGGACCTGCAATTATCGACGCTGGCGAGGTGTGATCGGCCACACCTGGAAACGCCCGACGTGATGCGTCACGCTGCGCCGGTCAGAGACCGACGAGCGGGCGCAGTGCATCGCCCACCGAGGCGATCACACCGGGCGTGTAAACCGGCATGTTGATGATGACGCCGCCAATGCCGGCATCCAGAACCTTGGCCTGAATCTGTTCCGCGATGTGGTCGGCGCCGCCCACCACCATGCGTCCACTCATCTCCGACGGAACCTGGTCGGCCTTCGCGTTCTCGTCGAGCATGACGGTGATCAGCGTGCTGGTCTCCAGAGTTGCGGGGTCGCGGCCGATCTCCTCGCAACGCTCCCGGACAACTCTGACCTTGCCTGGCAGTTCATCGAAACCGGCGATCACATTGAGATGGTCGAAGTGCCGAGCGGCCAGCGGGATTGTCTTCTTCTCGCCACTGCCGCCGATCATCAGCGGAACGTGATCGCGGTAACGCGGGTTAGCCAGCGCATTTTCGGCGCGGTACCACTTACCGGAGAAGGTCGGTCGCTCACCTTTCAGCATTGGCAAAATGATCTCCAGTGCCTCGTCGAGGCGATTGAACCGATCGGTGAAGGTGCCGAACTCGTAGCCCAGTTCGTCGTGCTCGAGCTCGAACCAGCCCGTGCCGATGCCGAGAATGGCCCGGCCCGCGCTGACCACATCGAGGGTGGTGATCACCTTGGCCAGCAGCGTTGGGTTGCGGTAGGTGTTGCCGGTCACCAACGTTCCCAATTGAACTCGCTCGGTTGCCGTCGCCAGCGCGCCCAGCGCGGTGTAGGCCTCCAGCATCGGCTGGTCGGGGGAGCCCAACATCGGCAGTTGGTAGAAGTGGTCCATCACGAAAACCGAGTCGAATCCTGCCGATTCGGCCTCGCGGGCCTGGGCGATGACGGTGGGGAAAAGCTGCTCGACGCCGGTGCCGTAGGAGAAGTTGGGTATCTGAAAACCAAGCTTGATAGTCACCGGATCGACCCTAATGACACAAGGTCAGCTATGAAGCTCGCTGAAGCGAATTAAGCGTTAAGCGAATTGGGTCAGCGCACCGTGGCTGACGTGCAGCAGCTGGCCGGTGATGTGCCGGGCAGCGCCGGTAGTCAGGAACAGCGACATCCTGGCGACCTCATCGGCTGCCGATGGCGGCGTGTTGGACAGCCCCTCATACCCGACCTGCGCGCTACGTCCAGTGGCAATCGCGTTGATGGTGATGCCGCGGGTGCCGTACGCCTTGGCCTGGCCGCTGACCCAGCTCGCGAGGGCGGCCTTGACCGCGGCCTCGGCGCTTCCCGGGCGTGGGTTCTCCGGCACGACGCTGATGATCGATCCGCCCGAGCGCAGGTGGTCACCGACGGTCTCGACCGCCAGGACCGCCGACAGCAGAGTGTCGTCCAGCGAGTTACGGTACGCAGCGGCCAGCTCCGACAGCGAGTACGCGCGCGGGTCGCCGGAGGTCCAGCGCGGAGCCGGAATGTTGACGACGGTGTCGAGGTGATGGGGGAACAGGTGACGGACTTCGGCGAGACCGGCGGGGTCGGTCGTATCGCAGACGATTGCGTCCGCGTCGATTTCCTTGGCAGCCACTTCGAGATCGTCCCGGCATGCACCGACCAGGGTGATCGTGTGGCCGTCGTTGTGAAATCCTTCAGCAACGGCGCGACCCAATTCGGTGTCGCCTCCGGTGATCAGTACCTCCACCGCCATGACCTCCTCGTATCCAGCGTTGAATCCAGGTGCCGGGCGGTGGCTAGCACCGCGGCTTCCGCCTCGAGCAACGGTGATCCGTTGCTTCGATGGTGGCATACCGCCACACCGGTCCCTGGGATTTCAGGGCGTGTATGGCCTTAACCTTTTGCCATGTTACTGGACGGTAGCTAGAGATGAAACTCCAAATGCGGCACGACGCGATCACCGTTTGGACAACGCTGGGCACTGTGAGGTCTCGGCTCAGGTCAACGCGAAGGTGGGCAGTGGCCGCGATGATGTTGTTCGTGGCACTGACCATCGCGGGCGGGTGCGGGCGCAAGTCACCATCGCCACACGCCCCTAGTCATCCGGCGGCCGCGTCGGTCAAGGTGTTCGCCGCGGTACCGCTCAAGTCGGCGTTTACTCTGCTCGCCGGAAAGTTTCAGACCGACAACCCCGGCGCCACAGTGGATTTCGACTTCGCGACGTCGTCGCAACTGGCGAACGAGCTCGCGCAGGGCGCGGCCGCGGACATCTTCGCCTCGGCAGACAACGCGCAGATGGACACCGTGGTCAAGGCCGGCCTCACCGGAAGCGACCCGGTGAACTTCGCCACAAACACACTGGTGATCGTCACCGCCCCGGGGGATCCGAAGCAGATCCATTTCTTCGCCGATCTTGCGAAACCCGGTATCCGCGTCGCGGTGTGCCAGTCTCCGATGCCCTGCGGAGTGGCGACCCAGCACATCGAGGACAACACTGGCCTCCAACTCAGCCCAGCCAGCGAGGAGTCCACGGTGTCGGCGGTGCTGAACAAGGTAACCAGTGGTGAGGCGGACGCGGGGTTGGTCTACCTCACTGATGCGCGCAAGGCCGGCAACGTCATCAATACGGTCGACTTCCCCGAATCAGCCGAAGCGGTGAACGTCTATCCGATCGCGGTCCTCAAGCACGCGTCCCAGCCGGCGCTGGCGCAGAAGTTTGTCAACCTGGTCGTCAGCCCGACCGGCGAGAAGGTATTGAACCAAGCCGGCTTTGCCGGCCCCTGATAGAGCCAAGACGCGCCCGGCAGCAGTCGCGATGCCTTATCGTCGATGTAACCGTCGGCTTTCGGCCGCCGCGCCGGTGAACTGGGCTGATGCCCGTGATCTTATCATCGGCAGCGACGGAAAATCGATCACATTGTCAGCAATTCACCCTTGCGCCACGCATGTAACACGGTAGGTTTTTTGCTCATGGACCAGGTCGAACGGAATTCAACACGGCCCACAAACCGCTGGACGGGGGCCATCGCCGCGCTCGGCTGTGCCGGTGCGATCGCCCTCGCATTGCCCGCCTCCGCCGGCGCCGACCCGGTGCCGCCACCGGCGCCACCCGCTGGCCCGGTCGCGCCCGCTCCAGCAGTCCCCGCAACGCCCGACGCCGCGCCCGGCCCGGCCGGCCCGGCTGGCCCCCCTGCGGCACCTCCGGTCGCCAATCCGGTTGCGGCACCACCGGGAGCCGACCCCAACGTGCCGGCGCCGCCGGGGACTGACCCGAGCGCACCCCAGCCCGGCCGGGTCGACAATCCGGTTGGGGCGTTCAGCTACGTCGTTCCCGCCGGTTGGGTGGAATCGGACGCGACCCACCTCGATTACGGTTCGGCGCTGCTCAGCAAGATCGCCGGGGCGCCGCCCGCCCCGGGGCAGCCACCAGCAGTGGCCAACGACACCCGTGTCGTGCTCGGCAAGCTGGACCAGAAGCTGTATGCCAGCGCCGAAGCCGACAACACCAAGGCCGCAACCCGGCTGGCATCGGACATGGGCGAATTCTTCATGCCTTATCCAGGAACGCGGGTCAACCAGGAGACGACCCCCCTGACCGCCAACGGCATGTCCGGGGGTGCGTCGTACTACGAGGTGAAGTTCAGCGACGCCAGCAAACCGAACGGCCAGATCTGGGCCGCAGTGGTCGGTCCGTCCGGGCCGAACGTCCCGCAAGCCGCAGCGAACCAGCGCTGGTTCGTGGTGTGGTTGGGCACCGGGAACGACGCGGTGGACAAAGCCGGGGCGAAGACGCTGGCCGAATCCGTCCTTCCGCTGCTACCACCCGGTGCACCGGCACCTGCTCCGGGCGCGCCACCAGCCCCGGGAGCACCGGCCCCCGCACCAGCGCCTGGCGCACCACCGCCTGCTCCTGCTCCTGGCGCACCGCCACCCGCGCCCGGGTGCTCCTGCCTCCTGCGCCTGGTCCGGGCGCCCCGGTTCCAGCACCACTGCCACCCGGGCAGCCGACGGGCGGTAACGGCGCGCCCGCCGGCTCCCGGCACGCTGTCGACCTGAGCGCTGCGCACGGATGGATCCAATTGCACGTATGAATAATTAAGCTGAGGGTATACAAGCCGCCAGTCCGGTAGCGGACTTAGCGAACTACAGCAAGGAGCTCCGAATGGATGTCACGGCAGCAACCGAAAACCTCGCGCTAGCCACACCCACAGCCGTAGGTTGGATTGGCTACATCATCATCGGCGGTATCGCCGGTTGGCTCGCGAGCAAAGTCGTCAAAGGTACTGGCTCGGGCATCGTGGTCGACATAGTTGTCGGGATAATCGGGGGATTTCTCGGCGGCTTTCTGCTCGCTAAGCTCGGCTTCGACGTTGCAAGTGGTCGCCATTGGTTCACGTTCTTCACCGCGTTCCTAGGCGCTGTTCTGTTGCTCTTCATCGTGCGGTTGGTTCGTAGCGCCAGCCGACGCTAACCCTTTGCGTCGCGGCGGTCAGCGGCATGCTGTACCTATGAACCCGGTGGCGACGCCCGCCACCATGGACGCGTGGCGGGTGCGCCGGCCGGGCCCGATGAGCACCGCGCCGCTGGAACGCGTGACGGCACCGGTGCCGCGACCTGAACCGTCAGAGCTGTTGGTCGCGGTGCGCGCATGCGGTGTGTGCCGTACCGATCTGCATGTCGCCGAAGGCGACCTCCCGGTGCACCGGGAGAATGTGACGCCCGGGCACGAGGTCGTCGGCGAGGTTGTCGAGGTCGGCGCCGACGCCGGTGACGAGTTCAGCGTCGGTGACCGGGTCGGCATCGCCTGGCTGCGGCACACCTGCGGCGAGTGCACGTACTGTCGGCGCGGCGATGAAAACCTCTGCCCGAAATCTCGCTATACGGGTTGGGATGCTGACGGCGGCTACGCCGAATTCGCCACCGTGCCCTCGGCGTTCGCCCACCACCTGCCGAGCGGTTACACCGACACCCAACTGGCACCGTTGTTGTGTGCCGGGATCATCGGTTATCGCTCGCTGGTACGTGCGGCGCTCCCGCCCGGCGGTCGGCTGGGGCTGTACGGGTTTGGCGGCAGCGCGCACATCACCGCGCAGGTTGCGCTGGCCCAGGGCGCGGAAGTGCATGTCATGACGCGGGGGGCGGCTGCCCAGGAGTTGGCGCTCGGGCTGGGTGCGGCTTCAGTGCAAGGCGCTGCCGATCCACCACCGGCCCGTCTGGATGCCGCGATCCTGTTCGCGCCCGTCGGTGATCTGGTGCTGCCCGCGCTGGAGGCACTGGATCGCGGCGGCACCCTGGCGATCGCCGGAATCCACCTGAGCGACATTCCCGTCCTGAACTACGAGCGCCACTTGTTCCAAGAGCGTCAGGTTCGCTCGGTCACGTCGAATACCCGCGCCGACGCTCGGGCTTTCCTCGACTTCGTTGCCGACCACCACATTTCGGTGACCACGCCGGAATACCCGCTGAGTCAAGCTGACCGGGCGTTGTCGGATCTCAGCGCCGGCCGCATTTCCGGTGCCGCGGTCCTGCTGACCTGAAACCGATCAGCCAGACAGGTGCCAGACCAGCGCCGCCGCCAGAGCGCCCACCCCGTTGAGCGACCAGTGCAGCGCGATCGGTGCGATCAGACTGCCGCTTCGTCGTCGCAGCCAGCTGAACACAAACCCGGCCGCCCCGGTCGCGACCACCGCCAGCGCGACGCCGGCCAGCATGCCGAACACTCCGCCGCCGAGCAGCCGGGTGAAGCCGACGTTGCTGTTCGTCAATCCCAGTGAGGTCACGACGTGCCACAGGCCGAACAGCAGTGAACCAGCGACGGCGACGCCCCGAAATCCCCACGCCCGGTTCAACGCACCGTGCAGCACGCCACGGAACGCCAGCTCCTCGGGAATCACGGTCTGCAGCGGGATGACGATCATCGAGGCGACCAGCGCGCCGGAGATCGTCGCGTAGTGGTTGTTCAGAAACATCGGCCGAGTCATCGGAAGCGCTACGCCGACCGCTATCACTGCCACCACCAGCCCGACAGCGGCGAGCGCGTAGACGGCGCCGGATTTCCAGTCGTCGCGGCCCAGACCGAGCTCGGCCCAACCCAGTCCGCGGAATCGCAACCAGGCGAGCAGGCCGACGGCGGCGGCCGGGACCGTGACGACGCCGGCCCACGGCGTGGTGAAGTGCGCCATCAGATTTGCCGACGCCAACACCACGACGACCACCGCGAGATCGACGCGGACACGGAATCGGTGCAGCGCCGAGAGCTGCGCGGCAGGCGGATGCGTTTCCGCCGCGGCGCTCTCGTAGCCAGACATCTCTTCAGGCTACCGACGGCGCGCTACTCAACTCACCGGTTCAACTGGTCGTCTCGTTCCCGTCACTCACTACGCTCGTTCCGCTCACTCAGCGCCCCGGCTCAACTGGTCGTCTCGTTCCCGTCACTCACTACGCTCGTTCCGCTCACTCAACTCCCCAGGTCAACTGGTCGTCTCGTTCCCGTCACTCACTACGTTCGTTCCGCTCACTCAACTCCCCAGGCCCAGCCGGAGATCTTTGGATCGTCCTCCCCATGTTCCCGGGTGTATCGCCGAGCGTCCAGACGGGCGTCCGACATCCGCTGGCGCAGCACTGCAGCACGCCCCGCCAGACCGTCAACCCGGTCGATGACATCCATGACCAGGTGAAAGCGGTCCAAGTCGTTGAGCATCACCATGTCGAACGGCGTCGTCGTCGTGCCGCGCTCTTTGAATCCGCGGACATGCAGGTGATGGTGGTTGGCGCGGCTGTAGGTGAGCCGGTGAATCAGCCACGGGTAGCCGTGGTAGGCGAAGATGATCGGCTTGTCGCTGGCGAATATCGCATCGAATTCAGTGTCGGGCAAGCCATGCGGGTGCTCGGTCTCAGGCTGCAGCCGCATCAGGTCGACAACGTTGACAACCCGCACCGCCAGCTCCGGCAGATCGCGACGCAGGATGTCGGCGGCGGCCAACGTTTCCAGGGTCGGGACGTCGCCGGCGCAGGCCAACACCACATCGGGTTCGGCGGTAGCGGTGCTCGCCCATTGCCAGATGCCCACTCCGCGAGTGCAGTGTGCGACTGCCGATTCCATGTCGAGATAGGACAGGGCGGGCTGCTTGCCGGCGACGACGACGTTGACGTAGTCGCGGCTGCGCAGGCAGTGGTCGGCCACCGACAGCAGGGTGTTGGCGTCCGGCGGCAGATAGACCCGCACCACCTCGGCGCGCTTGTTGGCGACCAGGTCGATGAAGCCGGGATCCTGATGCGTCGCGCCGTTGTGATCTTGACGCCAGACATGCGAGCTCAGCAGGTAGTTCAGCGATGCAATCGGCTGCCGCCACGGCAGTTCCCGGCTGGTGGACAACCATTTGGCGTGTTGGTTGAGCATCGAGTCGACGATGTGCACGAACGCCTCGTAGCAGTTGAACAGTCCGTGCCGTCCAGTCAGCAGGTATCCCTCCAACCAGCCTTGGCACAGGTGCTCGGAGAGCACCTCCATCACCCGCCCGGACCGCGCGAGGTTCTCGTCGACGGGCAGAATTTCCGACAGCCACACCTTGTCGGTCGTCTCGTAGACGGCATCCAGGCGATTGGACGCGGTCTCGTCGGGTCCCATCAGACGGAATCGGTCGCCGTTGCGTGCGATCACGTCCCGCAGGAAGGTGCCGAGCACCCGGGTGGCCTCGTGGGTTTGAGTGGCCGGCTGTTCCACGGCGACGGCATAGTCGCGAAAGTCGGGCAGGTCCAGGTCATGTAACAGCACACCGCCGTTGGCATGCGGGTTGGCGCTCATCCGGCGGGTCCCCTGAGGTGCCAGCGCACGTAGCTCCGCCCGCAGCCTGCCGTCGTCGTCGAACAAGTCCTCGGGTGCATAGCTGTGCATCCACTCTTCGAGCTGCGCGCGGTGAGCCGGATTGTTCCTGGTCTCGGCGAGCGGGACCTGATGGGCGCGCCACGTACCCTCCACCTGCTTGCCGTCAACCACTTTGGGACCCGTCCATCCCTTCGGCGTGCGCAGCACGATCATCGGCCACACCGGGCGCTCGATGGTGCCACCGCAGCGCGCATCCTGCTGGATCGCCGCGATGTCATCGAAGGCGTTGTCGAGCGCGGCCGCGAGTTGTTGGTGCACGTCGGCGGGATCGTCGCCGGCGACGACGATCGGCCGGTAGCCGTAGCCGCGCAGCAACGACTCCAGCTCGGCATGCGGGATGCGGGCCAGCACGGTCGGATTGGCGATCTTGTAGCCGTTGAGGTGCAGGATCGGCAGCACCGCGCCGTCGCTGACCGGGTTGAGAAATTTGTTCGAGTGCCAGCCGGCGGCCAACGGACCGGTTTCGGCTTCGCCATCACCGACGACGCAGGCGACCACCAGATCTGGGTTGTCGAATGCCGCGCCGTAAGCGTGGACCAAGGAATAACCGAGTTCGCCGCCCTCATGGATGGACCCCGGTGTCTGCGCGGCCACATGGCTGGGAATGCCACCCGGAAACGAGAACTGCCGGAACAGCTTTCGCAGGCCCTCGGCGTCTTCCTCGATGCCGGTGTACACCTCGCTGTAGGTGCCCTCCAGGTAGGCGTTGGCCACCAATCCGGGCCCGCCGTGGCCGGGGCCGGTGATGAAGATGACGTTGGCATCGCGATTACGGATGACGCGGTTGAGATGCGCGTAGATCAGGTTGAGTCCTGGCGTGGTGCCCCAATGTCCCAGCAGTCGCGGCTTGACGTGTTCGGGTGTCAGCGGCTCGCGCAGCAGCGGGTTGTCCAACAGGTAAATCTGCCCCACCGAGAGATAGTTGGCCGCCCGCCAATACGCGTGGATGCCGGTACGTTCGTCGTCGGACAGCGTCGCCTTGTCTGAGCTCATCTGCCCGATTCTTCGCGCATTGGATGAACAAAGCACCACGCCGAGGTAGGCGACGTGCCCGGCAGCGCGCAAACTACGCTGGCCTGGTGCCTGAGGACGCTGACATGGTCGACGCCGGGCCAGGGCTATTGGCGTCGCTGCGGGTGCTCGACCTGTCCGGCGACGAGGGTGACTCAGTGAGTCGACTGCTTGCCGACTTGGGCGCCGACGTGTTGAAAGTGGAGCCGCCGGGTGGCAGCCCGTCGCGGACCAAACCCCCGACACTGCGCGGCGGCAGCCTGTGCTTCGCACTGCACAACGCGAACAAGCGCAGCACCGTGCTCGACCCGGGCGACTCGGGAGACCGCGAGCAATTGATCGAGCTTGCCGGTGCCGCAGACATCATCGTCGACAGCGGTATTCCCGGCCAGGCCGCGGCGTACGGAACTTCCTGCGAAGCGTTGGCCGACCGGTTTCCTCAGCTGGTGGCACTCTCGGTCACCGACTTCGGCAGAACCGGGCCGCGGTCGTCATGGCGGGCAACTGATCCGGTGCTCTATGCGCTGTCAGGAGCGTTGTCGCGATCGGGACCGACCGATGGGACCCCGGTATCACCGCCGGACGGCATCGCATCAGCTACTGCCGCCGTTCAAGCCGCGTGGGCGGTGCTGGTCGCTTACTACAACCGCTTACGTTGCGGAACAGGCGATTACATCGACTTTTCCCGATTCGACGCGGTTGTGATGGCGCTCGACCCCGCGTTCGGGGCGCACGGGCAGGCCGCTGCCGGGATGCGTCACCCCAATCGGTGGCGCGGACGTCCGAAAAACCAGGACGCCTACCCGATCTATCCCTGCCAAGACGGCTACGTCCGGCTCTGCGTGATGTCGGCTCGCCAATGGCGCGGCCTGCGACGCTGGTTGAGGGAGCCGGAGGAGTTCCAGGACCCCAGATATGACGTGATCGCCGCCCGCTTCGCGGCCTGGCCCAAGATCGGTGTGCTGATAGCGGAGTTGTTTGCCGACCAGACGATGAAGGCGCTGGTCTCGGCGGGCCAGGCCCACGGCGTGCCGATTTCGGCCGTGCTGGCGCCTACGCAGATCCTGGCGTCCGAGCATTTCCAGGAAGTCGGCGCCGTCGCCGACGCGGAACTCGCGCCCGGGGTGCACAGCCGCGTGCCGGCGGGATATTTCGCCGTCAACGGCCAGCACGTCGGCCTCCGCACAGCTGCCCCGCCCGCCGGCCACCACGACGCCCGCTGGCTCGCCGAGCGAGCAGTGATTCAGGCCCCCGGGAAATCCGGCCAGCGTCCATTCGACGGGCTGCGCATCGTCGACCTCGGCGTGATCGTCGCCGGCGGCGAACTCAGCCGGCTGTTCGGCGACCTGGGCGCCGAGGTCATCAAGGTCGAAAGCGCCTCCTACCCGGACGGATTGCGACAGGCGCGGGTCGGCGACCCGATGAGCGAATCGTTCGCCTGGACACATCGCAACAACCTGGCGTTCGGCGTGGATCTTCGCAGCGATGCGGGCAAGCTTGTGTTCAGCCGGCTGGTTGCCGACGCCGACGCGGTCTTCGCCAATTTCAAGCCCGGAACCCTTGCCGCCCTTGGGTTTCCGTATGACGCACTGCGGGCGCTCAATCCCCGGATCGTTCTGGCGGAAAGCAGTGCCTTCGGCGACAACGGGCCGTGGAGCAACCGGCTGGGCTACGGACCGCTGGTCCGCGCCACAGCGGGCGTCAGCAAGCTCTGGACAGACGAGCACCTTCAACCCGACCCATCGGACGCCGGTTCGCGGCACCGGTTCTACGACGCGACCACGGTCTTTCCCGACCATGTAGTCGGCCGAATCACCGCGATCGGCGCACTGGCCGCGTTGATCCACCGGGACCGGACCGGCACCGGCGCCCGCGTCCACATATCCCAGGCCGAGGCCGTCGTCAATCAACTCGACGTCAGGTACGTCGTCGAGGCCATCCGTGCCGACGGACACGGCGATGTGTGGGACGACACCAGCATTCACGGAGTCTTGCCATGCGCCGGTGACGACGAGTGGTGCGCGATCTCGATTCGATCTGACGCCGAATGGCGTTCGGCCACAGCGGTATTCGGGCTGACCGAACTGGCCGACGACCGGCGATTCGCAACCGGCGAGGCGCGACTGGCGAACCGGGAGGACTTGCTGGCGCAGGTATCTGCGTGGACCAGGGCGCGTTCGCCGGTGCAGGTGGCCGGGGCCCTGCAGTCGGTCGGCGTGCCCGCGGGCCAGATGAACCGGCCGCCCGATGTGCTGGAAGACCCACAGGTGCGCGAGCGAAAGCTGTACGCCGACATGCGTCATCCGCTCTTCGAGCATCCGCTGCCTGCAGAAACCGGCCCGGCTCCCTTTCGCCATATTCCGGCGGCGCTGCAACGGCCGGCACCGCTGCCCGGACAGGACACCCGCGAAATCTGTCACAAGATTCTCGGGATGAGCATCGACGAGACCGAGCAACTGATCAACTCCTGTGTGCTTTTCGCACCCAACTGACGTCGGCCAGATTCGCTTGGCGCCCAACCGCGGAAGGTTTCCTTGATGTCCCTCAACCCGAGAACGCCGGTGCTGGTCGGGTACGGCCAGATCAACCACCACCAGGACGTGACCGGCGGGCAGAACACCCCGGAACCGGTTGACCTGATGGTTGCGGCCGCGCGTGAAGCCGCCGATTCGCGCGTCCTCGAGGCCGTCGACTCCATCCGGGTGGTCAACCTGTTGTCGGCGCACTACCGCGACCCCGGTGTGCTGCTCGGCCAACGCATCGGCGCCGACCATCCCGCGACCCGTTACAGCGGCATCGGTGGCAACGTGCCGCAGACTTTGGTCAACCGGGCGTGTGTGGAGATTCAACAAGGGGGTGCGGACGTCGTCCTGGTGGCCGGCGCCGAGATGTGGCGCACCCGAACGCAATTGCGCGCCAGCAAGCAGCGGCTCCGCTATACTGAGCAGGACGAGTCAGTTCCGCTGCCCGAAGGTAGCGACGAGAACGTACCGATGGCGGGAGCGGCCGAAGACCGCATCCGCCTTGACCGCCCGTCGTTCATCTACCCGATGTTCGAGCAGGCGTTGCGAGTGAGCACGGGGGAGTCGAGCGACGACCACCGCAAACGCATCGGCGAATTGTGGGCGCGCTTCAACGAGGTGGCGGTCGGCAACCCGCATGCCTGGATCCGCGAACCGATTGTCGCCGAAGATATTTGGCAGCAGGGCCCGACGAACCGGATGGTCAGCTGGCCGTACACCAAGCTGATGAACTCCAACAACATGGTCGACCAATCGGCCGCGTTGATCCTGACGTCGGTGGACGCCGCGACCCGGCTGCAGATACCCACCGAGCGCTGGGTCTACCCGTATGCCGGGACCGACTCGCACGACACCTACGTGATCAGTGAACGTGCCGAACTGCACCGTTCGCCGGCGATCCGGATCGGCGGTGCACGCGCTCTCGAATTGGCCGGCCTGACCATCGACGATATGGACCACGTCGACCTGTATTCGTGCTTTCCGTCCGCAGTCCAGGTCGCGGCGACCGAACTCGGTCTGCCGGTGGACGATCCGGCCCGCCCGCTGACCGTCACCGGCGGGCTGACGTTCGCAGGGGGACCGTGGAGCAACTATGTCGCTCACTCGATCGCGACAATGGCCGAACTGCTATCGGCCAACCCCGGCCACCGCGGCCTCATCACCGCCAACGGCGGGTATCTGACGAAGCACAGCTTCGGCGTGTACGGCACCGAGCCGCCGTCGTCGGAGTTCCGTTGGGAGGACACCCAAGCCACGGTCGACCGCGAGCCGACGCGCACCGCCGCAGTCGAGTGGGAAGGCGTGGGCACCGTCGAGGCCTGGACGACCCCGTTCGATCGGGATGGTCAGCCGGAGAAGACGTTCCTCTCGGTCCGCACGCCGGACGACCGTCGCACGTTGGCGTTGATCACCGAACCCGGAGCGGCGGCAGACACGGTGCGCGACGACATCGGCGGCGCGAAGGTGACGGTCCACGCGGATGGAACCGCCACGTTGCTGTGAGGTAACAGGGTCAGCTGAAAGCTTCCTGGGAGCCCACCACCGCGACTACTGTCGTTGATTCGACTAGACACCGTGGAGGTGCTCGGGCGTGCGGATCTTACTGACCGGCGTCACCGGAGTGCTTGGGCGTGCCGTAGCCCGGCAGCTGGTCGCGGCCGGCCACGCGGTCACCGGCATCGCAGCCGAGCCGCATGAATACCTGCATCCCGATGTCGAATTCGTGTGCGGGTCGCTCGGCGACCCGATGCTCCAGCAACTGGCCGACGCCTGCGATGTCGTGCTGCACCTCGCCCCGATCGAGGCCGCCGCGCCAGGCAGCGCGGGTATCAACGGTCTGGTGCACGTCGCCCACACGGCTGCGCGTGCCGGCTCGCGGTTGATCTACCTGTCCCAGTCGGCTGGTCAGCCCAAGCTTTATCGACAGGCCGAGGCGCTCGTGACCTCGGGCTGGGCGCCCAGCTTGGTGGTGCGGATAGCACCGCCGGTCGGTCGCCAACTCGATTGGATGATCTGTCGCACCGTCGGCAGCCTGCTGGGCAGTAACGATGCGCCCCAGCCGTTGCGGCTACTGCATATCGAAGACCTCCTTCGCTTTCTGGTACTCGCGGTGGCGACGAACCGCAGCGGGGTGGTCGACCTGGCGGCTCCGGACACCATCAATGTGGGCACCGCCCGTCGACTGCTGCGCCCCGTCGGTCAGCGTGCGCGCTTGGCGCGCCTGCCAAGCTGGCCGGAGCTGACGGCCGAAGTCGACGGCGCTGAGACAGCGGCGTCGTGGCAGTTCGACTTCGGTTGGCGTGCAAGCGATGCGATTGCCGACACGGTGCGCGGCCTGGTCGGTCGCAGAGTCGACGCGCGGGGTGCGGTGGAGCTGCCCGGCCATTTCCCGCTCCCCGTCGAGGTCGCGCCGCGCGCCCGAGCATCGGACGGTCAGCTGTTGTCGGCCGCCGCGCGGGACGGGCAGGAAGGCGAGTTCGACGACCGGATCGATCCTCGCTTCCCGGTGTTCAGTGCGGCAACGGTAGCCGAGACACTCCCCGGCCCGTTGACCCCGATGACCCTTGACGTCCAAGTCTCCGGTCTGCGCGCCGCTACCAGAGTGATGAGCCTCGTGATGGCACCCGGCGACGTGGTAGCCGACGAGTGGGGGAGGCGGGCGATCGCGGTCTTCAGTCACCGCCCCTACGTTGGTGTTTCAGCGGACGTGCTCGCTGCCGAGCAGTTGCCCGGGTGGAATGCCGACGAGGTCAGGCGCCTATCGCTGGACGGCTCACACGTCGACGCGCTGTTTCCACTGGGCCGCCCGCCGTCAACCGGCCGTCTATTTGGTTCGGCCGCGAAAGCGGTTGTCGTCAAACGCGCCTTCGCGTTGCTGCGGCGCGCGAAGGCCGATACCCAGGCTTACGTTGCGGCGGCGACAACCGAGCACCTCAGCGCGGCGCAACTGATGTCGAAGTCGGACGCCGAACTGCAGGTGCGTATCCGGTTGCTGCGGGACAGGATTCACCAGGGTTGGCGGTTGACCGGGCTGTGGCTGATCGACAGCGGCATCACCGCGGCGACGGTGCAGCGCGCCGGGCTGCACGTCACTGTCTCTGGTGTGGGTGCGCTATTGCGCAGCGATGCCATCGAAGCCGAGACCACCTTGCTGGCCGAGCTGATGCAGAACGACGAGCAGCTATGCGCCTTGGCGCTCGACCGCGACCTCGACGGCGTGACCGCTGTATCGCCCACCATCGGTGCTGCGTTCGCGTCCGCGGTCAGCCGGGTAGCGCACCGCGGCCCCGGCGAAGTCGAGCTGGCGAACCTGATGTTCGGCGACGATCCGGCGATGCTGCTGGCCGACGCCGGGCGCACCGCAAACGATATCCCGCAGCCGGTGAAGCCGGCCGGCTCGGAGGCCAAGCTGCATGAGCGGATGGCGGCGGGCGCCCGGGCGTCCCGTGAGCTCGCCTACGATACGACCATCAGATTCACCCATGAGCTCCGAATGACATTGCGAGAGTTAGGGTGTCGATTTCTTGACGCAGAGCTGATCGATGTCGCGGGAGAGGTGTTCTACCTCACCTGCGACGAGGCGGTCACGCTACCGTCGGATGCCCGGCTGCGGATCAAACGTCGGCGCGACGAGCGGGAGCGGTTCCAGAGCCTCCGCCCTCCCGACGTCATCACGGTCAGCTGACCACCTCGCCCAACGGCGTCTCGGGATCGATCAACGCGTTGAGATTCACCTTGGCCTTCGAATGGATCAGGTTCTTGATGTCGTCGACCACATCCCAGATATTGACGTTCATTCCCGCCACCACGTGATTGTCGGCGTCCAGCCAGAAAGCGATGAACTTGCGGCGGTCAACATCGCCGCGGAACACCACTCGGTCATGGCTCGACGTGTGGCCGACGTACTCCATGCCGAGGTCGTACTGATCGGTGAAAAAGTACGGCAACTCTTTGTATTCCACTTCTTCACCGAGCATGCCCGCGACCGCGACTTCGGGCTGGTTGAGCGCCGTGGCCCAATGTTCGGTGCGGATCCGTTCGTCGAAAAGTGGATGATCGGCTGCGGCGATGTCGCCCACGGCGTAGATGTCGGGGTTGCTGGTGCACAGCGACGCGTTGACCAGCACTCCGCCGTCACCCGTCGACAAGCCGGCGTCGTCGGCGAGTTCGATGTTGGGCTGTGCTCCGACGGCCACCAGCACACGGTCGGCGGTGATCGTCGATCCGTCGCCCAGTCGCAGGCCAGTGGCTTTGCCGTCGGTGGTGGTGATCTCTTTGACGTCGGTTTCCAGGCGAAGGTCCACACCATGGTCACGATGGAGCTTGGCGAACACGTTGCCGACTTCTTCGCCCACCGCGCCAAGCAGCGGCGCTTTGGCGGTCTCGACGACGGTGACGTCGATGTTGCGCGCGCGGGCATTGGCTGCGACCTCCAACCCGATCCACCCCGCGCCGACCACGGCAAGCGACGACCCTTCCTGCAGGGCCGTACTCAGATTCGACGCGTCGTTGTACTTCCGCAGGTAGTGCACGCCGGTGGAATCGGCGCCAGGAATCGACAACCACCGCGAACGCGATCCGGTGGCCAGGAGCAGCTTGTCGTACCCGACACTGGTGCCATCCGAGAGCGCAACAGTGTGGGCCTTCGGGTCGATCGACAACGCCTCGGTATCCACGCGCAGGTCGATTTTGTTGTCCCGGTACCACTCTGAGTCGTGCACGGTGAAATCGTCGAGCGATTTCTTGCCGGCAAGGAAATCCTTGGACAGCGGAGGCCGCTCGTACGGTAAGTATTCCTCGTCAGCGAGCAGCAGGATTTTCCCGTCGAACCCTTTCTCGCGCAACGCCTCGGCGGCCTTCGCTCCACCGAGGCCGCCGCCGACGATGACGAATGTTCTCGAGTCGGCCATGATCACTGCTCCATCCTGTCGGATTACCTTGTGTCGCTGACGCTTGACGCCAACATGCTTCGGAGAACTCGGGCGTTTCGCACGGCGTTGCCCTGCAGATCATTGTTGAAATAGATCAGGACATCTCGGCCTTCGCTGTCCCACTCGGCGACCCGCCCCGCCCAGGTCCGCAACTCGCCATCGGGATACGAACCGACATACATCGGCTCACTCGTGGGCCCGTGCATCCGGACGTACACCAGGTCGGAGGTGGCGCGCGGAACGCAGCGCAGGCCTGCGCCGCTGACCACGACGTACGCCGCGCGGCGCTTTTCCAGCAGGTCATACACAGCGTGATCGTCCCACGACGGATGCCGCAATTCGACCGCTACCCGGATGAATTGAGGCACGCTGGCCAAGAATTCGTCCAGCCGGGAATCGTCACGGCGTTGTTCGGGATGGAGCTGTATCAACAAAGCGCCAGCGCGGCCATCCAGTAGTTGCCAGCAGCGTGCAAACCGCTCGATCCACGGCTCGGGTGAGCCCAGCCGGCGATAGTGCGTCAACCCGCGGTGTGCTTTGACCGACATCAAGAAGCCGTCCGGGAGTTGCCCGCGCCAGTTGAGGAACGTCGAATCCTTGGGCCAACGGTAGAAACTGGCGTTGAGTTCAACGGTGTCGAACTCCTCGACGTAGCGGCTTAGCCGGCGGGCCGACGGCAGTCCCGGTGGATACAGCACTTCAGCCCAGTGGTTGTAAGACCAGCCCGACGTGCCGATTCGCACGGTCACCGGACGGCTCAGCCGGCGATCTGCTGGCGGACTTCGTCGTCGAGCGAAGCTCGCACCAACGCTGCAGCCAAACGGGCGTTCGCCCTCGGGGCAAGGGCACTGAGTTCTTTCGGGTCGCTGGGCAGCCCCAGCTTCTTCGCGGTCCTGATGCCGCGTTTATCGAAATACGGCCGGACCCACGTCCACACGTCTT
This sequence comes from uncultured Actinomycetota bacterium, assembly GCA_963834615.1. GTDB lineage: Bacteria > Actinomycetota > Actinomycetes > Mycobacteriales > Mycobacteriaceae > Mycobacterium. The sequence continues at coordinate 205,444 of CAWICO010000009.1, forward strand.
GAATTTCGCGCAAAAAGATGTCGGCCCCCGTGTCGCCGATTCCCTTGAATGTCTTCAACATGCGCTTGGCCTCGTCGACGTTGTCAGCACTGCGCCGAGAAATCTCCCGCAGATCACCGGAGTATTCGTCGACGACTCGCCGGGCCATATCGGCGAGACGAGTCGCCGAACTCTCGTCATAACGGGCGTAGTGAGCACGGCCGAATGCGTCGATCATGGTTCGCCGATCGGCGGCCAGCACGGCCTTCGGCGTCTTGAGTCCGTCGCTGAACAATTCATGCCCGGCCCGCATCGCGATCGTCGCGTCAATTGGCTTGCTGGCCAACATGCACAGCACCAACAACTGAAACAATGGCATGGGCTTGTCGCTCATCCGAACATTCGCCTCGGCGGCATACGTCGTCCCGGCGACCTTCAGCAACCGGCGAACCACCTGCTTGTGCTGGCCCATGAGCTACCGCTTACCCGCGGTGTGGGTTCGCAAACGTCACCGTCATTTGCGCCGAAGAGCGCGCGCATAGTCGACGCCGCAAGCCACCCAGTCGGTCAGTTGCCGCGTGGTTCTCACGCCGGACGTCACGCCGCGACGGTCGCGACCTCCTGCAATGGTTCCAGCGCCTGGGCGACGATCTCGGCCACGTCGGTCATCGGCTTGACGTCCAACGCCTCCAGCACCTCGGCGGGCACATCGTCCAGGTCCGGCTCGTTGCGCTGCGGGATGAACACGCATTTGAGCCCGGCCCGTTGCGCGGCCAGCAATTTCTGCTTGACCCCGCCGATCGGCAACACCCGACCGTTCAGCGTCACCTCGCCGGTCATACCGACATCGGCGCGGACCTGTCGTCCGGTGGCCATCGACACCAGCGCGGTCACCATCGTGACACCCGCCGACGGACCGTCCTTCGGTACGGCGCCGGCCGGAACATGGACGTGGATCTGCCGATCCAGCGCCTTCGGGTCGACACCCAGCTGTGTGGCGTGCGATCGCACATACGACAGCGCGATCTGCGCGGACTCTTTCATCACGTCACCGAGCTGGCCGGTCAACTGCAGACCCGGCTCACCATCGTTCGCACCTGCCTCGATGTAGAGCACGTCGCCGCCCAGGCCGGTCACGGCCAGGCCGGTCGCCACGCCCGGCACCGCGGTGCGTTCCGCCGACTCTGGGGTGAAGCGCGGCCGGCCCAGGTAGCGCACCAGGTCCGGCTCGTCGATCGACACGGGTTCTTCGGCGATCTTGGTCGTGACCTTGCGCAGTGCCTTGGCCAGTAGCCGTTCGAACTGCCGCATCCCCGGCTCGCGGGTGTAGTCGGCAGCAATCTTGTGCAGCGCGGCCTCGGTGATGGCGACTTCGTCGTCCGTCAGACCGGCACGGTCGCGCTGCCGCGGCAACAGGAAGTCGCGCGCGATGGCGACCTTGTCGTCCTCGGTGTAACCGTCGATCTGCACCAGCTCCATCCGGTCCAACAGCGCCGAGGGGATGTTCTCGATGACGTTGGCCGTCGCCAGGAACACCACGTCGGACAGGTCCAGATCCAGGTCCAGGTAGTGATCCCGGAAGGTGTGGTTCTGTGCGGGGTCCAACACCTCCAGCAAGGCGGCACTCGGGTCACCGCGGAAGTCCGAACCGACCTTGTCGATCTCGTCAAGCAGGACAACGGGATTCATCGAGCCGGCTTCGCCGATGGCACGGACGAGCCGACCGGGCAGCGCGCCCACGTAGGTCCGCCGGTGGCCACGGATCTCGGCCTCGTCGCGCACACCGCCGAGGGCGACCCGGACGAACTTGCGGCCCAACGCGCGGGCGACGCTCTCACCCAGCGACGTCTTGCCGACGCCGGGAGGGCCGGCCAGCACCATCACGGCGCCGGAACCGCGGCCGCCGACGACCTGCAGACCACGCTGGGCGCGGCGGGCGCGCACCGCCAAGTACTCGACGATGCGGTCCTTGACGTCGTCCAAACCGTGGTGATCGGCGTCGAGGATCTCGCGGGCCGCTTTCAGGTCGGTCGAGTCCTCGGTCCGGTTGTTCCACGGCAGGTCGAGCACGGTGTCCAGCCAGGTTCGGATCCAGCCGCCTTCGGGGCTTTGCTCGCTGGAGCGTTCCAGCTTGTCGACCTCGCGCAGCGCCGCCTCACGAACTTTCTCCGGCAGGTCGGCTGCCTCGACGCGGGCCCGGTAATCGTCCTGATTCCCGGGGCCGTCCGGCCCCAACTCACCGAGCTCCTTGCGGATCGCGGCCAGCTGCTGCCGCAGGAGGAATTCCTTCTGCTGCTTTTCCATCCCGTCGCGGACGTCTTCGGCGATCTTGTCATTGACCTCGACTTCGGCCAGATGATCACCGGTCCAGTCGCTCAGCATCTGCAGCCGCTCGGCAACGTTCTGGGTCTCGAGCAGTTGGCGTTTCTGCACGCCGGTCAGATACGAGGCATAGCCGGCCATGTCCGCCAGAGCCGACGGATCGGTCAACTTGTTGACCACATCGACCAGTTCCCAGGCTTCCCGGCGCTGCAGCATCGCCAGCAGCAGTTTCTTGTACTCGCCCGCGAGCTTGCGGGTTTCGTCGTCAGGCTCGGGCTCGCTCACCTCGGTCACCTCGACCCATAGCGCGGCCCCCGGCCCGCTGGTCCCGATCCCGATGTGGGCCCGGCGCTCGCCGCGGACCACCGCCGCGGTACCGCCGCCGGGGATCCGGCCGACCTGCACGATTGTCGCGAGCACGCCGTATGACGGGTAGCGGTCGTCGAGCCGGGGCGCGATCAGCAGTGTGCCCGACTCGGTGGCACGGGCAGCGTCGACGGCCGCGCGGGCGGCGTCGTCCAACGCGATGGGGACCACCATCCCGGGCAGCACGACCGGGTCGCTGACGAACAACACCGGCACTGACTTGGTTTCAGTCATCAATCCTCCAAAGTTAAGCCTGATGCGCTCAACCTGGACCGGATCCAATTTGTTCCCGGCTTTAGCCGGCAACCACCTCGTCGGCAATCACGTCGTCGGCAACCATGCCGCGGTGCATAACACGGTCGCCGAGAACGCCGGCGTGGTCGGCACGGTGCAACACACAACGGTTGTCCCAGATCACGACATCCCCGGGTGACCAGACGTGCCGGTACACGTTGTCGGCACGGGTCGAATGCGTGAACAGGAAGTCGACGGTTCCGGCGGCCTGTTCTGACGAGATGCCGCTGACCCGTGCGCAGCGCTTCGGTGTCGAGAGATACAGATAGGTGCGCCCGGAGACCGGGTGAACGTCGAAGACCGGATGTGCGGCCGACGTCTCCTCATCGGGCCCGAGCTGTAAGCCGGTCATTACGTGGGTGATCGCCCGCCCCTCCAACTGCTGTCGGACGTCGACGGGCAACGTGTCGTATGCGGCGTATTGGTTGGTGAACAGCGTCTGCCCACCACGCTCTGGCACGGCGACCGCCCGTAAGGCGGTGAAGGCCGGGGGTTTTCGCACGTAACTCGTATCGGTGTGAAACGTCGACTGTGGGCGCTCTCCCCCGCGGACATTGCTGACGATGTTGAGTTCGGGATGTCCGGGCACCGGCGTTTCCCCGGCGGTGAACATGGTGGGTCCGAAACTCCGCAGGAAACGCACGAAGCCCGCGTCGTCGGTGTGCTGGCCGCGCAGAACGAGAACGCCGTGCTCGGCAAGCAGGCGCCGTACTTTTGCGGTAGTCGCCACATCGAGCGTGTCGACCCGGAGCCCGGTCAGCCGGGCACCGATCGGAGTCATCGGGTTGACGTCAAGCATGGCGTTCCTTCGCGTTTCATCTCGGAGAGCCCGATCTCCAATAGATCGGGCACGGTGACGCCGATGGCGGACGCCATGACGGCGATGACGCTGGCGGGCGCGTACGAGCAGTAGAGGCCGGCCTCCAGAAACCAGGGTCGGCCGTCCCGGTCGATGCGAAAGTCGAACAGGCTGTAGTGCCGGCATCCCAGAGCGAGGTGACACCGTCGCGCCGCGGCCCACACCTCCTGGGTGAGCGTGTCGTCGTCGGCGACGATCCAGGCTTTGCCGCGGTCTTTGGCGACCAGGTAGAGGTCGCCGGCATCGGACCGCGCGAGTTTGTCCTCACCTGTTCGAATGGGTTTGCGGTGCGGGTCCATCGCATACTCCTCGAGCGGCAAGCAGACCAGTTCGCCCTCGCGAACGATGATGCCGCAGCGCACTTCTCGGCCGAGCTCGACATAAGCCTCGACCAGAATCGCGCTGCTGTGCGCGAGCGCCAGCGCGGCAGCGGTGTCGAATTCGCCCGGGTCGTGCGCCAGGGACACCGCGACCGAGTTGTCAGCGTCGACGGGTTTGACGACGACCGGAAACGACAGTGTGGGTCGCTCGCCGGGACCCAGCACCTCCGCTGCGGGCACCGCGACGCCGGCCGCCGCGACGGCGAACCGAGCCTTGACTTTGTCGACGCCGACAGCCATCACGTCGGCCCGGTTGCCCAGGTACGGGATACCGAGTTCGTCGAACAGCGCCCGGTAGGTCGTCATGCCCGGCACGCAGAACATCTGCGGGATCATCGCGTCCACCCCGAGCGCCTGAATGTGGCTGACAGCGTCGGCGAGCGTCAATGCCGGTGCCTGCTCGACGGCGCGCATGCTGAGTTCGATGGGAAACCGCCATGATCCGTCTGGCGAGACGTAGGCGAGTAGCGCGACGTGACTTGTCGACCCGCCCAGCGCGTCCAGGCACGCCCCGGCGTAGAGGCGCGACAGGTCGGCATGGAAGTCGTCCACCGCGGAGCCGACCAGGTGGAGCAGTCGTAACGGCCCAGCAGCCGAAGACATTCAGTCGCCGTCCGGTTCGACCAACTTGCCGATATTGAAGTCGATCTTCAGCCACCCGCGGCGATGGCGCAGATTGTCGATCAGCAGTGCCGGGATCTGCAGGTGATGAACCATGAAGTACGGCAAAGGATCCCACGATGCGAAGATGGCGTCCTTGCCGCGCAGAATGCCGTTCAGTCGTGCGCGCCGGCCACGCTGGGTGAGCAGACGCCACATCTCGTGATAGATCCAGTACGTCGGGCGAGCGCCGGCGACCGGCGTGACCACCGCATGGCCGTCCTCGAGATACGCCGACGCCAACTGCCGGTGATCGTGGAGGGTCGTGATCGCCGAGTGGGTGCGGGGATTGCATTCAATGGCGTAGACATTCCCGTTCGCCGCCTCGATGAAATCGAAGGAGAACTGTCCGGTGACACCTAGTCCACCGACAAACTGCTCGACCCACTCACGAATCTCCGGCTTGTCGACCATTGCGTAATTGAGTTGGGATGCCGATGACTCGCAACACACATGCACCTGAAGTCGTCCGTCGATCGCGGTGCCGTGTGTGCAGTATTCACGGCCCGCGATGAATTCCTGAAGTATCCACGGGTCTTCCTCCGAGATGGACAGCCAGCGGGCCAGTGCGGCATTGCGCTGTGGTGTTCGTTTCGACAGGCGGGGGAGATCCAATCGACCGACGGGGTTGTAGGCGATTCGTTTCAAGACATAGTTGCGCCCAGCGGGAAACCTGAAATTCAGAATCTGCTGGGGATCGGTGACCCGCACCCAGTCGGGCACCCGGAGCCCCAGTGCGAGAGCGACTTTGGAGAACTCCGCCTTGTCGTCTAGCATCCGTACGACGTCTTCGGTGGCGTGCATGACGTCGCAGATGCTGTCGAGGGCGTAGCGCGCCCGCGCGTCGTGGACGCTGGAGGAGGGGCTGGATACCGGAATAAAGTTGTCTACCGCCTCATAGCGGATGATCTCGTACAGTGCGTCCTCGTAGCCGCGATCGGCCGGCTCGGGAATGCAGTAAAACGCGTCCACCGCCCTGGAGAACCGGTGACCGGTGAACCGATATTTGGCGGTGTCGGCCAGTATCACCCGGTGGCCGGCGCGGTGGAAGGCTCGGGCGAGCTGTAGCGCCTTGGTCATCTTGCCACCGGTGATGAGCACGGTGCGGCGACATGTTTTCGGCTGAGCCGCCGTGGGGGGCTGCACCCGCCGTACCAGAGCGAACGCGACGACCAGCGCATCGATCGGCAGAGTGACCAGTAGACCGGCGAGCGTGGCCAGCGTCCGGATCACATTGGGGCGACGTCGGCCCGCCTGGGCAATGGCTTCGGGACCACCGATTTGGACGGAAGGGCGTGGCGCTGATGTGCTCGGCGAATTCCGTAACGACACAACATCATGCATGGCAGCTGCCATACGTCGTCGAGGTGAACATGTCGATTCCGTCGCCACCGCGCGGGTAACCGAAGCAGAGCTTTCGGTGCAACACCAGGGTGTCGGCGAGTTCTTCGACACTCACGTCGTTGACGAAAAGACATTGCCCGATCGGTGCCGGGACAGCTGCACGGAGGGTGCCGTCACGAGTCTTCAAGATGGCGGCCGTGGCCGTACTGAGCAGTTCCGGTGTCAAGTGTTCGCTGTCGAGTGCGAGACCAAGGTCGCTCATCAATCCGAGCACCCGGTCTCGCTCGGCGACCGTCAGATACCCACGCTGCTCGGCCAGCGTCGTCGACAACGCCATGTCGATGTTGATGGCGTGCCCGTGAAAGAACGGGTCGGGCGTGCTGAGCTCCAGCGTCGGGCTCCAGGTGTGCCCGAAGGCGATCACCCGGTCGAGGTTGAGTTCGTGCAGATTAGGCACCTCGAGCTCGAGCATGGTGGCGATCGCTTGGTGGGTGAGACGTTCACCGGCAGAACGTAATTCCGCTGTCCCGTCCAGATGGCCGAACCTGGTGTGCAGCAGTTCGACCCCGTGTTCTTCGAGCAGTTCGAAGATTTCGGCGTTGCCGACGACGGAGATCTTAATCAGCTCCGCCATGCCGTTGCGGACTTGATCTTCTGGCAGCGTCTTTAGGAAGGAGAAGTCGAGCAGAACCTTCTGTGACGCGTGGTAGGCGCCCAAGCGGTTCTTGTGCTTGCCGTGATTGACCGCGACCTTGATAGACACGCTGGCGTCAATGAGACCGATCAGCGTCGTCGGGATCCGGATGTAGGGGGTGTTGCGTCGATAACTCGCACAGGCGAATCCCGCGACATCGGTGATCAGACCGCCACCGACGACGAGCACCGGCTCGGTGCGGACCAACCCGAAATCGTTGAACTGCGCGACGATTTTCTCGAAGGTCTCGAGCGACTTCGCGGTCTCGCGGATCTGTACCGGCATGACGGTGAGGTCGATGTCGTGCCGCTCGAAGTAGGCGTGGATGTCGTTTCCGTAGAGGTCGTAGACGGTCTCATCGACGACCATCAGGACTCGGCCGTACGGGCGATACGTGTCGGCCAGTTCGAGGCTGTCCGGCCCGAAGACGCCGTCGACATACACCAGGTCATACTCGATCTTCTCGTAGCCTTCTACGTGAAAGGCTCTGGGGCTGTTGATAACTCGTGCTTGCATATCACTCATGACGATGTCCTTGCTGCCGGGAAGGTGTGCGGGGGATCGACGATGCGGGCTGCGCTCACGCGACGAGGCCGACCAACTGCTCGGCGTCGAGAGAGTCGACGGTGTCCGCGGCAGCTGCAAAGTCGCCGTCCGCGGTGTTCTCGTTGGGAAAGGCAATGCATCTGACGCCGGCGGCTGATGCGGCTGCGACGCCTCCAACGTTGTCCTCGATGGCTACCGCCGAGTCGGAATCCTCGCCGAGCTCTTCTAGAGCGAACATGTACGCAGCGGCGTCCGGCTTGGGGCTGGCGACGGAGTCACGGTCGACGATCAGGTCGAATGTGTCGACGTCGATGTCCGGGCTCAGCGCCTCCAACAGCGCGGAGATGTTCTCCTGCGAGGTGGTGGTGACGAAGCCGAGCTTGACGTCGCGGCGCTTGGCCTCGTTGATCGTCGCAATGACGCCGGGACGTGCTTTGAGGCCCGACGTCGCCAACAATTCCTGAAAAATCTGCGATTTCGTCGCGTGCACCGCGTCCGCGTCGACGTCATCGCCGCGTGCCTCGGCGTAGTCGGCGATCCGCTGTGCGCCGCCGTTCGAATCGAGCATGGCCACGTAGTCGGGCTGCGACCACTGCCAGTCGAGGCCGTGGGCTTCGAACGACTCATTGAACGCGCGGCGCTGCAACTCCGATGAGTCGACGAGGGTGCTGATCGAACCAAAAAGTATCGCTGACATGGAATTCCTTCACGTGGGGTCGGGCGACCGGGGCGGGGTCAGCTGGCTGGCCAACCCGTACGGTAACCGTTTCCCGGTACACTACTGTTCTAAACGTCCATTAACGATAGGATTTTTCATTACTGATTCGCGTCTTCATCAGCTAATTTCTCTGAGGCGGGTCAACTCGAGGAAGTCCAGCGCAAAGGTGGAGTGCTCCGATGGCACAAATTCCGGGCGATAAAGCGCCCGGCACCGGTGAAGACGCACGGGTGGCTCGCACCCGCGCAGATGTCGCGCGCGCTGCCCTCAAGGTGCTGACCGTCGAGGGTTCCGATGCCGTCACGCACGCGCGGGTGGCCGAGCTCGCCGGATATTCCAAAACGACGCTCTATACCCATTGGCCGTCACGGGTGGATCTGATCGTGCTCGCGGTGGATGCGCTCGGCGACCTACCGCACCACGAACGAACCGGCGATCTGCGCGACGACATCATCGGCGAACTGCAGGCCTTCCGCGGGGGCATCACCGAGATGCGTCTCGACCTCATCCTGACCGGGATGGCCCAGTGGGCGTCGGTCGAGGAGATGCGCGAGATCCGCGACAAGATCAACAATTCCGGCCAGGGGCAGATGCGGGCCATGCTCGGGGAATTCCTCGACGGTGTCGAACTCGAGGCGGCCCTGTCGATGCTCACCGGTGTGGTCGCCTGCCCGTCGATCATGTTCGGCACGCTGCCGGGCGACGACGTCATCGCGGCCGCCGTCGACATCGTGCTGCGCAGCGCCGACTCCGGAAAATCGCCGAATCGCTAGCCGAGCCGGCCATCTTTTCGCGGCCCGGCCGGTCACAAGCGCTGCGTGCGCCCTGACGCGGCGGCCGGGTAGCAGAGTAGTATTTGCCTGGACAGCAAAAAAATTGCTGTGCGTTGCGTTCACCTAAGGGTGACGGCCCGAGCTGGATCTCTTCCGTCATCATTGCTTCTGCGGACACCTCGCTCCACAAATGGGGAAATGGCGCCGTCATTGTGAACGATCGTGAGTATGCCGAGCTGCTTCGCAAAACCATGGTGGGGTTGGCCGAAAGAGCTGTTAGCCCAACGGAAATCGACCCCATTCTGCAGCATGTCACGGCCACGGCGGTTGACTTGATTGCCGGCGTACATTGCGCCGATGTCCTGCTGATTTCAGGTGCCGACCTGTTTCGGTCGATGGCAGCTACCTCAGAGCTTGCCGTAGACCTCGATGGTGTGCAGCAGCAATTTCGCGAGGGACCGTGCCTGGACGCTGCCGTCGGTCATTCGGTGATCTTGTGCAACGACCTGCGCGAGGATTCGCGGTGGCCCCGCTTCGCGAAGGCGGCGGTAGCAGCGGGTGTCCATGCCATGTTGTCATTCCAGCTCTATGCCCACAACGGCCGCATGGGGGCACTGAATCTGTTCGGACTCACGCCCAATGCCTTCACCCCCGAAGCCGAGGCGTTGGGCGCAATGCTGGCGACCCACGTCGCGAACGCGTTCATCGCCGCCGACAAAGAGTTGCAGTTCAAATCCGCGCTCAACAGCAGAGACATCATCGGCCAGGCCAAGGGCATGATCATGGAACGATTCGGCATCGGTGCGGTACAGGCGTTCGAACTACTGACCAAACTCTCTCAGCAATCCAACACCCGAGTCGCGGACGTGGCAGCCGAGATAGTCGCGCGAGGACCAGCATCGAGACGGTGAGTCGGCCGCCGAGCGCTTGATGAGCCCGAACGGCGGCTCATGTCCGCCGGCCCATCGGCACCAGCCGTTGCAATTGCGTCACATGCGCCGGCGTGAGCTCTTCGAGGCACGTGACGCCGAGCAGTCGCATGGTGCGCGTCAGCTGACCCGACAAGATGTCGATGGCACGGCGAACCCCGGCCTCGCCGCCGGCCATCAGGCCGTACAGGTAGGCCCGGCCGACCAGAGTGCTGCGTGCACCCAAGGCCACCGCGGCGACGATATCTGCGCCCGACATGATGCCGGTGTCCATCAGAATTTCGGTGTGCGCGCCGAGTTCGCGCGCCACCGTGGGCAACAAATGGAACGGCACTGGGGCCCGATCAAGTTGGCGGCCACCGTGATTGGACAACACAATGCCATCGACACCGAGATCGACCACCACCCGTGCATCGTCGAGGGTCTGGATGCCTTTGACGACGAGCTTGCCAGGCCACTGCGCTTTGACCCACGCCAGATCGTCGAAGGTCAGGCTGGGGTCGAACATCTGGTCCAGATACTCCCCGACCGTGCCCGACCAGCGGTCCAGCGACGCGAAGGACAGCGGCTCGGTGGTCAGCAGGTCGAACCACCAGCGCGGCCGCACCGCGGCGTTGAGCACAGTCCGCAGGGTCAACGCCGGTGGGATCGACATGCCGTTGCGGACGTCCCGCAGTCTCGCGCCCGCGACCGGAACGTCGACGGTCGCCAGCAGCGTGTCGAAGCCGGCCTCGGCAGCCCGGCGCGCCAGCGCCATCGACCGGTCCCGGTCGCGCCACATGTACAGCTGAAACCATTTGCGCCCCTTGGGTGCCGCTGCCACGACGTCTTCGATTGAGGCGGTGCCCAGCGTGGACAGCGAAAACGGGATGCCGGCCGTCTCGGCGGCCCGGGCACCGGCCAGTTCGCCCTCGGTGTGCATCAGCCGGGTGAATCCGGTCGGCGCGATCGCGAACGGCAGGGCCACCTCGCCGCCGAGCACCTGCCAGCTGGTCCGGACACTGCTGACGTCCCGCAGGATCGTCGGATGAAATTCGATGTCGCGAAAGGCTTGTTGGGCGCGCCCCAGCGAGATCTCGTCCTCGGCCGCGCCGTCGGTGTAGTCGAACGCCGCCCGCGGTGTCCGTCGCTGGGCGATCCGCCGCAGATCGTGGATGGTCTGCGCGTCATCGAGTCGCTGCTGGAGGCGATCGAGCCGGGGCTTGCGGAACTGGATCAGCGGCGCAAGGTCACGCACCTTCGGCAGCCGCCGTTTGACCACTGTGCCACCGTAGGTCATATGCAATCGTCAAGCGACCCCTTCGATCTGCAACGTTTCGTCGACGCGCAGGCGCGGGTGTACGCGCACGTCGTCGACGAGTTGCGCGCCGGCCGTAAGCGCAGCCACTGGATTTGGTTTGTCTTCCCGCAGATCGCCGGCTTGGGCAGTAGTTCTACTGCGGCCCATTACGCGATCTCCTCGCTCGACGAGGCCCGCGCGTACCTTCGCCACGACGTGCTGGGACCGCGGCTGCGGGAATGCACCCAGCTGGTCAACGCCATCCAGGACCGCACGATCGGACAGATCTTGGGGTCGCCCGACGACATGAAAGTACGGTCGTCGATGACGTTGTTTGCCCGTGCCACCCATGACAACGGCGATTTCGTCGAGCTGCTCGCGCGTTACTACGACGGCGAAGAGGATCCGCTGACGGTGGAGCGGCTGGCGTGAACCGGCTGCAGAATCCGCCAGCCATGCGGCTCGACGGTGACCGAATCGACGACCTCTGGCGGCGGTGCCCCGCTCCCGGCGATCACCTCTGCCGGTCCGGATTTCAGCCGCACCCGCAGCGGCGCGTCGTCGATGTTGAGCGCGACGATCAGTGACCGGTCACCGTCGCTGGTCTGGTACACGTACTGCCGGTTTTCCAGCCGCAGCGGCGACGTCGAGGCGCCGTGCAGCCACGGGTGCCGGCGGCGCAACCCGATCAGGTATTGGTGCAGCGACCATACTTCGACCCCGCGGGAGTCGAGTTGAGCCGGGGGAGTGCCGAATTCGGGCCGCACCGCGTCGTCGCCGCCGAATCGCTCTTCTTTGACTCCCCGATATCCGAGCTCGTCGCCGGCGTAGATGCTGGGGATGCCGGCCACGGTCATCAGGACGACCAGGGCATGGGCGACGTGTTCGGGACGCTGAAGCTGGCTGGCGATGCGGGTGACGTCGTGGTTGCCGATGAAGGTCAGCGGCGCAAAGCTTTCGACGAAGCCGCCATGCCGTTGCAGCGCGTGGTCCAATTCGAAGAAGTTGCCGTCGTTCAGCCCGCTCCAGATCGCCTTCCACAGCTCGTACTGGGTGGCCGAGTCGTAACCAGCCTCCCGGACCACGGCGGCATAGTCGCCATGGATCAGTTCGCCGACGAACCACGCCTCCGGGTGGAGCTGACGAACCTGGGGCAAGACTTTCGCCCAGAAGTGTTGCGGCACAGCGTACGCAGCGTCCAGGCGCCAGCCGTCTACTCCACGTTGCAACCAGTGCGTCATCACGTCGGCGACGTAGTCGACGACTTCGGGGTTGTCGTGGTTCAACGTGAATAGGCCGTCATGACCTTCGAATGTGTGAAATCTGCCCGGCCGCCCGCGAAACCAGCGCGCTGCTGCATCGTCATTGACCGCCTCGCGGTAGCGCGGAAATTCGGCGCCTACGTGATTGAACACGCCGTCGAGCAGTACCCGCAGCCCCCGTCGCCGAGCTTCGCTGATCAGGTAGTCGAAATCATCGTCGTCGCCGAGCCGGGGATCGATGCGGTAGTGGTCAGTGGTGTCGTAACCGTGTGTGCGCGAAGCGAAGATCGGTCCCAGCGCAATCCCCGATGCGCCCAGCTCGATGGCGTGGTCGTACCACTCGGCGATACGGCGCAGGCGGTGCTCGCCGGACTGCGGCGGAGAGTCGGCAGGGAAAGCGCCGACAAATCCCAGGGGATAGACGTGCCACCAGATCACATGCTCGACCCAGGCGGGCGCGCTCACGGTTGGTACCTGGCTGCGTAAAGGACTTTCATCTTCTCCTCGAGTTCGGGCGCCGGACCGTCGACGACCACCTGAGGCGCGACCGTATTGACTGCCAGCATCGCCACCGGCAGCGTCGGCGTGCGCCATTCGGCCAGCCAATCGGTCAGCTGTGCGCACGAGGTGGCGTAGACGATGCGGCCCAGACCGGCCCACGCGTGCGCAGCCGCGCACATCGGGCATTGCTCACACGACGTATACACGGTCATCCGAACGCGATGTGCCGGAGTGACATTCGCGACGGCCCACCGGATGACGCCCAGCTCGGCATGCAACGTCTGGTCGTTGTCGGTTGTGCGGTTGTGGTCTTCGTAGAGCGTCCGGTCGTCTGCGCCGACCAGCATCGCACCGAACGGGGCATGTCCCTCATCGAGTGCGATGCCAGCCAGTTCGACGCAACGACGCAAGCGTTCCAGATCGACTTGGCTGAGCACCACAGCCGAAGTCTACGGCCGGATTACCCGGCGGCGGCCAGCGTTTGAGCGGTGGTGACCGCCTGGGCAACCCCGGCGACGATGGCCGCAACCTTCAACGCCTCCAGCACGACTTCGCGGTCGATGCCGGCCTCGCGCAGGGTGTGCTCGTGCGCGACCACGCAGTGCGAACACCCGTTGATCGACGACACCGCGAACGACCACAGTTCGAAGGTGGCCTTGTCCACGCCGGGGTTCCCGATGATGTTCATCCGCAGGCCGGGACGCAGATCGTCGTATTTGCCGTCCAGGAAGCCGCGGCCGCGGTAGAACACATTGTTCATGCCCATGATCGACGCGGCGCCCAGCGCCGCCCCGTACGCCTCCGACGACAAGGTGTCGGCCGCCTCGGCGCCAATCTCGGCCAGCACTTGGGCGTTCCGCGTCGCGGCGGCACTCGCCAGCAACGTGCCCCAGAGCTGCTCCTCGCTCAGCACGGTGCTGCGGCTGATCGAGCCGAGGTTGAGCTTGAGGTCCTTGGCGTATTCGGGCAGTGCGTCTTTCAGGTTCTCGACACTCATCAGGCAGACTTCCTCAACTCTTCGCCGGCGTCGATCGTGGGGTCGCCCTTGCGCCAGTTGCAGGCGCACAACTCATCGGACTGCAGAGCATCAAGCACCCGCAGCACCTCGTCGACGTTGCGGCCCACCGATCCGGCGGTCACCGAGGCGAACTGGATCTCGTTGTTGGGATCGACGATGAACGTCACCCGATCGGCGACGCCGTCGGCATTGAGCGCTCCGGTGGCCTCGGACAGGTCGCGCTTGAGGTCCGACAGCATCGGGAAGGGCAACTTCTTCAGGTCCTCGTGTTGCGCGCGCCACTGGAAGTGCACGAACTCGTTGTCTACCGAGACGCCCAGCACCTGAGTGTCGCGATCCTCGAATTCGTCGTTGAGCTTGCCGAAGGCAGCGATCTCGGTCGGGCACACGAACGTGAAGTCCTTCGGCCAGAAGAACACCACCCGCCACTTGCCCTCGTAGTCTCCGCTGGAGATCGTGGTGAAGTAGTCCTCGGGGTTTTGGGCGTCGACCTTGGAAAGGTCGCCACCGATCAACGCGGTGAGCCGGTAGGCGGGGAACTGGTCGCCGACTGTCAGCAGGGCCATGTCACTCCTTTGTCAAATTGGATCTAGTCAAGATTGGCTACTGACACCATCTTGCCGGATCTACACTTTGAATAAAAGGTGATCTTTCACACTATACTGATCGGTATGACCGATAGGACTTATCAGCCGACGATCGCCGGCCTCCGGGCCTTCGTCGCCGTCGCGGAGAAGCAGCATTTTGGCACTGCCGCAACAGCTCTCGGCGTCAGTCAGTCGACGCTGTCGCAGGCGCTGTCCGGTCTGGAGACCGGTCTGGGCGCGCAGCTGATCGAGCGTTCCACGCGCAGAGTCTTCCTCACGACCGAGGGCACGCAGCTGCTGCCGCAGGCTCAGGCGGTGATTGAGGCCGCGATGGCGTTCTCCGCGGCGGCCGCGGGCTCCTCGGACCCGCTACAGGGCAGCATCCGGCTCGGTCTGATCCCGACGGTGGCGCCGTATGTGTTGCCGACGCTGCTCGCCGGCCTGGCTGACCGGCTGCCCGCCCTGGACCTGCGGCTCGTTGAGGACCAGACCGAGCGGTTGCTCACCGGGTTGCGTGAGGGCTCGGTCGACGCGGCGCTGATCGCGTTACCGGCCGCGAGCAACGGCATCACCGAAATACCGATCTACGACGAGGATTTCGTACTCGCGGTGCCGCCCGGGCATCCGCTGGCCGGCAAGCGGCGCGTGCCGCCGACCGCACTCGCGGAGTTGCCGTTGCTGCTTCTGGACGAGGGACACTGCCTGCGCGATCAGGCCCTGGACGTCTGCCGGAATGCGGGTGTCCACGCTGAGCTGGCCAACACCCGGGCGGCGTCGCTGGCGACGGCGGTGCAGTGTGTGGCCGGTGGGCTGGGCGTCACGCTGATTCCGCAGAGCGCGGTGCCCGTCGAGACCGCACGCAGTCGGCTGGAGCTGGCGTATTTCGCCGCGCCTCGTCCCGGACGGTGCATCGGCCTGGTCTTCCGGTCATCCAGCGGACGGGAGGCGCCCTACCGTCAGCTTGCCGGTCTGATCGGCGAGCTGCTCACGGGCGACAAGCAGGTTCGCCCGGCCCGGTAGCGGCGGCAAAGTGAACGTGTTCTAGTTTCGCCTGATGCTGGACTTCACGCTGGAAAACATCAGCGCCGAGGACGTCGAACGGTTGCGCGCCGTCTACGAGCCGTTGGCCCAGTCGGTCCGGGAGTTGATCGACGCGACGGTCCGGACTCAGGTGGACGCCGGAGACGTCGCGGCGGCCAAAGCCGAGATCGACTCGGCCACAGCGCGTTTGCGCCGCAAGCAACTCGACGGCTCGTTCGGGGTGCGCTACCTCGCCGGCGGTGAGCGGATGGCCTGGGGGAACGCTGTCATCGGCATCCGCAACCCCATCGCTCCGCCGATCGAGGTCCAGCACGACCGTTCAGGGACGTCCTGGTGCGATTTTCACCTCGGCGCGGCCTACGAGGGTCCGCCCGGCCACGTGCACGGGGGAGTGGCCGCCCTGATTCTCGATCACCTGCTGGGCGAGGCCGCCAGCGACGGCATCAACCCTCGCCTGACCGGCACGATCAGCTTCCGCTATCTGCGGGCCACCCGACTCGGGGACCTGCACGCCGAAGCGGTGACCACCCGTGTCGACGGGGTCAAGACCTTCGCCGCGGGCCATCTCGCCGACGATCAGGGCATCACCGTTGAAGCCGAGGGCGTCTTCATCCAGCCGCGCTGGGCCCGCGACGGCGCCGACTGAGCCGGCAGAGGTATCCGGGCGATGGAGAAAGTAGTCGCGGTCCTGCTGGCCGCCGAGCGCGACGAGGACTGGTGCCAACGGCAGCGCGGGCCGGTCGCCGACGCGATTCTCGAACTCGGCGTCCCCGGACTGACCGTGAATGTCTGCGACGGCGCGGTGCGTCACTCATTGATGACGCTGACGACGCTGGATCCGCCGGCTGCCGCAGTGGTGAGCATATGGACACAGCAGTGCTACGGCGACCAGATCGCCGCGGCGCTCGATCTACTGTCGGCCGAGTGCGATCGGCTCGCCGCATACCTGGTCACCGAATCCATCCCGCTGCACGCTCCACTTCAATTGGGCGATCGAACAACAGGTTTGGCAAACATCGCGCTGCTGCGCCGACCAGCCGGGCTGGATCAGGCGACCTGGCTGGAGCGCTGGCAGCACGGCCACACGCCGGTGGCGATCGAGACCCAGTCCACCTTCGGCTACACCCAGAACGCCGTAGTGCGCCCGTTGACGGCCGGTGCGCCGGAACTGGCAGGCATCGTCGAAGAACTGTTCCCGGCAGCGGCGATCACCGACATCAGGGCCTTCTTCGGCGCCGCCGACGATGCCGATCTGCAGCAGCGGCTGGCCCGAATGGTGGCCAGCACATCGGCGTTCGGCGCCAACGAGAACATCGACACCGTACCGACCAGTCGCTACGTGCTGAAAGCGCCCTTCAACGATTGAGGAGACACCGGTGATACTCGAGGTCGACGACGAAAATCGGGTACGCACGCTCACCCTGAACCGGCCCCAAGCACTCAACGCGTTCAATGAGGCGCTGTATCAAGCCACCGCCGAAGCGCTGACGCAGGCCGCCGACGACGCGGACGTCGCCGTCGTGTTGTTGACCGGGGCCGGGCGCGCATTCAGCGCAGGCAACGACCTCAACGAGATGCAGGCACGGATCACCGATCCCGAAATGGCCAACCAGGGTTCGCACTTCACCTCGATGATCGACGCGCTGACTCGCTTTCCCAAGCCGCTGATCTGCGCTGTGAACGGCGTCGGTGTTGGGATCGGTACCACCATCCTGGGTTATGCGGACCTGGTCTTCATGTCGTCGACGGCCCGGCTCAAATGCCCGTTCACCAGTCTCGGCGTCGCCCCTGAGGCGGCGTCGTCTTACTTGTTGCCGCAACTCATCGGACGGCAGAACGCCGCATGGCTGTTGCTGTCCTCGGAATGGGTGAACGCCGACGAGGCACTGTCAATGGGACTGGCCTGGAAGGTCTGCGAGCCCGAGGAGTTGATCACACAGGCCCGCAGCTACGCCGAAACGCTTGCCACGCGGCCGATTCCGAGCCTGATCGCGGTCAAGCAATCGATCGTCGAGCCCTTCCGTCCTGAGATCGCGGCGGCCACCGAACGGGAAAACGCACATTTCGCCGAGCTTCTGGGTGGGCAGGCCAATGCGGCGGCGCTGGCGGACTTCACCGCCAAGCGGGGGAGCTGATCGCTACGAGCCGGTGGGCTGCAACTGCGCGGCGGCCTCGATGATCGCCCGGACGGTCCGCCGGCAGCGGCCGCAGTCCAAACCTGCTCCGCATCTCGCAGCGACCTCTTTGGACGTCGACGCCCCGCAAGCGACCGCGTCGGAGACGGTCTGGCTGGTGACGCCTTCGCACAGGCAGACGTACATCAGCGCAACCCCGATTTCTGGGTCTCCGATGACTCAACAGCCGGCATGTAGGTGAGTCTAACCTAACTCGGTTCGTGAAGGCTATCCTTACTTAGGCTCGCCTTTGACCAGCACTTTTAGGAAAATTGACACCCCCACGCCGCCCGAATCAGCATGACTGCGGCCGCTCGCTGGACTAGATTCGTGTTCGGCATGCCGGTGGCGTTCCAGCCCGACCTCACCAGCGATCGCCGCGACTCGAGACCGTGCCAGGGGAGAATTAAGGAGCGATCATGCAAGGTGATCCCGATGTTTTGCGCCTTCTCAACGAACAGCTGACCAGCGAACTGACTGCGATCAATCAGTACTTTCTGCATTCCAAGATGCAGGAGAACTGGGGATTCACCGAGCTGGCGAGCCACACCCGCGCCGAGTCGTTCGACGAGATGCGGCATGCCGAGGCGATCACCGATCGCATCCTGCTGCTCGACGGGCTGCCAAATTACCAGCGCCTCTTCTCTCTACGCATTGGTCAGACACTGCGGGAGCAGTTCGAAGCCGACCTGGCGATCGAGTACGACGTGTTGAGCCGGCTGAAGCCGGGTGTCATCATGTGCCGCGAGAAGCAGGACTCGACCAGCGCGTTCCTGCTCGAAAGCATCATCGCCGACGAGGAAAACCACGTCGACTATCTGGAGACACAGCTGGAGCTGATGGACAAGCTCGGCGAAGAGCTCTACTCGGCCCAGTGCGTGTCGCGGCCGCCGACGACGGGACAAGGCGGGCACTGAGCCCCGACCGCAGCCCGGTATGACGAGAGCGCAGCCAGCTACCGCGGCAGATCCCGAGTCCAGCGGCGCACTGGTCAGCCCACAGCGACGCAATTTCGTCTTCCTGGCGATCGTGCTGGGAATGCTGTTGGCGGCGCTGGATCAAACCATCGTCGCCACCGCGCTGCCGACCATCGTCGCCGACCTGGGCGGGGCAGGTCATCAGTCGTGGGTGGTGACCAGCTATCTGCTGGCCTCGACGATCGTGACCGTGCTGGTCGGCCGGCTCGGTGATCTGTTCGGCCGCAAACTGATCTTTCAGGCGGCGGTGACGTTCTTCGTCCTCGGTTCGGTGCTGTGCGGGCTCGCGCAGTCGATGACCATGCTGGTGGGCGCCCGGGCGCTGCAGGGGATCGGCGGCGGTGCCATCACGGTCACAGCCACCGCGCTGATCGGCGAAGTGATTCCGCTGCGCGATCGCGGCCGCTACCAGGGTGCACTCGGCGCGGTGTTCGGTGTGACGACGGTCATCGGCCCGCTGCTGGGCGGCTACTTCACCGACCACCTGAGCTGGCGGTGGGCGTTCTGGGTCAACGTGCCGGTGTCCATCGTCGTGTTCTTCGTTGCCGCGGCGGCGATCCCGGCGGTGGCCGCCCGGGGGCGACCGGTCATCGACTATGCCGGCATCCTGTTCGTCGGGTTGGGCGCGACGGGTCTGACCCTGGCGACCAGCTGGGGCGGTACCACCTACGCATGGGGCTCGGCGACGATCATCGGGCTGTTCATTTTCTCCGTGGCGGCGCTGGGCGTGTTCGTCTGGGTCGAAAGCCGGGCGTCCGGACCGGAATCCGCGCCCATCCTGCCGACGCGGTTGTTCGGCAATCCGGTCTTCGCGGTCTGCTGTGTGCTGTCGTTCGTGGTCGGGTTCGCCATGTTGGGCGCACTCACGTTCTTGCCGACGTACATGCAATTCGTCGACGGGGTCTCGGCGACCACGTCGGGACTGCGCACATTGCCGATGGTGGCGGGCATGCTGTCGACGTCGATGGGCAGCGGCGTACTCGTCGGCCGGACCGGCCGATACAGGATCTTCCCCGTCGCCGGAACCGCGGTGATGGCCCTGGCTTTTCTGCTGATGTCGCGGATGAATCCGTCGACATCGGCACTACTGCAATCGATTTACCTGTTCATCCTCGGCGCGGGTATCGGCTTGTGCATGCAGGTGCTGGTCCTGATCGTGCAGAACACGTCGAAGTTCGAGGACCTTGGTGTCGCCACCTCGGGGGTGACGTTCTTTCGCACCATTGGCAGCTCGTTCGGCGCAGCGATTTTCGGGTCCTTGTTCACCAACTTCCTGCGCTCGCGCATCGGTCCGGCCTTGGCTGCCAGCGGCGCGCCACCGACAGCGGCGAATTCGCCGGAGGCGCTGCATAAACTTCCCCGGGCAGTGGCGGCCCCGATCGTGGACGCCTACGCCAGCTCGCTCACTCAGGTGTTCATGTGGGCGGTTCCGGTCGCGCTCGTCGGCTTCGTATTGTCGCTGTTTCTTCGCCAGGTCCCGCTACGCGAAATGGGTAGAAACGCCGCCGACCTGGGCGACGGGTTCGCGATGCCGACCACCGAGACGCCGGAGGAGATGCTGGAGACCGCCATCGGGCGGCTGCTGCGGGGTGAACCCGGGATGCGGCTGCGCAGCATCGCCTTGCGGCCCGACTGCCGGCTCGACGTGGCCGAGTTGTGGGCGCTGTTGCGCATCAACCGATTTCAGCGGGTGCTCGGTGTCGCCAGGATCACCGACATCGGCGACCAGCTGGGGATTCCGTACGAAGTGCTCGAACCGACCTTCGATCGGCTGGTGTCGCGCGGCTACGCGCAACGCGACGTGGACCGGTTGTGGCTCACCCCAACTGGTGCACGTCAGATGGATTTCGTCACCGGGCTGATCCGGGACTGGATCGTCGACAAGCTCACTCGATCGCCCAACTTCCAGGGACCAGCCGACAGGGCAAGCGTCGCGGCTGCACTGGACCGGGTCGCCCACCGGATGGTCGCGCAACCCGGCTGGGGCGACGATCGATCCACGCTGTCCGAGCTCGCCACCCAACGGATACCGAGGTCGATTCCGAGCGGACCGGGGCGCACTGCTGCACCGTGAGGCCAGTGGCCGAACGGGATGGACGCGATCAAGGCATGACAGCGCCGAGATCAGAAGAGCGTGGTCGATCCCAACAAGCCGTCAACGACTGAGTCGAACGCGTTGAACGCGCTGGGGTCGAACGCCCCGACCAGATCGCTGACCGGATCAACGCCCAAAGTCGCGGCACCCGCAGCGGTGGAAGTCAACGAACCCACCAACTCTTGAACGTACGGTTCGAGAAAGGCATCGACGCCAGGGAAAAAGCCATTGGGCCCGTAGAGGTACGTGTCGAGGTAGTAGCCCACAATCCCAAACACTCCCGCCGGCGCGCCCGTGGAGGTGAATTGATCGGGGTCCAATGCGTCGATCAAGTAGCTGATCGCATCCGCACTGGGGACAGTCTCGGTCGCCGCGGGGAGGGCTGCATCGAAGACACTCGCGGCGTCCAACGCGCTCGGGTCGAATGCCCCGACCAAAGAGCTGGCCGCATCCGCATCAGAGACGTCCGCGCTGGCCACCGGAGCGGTTCCCATGCTGAAAGACGCCGCAATAATGGCGGCACCGGCGCCCGTGCCAAGACTTAGCGCTATCCGGCGAGCGTTCCGACTCATGTGCGAGCCTCCAATCAGGTATGTGTCGATATGGACGTACATGGGGTGCTGGCCCCATCGCCGGCGTCTCGCAGACGAGCTTTTAATGCCCAACCCCCGACGGTCGCCGACCGCTGGAGCCTATATAGAGAAGACGCTGCTTATATAAGCAGATTCTGCACAAGCCTGAGTGTCTATTAGTGAGCACTTAGACTGCATTCAGGAGACAAGTTGCGGTCGAATAGCCTAACAACTACGCAGGCGCCAGAGCATGGCTCGTCACGGTACCTTCTCAGTTACGTTGCTAAGCAGTAGGTTTCGCTCGAAGAAACCTACAGGGTCGCTGTCGACGACGCGATCAGCAGAGCTCCGCGGAACCCGTTGAGCGCGCATATTGCATAGATGTCTAGAAATTGAATAGAATTTGAAATATATCAAACGTTAAGGTTGCGAAAAAGGGGTTGCCATTTGTCGAGAAACGGTGACCACGAGGGCCGATCACGCAGCGGCTCGACGGGCGTTTCAAGCGCTTGGGGGTTCGGGATAGGACAGCCGGAGGCGTACCATCTCGCCATGAGCCGCATCGGAACGTTCCCTGACGACGACCTCGCCGGCTGGGTCCTGAAGTCCCCTCAGCTGGGCAGCGCGATCGGCGCGTTCGCCAACGCGGTCTACAGCCACAACCGGTTGCCGATGCGCACCCGTGAGCTCGCCCGGACGGTCATCGCGTACAGCAACGAATGCGAAGTGTGCGTCAACACTCGCGACGCCGACGGACCAGCCGCGGGTGTCGATGAAGAGCTCTACGACCACGCACGGGAGTGGCGCACCTGGCCCGGCTACAACTTGCAGGAGCGACTGGCTGCCGAGTTCGCCTACCGCTTCGCCACCGAGCACACCGTGCTGCGCGACGACGAAGACTTCTGGACCCGCTGCAGCGAACACTTCTCCGAGGAGCTGCTCGCCGACCTGGCGTTGTCATGCGCGCTATGGCTGGGCATGGGACGGGTGCTGCGGACCCTGGATATCGGCCAGTCCTGCCAACTGACCCTGCCAAGCCGGGTATGAGCCGCCGGGCGCGGTAGCCCGAGTGACGATCACACCACCCGCCGCGGCGGCGATTGCCCGGCTCGAAGCCGAGGGGGTCGGCGCGATCATCGGCACTGTCGTCAATCCGGCCGGCCTCACCCAGGCCAAGACCGTCCCCATCGGGCGGACCACCGCGTTCGCCGATCCAGGACTAGGCGCCAGCCCGGTGTGGCACGGCTTCGCCATCGACCAGACCGGTATCGCCTTCACCAAGCACAACAACGTCGTCGGTGACCAGCGCGTTCGAATCGACCCGACCGCGTTGCGTCTCCTCGGCGACGGATTGGCGTGGGCACCCGGGTCGTTCTTCGAGCAGGACGGCACGCCTGTTCCTGCCTGCAGCCGCGGCACGCTGGCCCGCGTCGAGGGGGCGCTCGCCGAAGCCGGGATCGGTGCGCTGGTCGGCCACGAAATCGAGTTCCTGCTCGTCGACCCGAGCGGTCACCCGTTGTCGTCGACGCTGTGGGCGCAGTACGGCCTGGCGGGTGTCCTCGAACACGAAGCCTTCGTCCGCGATGTCATTGCCGCGGCATCGGTATCCGGCGTCGCGATCGAACAATTGCACCCCGAATACGGGGCCGGTCAGTTCGAGATTTCGTTGGCACCGCGATCGCCGGTCGCCGCGGCCGACCAGCTGGTGCTGACCAAGATCATCGTCGGTCGCGTGGCGCGGCGCTACGGCATGCGGGTCAGCACGTCGCCGGCGCCGTTTGTCGGTAGCGTCGGATGCGGTGCACACCAACACTTCTCGCTGACCGACTCCGCAGGACCGCTGTTCTCCGACGGGGCGGGCAGCCACGGCATGACGAGCAAGGGTGAATTCGCGGTGGCGGGAGTGCTGCGCGGCCTGCCCGAAAGCCTGGGCGTGTTGTGCGGTTCGATCGTGTCCGGCCTGCGGCTGCATCCTGGCAACTGGGCCGGCGCCTACGCCTGCTGGGGCACCGAAAACCGGGAAGCGGCGCTGCGCTTCGTGGCCGGCGGGCCCGGCAACCCGCAAGGCGGCAACGCCGAGGTCAAAGTCGTCGATCCGTCGGCCAACCCGTACTTCGCGACGGCAACGATCCTGGGCCTGGCGCTCGACGGCATCACACAACACGCGGTGCTACCCGCGGAGACCAAGGTCGACCCGGCGGCGCTGACCGACGCGGAGCGGGAGCGCGCCGGCATCGTGCAACTGTCCACCTCGCAGGCTCACACCATCGCGGCACTGGACAACTCGCAACCGCTGCGGTCGATTCTCGGTGATCCTGCCGTCGACGCCGTCGTCGCGGTCCGGCGATTCGAGCAGGAGCACTACGCCCACCTCAACCGCGAGCATTTGGCCGACAAATTCCGGATGGCCTGGAGCGTGTGACGTGACTGATCTGGCGGACCATATCGCCGGCGTGGCGCTGATCGATCAGCACGCGCACGGCTGCTGGCTGACGGCGGGGGATCGGCCGCGATTCGAGAACGCTCTCAACGAGGCCGACACCGACCCCCTCGCCGACCTCGACTCCGGATTCGACACCCAGCTCGGCTTCGCCATCCGTGCACACTGCGCCCCGCTGCTCGGGCTACCTGAACACGCTGAGCCCGAAGACTATTGGCTACGGCGTAGTCAAATCGCCGAGGTGGAGCTGGCGCAAATATTTTTATCGGCAGCAGGCGTCAGCGACTGGCTGATCGACACCGGCTACGCCGACGGTGTCGCGGACGTTCCCGACGTTGCCAAGCTCTCGAAAGGGCGCGCGCACGAAGTTGTCCGCCTCGAACAGGTGGCCGAAGAAGCTGCCAAAACTCCAGGTGACTACGCCTCAGCATTCGAACATATCCTGAGACAGCGCACCGAAACGGCTGTAGGCACCAAATCCGTGCTGGCTTACCGCGGCGGCTTCGACGGCGACCTCACCGAGCCGTCTGCGGCCGAGGTCGCGGACGCGGCCAAGCAATGGCGCGACCGTGGCGGCGTCCGGTTGACCGATCGGGTGCTGCTGCGCTTCGGGTTGTACCAGGCTCTGCGGGTCGGCAAGCCGTTGCAATTCCACGTCGGCTTCGGTGATCGGGATTGCGACCTACACAAGGCCAACCCGCTGTACCTGCTGGACTTCCTGCGTCGATCCGGCGATACGCCGATCGTGCTGCTGCACTGCTATCCCTACGAACGGGAGGGCGGCTACCTGGCCCAGGCGTTCAGCAACGTCTATCTGGACGGCGGGCTGAGCATCAATTACCTGGGCGCACGTGCGCCGGCGTTCATCGCCCGGTTGCTGGAAATGGCGCCGTTCCGCAAGATCGTCTACTCCTCGGACGGATTTGGCCCACCCGAGCTGCATTACCTCAGTTCGGCGCTGTGGCGCAGTGGCATTCATCGAGTGCTGAGCGACTTCGTGGACAACGGCGATTGGACTGCGACCGACGCCGTGCGGGTGGTCGACCTCATCGCCCGCGACAATGCCGCTCGCATCTACCAGTTGGGTCGAGGTTAGAGACGCCGTCACCAGGGTATAGAGCGAAGATGGCCGGCCTAGCAGGGGCGCTGGAGTGGGCCCGCGAGCAGATCTCGTCGCGGGTCCCCAAAGCTGACCTCGATCAGCGGGATCCCGATTACATTCGCGACACCTTGCCAATGACTTGGCTAGTGGCGTCGTTGTATTTCAGGGCCGATGTACAGCACTTGGACCGGATCCCTGCCGAGGGACCGGTACTGCTCATCGGCAACCACAGCGGTGGCAACGTGCCACCCGACACGTTCGTATTCACCCTGGCGTTCTGCTCATACTTCGGCGTCGAGCGGCCGTTCTACCAACTGGCGCACAACCTCGTCGTGTCGGCGCCGCCGTTGGGCTGGCTGCGCAAGTTCGGCACCGTCGCCGCCAACCACGAAAATGCCCGTCTGGCATTGGAATCCGGTGCAGCCCTGCTGATCTACCCGGGCGGGGACTACGAGGTCTTCCGGCCGTCCTGGGAGCGTCACACGGTCGACTTCGACGGACGCATGGGGTACGTGAAGCTGGCTCGCGAAGCCGGCGTGCCTATCGTGCCGGTGGCCAGCGTGGGTGGTCAGGAAAGCGCGTTGTTCCTCAACCGTGGCCAGTGGCTGGCCAAGCTGCTCAGGGCGGATAAAACTTTGCGGCTCAAGAGCATCCCGATATCGCTGGCGCTGCCGTGGGGCCTGAACATCAGCGACTTGGCCGGGCACATCCCGCTGCCGACCAAAATCTCCATCGAAGTGCAACACCCCATCGAGGTCGATGGAGATGACCAAGCGGTGCACGACAAGGTGATGGCCAGTCTGCAGGCCGGCGTTGACCGCCTTGCCGAGCGACGTCGATTCCCGGTGATCGGCTGATGAGGGTCGAACGCCGCAACGTCATCGACGCCGACCGGGACGCGGTCTGGAAGATCGTCAGCGATCCGGACAACTACCCATCGTTCATGACCAACTTGGAGCGGTGGGATAGCGCAAACGACCAACCGCCCGGCGTCGGCGCCCGCTACTTCGTGCACTGGAAGGTCGGCTCGGTGCCGGTAGGCGGCCTGATGGAAATCGTTGAGTTCGACGACCTGCGCGACCTGGCCTGGGTGGGCATCACCGGCGTCACCATGCGTGGCCGGATCCGCTTACGCGACGCCGGAAAGGGCCAGACGAAGGTGACCTTTCGGCTGTCGTACCAGGCTCCGGGCGGGCTCTGGGGCTACATCGCCGACCGGGTCGCCGTAGGACAAGTGGGTCGCATCGCGGCCGATACACTCAAACGCCTGCAGAAGCGCGCCGAGTCCGGCGGCTGACCAAGCCGACGACTCGAACGGCCTCCGGAATCGACCAGGCGTCGGTTCTGTTACAACCCACGACCGCGTCGATTGTCGGTGCGTGTTTTTCAACCGGGCATCGCATAGTCGAAGGAAAAAAATGACTCAACAGGTTGTTCTGATCACCGGCGCCCTCACCGGGATCGGGCGTGCCACTGCTGTGGCGTTCGCCCGCAAAGGCGCCAAGGTCGTAGTGTCCGGTCGGCACGACGACAAGGGACAAGACCTGGTCAAGGAGCTCCGAGCGCTCGGCGCCGAGGCAGAGTTCGTGAAGGCCGACGTCACGAAGGAAGACGAGGTCAGCAACCTGGTCGACACTGCGGTCGCAAAATTCGGCCGTCTCGACGTTGCGGTGAACAACGCCGGCTTCGAAGGCAAGCTCAGCCCCATCCAGGACGCCACCGCTGAAAACTTCAAGGCCGTCCACGACACGAACGTCCTTGGAGTGTTCCTGAGCATGAAGCACGAAGTCCGCGCGATGGCGACCCAGGACAGTGGCAGCATCGTCAACATCTCCTCGACCTATGGGCACAAGGCGGCGGCTGGTGGAAGTGCTTATGTCAGCAGCAAATTCGCGGTGGAGGGCATGACCAAGACGGTCGCACTCGAGCAGGGTAATTCAGGAATCCGGGTGAACGCCGTTGCGCCGGGTCTGACCGACACCGATATGGCCAACCGCTTCACGGGCACTGCGGAAGTCAACGACGCACTGGTATCCACGATCCCGTTTCTGCGACGGGGAAGCACCGAGGAACTCGCCAACGCGATCGTGTTCATCTCGTCCCCGGAAGCGTCCTACATCTCCGGCACGGTGTTCGATGTGGACGGCGGCATGTCGGCGACCTGAGTCACGGGTACGGCTCATGCAGGACGAGTCGTGCCCGCCACATCGGCGGTTGTTCCGTTCAGGACGGTATCGGGTCCCGTCAGAGCGGGACTGAACTTGAGGGCATCGACCAGCTCTTCGATCGCTCGTTCGCCTTGCCCGCCCACGACGGCCTGCGAGAAACAGGTCTCGAGATGGTTGTGCAACATCACCCTGTTTGTGCGCTCCAATGCCGACTGGACCGCTGAAATCTGCTTCATCACGTCCACGCAGTACGCGTCGGACTCCAGCATTCGGATGATCGCGTCCATATGGCCTCGCACGGTCTTCAGCCGGTTGAGCGCAGCGCGCTTCTTCGCCGTCAACTCCTCTGACATCGCCGTCTCCTTCAACCCGTCTGCGCCGCAATGAACTCTTGTATGCTAGCCGATGCCCACCCCACCCCGGGTGGGGTAGTGTGACGGCTACTCAGCTAACCGAAGGAGATCCACGCAATGACCGATACGACCGACGTTTCCAGCACCGAGCACCCAGCGAGCCCACAGCACCCGTCGAGCCGGCTGAATCAGGCGCTGGCGTGGGTGGGGATCGTCGCCGGCGGACTGTTCATCGTCGCCGGGATCTTTCTCTCCGGCTTTGCCTTGAGCTGGAGCGAGCACATGCACATGGGCATGGGCCACCCGGCGATGGCTCATGAGTCGAAGGACTGCTGTGCCGACATGAAGCACGGCGATCACGAGATGAAGCCGGGCGCGATGCAGGGCATGATGGGCCCAGCGCAGGGTCGTTAAACCACTGGCACAGAACGGCTTTCACGCTCATACAGCCTGCGTTGGGATGCTCGGGCCAGAGTCTGAGCAGCCCAGCGCCAACGCGTCGGCAACGTTGTCCAGAGTCGAAGACGTATGAATCTGAGATCGCCTTGATGCGTTGGCCTGCAATGTATTTGGACAGTGCTATTGATAGCTGCGCAAGGGTGCGGTGCGATGCAGTGTCTGAACGGGCAACTTGTCAGGCTGTTTTCAGCGGGCGAACAGATAGCAAAGCTATCCTTTCCGGAATGGGCAAGGTGTGTATCACCTGTCGCGAGAGCTGATCTAGCGCCGCGCGTCTCATGGTCGATGGTCAGCGACGCTCTGGTGATTCTGGAAGGGGAAACGACTAATGGACTGGACGAAGCTCACCAGTATCCCGGCGTCGGCGTTGGTAGCACTGTTTATCGCCGCGCCTGCGACGATCTGTGCGCCCGTTGCGGTCGCCAACGTCTCGGGTTGTTTGCCCCTCAACGGAACACAACTCACCGCCAACAGCCATGAAGACACCAACTATCTCGGCATCACCTACGACAGCAACGTGACTTACTGGTATCAAGACGGCGCGGTCAACTGGCACAGAACGGTCGATGGCGGCGAGTTCAACCTCACGCACACCAACACCACCGGCACCGTGCCCGCCGCTCCAGGAAGCACCGCAACTATCCCCGGCACCGACAGCGGCAGGCGGCGAGGCGGCGACGGAAGCCCTATCGTCGTGACCGTTTGCAGCCAATAGGGCGCGTCTCTCAGGTCGTCGGTGCCTGCGCGGTCGTGTTGCCCGTTGGATTCTTCCGTGCCTATGGACGTCCTGTCGTCACTCGGGTTGAGTTAGATACCGAGCAGATGACACCGAAGAAATGGAAATCCCGCCGTGCGCACCGGCATCAACAGCCTTGCATACGCTCTGGTCGCCGCCTCGGTGGTGCTGACCGCCGCAATCTTTGGCGCTGGCGCGGCAAGCGCCGACCCAAGCCAGCAGCAGGATCAGTTTGTGGCGCTGCTCGAACAAGACGGGATTCCCGCCATCGACAACGTGCCTGCTCTCGTCGCCCGAGCCCATCGAATCTGTGGCGAACTCGATGGCGGCGCCTCGGTCTATACCGTGGTAGACGAAGAAATGAACGGTATCTTCGAGGAAAATCCGGCTTACCACCAAGAATCCGCAAAGGTTCATAGAACCGCCATCAGATTCATCGCCGTCTCAGCGGAAGTCTATTGCCCAAGCCATCTTTCCGATCCGTATGTAAGCGACGACGTCGGCTTATCCATCCGTGATCGAGCAACTGGTCCAGTGTCAGGGGTACGTCACCAGACGTAGACGCGGTGGCGCCCTATCCCGTGCTTAGCGGGCACTCCGAATATTCGGTCCAACGAAACTCGATCAGATGAGACCCGTCGCATCGAAGACCCAGCTCACATCCGCTGTCGCCAGATCCTCCAACCACGTCGGTGGCGCCTGCGCGGTCATGCCGCCCATGTCCCAGTAGTCCTTCCACAGCGACACCTTGCCGTCATTTACTCGATGCACCGAAACAAAGTGCAGCACAGCCGTTTCCCCGCTTGTCCAGCGCCAGGTCTCGGAATGTTCGTACATGACGTCGGAGCCGTTGGACACCAGCACCCCGTTGTGGTTTTGGTAGTCGGCCAACGGTTCGAGCCCGACTTTGAGCCGCTTGACAATGTCATCAGGCCCGCGGGCGGCCAGGGTGGGGCCGACCGGCATGTCGACGTAGACGCAGTCCGCGGACAAGAAGGTTTTGACGGCTTCCCAGTCCCGACCCGACAACGCCTGCCACAACGCGAGTACGGTTTCGTCGACTGCCATGGGAAGTCATAGAACCGGGCCGCTGACCACCTTGTCAACGATGCGGAGGAGGTAGGGATGCCGACGCTGCGATCACGACGTCGACGCACCCGCAAGACCAGCCCGTCGCCGTATTCACCGTCCTGGACACCCAGGGCGGCGCAGTTCGGCACGGGCATTCACCACAACGTCGGGGTGCCGATGAGCGACGGGGTGGAGTTGCGCGTCGACATCCATTACCCGACCGACCGTGACACTGGCGAGCCTGCGGAAGGCCCGTTCCCGGTGTTGTTGTCAATGACGCCGTACGGCAAGAAGGCCCCACCACCGGCTGCGCAGATCGGCGGCGGTGCCACACCGTACTTGATCAAACGCGGCTATATCGAAGTGATGGTCGACGTCCGGGGGTCTGGCGTCTCGGGCGGCGCCTTCGAAATGTTTGGGGAGCGTCAAGCCCAGGACGGCGTCGAGTTGGTGCACTGGGCCTCGAAGCTGCCGAACGCCAACGGGCGGGTCGGCATGTTCGGGGTGTCCTACTTGGCGATCAACCAGCTGTTCACCGCGGCCGCCGTCGGGCCTGGCTCACCCCTCAAGGCGATCTTCCCGGTGATGGCCGCGCGCGACTTCTACCGCGACGCGGCAGCGATGGGCGGGGTGCCGCATCTGCGCACGGTGCGTGCCTACGGCGGGGTCTACCGGCTGCTCAACGTCGTCAACCCGTTGCTCGAGGTGCTCAATCGCGGCAAGCATCCGCGGCCTCGGGCCGGTGGATTCGCCGGGGTACGCAACCGCGGGCGCGCTCAGCGCGGCTACTTCCGTCCGTTGATCGCCGACGCCGTGGCCGGCGGCGATACGGCGTTCGACCAAAAATTTTGGGATGCCCTGCGGCCCGCGGCGGTGCTGCCGGAGATCGTCGCCAACAACGTGGCGGTCTTCCTCGTCGGCGGCTGGCACGACGCGTTCCAGCGCGGCGCGCCGCTGAACTACGCCGCGCTGCAGAACGCCTTCGCCGGGCGGCCCGATGAGCAGCCGATGCGACCCGGCCAGCCGGTATCCGAACAACTGCGGCTGATGATGGGTCCCTGGTATCACGTGACCGCGTACGGCGGACTGCACCTCAACGCGCTGCAGTTGCGCTGGTTCGACTACTGGCTGAACGACGACGCCGAAGCCAAGATCTCCGGGGCGCCGTTGACGTTCCAGGCCATCGGCAGCGAGCGCTGGTTCCACGCCCGCGAATATCCACTCCCCGAGGCGACGCCAACCCGCTTCTACCTGTCCGACTCCGGGCGGCTGACCGCCGACAGCGCACCGGAAACCTCCACGGCCACAATCACATACGTGGGCCGTGGTCCGCACTCCGGCCGCAGCGTCGAACAGTGGACGCTAGGCCTGGCCAGCTTCATCCGCTCCCAGCGCGGCGGACAGACCCGCTACGACCAGGACAACCGTCGAGTGCAGCGCGGGGCACTCACCTACACCACCGAGGCCTTCGCCACGCCAACGTTGATCGCCGGGCCGGTCACGCTGAGCGTCCACGCCACCGCCAACACCACCGAGACGTTGTGGGTTGCCCATCTCGACGACGTCGCACCCGACGGCGCCAGCCGACCGCTGACCCAGGGCGCGCTGCTCGGCTCACACCGAGAGTTGGACCCGGAGCGCACCTGGTATCTCTCCGACGGCACCGTGCTGCGGCCGCACCACTTCAGCACCCGGTCGGCGGCCAAACCCGTCGTCCCCGGCGAACTGACCCGCTACGACGTCGAGATCTTCCCGACCGCCGCGGTGCTCCAGGCGGGTCACCAGTTACGCCTGACCCTGACCACTTTCGACTTCCCGCATCTGGTCCCGCCCGTGCCCGCACGGCGCGCTCTGGCCGGCGGCAGCTACCGGCTACACCAGGGCGGACCGACGCCGTCACACCTGTTGATCCCGGTGGCCGACCCGGACAGCGTCGACTGAGCCGGAGCCGCAACGCCTTCCGGGCGACACGGCCGGTTATGCCGCATACTCGCCATAATGACTTCGCTACCGCGCTACATCGCCGAGGAGATCGCGACCGACCACATCGACGGGCTGCTGACCAGGCGGGAAGCCATCCGCCGGCTGGCCCTGCTCGGGCTGGGCACCGGCGCTGCGGCAGCGCTCATCGCGGCCTGCGACGACCGCAAACCTCAGCGTTCCGCAACGGGCGAGGGGGTCGTGACGGTGCCGGGAATGGGTCAGGCACAGCCCTTCGAGCCGATCACGTGGAAGGGACCGCGTGGTGAGCTGCAAGGCGTCTGGTCGCAGGCCCATAATGCCCGTCGCGGAGTGCTGGTCGTCCACGAGAACAAAGGTCTCACCGACTGGGCGCAGTCGGTGGCCGGGCGGTTCGCCGGGGCAGGCTACTCGGCGCTGGCGATCGACCTGCTGTCCGAGGAAGGTGGCACCGCGCAATTCAAGGACCCTGCGCAGGCCACCGCCGCGCTGGCCAAGGTGCCGCGGGATCGTTTCCTCGCAGACCTGAATTCTGGTGTCGACGAACTGCAGGCACGAGTTCCCGGCAGCAAGATCGCCGTCGTCGGGTTCTGTTTCGGCGGCGGGCTGGTCTGGCAGATGCTGGCTTCCGGTACGCCGCGGCTGTCGGCTGCGGTTCCGTTCTACGGTCCGCTGCCCGACAATCCGGACTTCGCGGGCTCCAAGCGCAGCGCGGTGCTGGCGTTCTACGGCGCACTCGACAAGCGGGTCACCGATTCGCAGCCAGCGGCCGAAGCCGCTCTCCACCGCGCGGGGCTGATCCACGACATCGTCGTCGAACCCGACGCCGACCACGCCTTTTTCAACGACAGCGGGCCGCGCTACAACGCGGCCGCCGCCGAGGACGCCTGGCGGCGGGTGCTGGAGTGGTTTGGCCGCTACCTGTCTTGACGGCATGATGCGTGCGTGACCTCTCCGTTCCCTGTCATCACGCTGCGGCAAGTCCTCGACACGCTCGACCTCGACCAGGTCAACGCGGAGTTCTTCGTCGGAAATCAGATCGACGAAATCGCGCACCACATCTCCGGCGGGCACATCGCGGCGCAAGCTCTGATGGCGGCCAGCCGAACCGTGACTGACCGCCTGCCGCACAGCATGCACATGTATTTCCTGCGGGCCGGCGACGCCCGGCAACCGGTCGACTTCGAGGTCACCACGCTGCACGACGGCGGCACATTCTCAGCCCGTCGCGTGACGGCCCGCCAGTTCGGCTCGGTGCTGCTGGAAGGCGTCGCGTCATTCAGCAAATCCGTCGACAGCGTTGTCTACCAGCAGCTTCCACCGGATCTTCCGGATCCCGAATCCGTGCCGAGCTTCGCCGACCAACACAGCGACTACGCGGACGACGCCGGTGGCTGGTGGGTGCGCGAGCAGCCCATCGACTACCGGTATGTCGATCCGTCTGCCAGGCTCGCCTTCGACATGCCCGAGTCTCCGCCGGCTGGTATCCGAATGTGGTGGCGGCCCAACGGAACTGCGCCGGTCGACCCGGTTGTCGCCGATTGCCTGGCCGCTTTCGTGGCGGGCCGCACCCTGCTCGAGTCGGCGATGATCGGCCGCCACACGACTCCGTTAGGGCCGGGCTTCTCGGCGCTGATGGATCTGGCAATGTGGTTTCATCACGTGCCGGACCTGTCGGATTGGCTGCTCTACGAACAGCATTCACCAAGCGGCATCGGCGGTCGTGGATTGGCGCAGGGCACCATGTACAACCGCAACGGTCAGCTGGTGTGCACTATGACGCTGGAATGCTACTTCGGCGGTAAGAACAGCGGCTAGCGCGTCGCCATTGATCGCGCCGGGCCCAACGCGACCGGCAGCGTCGACCATCCGTGCAGAACCCGGGTGTCGCGCCGACTGCCCGCTCCCGCTGAACGCACCTCAGGAAAGCGATCGAAGAAGGCGCGCAGCCCCACTTCACCTTCGGCGCGGGCCAGCGCTGCGCCGAGGCAGAAATGCCTGCCGCCGGAGAACGCCAGATGCCGGCCCGCGTTCTCCCGTTCGATGTCGAACCGGTTCGGGTCGGTGAAGACCGCCGGGTCACGGTTGGCTGCGGCGACGTACACCACCACCAGTTCGCCCTGACCGACCTGCTTACCCGCTACCTCGGTGTCTTTCAGCGCGAACCGCGCAGTCAGCTGAACAGGTGACTCCAGCCGCAGGATCTCCTCAACGGCATTCGGCCACAACTCGGGGCGCCGGCTGAGGGTACGCAGGTGCTCGGGGCTGTCCAGCAGCAGGCGAATCCCGTTGCCGAGCAGGTTCACTGTGGTCTCGAACCCGGCCGCCAAGACCAGGCCGGCCACCGCTCGCAGCTCGTCTTCATCCAGATACGTGTCCGGCGAACCACTTTCAGCTTTACGAATCAGCTGGCTCATCAAGTCGTCGCCAGGCGACCGGCGCAACTGCCCCAGATGCGCGTCCAGCCAGAAGCTGAACCCGGCGAGCCCGCGCTGCACTCGTTGGTATTGCGGCCAGGGGAGCCCGAAATCCAAACTGGGCGCGGCAAGTTCACCGAATTCGAGGATGCGCTGCTGATCGCGATCGGGCACGCCCAGGATGTCGCTGATGATCGCCACCGGAAGCTGCGCGCAGTACCGGTCGACGATGTCGACGACACCCGGTTCGCGCGCCAATTGATCCAGCAGTGACTCTGCCGTCTGTTCGACCCCGTCCCGCAGTGCGGCCACGGCCCGCGGGGTGAACACCGACGACACGGTCTTGCGGTAGCGGGTGTGGTCGGGCGGCTCGACGGCCAGCAGTGCCGGCGGTCGCAACGGGTGCAGCAGGTCGTCGCGGACCCGGCGTTCCAGCCAGCGCAGCGGCGCCGGCAGGTTCGACCCGATCGAGACCACCCGGAAGTCTTCTGATCGCAGCAATTCGTGCCCGATGGCATGGTCCGCGGTGATGTGGCCGAGCCGGGTCTGCACGAGGGGACCGCCCGCCCGCACCTCCTCGTAGAACGGCACCGGGTCGGCCTTGACCGACGAGTCGGCAATCAACCGGGCCTGCAGATCACCCCGCCGCGCACCGAGCGACGCGACGCCGCGGACGAAACCGTGCAGCGCCAGCCAGTGCATCCTCTGCTTGAGTGCGATTTCCACGGGTGCGGCCCTCCAGATCGCCGAGCAGTGTCAGGCCAAGCCTACGACGCACCGCGATGGGCCGCCCTCAGCGAGCAACCACTGTTCCCAGGACAACCTCATTCACCCTCGGCTACATCCTTGATCCGGTGCAGCGTCTTGGTCATGTCACGAATATTGCGTCGTTGCCGCAGAAAGCCGCCGAACAGCCAATACACGTTGACGAACGGCGAATCGCTCATCCGGAACGACTCAGTGACATCGGTGCCGCTGCCCGACGGCGCGAGTCGGTACAGCCAGTTGTTCACCGCGCGCTCGCCGATAAGCACTTCGAAGCCGAATTCCCGGCCGGGCTCGCACGCCGTGACGCGGCAGGTCGTCCAGTACACCGGTCCGATCTCATTGCGTTTGACGTGCCCACGGAACAGCGCCCCCAGCGCCGGGCCGGTGGCTCCGTCGAGCCATTCGGCGTCGAAGGTCTCGGGGGAGTACCGGCCGATCTGGCTGACATCGGTGATCAAATTCCAGACCTTGTCGGCCGGTGCTGCCATGTGAACGGTCGCGGAGCCTTGCATTGGCCGATCCAAGCATGATCGGGCTCTGCCGGTGGCCGGAAATACCGATGTTCACCGGCGCTCGAAATGTCTCGGTGCTTATCCGCGCGTAGAGAAATGGCGGCAAACCGGATGGCGAGATCGGCGTTGGGTGGAAGTGGCAGTGCCCTGTTGTATCCCGACCGCGACTCCTCGACGCGAGGCATTCTCCACCTGCACGGTCAGTGCCGGAACAAGACGGACCGCCGCGGTGACTCATCGGCGTGGGTAGACGTCACCGAACGCGTGCACTGACTGCACCCGCAACGAAAACCGGGCTTGACGGAATCCCGTCAAGCCCGGTTTTTCTCAGAGGTCTCAGCCGCCGGCGTGCGCGCCCAGCGTGCCCTGCAGATCACCCTTCATCGCGTTCAGCTGTGCCCCCCAGTACTCCCAACTGTGGGTGCCGAAGGCCGGGAAGTTGAACACGGCGTTGTGACCGCCGGCGGCGTTGTAAGCGTCCTCGAACTTCCGGTTGCCACCGATCATGAAGTTGCTCTCGAGGAACGTGGCCGGCAAGTTATTACCGCCTAGTTCGTTCGCAGTCCCGTTGCCGCAGTACACCCAGAGCCGGGTGTTGTGGGCGACGAGTTGACCGACGTTAACCGTGGGGTCGTTGCGTTGCCACGCCGGGTCGCTGTCCGGCCCCCACATGTCTTCCTTCTTGTAGCCGCCGGCATCACCCATCGCCAGACCTATCGCGCCCTGCCCAGTGGACGGGCTGAGGTAGCCGGACAGCGAACCGGCGTAGATGAACTGGCCCGGATGGTAGATCGCCAGGTTCATCGCCGATGATCCGGCCATCGAGATACCGACCGCCGCACTGCCGTTCGCCTTGACACTCTTCTGCGAGGACAGGTAGCCGGGCAGCTCGCTGGTCAGGAAGGTTTCCCAGTTGTAGGTCGAGCAGCCGGATTTGCCGCAGGCGGGCTTGTACCAGTTGGTGTAGAAGCTGGACTGCCCGCCGACCGGCATGACGATCGACAGTCCGGACTGGTAGTACCACTCGAACGCGGGGGTGTTGATGTCCCACCCGTTGTAGTCGTCTTGGGCACGCAGGCCGTCCAGCAGGTACACCGCGGGCGAATTGCTTCCCCCGCTCTGGAACTGGACCTTGATGCTGCGGCCCATCGAAGCCGACGGCACCTGGAGGTACTCGACCGGAAGGCCGGGCCGGGAGAACGCCCCCGCGGTCGCCCCGCCACCGACGAGGCCGACCAGGCCGGGGAGTGCGGCGGCGGTTACCGCGGCGAAAGTCAGTCGCCGCACCCATCCACGCACTTTTTCACTTACATATGGCATAACCCAGCCCCTTGTCGACGGCGTCTCCGCTACGGCAAAACCTACCGTGCGGTTGACCATATGTCGACGTAAACGCAAAGGTGTCGCGATGCGGCTACGGGCATCGCTACCTGCGTTGAGCCGGTTTTATCCGTGCCGACCGCTCGCAGATGGCAACTTTGCGTAGCGCAGTTCGCGGCAAAAACCGGCCTGGTCGCAATCGGCTGCGGGAATGTCGCAGGTCATTGCGCAAGCGCACAATATTGGCCATCCCAGTCGCTTTTCGCCGCCGCGACCGCGTAGGGTGACCCGAGGTAGACCGATGAGACCACGCCGTCCCGGTCCTTTCGCCGCTCAGGAACCAGCGCATCGACAGTCTGGTCGCAGGTTGCGGCGCACGGACTTTGGGCCGCGATTGAGGTGCAGATTTGGACACGGTACTTGGACTGTCACTGACGTCGACGTCAGTTGGCTGGGTCCTGGTGGAAGGTCGCGCTGCTGACGGCACGATCCTTGACCACGACGATTTTGAGGTGCGTCCCGCCACGGGATTGCAGGCGGTTTACACCTCCGAGCAGGCAAGCTCCGCGGTGCTGGATGCGCAGGCCGCCGCGGCGGGCCACGACCAGCGAATGCATGTTGTGGGCGTGACCTGGAGCGACGAGGCGGCCGCAGAGTCGGCACTGCTGCTGGAATCCCTGGCAGATGCCGGTTTCGAGAACATCGTCCCGGTCCGGCTGCACGATGCGTGCGACAACCTAGCCCGCGCGATCGCCCCGATGGTCGGTTACGACAAGGCCGCGGTCTGCATGCTCGACGGCGAGTCAACGATCGTGGTGATGGTCGATTCTTGTGACGACGACGCGCAAACGGCCGTCAAAGAGTTGTCGGGTGGGCCGGGTGCGTTGGTGCACTGGTTGACCGCTCTGTTCGATCGCAGCTCCTGGCAGCCCGGCGGCATCGTGATCGTCGGGCCCGATGAAGACCTCGAGTCGCTGTCGCGCCGACTCAAGATGACCGTGCCGGTCCCGGTCATCACCCACTCCGGCGCGGAGTTGGCGCTGGCGCGAGGAGCGGCGTTGGCGTCGGCCCAGAACACAGAATTCACCGATGACGCGATAGCCGAGACCGTGGGCAACTGGCGGCGTGACCACAAGGCCTCCCGACAGAATTCCTATGCCGGAGCGTTGACGATGCTGGCGGCCGGCGCGGCGACGTTTGTGGCGTCGCTGTCGCTGGCGGTGGGTCCCCATCTGGTGCCGCACCGATCCGGATCGGTCCAACCGGTGGTCCACCGTGCAGCGCCGGTCGCCGTCATCCATGCTCCGCCACCGCCGGCGGTCGAGAAGCCGGCCGCGCGGCCGGCGCCCGCACTGAAGGAAGAGCCCGTCCAGGCCCCGGTTATTGCGCCGGAGCCCGTCGCCGCTCCCGCACCTGTTCAGCCTCCCGTCGCTGCACCGGTGCCACCGCCGAGCCAGCCTCCCGCCGCTGCACCGGTTCCGCCGCCGGAACCGGAACCGAACCCCCACCCACTGCTGACCAAGCTGCTGGAGCGTCTGCACGGGCAGGCACCCGATCAGCAGCCGCCACCCCAGCCGCCGCCGCCGCCACCCGGGCAGCCTTAACCGAACGCGTTAATCCGCGAACTCCCTGGCGATGTCAGCAGCGGAAGTCAGTGCGTCAAGATGCTGTTCGACGGTTGCCAGCCCGGCGTTCATGGTGTTGACCGAGACGTGCGAGGCGCCTGCGTGCGCCCACGACCGGATGCCCTGTGCCAAATCGTCGGTGCTGCCGTTCCACGAAACCTGACCTTGCATTCCGATCTGGGCGGGGTCGCGGCCGGCGTCGGTGGCAGCCTGCTCCACCTGCTGGCGCGCGGCCTCGAGTTTGGGGCCAGGGCCCACCATGGGAAACCAGCCGTCACCGAGGCGGCCGGCGCGCCGGAAGGCACGCGGTGAGGATGCGCCGAACCACACCGGAATCGGTTGCTGTACCGGCAACGGCGCCAGCCCGGCTCCGGTCACCTGGTGGTAGGCGCCCCGGTAGCTGACGCTTTCCTCGGTCCAGAGCTTGCGCATCAACTCCACCTGCTCGCCGCACCGCGTGCCGCGGGTCGAGAAGTCTTCTCCCAGTGCCTCATACTCGACGGCGTTCCAGCCCAGTCCGACGCCGAGGCGCAGCCGGCCACCGCTGAGCAGGTCGACCTCGGCCGCCTGCTTGGCGACCAGGACGGCCTGTCGCTGCGGCAAGATCACGACGCCGGTGACCAGCTCGAGTGACGTGGTGATCGCGGCGAGGTAGCCGAACATGACCAGCGGCTCGTGGAAGGTGTTGTGCATGTCGTACGGGCCGTTCCAACCGGCGTGTATCGCTGGGTCGGCGCCGACGACGTGGTCGTAGGCGAGCAGGTGCGCGTATCCCAGACCCTCGACGTGTTCGGCGTAGGCGCGAAGGGCGTCAACACCGAACGCGGCGATCTCGGTCTGCGGGAATACCACTCCAATTCGCATCGTCTTTGTCCCTTCGTCAGGTGTCGTTGGCGCGGGTCGCGGTGAAGGACACCGTGACGTCGTCAGCGACCTTGAGCGCACCCAGCAGTTGCGAGTACGGCTTCACACCGAAATCGGATTGCCTGATCACGGTCTGGCTGGACAGCCGCCAGCTGTCACCCTGGTCGTCAGTGCGCAGGTCGACGATCTGCGGTCGAGTCTCGCCGTGGATGGTCAGGTCGCCGCCCAGCCGGTAGCCGTCGTCCGTCTTCTCAATCATGTTGGCAGAGAACACGATATGCGGGAATCTCCGGGCATCCAGTGAACCGAACGCGTTGCGGCGGACCATCATCTTCTCGGGGCCGGACAGCGGGGTCACGCCGCCCTCGCCGCGAACGACCTCCAGCGAACCGACGTCGACCGTCAATTCCGCGGCGACCGGTCGGTCGGAGCCCCACCGCGTCGTCGCATGCCAACGCCGCATCGCAATGGTCAGCCGATGTCCCACGGCTGCGGCTGGACCGGTGACGCCGGTATGAATCAGCAGTTCACCGTCTGAACCCTGGAGGCTCCACACCCCGCGGTCGTCACGCGTCACATGGTCAGCACGGTGCGGTAGTGCGCCCGCCCTTGCTCCAGCGCCGCATAGCCTTCGGCGGCTTGGGCAAGGGGCAGCTCTTCGATCCACGCCCGCACGCCCGACAGGACGGCGAAATGCATGGTGTCTTCGATCTCTTTGGCCGTCCCGGACGGGTGACCGATGATGCTGAGCCCGGGCGTGATCAGTTGCAGCGGACTGATGCCCAGCGGCTCGGGCGTGACCCCGATAGTGACGAGTTCGCCCTGTGGCAGCAGCCCGCCGACGGTTGCCGCCATCGCTTTGGAGGCGCCTGCGGTGGCGAGCACGACCGCAACCCCACCCAGGTCTTTCAGCGACTCGGAGACGTCACCATCAGTGGCGTCGACGTAGTGGTGCGCGCCCAGTTTGAGCGCGTCCTCTTTCTTGGCGGTACCGCGATTGATCGCGACGGTCTCGAAACCCATCGCGCGGGAGAACTGCAACCCGAGATGCCCCAACCCGCCGACGCCGAGGATCGCCACCCTGTCACCGGGCAGCGC
The DNA here is from genome assembly GCA_963834615.1 of uncultured Actinomycetota bacterium. Lineage (GTDB taxonomy): Bacteria > Actinomycetota > Actinomycetes > Mycobacteriales > Mycobacteriaceae > Mycobacterium. Next base: position 245,706 of record CAWICO010000009.1, read on the forward strand.
CTTGGTGTGACGCAGCGCGTTGTACGTCGTGACACCTGCGCAGCCCATCGGTGCGGCTTCGGCGTCGGACAACTCCGAAGGAATCCGAGCCAGCGCTGTAGCCGGCACGGTCGCCGACTCGGCGTAGCCGCCGGGATACTGCCAGCTGGGGACCTTTCCGTTGAGACAGGTGATGAAGTTGCCCTTGCGACACTGATCGCAGTGGTTGCAGTTGCCGCCGAACCAGCCGACGGCGACGCGATCGCCGACCTCGAAATCTTCGACGCCATCGCCGATTTCGGCGATTTTGCCGGCGATCTCGTGACCCAGGGTCAGTGGCCAGGACAAGCCGGGGAAGTCACCGGCGACAAAGTGGGCGTCGGTACCGCATATCCCGCACGCGCCGACACTGATGCGTACTTCGCCGAACCCTGGCGGCGTTGTCTCGACCTCGGCGAGCTCCAATGGCGCACCCGCGGACTTTACCTGGACTGCTTTATGTGACGGCATAGCCGTAGCCTACTGCGCTACAGGACATTTCGCTGCGGCGTCGCTGCGATAGTCGACCTGCCAGTGCTTGATGCCGTTGAGCCAACCCGAACGCAGACGTTCGGGCTTGCCGACCGATTCGAGATCGGGCATGGCGTCGGCGATGGCGTTGAACATCAAGTCGATCGTCATCCGGGCCAGGTTCGCCCCGATGCAGTAATGCGCGCCGGTGCCACCGAATCCCACGTGCGGATTCGGGTCACGCAGGATGTTGAACGCGAACGGGTCGTCGAACACCTCGTCGTCGAAATTGGCTGAGCGGTAAACCATTAGGACGCGCTGACCCTTCTTGATCTGCACGCCGGACAGCTCGTAATCCTCGAGTGCAGTCCGTTGAAAGGAAGTGACCGGGGTGGCCCATCGCACGATCTCGTCGGCCGCGGTCGCGGGACGCTCCTTCTTGTAGAGCTCCCACTGATCGGGAAAGTCGGTGAACGCCATCATGCCCTGGGTGATCGAATTGCGGGTGGTCTCGTTGCCGGCAACGGCGAGCAAGATGACGAAGAAACCGAACTCGTCGTCGGAGAGTTTGTGGCCGTCGACATCGGCCTCGACCAGCTTGGTGACGATGTCGGGGCCGGGGTTCGCGGTCCGGTCGGCCGCCATCTGCATGGCGTACATGATCAGTTGGATCGAGGCATCCATCGCGTCGTTGCCCGCGAACTCCGGGTCCTGATCGCCGACCATCTGGTTGGACCAATGGAACAACTTCATCCGGTCTTCCTGCGGCACGCCCAGCAGTCCGGCGATGGCCTGCAGCGGAAGCTCGCACGACACCTGTTCGACGAAGTCGCCGGATCCTTGAGCCGCCGCGCCCTCCACGATGAGTCGGGCCCGCTCGCGCAGGTCTTCGCGAAGCCGCTCCACGGCCCGTGGCGTGAACCCGCGGGAGACGATCTTGCGCAGATGGGTGTGCTGCGGCGCATCCATGTTGAGCAGAACGAACTTGCCCCGCTCGACCTGCTCGCCCACCGTGCCGTCTTTGTATCGCGGCAGCGCGGTCTTCTCCAGGCTGGAGAAGATATCGCTGCGCCGCGAGATCTCCTTGACGTCCTTGTGCTTGGTCACCACCCAGAAGCCGCCGTCGTCGAACCCGCCCGCGCCCAGCGGCTGCTCGTTCCACCAGATCGGTGCCGTCCGCCGCAGCTCGGCCAGTTCTTCGACCGGTAAACGTTCGGCGTGGACGTCGGGATCGGTGAAATCGAACCCAGGCGGGATATTTGGAGTCGGCATCGGTGGCACTCCTATGAATACGACGTGGGGGGATGACGGGCTCTGGCCCAGTAAAGCATCGCGGCACCGGTGATGGAACGTGTCTCGCGGGATTGGCCGAGGACCGATTGAAACGTGTTCTCGTCGCCGCTCCGATGACTTTCGAGTCGATGTCTGATCTCGATCCAGTGCCAGGAAAGCCAATGTGCAAGGGACGGTTCATGCGCATCGTTGTCAGCGACTTCGACGCTGCCGCCGGGGCAAGCGGTTGTTTCTGCCGACCGCGACTGGTGTCCTGATCTGCACTTACCGGCCCGCAGATCGCTGATCGACCTCTTCGGCGCAGCCGTGCAAAACGGTAATGTAGCCCACACCGCACTGGCTATGCTTGCGGCAGACCGCCGGGGGCAATAAAAATAGCCCCCACCAAGGACACCGAAGGTGGGTCATGATTCGCGAACTGCTCATCGCCGCAGCAATCTCCGGCACCGCCGTCGGGTTGGCGCCGGCCGTCATCGCCGACCCCGGGCATTACGACGGCGACGTACCGGGAATGAACTACGACGCGTCACTCGGCGCGCCCTGCGACAATTACGAGCGGTTCATCTTCGGACGCGGCCCGGGTGGTCAGGCCGAGGCGTGCCACTTCATCATCAACCAGTTTCCGGCAGCGCAGTCCGGGTACTGGGTGATCACCTACCCGCTGAACGGAGTTCAGCAAGTCGGCGCCAAGTGCGACAACCCGCGCGGGTCGTCGGCCCAGTCACCCGACGGACAGCCGATGCTGTGCACCGAACACGGCTGGCAGATCGGTCAGCGGACCGGCGGTGGTGCCCCGGACGGTCGCGGCGGCGGCTTCCCGTCCGACACCAGTGTCACTGGCTGACCGAACGACATAGGAGATAGTCATGGCCTTTAATGCGAGAGATGCAATCGACGCCGCCCGAGACATCGTGACGAACGCCGTCGAGCGATCATCGGACATCGTCGACAACGCCAGCCACATCATCAAAGGTGACATCGCCGGTGGCACCGGCGACATCGTGCACAACTCGATCGACATCGCGACCTACGCCGTCGGCAGGGCCAAAGCGGTCTTCTCCGGCGACGACGCCGTGGAAGACCTCGACTAGACGGAGGCGGCTTCGTTCAGTTCGTCGAGCCGGCTCGTCGCGCCCAGGTACTCCTGCACCCAGCGCTCGATGACCGTCGACGTCTTCTCCACCTTGGCGAACTGGCCGACGACCTGACCGACCGGGTTGAACGCGACGTCGACGGACTCGTTCGGGTACCTGTTGGTGGCTCGCACCGCCATGCCGGAAACCATGTACTGCAAGGGCATTCCGAGCGGCTTCGGGTTGTCCGGGGCCTCCCAGGCCTCGGTCCAGTCGTTGCGCAGCATCCGGGCCGGCTTGCCGGTGAACGACCGGCTGCGCACGGTGTCGCGACTACCGGCCTTGACGTAGGCGGCTTGCTGCACCGGGGTGTTCGAGGATTCCTCGACCATCAACCACTGCGAGCCGGTCCACGCGCCCTGCGCTCCCAGTGCCAACGCCGCGGCGATCTGCTCCCCGCTGCCGATGCCGCCGGCCGCCAGCACCGGCTTCGGCGCGACCTCCTTGACGACCTGCGGCCACAACACAATCGAGCCCACTTCGCCGCAGTGTCCACCGGCCTCGCCGCCCTGGGCGATGATGATGTCGACGCCCGCATCGGCGTGCTTACGGGCCTGCGACGGTGATCCGCACAGGGCGGCCACCTTGAGTCCGGCGTCGTGGATGTGCTTGATCATGTCCGGCGGCGGGGTGCCGAGCGCGTTGGCGATCATCTTGACCTTCGGATGCTGGAGCGCCACCTCGACCTGCGGCGTGGCTGTCGCCTCGGTCCAGCCGAGCAACTGCAAGGTGTCGCCGTCGCTGTCGTCGATCGGCACGCCGTGATCGGCGAGGATCTTTTTGCCGAAGTCCAGGTGCTCTTGGGGCACCATCTTGCGCAGCGTGTCGGCCAGATCCTCGGCGGCCAACTGGGAGTCCATCCCCTCGTATTTGTTGGGGATCACGATGTCGACGCCGTAGGGGTGGTCGCCGATGTTGTCGTCGATCCACTTCAGCTCGATCTCGAGTTCCTCCGGAGAAAAGCCCACCGCCCCGAGCACGCCGAAGCCACCGGCCTTGCTCACCGCGACGACGACATCGCGGCAGTGCGTGAACGCGAAGATCGGAAACTCGATATCGAGTTCGTCGCAGATGGGAGTGTGCATGCCTGATTCCTCACTCGTTTGCTTACGTGGCGCTGTCGGCGAACTGAAACGTGTTCTAGTTTAGTACGGATCTCCGCGGCTGTGACCACCCAGGCCGAAAGTCGCGCCCGACCCAGGGACTGCCCCCGGCGGTGGAACATGTTCTAAGTCGTCAATCCCGCTGCGGTAGCGTGACGCGTCATGGGACGCGTGGACGGAAAAGTTGCACTGATCAGCGGCGGCGCTCGGGGAATGGGAGCTGCCCACGCCCGGGCGCTGGTCGCCGAGGGCGCCAAGGTCGTCGTCGGCGACATTCTCGACGATGATGGCAAAGAACTCGCCGACGAAATCGGCGACGCCGCACGCTACGTCCACCTCGATGTCACTCAGCCCGAAGATTGGGACGCCGCGGTGGCCACGGCGGTGAACGACTTCGGCAAGCTCAACGTGCTGGTCAACAACGCCGGCATCGTCGCGCTCGGCCAGCTCGGACAGTTCAACGTCGACAAGTGGAACAAGGTCATCGACGTCAACTTGAATGGCACATTTCACGGCATCCAGGCGGTGGTCGAGCCGATGAAGGCAGCGGGCGGCGGCTCCATCATCAACGTGTCGTCGATCGAGGGCCTGCGCGGCGCCGTCATGGTGCACCCGTATGTCGCTTCCAAGTGGGCGGTACGCGGCCTGACCAAATCGGCAGCGCTCGAACTCGCCTCGCAGAACATCCGGGTCAACTCCATCCACCCGGGCTTCATCCGCACCCCGATGACCAAGCACTTCCCTGACGACATGGTCACGGTCCCACTCGGCCGGCCTGGCGTCTCCGAGGAGGTCGCCACCTTCGTCCTGTTCCTGGCCAGCGACGAATCGTCGTATGCGACCGGGGCCGAATTCGTCATGGACGGCGGACTGGTCAACGACGTCCCGCACAAGTTCTAGCCGCTATCGACACTGTGCGATGACCGTCTCGGCGAACCGTTCGATGGCGGCGCGGCAGCGCTCTTGATCGCCCGGTTCGACACCCTCGGCCAGCCACGGCGCGCACATCACCGCGGTGATGCCGAGGTCTTCGGCGCGTCGGTACAGATCAGCCGACGGCATCTCGAGCAACGCCAGCATGATCTCGAACGGCTCGCGGTCCCTGCCGTACCCGCGTCGCAACGCTGTCAGCTTCTGCACATATCGGACCGCGTCGTCCCAGGCGTAGGCGGTGCCGACCCATCCGTCGCACAGTCGCGCGGCGCGGCGTAGCGCCTGCTCCGATTCGCCGCCGCACAGGATCGGCACTGGCGCGGGCGGGTGAGGTTCGAGCATCAACTCGGGCACTTGGTAGTGGCGACCGTTCCAGGACACCCAGCCGCCCTGCCACAACGCGCGCAACGCCGGGATCATCTCGTCGAGCCGCTTTCCGCGAGTGCTGAAATCCTGCCCCAGTAAATCGAATTCCTCGCGCATCCAGCCGGCTCCGACCGCCAGCGACACTCGACCACCGGAAATGACCGCGGCGGTCGCCACCTGTTTTGCGACCTCCACCAGCGGCCGGGCGGGTGCCACGTAGATGGCGTTGGAGAATCGCAATCGCCGGGTGATCGACGACATCGCGCCGATCATGATCCATGAATCCGGCCACGCCGTCTCGGGCGGCCACGGCGGTTGGCCGGCCGGTGACGGGTACGGCGATGTCAGGTCGCGTGGATAAATCAGATGGTCGGCGCAGATGACGCCGTCATATCCGGCTTCGTCGAGCATGCCGGCAATCGCCAGCGCCTCGCTCGTCTCCATAAACGGTGTGCCAGACCAGAATTGCATCGCATGTCTTTCCCGCTGGGTAGCCCGCGGCCGTGCGCGATGTCGGCTGCGGGTCGTCGTAGTACTTTAGGTTCCTTTTCCTCAATCCCGCGCGCAGTTAGGTGAGACCCGCTAATAAATGGATAGTGGATTTCGAACTGGATGCGGCGCAGACCGCCTGGCTTGCCGAGGTGCGTGATTTTTTGCACGCCAACGTCACGCCGGCATTGCGGTCCGAGGTCGCCGAACACGGCCTGGAGTTGGCCGGCGGGCACGTCGCATCGTTCCGCCGCACAATCGGTGACCGGGGCTGGTTCGGGCTCAATTGGCCGGCGGAATACGGTGGCCTCGGGCTCGGCGCGACCTATCAGCACCTGCTGATGCGGGAGTTCGAGTACTGGGGCGTCCCGGGGCCGGACCTGACGGTGACGTCGGTGGCGCCGATGATCATGCGGCACGGCACCGAACAGAACAAGCTGGAGTTCCTTCCACCGATCGCGCGCGGAGAACTGACCTGCGCGGTGGGTTACTCCGAGCCCGAAGCGGGCACAGACTTGGCCGGCCTGCGCACCCGTGCAGTGCGAGACGGCGACGAATGGGTCATCACCGGATCCAAGATCTGGAACAGCGGCGCACAACGGGCGACGCATGAATGGCTCTGTGTGCGAACCGATCCCGATGCGGCACGGCACAGGGGGATATCGGTGATCATGGTGCCGATCGACCATCCCGGTGTTCAGGTACATCCGCTGTACGCTTGGTCGGGGTACCGGACCAACGAGGTGTTCTTCGACGCTGTTCGTGTGCCGGTCGGCAACCTGATCGGCGAAGTGAATCGTGGCTGGACCTACATCACCGGAGCGTTAGATCTCGAGCGGGGCGCGCTGACGAACGCCGGAGATCTGCGTCGCGCACTCGACGATTTGACCGAGTTGGCCGGGCGGGCGACTCGGGACGGCTCAGTCCCGTTGCACACGAGTGGCTTTCGCCGTCGCCTGGCGCAGGCTGACGCAGACGTCGAAGCAGCCGAACTGATGGGATATCAGGCGTCATCGCTACTGGAGAGTGGCGTGATTCCCACGGTGGAAGTCAGCGTCGAAAAGATCTTCACCAGCGAACTGCGCCAACGGATCGCTGATCTGGCACTCGACCTACTCGGTCCCGACGGCCTACTGGCGTACCGCAGCGCGGATGCGCCGCTGGATGGAAAGTTCGAGCGGCTGTACCGGGTCGCGCCGCTGATGCGGTTCGGCGGCGGCACCAACGAGGTGCTCCGCGATGTGATCGCGCAGCGTGGCCACGGCATGCCGTCTTACGGGCGCTGATCGCATGCAGCTACTACCGAGTGACGACGAGCGAGATCTGGCATCGATGCTGCAGTCGCTCTTTGCCGCCGAATGCCCGACGAGCCTGATCCGTGAGCTTCGCGACGCCGATCCGCGGCAGATGCCCGACAATCTGTGGAAGTCGTTGGCGGGCACCGGCATATTCGGGCTGGCGGCTCCGCACGAGTACGGCGGCGCCGGCGGCACACTCTCCGATCTCGGCGTCTTCTGCATCGAGGCCGGCCGCGCGCTGTGCCCGACGGTCGTGCACAGCACCCTGCACGCCACCCTTGCCATTCAGCTGCTCGGTGGCCCCGACCACCACGCCGCCTGGCTGCCGACACTGGGTGCTGGAAAGGCAAGCGCCACAACATCGTTGTGGAATAGCCGCGACGCCGCCGTGACTGCTCCGACGCTGCGCGCCGACCAGGCCGACGGAAACTGGCGGCTGCACGGTGACGTCGACTTCGTCGCGGACGCTGACCTCGCCAAGCACATCGTGGTGTCGGCCGCCGACAACGAGCGGATCCTGGGCTTCGTCGTGCCGTTGACAACACCGGGCGTGCGGATCGACGCACTGCGGCTGATGGGCGGCCACCGTGCATTTCGGGTGCACTTCGACGGTGTCGACGTGGCGGATCGGTGCGCGGTGCTGACCGGTCCCGACGGCGGGGGACTGGCCACGCAGGATCTTCGCCGCGTCGCCAACGCCGCCGTCGCTCTGTTGTCGCTGGACCTCGTCGGTGTCGGTGACGCCGTCTTGCAGCGCACGGTCGAGTACACGTCGGCACGCAAGCAGTTCGGTCGCCCGATCGCGTCGTTTCAGGCGGCACAGCATCTGGTGGCGAACATGCACATCGCGCTGTCCGCCGCCCGGCTTGCCGCCCAGTCTGCGGTGTTCTGGATCGGGCAGGGTCGCACCGCGACCCGGGAGACGGCGATCGCCCGGATGCACGCGGCGACCGCGGCGAAGGCCGTCACGCTCGACGCGCATCAGTTGCACGGCGGCATGGGTTACGTGGTCGAGACCGACCTGCATTTGTTCTCCGAGCGGGCGCGGATGCTGTCGACGTGGGGTGGCGGCGCGGACGTCGCCGCGACGTGGCTGGAGGCGAAGGCGTGAGCGAGCAGAGTCTGATCGACGACGAATCGGCGTCGCGGGTGGGCGCCGTCGCCGCCACCGCGACCGGGGAAGTGAATCGACGCGACTGGCAACGTTGGGCTGCGGCGGTCGGCGATCACAATCTGCTGTGGTTCGACCCCGAATACGCTCGCGCGCAGGGCTACCGCGACATCATCTGCCCGCCGCTCTACCTGCAGTACGCCGTACTGGGAGTCACCGCACTGGACGGCTTGCGACCAGACGGGTCGTCCGGAGCGATGTCGGGCAGCCTCGCGTTCCCGCGTGCACCCCGGCGGATGGCCGGAGGCGAGAGCACGTCGTTCCTCGGACCCGCCTATCACCGCGACGAGATCGAGATGGTCCGCACGATCGAATCGATCGTGGAGAAGCAGGGCCGCTCAGGAACTTTTGTCCTGGTGACCTGGCGAACGGTGTACCGCAATCAGCGTGACGAAATGATCGCCGACGCAACGACATCGATGATCGCCCGACCCTGACGGAGTGTGATGACCGGCGAACAGATCTTCTACGAGGACGTCCACCCGGGTGACGCGTTGCCGACGCTGACCGTGACGGTCGACGAACGGCAGTTGTTCTTCTTCAGCGCCGCGACCTACAACGGTCACCGCATTCACTACGACAAAGATTGGGCGCGATCGCGGGAAGGCTATGACGACGTGATCGTGCAAGGCCCGCTGCAGGCTGCGCTGCTGGCCCGGGCCGTCACCGACTGGATCGGCGGGCGCGGTCGGCTGGTGCACTACGCCATACAGAACCGGGCGATCGCCCTTCCCGGTGAGGAACTCAGCTTCGGTGGGTCGGTGACCGCAAAGCGCGTGTCCGACGGCAATGTCGGGCTGGTCGACGTGGACATCGCGGGTCGACGCGACGACACCGTGTTGATGCCCGGAACCGCCACAGTGGCCCTGCCGCTACGCGGAGAACGATCGTGACGGGTCTGCGCGGCGAGGCGGCGATCATCGGTATCGCCGAACTGCCTGCCGAACGCAAACAGACCCGCCCACCGTCGTTCACCTTGGACCAGTACGCGCTGCTGGCCAAGATGGTCGTCGACGACGCCGGTGTTGGCACCGAATTCATCAACGGGCTGGTATGCCACGGTCTGGCGGAATCCGACATGTTCGCGCCCGCAACCCTGTCCGAATATCTGGGCCTACCGGTGAATTTCGGCGAACGTGTCGACCTGGGCGGCGCCACGTCCGCCGGGATGGTGTGGCGGGCGGCCGCCGCGGTCGAACTCGGCCTGTGCGACGCGGTGCTTGCGGTCGTGCCCGGATCCTCGGTGTTGCCGACGTCGCGCCGGCAACCTCCATCGGCCCCGGGCTGGCACGGCGCCTCGAGCAACAAGTACGGCTCGCCGCAGGCCGAGTTCGAGATTCCATACGGCAATGTCGGGCAGAACGGACCGTACGCCCAGATCGCTCAACGCTACGGTGCTCATTTCGGTTACGATGCAACAGCTCTGGCCAAGATCGCGGTGGACCAGCGAACGAATGCGTGCGCGCATCCCGGCGCGGTGTTCCACGGCAAGCCGATCACGGTCGACGACGTTCTGGCCAGCCCGATGATCGCCGACCCGATTCACATGCTGGAGACGGTGATGCGGGTGCAGGGCGGCACGGGTGTCCTGATCGCCAACACCGAGGTGGCCCGCCGGGGCCGTCATCGTCCGGTGTGGGTCAAAGGCTTCGGCGAGTACATCGCCTTCAAGACGGCGACCTACGCCGAAGACCTTCTGACGACGCCGGTATCCCGCGCTGCCGAGCGGGCGTTCGCGATGGCCGGACTCAGCACCGCTGACATCGACATGGCCTCGCTGTATGACTGCTACACCATCACCGTGCTGATGACCCTCGAGGATGCAGGGTTCTGCGGCAAAGGAGAAGGGATGGCGTGGGTCAACGATCGAGATCTCACCTTCGGCGGTGACTTTCCGCTGAATACCGCAGGAGGGCAGTTGTCGTTCGGGCAGGCGGGGATGGCCGGCGGCATGCATCATGTCGTCGACGCTGCGCGGCAGGTGATGGGCCGGGCAAGGCAAACACAGGTCGCCGACTGCCATCACGCATTCGTGAGCGGTACCGGCGGCATCATGGGCGAACAGGTCGCACTCGTTCTGAGCGGTGACTGAGATGAGCGCAGCGGCACCACTTCCCGAAGCCACCCCGGTCTCGCAGCCGTTTTGGCAGGCGCTGACCGAACACCGGATCCTGGTGCAGTATTCGCCGTCGCTCGGGCGCTACGTTTTCTATCCGCGCACGCTCGCACCGGGCACGCTCGCCGACGATCTGCAATGGCGCGAAATCGACGGCGCCGGAACCGTGTACACCTTCACCGTGGCTCGCCGGCCTACCGGCCCGCCATGGGCCGATGCCGTGCCGCAAATTCTCGCGGTCGTCCAATGGGACGCCGGACCCCGGTTCAGCACCGCGTTGGTGGACATCGAACCAGCTGACGTCCGGATAGGAATGCGGGTGAGCCCGGTGTTCTGCGACATCACCGACACCGGGGTAACCCTGTTGCGGTATCGGCCGGAGCGTGGCGATGTTTGAGACCGTCCAGCAGTTACTGCGATCCCGCATGCACGACGACACTGCCGCGGTGGCTTACGGCGATCAGACCTGGACCTGGCGCGAGCACCTGACCGAAGCCGCCGCCGAGGCATCGATGTTGATCGGGCTCGCCGACACTGGCCGCCCGCTGCATGTCGGTGCCTTGCTGGCCAACTCGCCGCCTATGCTGCGCTCGATGGCGGCGGCCGCGTTAGGCGGTTACGTACTGTGCGGCATCAACACCACCCGGCGCGGCGCCGGGTTGCTGACCGACATCCGGCGTGCGGATTGCCAACTGCTGCTTATCGATTCCGATCATCGGACACTGCTGGACGGACTGGACCTGCACGACGTCACGGTGCTCGACGTGGCGTCGCCGACGTATCACGACGCGGTCGCCGGCGCACCGCCCCTCGTCCCATACCGCGAAGTCGGCTTCGACGACACCCTGATGATGATCTTCACCTCGGGAACCAGCGGCGACCCAAAGGCGGTGCGCTTCTCGCACGTGATGGCGATCATGTGCGGCGCCAGCCTGATCGGGCAGTACGACATCACCGCGGACGACGTGTGCTACCTCGCGATGCCACTGTTCCATTCCAACGGCGTGGCCGCCGGGTGGGCTGTGGCCATCGGGAGTGGCGCGACCATGGTCCCGGCACGATTCTCGACATCGAGATTCCTCGTCGACGTCCGCCGCCACGGCGTCACCTATCTCAACTATGTCGGCAAGCCGCTGGCCCTGTTGCTGGCCACCCCGGAGCGTCCCGACGACGCGGACAACACCCTGCGGATCGCTTTCGGCAACGAAGCGAGCGACCGCGACATCAACGAATTCGCCCGGCGATTCGGCTGCCGGGTGGTGGACAGCTTCGGGTCCAGCGAGTTCGCGGTGATCATCACCCGGGAAGACGGCACACCCACCGGGTCGATAGGCAAAGGCTATCCCGGCGTCGCCATCTACAATTCGCAGACCGTAACCGAGTGTGCCAGTGCAGTTTTCGACGAATACGGCGCCCTGTCCAATTTCGACGAGGCCGTCGGTGAACTGGTGAATACCGAGGGCTCCGGCCCGTTCGCCGGTTATTACAATGATCCGGTGGCCACCGGCGAGCGGATGCGCCACGGCATGTATTGGTCCGGTGATCTGGCCTATCGCGACGCAGACGGTTGGATCTACCTGGCCGGCCGCACCTCCGACTGGCTGCGGGTGGACGGCGAGAACCTGGCCTCAGCGCCCGTCGAGCGAATTCTGCAACGTCTGGCGCCGATCAGCCAGGTTGCGGTGTATGGGGTTCCAAACGACGAGGTCGGTGACCAGGTGATGGCAGCCATCGTTCTGATCGACGGCCAGTCGCTGACTCCAAAGGAATTCGAGAAATTCCTGGCTACCCAGTCCGACTTGTCACCGAAGGCGTGGCCCCGGTTCGTGCGGATCAACGAAAAGCTTCCGCAGACGGCGACCACCAAAATTCTCAAGCGGGACCTGATCCGGGCGGGCGTCACCGCCGCAGGCGGCGTCCTGTGGGAACGAAAGGGTAGGGGTACCGCATACGCCGTGGCCGACTAGCGCGTCGCCGTGATGTATTCGGAGTGCATGATCTCGTCGAGGTCCAAGTCGACCTGGGACGGGGTTCGCCCGTAGTCGCGCTGCAATTCGGGGTTGGTGCGCACGGGGTCAACCGTCCAGCCCTGATCGGCAAGCCATTGCGCCGGTCTGGTTTTCGTCGAGTCATCGTAAGTCAGCGTGGAGAAGTTCACGTCACCGGACAAGTTGAGACCCGGGTAGCTGTCTTCCAGGCCGGCCAACCGGTCCTGGTCGAGACACGAGCCCAGGGCGCCTATGCCGAGCCGGCTGCCCGGCGCGGATAAATCGGTGATTCGACTGAACAACGTGTCCTGCGCTTCGCCGGTCAAATACGGCAGAATCCCCTCTACTGACCAGGCGGTCGGCAGTTCGGCGTTAAAACCCTTGTCCCGCAACGGTACTGACCAGTCATCTCGGAGATCGGCTGGGACGTCGCGCCGGTCGGCCGCGGGTTCTGCCGCCTGCTCAGCAAGCACCCGTACTTTGAACTCGAGGACTTTCGGCTGGTCGATCTCGAACACCGTTGTCCCGGTTGGCCATGTCAGTCGGTACGCTCGGGAGTCCAACCCGGCCGCCACGATCACGGCCTGGCGGATATGTTGCTCGGCGGCGGCGGAGAAGAATTCGTCGAAGAAGCGCGTCTGCACACCGTAGAGCCGGGGGAAGGCTGTTGCGCCCTCAGTAGTGCCCGGGCCGGCGAGCGCGTCGTTGAGAAACGGGTCCGCGGATGCCGCGATGAAATGCTTGGCATAGTCGTCGCGGACCAAGCGGATGGTCGCTGGCCGCGTGCAAGGCGCGCCATCCAGCGACCAGCAACGCGGTATATCCGACGCTGCTGACGATGTCCCACTTGTCGTCGTCGGAGCGGTCCACGCCCCACTTGTCCGGCGAAGTACTCATCACATCAACCTTTCACAGCTCCAGCAGTATCGTCACCGGGCCGTCGTTGACCAACTCGACCTGCATGTCGGCACCGAACATTCCGGTTTGCACATCGGCACCCAATTCCCGCAACGCCTGCACGAGAGCGGCTACCAGCGGTTCGGCGACCGTCCCCGGAGCGGCCGCGTTCCACGACGGCCGTCGGCCTTTGGCGGTGTCGGCGTACAAGGTGAACTGGCTGACCACCATGATCGGCGCGTTGATATCAGAAGCCGACCGCTGATTGTCGAGAATCCTCAGTTGCCAGAGCTTTTCGGCAAGTCGTCGGCTCTTGTCCACATCGTCACCGTGGGTGACCCCGACGAACGCCAGCAGGCCCTGGCTTTCCGGCCGGATCGAGCCGACGACGTGATGGTTCACTGTCACGGTTGCCGATGAGACCCGCTGCACCAGAACCCGCATGGCCCGATGCTGCCACGCCCCGCGAGTAGGGTCGTGTGGTGTCCGTACTAGTCGCTTTCTCGGTCACGCCGCTCGGAGTCGGCGAGGGTGTCGGGGAAATTGTCGCCGAGGCGGTCAGGGTGGTCCGGGAATCGGGATTACCCAATAAGACCGACGCGATGTTCACCGTGATCGAAGGCGACACCTGGAGTCAGGTGATGGCCGTCGTCGAACGCGCCGTCGAAGCTGTCGCGGCCCGCACGACACGAGTCAGCGTGGTGATCAAAGCCGACTGGCGCTCGGGCGTCACCGACGCGATGACCAGCAAGACCGAGTCGGTGGAGCGCCACCTGTCGAGCGGCGATTCGCCGGGCCTAATGTCGTAGCAGTGAGTGCACGCGCGGGCATTGTCGTCACCGGAACCGAGGTTCTGACTGGTCGGGTCGCGGACCGAAATGGACCGTGGATCGCTGATCAGCTTCTCGAGCTGGGCGTCGAACTCGCCCACATCACCATCTGCGGTGACCGCGCCGCAGATATCGAAGCGCAGCTGCGCTTCATGGCGGACGAGGGCGTCGACCTGATTGTGACCAGCGGCGGGCTTGGGCCGACCGCCGACGACATGACCGTCGCCGCCGTGGCGCGGTTCTGCGGACGCGAGCTGGTGCTGAACGCCGAGCTGGAGAACAAGATCGCAGTGATCCTGAAGAAATTGATGTCCCGGGTGGGGGCGGGGTCCGGGGACTTCGATGCGGTGCGCGCCGCCAACAGCAAACAGGCCATGGTCCCGGTCGGGGCGGTGGTAATGGACCCGGTGGGAACCGCGCCCGGCGTGATCGTGCCCGGCAGGCCGGCGGTGCTGGTACTGCCGGGCCCACCCCGGGAACTGCAGCCGATGTGGCGGACCGCGACGCAGCTACCCGCTTTTCAGGAGGCCATTGCCGGCCGGACGATCTACCGGCAGGACACCATCCGGATGTTCGGGTTGCCGGAATCCGGCCTGGCCGAGACTCTCCGCGAGGCGGAACAGGACGTGCCCGGCTTCGCCGGCCTGGAGATCACCACGTGTCTGCGACGCGGGGAGATCGAGATGGTCACCCGCTACGAACCTGACGCCGCCGACACATACCGTCAGTTGGGCGACTACCTCCGGGACCGGCACTGGCAGCAGATCTTCTCCGAAGACGGCTCCCAGGTCGACGACCAGGTTGCTCAGCTGCTGACCGGCCGCCGAATCGCGACCGCCGAATCGTGCACCGGCGGACTGCTCTCGGCACGGCTCACCGAACGTCCGGGTTCGTCGGCTTACCTCGCCGGTGGACTGGTGGCCTACGCGAATGAAGCCAAAGCCGACTTACTCGGCGTCGATCCGGCGCTGATCGACGAGCACGGCGCGGTGTCGGAGCCGGTTGCCGACGCGATGGCCGCCGGTGCGCTGCGCCGCTTCGGCGCCGACACGGCGGTGGCGGTCACCGGTATCGCCGGACCGGACGGCGGAACCGAAGACAAACCGGTAGGCACGGTCTGCTTCACCGTGGCGCTGGCCGACGGGGAGTCCACGACGCGGACGCTTCGGCTGCCGGGCAACCGTTCCGACGTCCGGGAGCGGTCGACGACGGTGGCGATGCACATGCTGCGTCAAGCGCTCAGCGGACCCACGGCTTCGGCTTGATCACTGACCGCGCTGGTGTGCTCGGTGCCGAACTGAATTCCGGTGGCCTCCTTGCCGATCGCCGTCAGGACGGCCACCGCGATCAGAACCGGTCCGATCGTCACGGCCAGGGCAAAGGGATATCCGCGCGCTTCGGCCAGCCGTTCTTGAATGGGCAGATTGAACGCGGCGATGAGATTGCCCAGCTGATAGGTCACTCCCGGATAGAAGCCGCGGATCGCGTCCGGTGACATTTCGGTGAGATGCGCCGGTATGACACCCCACGCACCCTGCACGGCGAACTGCATCAAAAACGAGCCGAGGCAGAGCATCGCGGCGGTGTGCGAATAGGCGAACAGCGGCACGATCGGCAACCCCAGCACCGCGCAGAACACCACAGTGTGGCGGCGGCCGAACCGTTGCGAGAGCGAGCCGAACAGCAGCCCGCCGATTATCGCCCCGATGTTATAGACCACCGCGATCGACTTGGCGGTCATGTGCGAGAGCGCCGCGCCGGCGTTGTGGGTGGCCGACAGGAACGTCGGGTATACGTCCTGGGTCCCGTGACTCATCCAATTGAACGCCGCCATCAGCAGTACCAGATAGATGAACCGACGGACGATGGCGGCGTCGCGCAGCACATCACGAATTCTGGTCTGGGTCAGCCGCATTCGTTTCTGTTCGGCTTGCCACACCTCGGACTCTTTTACGCGGTACCGAATGATCAGACTGACCAGCGCCGGTATGACGCTCAGTCCGAAGAGCCAGCGCCATGACAACCCCAGCCAGTCCATCACCAGCAGCGATGCCACCGTCGCCAGTAGATACCCGAATGCGTAGCCCTCTTGCAGCAGACCGGAGAAGAATCCGCGACGCTCGGCAGGCACTTTCTCCATTGCGAGTGCGGCGCCCAGACCCCATTCGCCGCCCATGCCGATGCCGTACAGCAGTCGCAGGATCACCAGCACGGTGAAGTTCGGCGCGAAGGCGCACAGAAAGCCGACCGTCGAATAGAACACCACGTCGACCATCAGCGGCAGTCGCCTGCCGACCCGGTCGGCCCACAGGCCGAACAGCAATGCCCCCACCGGGCGCATGAGCAGGGTGGCCGTGGTCAGGAAAGCGACTTCGGCTTTGGTGTGGTGAAAAGTCTTGGCGATATCGGCATAGACGAGCACGACGAGGAAATAGTCGAAGGCGTCCATCGTCCAACCCAGCAGCGCTGCGATGAACGAGTTGCGCTGGTCGGCGTTGAGCGGCTGGTTTCGCGGCACCCGCACCATCTAACCGTGCGGCCGGACAGAAATCAGGTCTTCTCGATGTCGTCCCAGAGCTCAGTCATGGTGCGCAGGATCTGCTCGGCGAAGCCCAGTCCGGCGAGGTGACTTTCCCCGGGAAGTGTGGTGAGCACCGCATCGGGCAACTTGCTGACGACGTGTTGCCCGTGGGCGAACGGCACGATGTGGTCGCGGTCGCCGTGCCACCAGCGCACCGGAATCTTCACTTGGTCCAATCGGAATCCCCAGTCCTTCGCAAAGACGATGATATCGGCGAACGGGGCAGACAGTTGTTTGCGGGAACCGTTGAGCAGGTCGTCGAGGAACATCGCCTTGAACTCCGGGCGCACCAGCAGCCGCCGGTCGCCCTCCGGGGAGACCCGTGCATAGAGGTAGAGCGCGGGCTCGGCGACCGGCTTCAGCAGGCGGATGAAGCCGGCTGCCGCCAAGCGGATCGGGAGTCCGGCTACCTTGAGCAGCGGCGCCACCTGCGAGCCGAGTGACATCAGTCCGCCGCTGATCGCCTCCGCGCCGACTGTGGGGGCCACGCCGCCCAGCACTCCGACCGCGACGATCCGATCGGGCATCGCGGCCGCACACCCCAGCGTGTACGGGCCGCCGCCGGACAGACCGATCACGGCCATCTTGTCGATGCCCAGGGTGTCGGCCACCGTGCGCAGGTCATCGGCGAAGTCGATGACGGCGTCATACTGGTGCGGCGTGGACGACCCGATGCCCGGTCGGTCGATGCCGATCAGGCGGACGTGATTCTCCTGGGCGTAGGCCCGTGCCTCGGCGGGGATCTGCCGTCGCGCACCAGGGGTGCCGTGCAGCCAGAAGATGGCGCGTCCCTGCGGATCACCGAACTCGGCAAACCCCAGCTGACGATCGTCACCGACCGCGATGTTGCCTTCCAGCTTGGGCCGGGCAATTGCGTAGACCATGAACGCAGTGTTACACGGACGAGCTCGGCTCAAATCGCGATACGCCAACAGCGTTGCCTTTGCCGTCCGCGACGAGGCCCACGCTACGGCCCACTGAATGGTTGCGTATCGAACAGCGATGTTGCGGGTAATCGCTGTAGGTGGATATCCGCATCACCTTTATCGGCAACGCCACCACGCTGGTTTCGGCCGGCGGGCTGACGCTGCTCACCGATCCCAACTTTCTCCATCAGGGGCAGCGCGCCTACCTCGGATACGGTCTGGTCTCCAAACGCCGCCATAATCCTGCGCTGCAAATCGACCAGTTGCCGCCGCTGGATGCGATCGTGTTGTCGCATATGCACGGTGACCACTGGGACCGCGTCGCGCAGAAGGAACTCGACCACAGCCTGCCGGTCATCACCACTCCGCATGCCGCCAAGCGTCTGGGCCGTCGGGGGTTCGGTAACGCGCTGGGATTGTCCACCTGGCAGGCCCACACCATCAGCACGCGCGATGTCAGGCTCACGCTGACCTCAATGCCAGGCCGGCATGCACCGCTGCCGGTGAATCGACTGCTGCCTCCGGTGATGGGAACCATGCTGGATTTCGAATCGGCAGACGGTTCGGCACGTCGACGGCTGTACATCTCGGGCGACACACTGCTGGTCGAAGAGCTCAAGGAGATTCCGGTGCGGTTCAAGGCGATCGATGCCGGCGTCCTACACCTGGGTGGCACCCGGCTGCCGGCAGGACGGCGGCTGCCCTTCGGCTTGACGGTGACCATGGACGGACGCCAGGGCACCGACGTGGTCGAGATGCTGAACCTGCCCAAAGTGATTCCGGTGCATTTCGACGACTACACAGTGTTCGCCTCACCACTTGCCGACTTCACTGGTGAGATGAAACAGCGTGGGATGGCAGACCGAGTCATCGAACTCGGGCGCGGAGACTCCGTCACTATCTGATGTCCGACGACGAGCTGGACAAGCTGTACTCGGTCAAGCCGGATGGCTTCACCGCGCTGCGCCGAAAGCTCACCGATGCGGCACGGCAGCGCGGTGACGCGGCCGCTGCCACCCGGATTTCTGCCGTCCGCAAACCGACCACCGCCGCATGGATCGTCAACTTGCTTGTGCTGCAGCGCAAGGAGATCAAGCAGCGACTGGGCGACCTCGGGGTTCGGCTGCGCGATGCGCACGCCGCCATGGATGGCGAACGCATCCGAAGGCTCTCGACCGAGCAACGTCATATCGTCGACGAGCTCGTCCGTGCCGCCTTCCAGGGCGCCAACGTGAAAAACCCGTCGGCCGCGGTACGTGAGGACGTCACCGGCACGTTGCAGGCCGCGATCGCCGACAGCGGGGTCACCGCCGAACTCGGTCGGCTATCCAAGGCGGAGCGGTGGACCGGCTTCGGCGGCTTCGGCGCGGCGGCGCCGGTGTCGACGACCAATCGGGCGGCCACGGCGAAATCGGCAGATACCACCGGCGATACGGGTGCAGCGCCGCGACGAGCTGAAAGTCAACTGGCCGACGCGAAGAAAGAATTGGCCGCGGCGCGGCGGCGCTATGACGAGACCCGGCGGAATGTCGAAGACGCGGAGCGGGACCTCAGGGCCGCCACCGAGATCTACGACAAGGCCAAACAGGTGGACCGAGAGGCAGCGGCGTCGTTCAAGGAAGCGCAAGCACGTCTGCGACAGCGGCGCTCCAAGATCAGCGAATCGGCAGACCGGTCAGCGCCCGCGCGATGACGAGTCGCTGAATTTCACTAGTGCCTTCAAAGATGGTGAAGATCTTGGCATCTCGGTGCATGCGCTCGACCGGATAGTCGCGGGTATAACCGTTGCCGCCAAGAATCTGGATCGCTTCGTCGGTGACGTAGACCGCGGTCTCGCTGGCGTACAGCTTCGCCATCGAACCCTCAGCCGAGTTGAACGCCTTGTTGTTTCGCTGCATCCAACTAGCCCGCCACACCAGCATCCGGGATGCGTCGATGCGGCTCTTCATGTCGGCCAACTTGAAAGCGATGGCCTGGAACTCGGCGATCTTGCGGCCGAACTGTTCGCGCTGCAGTGAATAGTCCAGCGCGTATTCGTAAGCGGCGCGGGCGATTCCCAGAGCCATCGCGCCGACCGTGGGACGGGTCCGCTCGAACGTCATCATCGCCGCCTGGCTCGAGGTGCGGTGCCCTTCGCGGATCTTGGCGATCCGGCCTTCGAATTTCTCCCGGCCGCCGAGGATCAGCTCCCCGGGAATGTGGACGTCGTCGAGCACCACTTCGGCGGTGTGCGACGCCCGGATGCCGTGCTTTTTGAATTTCTGGCCCTGATAAAGGCCCTTGGTATCGGGCGGGATGATGAACGTCGCCTGCCCGCGGGTGCCCAGCTCGGGTTCCACCGACGCCACCACGACGTGGACATTGGCGATCCCGCCATTGGTCGCCCACGTCTTGGTGCCGTTGAGAATCCACTCGTCGGCGGCTTCGTCGTACCTGGCTCTGGTGCGGACAGCTCCGACGTCAGAGCCGGCGCCGGGTTCCGAGGAACAGAACGCGGCGAGCTTCGGGTCACCCGGGCTGCCGAACATCTGCGGCAGCCACTCGCCGATCTGCTGGGGCGTGCCGTTGCCGGCCAGAGAGGCCGCGGCCAGCCCGGTGGCCATGATGGACAGCGCGATTCCGGCGTCACCCCAGAACATTTCTTCGAACACCGTCGGCATACCCAACCCGCTTGATTCGCCGGCCATCTGGGCGAACAAGTCCGGCGTGTAGAGCCCGACTTTGGCGGCCTCTTGAATGATCGGCCAGGGGGTCTCTTCGCGCTCGTCCCATTCGGCGGCCGCTGGACGGATCACCGTGTCGGCGAATTCGTGTACCCAGTCGCGCACCTGCACTACTTCATCGGACAACTCCAACGAGAAGGCGGCGTCCATCAGGGCTCCTAGTGCTCGGGTTGATGCGTCATCGTCTACCACAGCTGACAACCTGACACTTACAGTAAACGTTTGTATACTGAGTGAACAAACCGACAGCTCAGACCCGGCTTCGTCGCGCGGATTTGGGCAGCTAGATGACTTGTCGAGTCATTTTGACACGCGTTCACCCAAAGGGGGCGACATGCAGCGTAGCGATATCCGGGCCGTCGGCGATTTGGCGGCCGAAGCCTCATCGGTGCTGACCACCTTGGTGCGGGGCATGCACGCCGGGATCGCCGGGCGCGTCTTCGGATTCATCGGCCCCGCGGCGACACCGACCAGGGCGATCCACGACGGGCTGACGCAGGCGGTCTACGGCGGCGTTGACCGCGGACTTCGCGGTGCGACCCGCGCCGCAGGCGCCGTCGCCGCCGAGATCTGGGGCAACGAGGCCGACGAGGCTCTGGAGTCACGCACCGATTCCGTCGCCGCAACCATCGCCGCGGTCAACGGCATCTACGGCGACGAGTTGACCGACCACGCGAATCCGCTTGCCGGCGCGATGATGATTCGGCTCGACGGCCAATCGGTTGCGCTGACGGCCGACTCCCTCTCTGCGGCCTTTCCCGCGGCGACCGGCCGCGTCGTTGTCTTCGTGCACGGCTGGTGCCTGACCGAACGGTCGTGGTCGCGGCGGCCGCGCCAAGGAGATGACCGCCGCAGCTATGGCGAACGGTTGCGTGCAGACCTGGGCTTCACCCCAATTACGTTGCGGTACAACACCGGGCTGCACATCTCGGTCAATGGCCGGACGCTGGCCGAGATACTCGACCTGCTGCATGACCAGTGGCCGGTGCCCATCACCGAGCTGGTCCTGGTGGGCCACTCGATGGGTGGATTGGTGGCGCGCAGCGCCTGCCACTACGGCGCCCAGCAGCAACTCGCATGGACCGACTTCGTCAGTCGTGTCGTGTGCCTAGGTTCGCCGCATCTGGGCGCCGATATCGAGAAAGGGGTGAACGCCGCATCGTGGGCTCTGGCCAAGTTACCCGAAACCCGTGCTATCGCAGCCTTTTTGAATGCCCGCAGCGACGGGGTGAAAGATCTGCGCTACGGCGCGTGCCTCGATGAGGACTGGCGCGACGCCGACCCGGACGAGTTTCTGCGAGACCGCTGCCAGGAGACGCCGTTTCTACCGCACGCGACCTATCACTTCGTGGCGTCCACGGTCGCGCCACCACTGCTCGGTATCATCGCCGGCGATCATCTGGTGCGCTCGAAAAGCGCTGCAGGTCAAGGTAAGTTGCGCAGCATCCCGTTCGAAACCGAGCACGGCCTGACGCTGAGCGGCTTGCACCATTTCGACTTGCTGAACCACCCGTCGGTCTACGCGAAGCTGCGCGACTGGCTGACCCAGTCACCGACTCGATCGGTCGGCGGCGGCGATACGAGCCGCGACGTCAGCTGCGACGGCTAGGGTCGTCGAATCGGTGGCCGCCGAGTAGCGACCGGCCTCCGCGTCGTATACCGCGCCGGCGATCGAGCCGTGGTCGGCTGGCAACTCGGCCACCTCCACCGGCCAGTCGTTGTTCCGCAACGCCGAAGCGAATTCGTGGGCCGCCGCGACCGGGATGACGCGATCCGATACGCCGGTCAAGAGCGTGAACGGGGAGCGTGCTCCAGCCCCATGCAGTTGGGTCGCCGGGACGTTCCCGGAGATCGGGTCGGCCACCATGAACGCGCCGGCCAGACAGACGGTATGCGCGAACTGGACACCGAACTGTTGCGCCTGGATGGTCAGACCCGCCGCGGCCACCCCACCCATCGACCAGCCGACAAGCACCACACCATCCGGATCGTCGACTCGATCGCGGGTGAATTGCACCGAGTTCAGCAGGTCGGCGCGTCCGCCGTCCTTTGCGGAGGAGTTCCAGTCCGGAGCAACGACGCCTAAGCCGAGATCAGACAGCAGCCCGACAAGCGGCCGCACCGATGCGCGCGCGTCGGCCTGTTGCCCGTGCCACAGCAGAACTGTCGGTTGCGAAGGCCGGCCGACAACATCCGCCAGCCGACCCGCGGCGTATTCGACGATCTCCATACCCTGCGGTGTCCCTGCGACTAAATCAGGGCTTCGGCGCTGGGGGAGCAGGCGCCGAGGGAGCGCCGCCCGGCGGCGGTGCGCTGGCCGGGGGCGGTGAACCGCTGCCTCCGCCGATCAGCGAATTGAGTATTCCCAGCCCCAGCGAGGCCTGTTCCGGCGACTTCCCTGGATCAGGAACCGCCGCATCGTTCTTCTGCCAGGCCTGGCAGCCATCCGTCTTGAACGTCTTGTCGGTCGGGTCGATCTTCACGATCTGCGGCTTCTTGCTCATGGCGTTGTCGAGCGGCTGTTTGGCGTCGTCGCCGAGCCGCTTCCAATAGCAAACCCCGGTGCCGATCGGACCGGCCGAGGTGTACGTGCCGGGCACGATGTCGGTGCCCACGTTGAACACACCGTCGTGGTCGATCGTCGTCTTCGGTCCATCGGCCGGAACGGCCGGGTGCCCGGGCGGCAGCGCGGGAGCCGGGGACGGCGCAGGCGGGTCAGCGCTGGCGAGACCGGCGGAGGCCGCCCAGCCCAGCACGACAAGCGCCGCAGCGGCGACCGAGGTTGATTTGGACATCACAAATAGCAGCATACGGGCTTGAGGAAAGCGCTTACGGGAGCAATTTCGCGGTTAAGCGGTTTTGTGCAGCAGTGGCAGCAGCAGATGACGGCGCGCCGTGGTCGCCTCGGCGAAGTAGTGCAGCGCCTCGTGCACCGACTCCGCGGTGGGGAAGGTGACGTCCTCGTGAGTGACCAGCAGCGTCAGACTGACCGCCTGGCTGGGGATGACCGCCCACTCGAGACCGGCCGCGCTGCACGCGGCGTCAACGCTGTGCAGAAGTCGTACGGCTTGCGGGGCGAAGGTCTCCACGCCGGACAGGTCCAGCACAAACGGGGTGTCGGAGAGCATGAAGCGTTTGGCGTATTCGCCTACCCGATCGGCATTGTTGGTGTCGACTGCACCGCTGACCGTGACGACAGTGGCCAGGTGGCGACACTGCGCCCGCACTGCAGCACCGTCGCAGTCGAACGGGACGTGGGCTCGCCGGGGTGCCAGGTAGGTGGCTGCGGTGTTCACCGGTTCGTTCATCAGAGCGCCCCCGTTCACTAAAGCTGTTAGGCAATATGTGTTGAGTAGTGACCCCAACACTTTGAGACGCTAATTGCCTACTTTAAGGTCACTGGGAGCAGCGTTTAATACTTCGCTAAGAAATGATTTTCGAAGTATGTTTCCGGGCTGTTTCGACGACCGGTCGTCAGCTGTGTCCCCAGCCATCCCAAAACGTCACGGTCTCAGCCGGTGGCCGTGAGGCCGGCCGGAAATCGGTACCGATCGTGTAGGCCACCGGAAACAGAGCGGCCTGAGTGACGGTGGACGGAATCCCCAGCAGCTCAGCCACTTCCCGCTCCTTGGCGAGATGCATTGTCGTCCACACCGATCCGAGACCGCGCGACCGGAGCGCGAGCAGAAAGCTCCAGCCGGCCGGAATGATCGACGCCCAGGCCGACGCGGCGGTCAGCGTGTTGGAGTTGTCGATGCGGTTTTCCAGGCACGGGATCACATGCACAGGAACCTGGGCCAGGGTGTCGGTCAGGCTGAATGCGCTGGCGTACACGCGTTGGGTTTGTGGATCGGACGCGTCCTCGGCGGCGCTGGCGAGATACTCAGCGCCAATGCTGCGGTAGATGTCGGCGATCGCGGCGCGCTTGGCGGCGTCGGTGATCACCAGCCATCGCCAGTCTTGCGCGTTGCTCGCCGTGGGCGCCTGCATCGCGAGCTGGATGCACTCCAGGATCACCTCACGGCCGACCGGCTTGGTCAGGTCGAGGCGTTTGCGTACCGAACGGGTGGTGGTCAGCAATTCATCGACCGATGCGAGGTCCACTTTTCGTTGCCCTGCCTTTCAGAAGCTGTTGGTTCGGTTCAGGATTCGATCCGCTTCCGCGGCTATGTCCGCCACGATGTCGGCTGCCGGGCGCACGGTGTCGATGCGGCCGATCGACTCGCCGACAAGGATGGCGGCGGCCTCGAAATCCTCCGCGGCGACAGCGGCTTCGAAAGTTCTGATCGCCTCGGGCAACGACGCCATCAGCTCGGCCTCGTTGCCGTGCCAGCCGTCGAGGAACGGATTGCTCAACGCGCGCTCGTTGTATTCCGGTGGCCAGTCCAGTTGCCGCACAACGTCGTAGACCTGAGTGCGGTAGGTATCGTCGCCGCCGGCTCGAAGGCCCCGCTCGTGTGCTCGCGGAGACACCAGCGCCTCTGGCGACGCCCAGAACCTGGTGCCCAGCACCGCGCCATCGGCGCCCAGCACGAGTGCCGCCGCAAGTCCACGCCCGTCGGCGATGCCGCCGGCAGCCAGCACGAGTGTGTCGGGCGCACGTTGCGCGGCAAGATCAGCGACGTCGGGCACCAGCGTGAAAGTCGAGCGGGCAGTCATTCCGTGACCGCCCGCCTCGCCGCCCTGTGCGACCAGAATCTGCGCGCCGGCGTCCAGAGCCTGACGGGTGTGTTCGAGAGTCTGAACCTGTGCGATCAGCGGAACCCCGGCCGCGTGGATGCGCTCGGCGAATGGGTGCAGGGCACCGAAAGACAACATGATCGCCGCCGGTCGCCATTGCAACGTCTCGTCGAGCAACTCGGGCGTGCGGGCCAGGCTCCAGGTGATGAATCCGCACCCAACCCTCGTCCCGTCGGCCAGGGCGAACTCGCGCTTGAGCCAGTCCGAATCGCCATAACCACCGCCGATGAGGCCCAGACCACCGCCGGCTGTCACGGCCGCCGCAAGCCGGCCTCCCGAAATCAGTGCCATCGGCGCGGACACAACCGGGTGTTTG
The DNA here is from genome assembly GCA_963834615.1 of uncultured Actinomycetota bacterium. Classification (GTDB taxonomy): domain Bacteria; phylum Actinomycetota; class Actinomycetes; order Mycobacteriales; family Mycobacteriaceae; genus Mycobacterium. Next base: position 271,098 of record CAWICO010000009.1, read on the forward strand.
ATACCGAAGAACTCGGTGAGACGGGTTTTCAACTCAGCTCTCCCGTCAGGAACTGCGCTCTGCCGTAGCCGAAAGACCAGTCGTCGTCGCCATTGTCGGTGATCGAGACGACCAGATCTGCCGAATCGAGTCCGCACCGCCTGGCGAGATTGCCGGCCACCAGCTCGAAAAACCGCTGCTTCATCTCGGTCGAACGGCGCCTGCTCACCACGTGCAACACCACGAGCCGCGACGACCGGTCGATCCCCAGGTCGGTATCCCAGACCACGATCTCGTGCGCCGGGTGAGTCCGCACCACTTGGTAGCGGTCGCGTGGCGGCACTCCGAACGCCTCGACAACAGCCTCGTGAATGGCATCCAGCAACGCCCGAATCTCGGCGGGTGCGCGACCCTCGATGAGGTCGACGTACAACAGCGGCATGGCCTTCTCCGTGATCGGCTGCGGTGGTGATGTCGACGCTAGACGCGCCGAGGGCAGCTGGGAATTGATCGCTTCACCACATCCGCCCCACGCCGCTCGTAAGAGCCCTGCCTGCGGCAATGCGGCCGTATTGCGGCCCAGCCACACCGGGTCAACGCTCGCGATCGACCGACTGCGCTGATAACCTGCCAGACGCCCGTGATGATGCAGTCGTGGTGGATGACGCACCACCGGCTTTACGGAAAGAATTCTGTGCGCACCGGAGAGATCAAGGCCCTCACGGGACTTCGCATCGTCGCCGCCGTCTGGGTCGTGCTCTTTCATTTCCGCCCGTTGCTGCGCGACGCGGTACCCGGATTCCGCGACGCACTCTCGCCGGTACTCAACTGCGGCGCTCAGGGCGTGGACCTGTTCTTTATCCTCAGTGGGTTCGTACTGACCTGGAACTACCTGGACAGGATGGGCGGGTCCTGGTCGACGCGCGCCACGGTGCACTTCCTGTGGCTGAGGCTGGCCCGAGTGTGGCCGGTGTATCTGGTCACCCTGCACTTGGCCGCCCTGTGGGTGATCTTCACTCTGCATGTCGGCCACGTCCCGTGGCAGGATCTGGCGCAGTTCAACGCGATCAGCTACGTACGCCAGGTGCTGTTGGTCCAGCTCTGGTTCCAGCCGTTCTTCGACAATTCCAGCTGGGACGGTCCGGCATGGTCGATCAGCGCCGAGTGGTTGGCCTATCTTCTGTTCGGCGTGTTGGTGCTGGTGATCTTTCGGTTGGCGTACGCCACCAGAGCACGCACCCTGATATGGCTGGCGGTCGTCGCGACGCTACCGCCGGTGGTGCTCTTGCTGGTGAGCGGCCAGTTCTATACGCCCTGGAGTTGGCTGCCCCGCATTGTCATGCAGTTCACCGCCGGCGCGCTGATCGCCGCTGCCGTCACACGGTTGCGGCCGTCGGACCGCGGGCGGCGTGGCGCCGGCTACGTCTCGGTTCTGCTCATCGCGGGAGTTGTGGGCTTGCTGTATCTCTTCGATGCGCACCCGCTGCACGGCGTGACGGACACCGCCGGGCTGGTCGACGTGTTGTTCGTCCCGCTGGTCATGACGTTGGCGATCGGCACCGGCAGCCTGCCGGCGCTGCTGTCCACTCGGGTCATGGTCTACGGCGGGCAAGTCTCGTTCTGCCTCTACATGGTGCACGAGCTCGTGCACACGTCGTGGATCTGGACCACCGAACAGTTCCAGCTCACGCTGCTGGGCAGTGACGGGAAGCTGATCCTGGCCGGAGTGTTGGCAATCACCTTCGTCGCGGCGATGGCGCTCTATCACTCTGTCGAGGAGCCCGCGCGTCGATGGATGCGCAAGATGGTCGACGTCAAAGGCGCCAAGGCCGAGCCCGATCCGGCGGCGCACGCGGCGGGCGGCAGGCTGCAGTCGATCGACGGGGCTCACGAGGCGCGACCGAAACCGCGGTCGGCGCGCGCAGGCTGATACAGCTTGGCAACGCGAACAATGCTGTGCCACACACTGATCAAGTACGATGCCGGGTGGCGCGAGACCTCCAGCGTCGGGCTCAGCGTCGAGACAGTGGGGGGTTCACCAGCATGCGTACAGCGATTCGTCGTTGTACTTTTATGATGCCGCTTTTACAGGTACGGGGGTGGTAGGCAGTGAAGGTCGCGGTAGGCCAGGTGGCCTCATTAGTCGTCTCCGTTGCTGTTGTGGCCGGACTGGTCGGCCACCGTCCGATGCCGCCGCGGCCCTATCAGCTAGTGGCGCGAGGCACCCCGATCGATCACGTCGCGGTGGTCGGGGACTCCTACACCACCGGCACTGACGAAGGCGGTTGGGGGCCCAGCGCCTGGACCAATCGCGCCTGGCTCGCACTGTCACGTCAGGGCATGCAGGTCGTGCCCGACGTCGCACCGGAGGGACGGGCCGGCTACGTCGTCCGCGGTGACCACGGCGGCTTATTCGAGGACCTGACCAACCGAGCCGTCCATCCCGACGACGCTCTCGTGGTGTTCTTCGGCTCGCGCAACGACCGCGGAGTGGATCCCGCGCAAATGTCGGCCATGGCGCACGACACGTTCGATCTGGCCCGCCGTATCGCACCCTCGTCCAAGTTGCTGGTGATCGGCCCGCCGTGGCCGACCGTCGATCCGCCGATTGACCTGCTTTACGTCCGCGACATTCTCAGCGGGCAGGCGAACGAAGCGGGGGCGACGTTCATCGACCCCATCAGTGAGGGCTGGTTCGTCGATAGGCCCGACCTGATCGGCCCGGACGGCGTGCACCCCAACGACGCGGGGCATGCGTACATGGCGGAGAAGATCGCTCCGTTGATCCACGCACAGCTGGCCAGGCGGAGCTGAGCCGTCGCCGCCGTGGCAAATTCCGCAGTCACTCAACGCGTTTCACCCGATCCCGCACCGGGTACCTCGCACCGGACTAGGTTTGGGGGATGTGGATGAAGTCTGACTTGCGGACAACGGTGGCGTTGTTTGGTGGCGCGGCCATGCTCGTGCTGGCGGTTGGTTGTGGTGGCGGCGATAAAGGCGGGCCCACGACCAGCAGCACCACCACTACCACGACGACCACGACTACGACGACGACTGTGCCCCCCGGTGGCGGAGGCGGTGGGCCCGGTGGCGCGACCGGCGGTGGCGGACCGAACGGCGGCGGCGGCAGCATCCCGGGCGGCGCGACCGGCGGCGGTGGGCCGGGCGGCGGCAGCGGCAGTATCCCCGGCGGTCCGACCGGCGGCGGCGGACCGGGCGGTGGCAGCGGTTGCATTCCCGGCGTGGGCTGCGGCGGCGGCGGCCCCGGTGGTGGCGGTGGCTGCATCCCCGGCGTCGGCTGCGGTGGCGGCTAGACCGTCACCGGGCGTGGCGGGAAACTGCTAACCCGAAGCGTCTGAGAGGTTTAAGGTTCTCCGCAACTCGATTGCTAGGGGACCGCAATGACCAAGCTCAGGTTCGGGTACTTCATCGCACCGTTTCACCGCGCGGGAACCAACCCGACACTGGCGCTGCAGCGTGATCTCGAGTTCATCGAGCACCTAGACGCGGTGGGCTACGACGAGGTCTGGCTGGGCGAGCACCATTCGGCGGGCAGCGAGATCATCAGCTCGCCGGAGATCTTCATCGCCGCGGCGGCCGAGCGCGCCAAGCGGATTCGGTTCGGCACCGGAGTCGTTTCACTCTCGTACCACAACCCGCTGTGGGTCGCGGACCGGCTGATGCTGCTCGATCATCTGACGCACGGTCGGGTTATCGGCGGAGTCGGACCGGGCTCACTGCCCACCGATTCGGCGATGATCGGGCTCAATCCCACTGACACCCGCGAGCTGCTCGAAACCAACCTCGACATCGTGGTCCGGCTGCTGGCGGGGGAGACCGTTTCGGCCAAAACCCCCACCCACGAGTTGCACGACGCGAAGTTGCAGCTCGCCCCGTATTCCGACGGCGGCATTCCGCTGGCGGTGGCCGCGGTCGCATCGCCGACCGGGGCGCGGCTGGCCGGCAAGCACGGGATCGGCCTGCTTTCCATCGGGGCGACGCTGACCATCGAAGGCTTCAACGCGCTGCAGTATCACTGGGACATCGTCGAAGAGCGCGCTGCGGTGTTCGGCACCAAGGTGGACCGGAGAAATTGGAGCCTGGTCAGCCCGTTCCACGTCGCCGAAACCGACGAGCAGGCCCGCGAAGACGTCAAGTTCGGCCTCGCGCCGTGGTTCAACTACTTCCAGAAAGTCGCCGCGTTCCCGCAGATGACGATGCCGGGCGAGCAGATCGACGAGATGATCGACGTGATCAACGAGAACGGCGCAGGCGTGATCGGGTCGCCGGAGCGGGCGCGAGAGCAGGTGCAGCGCATGTGGGACCAATCCGGCGGGTTCGGCTGCATGTTGCAGATGGGTCACGAGTGGGCCAACCCGGCGGCGACCAAGCGCTCCGCCGAATTGATTGCCGCCGAAGTGATTCCACATTTCCAGGGCCAGGCGCAGCCGACACTGGATGCGGCCGCGCGCGCCAGCGCGGCGCGAGAAGGGTTGGCGCAATCGCAGAATCAGGCCGTCGAGCATATGACCAAGAAATATCAGGACGAACTCAGCTCGAAATAGCCGACTTTCGCGTCTCAATACCCCAATGCGCGAGAACGCGCCGAAGTTCGTCGGTGTCGGGCCTCGGCGCCGACGAGGCCCACGCGACATAGCCATCCGGGCGAACCAGTAGCGCGGTCGCTGAGACATCACCGACAGCCCGTCCCGTGGCGATGGTAACCCGTTCTGCGACAGCAGAACTCGCGGCAGCGACTACGGCGTCCTGAGTCAGATCGATCAACAGCGGCCGACCGGTGCGAGCGAGCTCGGCTACCCGTTGCACTCCGTCGCCGTTCTCGACGGCGATATCGGGCACCCACTGTCCCGCCAACGGATGCGCATCGGGACCCGCCGCGTACCGGTTCTCGGCGCCGGACACCATGTCGCTGAGCCGCCGGACGACGGCGGGCTCGGTCAACAATTCGGCGAAAAGTTCGCGCAGCGCAGTGACTTCGGTTCCGGGCCTGGATAGCGCCAGTTGGGCGCGGCTGTGCATAATGACCCGCTTGGCGGCAGCCCGGCGCTCTGCTTCGTACGTATCGAGCAGCGCAGGCTCGGCACCCCAGGCGATGACCGCGGCCAGTTTCCAGCCGAGGTTCACCGCGTCCTGCAGCCCGAGATTCAGCCCCGGCCCACCCAGCGGGGAGTGGACGTGCGCGGCGTCGCCGACCAAGAACACCCGCCCTGCCCGGTATTGCGACGCGATTCGCGAGTTGATGCCGTAGAAGCGGCGCAGATCCTGCGTTGCGTCCGGCGACACCGGCCGCAGCGGCAGATCGGCCCCCAGCACGCGCTTCACGCTGGCCTCGATCTCGGAGAGACTCACCGGCGGCTCGTCACCGTGCTCCTCGACGGAGTCCTCTCGCGCCGACGGGTCCAACTCGAGCGTCATGACAATCGCGCGATCACCCAGCCGGCGGCAGGCGAAGATACCGCGCTCGGCGCGGTAGAACGGCGTCGGCGGAACCCGTCCCCATCCGGGTATGTCGAGCGCCCCGCTAGCCGGATCGACCCAGTCGTCAGGCGGCACCACTCCGAATGCCATCCGGGCAACCGCGTCGTGCGACGTCATTCCGGGAAACTCGATGCCCGCGAGTTTCCTGGTGGTGCTGGTGCCCCCGTCAGCGCCGACGAGATAGCGCGTCGAAAGCTCATAGGGGCCATCCGGTCCGTCGACGTGCACGGTCACCGCGTCAGCGTTCTGATCGAAATCCGCCAGCCGATGGCCCCAGCGAATGTCGACGCCGTCGTCAGTGGCTCGCTTGGCGAGAGCCTGGACCAGCCGTGGCTGCTGGACAGGAATCATGAAAATCTGGGAATCGGCGACATCGGAGAGATCCAACATGAAGGCCGCGAACATCGACCACGGGTTCGGCCGAGGAGGTTCAGCCGTGCCTGACAGTTCGCTGTAAAAGCCGCGGTGGTCGAGGATCCGAACCCCTTGGCCGGTAACCCCATTGGCGCGCGGCTCGGGACTGGGTCCCGGGAGCGGGTCCAGCACGATCGGCCGGATACCGGACAGGCCGAGCTCGCGGGCCAGCATCAGGCCGTTCGGGCCGGCCCCGGCGACGACGACGTCATTCATTTAGCCCAGCTTACAAGTGGCGCCCGGGCGGCGCCAGCGACGAAGCGCGACTACACCGATTGCAGGATGACGGTCGCGACGGCCAGACCGAGACCGATCACCGCGGGGGCGGTGTCGGCCACACTGTCCGATGCCCGCACATGAAAGACGATGGCTCCCAAGATAAGTAGCGTGAGTCCGATCGCCGCCGCGATACCGATCGGCGCCCACTTCAGGCCCGCCAACACCCCGGCGACACCGGCGAGTTCAAGTAGCCCGATCAGCCGCCATCGCGTCGGGTCGACACCGAGATGGTCGCGGATGGCCAGCGACTGGCGTACCCCAATTACCTTGATCAATCCGGCGAACGCAAACATCGCTGCGAGCAACGCCGTCACGATGATTTTGGCGACCATCGCTACACCGTAAACCTCAGCCGGTCAGCCCGGCAGCCGATGCGAAAGCGCGCAATTCACGCTCGATGTCGGATCCGGCCGGCTGATAGACGATTTCGGTCACCCCGGCTCCGGCGTACTCGCCGATGCGCGTCGCCACCTGCTCCGCGGTGCCTGTCAACGAGGCGGCGCTGGCCAACGGAATCAAGTCGGCGACGTATGGCTCGTCCCGCGCATTGGCTTTCACCAGATGCCCTTCATGGATGGCGAGGTGGCGTTCGCTCTCGGGATACGTCTCGATCGCCTCGCGCCATCCGCGCCCGCCTGGCAGTGCGTCGACCGCGCCGGCGCCGCCGCGCTCGTAGATCGCGTGGTACATCACCACGGCTCCGGGTCCGGCCGCGTCGGCAACTCGATCGGAGGTCAGGTCCTCGCCGTCGTCGAGCACCGTCCCGAAGGACAGCAGCGCCCGCCAGTCGGCGGCGCGGACGGCGTCGGGCTGCGGTACGGCGGCCGAGAACACCCCGTCGCCGAGCTCGGTGGCCACGGCCAGACCCTTGGGGCCGTCCGCGGCGATCAGGATCGGGACAGTGATCGGCCGCGTCGCCCCGAAGCCGCTCGGGTGCATCATGCGGATCTTGGCGCCATCCCATTCTGCGGTGTCGCCGGCCAGCAGGGCTTTGAGGCAGCGGACGTACTCGGCGACCTGCCGCCACGGCATGGGCCGCTTGCCCAGCGAGAATCTTCCGGTGAAACCGGATCCGACGGCGACCGCGACCCGCCCGGGGGCCTGGTCGGCCAACTCGGCGATAGCAGCAGCGTTGACCATCGGATGCCGCAGGCTGGGCACCAGCACACCGGGCCCCAGCCCGATGCGCGACGTGCGCTCTGCACATCGGGTCAGGATCATCCAGACGTCGGGGTACAAGGCGGGGGAGTCGTACAGCCACGCTCGCTCGTAGCCCAGCGTCTCCGCCAATTGAACGTGCGCAGGGGAGTCCGATGAAGTTGCGAAAGCACAGGAGAGGTCCATCTTTCGGACCCTACCGACGGGGCGACGACGCCGATATCGCCTATCGCGTTTTCACTCGTCGGTAGGGTTTCGCGGGAGCGGTTGAGCGGACGCTCCGCGCGCATGCACGTATCGACGAGGAGCCGCACTATGGCGGGGATGGCAGAGCTGGTGCCGGTACTGCCCGCGCACCGCATCGATGAAGCCGCGCTGGCGAAGTATCTGCGGGGGCAGCTCCCGGGCTTCGACGGACAGCCGGAGATCCGCCAATTTCAGGGCGGACAGAGCAATCCCACATTTCACCTGCACACTGCCTGCGGCGACTACGTGCTGCGCAAGAAGCCGCCGGGCAAGCTGCTGCCGCGAGCCCACGAGGTGGAGCGCGAGCATCGGGTGATGGCCGCGCTGGCCGATACAGACGTGCCGGTGCCGCGTATGCGGCTGTTGTGCAACGACGAATCTGTAATAGGCACACCGTTTTTCGTGATGGATCACGTTCCGGGCCGGGTCTTTCCGGATCGGGTGATGCGCGACGAGACACCCGCGCACCGCGCGGCGGTTTATGAGGATCTCGCCCGGGTGCTCGCCACGTTGCATCGGGTGGATTGGCGGGCAGTCGGCCTTAAAGGCTTCGGCCGTCCCGAGGGGTATATGCAACGCCAAGTGGCGCTGTGGACCCGTCAGTGGGAGGCCGCGCGCATGGAGCAGATGCCGGCGATGGATCTGCTGGCGACGTGGCTGCCCGAGCACCTGCCGCCCGACGACGCGCCGTCGTGCATCGCCCACGGTGACTATCGTCTGGGCAACGTCTTGCTGCACCCGACCGAGCCGCGGGTGGTGGCGGTGCTGGACTGGGAGCTGTCGACGATCGGCAACCCGTTCGCCGACCTCGGGTATTTCTGCGTCACCTACCACGTGCCGGGCGGACCGGGCGGTCGAAGCGGTGTCGCGGGTGAAAGCTTGACCGGCACCGGACTTCCCGACCAGCAATCTTTCCTCGACAGCTATCGCGCCCACGCCGGCAGAGAGCTCCCAGCCTCACTGGAAGTTTTCGTGGTGTTTTCGATGTTCCGGCTGGCCTCGATCACCGCCGGGGTATGGCGGCGGGGCGTCGACGGCAACGCCGCCGATTCGCGGGCCGGTACCGACGAATATCGCGAGCGCTATCGCGATATGGCGGCGACGGCCTGGGACCTGGCGCAAAACCTAACCGCCTGACACCGTCGTGGCGCCGCTCATACACTGATCGATCGTGGGCATTCTGTTTGGTTTCGCGCCGTGGATCGTTTACTGGACGCTGGTCGGCAACGTACCGTTCCTCGCTGCGGCGCTCGTCGCACTCGCGATCGCCGTTGCCGGGTTGGCGATTGGCCGCATCACCCGGACGCAAGGACAGACACTCGAGTTCGGCGCTGGCGCAACATTCTTGGTTGTGACGGCGGTGACGGTCGTGGCGGGCCCGTCGGTGGTGCACCGCTGGGCGCTGGCGTTGAGCATCGCGGGAATCTTGCTGGTCACACTCGTCGGCATGCTCACCGGCACATCGTTCGTGCACGAGTTCGCCGCGGCGGGCCAGCCTCCGGGTGTGGTCGACAGCGATGTGTTCGGGCAGATCACCTCGCGGCTGACCCGGATCTGGATCGCCGTCTTCGGGGGTATGACCGTCTCGTCGTCGATTCCGCCGGTCGCGCGGACCGATGCATCAATCCAGGACCTGCGCAGCCCGGTGGCCTACGTCTGCTACTGGATCATCCCGTTCTCGTTGTTGGCGCTGGGGGCGCTCGCGACGAAGGTTCTGCCCGACCTGATGACCGCCGGGGCAGCCGATATCGAACGCAAGACAACGTTCGTCGCCTACCACGAAGCCACCATCGACGAGCTCTACTACCTGGCCACCGAACACGCCAGCCGTGAGGTCGGCGCAGGCCAGGAGGCGTACGCCGTCAAAGTCGGCAGCAAGGGCACCGCGCTGGTAGGCGACGACAGCCGCCACTCATGGCCCTCGACGTACAAAGTGCGCCCGGCACGGCGCTAGCGGTAGGTCGTCGCTGCGCTTCTGGCAACATAACGACGAGCCCGATGACTGATCGCAAACCGCAACGCAACGCACTCGACGACTCGGTGGCCGCCGGCGACCCAGCGTTACAGCCGACAACTCTGCTCGATCCTCTGATTGTCGGAGTGTTGGCTGCCGTAGTCAGCCTGTGTTGCGCCGGCCGCCCCTCTTTCTGGTACGACGAAGCCGCGACCATTTCGGCCTCATACAGCCGTTCGCTACATCAGCTGGGGCAGATGCTGGGCAACGTCGACCTCGTTGAGGGCCTGTACTACCTGCTCATGCACGGCTGGTTTGACGTCTTTCCTCCCACGGAGTTCTGGTCCCGCGCGCCGAGCGGTCTTGCCGTTGGCGGCACCGCGGCGGGCGTGGTGGTGCTGGGCAGACAGTTCGTGTCTCGCGACGCCGCGGTGGTCTCCGGGGTTATCTGTGCGATCTTGCCGCGATCGACGTGGGCAGGCATCGAAGCTCGCCCGTACGCCCTTTCGATGATGGCGGCCGTGTGGCTGACGGTGCTGCTCGTCTATGCCACGCGTCGCGACAACGGTCGGGCCTGGCTGTCTTACGGGATCGTTCTGACGATCTCGATGCTGCTCGACGTCTATTTGGCGCTGTTGTTGTTTGCGCACGTCGCATTCATCTGGGCATTCCAGCGCAGCAAAACGGTGCGCGTACGGTTCGCCATCACCTCGGTTGTGGCGGGTTGCGTTATGACGCCGTTTATCGTCGCGGCCGCCGGCCAGGCGCACCAGATCAGTTGGATTGCACCGATCGGGCACCGGACGATCGAAGACGTGACGATTCAACAGTATTTCGAAAGAAGCCCGGCATTCGCGCTGCTGTCTGCACTGGTGGTCGCAGCGGCGATTGTCTTGTGGCTCCGCACATCCGCGCAACTGACAGCTTCGGGTCGGCAGCTGTTGACCGTGGCGACAGCCTGGCTGCTGATACCGACCGCGCTGATCGTCGCCTGGTCGGCGTTCGTCCACCCGATCTACACGCCGCGTTACTTGACCTTCACCGCACCGGCAATAGCGCTGATCCTGGGCATCTGCATTGCCGCAGTGGCATCTCGACCGTGGATAGCCGCAGCACTCATCGGTCTGTTTGCCATCGCGGCTGCACCGACTTATGTTCTAGCCCAACGTAACCCGTATGCAAAATACGGAATGGACTACAGCCAGGTCGCCGACCTCATTGCCGCGAAGGCAGCACCCAGGGATTGCTTGCTCGTCAACGACACAGTCACGTTCATGCCTGCTCCGATGCGCCCGTTGATGGCCGCGCGCCCGGATGCATATCGCAGACTGGTCGACCTCACCCTGTGGCAACGCGCGACGGACCTCAACCACGTCTTCGACACCAACCTGATCCCCGAGGTCGTCGCCAAGCCGCTGAGCCGGTGCGGCGTCGTGTGGATCATCACCCAGGCCGATAAGTCCGTGCCCGCTCGGCAGCAGGGTCCGGCGCTTCCGCCCGGCCCGGTTTATGGCGCGACACCGGCATTCGCAGTTCCGCACGACCTGGGTTTCCGACTGGTGCAGCGTTGGCAGTTCAACCTGGCTCAGGTGATCGAAGCGGTCAGGTGATCGCTACCAGACCCGGATGTAGTCGACGAGCATCTGGCACGGGAATGTCCCTGCGGCGGGATCGCCTGCTCCGACGCCGCCGACCGCGAGCGTGAACATCGGCGCCAGCCAGTAGCCGGGGTTGCCGAACGGCCACCGCTTGTCTTCAGGAGGCGCCCCGAACACGTGGATCGGCTTCGGCGGAACGCTGAAATACGGCTTTGCACCGTCGACGTAATCCCGCCAGAATTTGAAACCGTCTTCATCCCAACGCATCCGCCACGTGTGCCAAGCGTCGTCTACCATCCCGGGAATCGACTTCCCTTCCCAGGTTTTCCCGTTGGATGCCGCGTGGACCGTGGTGCCCGGAGCCCATTCTCCGTTGCCATACCACTCGAAGAGGTCGACCTCGCCGTCCGGTTGCGGATCCTCGTTGACGGTCCAGAAGGAAGGCCACAGGCCGGGGTATAAACAGTCGAGTTTGATCCGAGCTTCCCAGGTGGTGTTGATCGGGCCCCGCCAGTTGCCGCGCAGCTTGCCCGTGAAATATTCACCGTTTTCTCGGGTCGCCCGCAGAACCAGGTTGGAATTCCCGTCCAGGAAGACGTTCTGGGCGCGGTACGTCCCGTCCACCGGCGGGAACACGTCGTCCTGCCAGGTCTGCACCGACCATTTCGCCAGGTCGGGGCCCTGCCCGGCCGGCCCGTCGAATTCGTCGTGGAACACATAGGCCCCGGCCGCGGCATCAGCCGGCGCCGCCGGCGGCGGCATCCGACCCGACGGTGTGTCCGGGGGAGAGGGTTGCGCCCAGGCTTCGGGGAGGCGCATCGCTGCTGTCAGCGCCCCCAGCCCCATCGTCACCATGATGTTTCGTCGATTGATCTCTGGCACACGTAAACCTTATATAGCGGGGTGTAGCGCCCGCATGGCAAGTCCCTGCGAATCGGGGCCGCAACTCGGATCGGAACCCCGACCCAGGACCGGTGTTCCCAGCTTGGCAGACTGTGGCCATGGCACAGATAACTATGCGTGGAAATCCGATCAACACCGTGGGTGAGCTGCCCGCCGTGGGAGGTTCGGCCCCCGACTTTCATTTGACCGGATCCGATCTGGGCGCGGTCAGCAGCGATCAGTTCGACGGTAAGCCGGTGTTGCTGAACATATTTCCGTCGGTGGATACACCCGTCTGCGCCACCAGCGTGCGCACCTTCAACGAGCGCGCCGCCGCCGGTGGTCTTTCCGTGATCAACGTGTCCAAGGACCTGCCGTTCGCGCAGGCGCGATTCTGCGGCGCCGAGGGTATCGAGAACGCGCAAACCGCATCAGCGTTCCGCGACAACTTCGGTCAGGACTACGGCGTCACGATCGCCGATGGCCCCTTCGCCGGACTGCTCGCCCGCGCCGTCGTGGTGATCGGCGCCGACGGCAACGTCGCCTACACGGAGCTGGTGTCCGAGATCGCCCAGGAGCCGAATTACGACGCGGCGCTGTCCGCGCTCAATGCATCGGGCTGACCCGCGACGGGGCAACTGCTACCAGTAGCACCCCGACCGCGAACGTCGCGGCGGCCGGCCAGGCAAAGCTCCCATACGGGGCGAAGCCTGCCGCCGCGAGGTACGCCAGCCCGCACGCCGCCAGCGCGGCGCCCGCCAAGGTGATCGGCTCGGCCCACCGGCCTCGCAATGCGCTCAGCGAAGGGAGTGGTGTCGCGAAAATGCTTCGCCCCCACCACAACAGCGTCAGCTCGACCGCCGTGACCAGGCTGAGGACGAGTACCCACTCCAACCGCGCGAGCCACCATTCGGCGCTGCCCTCGACCGGTTGTGGCAACAGCCCGGCCGGGTAGCCGACGATCGCCACGATCACGACTGGAATCATGTGCCACAGGTACAGCGCCATCACATTGCTGTTGGCTCGTGCCAGCAGGCGTTGGACGGCGCCGCCGCGCAACGCGCGATTCAGCGTCGGCGCGAGGCTGATTACCAGACCCGCCTGCGCGCATCCGAAAGCCAGCATCGCCAGTGACGGCGGCTCGGTGTTCTGCACGGCTTGGCCGGGCACTCCGATCATGCTGACCGGATACGATCCCAGCCACAGCAACAGCGCCAGCGCGCCCGTCGAGCCGACCGCAAGAATTACGGGACGGGCTCCCGCCAATAGGCCTTTCTGCCAAGCGATTCCGAGCTGATAGAGCGCAGCCCAGCAGAACAGGTAGTTCAGCCAGCCCACATAAGGGATATGGCCGGCATAGGAGGCAGCGTCGACTGCTGCCACGGCTATTGCTAAGGCCATGGGAACCAGCAGCCCCCAACGGCGTTGCCCGGCAATCCCAACCGGTGTCAAAGACACCACCATGAGGTAGACGGCAAGGAACCACAGATGCATTGCCACCGCCCAACCGGCGTACTCGATAGTTGAACTCGCCACCCCACCGATGTCAACGACGACGACGACCGCGGACACCAATACGGCGTACACCGTGGTCGGTCCCAGCACCCGGGCGATTCGACGCCGCACCCAGGCCTGGCGGGACACCTCGTTGTCGGCCCGCCGATGGGTCCACGACACCGCGGCGGCGTAACCGGCGACCACAAAGAACGTCGGTACGGCCTGGAACAGCCACGTCAGCCACTGCGTCCACGGCTGGTCGACGAGCGGGTTTTGCCGACCGAACGATCCGTCGCTGTAGGTCACCGCTCCGGCCAACCAGTGTCCCAGCACGATGAGGACGACCCCGGCAACGCGGTAGAAGTCCACCGCGTGGTTGCGGGTCGGGCCGTCGGGCATACCCGAAAAGTACCCGCGCAATGAAGGGCTAGGTGTGACCTGTGAGGTTTATGAGTCCAATCCTCGCTAAGGCCGATCTCCGGATCTTTCCGGTAAACTCAGGTTTCGACGCCGAAGTTCGGCGATTCGTCATCCGGAAGGTGCTCCACATATGGTCACGCGTTCAATGAGCAAACTGGCTGCTGCAGCCGGGGGTCTGGCACTGTCGGTGATCGCGGGTGCGGGGATCGCTTCCGCGGACGGCTTGTCGCCAGCCGCAATCAACACCACCTGCAACTACGACCAAGTCGTGAGGGCGCTCGATGCGAACTCACCGGGTTCCGGCACGAAGCTCACCAGCTCGGGCCTAGCAAGCGGCTTCCTGCAGAGGTACCTCGCTTCGCCGCCGCCCCAGCGCATCCAGATGGCTCAGCAGGCGCAGGCGCAATTCCCAACGCAGGCGAACCAGTACCTGCCGATGATCAACCAGGTCGCTGTCACCTGCAATAACTTCTGACCGCGCCGCCGTGACGAAGGTGAGCCTGCATGTGCAGGCTCACCTTCGCTCTTTGCAGACTGTGCGTCACGACACGCGGATCCAGTCGACCAGCATCTGTGAGGGGTAGCTGCCCGCGCTGGGATCCCCGCCGCCGGAACCGGCAACCGCGAGGTTGAAGACCGGATAAACCGTGTATCCGGGGCCGTTGAACGGCCAATCCGGTAGCGAATCGGCCGGGACGTCGAAGTAAGGCTGTGCGCCGTCGACGTAGTCCTTCCAGAAGCGGATGCCGGTCGCGTCCCACTGGCATCGCCAGGTGTGCCACGCGCTATCCATGGCGATGTTGTGGGTTTTCCACTCGCCGCCGTTGGCTTTGGCATGCACAGTGGTCGCCGAGGGCCAGCTGCCGTTGCCGTACCACTCGACGATGTCGATCTCGCCCTGGTCGTCGTTGCCCAGCCAGTACGCCGGCCAGCTGCCGGGGGTGAGGCAATCCAGCTTGATCCGCGCTTCCCAGGTGTGGCCGACACCGCCACGCCAGTGGCTCTGGATCTTCCCGCTGTAGAAGGTGGGGCCGTCCTTTGCGGCCTTGAGGACCAGGTTGGACTTGCCGTCGAGAAACACGTTGCGACGATCGTCGCGGTATTGCCCGATGTGTTCGGGAAGTTCCCAGTAGGTGGGGTCCTTGATGCTCTCGCGCGCCTTCGCCACCGCCCATTTCGATGCATCGGGTGCGGAGCCGGCTGGACCGTCGAACTCGTCGGAGAAGATGTAGCCACCGGCCGGCGCTGCGGGCGGGCGGGGAAATGCCCGGGCCTGCGGGGCGGGCACCGCGGCTGCCGTCACGCCGACGCCCACCATCAACATCATCGTGCGACGATCCATTTTTGGCATTAGCACAGGACGATAGCAGCGACGTCGATCACAGATGAGTCAGGAGTCGCTCCGCGAATGCGTCGGGGTGCTCACGGTGCATGAAATGTCCGCCCGCAATATCTTCGACGACATATTCGCCGCTGAACATTCGAGCCGCGTTCCGATAGTCCGCAGGCTCTGCGACCGGGTCATCGAGCCCGGCGAACACCACGGTGGGCACGGTGATCTTCGTCTTCAATGAGGCGCTGGGTATCGGCGACAGCTTCCGGTAGTAGCCGAACGCCGCATCCAGGCTCGCGCGGCGCGAGAAGCTCGACCGCACCGCGTCGAATTCGCCCACGTCGGGACTCCACGTGGGCGACCATCGCCTGCAGATCGCGGGCAACGCCGCGAAGTCGTTGCGCGCAAAGCGATTCGCCGCGCCAGGAAGCTTGTACACCGCGAAGTGGCGGACTCCCCAGAGCTTTTTCGGCGAGGGCCGCAACGTAGCCGGATGAGGAATGGCGAGTGCGAACAGCTTCGTCACGCGATCGGGCCGCAGCGCCGCCGCGCCGTAGGCGGCCCCGGCTCCAAAATCGTGGCCGATGACGATGGCCTCGCTGGCGCCAAGCGCCTCGATCAGCGCGACAGCGTCGTGCGCCAACGTCTCTTGGTCTGCGTCGCGATCGGGGATCCCCGTGGGGTGGTAGCCGCGCATGAATGGGCTGACCGCGCGATATCCCCGCGCGGCGATCCGGGGGCGCAGGTCGTCCCAGGTGTGCGCGGTATCCGGAAACCCGTGCAACAGCAATACGAGTGGACCCGAACCGTCTTCCAAGTAGCCGAAATTGAGCCCGTTCGCCTCGACGAAGTGAATCGGCCCGGACATGGTCAGCCCTTCCGGTAGACGAGCCAGCGCAACTCGATCGGGGAGTCCTCACGCGGGACGTCGAATACGTCAAGACCGCTGGCCCACCCATCAAACCAGGCGGTAGGCGGCCACGCCCCTTCGGGCAGGTGGGCCTTCTCGTACTCGTAGGCCGAATCGTCGCCGGCGAGGCCAAGGGGTAACTCGGATGCGGCCGTGGCTAATTCGTCCCGGGTGTAGATCATCGTGTTGCACTGTTGCCCGAGTTCCAGTGCCGCGCTGTCAGGGAGGTAGCCCGGCCGTGCCAGGAACGTGTTGAACACCAGATGTCCGCCCGGGCCCAGACAATCGGTGGCGAGTTCGAAGATGCCGCGCAACTCGCCGGTCGTCCGGAAGTCGGGCACGACCTCGGCGAGGATGATCATCTGGTAGTCGCGACGAACACCGTCCATGGTCTCGAAGACGTCGCCGGCCAGCACGCGCACCGGCAGCGATTCGCGTTGGGCTTCCGCACGAATGATGTCGGCGAATTTCGGGCTCATCTCCACGGCGTCGACGGGGTGGCCGCGTCGGGCCAACGCAAGTGCGTTACGCCCGGTGCCGGCGCCGACGTCGAGCACCGGGTGAGCGCCGGGTTCGGACGCGTCGCCAGCCAACGCCCATACCCGGGCGTCCGGCTCAGTCCCGAACAACGGCCCCTCGCGGGTTGCCAGCCAGCCGTCGTAGGCGCCACCGATCGTCACGGATTCGGTTGCGACGCGGTAATTCACCGAGATGCCGAACGGGGCGTGAAACGAGATGACGATGTTCGATCGCTGTGACGCCGTGTAGGCCTTGGTCAACTCCGCGGCCAGCGCCGTCTTCAGTTGATCGGATTGTTCAGCGGTGTATTCGACGCCCGCGACGGCAAAGACGTTGGCGCACATCGTCACGTATTCGTCGATCATGCTCGGCACCGCGGGGACGGTGATCTGTGCTGTCACGACCGATCGGCGATACAACCGCCGGGTCATGGCTTCGCCCAGGGTGGCCGGATCGAAAGACCGGGTGGCCGGCTCCTCCATGAGACCCTTCTACACGACCCGACCCCTGTTCCACCAGCGACCGGGTGCTATAACGCAACGTATGCCAGATGCCGGGCCCTTGATCACCCACGTTTCCGACACTGCGCGGTGGACGGCGCTCTACCGGGCGACCGAATCCGCTCGGGCCGACGCGCTGTTCAGCGACCCACTCGCGGGACATCTCGCCGGTGAGCAGGGCCGCGCGATCGTTGCCAGCGCTCCGCTGTCGAGCCGCAATGGCTGGTGGCTCGTTGCGCGTACCAAAATCATTGACGACGCGATCGCGGCAGCCATCGCCGACGGCTGCGACCGAGTGCTGAATCTGGCCGCCGGCTTGGACACCCGACCGTATCGATTGGACCTGCCACCCGATTTTCCCTGGATCGAAGCCGATCTTGCCCCGCTGCTCGCGGAGAAGACGCAACTCCTCGCCGACCAGACGCCGCGGTGTCGGTTGACCCGGCTCGCCGTCGACCTGTCCGATCCCGCGGCGCGCGACGCATTCTTCAGCGAGGCACTGCACGGCGCCACCAAAGCCCTGGTGCTGACCGAGGGTCTGCTCATGTATCTGCAAGAACGCGACGTCGCGGCGCTGTCGGCGGCGATCAAACGTCCCGAGGTGGCCTGGTGGGTGATCGACTTCAGCGGTCCGGGATTGAAGAGGTTGATGAACAAGAAGATGTCCGGAATGCTGCAGAACGCGCCATTCGTTTTCGCGCCGGACAACGGTTTGGCCTACTTCGAAGAACAGGGCTGGCACGTGCACTACGCCGAGTCACTCATATTGGCCGCCAACCGATTCCGTCGCCTGCCGTTTTTCATGCGGCCGGTTGCATGGGGGCCGCAACCCAATCCACGACACCCGGGCAGGCGACCGTGGAGCGCGGCCGCCCTGCTCACCCAATGAGGCCGCACATGGTTACCCGACGCGACTTCATCAAGTACGGGTCAGCGGCCGTCGCGGTAGGCCTCGGGCCGGCGGCCGGCACCCTCGACGGGCGCACAGCCTCGGCCGCCAACATCAGGTTGATCGACTTCGCCGAGCGGAGGATCGCGCCGGACCAGATCAAGTCCGCCGGCTATGCCGGAGTGGTCAACTATGTGTCCGAGTCCCGACCTGGAGCCAACTTCGGTGCCAAGCCCCTGACCCGCGAATACGCCGACGCATTGCGCGCAGCGGGTCTGCACATCGTCAGCAATTTCCAGTACGGCAAACCGGGCTGGCCAAACGCGCCGTCGGATTTCACCCGTGGGTTCGACGGAGGCGTGGCCGACGCGCGCACCGCGCTCCGAATCCACGCTGCCGCAGGAGGTAGCGGTTCGGCGCCGATCTTCTTCAGCGTCGACGACGACATCAACGCCGACATCTGGAACAACGTGGCTGTCAATTGGTTTCGCGGTATCAACTCGGTGCTGGGCACGGAGCGAACCGGTATCTACGGGCATGCTCAGGCCTGCGGATGGTCGATCAACGACAACGTGATCGGGCATTCCAGCACGGCGGGGCACCGCTGGGCGTGGCAGACGAGATCCTGGTCGCACGGGCAGCGGGAAGCCGCGGCGGTGCTGTATCAAGAAGTGGTCAATACCGCGTCGAATCCGGGCCCGCTGCTGGGGGGCATCAACGTGGACGTCGACGAGGTGCTCGCCGTCGATTTCGGGCAGTGGGACCTCGATCGCTGAGATGTCAGGAAATCCGCTCCGGTGCGGCGGCGTATTCCACGAAATCTGCTGCGAGCGTTTCGCTTTCGTGTGCAGGTATCGTATCGGGTGCGATTTCGCGGGCTCGCGCTAGATAGTGCGACGCCAAGATGGACTGCAGATCTGCAATGAGCGTCTGCTCGGTCGTCTCTGAAAAACAGCGTGCTGCACCGATTCCCAACTCCTGGACGGCGGCAGCCCACACGGGTTGATCGAGCCAGAGCCACAAAATCAGCATCGGCACCCCTGCCCGCATGGCTGCGGAGGTGGTGCCTGCGCCACCGTGATGAACGATCGCACGGCACGCCGGGAAAATCGCCGACTGGTTCAGCGCGCTGACGATCTTCACGTTGTCGGATCGAACGAGATGCGAGAAGTCATTCGGCCCAGCGCAAACCAGTAACCGCACACCCAGAAGCGCACACGCCCCAATGACCATCCCGACCGTCTTTTCAGGTGATGACACCGGCGTGCTGCCGAGGCCGAAATAGATCGGCGGGGTTCCCTCGGCTATCCACGACAGAACCTCGTCGTCAGTGTCTGCGGGCACCTCGAGTGTGAGTGCGCCGACGAAAGGCCGATCGGCACTCGCCTCCACCCATTGCGACGCCGGTGCCGGCAGACAGCGGTCGTCGTACGCCTGAATCTCCAGCAGCGGTGGCGGGGGTTCGGCCGACTCCGGCAGGCCGAGCGCGCGGCGTTGCGGGTCTTCGGCCAACTTGACGAGCTGATCTTGCAACAGCCCCGACGACTGCAGCCGTGCGGGGAAGAAGTGCAGCGCCACCAATGGAATGCCGTGATACTCAGCAATGTTTGCTGCAAGACGCTGTTCCGTCATACCCGTCAGGAGCACATCGGCGCCGTCCGTCAACGATGCCAGGACCGCCCTCTTGTCTGCCCAGATCTGGGCCACCTGCTGCACGATCTCAGGCAGCGCTTCATACGGATTCTGCATCTTGGCCATGAATTGCGGAAAGGCGTCGAACTGCTGGTGGGAGTCCGGTCCGTAGGCGACGGCCGCGATGCCCTGAGACTGCACGAGGCTGAGCAGATTCGGTGGGACCGCCATCTGCACGTCGTGGCCACGGCGCAGCAACTCCCGCGCGACCACAGCGCAGGGTTCAGTATCGCCCCGACTCCCGTAGCTGACCACTACACATTTCATCGGCCAAACCTTACTGGGGAACTCAGCAGCGACGCGTTCAGGTTGACGCGGGGTGGCATCCTGATGAGGTGGGATTGCTGTTCCGGTTGGTCGAGCTGTTGCTCGTCGTAGCGCCGCTGGTGGGTGTCATCATCGCCGTGGTGAAGGCATTCTCGCGCAACAAGCCCTCCGGCGAGCAGTCCCAGGATCCAGGTCCGGCGAGAACCGCCGCCAATCAGGCCGCGCAGTGGCGCTCACTCGTCCGCGTCGCCGGGGAGCACGACCGCACCGACACCCGATGGCTCGAGTACGAACTCGACCACTCGAAACTGCTCGACTTACCGTTGATGACCGACATGAGCAATCCGCTCACGGTCGCGTTCCACAAGGCCAAGCTCCGAGCAGACTTCCTTCGACCGGCCAAAGCCGAGGATCTTCTCGACGATCCTGACGCTGCGGCACGGTACCTGACAGCTGTCGAGGAGTATGCGACGGCGTTCGACGTCGCCGAATCGGAAGCAAAGCGCAAGCGCCGCAACGGATTTTCGCCAGATGAACAACAACGAATAGTACGCGCTCAAAGTCTCCTACGCGTCGCGACCGACTCGGCGGCGACGCCGCAGAACGCCAGGCCGCATACGACCTGGCGCGCCGAGAACTCGACGGCCTGCTCGTCTTGCCGCCCGCGACGCAGGCTGGTATCGAACGTGGGATCGCCGGCGAGATCGACGGATAGCACTTACCCGTCCGGGCTGAAATCAGCCGAGCCTGACGGCTTGCCCGGGGGCACGCCCAGCGCTAACACAGCGACATCGTCTTCCAGGCCCGAGCCGAAGCTGTCCAGGAGCGACTGAATCGCTACGACGATCTCCGATGCAGTCGTCGGGGCTTGTGCAGCAGCGAATTCCAGCAACGCTCCGTGGTAGTCGTAGCGTTCTGTCCCACTGCCTATTCGCGCCTCGGTCAATCCATCCGTGTAGAGAACCAGCGTGTCGCCCGGTCCGAGTCGAGTTCGGGCAGCGAGGAATCTCGGCTCCATGGGAATTCCCACGGGATGGCCACCGACGGTGTCCACGTAACGCGCCCTACCGTTGGCGCCGATTAGTAACGGAGGAAGATGACCACCACTGGCGAGCTGAATGCCGAACCCCCCGTCGTCCGGCGTGATGATGCCGAAAACAACTGTGGCAAACTGGTTTACAGTATCGCGAAACTCCTGACTGAGCACCGTATGCACGTTATGCAACACCGCTACAGGGTCGGCGTCGAACACCGCCGCAGCCCTTAGCGTGTAGCGCGTCAATGAGGTCACCGCGGCGGCACCGGCGCCTTTGCCGCTCACGTCACCGATGAAGAAAGCCCACTTGTCATGGGCAAGCGGAAACAAGTCGTAGAAATCCCCGCCGACATCGTCTGCGGATGCGGCGAGGTAGTGGGCAGACGCTTCCAAGCCCTTGGGAGGTGAAAGCACGGGCGGCAACAAGGAGCGCTGAAGTGTCCGCGCGAAGACCTGGACCCGCGCCTGTTCGCGTTCCACCCGCCGCCGCTCGTCAAGGAGCTCCCGCTCGTAAGCTCGTCGGTCCCGCGCATCTTGGAGAGTGATGCGCAGCAGGATTGGCCGGCCGTCAGTACCTGATTTGATGTTGGCGGTGAGGAACACCGGTAGCCGTGCATCTTCTGCGGTCACCAGATCGACCGTGATGCCCGCAAGTTGGCCCTGCACTTGCAGCAGCGGAGCGAAATGAGTTTCATAGTGAATACGGCTGCCTACGGCCAACAGGTCAGTGAAGGGCTTGTCGATCAACGTCTTTCGCTGGTGACCGAGCCATGCCAGAAGCGTGCCGTTCACTTTGATGATGCCCCGATCAGGTCGAGCCACAATGTAGCCGCAGGGCGCGTTCTCGTACAGGTCCTCTTTCTGGTGTCACGTCGCCCCGGCGAATCCTGCGATGGCCTGTGCGGTGAGGTCCGGAGCGCTGAGCTGCGGGCAATGGCCCGCGGCGTCGAGCGTGACCAGCTGGCTGCCGCCGATTCGTTGTTGGACGTAGGCGCCAACCTCGCGCGGCGCCAAAGTGTCCTGTGCGCACTCGATCACCAAGGTGGGCAACGATACTCGTGCAAGATCAGCACGATTGTCGGACAGGAAAGTGGTGCGCGCGAATACCCGGGCGCAAGCCGGATCGGTCCGGCAGAAGCTATCAGTGAGCTCGTCGGCAAGTTCAGGCCGGTCGGGGGTACCCATGATCACCGGTGCCATCGATCGCGACCACCCAAGGTAGTTGCTCTCGAGCGAGTGCAAGAGGTCGTCGATATCGGTGCGGGAGAATCCACCACGATAGTCGCCCTGGTCGAGGTAGCACGGTGAGGGAGTGAGGAGGACCAGCCGGGCGAAGCGGCTCGGATCGGTCGAGACGGCGAGCACTCCCATCATGGCTGCTACCGAGTGGCCCACGAATGTCACGTCGCGCAAGTCCAAGTCGTGAACGATGCCGAGAATATCGTCGGCATAACCCTGCAGCGACTGGTACCGCTTCGGATCCCAGGCCGCGCGGTCCGATGCACCGCAACCGACGTGGTCGAACAGAACCAACCGGAAACTCGACTCGAGTCGTGCTTCAACGAGTCGCCACAGATGCTGATCGCACCCGAAGCCATGAGCGAGCATGATCGTGGGACCGTCCTCGGCTCCGGCGAACCTCACGTTGTTACGCGCCTGCAAGCTCACGTCCTCATACTGCCACCGCGGTACCTCGGTACCGTCGGCAACGTGCGGTGGATCGTCGACGCCATGAACGTCATCGGGACTCGACCGGATGGCTGGTGGAAGGACCGCCGACGCGCCAGGGTCCGGCTGGTCGGGAAGCTGGACCGGTGGGCGACGGCGCACGGCCAAGTCGTGGCTGTGGTCTTCGAGCATCCGACGTCGATTCGCTCGTCTGCGATCGCGATTCACCACGCACCTAAGGCAGCAGCCAATTCCGCTGACGACGAGATCGTCCGACTGGTCTGCGCTGATGATCGCCCCGACGAGATCAACGTCGTGACCTCGGATGCCACGTTGACCGAGCGAGTCCGAGGCGCCGGCGCGGTGGTCTATCCTGCAGCGAAGTTCCGCGAGCTCATCGACCCGCTCAACGCCACTTGATGCCGCATCCGATCGACGGTCGTTGATCGGCACCGACTGGCCTTTGGGCCAGGACAGCGTCGACCGCGGCCCGAACATCGGCGGTGGTCACCGGCAGATCGTTGCCCGGCCGGGAATTGTCGAGCTGACCGCGATAGACGAGTCGACGCTCGCCGTCGAAGACGAACGTGTCCGGCGTGCAGGCCGCCGAGTAGGCGCGGGCGATGTCCTGGGTCTCGTCGTAGAGGTACGGAAACGTCCAGCCCCAGTCGCGGGCCGCAACGGCCATCTGGTCGGGTCCGTCCTGTGGGTAGGTAATGACGTCATTGCTGGACATGGCGACCATCGCGACGCCTTGGTCGGCCAGGTCGCGTCCCAGGGCGGTCAGCCCAGCGGCGACGTGCTTGACGTACGGACAGTGGTTGCAGACGAAGGTGACGACGAGCGCGGGACCGGCAAGATCGTCGAGGCTGACCGTGGCGCCGGTCGCAGGCTCGGGAAGTGCGAAGTGCGGAGCTGAGGTTCCCAACGCAAGCATGGTCGATTCAATAGCCATGTCCGCCAGACTAGCTTTCGTCGGCTCCCGCCGAATGTCCTGTGCGACCTGGCGGCCAAACACGTCAAGGCGATCGCGATCCATGTCAACAATGCGTAAAGGCGATTGACACCAGTCATTCCGAGAATGACGATCTGGTGCGAACGGTGCTCGAATGAAGTCGGCATGTTCCAAGGCCGCTGACCTCCAACGCCGGAGAACCACGCTGTGGACAGTGTCGTCGAAATAGCTTTGAAGACGCTATGGCAGAGCAGCCCGCGCGGAAGCCGCACCACGGCAACTGATCTAAGGAGTCAGCAGGGCTGGCTCGCGGTACCTGCAGTTCAGCGTCTGGTGATCCCCGAAGCCAGCCCCACCTTGCCGCTGGCCGCGTCGCTGGGTTTGACGTTCTCTCATACAACGTCACCATCGGGATTCCCCTGTATATCGAGATCTCTCGCATCGTCGGGCACTGGTTCGGGGTTCCCTGAAGCACGAGCATATGAAATCGATTGTGATGCACTGCGCCCCGCGAACGTTCGCTCGCGGGGCGCAGTCTGGATGGACGACTCAGCCGTTACTTCAGGTCGAACCGATCATTGCTCATGACCTTGACCCATGCGGCGACGAAGTCCTCTACGAACTTGCCCTTGGAGTCGTCTTGCGCGTACACCTCGGCCACCGCACGCAGCACCGAGTTCGAGCCGAACACAAGATCATTCGCGGTCGCGGTCCACTTGGGGGCACCCGAGACCCGGTCGCGGCCCTCGTAGACGTTCTCCGAGGTCTCCGACGGCTTCCACTCCGTGCTCATATCGAGCAGGTTGACGAAGAAATCGTTGGTCAGCACACCCGGTCGGTCGGTGAACACGCCGTGCTTGCTCCCGCCGTGGTTGGCACCGAGAGCCCGCAGACCACCGATGAGCACGGTGAGCTCCGGACCGTAGACGCCCAACTGGTAGGCCCGCTCCAGCAGAAGCTGCTCTACCGGCGCTTTTTCGCCCGGTCGCACATAGTTCCGGAACCCGTCGCCCCTGGGTTCGAGCACCGCGAAGGACTCTACGTCGGTGCTCTCCTGCGAGGCGTCGGTACGCCCCGGCGCGAAATGCACCTCGATCTCGTAACCGGCTTCCTTGGCTGCCTTCTCGACTGCCGCCGAGCCGGCCAAGACGATCAGGTCGGCCAACGAGATCTTCTTACCTCCAGATGCAGAGTCGTTGAAGTCGTGCTGGATCTTTTCCAGCGCTGCCAGCGCCTTGCTGAGCTCGGAGGGCTCGTTGACTTCCCAATTCCGTTGCGGCTCAAGACGAATCCGTCCGCCGTTTGCACCGCCGCGCTTGTCGGTGTTGCGATAGCTACTCGCCGACGACCACGCCGTCTTGACCAGTTGCGGTACCGACAGGCCGGACGACTCGAGCACCTTCTTCTTCAGGGCCCTGACGTCTTCGTCGCCGACCAGCGGATGGTCCACGGCCGGTACCGGGTCCTGCCACAACTGCGGCGCGGGAATCCACGGCCCGAGGAAGCGTGAGATCGGGCCCATGTCGCGGTGCAAAAGCTTGTACCACGCCTTGGCGAACGCCTCAGACAGCTCCTCGGGGTGGTCCAGCCAGCGCTTGGTGATCTCGCGATAGATCGGGTCTTCCCGTAGCGAGAGATCGGTGACCAGCATCGTCGGTGCGCGGCCCGGCCCGCCGAAGGGATCGGGAATGGTGCCGGCCCCCGCGCCGTCCTTCGTAGTGAACTGCCATGCTCCCGCGGGGCTCTTGGTCAGCTCCCACTCGTAGCCGTACAGATTCTGCAGGTACCCGTTACCCCACTTGGTCGGAGTCGAGGTCCACACCACCTCCAAGCCGCTGGTGATCGCGTCCTCGGCCTTGCCGCTGCCATAGGAGCTCTTCCACCCCAGTGCCTGTTGTTCGATCGGGGCGCCCTCCGGCTCGGGACCGACCAGGTCGGCGTCGCCGGCACCGTGAGTCTTGCCGAAGCTGTGGCCGCCGACGATCAGCGCTGCCGTCTCCTCGTCGTTCATGGCCATCCGGCCGAACGTCTCACGAATGTCGTGGGCCGCGGCGACCGGATCCGGCTTGCCTTCTGGCCCTTCAGGATTCACGTAGATCAGACCCATGGTGGTCGCGCCGTAGGGCTCGGCAAGTTCGCGCTCACCGGTGTAGCGCTTGTCGGTGCCCAACCACTCGCCCTCCTCACCGAAGAGAATCTCCTCGGGCTCCCAGATGTCCTCGCGACCGAAAGCAAAGCCGAATGTCTGGAATCCCATCGACTCGAGCGCAACGTTGCCGGCCAACAGCAACAGGTCAGCCCACGAAATCTTGTTGCCGTACTTCTGCTTGAGCGGCCACAACAGGCGACGGGCCTTGTCCAGGTTCGCGTTGTCCGGCCAGCTGTTGAGCGGAGCGAACCGTTGCAGGCCCTGACCGCCGCCACCGCGGCCGTCGTGAATGCGGTAGGTACCCGCAGCGTGCCAGCTCATCCGGATGAACAGGCCGCCATAGTGGCCGTAGTCCGCCGGCCACCAGTCCTGCGACGTAGTCAGCACCGAAACGAGGTCCGCCTTCAGGGCGTCGACGTCGAGTCCGGCGAACGCCTCGGCGTAGTCGAAGTCGTCACCGAGGGGGTCGGACTGCGGGTGGTGTGGGTGCAGCCTGGACACGTCAAGCTGGTTGGGCCACCAGTCCTGGTTCGTGCGAGGAGCCCCGTTCTTCGGTGTGGGCGAGTCGATGGCCGGGTTTTCGCTTTCGCTGCCACTCGCGGTCTTGGTCTCCGGTTCAGGCGGGCGGCTATGCGATGTATCAGATGACACTGCGTTCCTTTCAGGGGTGGGTGGATCAGCCTGGGATCACGGCTGTGATCGCGATGTTGCGCTCGCGCATTCGGGACACAGTCCCCAATAGATGACTTCGGCCTCGTCGAGAATGAAGCCATCGAGCACGGTGCCGTCGTCGGACGGGGTCAGGCATGGCGCGTCACCGACAGCGCAATCGATGTCGGCGATGACGCCACAGGATCGACAGACAACGTGGTGGTGGTTGTCGCCAACCCGGGACTCATAGCGCGCAACCATGCCCAGTGGCTGAATCCGTCGCACCAGACCGATGGCGGTGAAAGCGTTGAGAACGTCGTACACGGCCTGGCGGGACACGTCGGGGAGTCCAGTTCGGACCGCCGCCAGGATCGTCTCGGTGTCAGCGTGCGGATTGTCGTGGACAGCTTCTAGCACGGCGACCCGTGGTCGGGTCACGCGCAGATCGGCCGTTCGCAGCTGTGCCGAGTAATCCGTCGACGTCGACGACACGGACCTCAATATGCCGCTCGTGTCTGGAGCCAGTCAAGACCTAATCTGGAATTGGTCAAGAATTAATCGCCCTGCTTACAGCCATCTTCACGGTGTTCGGTGCCGGCACGGCAAGCCGCAAAGGCAATCGGGGAATTCGGAGAATGCATCTCCTCACTTCCAAGATATAGCGCACGCGGGGGCTTGTGGCAAGACCTGGGTGGTGCTGGAAAATCGCTGCCCGAAACAGGAATTCAGCAAATCGGGGGATTGCGCCATGCATAGTGAATCGAAATCCGACCATGCAGTGATCGTCGCCGGGGGAGGTCCGACGGGCCTGATGCTGGCAGGCGAGTTGTCGTTGGCAGGAGTCGACGTTGCGATCGTCGAGCGGCGTCGTCATCAGGATCTGGTCGGCTCGCGAGCGGGCGGTTTGCATTCCCGCACCATCGAGGTGCTCGATCAACGCGGGATCGCCGATCGCTTTTTATCACTTGGCCAGGTGGCTCAGGTCGCGGGCTTCTCGCAGATACGGCTCGACATCAGCGATTTTCCAACCCGACATCCCTACGGACTTGCGTTGTGGCAGAGCCATATTGAGCGGGTCTTGGCGGATTGGGTGGACGAGTTGGGGGTGTCGATCTATCGCGAGCATGAGGTGACCGGTGTCGCACAGGACGGCGCCGGTGTCGACGTGCAACTGTCCGGTCATCGGTCGCTGCGTGCGGAATACGTGGTTGGCTGCGACGGGGGACGCAGCGCGGTGCGCAAGTCGGTGGGCATCGACTTCCCGGGCTGGGATCCAACGATGAGCTATCTGCTCGCCGAGGTAGTACTGGGTTGCGAGCCGGGTCTGACGCCGGAATGGGGCATTCGGCACGACGCGCTCGGCGTCCACTCGATGAGCCAGGAAGATGAGGGCGGCCCGGTGCGGATCATGGTGACCGAAGAGCACATCAATTCCGACGACGGACCCACGCTAGCCGATCTCAGCGCGGCCCTTGTCGCGGTCTATGGAACCGATTACGGAATCCACAGTCCCCGTTGGATTTCCAGGTCGACTGATATGACCCGGCAGGCGGCCGTCTATCGCGACCGGCGGGTTCTGCTGGCCGGCGATGCCGCGCACATACATCATCCGATCGGAGGCCAAGGTCTCAACACCGGTGTGCAGGATGCGGTGAACCTTGGGTGGAAGCTGGCCCACGTGGTCAAGGGGTCGACGCCCGAACGCCTGCTCGACAGCTACCACGCCGAACGGCATCCGGTCGCCGCGCGGGTGCTGCGCAACACGATGGCACAAATGGCGTTACTGCGTTCCGACGACCGTACAAAAGCGCTGCGCGACATCGTGTCTGACTTGTTGAGCATGGAAGAGCCGCATCGACGATTCGCCGGGATGATGTCCGGGCTGGACATCCATTACGACGACCTCGGCGACGGACATCCGCTGGTCGGCCGCCGGATGCCGGATCTGAATGTGGTCGTCAACGACGGCCCCATCAGAATCTTCACGTTGCTGCACCCGGGTCGCGGGGTGCTGCTCAACTTCGACGAGAGCGGCAGCCTGGACACTGCCGCCTGGTCCGATCGGGTACAGCGCGTCGACGCGAAATATGCAGGCGAATGGAAGCTTCCAGTATTGGGAATAGTTGCTGCTCCGGCCGCGGTGCTGGTGCGGCCTGACGGTTACGTCGCCTGGGTGGGTGACGAAAGCGACGCTGCGTTGACGGGTGCGCTCATCCGGTGGTTCGGGCCACCAAGCCGCTAAACGTTGGTGTTGTTCGCTCGGTGTTTCTGTACCAGAGCGCCGATCTGTATGAGGATGAGGGAATGCGCCTGCTTGTTGTGCTCGCAAGCGTCGCCACGATCGTGGCCCTGGCCCCTTGCGCGCACGCCGATCCGGATCCTGACGCGAGTTTTCTCGCCGAGCTCAAGAACGCCGGAATCACTTATGGAAGCGGCGCGGACGTCGTCGCGATCGGCAGACGGGCGTGCCAGTTGATGGACCAGGGTCAACCGGAACCCGACGTCATCAGGGGGATGGCGCAGCAGAATGCCGGATTCAGCAACGCCGGCGCAACCAAGTTCACCCAAATCGCCGAGAGCGTCTTCTGTCCGCAGCACACCGGGGGAGCGGTCTCGCCACCTCAACCCACGCCGGGGAATATCGAACCATTCTTTCCGTGGCCGCCAATCCCGGCGGCACTGTAGACAGGTAGCAATGAGCGTCACCGTGAAGTACCGCGTCGCACCGCTTGCCTTCGGCGCGTTCATTCTGACCGTCGCCGGCTGCTCGCAACCTCCCGTGCCACCGGCCGCCGCCGCACCGGCCCCGTCGACCACGGTGGCGGTGGCCGCATCACCGAACACACCGCAGGGCGCGCAGCCGCGAGTGGCAGGAGACCCCGCGCAGCTCGCCGACGACCTCGTCGCCGACGAACATGCTTTGCGCGATCCGTCGACCGCGGAGCCGGCGCTGACCGCAGCGGCGCACCGCCAGCAGGCCGCTTACCGCGCGATCGGCCGCCACCCGGAGTGGGACGCGACGACGAGACCGCGCATCCCGGCGGCGCTCGTCGACACCTATGACCGCAATGTCGATGCCCGGCGGCAGCTCGACGCCCTGACGCCCAGTAGAACCACCCTGCCGGCGTGGCATATCGTGCCGCCCGCGCCGGCCGATCAGTTGCTGGGCTTTTACCACGAGGCCGAGTCGGCGACCGGAGTCAGCTGGAATTACCTGGCCGCCATCAATCTCATCGAGACCAGGCTCGGCAGCATCGACGGCGTGAGTACGGCCGACGCGCAGGGTCCGATGCAATTCCTGCCCGCGACGTTCGCCGCCTACGGCCAGGGCGGCGATATCCGCTCGCCGCACGACAGCATCGTGGCCGCCGGCCGCTACCTCGCCGCCAACGGCTTCGCCAACGATCGCGATCACGCTATCTACCGCTACAACCACGCCAGTCAGTACGTGCATGCGGTCGACCAGTACGCAACCCTGGTCGCCAACGACCCGGCCGCTTTCGCGAGCTATTACCGGTGGGACGTGTATTGCCGCACAAACGCAGGGGATGTACTGCTGCCCATCGGTTACGCCGCGGCATCGCCGATCCCGGCCGCAGACTACGTGGCGGCTCACCCGCAATAGCGAATCTGGTTGTCCAGGGCCGGTTTACCGCCCTGAAGCCAGGGGAGTCTGCGTACTAGCTCAGCGGGTGAGCGGCAAACCAGTCGAGCAGCAGGTCGGCCAGCCTGTCGGGCTCTACGTCGGGTATCCAGTGCGAGACACCGGACAGGATCTCGAACCGGTATTCCCCGGTGACGTATCGAGCCGTGTCGTGAGCTGCTTTGGGCAGCAGTGCGACGTCCTGATCACTCCAGACGTACATCGTTGGTACAGAGATCTTCTGGGCGCTCGTCGGCGGCTTGGACAGCGGGATCGCCCGGTACCAGTGCAGGGCTGTTTTCAGTGCTCCGGGTTCGCGCATGGCCTGTGCGTCGCGCTCGGCTGCGGCGGTCGTCTGGCCGCTCCGCTGCAGAACCTGAGAGACCACGGCGCCACGGCGACGGCTGAGCAGCCATTCCGGAAGGCCAGGAAACTGAAACAAGTACATGTACCACGACGCCAGGCCCTGACGGCTTGTCGTGAATGACTTGACGAATGCTGCGGGGTGCGGCACCGATACCGGTGAGACCGTGGCCAGGCGCTCGGGCATGTCGGCCGCGACGCCCCATGCGACTGCGGCGCCCCAGTCGTGTCCGACGAGATGCACCCGCTGCGCACCACTGGCATCGATCAATGCGCCGACATCGGCGACGAGTTCAGCCATCCGGTAGTCGCGACGGCGCAGTGGTCGCGCACCCGATGAATAGCCCCGCTGGTTGGGTGCCAGGCAGCGATAACCCTGTGCGACCAGCCGGTCGATGACGGAGTCCCAGCTGTCGTTGTGTTGCGGGAAACCGTGCAGCAGCACGACAACGGGTCCGTCCGATGGTCCCACGTCACGCACATCGAATGCCAGGCCGTCGCGGCGAAATTGATCCATGGCAGTTAGCTCGACGCGCTGAGGATCTTGATCGCGAAGATCAACGTGTCGCCTTTTTCGATCCCCGCCCGGGGCTCACCGTCGGGGTAGCCGTCAGCAGAGGTCACCGCGACACCAACCGTCGAGCCGACCTTCTGCCCAGTGATCGCCTTCTGAAAGCCCGGCACGACTCCGTTGAGCGGGAATTCGACAGGGCTGCCACGCTCGTAGGCACTGTCAAAGACCCGCCCGTCGCGTCCGTTGACGCCCATGTAGCAAACCGACACCGTCGCCGTCGGTGCCACGACCGGACCGTCTCCGGCATGCAGGGTGTGCACTTGGGTCTCAGTGACGCTGAACGGGGGTGTCACCGTGACACGCGGTGCCAGCGCATCTGTTGAACCCGTGACCGCCACGCTGCCCGTTGCGCCGGGCAGGGTCCACTCGGGTGCGCCGGTGCCGTCCGGTACCGCGGTCGGGCAGCTGCTGCCTGCGGTCGCCGGCTCTGCCGGATTCGGAGTGGACGCCTCGCTCATGGCAGGCGCGCTGAACGATGCAGGGGACGTGCTGGCCGTTGGACTCTTCGTGCCGGAGCTGCAGGCAGAGAGCGTGACGACGGCTGATGCCGCACACAGTGACAGCGCAACCCGCGAATACATACCCAAGTTGTTCACGCCGTCACGCTACATCCCACCTCGCGCGATCCGTGCCATCAGCGCGCGATGCAGAGGATTCGGAGCACACTTGGGTACACGCTGTCCAGGTGCCGCAATCGCGGCGTCTGATTACTCAGCACCGGATCGTGACGAAAGGCGGGCATGGACAACTTGGTTCGACTGCGAGAGGCACGAAGCCAGGTGGTGAAAGTCCAACGACGGATCTGGATTATCCAGGCATTATTCTGGCCCGTCGTAGTGCTTGGCGGCATCGTGATCGCGACTGCGGTCGCCCGTCTGGCATGGCGTCGATACAGTTCACCGGCCGTGACGCACGACGCCACAGTAACGTCGCGAAGTCCGGTTGACGGCGCTCAATCGGCGTTGAGCAACGGGGATTCGCCGCGGGAGGGCGGACGATTCTAAGCGATTTTGCCGGCGACGAGGTGAGCGATCGCGCTCGCGTCGAGATCGGAAGCGCCGGAGCTACTCAGTGTTCCGAAAACCTCGGCATCGATCAGATATTGCGACGTCGCGATAAACGCTCGCCTGTTGCGTCCCGGTGCCATCAGGCCGTTATCCGTCGCGACCGATAGCTCGGCCAACAGCGTTCCGCCGGAATCGCTTACGCGACGGATGTTTTGCAGGAACGATACGGCGCTCGTGCTTTCTGTCACGGTGACACCTTCGCACCGACTCCATTGCGCGGCGGTCTTGGCGTACCAGGACTGAGCACTGCTTGGCGAACTCAATTCGACAACGGATATGACCACGTTCACCCGGTCATCGCTGTCTTGGGGTGTGGTCCAGAATCCCCGGGCGATGCCGCGCAGGGGAGCACCCTGATAAGTCCGGCCGAATCCGGCATGCGTGACTCCGGCGCATTCCGCTGGGGAGGATTGCTCTTTGTCATTTCTGAGCGCTCCGATTCCGCCGACCTCCGTCACGGAATCACTCTCCATCGGCAGACCTAGAACCCGTGTCAGCTCGGAGGAATTGGGCAGCGCCCGCTCTACAGCATTTGTCGGCGTCCGCATGGCCCGGCCGGCAACGGAGGTAGAGCATCCCGCAAGCAGACTGCACGCCACCACAGCGACGGAAAGGACTGCTCGGCTCACGTTGGCCATGGTAGTTCGCGGGCGTTGGGACGTCCGCGTGCACGCGAGTCGCACGGTCAGGCACCCGAGTTGCGGGGAGAGCGCCACACCCACGCCCGGCGAGCCCGTCGACAATTCCGCCCTTTGCTGGGGCGAACTGCTCACGTCCATGAAGGTTATGAAGGCTCGTCTTCGGCGGGGGAGTCGTACGTTGTGGCCAGGTGGTGCAGGACTCGTTCGTTGAGGGTGGCGAGCACGTCGAGCTCAGCCGAGGTAAAGAGGTCGATGAAGTTCCGGCGGACGTCCTCGCACGTGCCTGGGTGCCGCCTTCTCGATGGCGGCGCGGCCGGTCTGCATCAGGCAGACCAGGGTGCTACGGGCGTCGTCAGGGTTGGGCTCGCGGCTGATCAGCCCGTCCTTCTGCATACGCCGCAGCTGGTGGGAGAGACGGCTCTTCTCCCAGCCCAATGCGTTGCACAGGTCGCGGGCGGGCATGCGGTCCCCGTCGAGAGCCGAGAGCGCCGCAAGGACCTCGTAATCGGCCCCGGACAGACCCGATTCCTGCAGGCCCCGGTTCAGGTGCGCGACGAGCTGATGATGCGCGTGCATGAAGGCCCGCCAGGCGCGGTCTTCACGCGGGTTCAGCCAATTCGGTTCCATCGGCGCCCATCCTACCTCCGATTGGTTGACGCATCATCCATTTGTGCCTATGGTTGAGGAGTCAACCTTTTCGAGCGCCAACCAAGACGGGACAATCATGAGCACCATCAGCATCATCGGCTCGGGGAACATGGCCAGCGCCATCGGAGCCGGCCGTCAAGGGCGGCAACGCCGTTGAAGTCATCGGTCGCGATCCGGCCAAAACCGCAAACCTGGCCGGGAACTTGGCAACGGCGCCACGGCCGGAACTGGGGCGCCAGCCCCGGCCGGGGACATCGTCATCCTCGCCGTGCCGTACGCCAGCGCCGCGCCGATCGTCAGCGAGTACGGGGACGCGCTGGACGGCAGGATCATCGTCGACATCACCAACCCCGTCACCTCCGATGCCAAGGGCCTTGTCACACCCGACGGCAGCTCCGGCGCGCAGGAGATCGCAAAGGCCGCCCCCGCCGGCGCGCATGTCGTCAAGGCGTTCAACACCCTGTTCGCCAACGTTCTGGGGCCGGCTCAGCCGAGGGCGGCCGGCTGGATGTGTTCATCGCCGGCGACGACGCGCAGGCCAAGGCGAGCGTGTCAGCGTTCATCGAGAGCCTTGGACTGCGCCCGCAGGACGCCGGCGACCTGCGCATGGCGCACTGGCACTGGAGAACGCGGGCCTGCTGCGAGATGGGCCTCATGACCCATTCCCTCAAGCACACCAACTTCTCCTCGGCGTCAACACTCTCAGCTGAGCGCACTCCGCACCACCTACCCTCAGAAGGACAGTCACATGCGCGTTTTCGTCACTGGTGGGACCGGCCATGCCGGTTCGTACATCATCCCCGAACTCATCGCCGCCGGGCACGAGGTCACCGGCCTGGCCCGGTCGGACACGGCCGCGGCGGCCCTGTCCGCGCAAGGCGCGAAGGTGCGTCGCGGCGACCTCGAGGATCTCGACGGGCTCAAGGAGGCGGCCGCGGACTCCGACGGCGTCATCCACGTCGCGCACCGGCAAGACCTGCTTCCATCCGGCGGGATGGACGCCGTGGCCGCCGCAGAGCTGCCGATCATGCTCGCTTACGGCGAGGCACTGGCGGGGACCGGAAAGCCGCTGGTCGCGGCGGGCAGCATAGGCTCGGCCGGGGACCTGGGCCGACCAGCCACCGAAGAGGACCCGGCCCTTCCCAGCGGCGAGGAGGACAAGGGCACCCTGCGTGTTCGTAACGTCGTGGAACGGGCTGTAGTTGGCCTCGCCGAGCAGGGAGTGCGGTCGTCGATCGTGCGGCTTCCGCTCATCGCGCACAGCACGACCGATAGTGCAGGCTTCCTCCCCGGGCTGATCGGGACCGCGCAGGAGAAGGGCTTCGCCGGCTACCCCGGAGACGGCGCGAACCTGTGGTGCGCCGTGCACATCCGCGATGTCGCCTCCGTGTTCCGCTTGGCGTTGGAGAAGGGTCCGGCTGGCAGATATTGGCACGCGATTGCGGAAGGGGGCATCCCGTTCCGCGAGATCGCCGAGGCCATCGGCAGCCATCTGGACTTGCCCACCGTGAGCGTTCCCGTGGACGTCCTGATGCTGCCGGGATACTTCGGGCAATTCACGAATCTGGTCACGGGGACGTTCCCGGCGACCAGCCTCATCACGCGCGAGGCGCTGGGCTGGGAACCCGCTCAGCCCGGCATGTTCGCCGATTTGGACAACGGCCATTACTTTGCCGGCCGGCTGACGGCCTAGGCGCGCCGACCCTGTCTCACCCGTTACGAGGAGTAACCATGACCACGTTCGCCCCGCACCGCGACACCTTGGAGTCCTTCGTCGACTGCATTAACGGCGGCGCGGACAAAGACACCCTGACCCGTTTGCTCGCCGAAGACGTAGTGCTCT
Organism: uncultured Actinomycetota bacterium; assembly: GCA_963834615.1. GTDB lineage: Bacteria > Actinomycetota > Actinomycetes > Mycobacteriales > Mycobacteriaceae > Mycobacterium. The sequence goes on from CAWICO010000009.1 coordinate 306,372, forward strand.
ACGGCCCGTTCGGCGATGAGCCAGTCACCGGCCGCGAGGCCGCCGTGGAAACCATAAAGACGGTCAACGGACTGTCGTCCGACGACACCTATATGGAGGTGCTCAGCGGCGAGACACACCACGCCGCGCACTTCCGTCTGCAGATCCGAGACGCCGCGGTCAACGGGATCTTCTTCGTCCTGCTCGATGCGGAGGGCAAGATCGCCGAGGTGACCATCTTCTACCGCACGCTGCCGGCCGGCGTCGCGCTGCAGCAAAACCTTGCGGATGCACTCGGCATGCAGCCCTGGGAACTGCGCACGAACGGGGAGTGAGGCGAAGGACGCACGCCTTGCCGACATTGGGGGCGTTCTGTTTCACCAGGTCAGACCGCATCCTCAAGTTGACATAATGTCGCTTATCGGCACTTAACCATTGCGAGTTGCATTTAATGAAAGTGCTCGCACCACAGGATTATTGGTCGATCGACACAGCTCAGCGCGTCTCTGGCGGTCCAGACGGCCCGGCCGAGTGGTCCATCTGTTGTCAGTACGCCGTGGTCGTCGTATGGTTCGATCACTTAGTGATTGATTCGGCCGTTAGGTGAATCAATGAAGGCGTTCCGTAGCCGTCAGTTGGTGGCAAGCCGCCGACCCGAGGCTGGCCGACGCTGGCCGCTGGCGGCCCGCTGGCGGCGATGTTATCGACCGTTGCCGCCTCCACGTCCCTCCGTCCAGTTCGCCATTGATTCGTCACAGTGACGAATCACGTTGTGGGACTGGGCCATTGCGACACGTTAAGTTCGAGCGTGCAGATGGCTGAGGAGCTACCGGGTTTCGTTCCTCGGGTCCTACAGCGTGGCGATGTATCTCTGCTACGGGCCGATGAGGCGGTCTTGAGGGCCATGGTGGACGGGTGGCGCGCTCAGATGCTGGCCCGGGTCTCGCCACGAGCACCATCACGGCCAGATGCGGCCTCATCGGCCGGTTCGTCGAGTTCACCAACGAGTATCCGTGGCGCTGGCGCCCGCTTGATCTTGATCAGTTCCTCGCCGATCTCAGGTCCCGGGAAACACCGATCGAGTTGTCGACGTTGCGGTCCTATAGCAACGCGATCTCGATGTTCTGTTCCTATGTCAGTGACACGCGGTACGGTTGGGTTCCGTTCTGCGAGAAACAGTTCGGTGACGTTCCGTCACAGATCTGTTTCGAGTGGAACACGCCTCGCCACACCACTGACGATGCCGTGCCGACCAGGCGGCGAGCCTTCACCAAGACCGAGTTGCAGCACTTCTTCGACGTTGTCGACGACTTCGTCGACGAGCAGCACCAGGTCGGCTCCAAACGTTGGTTGACTGCACTGCGTGACTCGATCGCGTTCAAGATCGGGTATGCCTACGGACTGCGGCGCCGCGAACTGGTGATGCTGGACTTGAGCGACTTCGGGCCCAACCCGCACGTGCCGCGCTTCGGTGACTACGGCGCCATGACCGTGCGGTGGGCCAAGGGTACGACGGGGTCGGGGCCGCGGCGGCGCACGGTGCTGACCGTCCCGGAATTCCCCTGGGCGGTAGAGCTTTTGCAATACTGGTGCACCGAGGGTCGGGAGCTGTTTCGGACCGCAGACCGCTCCCCTGCGTTGTGGCCCAGCGAGCGTGGCAGCAGGTTGACCATCTACGCCCTGGGACGCTCGTTCACCGCGCTGCGTGCTCGGGCGGGTCTGCCACCGGAGTTGAAGCTGCACTGTCTGCGGCACTCCTATACCACGCATCTTCTCGAGGCCGGTTACGATCCGTTGTTCGTCCAGCAGCAACTGGGGCATTCCTACGCCTCGACGACGGCGCTGTATACCTCGGTGGGTTCGGACTTCAAGCAACGGGCCATTCAGCAGATGATCGCTCGGCGCCTCCGAATGGGGCTTTCGGGTGGCTGAGCAGCGCCGCATCGGCTTTCATTGGCATCTGCGGCGGGTGATGGCGGCCCACAATCTGTGGAAGTCCACCGAGCTGCGGCCGCTGCTGCGCTCCCGCGGAATCAATCTCTCCGATGCACAGGTGTACCGCCTGGTGACCGGTGAACCCCAACGCATTCCGGCCCGCACCTTCGCTGCGTTGTGTGACATCTTTGAGTGCTCGCCCAACGATCTGTTCGAGCCCTACGTCGAGATGCGAGCCGCGGCCACCGCGGACGCGCCACGCCCACGGGACCTCGGGATCGCGCCGGGCAACCCCGTCGCCAAACGGATACGGATCGTGCAGGACGACGATGGCCCGGCCCCGCAAACCTGAGGACCCCGGTCGCTGGCCGACCGCGTGTGCCCGCTGCCGCGGGCACTATCAGCTAGTGGCCAACTGGCCCGACGGATCGGTCTGTGGATACTGCTACCAGGCCGCCAAACGCACGTCGGGATCTGCGCGTGCGGCCACCAGGGCGTGCTGCCCGGCCTGATCGAGGGCCGGCCCTCGTGCCGGCGGTGCAGCGGCGTCAGGCTCAACGTCGACTGCACCGGCTGCGGCGATGAGGCCGAACTCTATAGCGGCGGCCGATGCCAACGGTGCGGGCTGCGCGAAACCGCCCAACGATTGCTCACCCACCCCCACACCGGCGTGATCGCACCGCAGCTGCAAGTGATCGTCGATGCACTCGCCGAGATGGACCGCCCCAACAGCGGTCTCACCTGGATCCGTCAAGCACACGTCCAGCAGGTGCTGCGGGAGCTGGCAACCCACCCCACCCCCACTCACGAGGTGCTCGACCAGCTGCCGGCCGGTCGCACGACCGACTACGTGCGCAGCTTGCTCGTCGAGCACGGCGCCCTGGCGTCACGCGATGAGAGACTCGCCCGGTTTCAATCCTGGGCGGTTACCGCCCAGCAGCGCATCACCACCGACGAACACCGAAAGCTCCTCGCCCGATTCATCCGCTGGAATCTTGAGAAACACCTGCGCTCGATGAACCTGGTGACCGACTCGGCGTTCCTGCGCGCCAAGCAGACGCTCACCGTGACGATCGAGTTCTGCAATTGGCTGTCTGCCGAGCACGGCATCACCGTCGAACACCTCACCCAGGCTCACATCGATCTGTGGCAAGCCAGCGGCCCGAGCACCCGTGAGCACGTCCTGCGGTTCATCAGGTGGGCCATCAAGGCCAAGCTGATTCCGTCCGAACTGGAGGTGACGCCGCACCGCCGTGGAACCGCCCCGAGGATGCCGATCGACCAACAGAACGTCGTCATCGAGAAGGTCGCCCACCAGCAGACACTCCATCCCCGCGATCGCCTCGCTGCGATCCTGATGATCGTCTTCGCCCAACGCGCAGAAGACGTCGCCGCCCTCACCTGGAAACAGTTCACCATCAGCGCCGACACCGTCACCATCGATCTGGCTGGGACGCCGATCGAGCTCCCGCCTCCGCTGGATGAACCCGTTCGCGCGCTGGCCGCGAGCAACTATAACAACCAAACCGCAGCACATCCCAACTCGCCGTGGGTGTTTCGCGGTTACCGTCCAGGCATGCACGTCACACCGACGCATCTACGCGCTCGGCTTCGGCCGGTCTTTGCGGCCCTCGAGGCCCGGCTGGGCACCCTCAACGAACTCGCGCAAACGACACCGATCGCCATCCTGGCCGAAACCCTGGGCTACAGCCCCCAGACACTAGAAGCTCACGCCCGAGCATCCGCGTCCACCTACGCGCGGTACGTCGCTACGCGGCTGGACAGAGCGTAACGGCTGCTGCGTGACCTTATGTCCATGGGCGCACCGAACTCGGTAGCACGCCTAAGTCCAAAGACCAGCCAGCTGTGCCGATCTCAGGCTCCACGGCGGGGGCGTTCACAGGCTGACGCCACCGTCGACGGGTATCACCGCACCGGTGATATAGGTGCTGGCCCTGCCGAGAAGGAACTCGACCAGCCCCCCGATGTCAGCGGGCGCACCCACCCGACGGAGCGGAATGTCGGCGGCTACGGCATCTTCGCCAGCGCTGAGCAGGGCAGTGGTCATCTTCGTTGGAAACAGGCCTGGCGCAATCGCATTGACCAAGATGTCGGGCGCTAGGGCGGTCGCGAGCTGTCGAGTCAACAGATGGACGCCCGCCTTGCTGGCACCGTAGGAGAAGTTGCCCATTTCCGGTCGCGGGGCCCGCAGACCGTCGACGCTGCCGATGTTGACGACCCGGGCGGGATCTCCCGGTGTGGCGGCGGCGCGTAGGAGCGGGGCCAGTGCCTGGGTGAGGAGGAACGGTCCCTTCAGGTTCACCGATAGCACCCGGTCCCACGCCGAGGCCGGGAACTCGTCGAACGGTGCGCCCCAGTTCGCGCCAGCGTTGTTGATTAGTGCGTGCAGACCGGTCTCCTTCGACGAGACAGCGCTGGCCAACTCGCCCACGCCGTGCTCCGTGCCGAGATCAGCGACGACGGCGTGCACCGGACCGAGATCCGCGAGGTGCTCGGCGGCGTCCAGAAGCTCGGCTTCCTTGCGGCTGCTGATGTACACAGTCATGCCGCTGCGGAGCAGCGCCTCGCTGATCATCCGTCCGATGCCCCGGCCGCCACCGGTAACGACGGCCACCTTGGCGGGGCTCATCGGAGGCGCCGTCGGGAGACCGCGCTGGCGATCATGAGACGCTGGATCTCACTGGTGCCCTCGTAAATGGTGAAGATCTTGGCGTCGCGGGCCCAACGCTCGACCGGATAGTCACGGGTGTAACCGTTCCCACCAAGAATCTGAATGGCACGTTCAGTGGTGCGCACGGCCACCTCGCTCGCCTTCAACTTGGCCATGCTGCCTTCTGCCGAAGTGAACGGCAGGCCGCGGGCTGCCATGTTCGCTGCGCGCCAGACCAGGAGTCTCGCGGCGTCGATCTCGGTGGCCATGTCGGCCAGCGGGAAGGCGATACCCTGGTTGTCGATGATGGGTCGGCCGAATTGCTCACGCACACAGGCATAGTCGAGCGCGTACTCGTAGGCGGCGCGGGCGACGCCCAATGCCATCGCACCGATGCCGGGTCGGGTGGCCTCGAAGGCCGCCATGGCCGCAGGCACACGCACCCGGCGCCCCTCGCGGACTGCGGCCAGCCGCGCGTCAAGCTGCTCCTTCCCGCCAAGAACGTTCTCGGCGGGCACGCGCACGTTCTCTAGGAGAACTTCGGCGGTGTGCGATGCGCGCAGGCCGTGCTTGTGGAACTTCTGTCCCTGGCGTAGACCCGCCGTGCCGGGTGGGATGTAGACCAGGGCATGGCCTCGGGCGCCGAGTTCTGGGTCGGTGACCGCGTTGACGACATGGACCCCGGCGATTCCACCGTTGGTCGCCCAGGTCTTGACACCGTTGATGACCCATTCGTCGGTGGCCTCGTCGAAGCGAGCGTGGGTGCGGATTGCGGCGGCGTCGCTACCCGCGTCGGGTTCGCTCGCACACAGTGCAGCAACGGCGGGATCCGCTGCGCTGCCGAAGAACTCGGGTAGCCATTCGCTGATCTGGTCTGGTGTCGCTGCGCTGAACAACGCGAAGACGGGCAGATAGGTCCCCAGCAGGGCCTGTCCCATTCCGCCGTCGCCCCAGAAGATCTCCTCGGCAACCACCGGTAGGAGCAACCCAGACGGATCGTCGCGGAGTTGAAGCGCGAAGTCCGCCGAGTACAACCCGGCGGCTGCCGCCTCCTTGATCACCGCCCAGGGCATCTCCTCGCGCTCGTCGTACTCGGCCGCCGTGGGTCGCACATACCGCACGGCGAAGTCGTGCGCCCAGGTGCGCGCGTCGGCTACCTCCTCGGGCAGATCGAACGGGCCGGTCTGGTGTTCGGTCAAGGTAGTCATAGGGATGTCCTTCTCGTAGCTGGTGGTCATCGGCCGGTGAAGACCGCGTCGCGGCGCTCGAGGAACGACTGGACGCCCTCGGCGCCGTCGGCGGTACACAGTAAGCGCGCGATGTCCGGACGAAGGTGCTCGATGGCCGCCAATTCACCGGAATCCTTGGCACGATGCGCTGATTCGAGAGTCGCCTGCACGCCGAGTGGGGCGCACCTGTCGGCGATCGTGTGGGCGATGGACGTGGCCAACGCCTTCGCGGACCTCGCATCCGGCGCCAGATCCTGAACCAAGCCGATGCGGTGCGCCTCGGTGGCCCCGAATTCGTCACCGGTCAGAATCCACCGCATGGCATTGCCCCAGCCAGCAACCTGCGGAAAACGGATCGTCGCGCCGCCGAACGGGTAAATGCCCCGGCGGTTCTCCATCTGCGCGAACCGGGCGTCGGACGTCGCGACTGAAATATCGGCCGCCAGCAGCAACTCGATGCCGAGCGTCATCACCCAGCCCTGCGCGGCGGCCACCACCGGTTTGGTCCATGGCCCATCCAGTCGCCACGGGTCGCGCGACCCCTCGGGAAACACCGACGTCCCCGCAATGAGGTCGGCGCCGACGTCGGCGAGGTCCAGTCCCCCGGTGAAGTGCTCGCCGTGGGCGAACAAGACCCCGCAACGAAGGTCGTCGTCACTCTCGAGCAACCCGTAAGCGACGCCGAGTTCAGCGATCATCGTCGTGGTGAAGGCGTTGCGCTTGTCTGGGCGGTTCAGGCCCATCATCAGCACGTGACCGTTGCGTTCGACGGTCACCGAGGGACTTTCTTCGTTGTCGTGCATCGTTCTCCTTGGGTCAGTTGCATCCTGAGACTGACCGGACGTTAGCGTAGTCACACCGCGCGGCGCAACTCCGTCTTATCATCGAACTGATATGCTCAGCGGCATGGAGAAGACCACTTTCGCCTCCTGGCCGTGCACCATCGCGCGCACGGCCGACCTGCTCGGCGACGGCTGGACCCTGCTGATACTGCGCGAGGCGTACTACGGCGAGACGCGATTCGACGCGTTCATCTCCACGCTCGGCATCGCCCGCAACACGTTGACCGACCGCCTCCGCAAACTCGTCGAGGCCGGGGTGTTGGAGCGTCGGGAATACCAAACCCAACCCGTTCGGCATGAGTACGTGCTCACCGATTCCGGGCGCGACTTCTTCCCCGTGATGGCCGCGATGAAGACATGGGGAGACACGTGGATGAACCACGGCCAAGGCGTGCCCGTGGACCTCGTGCACGACTCGTGTCAGCGCGAGCTCACCACCCACGTGGTGTGCGCACATTGCGGCGACGCGTTGCGTCTGGATGATGTGCACGCCGAAGCCGGGCCCTCATTCCCCCGCCGGCTGCTCGAAAAGCCACGTATCGCTGCACGTTTCCGCCTTCGAGACGATGGCATCCCACCGCGCTAGGACAGGCGATGCGCGGACACGTCAGTCACCCCGAGCAATGCAACTTACCGTAGGCACGGTGCGTACCCCCGTCGACCGTGGGCGCTGCGCGGCAACGGGCACCGCGAACTCGCACCTGCCTAGCACGCACCGTTACCAGCTAAAATAATCCCACGAACAGGTCGAAAGTGCCTACACGCCACAAGTACAAGATTGGCGTTCCATTCCCGAGCCAGTTGAGAGTGCGCTGGTTGCCGAATCATCTGCCAGTGCTGGATTCGGTCACGACGCGCAGTCGTCGTAGCGCCGGCGCTACGACGCTCAGATCCAATACGTCACTGTGACGTTTATGGGGCGTGATGCTCGCGCCATGAAACTCGATGACGTCGAGCTTTTCGCCATCGTCCGAGCGCGTCTGTTATTGCCACAATTCCGCGGGATCCATCAACAGGCTCCTTAGCCTGCTAAGTTCGTCACTGGGATGGCCCTTCTCCCCTAGGCGCGTAACGGGAGTCACTGTCGCAGCGCGGGTCTGGACATCTGAGGACCTGTCGTCACGGTGTTACACCGAAACAATAGGTGTTACACTCAGTTGATGCCGACGACCAACCGCCGCCACGCAATCACAGAAACCGACGAGATTGCGGGCGCGTTAGAAATAGCCGCAGGGACGTGGCCTGACCTCGCCGACAAGCCGGGCGCGCTGTTGCGGCGACTCATCCTTCTTGGCCGGGATACCCTCGCGCACGGGCGCGCAACGGCCATAGAGATGCGCCGACGGACAATCGATGAGACAGCCGGAGTGTTGGCCGGCGTTTTCGGTCCCACATATCTGCGTGACCTGCGCGAGGATTGGCCCGCGTGATCGTTTTGGACGCGAGCGTGCTCATCGGCCACTTCGAGCCCTCTGACGCGCATCATGCCGATGCAACCGCGCTCTTGAAAGCACACGCCGGCCACTCGTTCGCATCAAGCATTGTTACCCTTGCCGAGCTCTACGTTGGCGCGTCTCGCGCCGACCAGGCAGTCCGCCTTGGCCAGCTCTTGGCGCAGCTGGAAGTCGAGAGCCTCGAACTTCAGTCCGGTGCCGCACCTCGCTTGGGTCAACTACGAGCAACGACTGGACTCAAGATGCCGGACTGCTGCGTGCTGTATGCAGCCGAGCGGCATAGCGCCTCAATCGCTACGTTTGACGATGCACTCGCTACCCGAGCGAAGAAGATTGGTCTTAATATCGCGACCGCGCTGACTGAAGCGCCTAATGGCGATAAAAAGTGGCCATAATCTTTTAGCTAAGCGAGGTACCGCGCCTTCGCACGAAGCGCTGTGACATCGAAACCCGCTGCGACAGAAGATGGGTGGGTGGCGCTCGTCAACCGCTCCAATAGTGTCGCTCCTGGATTGGCAGGCGGAGAAGTCGTTGCTGCTCCCACTAGCAAGTGAACTGTTCGACACCACGTTAACTTGCCAAATGTCTTGGTAGGCGCTCGCCAGCTACGCGTCCCGTTCGGTCAGCAAACGGCTCCTTGATTGGACGTCGTGATAGGCAAACCCGCTTCGTACAACCTGCAGGAAATGCGCACCTCGCGTACGGGCTTGGCGAAAGTGTAGGTAAATCCCTTATTGGTCCGGCGCCCTAGCGGCCATACGCTCGGTACAGCTTGACGGGTGTCGTTCGGAAACCCCTCCGGCAGTGGAAGTTCGCGATACACATGCTTGGAGGCAAGGTCATGAGCAAACGAGCACCGAAACGCTTCGCGATTGTGGCCGCCGCGGCCTGTCTGTTCGGGATCGCCATCGCAACGCCGCCAATGGCGCCGACCGCCAACGCCGACACGTTGCCCAACGGGTACAGCGTGACCTGCACACCCAACGGCAGCCCAGGCGATATGCAATATCTCGGGGTGCCCGCGAGTGCACGCAGACGAGGCCGGCGACGTAGTGCACGTTATGGTGAATGCTTATTCTGTATATCAGACAGAGCTCAGTAAAGGATGCAACAACACCGCAACCACCACCCTAGCTGGTCCTTTCACCGGGCCTGCCACCATCTCGGTGCAGGGCTGCCGCAAGAATAAAGCGAGTTCGGACGATTGCGGTGCCTGGTCGGACTACACGTACACCCCGCCTGCGCCTGCTGCTGCGGCCCCTAACGCCCCACAGGCTAAAGCCCAGAATCCCGCACCACCAAACAACGCCCCGGTCAATTGTCCCGCGGGCTCGGTAACTCCGACCGTTCCGGCCGGCCAGCAGTGCGCGGCAGCACCACCCGTCAATTGCCCAGCGGGCTCGGTGTCTGCGACCGTTCCGGCCGGCCAGCAGTGCAAGGCAGCGCCGCCGCCGACAAACGCTGTCACGTTTACTTTCCAGAAAAACGGTGTCCAAATAAACGCGATCATCGTCAACAAGTCGACCGTAGCTGGCCAGTGTCATTATCACGCGGTAAATACCAACGGGATCATTCCAGATAGGACCGATGACTTTCCCATTGGAGCCAAAGCTACTGTGACACGCACCTACCCGGGTCCACCTCCCCTCGCGAAATTCCACGCGACAGTGACGTGCACCGGTGACTTCAACGGCACGAGTGACCAGTTCGGTAACACTTCGGCGGATGTGACCGGCTGACGGGCAGCTTCGGACGGCTTCACGGCTCGGCTGAGCCTAATAGCGGTCCGCCGGCATCGAATTCGCGCCGATCAGCAGTGAGGGGTATCAGGTTGCGCCGGGTCGGCGTGATCTGAGGATCGACGGAGGACACAAATGACCGATCGCCCGACCAATCGCAGTGCTGGGCCGCCCGCCGGACGGGGCGGCAACGGAGATGCCCGCACGCAGCGGGTGCATCACCAGAGTCCCTCGAGGGACATGCCGACGTCGCAAATCCGCGATGACTCGGATGTGCCGACGCAGGCGAGCTCGATGGCGTGGTCCCAAGACGACCGCCGGGGGCCGCCCGAACCTGGGTATTACCGGGAGCCTGGCGGCAATTACCCGGGCGGGTATGAGCCGTACCCACCGCCGCAGCCAGACCCGTACGCGGGCGCGGTTGAGTATGCGAACAACGATGCGCCTCAGCGCATGCCGTGGTTGCGGTCGGCGCCGACCTATCTAGTGGCGGTGGCAGTGGTTGCGGTCTTTGCTGCCGGGGGTGGACTGGCGTATACGTTGACCGGTTCGGCCCAGCACAGCCCGGCGCCGGCTCCTCGGTCGGTGGCGCCGGCGGTTCCGCAGCAGAACCAGGGTGTGGTGCCCGCGCCGCAGGTTCCCGCCTCGGTGCCTGACGCGCCGATCTCGGCGCCCAATCCCGATTTCGGGCCGGCGCCGAACGTCGCGCCGCCTCCGGATGCTTCGCAGGCGCCCGTCGATGACCAACCTGCCCCGGCTAACGGGCAAGTCCCTGCCAACGGGCAGGTCCCGGCCAACGGGCAAATCCCGGCGAACGGGCAGGTCCCCGCCGACGGGCAAGTTCCGGCGAACGGGCAGGTGCCGGCCAACGGCCAAGTCCCCGCCAACGGCCAAGTCCCCGCCAACGGGCAAGTCCCGGCGAACGGGCAAATCCCGGCGAACGGGCAAGTCCCGGCCAACGGCCAAGTCCCCGCCAACGGCCAAGTCCCCGCCAACGGCCAAGTCCCGGCCAACGGCCAAGTCCCCGCCAACGGCCAAGTCCCCGCCAACGGCCAAGTCCCCGCCAACGGCCAAGTCCCGGCGAACGGGCAGGTGCCCGCCAACGGCCAAGTCCCCGCCAACGGCCAGATCCCCGCCAACGGCCAGATCCCCGCCAACGGCCAAGTCCCCGCCAACGGGCACGCCCCTGCCAATGGGCAGCACCAGGAGTCGCCAAGGGACACGCTGTGCCACCCGAAACCGCCGCCCTGCTAGACAGGGACTGTGGAACACGGATCTGGACGGTGCGCAGTCATGCTTGATGGGCGGCGGGTTCGCCTCCAAGCGGTCGATGTCGGCGATAGCCCACGCCGGGGTGTCCCCCACGACCGACCCTGTATCGCTATTCCATTCTTCGTCAGAGGGTTTCGGTATGCGCGCTACGATCGCCGCCGCCATACTGGCCGTCGTGACTGCCTTGGTGGTTCTTGGTTGCCATTCACGCAGCGGCCAGTCGGTCCTCTACAGCCATAACTCGCCCGCGACGCCCGCAACACCCAGCGGGCCAGTTGTGCTCGCGCCCAACGCCCAGGGCTATGTGCGTGTGCAGACCGCGGCGCACACGATCCGGTGCTCGCTGACCATTGATCTGGTGGCCTGCCAGTCGTCGATCGCCAACTGGCCGAGACACCCGGACGGCACACCGTTCGCCGCGGTCAGCGTCACCGTGGCAGGCGATTTCGAGACGGTCGACGCCGATCTGGGACAACTCGCCGGGCTCATCACCCTGCAGGACCGCACCTACACCGCGCAGGGCTGGAGCTTCTCGGCACGCGACACCGGCGTCGAATTCACCAACCGTCGTAGTGGTCATGGCATGAACCTCAGCGAGGACGGCGTGCGGTCCTTCTGATCCTTGGCTACACCACAGGCAGGCTGACGTAGTGCGCCGCCCACATCCGGTTGGGCCGCCTGCCCGTTGCAGCGAACCGATTGCACTGGTAGCCGTTTAGCGATTGGCCCGTATCGCCGTTGAATTACGCGAATACGAATGCGCTGTCGCCGCGCTGGAAGACCAAAAGAGTGGGGACGTCAGTCCACCGGACAATCGAGCGGCTCTGCTTCGACAGCTGCGGTGACACGGTCGGCGGGGAGCCCGGCGTGCCGGCAGATCTGGGCGACGGTCTCAGCGGAGTCGGCGGCGAACACGCCGAAGGCGTAGGCATCTTGTGGAACCTGCAAGGCGTAGAGCAGTTCCGGCCTGAGGGGTTGGGTCGGCAGCCTGGCCAGGGATTGCTGTAGGCACCGCGCGACGTCGGTGATGGCCCGACCGTTCAGGTGTGGGGTGTACCACTCCGCCAAGTAGCGCGGGGGCAGAGCGTCACCGGTTTGCATTCCGTCACGCTATGCACCCGGCCCGGGGATTTCATCAGTAATTCTCCTACAAAAATGAGGTACTCATGGCCCTGGCTGCTCGGCCCGTTCGGTGCGGGCGAGTACGCCAGGTCCGGGGTTCTTGATGACGTGGTAGAGCTCGCTGCGGGAATGGATTCCTAGCTTGTGGTAGATGCGGGACAAGTTGACTTCGACGGTCTTTCGGGCGATGAATAGTGTCGCGGCGATGTCCTGGTTGTTCATGCCCTCCGCCGCGAGCTCGGCGACGCGTCGCTCGGTCGGGGTCAGGCCCCGGGAACGGGGGCGCCCGGCGCTTCCGCGGTTCAGCTCGGCGCGGGCCTGCGCAGCCCACAGCGGCGTCCCCACCTTCTCGAAGATGGTGAATGCCTCGGTCAGCGCGGTGGTGGCGGGGTGCCAGTGACGCAGGCGGCGTTCGAGGCGCCCGAGCGTCAGCAGTGTGCGCGCTCGTTCGAACGGCATTTCGATGCGGTCGTGGTGGACAAGCGCCTCCTGGGCGTGTGCTGCGCCGGCGGCGACGTCGCCGCGGGCGGCTGAGAGCATGGCCCGGCAGCGAGCACCGACCGCGAGCATCCACGCCCGGTCCAGTCGCGCACCGTTGCGTTCCAACAATTCGATCAGCGGTTCGGCCTCGTCGTGGCGCCCGAGGCTGATCATCGCCTCGGCCGCATCGGGAACGAAGCTGGCGGCGATGATCTCGCTGGAGTCGGGTGCGATCTGCAGCATCGGCAGTAATGGTTCCAGGGCCGCCAGTGCCTTCGCGTGATTGCCGAGGGACAGTTCGAGGAGACCCTGCAGGCTGATCGGCCACTCCATCAGCCGCACCGATCCGGTGCGCCCCGCTGCGGCGACGGCGTCGCCGAGATCACGCCGAGCGTCGCCGATCCCGCCCTGGTAGGTGGCGACGGCCCCACGCACGGTCAACGCGACGAACAAGGGTGCGTCGCCGCCGAGCTGACGGGCACGCACCAGCGCATCCTCAGCAGTGTTGGACGCCGATCCTAGGTGTCCACGCCAGATGTCGATGAGGACCAGATGAAAGGCGATGAACATCATCTCGCCTTCCTCCCCGAGTGCAACGCAACGTTGTCCGACTCCTGCCAGCACGTCGCGAGCGGTGTCCAGTTCACCGGTCCATGCCAGCAGCAACGCACGCTGCACGCTGGGCTGAAACGCCACCGGTACACGGACGTCGGGGACCTCCAAAGCCGAGGCGCGTCGCAGGACATCGGGATTGACACCGTCACCGTTCATGAACTCCAGCATTGCGCGCATGCTCAGTGCCCGACCAAGCTCCCCGGACAACTCCAGGCGTTCTGCGACGTCGATGGCATCACTGATGGTCCTCAGCGCCACCACGGTGGCGCCGGTGTTCACCTCAGCGAAGGCCAGGCAGGTCATGATGTTGACCCGCAAAGCGGATTCGTCGCTGGAAATATCCACCAATGCACGGCGCCCCAACTCGGCTGCCTCGAGGAAGCTGTCGGTGTGCAGCCGTACCAATGCGAGAAGTTGTAGTGCCTCGGCGCGGGAGGCGCCGGGTGCCAGCACGGAGACCGCTTCTTCCAGGATCGCGCACGCCTGGTACGGGTCGCCAGCGTCGAAAAGACATTCCGCCAACTGGATTCGGCGCCCCGTCGCGCCGCCCAGACCGATCGCGAGTTGCAGCAGCTCGGCGGCCGCCGTCGGTGCGCCCCGGCTGCGGGCGATGTCCGCCGCGGTGTCGAGAGCTTTAAGGGTCTCGGCTTCACCAGCCGGATCGGCCAGTGCGAGGTGGCGGGCACGGAGTTCGGGCTCGGTCACGATCTCGGCGAGGCGACGGTGCATGGCCCGGCGCTGGGGAGGCGTTGCGCGCAGTTGGACGGCGTGGGCGAGCAACGGGTGGGTGAAGCGGATGCGGCCGCCCGCGATGGCGATGATGCCGTCGGTCTCGGCCCCGTCGAGCCGTTGAACCAGGCCCGGCGGTGTGATCCTGAGAGCCCTGGCGAGAACCTGGACCGTAGGGTCCGCCAGGCTGGCGATCGCCAGCAGCGCATCCGAGGCGTCGTCGTGGACCCGGCTGATCCGCGCCTGGGTCAGTTCGGTGAGGCTGCCCGGCAAGTGAAACTCCGCACCGGAGTCGTGCAGGATTTCCTGCGCCAATTCCGTGGCGTAGAAGGGGTTTCCGCCGGAAAGCTGATGGATGCGCAGCATGGTGGGGCGAGCGATGGGCTGCCTGGACCGGGCGATGAGCAGGTCATGGAGTTCGCTCATCGTCAACGGTCCCAGCGGGATCCGTCGAACGGTGTTGGGTCGGCCCAGGTCGAACCACCCGGTGGACGCCGACGCCGGATCGCTGCGCGCCGTGCACAGCCACACCACTCCTTCCGGCAACCGGCGGGCGGTGAAGGCGATCGCGGCTGCGCTGGAGCCGTCGAGCCACTGCAGGTCGTCGATGGCTACCAGGACCGGAGACTGGGCGGCCAGCCGTTTGAGCACCGTCAGGAATGCAGCACCCACCGCACGTTGATCGACTGGGGCAGTGGCGGCCTGGGACTCGCTGAGCAAGACCGCGGCCAGCCCTTGGCGCTGCGGGCGGGGCAGGTCGGCCCACAGGCGGTCGTCGACGTCGGCCAGCAGATCGGCCAGGCCCGCGTAGGCCAGCACCGATTCCGCGGCGCTGGCCCGCGCGGACAACACCCGGATCCCCTGCGCGCGTGCTCGTTCTAGTCCGTGCAGCCACAGCGTCGTCTTGCCGATGCCGGGCTCGCCGTCCAGGATCAGTGCCACGGACTCACCGTCCGCCACGCCCAGCAGTTCAGCGACGGCCCCGATCTCGGTGTCGCGGCCGATGAGCGGGGTCACATCGGGCCCCATCCGGGTGGGTCCACGTATGCGGAGCCGAGGTGAACAGAGGTCAGTGCGTCCGCGCGAGGACCCCGCCGCCCAATCGGACAGGTTTGCTGTAAAGGCAGCGGAACGTTCACGATCATTGCAGTCGAAGCAATCGTCGTAGGTATATGAGTATCGCCTGGGAGAATCCTAACGGCTACCTGTCAAGTCCGCGCTTTCTTACGCGGCAGGGTTGAGTTAGCCGTGTCAAACCCGACGATTGGCCGACGGAAACTGCACGGGGCTCAATGCGTTAATCCACGCTGACCCGAGGCCGATAGCCTGTGCGCCGGTCGTATGCGGGATCTCTCCGAGCGCCCCGGGCCGCCGCACCAGACGTCGAGACCACGCGGCGGCTCAGACGGCCGAACCCCCAACGGCGGTAATAATCAGCGGGGGTGTGATCAGCGGATCTCAGCTATTTCGGCACCTGCGGGGCAATCTCGCGAGCCAACGTCACCGCGGCGGCGTTGGCCTGATCTGCCGACAGCCGCAAAACGGCCACCTGCACCGTATCGACGCGGCCGCCGGCGGCGAACTTGACACCACCGTTACCCAGATAGCGCATACCGTCCGGCCCCGGGGTGGTCGGGTCGGGGAAGCCAGGCTCGGGGGCGGGCAGCGTGTCGTTCAGGGCTGTACCAGAATTGCCAATCCTGAGGGACACCGATTCCTCGGTAGACGCATTCGTCCAGCTACAGTCACCCCGTCCAGGATGCTTGCCGGTTGACACTCCTGCCACCGATACACCGAGCAGCGACGAGATCTCTTGGGGGGAAACCATCGAGCAGGCGTCGACGCGCGACCCACTCGGCGGCGCCGCCGCCGCCGCAGCCGCGGACGGTGACGAGACCGACCCGCCCGGGGTCGACACGGGTGCGCTCGATGCACACCCCGATACGGCGCAGCACAGCGCGACGGGGACGATCGTCCACCGCGATGCCGAGACTCGGTGCCGGTTCGACATCGTCCACCTCCGGATTTCTGCATCCTCGACGACGGAATGCTGGTGGGGTTAGCAGCCGACGGACCGTCGCCCATGGCTAGGTTGGGGAGCTGCCGTGTCCACCGCCGACGCTAGCCGCGCAGATTCGCGGGACCAATAAGTAGTTTGCCTACTGATATCGCACTGCCCGCCCAGCGCGTCGAAGCCTGCGGCAGGTTGAAAGCGATGGTCGCCGGCATCGACGGCGCGACCGCTCGCCGGCTGTCCAGGTCCAGCCGCCCTACTGCCGCCACGAGGTTGTGGCTCCGGACGGAAGCGAAACTGCTTGGGCATCACTGCGCCGGGTGTCGGACGCGACGACTCTAAGCGTCCCACGCAACGGCGAGCGCTGCGAGAGCCGCAGGGAAGCGTTGAACGCGAACGGTCGGGGAAATCAGTAGCAATTTCCCTTATTGGTTCCCGCCCCCGGCTGGGAAATGATGAATCCTCAGCTCCCGCCCGGGCGGGAGCCGATCGAGAGGATTTGCCGATGAGGCGTATGACGCGCGCAGTGGTCCTTGCGCTCTACTCCAGCGGGGTTGCCGCGTCGACCCTCCTGACCCCAGTGCCGGGACACACGGATGACGGTTGTCCCACCGGACTCGTTCCGCGCAACAGTCGACCCGGTGACGCGGTGTGCGTGACCCCGCAGGTAGCGACGGAGGTCGCGCAGGAGAATGCCAACGCGGCGAGCACGCGTCAGCCCGGCGGCGGCGCGTACGGACCGCTGACCTGCAAACCGGGTCTAGTGTGGCGCGAAGCCTTCGAAGGTGACGCAGTGTGCGTAACTCCAGACCGGCGAACGGAATCCAAGACCGAGACCGCCGCCCAGAGACCGGGGCCTGGCCCCGGGCCGCCGCACGCGAACGAAGGCCCTGGCGGTCCAGGCCCAAGACCAGCGCCCGCGCCGCCGCCACCGAACGGAGGCCCCGGCGGCCCAGGCCCAAGACCGGCGCCCGCGCCGCCGCCATCGAACGGAGGCCCCGGCGGCCCAAGACCGGCGCCGCCGAGCCCGGCAAGCAAGAGTCCGGCGCCGCCCGCGTGTGACCCGAGGGTCGACATATGCGTGCGCTAGCAACAAAGAGATTCGTGCCCAACGACCCTGGCGGATCGAGCAGCGTCCCGGCGGCCGTGTAGCGGCTAACCGTCCAGATCGTCGCGTCCTCACGTCTTCATCGAGCGCCGTCCACCAGGCGGCGAGATTCGAGGGTTGAACGTACAGGTATTTGCCTTATTGGTACTTACGTCGAGGTCACTTACGTTTCCGAGAGAACCATCCATACTAGGTGGGGGCCCAATCATGTTGTTCAAGAATCCTTCCGGGCGCTCGATCCAGCCGCAGTGGGCGGCGCTGACCGCCCCGATCACCGGACTGGCCGCGCTGCTAGTCAGTGCGGGCGTGACGGCCGCCGCCGCCGATCCGTTGCCAGCGAATTGGGTGGAGGAGCTTTGATTGAGCAGCCGACGATCGATGTGATGGCGGCAATAAGATTGGGTCAGCTCCTGAACACCACCTATGACACTTCGCCCACTGACGTGACGAACCAGGCCGGTCTGGATATAAGCGCGGGCGGCACAGATTACACAGTGGTCACGACGATCTATGCCAATGATCTTTCGACCGACATGAACCCGAGCCGAGGCGACGACGAGGTTTCCATCGGGCTGATCAGTCAGGATCAAGCCGGCAATGTAGCGATCGCGATCCGGGGTACCGAAGGAACACTGGAGTGGATTCACGACGCCGAATTCCTTGCAGTGCCATGCCCTTTCCTGACCGGCGCCGGCCACACCGAAGACGGCTTCACCGCAATGTATGAGTCCCTGCGGACCGGTGTTGCATCGAATTCATCCACCGTGGCCAATGCTTTGGCAACGCTACCGTTCCCCCGCCCGGTCATCTCCGTGACGATTTGCGGGCACAGCCTGGGAGGAGCCCTCGCAACGCTGCTCGCCCTGGATGTGGCGGCAAATACGCCCTACACAGACCCATCTGTTTACACTTTCGGCAGTCCGCGCACCGGTGATTCGCTGTTTGCAAGCACTTACGACCAGGTGGTCAAGAACTCGTATCGGATCGCAAATCGCCTCGACATCGTCCCGACCTTGCCACCGCCGGTGGACTATGAGCATGTGCTCAATCCTCATGAGCTCAACCCGATTCGATTCTTGCCGCTTCCCCCGAAAGTTCTGGTCAAGTCCGACCCGGGCTGCGAACACTCGCTGCAAACGTACCTGTATCTCTTATCGCTTCAATCCGGTGGACCCGTCCTCCCACTCGAGTCCACCTGCCAACCCTGAACCGACAGGCGTGGATGAACAAGTTTTCCGGCCTTGCAGTAACGGCGGCCAGCATGTGTGTCTTTGCCGGATGCTCGTCAGGCGGTGGCACTACGCCCTCCACTACTGTGCCCAACCAGCGGCAGTACGGCTCCTATACGCAGAGCTACACCCTGCCGTGGGTTGACTCGCCGAACTTCTCCGACCTGAAGAGCACGCTGAAGGTCCAGGCGTCGGTCAATGGCGGCAAGGCGCGTCCCTACACGGTGGATACCGGCTCGGTAGGGACGGCCGTGTGGGCAAAGGAGGTGCCCAACATTCCACCAGGCTCGCCCAGCGGCAGCGTGACGTACAGTTCGAGCGGGTTGGAGCTGACCGGCGTGTGGGCGACGCTGCCGATCAGCTTTCCGCAGGCCGTGAATGCCAACGGCGCCAACGTGTCCGCGCAGGCGATGGTACCGGTGCTGGCGGTGACCAGCGCGAACTGCACAGGCCCGGGGGTGAATTCGGGCAAGTGCAACCCGAAGACCTTGCCGCACATGTTGGGTGTGGGTTTCGGGCGCGGTACGACGGTGCAGACCTCGCCGGCCTTCAACCCGCTTCTGAACCTCACCGAGATGGTCGCCGGCACGATGCGGCGCGGCTACATCATCGGCCGGGGCGGATTGTCACTGGGGCTCACGGGGTCCAACGTCACCGGAACGTGGACGATGCAACCCCTGACGAATGCGGGCCCGCCGGCGGCAGGAACGCACAATGACTGGACAACACCAGCAGGCGGCTTCCAGCTGAACTCGGGCCCGACGCTATCGGGTACCGCGCTGATCGACACCGGCCTGTTGAACATGATCATCGAAGACAGCAGCCTCCGGCACTCCACCGGGCCGGTGGACAACGGCACCCGCATGGCGATCACCCTGGGCAGTGGCAGCTACAACTTCAACGTGGGCGACGGCGGCCCACAGACACCGACCGGTGTGAACTATGCAACGCCTTCGCATGGAACCTACGTGAACACCGGCCTTCGAGCCTTAGGCCACTACGACTTACTCTTCGACGCCGACGGCGGCTACCTAGGGCTGCGCGCCGCATAGCTCATCACCCTTCAGCACGCCAAATCAACTGCTCACCAACGATCTACAGTGCAGCACACTACAACTTGCAACGGTTAATCGGTAACGGTGCGTGTTCAACAGTTCCGCGCCGCCGCCGACGTGCTGCCGGGGTACGACGCTGCGAGGGTGCGAGCGCGCGGGAGTGACCACGTCTGCGGCTTCCGCTGGATGATGGTGGGAGCACGGTCGAGTCCGCGAAGCCGATGAGAGGCGTCCCAACATGCACTGATCAGGCCTCTCCGCACGATCACCTTCGACCACCACCTCAGTCCGTTTATAGGGAAACGAGATCGATCAGATCCTGCTTCGGACGATGTTGCTGCTACCACGCGCCGGATACGCGTACTAACGGACGGCCGACAGACCCGCGGGTTCAGTAATTGAGTGACGGAAAAGGCGGTGCGGGGTAATGGTGACAGGTGGCGACCCCGCACGCATGGAAGAAATTGTCATAACCAAGGGCTCGATGCGGACCGCGTTCGCCAGCTACACCTATAATCACGAAGTCGCGTCGATCCGCCGCTGCTGGTCCACCTGGAATGCGTTGTGCACCTTCCTTTATACTGACGAGCAGCTCGCCGCCAACCCCAAGCAACTTGTCGACCGCCCCTAGCTAGCCAAGGCACTGCCCAGAGCGCTCCCCCGCACCGGCGTCGAGACCGTCACCCAAGATCACGGCTCGAAACGCGAAACCGACTTGGCAGAACGCGATCTCGCCATCATTCTCGCAGAACTGTTGGCAGGGCTTCGATCCGACGAACTTCGCCAAGTCAACATTGGTCACATCCGCACCACCGATGACGGCGCAGCCGTCATCCGCGTCGGAGGCAAATCTCGACTGCCGCGCCATCCGCTTCCCTGAAGCTAAGAAGCGCAGAGCCACGGTATGTTCCGGTCTAGCACGTTGGTCCGCACGCTCCCACTCTCCGTCGGCCGCGATGGTGAACCCATCACGCCGTAAACACTGCAGTCGCGTATCAAGCGGTATTCAAGCGCGCCGACCCCGACGCGCAGCCTGTGCCCGGCGCCCTGGTGCATAGGCTTCGTCATACCTACGCGACCCGACGTGTCGACCTGCCCGTCGGGCCCGACGGGACACAGAGTCTGGGAGGCCGGGTGACTCCGGATCAGGCCAGCGTGACGGTACGCCGGGCCCGCGGAGCATCCTGTGCACACAAGCACCGGGCTGAAACGTGGACGATTCCCACGGGAGAAGGACGCGAGCCACCGGCAATACGTCATGGTGACGAAACCACCTCTCCCGCAGACCCATTCACTTACCCAGGACAGCTGGTCCGGCCCCGATTTCAGTTCTGGCTCGGGCTTTAGGGATACTCGATGTCCACGTCATTAGCTTGGATGAGAGGAACACGTGACCCAATATGGCGAAGACGAACACCTCGCAAGACAACGGAGGCGACTCTCCCTCACAGTTGATCGACGCCAGGATCAAGGAGTTGGGCGACTGGCGCGGTCAGACACTCGCTCACATTCGGAAGCTGATCAAAGATGCGGTACCTGACGTCGTTGAAGAGTGGAAGTGGAGAGGCGTCCCGGTGTGGTATCACGCCGGAATGATCTGCACCGGCGAGACATACAAGAACGCGGTGAAGGTCACCTTCGCCAAAGGTGCCTCGCTGGACGACCCGTCCGGACTCTTCAACTCCAGCTTGGAAGGCAACACCCGACGAGCGATCGACTTCCATGAAGACGACACGATCGACGACAAAGCCTTCACAGCACTGATCCGCAGTGCGGTCGAAATAAACACCGCTTAGTCAAAGATCAAGCGCCAGTGTTCAATTCGTCACTGTAACGTAGTGATCCTAACTAGCAGCCGTTTGAGCCAACGATCGGATCGAGCGAATCTACCGCCGCGTAGACGTTCACTCAGCGCTCGCTGTGATGAGGCCAGACGAGTTCGAGGACCGGCTCACTCAGAGGCACAAGCCGTCTGACCCTGTGTCCAGCAAACGGATCTAGCCCATGCTACGTTGCGCGTATGCGCTTTGCTGTCGCAGTTGTGGCACCGCCGGGCCGTGTCCTCAGCGAAAGTTTTCGCGAGGTTGCACAAACGTTGGATCACGCTCTCTGCGCCCTCGGGCACGACTCGGTGCAGACGAACCGTTTCGACATGGACGATCGCCGTACCATCGTTCTGCAGCCGATGCTCATCCCATGGTGCAATTTAGATCCGCCGGCAAACCCAATCTTGTACAACCTCGAGGCAGTCGATGCAAGATCGCCTTGGATGACATCCGAACTCCTTGACCTCTTCAAGCGTTACCCGACTTGGGACTACAGCCATGCCAACATTGAGCGGCTTGCCGTGTGGCAGATTCCTCGACCCACGCACGTTCCGATCGGGTACGTTCCCCAGTTGACACGGATTACGCCGGGATACGAGGACATCGACGTCCTCTTTTACGGCATGGTCAATGAGCGCCGGCTTAACATTCTCACAGAGCTGCACAACCGAGGTCTCCAGGTCAGAGCGTTATCTGGTGTCTTCGGACCGAGCCGCGACGCCTGGATCTCGCGTTCCAAAGTGGTCGTAAATATCCACCAGTTCGACGGGCAGCCGTTTGAAATCGTTCGCGTGTCATATCTTCTCGCGAACAAACGCGTTGTGGTTTCCGAGCACGGAGCGGATCCCGCTGACGAGCGAGGCCTTGAGTCGGGCATGGTGTTCGCCAACCATCGCGATGTCGCCGATCGCTGCGTAGAGCTCTGCGCCGACAAACGTGCCCGCCAAGAGCTCGGCGAGCGTGGCTACCAAGCATTCGCCGCTCGCAGCGAAGCCGCAATTCTTCAGCGTGTGCTGTCAGCGAATTCCGACTAGGGATGATTGCTGATATTAATTGGCAGCGAGCAGGAGTGATGTGCCCAGCCGCACCGCCCACTCCGTGAACAGGCCACCAACACGCGTCGTCGACCGGCGATGCCGGAGTGCCCGAATCCTTCGTAGGCCCTCGTGTACTTGCAACAGGTGCACTCCCCTCCCCTCCCCGTTGATCGACGCCAAGATCACGGAGTTTGGCGACTAACGCGGTGAGACACTCGCTCACGTTTGAAGTTGATCACAGATGGGTTCCCGACGTCGTCGGAAATGGAAGTGGAGACGCATCCGGTGTGGCATCACGCTGGGATGATCCGCAGCGGCGACACTCACAAACGCCGTTGAGGTGACCATCGCCGAAGGCGCGTCGTTGGACGAAAGCGTTCACGGCGCTTGCCGCGCTGGGGTGCGCTGAATGCGGCTTAGTGAGCGTTGAAGGCCCGCGCACCGCGAATTCGGCACTGTGACGGTTCATTCCGAACGCGACTACCGCGCCGCCGGCAGCGACCTCAGGTACCGTTCCTGGCATCGAGACTGCAGGGAGGCCTAATGGCACTCGACGAGCCGATCATCGTCGTATTAGGCACATTTGGCGGCGGTACGTCGGCCGTTGCCAGCGTATTGCATCACCTCGGCGTGTTCATGGGAACCGAGTTCGGCGCGAGCTATCGCGAGTTGCAACAGAACTGGGAAGAAGCAGAAATCGGTCAGTTGTGCCGCCGGGCCGTCAATGCGCGCAGCGGACAGCTTCAGATGGAACCTCATGTGTTCCAGGAGAAGCTCCGAATTTGGGCCGATGGTCATCGCCGCGCTGCCCGCACCGCGGGGCGTCGTCCGGGCGTCAAGCATCCGCTACTGTGCGCTGCGATCGACCTGCTCGATGATGCCTGGGGCCCGATCGTGCCGGTGGTGGTGGACCGTCCATTCGCCAAGGTATTAGCGACTCTGAAGCGGCTTGGTTGGTGGCCGGATGAACAGGACGGGGTGGAGTCGACGACACATCTCCTAGGCGCGCGTGACCTGTCGTTGGCAGAGACCGAGAAGGTGCACGTCGACTTCGAGGAACTGCGCGCCACGCCCGGTCCGGTGATCCGGCGCATCGCCGACGAACTCGGCCTCGAAGTGACACAGGACCAACTGGAGGCGGCCGCAGACAGCATTGTGGGAGCCGCCAGTATGCCCCGCGACGTGGATCCCTTTCAGCGCTTCATCGATCAGTTCTTACCCGCGGTGGAGCGCAATCCAGAAGACGTCCGATCGTTGTCCTTGTTGGCCCAGGTCTATTTCGATTCGGGCGATCACGCCAATGCCCACAAGTGGTATTCACGACTGATCGAAGTCGGCGGCAGCCCGGACGAGGAAACCTTCCTGGCGATGTTTCGCATCGCGGAGTCGATGGAGAAGCTGGGGACGCCGTGGCACGAGGTTCAGGACGCGTATCTGCTGGCGTGGGAGTTCCGGCCCAGCCGTGCGGAACCCCTGTACTGCGTCGCCCGACACCACTTCATCGAGAAGCGCTACCGGCTTGCCTACCTGTTAGGCGAGCACGCAGCCGAAATTCCCCGCCCCGACGGCGACATGCTCCTGCCCTATCCCGATATCTACGCATGGCGTGCAGCAGACCTGCGAGCGAAATCGGCGTTCTGCCTCGGCGAACACACCGAGGCGTTCACGCTGTGGCGGCAACTGCTGGCCTTCCCCGATATTCCTGACGTCGAACGGCAACGGATCGCGGCGACCCGCGACGAAGCGGTGCCCGCCATGCTCGAAGCGGCGTCAAATTACCCGGATACGTTGGTGCGCAACTCGATCGCTGCGCCAAGCCGTGTTCGCGCGCACCACCGCCAAGCATCCGACGCAGAGGTCACCGTCAGCCTGATCGCCGGACCGGACCTCGTTGGAACTCAGCAGGCACTGAACTCGTTCCTGAACTGCTGTAACGACGTGTCGCGAGTCGGACGCTTCCTTCTGATCGACGCCGGCCTGTCGGCCGCCGACCGCGAGATGCTGCAGGCACTCTACGAATTTCTTGAGTTCGCTGGCCTCGGCCCCGAGGATGCACAAGGCATCCAACTCGCGCAGGTACGCGAACAGATTCACGGCCGATTCTGGTTACATCTGGATCAGAATTGGAGGTTCTTCGCGCCCGAGAATCTCATCACCCGTCTGACCGCGGTACTCGACGTAGAAGCCGACGTGTTCCAGGTGGCCGTCAACTTGGCTGGTGCGATCACGCTGACCGGTGCCAGCGCACCGGAAGATGCGGTAGGCCGAACGCCCGACGCCGGCCGCTACGTCCTACTCGACGGCGTGGCCAGCGGTCCAGCGATGTTCGACACCGCACGACTGGATCAAGCCGGCCGTCGCGCTGCCGCAGGACCCCAGTCGGCCAGCCTCGACGAAGTGCTGTGCATCGCCGCCACCTGAGTCAGCCCACCTCTTCGAGTTCGTCCTCTCCGTCGGGGTGCTGGACGTAAGCAGCTGCACGCACGGCCTCGTCGGGTTCCAGTGCCGCGCCCAAACATCCCCCGATCATCGCCAACGAGCAAGTGAGCCAAGCTAATTCGAAGTAGTCCCGGACCGAAGCCGGATGCCCGACCTGATCTTTCCAAATCTGCGGCACCACAAACCAGTAGGCGGCTACCAGCGCCAATACGTAGAGCGCGGCGTACAGGACGGTCACGCCGATCAAGACGGTGACCACGGTCGCGACGTTGAACAGAATCACTTGCTTGCGCACTGCGCGACTGACGATCGGCTCCCACAGTTCGCCTCCGATGATCAGCGTCGCAGCCGTCGCGCTGATAGATACCAGCGACGTTCCAGCGAGGCGGTCCCACCCGTAGGCGTCGGAGAGCCGCCAGATATCGGCGGTCACCAGGCCGATGACGCCGGCGGCGACAGCACCTGTCAGCGCACGCGACAACCGCATCGACAACCGCCACGGCTGATTGGCCGCCACCATCCCGAAGATCAACGTCAGATTGCCCGTAAGCACCCGGGCGGTGTAGAAAAAGGCCTCATCGGCTGGGTCGCTGCCCAGTTCACGCACCCGCTGTACGGTCACCCGGCGTGACGGCCGGCCGGCGCGCTGTGCATCGGCGCCGCGTTCCTCAGGAGATCCGATGAGCCGCACGAGTAGTCGCCCGATGACCTCCCGAACCCGGTGGCGCGCCCCGATCGCACCCAGCGCCGGCACCGACACTATCGCGACGTTTCGCACCGGAGTCGCATGCGCCACAACGGGACGCTGCTCAACGTGCAACGGAAGATCGGTGAGGCAGACTACGACGTCCCACTCCCTCTTGAGAAGTAATTTCCGCGCCGCCTTCACGATCTCGTCGTCGGTGGCGGGAGGCTGGACCAGGCGGCCTTCGACGACCTCGATACACCACCGGGCCCCGGGTAACCGACGGTTGAGCTCAGTTTCTAGCCCGTCCTCTGCCAGCTCGCGAGCGAGCGAAATTGCAGCACCTGGATCGCCGACTAGACCCAGAACAATATGTGGGTCTTGTTCGGCACGAACTGGATCAATCGCGGGCACCATGAGTCGATCCTCATGACCTTTGGTTAACCGTTGTCAAACACCACGTTTCAATGTGGTGGGCGTGGCGGCACGACCTCAAGCCACGAATCCGGGAGCAGCTCGATCAGTTGCCCGTCCGGGTCGCGGATCATCGCCGACTGTTCGGAAACGGTGCCCTCGACCATCGATCCCCCGAATGCCTCCACCGCCGCTAGCACCTCAGCGAGATCCGATACCGACAATGACAGATGGGTGAGGCCCACCTGGTCCATGAGTCGATTTGACCCGGCGCGCAGGGTGCGATGCGAATACGCCAACAGCTCAAGCACGAGTCCGTCTCGAACCAGGTAGGTCGCGTGCAATCCGATGGGCGGGGTCAGCTGGAGTAATTGGTCGGTTCCCTTGTCACGCGGTTCGAGTTCCCACCAGAAGGTGAAGCCGAGCAGACCCTCGTAGAAGCGACGAGACCGTGCGGTGTCGGCGACGCACAACCCGACGTGATTGAACGTTATTCGCTGACGTGTCATTACCGTGCTATCTACGTGATTCTTAGGGGGAACGGGTCGTTGGCGAAATCGATTTGAGCCGCCGGATTACTGACCGCGGTGGTCATACCGGATCCGAAGGCGCCCGACTGGTCGAGAAGCGTCGCCGTTCCAACCGCGACGCCGTCTGCCGCCCAGTGCGAATCGGCCTGCACACCGATCCAGTCCCCGACAGGTAGCCGCGCCAATCCCACCGTCAGGTCGCCGTTGATGTAGCCAACCCCGTGCGTGCCAAGGTTGGTGACCAGGCTGGTGGCCTCGGCGACCAGCACTGCCCGAACAAACTGCGAGTTGGCTGCTCCTTCGACAACATCGATGGCTTTGTTGTAGAAGCGCTTTCGAGAGTCATTTTGATGCTCGGCTGGGGAACGACTCCAGCCGGCGGCGTCACTGCCCACCACCGTCAGCGCACCGTCATCCGGAGCGGGCGGAAACGGAGACGTGATCGGCGCCGCCCACAACCGACCTGGTGGCGCCTCCGACCGGCGGTATTGCACCAACGTGGCTCGTGCGACAGGCCGGCCCTCCTGCACCAGGTCACACTCCGCGCTGCGTATCCGCCTGCCGTCGCGCACAACACGCACGTCCACTGACGTCGCGACGGAGCGTGCCGCTCGGAACAGATCCACCGTCAACCGTGTAGGCATGAAATCGGGTGATCCGCAGTGTCTTTCGAGCGTCTGTGCTGCCAATCCCGCCACTGCCGGACCATTGAGGTGGTCGTCACCCCAGTGGCTCAGCGCGAATCGAGTCGGCTCGAATTCGCCACTGTCAGCCAGCGTGAAGTGGGCCGGGTCCGTGGTCATCGGGGTATCTTCGCACGGCGTCCAGCGAACTCACGGGCCGCAGCCTTCGGGCGCGCGCTCACGTCAGCCTGCGCCCATCGACACCGAAGAAATGCAGGTGCTCGGGCTGGGGCCGAAGCCGAACCCGCCCACCCCGCGGCGGCGGGTCTTGACCATCAGCGCGCACGACGATGGTGTGGCTGAATGCGTTGTCGGGAAGAGCTATTCGCCCGTAGAGGTAAGCATCCGCGCCAAGTTCCTCGACGACGTCAATCTGCATCTCGACACCTGCGGCACCGATCTCCAGATGCTCCGGCCGGATACCGACGACGAGATCCCCTGCGAAGTCGGCGATCTCGCGCGGCACCGGTATCGACCAATCGCCTAACCGGGCGGTGTTGTCGGCGACGGGGAGTGTGAACAGGTTCATTGCCGGCGATCCGATGAATTCTGCAACGAACGCGTTAGCCGGATCTCGGTACAGCTCTCGAGGCGGGGCGCACTGTTGCAGCACACCATCGCGCAGCACCGCGACCCGGTCGCCCATGGTCATCGCCTCGACTTGATCGTGGGTCACATACACAGTCGTGGTGCCGAGCCGCCGCTGTAACCTGGCGATCTGGTTGCGAGTCTGCACCCGCAGCTTGGCGTCCAGGTTCGACAGTGGCTCGTCCATCAAAAACACCTGCGGCCGCCGAACGATCGCGCGTCCCATGGCCACCCGTTGGCGCTGGCCGCCGGACAGATCCTTCGGTTTGCGGTCCAGGTAGGGCTCCAGGTCGAGCAGCCGCGCCGCGTCCAGTATCCGTTCGCGGCTCTCGGCTTTGGAGACCTTGGCGATCTTCAAAGCGAAGCCCATGTTCTGCGCCACGGTCATGTGTGGGTATAACGCATAGTTCTGGAAGACCATCGCGACGTCACGATCTTTGGGATCGTCGTCGGTGACATCGCGATCGCCGATCCGGATGCTTCCGAAGTCGACCGTTTCCAGCCCGGCGATCATGCGCAGCGACGTCGTCTTACCGCATCCTGACGGTCCGACCAGCACGACGAATTCACCGTCAGCGATGCTGAGGTCGAGGTGATCGACCGCGGGCCGATCCGCGCCTGAGTAATTCCGCGTCGCCTGCTCGAAATTCACCGATGCCATGTGCTACCCGCCGAGTCCGGTGACCGCGATACCGCGGATGAATGCGCGTTGCGCGATCACGTAGACGAGCAGCAGTGGCAGCAAGATGAGGATGGACGCGGCCATCAAAACCGGCCACCTGGCAACGTACTCGCCCTGCATACGGACCAACCCGAGTGTCAAGGTCGCGATGCTGTTGCGCTGAATCATCAACAGCGGCCACAGAAAGTCGTTCCAGACGTTCACCCAGGTGAGCACCGCCAGGACCATCACCGCCGGCATCGCATGCGGAAGCAGGACCCGCCAATAGATCTGCCACGGCGAGCAGCCGTCGAGAATCGCCGCCTCTTCGAGCTCAGCCGGCATGGTGCGGAAGAACTGGCGCATGAGGTAGGTGCCGAATGCGCTGCCGAACAATCCCGGCACGATCATCGCCCATGGCGTGTCAGTCAGCCCGGCAATTCGCATGAGGATGAACTGCGGGATCACCGTCACGGTCAGCGGCACCATCAACGTTCCCAGATACAAGACGAACAACGTGTCCCGACCGCGAAACCGCAATCGCGCGAAGGCATATCCGGCCAATGAGCAGAAGAAAACCTGACCGATACAGATACAGCCGGCATAGAACACCGAGTTGAAAAACATCCGCCAAAAGGGCATCAGTTCGAAGACTTCCCGGTAATTGGACCACCGCGGATGCGCCGGGAACAGTATCGGCAGCGTGACTTCGCCCTCGCTCTTCAAGGAACCGGAGATCGCCCACAGAATCGGGAAGAGCGCGCACCAGGCAATGCCTGTCAGCACCGCGTACCACGCAACGGCGCGGATGACGCTGGGTTTGATCGCGCGTTCGGCTATGCCCACGATCGCTCCTCCTGGGCGGCGCGTCGGCGCCCCATCCGAAGCTGGATCACGGTCAATACCAACAGGATCGCGAACATCACCCATGCCAGTGCGGATGAGTAACCGAATTCCAAGAACGCGAACGCATGCTGGAAGAGCATGATGCCCAAGACGTAGGTTGACGTCTCCGGGCCGCCGTTCCGTCCGGTGAGGACGTAGACCAGATCGAAGGCCTGAAACGCATGGATGATGGAGATGACGACCACAAAGGACAAGGCGCTTCGGATCAACGGCACCGTGATCGAGGTGAACTGACGCAGTTCCCCGGCTCCGTCGAGTCGCGCCGCCTCATAGAGGGTTTCGGGCACACCTTGCATGGCGGCTAACAGGATAACCGTCGCGAACGGCACGCTGCGCCACACGCTGGCAATGCAGAGCGACGTCATGGCCCACTTCGGGTCGACCAGCCACGGGATGGGACCGATCCCTACCCAGCCGAGCATGATGTTGAGCAGACCGTTGTGGGTGTTGAACACGAACTGCCAGACGACGGCCATCACCGCCGAGGAGACCGCCAGCGGAAGAAAGATGATGGTTCGAAAGATGCCGATCCCCTTGAGTTTTCGATTGAGGAATCCGGCGACAACCAGGCTGATAAGGATGGTGGGAGCGACGGTCCCAACGGTGTAGACGACGGTGTTGCGCAGTGCGATGCTGAACAGCGGGTCGGCGGTGAACAGGCCACCGTAGTTGGATAATCCGACGAATTTGGCGGGACTGAACAGGTCCCAGCTCTGAAAGCTCATGTACAGCGAGAACGCGAGCGGGAACAGCATGAAGACCGCGACCGCGATCAAGTTCGGGGCGACGAACAACCGCCCGGCCCGGGCTCGTCGCTTCGATGCGCGGCGCCCCCGGACCACCGGCGCGGCGGGTGCTGTGTCGATCGCGGTCATGCGGCCCGCAGCACCTGTTCGATCGCCTGTGAGAGACCATCCGACAGCGACGTCGCCGGCCGTACACCGCGCAGCACGGGTCCGAGGTTACGGTCGAGCAGCGCAGCGATCTTCGGCCACTCCGGCGTGATGGGCAGGCCTTCGGCGTGCTTGGGCCCGGCGGTCAGGATGCCGAGATTGCTGATCCGATTATGGGCCTCGGCGAAGCCTGTCGACTCCAGAGCGGACCGCAGCACCGGAACGAACAGCCCCGAATCGCCGATCACGGTCTGCCCGACCGGGCCGGTGGCGAACTTCACGAACTCCCATGCCTGTTGCTTGCGAGGACTGTCCGCTGCGATGGCCAGCCCGGTGGTGCCGATGTTCGAGTGTGCAACAGACCCTTTCGGGCCCGTCGGCAGCACAGCGACGTCGAAATCGAGGCCCTTCGTCCGAACGACTGTCTGGTATCGCCAATGTCCGCCGAGCACCATGGCCGCGCGACCTGAGGAGAACAGACCCATGGTGGACATGGACTGCGACTCCGAGGCATTGGGCGCAACGTCGTGCTTGCTGGCCAGGTCGGCGTAGAACTGGATGCCCTCGATGAATGCCTCGTTGTCGAAGTTGAGGTGCGTCGGATTCAGCCGCGGAGTCGACCACGGGACCCCGTTGTTCATGCCGAACAACATGGCCGAGTAATACGGCGACCAGCTGTCGACGAATCCCCACTGACTGACTCGCCCGGAGCTGTCGCGTTTCGTCAGCGCTCGGGCAGCGTCGAGGAACTCACCGAAACTCCACGGCTCGTCCCACCGCCCTGGCGGCGGATGCACACCGGCCTCGGCGAACAACTCCTTGTTGTAGTACAGGAAGGTGCCAGACCACTGCTCGGGAAAGGCGTACTGCCCGCCGTCGAACGAGAACGTTTCGTACAGCGAGGCGATGCTGTCCGATCTGAGCTTCGTGGCGAACGACGCGTCGCGCGCCAGCATGGTGTTGAGGTCGAGCAGCACTCCGCGGTCGGCCAATCCGGAATAGGTGAAATCCCAGGCCATCATCACGTCCGGACACTTGCCACCGGCACAGTAGATCGACACGTGCTGCAACGCATCCGGGCCCGACAGCAGCGTCCGAACCTTGATGTCGGGATGCCTGCGCTGAAAAGCCTCGACGACGCGCAATCGGGCATCGGCCTCGTCGGGATTCGCGGCGAAGAAGAATGTCAGCGCGTCGTCGTCATCAGAACTGCACGCGGTGGGCGACAACACCAGCGACGCGGCGCCGAGCGAACCGGCACCGCGCAGCAGCGTCCGCCGATCGAAATGCTTATTCACACCAGGGCTGGTATTCGTGGTCTGCATCTCCGACTTGCGTGCGGGTTTCGTGGTTTCTTCTTGATCGATCCGGCTGTGGTCTTCCTGGGTGCCGTCCGGCAAGGACGATCATCACTGCGGGAAATACCGGATCCGGTGGAGGCCAGCGCCACGCCGAGTCACATCGGCGAACAAGACCCCTCGACGCGGACCCGCCGTGACCGAGGCCGCAACGGTAGAGCCGGCAGCGATCACTTTCGTCGTCTTCGCGCCTGCGCACCACTCGGCGAGCTCGGAGATGCCGGCCGCGTCCGCGGTGTCGCCGTCACCGAAAGTGATTGTCGCGCCGGAGGACAACGTCTGCTGCGCGGCGAACCTGTCACCTCTGCCCACGGCGTCGACAAACATGTCGACCAGCGCCTTGTGGCGGGAACCCACCCGGCGGAATCCGGCCGCGAAACCGGCGGTGCCGCGTAGCCGCTGATTGCGGACAAGACCACGCGACAGTTGGAGGGTGGCCGGCACCGCGGATAGGCCATTGCGCAGGAACTCCCACATCATCGCCGGCAGCTCCCAATACGCTTTGAGCATTGCGATCTTCCATTCACCGTCGACCTCGCTCAGGTCGTAACGGAGGAACGCCGGAATGGTCATGGTGACCGCGGAACCCATCACCACCTCGAGATCGAGGTCGCGTATCACCGACGAACCCCAGACGACATCGAGATCACGATGAAAGGCAATCTCGCGCGGGCCGATGAACGTGTCATAGAAGCGTCCGATGTCCGCCGGGCCCGAGTGAGGCCGCGAGCCCACCGGATCCTCGACCCGCCCGTCCGTTCTGAACAAAGCCACCCAGCCGGCGCGATCATGCGCCGCGGCAGCCTCCGGCGACCGCTCCACCGCCGCCAGCAACGCCTGGTCTGTGGGGCCCGTCACGTACTTGCCGCAATCGTGACGCCTGCTGCGCGCAAGGCTTCGATCGCCGCGGCCTTGGACCTCTCCCCTGTACCCGCCGTCAAATCCACCAGTACCCGCGTGGCCAAGCCCGCTCTCGTAGCGTCTTCGGCGGTCCGGCGCACGCAGTGGTCGGTGGCGATGCCCACGATGTCGACGTCGTCGACCCCGCGTTGCCGCAGCCAGTCGGCCAATGGCGTCCCGGAGTCGTCTGCACCGTCGAATCCGCTGTAACCCGCGTCGTACGCACCCTTGCGAAATACCGCCTCGAAGCGATCGGTGCCGAGGTCAGGATGAAAGTCCGCCCCGCTGCTGCCGGCGCGGCAGTGCGGCGGCCACGACGAGATGTAATCCGGGTGGTCGGAGAAATGGTCACCCGGATCGATGTGATAGTCCTGGGTGGCCACCACGTGGCCATAGTCCGCGCGGTCGGCCAGATAGTCGCTGATGGCGCCCGCCAGGCCCGCTCCGCCGGCCACCGCCAGTGAGCCACCCTCACAGAAGTCTCTCTGAACGTCGACGACGATCAGCGCGCGCATGACACCACGGTATCGTCGCCGCGCCCGGAGTCGGGCGTCAGCGCACCCGTCCGCCTGCGTAGGATCGGCGGAGTCGACGTCACTGACCTGTGCGTTGCATCAGGTAGATTGTCAAACTATAGTCCAGACACGTGTCCAGAAAGTCGGCTGACGCCCCGCCTGAACCTTTCGACGTGATCTCAACCTCCACTTTTGCTTCGGATTGGGCGTGACTATGCGGATTGCGTTGCTGTCGTATCGCAGCAAGACGCACTGCGGCGGGCAGGGCGTTTACGTCCGCCACCTCAGCCGCGGACTGGTCGAACTGGGACATCACGTCGAGGTTTTCTCCGGCCAGCCCTACCCCGAAGAACTCGACCCCCGGGTTGTGCTGACCGAGGTGCCCAGCCTCGACATGTATCGCGAGCCCGACCCGTTCCGCATCCCGCATCCCCGGGAGATTCGGGACCGCATCGACCTTCTGGAACTGGCTACGGTGTGGACGGCAGGCTTTCCCGAACCGCGCACCTTCAGTCTGCGTGCCGCGCGGCTACTGGCCGATCGGCACAGCGACTTCGACGTCGTTCACGACAACCAGAGTCTGGGCGTCGGCCTGCTGACTATCGCCGAGACCGGCATGCCCGTGGTCGCGACCGTGCACCACCCGATCACCCGCGATCGGGTACTGGATCTCGCTGCCGCACGGTGGTGGCGTAAACCGTCGTTGCACCGGTGGTACGGCTTCCTGAAAATGCAAGAGCGGGTGGCCCGCAGCATTCCGGAATTGCTGACGGTCTCCTCGTCGTCGGCCGCCGACATCACCACCGATTTCGGGGTGCACCCGGACCAGTTGCACGTCGTTCCGCTCGGTGTCGACACCGCCCTGTTCAAGCCGTCGACCGAGCCGCGGGTACCCGGTCGCATCATTGCGATCGCGAGTGCCGACCGGCCGCTTAAAGGCGTCGGACACCTGCTCCAAGCGGTGGCCAAGCTGCGGACGGAACACGACCTCGAGCTGCAGCTGGTCGCCAAGTTGGAGCCCAACGGCCCGACCGAGAAACTGATCGCCGAGCTCGGCATCTCCGACATGGTCCACACCTCCAGCGGGCTCACCGACGCCGAGCTGTCGAGACTATTCGCTTCCGCCGAAATCGCTTGCATCCCTTCGCTCTACGAGGGCTTCTCGCTCCCGGCGGTGGAGGCGATGGCCAGCGGCACGCCGATCGTCGCCAGCCGGGCCGGCGCACTACCCGAGGTGCTGGGTCCTGACGGGGATTGCGCGAGGTTGGTGCGCCCCGGGGACGCCGGCGAGCTGAACCGGGTCCTGGGCGAACTGCTGGTCTCCCCCGACCAGCGGCATCGACTGGGTGCGGCCGGTCGCCGTCGTGCCGTCGACGTGTTCAGCTGGGAATCGGTGGCCGCCCAGACCGTTCGTGTCTACGAACGCGCCATCGCGCGCAACACACCGGTCGACGATTCGAGTCAGGTTGTGGGCGATCCGTGCTGACGGTGGACTTCGACCGCCTCGGTATCGGTCACGGCGCCAAGGTCATCGACGTCGGGTGCGGTGCGGGGCGGCACAGCTTCGAGGCGTACCGGCGCGGTGCCGACATCGTGGCATTCGACCAGAACGCCGACGAACTCGGCGATGTCGGCACCCTGCTGCGCGCCATGGCCGATTCCGGTGAGGCACCGTCCTCGGCCCGCGCCGAAACCGTCGTCGGTGACGCACGCGCGCTGCCCTACCCCGACCAGACGTTTGACTGTGTCATCGCATCGGAAATCCTCGAGCACATCCCGGCCGACGACGCCGTGATCGCCGAGTTGATCCGCGTGCTCAAAGTCGGCGGCAGGCTTGCAGTCACGGTGCCCCGGTGGTTGCCTGAGCAGTTGTGCTGGCTGCTGTCCGACGACTACCACAGCAACGAGGGCGGCCACATCCGCATTTACCGGGCGGACCAACTGCGTGGCAAGATCGCCGGCCGCGGCATGACCTTTACCCACACCCACCACTCGCACGCACTGCATGCACCGTTTTGGTGGCTGAAATGCTTTGTCGGCGTAGGGAAGTCGGACCATCCCGCTGTTGCCGCCTACCACAAGATGCTGGTGTGGGACATGACGCGGCGACCGCTGCTCACCCGGGTGGCCGAATCGACGCTCAACCCCCTGATCGGCAAGAGTGTCGCGTTGTATTTCGAAAAACCGGTGCCCGCCGTTGAACTGGTCTAAGCCACCGGGCGTTGCGGGCGTCCTCTCTCCCGAACAATGCCGCCAGACAGCGGAATCGATTGCCGCGCTGCAAGAGCCGTCGGGTGAGATCCCGTGGTCGCAAGGCGGGCACACCGATCCGTGGGATCACGTGGAATGTGCGATGGCCCTCACCGCGGCGGGCCTGATGGAACCGGCGCGACGCGCCTTCGACTGGTGTCGCCACCGGCAGCGCGCGGACGGCTCGTGGCCGATTCAGCTTCGGGCCGGTGTCGTCGAAGATTCCAACAGCGACAGCAACTTCTGCGCATACGTGGCGGTCGGCGTGTGGCACCACGTACTGGTCACCGGCGACCACGACTTTGCCAACGCGATGTGGCCGACGGTTCGGGATGCGATCGACTTCGTTGTAGATCTTCAGCTCGAGGGCGGTGAAATCTGCTGGGCGCGTAGTCCTTCCGGCCCCCTGGAAGAGGCGTTGCTGACCGGCTGCGCCAGCATTTTCCACAGCATCCGCTGTGCGCTGGCCCTGGCGAATCGGGTCGACGAACCACAGCCCGAGTGGGAACTCGCGCTCGGCAGACTGGGCCATGCGATCACCACGCATCCGTCCGCGTTCACCGAGAAGCCGCGTCACTCGATGGACTGGTACTACCCGATCCTGGGCGGTGCGCTTCGCGGCCCCGCGGCGGCGGCCCGGATCGCAGACCGGTGGAGCGATTTCGTCGTCGACGGTCTGGGTATCAGGTGCGTAGACGACCGGCCGTGGGTGACCGGTGCAGAGACCTGTGAACTGGTGCTCGCACTGGAGGCGATCGGCAACCGCAAGGCGGCTCTGCAGCAGTTCGCGGCGATGCAGCATCTGCGGGAACAAGACGGCTCGTACTGGACCGGCCTGGTGTTCAGCGACGGAAAGCGTTGGCCCGTCGAGCGAACCACCTGGACCGGCGCGGCGGTGATTCTTGCCGCGGACGCGCTGTCGTCGACGACAGCGGGCAGCGGGATCTTCCGTGGCACCGACCTTCCGGTCGGGCTGCAGGACGACTATGACTGCGAGTGTGTGGCCAGCCCGTCGGAGCGTTAGACCGCGACGCCGGCATCGCCGGCTACCCGTTCCAGCACCCGCATCGAACCGAGGGCGGATCGCTCGACGAACGCGCCGCTTTCCACTGCGCGGCAATAGATTTGATAAGGGGCCTGGCCGCCGTCGCGCGGGTCGGGGAAGACGTCGTGAATGATCAGGGCGCCTTTGGCGCTGACCCATTTAGCCCAGCCGTCGAAGTCACGATGCGCGGCCTCTTCGCTGTGACCGCCGTCGATGAACAGCAACTGCAGCGGCGAGCGCCATCCGCGGGCCACCACGGTCGACTTGCCCACCACCGCGACGACGGACTCGTCCAAACCGGCCTCGTCGAGCGTGCGCCGCAGCGTCGGCAAGGTGTCGAAACGTCCGGTGACGTCGTCGACCAGGGACGTGTCGTGATAGTCCCACCCCGGCTGATGTTCTTCGGAGCCGTGATGATGATCGACGGTGTAGAGAACACTGTCGCGGGCATGCGCCGCCGCGCCCAGCAGCACTGTCGATTTGCCGCAATACGTGCCGATCTCGACGGCGACGCCGTGGTCGAGATAGTTCAACGCCGCGTCATGCAAGGCCCGGCCTTCATCAGCGGGCATGAAGCCGGTGACCCGGTCCGCCAACTCGAACAACCTGCTGGTGAGCTCGTCGCGAGCGGCGCGATCCGTTGAGAACGTCATCATCGGAACGTTAACGCACTTGCACCCGCAATCTGTTGCCGCACCTGTAACGGTGTAGTAGTGTCCGGACACGTGTCCAACCCGGTAGTTCGGGAATCGACGAGACGACGACTGACCGCCAAGCAAGCCGAGACGGTTGAACGGCTGGGTCAAGCCGCGATCGGCGTACTTGGCCGAGAAGGTTTCTCCGGGTTGACGATTCGCATGGTCGCGGCCGAAGCCGGCGTCGGCGCAGCGACGGCGTACACCTACTTCTCGTCCAAGGAACACCTTGTCGCAGAGGTCTTCTGGCGACGGTTGGCGTCCAGCCCGGCGCCGCCGACCGACTCCCCCGATCCGACCGTCCGGGTCATCGCGGTCCTGCGTCAGATCGCGCTGCTGGTCGCCGACGAGCCCGAATTGGCCGGCGCGGTGACGAACGCATTGCTCGGTAAGAATCCCGAGGTCCAGCATCTGCGGCTGCGCGTCGGCCGTGAAATTCACCAACGCCTCGTCGCTGCGCTCGGCTCCGATCACACTGCTGACCTGGTGGAGTCACTCGAGCTGCTCTACGCCGGAGCACTGGTACGCGCCGGCATGGGTTACGCCTCGTACGCCAAGATCGCCGACCGGTTGGAGACGTCGGCGCGGCTGTTGTTGGCCGGCAAGCCGGACTCACGGTGACGACGAGCGCACGGCTGGCATGATCTACGCCCATGGACGTCGTTGATCACCCCGAACGCGACCAGAACTGGGATGCTGAGGCACGGTCCGAGACCGAAACCCAACGATTAGACCGCAATTGGCTCAGCCTGCTGCAGGAGTTGCGGGTCGTGCAGACCGGCGTCCAGTTGCTCACCGGATTCCTGTTGACGTTGCCGTTCCAGCCGCGCTTCGACTCGCTGAGCACGACGATGCGGGTGGTCTATCTGGCGACGGTCGGCTGCTCGGTCGCCGCCACAGTATTACTCGAGGCTCCGGTCGCGATGCATCGGATGTTGTTTCGTCGGCATCGGACCCAGTTCCTTGTGTCGGCGGCGCACCGGTTCGCGTATGCCGGGCTGCTCCTGATGGGTTTGGCACTAATTGGCGTCACGGTGATCATTTTCGGCGCGGTGGCAGGTGCCCCGGTCGGCGCCATAGCCGGGGGCTGCGCTGCCGTTGCTCAGCTCGGTTTTTGGGTGGTGTTGCCACTGTGGGTGCGCCGCGAGGCACCCTCACCAGCGTCTTAGGCAGTCTGCCTGCCCGGTTTGCACCGGGCGCAAGCTGGGAACACACCCGCCATGTTGATACGCAGAGTCGCGCGTCCCTTGCTGTCCGCAGTGTTCATCGGCCAAGGCATCGAGACGCTACGCAACCCCTCGGTCACCCTGGAAGCGACAGAGCCCACCGTCGCGGCGCTGCGCAACCTCCCGGATCCCTACGGAGACAAGATTCCGTCTAACCCTGAAACGGCAGCACGGATCAACGCGGCTGTTCAGGTCAGTGGCGGCCTGTTGCTCGCGACCGGAAAACTGCCGCGCATCGCTTCGGCGGCACTCGCATTCACGGTGATACCGGGCAGCCTTGGCGGACATCTTTTTTGGACCGAGACCGACCCGGCACGTAAGGCGGAGAAACGCCGCGCCCTGCTCACCGACTTGAGCCTGCTGGGCGGGCTGATCATCGCCGCGGCCGACACCGCGGGCAAGCCGTCACTGGGATGGCGCGGCCGACAGGCGGCGGGCCGGATCTCGGATGCGGTGACATCAGCACTGCCGATCGCAGGATCTGACGATTCGGTGTTCGACTCCGAGCTGGCCGAGCGTATCGCGCACGGCCTACACGTCAGTGCCGAGCGCAGTCGCGAACTGGCCAGTGCAGCCGCCGAGCGAAGCGCGCCGGTGGTCGAGGCAGCCCGCAAGCGCGGCGAGGATC
Organism: uncultured Actinomycetota bacterium; assembly: GCA_963834615.1. Classification (GTDB taxonomy): domain Bacteria; phylum Actinomycetota; class Actinomycetes; order Mycobacteriales; family Mycobacteriaceae; genus Mycobacterium. The sequence continues at coordinate 345,124 of CAWICO010000009.1, forward strand.
TGGCCGACACTGCGGTCAAGCGAAGCAAACCCGTCGTCAAGAAGGCACGCAAACGCGCCCGCAAGCGCGGCGCCGAACTGGCTGACACGGTGCGCGAACGCGGAGCCGAATTCGCCGAAATCGCACGCGAACGCGGCAGCGAACTCGGTGAGAAGGCTCTCGAACGCGGCAGCGAATGGGCCGACATCGCCCGCGACCGCGGTAGCGACTGGGCCGACATCGCCCGCGACCGCGGTAGCGACTGGGCCGACATCGCCCGCGACCGGGGCAGCGACTGGGCAGAGGTTGCCCGCGATCGCGGCATCGAATTGGCCGACACCGCCCGTGACCGCGGCGCTGAGCTGGGCGAACGAGCCTACGAACGCGGCAGCGAGCTGGCCGACACGGCTCGCGAACGCGGAGAAGAACTGGCTCACCGCGGACGCGTCAAAGCCCGTCGCTGGCATTAACCCCGGCGCCGCCTGGCGCTAGGTAGATTGGCTTCGTCACCACGCGAGGAGCCCACCTCATGACGTCAGCCGACTTCGACCCCGACGCACCGCACTACCGCTATCCGGCGGGGTCACCGCAGCGGCCCTACGTCCAACCCGGCGACTTGACACCGCGGTTCATCGCCCGGCTTATCGACGGCGTCGTGGTGAATATCGTGGTTTTTGTGCTGTCGATGTTCGTCTTCCGCGACTACGGATTATTGGTTACCGGTCTGTTCTCCGGCGTGCTGATGTTCGGCTACTTCGTGCTGTTCGAAGTGACCCAAGGCGCGAGCCCGGGCAAGCGTCTGCTCGGCTTACGCGTGCTCGGCCCGGGTGGCAGGCTCAAGCCCGACCTCTCCCAATCAGCAATCCGCAATTCGTTCACGCTGCTGGCGGTGGTGCCGTATGTCGGTGCCCTGCTTGCGTTCGTCGCCTACATTGTCATCGCCGTGACGATCAACGCCAGCCCGTGCAGGCAGGGCAGGCACGACGATTTGGCCGGCGGCACCCAGGTGATCAAGGGCTGACGGAAGGGGCGAACGTCTCGACGATCGCCGCAACGCCCTGCCCGACGTCAATGGCCATTCCGCGTTCGTCGACACCAAGCGGTTCCAGCGCATCGAACTGGGATTGGACCAGCGACGACGGCATGAAGTGTCCCGGCCGGCCGGCCTGCCTGCCTGCGATCAGCTCCGGTGAGCCGGTCAAGTGCAGGAATGCGATTCTCGGAGAATGTGATCGCAACTGGTCACGGTACCGGCGTGCGAGCGCCGAGCAGCTCATCACGCCACCGTCGCTGTGGCGCGCCAGCCACTGGCCGACTGCGTCGAGCCACGGGTGGCGGTCGTCGTCGGTCAACGGCACGCCTGCCGCCATCTTGGCGATGTTGGCTTGCGGGTGAAAGCTGTCCGCGTCGGCGAACGGGACTCCGAGGCGGCGCGCCAACGCCACACCGACTGTCGACTTGCCCGAGCCCGAGACGCCCATCACCACCACCGGTGTGCCTGGCGGAGTGGACTTTTCAGCGCACACTACTGCGCCGGCAGATTTCGGTTCCATTCCAGCCAGCCGACGCCGGTTCGCCCGTCAGCGGTGCTGACGATGCCCCACACCCTGGGGAATTGGCTGATCCGTCCGTCATGGGCGACCAGGCGTAGTGGGGCGTGGCCGCGCACGTCGACAGTCGCCGTCCAACCGCCCGGGTCGAGGGCCAGCGTTGCAGCGAGGGGCAACCCGTCGTCGTCGAATGTCTGCCGACGAGCGATGGTGCGCAACTCGGTGACTGCTCCGGTGCCGTCCTGGACGTAGCCGACGCCTACCGGCGGTATGCCCGGTATCCGGAGGTCGACCGCGTGGATGTGTGTGCCGTCGTCGAGGTGCAACGCGCTCCACACCCAGTCCATGCTCCACCAATCGCGCACGCCCCATGAGTGGTCACGCTGACCGGGCGCGGAGTCGAGGGTGTACCGCCGACCATCGACGGTGACCGATCCCGATACGGTGCAGGGGATTTCGTAGCGGGTCGCCACCCGATACTGATAGGGCGTGCCGTCGGTCGTCCATTCCAGATCGAGGGTCACCTCGGCCGGTATGCCGCGTTCCGCCCGCAGCAGCGCGGCCGGGTCGGCGTAGGACTGCCCGTTGCCACGCAGTGTGATCCGGTAGGTGCGGAGCGGTTCGACAACGCTGTGAGTGAATTCGATTGCGCCGGTGTGCACCGCCCACGGGTCGGCCGGTAGTGGGACCTCGAAGTCGACGACGGCGACCGTGGGGAGGCTCGGGCCGCACAGCAGCGCATGCAACCACGCGGTGCGCTGATTGGGTATCAATCCGAGTCGCAGCCAGCCACCGAATCCCTGTGCGGCATCGACGAAGTCGGCATACCAGCTCTCATTCCAGAGTGGCTCGTCGGTGACGGTGTGGGTCGCCTCGTCGTCGGGCGACGGGCAGAGCGGCTCGACCGGCGTCGGCGCGGGCAGGATCGCCAGCGCGTCGGTGTCGAGTACATGCTCACAATGCCGTTGCAGCATGGTCATGAACATTGAGTCGCCACGCTCGGTACGTTCCACCAGCATTGAGGACACGATGGCCATCATCACGCCGAAGAAGCTCTGCCTGCGGACTCCCTCGCGGACATCAGCGAGGCTGATGGTCCGCGTCCGGTCCGAGTGCGCGGTGGTAGCCGTCCAGCAGCGAGTCGTAGTGCTCGCGCCGGTTCGCAACCGGCAGTGCGCATCCGAGGAAGTAGGCCAGATCGGTCATCGCCGGGCCCCAGGTGACGGTCTGCCAATCGACCACCGTCAACGGGCGGTCGGCCCCGCTGGCACCGAACAGCATGTTGTCCAACCGATAGTCGCCGTGCACCAGACCGTAATGCCGTCCGCCGGCGGCCTCCTCGGCGAGGTATTCGTCGAACACAGCGACCAGCCGTTCGCACACCGTGCGGTGCTCCGGCGCGATCCGGTCCGCGTAGCGTTCGACGAAGCCGGCGTGCAGCGCCGTGATCAGCGACTGGTTCACCGGAGTGTCCCGGTTCAGCCACGGCGCGGCGGCGAGAGTGCTGTCGCCGAGCAACGGGCCCTGCAAACGGGCCAACTCGGTGACGGCGAGCTGAGCCTGTTCCGTTGTGGCGCCGCGGATCTCGTCGCCGACGACAGCCGGGTTCGCATCACCGAGCAGCACGTCGAAAATTCCTGACGAGGCGTCGAACGCGGCGTGGTAGCACGGCGCGACGGGACCATGCAGTCCCGGGGCGATATGGCGGTAGAAACGCACCTCACGCTCGTAGAGCCCCAGCGTCATGCCGGTCTGGCGGCTCATCGGGTCGGTGGCGGCGACCTTCAGCACGACCGACTCCGGTTTGCCGCCTCCCGGCGCGTTGTCTGCGTAGGTCAGCGCGATCCGATAGCACTCACTCATCTGACCGGTGCCGATTCGCTGAGAAGTGAAATCGGTGATGGTTCCGGCGCCGACGGCTCCCGTCAGCCAGTCTGCAGTGAGGTCCGTCGGGCGTTCGACGACGTTGTCGATGTGCAGTGTCATGTCCCATTCACGAAACCACATCGGCCGTCATCGCGCCAGGGAGAAACCCTCCCACGCCAGCCGCCGCTCGGGATGCGGATCGAACTCCAGATGCGACTTGCGGTCGAAGACCATGACCACGCGGTCGGTGTCGGTGTAGGCCGGCCAGTCGTCGCCGGGGTTCCCGGTGCGGCTGAATGACCGCCAGCGCCTTTGCACTTCGTTGGTGACCCGCAGCGCCGAGCGCCGATCGATGGGCGCGGTCAGCAACGCCCCGAACTTGGTGCGGTAGATACCGAAGACCGCGAGTAGTTCGGTGGCGTGGGTAGCTCCCAGACCCGACCAGCGCAGGATGCGGGGTGCGTAGTCATACCGGTACGTATAGGTGGGTGCGTGGCGCCCGTGGGCTTCGGCAATCTGCCACGCCGCGGAGCTGAATGCGAAGTCCCCACCGAGCTTGATGCAGGCGGATCGACCCGGATAGTCAGGATAGGCGCCGGTGATGCGTTCCCGGGCAACCGGATCCACCTCTGCGAGCAGCGCTTCGATCATCGGTTCGGTGGTCGGCAGCAACTGCAAGAAGCGGGTGAACAACCGACCTTCGTCGGCATTGGTCCCCACGATCAGCGGCACCCGATGCGCTTTGCCGTCCCGCATCGCCACGACGGGATCCAGTGGCAGGTAATCGTCGCCGAAGACCGGGCCGATCGGGAACGCGCCCAGCATCTCTCGCATGCCGTCGTTGATCAGTTGATTTTGTGCGTCCACCAATTCCGCAGGCGATGCTTTCAGCAGCGTGTGAGCGGCATCCTGGTTGCGGGCTCCGAGCAGCGCGGCGTATCGCGCGGCGAACTCCGCGGCGACCTCGCTCGATCGAGTCATGCCGCTGGCCGGGCTCTCCGAAATCACCTGAGCGAATAGACCTTTGGCGTCCGGCACGGCAAGCAGCGAGGAAACGATATGCGCGCCTGCGCTTTCGCCGAACACTGTCACGTTGTCCGGATCACCGCCGAACGCGGCGATGTTGTCTTGGACCCAGCGCAAGGACAGCACCACGTCACGCAGGAACAGATTGCTGTCGATGGTGACGTCGTCCGTCGACAGCGACGACAGATCAAGGCAGCCCAGCGCGCCCAGCCGGTAGTTCACCGAGACGTAGACGCAGCCGCGGCGAGCCAGGCCCACCCCGTCGTAGATCGGCGTGGCCGAGCTGCCCATGATGTATCCGCCGCCGTGCACGAAGACCATGACGGGCAGCGGTCCGGTGTCGGGAGCTTCCGGCGCCACGACGTTGAGGGTGAGGCAGTCTTCGCCCATCGACTGGTACTTGCCGACACCCATGATTGTGTAGCGGCGCTCCTGAGGTGCGCACTTGGTATAGCCGTGGCAATGGCGCACGCCGGGCCACGGCTGTGCCGGTCGCGGCGCGCGGAACCGCAGCGTGCCGACCGGTGCCTGGGCGTATGGAATGGACCGCCAGCGGTGCACGCCGTCGCGGGTGAAGCCTTCGACGGTGCCGATGGCCGTGGTGACGCGGACGGTGTGTTCGTGCATCACCCGACGGTATCGAACGTCAGGGAGTGTCGCTCGACGGGTCGAGTTCGAGGATCTCGATCGTCCCGCTGCTGCCGTCGACCTCGACCAGCGCCCCGGCTGGCAGCCGCCGGGTTGCGGCCTGCACGTCCACCACGCAGGGGATCCCGAATTCGCGTGCCACCACTGCGGCGTGCGACATCGGCCCACCCAGTTCCGTCACCACGGCGGCCGCGTAGGAGAACGCGGCGGTGTAGCCGACGTCGGTGACCTCGGCAACGAGAATTTCGCCGGCTTGCAGATCGTCGAGGGTGTCCGGCCGGACGATCCGTACCCGACCGCGGATCCGTCCCCCACACACGCCGACGCCGGTAATTGACTCCCCGGGGTTCAGCATGGTCGCCGCGATGGCATTGGCCCGCCAATCGCCGCTGAACACCGCAGGCGGCACGACATCGGTCAGCCTGAGCTGTTCGGCACGGCGTCGGGCGACCAGCGCGGCCGGATCGGCCGGCAGCGCGTCGAGTTCGTCGACCAACAGATAGAACACGTCGTCGGCATCGGAGAGCACGCCCGATGTCGCCAGCCTCCGGCCGAGCTCACGAAGAAGATTGCGCAGCACCCAGTTCGCGCGCACCACGCGGTCGCGGCGGACTTCGCGATCACGAACCTGGTGGGCGGCAAGTAGTGCGACCGGTCGCGCGCGCAGCGGGATCGCTGGTCGGGTTATCTCCGGGCGGGTAGGCATGTCAAGTGATCTCGACACCATGCGGAGCATCAACTCCGGGTCATCGGCGTAACTGGACGATTGCAGCTCCAGTTCCGCGGGACCGCGGTGGCCGATGAGTTTCAGTTCGGCCAACACGGCCGCGTGGAATTCTGGTGCGTCAGCGGCGAGTTCGTCGAGATGGTCGCCGGCCCTGGCCAGGCTCGAGAGCACGTTGGGATCACGTCGGGCGGCATCCGCGATTCGGTACACAGCACTGAGCGGACCCGCGCTGGCCAGCGACTGACCGACCTGCAGCAACATGTCGCGTCCGTTCAGACCGCGAAGGATCACGCTCAGCGCGGCGATGGCCATGAACGACCCGGATGCCAGAACCCAACCGTCGACGACGTGGTCGCGCGCCAACAGGATCAAGCTCTGTAACCGCGGTTCACTGAGCTGCGAAAGATCGCCCAGTGCAATCTCTTCCAGTCGTTCGACGTCGTCAACGAAGTCATGGGTGTCACGATCTGCACCCAGGATCAGGCCGGCCAGGTTGACTCCGAACACACCCAGGTTGCGGAGCGTGCGCAACGGACCCGCAGCGCTGCCCGATTCCGGCGGTAACTGTTGCTCACCGTGAATCGGCACGGCGAGCACACTCTCCCCGAAATACTGGCTCTGCCGGACCACCGTCTCGGGCTTGACGAATGGGACGACCTCGGCCATGTAGTGCGCGGTCGTGATGGCGCCATACAGCCGATGCGCGAAAACCCCGACGGTCCGCATCGCCATCTCGCGCTGAATCAGTCCCCCGGGCCGCAGCCGCTGGGCGATGATCGCACCTGATGCCCGCAGCCCTCTGACTGTCACCGATGCCGATGACGGCGAGAACGGGCCCGGCAGCGCCTCGGACAGATTAGTGGCCAGGTAGGTCGGGAACCGGCGGTCGATCGGTGAGTCGAATTCGCCGTTGCCGCCCTCGGGACCGGCCAGCACCGGAACGACACCATCAGCGGCGGGCGTATCGACGGCCGGGATGTCCTGGGCATGCGTGAGCCGCCACGGCAGCGAGGTCGACCAGGTGCCGACGCTGATCCGGCCGCGCACTGCCAGCGTGGTGTCGTGGACACATTCCTGCGCTGTCCAGGCCGGTATGAAGTTCCATTTATCTTGCAGTAGTGCGGTATTCATCGATGGACCACTGAGCAGCAGGTCAAGCTCGGCCGGCCGGCCCAGCTGTCGAGCCAGCGCGGCGAACAAGCCCGACCGCACTGTCGGCCGCCCAAGGGCGTCGGCGATCTCGCCGAGCGTGCGCTGCCCCGGCGCGGCAAGGTTGACCGGTCCGTCGTCGATGCCCGGGTCAACCGCTGCCCGCGCGAACACCCGGTGCACGTCGTCGCTGTGCACGACCTGCACAGCGCGATCGGCGGACCCGGCCGGGAAAACCAGCGATGCCAGCACCCTGCGAACCCAATTGTCCACACCCCGTCCCAGGATTGCGGCCGACCGGATCGTGACCCACTGCACACCGCATGTCGCAACCATGTCCTCGACCCGGGCCTTGTCCAGTCCGTAGCCCGAAACCGGCTGCCGGTGAGTATCTTCCGACAGCTGTAGGCCGCGATCGATGCCGTAGACATGAGCCGACGACGCCAACACGATGCGGCGGGTACCCGCGCGGGCCATCGCGTCGAGGACGTTGGCCGTGCCGCCGACGTTGATCTCGTGATTGTTCGGATGATCAAGGGCCGGGTTGACCGCCCAGGCGCAGTGCACGACGACGTTTGCGCCCGACACGAGCCGGTCTACCCCGACGGTGTCGCGAATGTCGCTTTGCACGAAGCTTGCTGCGCTCGGCCAGCTTTCGGGACGATGGCGGGCCAGGCCGATCACGTCGTGGCCCTGGCTGAGCAGTCGCAGGACCACGCCGCGGCCGACCACTCCGCTGGCGCCGGTGACGGCGATCCTCACAGGCGAACCTCGAACCTCATCCGGCTAGTCGTCGTCGTCCAGGAACGCGGCATTGACCAGATCATCGAGATCCATAGTGGCGATGTCTTTTTCCCTGGCCTGTTCGGTATCGCCACCGGCGACCTCATTCGCGAGGCCGAGCAGCAACTCCAGCACGCCGGCCTGTCGAAGGCGTTTGACCGGAATCGCCGCCAGCACCCGCTGGATTTCCTCTTCGCCGGGCGCGGCGTGCGGCACCGCCTCGGTCGACGCGCCGACAAGCTCGTGACGGAAGTAACCCGCCAGCGCCGTGGAGTTCGGGTAGTCGAAGATCAGGGTCGGCGACAGTGCCAGCCCGGTGGCGGTTTTCAGGCGGTTGCGCATCTCGACGGCGGTCAACGAGTCGAAGCCCAACTCCTGGAACGCCTTGTCCGGGTCTATCGACTCCGGGGTGCTGTTGCCCAACACGGTCGCGATGTGCGATCGCACCAGATCGAGCAGGACGGACTGTTGCTCGTCCTCAGCCAAGCCGTCGAGGCGTTGCAGTAGTGCGGATTTCGACTGGGCGGCGGCCAGCGAGTCGTCGACCTGACGCCGTGCAGGCGCATTGATCAGATCAACGAACATCGGCGGCAGCGTGCCGCCGTCGAATTTGGCACGCAGCGCGGTGGTGTCGATCCGGGCCGGCAGCAGGAACGGCTGGTCGATCGCCATTGCGGTGTCAAGCAACTGCAGTGCCTCGGTTGAGGACATCGCCACGATGCCGTCGCGGGCTAAGCGGGCGAAGTCGACGGCCTCCAGCGCGCCGGTCATGCTGCTGGTCTGATCCCACAGACCCCAGCCCAGCGAGACCGCAGGCAGGCCCTGTGTCCGGCGGTGCACCGCGAGACCATCCAGGAAACTGTTGGCCGCGGCATAGTTGGCCTGACCCGACGACCCCACCAAGCCGGCCATCGACGAGAACATCACGAACGCCGACATCGACGTTTCGCGGGTCAGCTCATGCAAATTCCAGGCCGCATCCACCTTGGCCCGCAGCACCGCATCCACCCGCTCGGGCGTCAGCGATGTCACCACCGCGTCGTCCAGCACACCCGCGGTGTGGAACACGGCCGACAACGGGTGCTGCACGGGGATATCGGCCAACACCTTGGCCAGCGCCGGCCGATCGGCGGCGTCACACGCCACCAGCGACACCGCGGCACCGGTGGCCTCCAGTTCGGCAGCCAGCTCCGCTGCGCCCGGCGCATCCGGACCACGCCGACCGATCAACACCAGGTTGCGGACGCCGAGATTAGCGACCACGTGGCGGGCCAGCGCCGAACCTGCCATCCCGGTACCACCGGTGATCACCACGGTGCCCGAGGCCCAGGTATTCGGCATCGTCAGCACCACCTTGCCGGTGTGACGCGCCTGGCTCAGGTAGCGCAGCGCCACACCGGCCCGACGCACGTCGAACGCGGTCAGCGGCAACGCACGCAGCGTGGTGTCGTCGAAAAACCGGGCCAGATCGGTGAGCATTCCCTCGATGTGGTCTGCCCCGGCCTCGAAGAGGTCGAACGCGCGGTAGCGCACGCCCAGGTATTCCCGCGCGATCGCGGCAGGTTCCCGGATGTCGGTCTTGCCCATCTCCAGGAACGCCCCGCCGGGAGTGACCAAACGCAGTGACGCGTCGACGAAATCGCCGGCCAGCGAGTCCAGCACCACGTCCACGCCGCGCCCGCCCGTCGCCGCACGGAACTTGTCTTCGAACTCCAAGGTGCGGGAGTCACCGATGTGGTCGTCGTCGATGCCCATGGACCGCAGCGTGTCCCACTTGCCCCGGCTTGCTGTGGCGAACACCTCTAACCCGAAATGCCGCGCCAGCTGGATCGCCGCCATGCCTACGCCGCCGGCGCCGGCATGCACCAGCACCCGCTGACCTGGCTTGACATCAGCCAACGTGGTCAGCGCGTAGTACGCCGTCGCGAACACGACCGGCACCGTCGCGGCTTCCTGGTACGACCATCCGGTCGGGATCTCCATCAGCAGGCGCGCATCGGTGACCGCCAGGCTGCCGGTGCCTTCCGGGAACAATCCGGTGACCCTGTCGCCGACAGCGAAACGACCGCCATCTGAGGCGGTTTCGATCACGATGCCGGACGCCTCCACACCCATGGCGGCGTCCTCGTCGGGATACAGGCCGAGCGCGATCATTACATCGCGGAAGTTGGCCGCCATGGTGCGCACCGCCACCCGGACCTGCCCGGGCTCCAGCGGAGCATCCGCGTCCGGGATCGTCTCGACGATCAAATTCTCGAACGTGCCCTTGCTCGACATGCCCAGCCGCCACGGCTCATCGCTCGGAGGTGCCAGCAGGGTGTCCACGGCGCGGCTGCCGTGCACCCGGCCGGTGTACACGGTTTCGCCGCGCGCCAGCGCCTGCGGTTCACCGGCGTCCAGGACCGCAGTGATCGTCGAATCGGTCAGCGGTGCATCGGAATCCACCAACACGATCCGGCCGGGATGCTCGGTCTGCGCGGATCGCACCAGGCCCCACACCGCGGCGCCGGCCAAATCGGTGACGTCCTCCCCCGGCAAGCCCACCGCGCCGCGGGTCGACACCAGCAGGATCCCGGCGTCATGCTCGGCGAGCCAAGACTGCAGCGCCGCCAGTGCCTCGTGCGTGCGGCGGTAGGTCTCAGGCCAACGGATCACCGTCGGTGGGCTGAGATTCGAACACCTCGTAGGACGGGGTCTCGCCGTGCGAACCGGCGGCCGCGGGCGACCACACCACCTCGAAGATCCGGTCGGGTCCCGAACCCGATACCGCGGCCATCAACTGCTGGTGGGTCACCGGACGCGCCACCATCGACGCTACCGACAACACCGGCAGACCCAGCGTGTCGGCCAGTTCCACCGACACCGACGACGGGCCCGACGGCGCGATCCGCGCCCGCACCGACGACGCACCCGCCGCATGCAACGACACGCCCTGCCAGGAGAAAGGCACCAGCACACCGCTTCCGGCGTCGTGGTCGGCCTCGGTCGCGACGATCACGGCGTGCAGAGCGGCGTCGAGCACCGCCGGGTGCACACCGAATCCTTCCGGCGACACTCCGGCGTCGCTCGGCAGGGACACGTCGGCGAACACTTCGTCGCCGCGGCGCCACATCGCGGTCAAACCCTGGAACGCCGGGCCATATCCGTAGCCGCGCGCTGCCAACCGTTCATACAGTCCGTCGATGTCGACCGGTGTCGCACCCACCGGCGGCCAGGCCGACATGTCAGTACCGGGATCGGCGGCACCCGGTCGGACGACGCCTTCTGCGTGCAGAGTCCAGCCCGAGTGAGCGTCGCGGCGGGAGAACACCGACACCGGGCGGCCGCCGGATTCCTCGGCACCACCGACGACCACGTGCACCGTCACCGAGCCGGTCGCTGGGATCACCAGCGGCGCGGCCAGCATCAACTCGTCGACGACCGAGCAACCGACCTCGTCTCCGGCACGGATGGCCAGGTCGACGAAGCCCGCACCCGGGAACACCACCACACCGCCGACAGCGTGGTCATTGAGCCAGGGCTGCGTTCCGGCAGACAGCCGGCCAGTCAGCACCACACCACCCGACGTCGGCAGCTCCATCACCGCGCCCAGCAGCGCATGCTCGCTCGCCTCCAGACCCAGCCCGGCGGCGTCAATCGTGGCATCGTCGTTGGACAGCCAAAAGCGCCGTCGCTCAAAGGCGTACGTCGGCAACTCGACGAACTTGGCGCCGGGCAGAGTCGCACGCCAATCAACACCGACACCCGACACGAACGCCCGTGCCACCCCGGCCGTCAGGGAGTTCGGTTCGGGACGATCCTTGCGCAGCGTCGGCACCGAGACGATGTCTGCTTCGGCAAGCGATTCCTCGATGGACGAGGTCAGGCCGCCGCCCGGGCCCACTTCGAGGAAGCGGCTTGCACCGGCCGTATTCGCGTAGCGGATGCTGTCCGCGAACCGCACTGCTGCCCGGATGTGTCGCGTCCAGTAGTCGGCCGACGCGAAATCGTCGCCCGCCAATTCGCCGGTCACGTTGGAGATGACCGGAATGCTGACCGGATTGACCGCGAGTTCCCGTGCGGCGGCTTTGAACTCGCCGATCATCGGCTCCATCAGCGGCGAGTGGAAAGCGTGCGACACCGCGAGCTGATGCACCCGGCGGCCTTGTGCGCGCATCTGGTCGGCGATCGCGGTCACCGCGGTCTCGTCACCGGACACCACCACCGACGACGGTCCGTTCACCGCCGCGATTCCGACACTGTCGCTCAGCAGCGGCCGAACTTCGTCCTCGGTGGCCTGCACGGCGACCATGGCGCCACCGGACGGCAACGCCTGCATGAAGCGGCCACGCGCGACCACCAGCAGTGCGGCGTTCTCCAGCGACAGGGCGCCTGCGACGTGGGCCGCGGTCAACTCCCCGACCGAGTGGCCCATCACGAAGTCCGGCCGCACGCCCCAGGATTCGAGCAGGCGGTACAGCGCAACCTCGACGGCGAACAGCGCCGGCTGGGCGAATTCGGTTGTGCTCAGCAGGTGTTCGTCATGACCCCACATGACCTCGCGCAGCGGGCGCAGCAGGTGGCGGTCCAGCTCACCGACGGCGGTGTTGAACGCTTCGGCGAAGACCGGGTAGGCAGCGTGCAGGCCCATACCCATGCCGAGCCACTGGGAGCCCTGGCCGGGGAAGACGAAGACGGTTTTGCCGCCCGCGATGGTCTGCCCGGCGATCACCGATGGACCGGGCTCGCCACCGGCCAGCTCACCCAAACCGGCGAGCAACTGGTCACGGTCGGCGCCGAGCAGGACCGCGCGATGCTCGAAGGTGGCCCGCCCCGCCAACGACCAGCCGACGTCTTCGGCCGTCAATTCGCCGCGGGCGCAGATGAAGTCGGCCAGTCGGGATGCCTGAGAAGCCAGCGCTGTCTCCGACTTCGCCGACAACACCCACGGCGCCACCGGCTGCGGCGCGACCGGACTATGCACGGTCTGGTCGGTCTGGTCGATGACCGGCGCGTCCTCGATGATCACATGCGCGTTGGTGCCGCTGATCCCGAACGACGACACCCCTGCACGACGCACCCGGCCGTTGGCCTTCTCGCGCTTCCATGGCTGCGGTTCCGTGAGCAACTGCACCGACCCCATCGACCAATCCACGTGCGGACTGGGCTGATCGACATGCAACGTCGTTGGCAATATCTCGTGGCGCATCGCCAGGATCATCTTCATCACGCCTGCGACGCCGGCGGCTGCCTGGGTGTGGCCCATGTTCGACTTGATCGACCCCAACCACAGCGGGACGTGCCGGTCCTGTCCGTAGGTCGCCAGGATCGCTTGGGCTTCAATCGGATCGCCGAGCGTGGTGCCGGTGCCGTGGCCTTCGACCACGTCGACGTCTGTCCCGCTGAGTCCGGCGCTGGCCAATGCCGTTCGCACCACCCGCTGCTGCGAGGGGCCGTTGGGTGCGGTCAGTCCGTTCGACGCACCGTCCTGGTTGACCGCCGAACCGCTGACGACGGCCAGCACCGGGTGGCCGAGGCGCTGAGCGTCGGAAAGCCGCTCCAACACCAGCATTCCGCCACCCTCGGAGAACCCGGTGCCGTCGGCGGCGCCGGCGAACGCTTTGCAGCGCCCGTCGGTCGACAGTCCACGCCAGCGGCTGAACTCGACGAAGATGTCAGGCGTGGCGTTGATCGTGACACCACCGGCCAGCGCGAGGTCGGACTCCCCCGACCGCAACGACTGCGCGGCCATGTGCAGAGTCACCAGCGAGGTCGAGCACGCGGTGTCGACCGACACCGCCGGACCTTCCAAGCCGAGTACGTAAGAGACCCGGCCGGAGGCGACGCTGGACAACTGGCCGGTCAGCCGGAAGCCTTCTACCAGCTTGGCGGAGGACATGCCGTAGCCCTGTGTCATCAGGCCGGCGAAGACTCCGGTGGCGCTGCCGCGCAGGGTCGTCGGGTCGATCCCCGCCCGCTCCAACGCTTCCCAGGTCAACTCGAGGAACATCCGCTGCTGGGGATCCATCGCCAGCGCTTCCGACGGGCCTATCCCGAAGAATGCCGGGTCGAAGTCGCCGACATCCTCGACGAAGCCGCCGGTGCGGGTGTAGCAGGTTTCGGCGACATCGGGGTCGGGGTTGTACAGGCTGGCCAGGTCCCAGCCGCGGTCGCCGGGGAATTCGGAGACGACGTCGCGCCTTTGGATGACCATGTCCCACAAATCTTCCGGAGAGTTCACTCCGCCCGGGTACCGGCAGGACATGCCGACGATCGCGATAGGGTCGTCGCCGCTGATCCGCGCGGCGGACACGCTCTTGACTTCCTGTGGAACACCGGCAAGTTCGGTGCGGAAGTGCGACGCCAACCGACTCGGCGTCGGGTAGTCGAAGATCAGCGTCGGCGACAGCGCCAGCCCGGTGGCGGTCTTGAGCCGGTTGCGCATCTCGACGGCGGTCAGCGAGTCGAAGCCCAACTCCTGGAAAGCCTTGTCCGGGTCGATGGCCTCCGGAGTGGTGTTACCGAGCACGGTAGCGATGTGCGAGCGCACCAGATCCAGCAGCACGGTGTGCTGTTGCGCCTCCGGTAGTCCGTGGATACGTTGCGCCAGAGCCGATTTGGATTTGGTGGCGGCTAGCGAGTCGTCGACCCGGCGACGGGTCGGTGCGGTGATCAGATCGATGAACATCGGCGGGACGACGGCGGCGTTGGCCCGCAGCGCAGCGGTGTCGATGTGGGCGGGTAGCAGGAACGGCTCGTCGACTACCATCGCGGTGTCGAAGAGTTGCAGCGCGTCGGCCGACGACAGCGCCTTGACGCCGGTGCGCGCCAGTCGCGCCCGGCCCGCGGCGTCCAGCCCGCCGGTCATGTCGCTCGCTTGATCCCACAAACCCCAGCCCAGCGAGATCGCCGGTAGCTTGTGCGCGCGCCGGTGCATGGCCAGCCCGTCCAGGAACGTGTTGGCCGCGGCATAGTTGGCCTGACCCGAGGAGCCCACCAGACCGGCCATTGACGAGAACATCACGAACGCCGAGATCGGCGTATCGCGAGTCAGCTCATGCAGATTCCAGGCGGCATCCACCTTGGCCCGCAACACCGCATCCACCCGCTGCGGTGTCAACGACACCAGCACGGCGTCGTCTAGGACACCTGCGGCATGGATGACCGCGCTGAGCGGGTGCTGCACGGAGATGTCGGCGATCACCTTGGCCAGCGCCGGCCCGTCGGCCGCGTCGCACCCGGCTATCTGCACCTGCGCACCAGCCTCGGACAGCTCGGCCACCAGTTCCGCGGCGCCGGGCGCATCCGGTCCACGCCGGCTGAGCAGCAACAGGTTTCGCACGCCGTGGTTGGCGACCACATGGCGGGCCAATGCCGAACCCGCCATCCCGGTGCCACCGGTGATCAGCACGGTGCCCGGACCCAGGACACCGCCTGACTTAGAAGGGACCGTCAACACGACCTTGCCGGTGTGACGCGCCTGGCTCAGATACCGCAGCGCGGCCGGCGCCCGTCGGATGTCGAACGTGGTGACGGGCAACGGCCGCAGTACTCCGGCGTCGAAGAGTTCGGCGAGCTCAAGCATGTAGTGGTGCATGCGGTTGCGGCCGGGCTCGAACAGGTCGAAAGCCCGGTAGCGCACACCCGGGTATTCCTCGGCGATTTTTCCCGGATCGCGGATGTCGGTCTTGCCCATCTCGAGGAACACACCGCCGGAGGCGACCAGACGCAGCGAGGCGTCGACGAATTCACCGGCCAGCGAGTCGAGCACCACGTCGAAGCCGCGATCGCCGACGATGGCCCGGAACTTGTCCTCGAATTCCAATGTGCGAGAGTCGCCGATATGGTCGTCGTCAAAACCCATCGCGCGCAACGTGTCCCACTTGCCGCGGCTGGCGGTGGCGAAGACTTCTAAGCCTAAGTGCCGTGCCAACTGCGCGGCAGCCATACCGACACCACCGGCGCCTGCGTGTAGCAACAGCCGCTGACCGGGCTTGACGTCGGCCAGGTGGACGAATGCATAGTAGGCGGTGGTGAAAACGGCAGATATGGCGGCGGCTTCGGCGTAGGTCCAGTCCGACGGCATCGGGAGCAGGAGCCGGATGTCGCCGGCGACGAGAGTGCCGCTGCCGTCCGGGAAGAATCCGTACACGTCGTCTCCGACGGCGAATTCGGAAACGCCGGGCCCCACCTCGACGACGACACCGGCACCTTCGCCACCGATCAGCGCGTCGTGGGTGAACATGCCCAAGGTGATCATGATGTCGCGGAAGTTGATGGAGATGGAGCGTAGGGCGACGCGCACCTGGCCGGGTTCCAGCGCTGCGCCGGCATTCGGCACCGGTTCGAGTTGCAGATTCTCGAAGGTGCCGGCGCTGGACAGGCCCAACCGCCACGGCCCGTCGACCGGCGGCACCAAGATCCCGTCTACTGCCCGGCTGCCGTGCATCCGCGCGGCGTAGATCGTGTCACCGCGCATCAGCACCTGCGGCTCGCCGACCGACAATGACTGGGCGACCGCCGTATCGCTGAGTGGCGCTTCGGAATCCACCAACACGATCCGGCCCGGATGCTCGGTCTGCGCGGATCGCACCAGACCCCACACCGCGGCGCCGGCCAGATCGGTGACGTCCTCCCCCGGCAAGCCGACAGCCCCACGGGTCGAGACCACCAGCACGCCCGATTCGTGTTCGGCCAACCAGGACTGCAGCGCGGCCAAGGCGGCGTGCACGCGCTCATAACTCGCAGTGATCGGGTCCTGACCGACCGCAGCGGAATCGAACAGCTCATACGTCGGCGTCTCGGCGTTCGGCGCGGCCGAGACGGGTGACCAGGCCAGCTCGAACAGCCGATCCGCGGTAGCGCCGGACACCGCCGCCAGCAACTGCTGCTGAGAGATCGGGCGGGCGATCATCGACGCCACCGACAGGACCGGCAAGCCAAGGCCGTCGGCCAGTTCCACCGACACCGCCCTGGGGCCCGACGGCGCGATCCGCGCCCGCACCGACGACGCACCCGCCGCATGCAACGACACACCCTGCCAGGAGAACGGCAGAGCTATCTCTTTGCTACCGGCGCGTGCGTGGGTGATCGCCACCGCGTGCAGTGCCGCATCCAGCAGCACCGGGTGCAGACCGAATCCGCTGACGCCGCCGGCTGATTGCGGCAGCGTCACCTCGGCGAAGAACTCCTCACCGCGACGCCACAACGCGGTCAGTCCCTGGAACGCCGGTCCGTACTGGTAGCCGCGCTCCGCCAGTTCCTGATAGCCGTCGGTCATGTCGACGGCTATCGCACCCTCGGGCGGCCAGACCGACAGATCCGCGGCCGGCTGCACAGACCCGGATGACAACGATCCGGTGGCGTGGCACGTCCATGCGGAATCCGCGGCGTCTCTGGCGAATACAGAGATGGTGCGCTGACCGGATTCGTCGGCGGCCGCTACGGTCACCTGCACCGCAACCGAGCCGGAGGCCGGCAGCATCAGCGGTGCCTGCAACGTCAGTTCGTCGACCACCGAGCAGCCGACTTCGTCGCCGGCCCGAATCGCCAGCTCGACGAAGCCCGCGCCCGGAAAAACCACCATCCCGTCGACGGCGTGATCTGCCAACCAGCTGTGGGTGCCCGGAGATAGCCGGCCCGTAAGCATCACCCCACCGGAATCCGGCAACTCCACCACCGCACCTAACAGTGCGTGCTCACTGGCTCCCAACCCGAGGCCTGCGGCGTCCACCGCGGTTCCATCGCCGGACAGCCAAAAATGCCGTCGCTCAAAGGCATACGTCGGCAGTTCGACGAAGCCGGCGCCTGGCAACGCCGAACGCCAGTTCACCTTGACGCCGGACACGAAAGCGTGCGCGGCTGAAGCGAAGAACCGGTGCAGTCCGCCATCTTCGCGGCCGAGGGTAGGCACCACGGCGATTTCGGCGGCGTCGCCGACGCAGCCGGCGGCGGTGTCCTCGATGCCGGCGATCAGCGCCGGGTGTGGGCTGGATTCGATGAATGCCCGGTAGCCGCTTTGGGTTGCGGTGCGCACGGCAGAAGCGAATTCGACGGTCTGGCGGATGTTGCGGAACCAGTAGTCGGCGTCCAGGCCCGCGGTGTCGAGGATGCCGCCGGTGACCGTGGAGAAGAAGACGGTGCGTACTGAACTCGGCGCGATGCCGGACAGCGCTTCAGCGAGTTCATCGCGGATCGCTTCGACGGCAACGGAATGCGACGCGTAGTCGACGTCGATGCGACGGGCGCGCATCTCGCGCTCGGTGCAGTACGCGACGATCTCGTCGAGCGCGGCCACTTCACCGGACACCACGACGGCCGACTGCCCATTGATCGCGGCGACACTGACCCGATCGCCATACGGCGCCAACAACTCTCGCGCCTGCTCAGGTCCGCATGCCAGGGACGCCATACCGCCGCGACCGGACAGCGCCCGCAGCATCCTGCTGCGCAGCGTCACCACGCGTGCGGCGTCGCGCAGCGACAAGGCGCCCGCAACGTAGGCCGCGGCGATTTCGCCTTGGGAATGCCCGATGACGGCATCGGCGCGCACACCGATCGACCGCCACAGCTCGGCCAGTGACACCATCACCGCGAACAGCGCCGGTTGGACCACGTCGACGCGCTCCAGGCCCGGCGCGCCGGGCGCCCCGCGCAACACGTCGATCAGCGACCAGTCGACGAACTCGGCGAACGCTTCCGCGCAGGCGTTCATCTGCTCAGCGAAAACTGGTGAACTGTCGAGCAGTTCGACACCCATACCGAGCCACTGCGAGCCCTGGCCCGGGAATACGAAGACGGTCTTGCCGGCCGGACTGGCGTGGCCGCTGATCACCGAGGTACCCGGCGTCCCGTCGATAAGCTCGTCCAGACCGCTCAGCAACTGGCCACGGTCGCTGCCGAGCACCACCGCGCGATGCTCGAACGTCGACCGCCCCGCCAACGACCAACCCACGTCGGCGACATCCAATTCATCCCTGGCACCGACGAATTCGGCCAACCGCGATGCCTGCGACTGCAGCGCACGCCGCGCTCTTGGCCGACACCACCCACGGCACCACCGATGGTGCAGAAGTCACGTTCTCGGCCCGCTCAACCGACGGCGACTCTTCGATGATCACATGTGCATTGGTGCCGCTGATGCCGAACGACGACACCGCTGCCCGGCGCGCGTGGCCGTTACCCGGCCACTGTTGCGGCTCCGTCAGCAGCGAGACCGCCCCTGCCGACCAATCAACGTGCGGGCTGGGCACATCCACGTGCAACGACGCGGGCAGCACGTCGTGGTGCATCGCCTGCACCATCTTGATCACACCGGCCACCCCTGCGGCGGCCTGCGTGTGACCCATGTTCGACTTGATCGATCCCAGCCAGAGCGGTGTCTGCCGGTCCTGGCCGTAGGTGGCCAACAACGCCTGCGCCTCAATCGGATCGCCCAGTGTGGTTCCGGTGCCGTGACCCTCCACCACGTCCACGTCGGCCGGGCTCAATCCGGCGTTGGCCAACGCCGAGCGCACCACCCGCTGCTGGGACGGACCGTTCGGTGCGGTCAGGCCGTTCGACGCACCGTCCTGGTTGACCGCCGTGCCGCGCACCACCGCGAGCACATGATGGCCCAACCGCTGCGCATCCGAGAGTCGTTCCACCACAAGCATTCCGCCGCCCTCGGACCAGCCGACACCATCGGCTGCTCCCGAGAAGGGTTTGCATCGGCCATCCGGCGACAGACCACGATGCCGGCTGAATTCGACAAACACCGTTGGGGTGGCGTTGACGGTCGCGCCGCCGGCCAGTGCAAGATCGCACTCCCCGGACCGCAACGACTGCACCGCCATGTGCAACGCCACCAACGACGACGAGCATGCGGTGTCGATCGAGACCGCCGGGCCCTCCAACCCGAGCACGTAGGCCACCCGACCGGTGGCGACGCTGGACGTCATACCGGTCAACCGGTAGCCCTCGATCTCCTCGGCGAGCATGCCGTAGCCCTGGCTGATGATCCCCGCGAAGACTCCGGTGGCGCTTCCCCGCAGCGAGGTCGGGTCAATTCCGCCTCGCTCCAACGCCTCCCACGACAACTCCAGCAGCATCCGATGCTGCGGGTCGGTGGCCAGCGCCTCGCTCGGCGCCACGCCGAAGAACGCCGCGTCGAAACCGGCCACGCCGTCGACGAATCCGCCCGAGCGCGCGTAGCACTTGTGCGGCGCATCGGGGTCGTCGTCGAACAAGCCGTCCAGATCCCAGCCCCGGTCGGTCGGGAACTCCGACATCACGTCGCGCTGTTGGGCGACCATGTCCCACAAGCCGTCCGGCGATTCGACGCCGCCGGGAAATCGGCAGGACATGCCGACGATGGCGATCGGTTCGCCGGAGCGTTCCAGCAGCGCGCGATTCTTGCTCTTCAGGCGCTCGACCTGGACCAGCGCTTTGCGCAACGCCTCGGTTGCATGCTGCAGTTGGTCAACCATGTCGTTACCCCTCGCCTAACGTCGGTCGTGGCTGAATCCGGAGTGCGGCCCTGGGATAGGGAGCAGAGTCATTCGCCGCAACTGCGGGACTGCTCGTCGACCCGAGAACACCGTTGGCGGACGTAACCAACTTCGTCCACGTTCCCAATGCGCTCGATTCTCCTGATTTCCGTCGCGGAGAAGTAGCGTCCTGCGCCGACTTGCCCGCCTTATTCGTGGCCTGGCTCCATAGCCAATTCCGGCGTTGTCCAGCGATCCATGGCGAGACTCTACCGGTCACAAGTCAGCTGAGGCCAAGCGCGTCTTCGCCCGTCAACGATTACCGTCAACGGCGGTCAGGCGGGCCGTCGCCACCCGTCGGCGGCCTGAGCGGCGCGCATCAACGCATCGCACAGTTCGCGCAATTCGCGGGTGTCGGCTCCCTCGTCGAGAGCGATGGCGACATCTTCGGCCGCGCATCGCACCTGGTAGACACGGTCGGACAAGTCAGCGGCCTCGTCAGCTGACAGCACGACCGCATCTGCGGGCACCGAGGCACCTTTGGCGCCGGTGATCGAGGCCCGCTGCTCGTAGGCGCGCTGCCGACACGATTGCCGGCAGTACTGGCGGCGGCGTCCTATCGCGCTGTCGGCGACATCTCGGCCACACCATCTGCACGGGTGGGGGTGGACGCGTCGGGTCACGGGGCCGACTTTAGTCGGGGTATGAGCGCAATCCCGGTATCATCGACGGTTGGGTCGGGAACTAGATTGTCCGCTGCGGCGTTGATCAGAGCGCTAGCTGCATAAGAAGACTTTAAGAGGAGTGGGTACCCATGGCTGATCGTGTCCTACGAGGCAGTCGCCTTGGAGCCGTAAGTTACGAGACCGACCGCAACCACGACCTGGCGCCGCGCCAGGTTGCGCGTTATCGCACCGAGAACGGCGAGGAATTCGACGTTCCGTTCGCCGACGACGCCGAGATCCCCGGCAACTGGCTGTGCCGCAACGGCATGGAAGGCACCTTGATCGAGGGCGATTTGCCGGAGCCGAAAAAGGTGAAGCCGCCCCGCACCCACTGGGACATGCTGCTGGAGCGCCGCTCGGTCGACGAGCTCGATGAGTTGCTCAAGGAGCGGCTCGAGCTGATCAAGACGCGCCGTCGCGGTAGCTGACGTCGAGGTTGGTGTCAGCTCACCGGGTGACCGGTGCCGGACGCTTGCGGTGCAACCGTCCGTCGATGCCCCACTGCGCGACCTTGACCAGCGCTTCGCGAATGTTGGAGCCACTCATTTTCGACACTCCGAGTTCGCGCTCGGTGAACGTGATCGGCACTTCGGTGACCACAAACCCGCTGGTGATGGTCCGCCAGGTCAGGTCGATCTGGAAGCAGTAGCCCTTCGAGTCGACGTGGTCGAGGTCGATCTTCTGTAGAACATCGCGGCGGTAGGCGCGGTAACCGGCGGTGATGTCGTGGATACCGATGCCCAGAGCCAACCGCGCGTACGTGTTGGCCGTCCAGGACAACGCCCAGCGCCGCCAGGGCCAGTTCTTCACGTCGCCGCCCTCGACATAGCGTGAGCCGATCGCCAGGTCGGCGCCCGCGTCGACCGCCTCCAGCAGCAGGTGCAGCTGCTCGGGCGCGTGACTGCCGTCGGCGTCCATCTCAACGAGCGTGGTGTATTGCCGGCTCAGCCCCCAGGCGAATCCGGCGAGGTACGCCGCGCCGAGACCGTCTTTGACGGTGCGGTGCATCACGTGGATCCGGTCGGGATCGGCCGCGGCGAAATCGTCGGCCAACTGTCCCGTGCCGTCGGGGCTGTTGTCGTCGACGATGAGCACGTGCACGGCGGGGCAGGCCCGGTGAAGTCGCTGCAGAATCAGCGGCAGGTTTTCCCGCTCGTCGAACGTGGGAATGATCACCAGGGTGCGCTCGGTGGGGCGATCGCCCGCAACCCGAGGCATCGGATCGCCGGTGGTCATATCTCTCCTTTTTCTGGCCGCTGAGCAGGTCCGCGGGCGGAATGTAGGCCGTTCCCGTCGAGTTCGGCGTTGTCTGCATCCTCTTCGACAGGCAGGCCATCGGCCACTACGTCGTCGCCGGGCGGGTCGTCGCCGGATCTCCCCGGCGCCGGCCCGCTCTTGTTTGCCAGCTCCGACAGCCGCCGGTGGAGATCTTTGAACCATCCATTGTGCAGCATCGCCGCCAACAGGATGGCGACAGCGGCCACGACGAGGGCGCCCTGCAGGATCGGGCCCCACCTGGCGGCGGGCGTCAATGTCGTCTTCAGCCGGACCTGGTTGTCCAGGTAGTCCGGCGTGAAGAAGTTGGTCCGTAGCAGCTCACGGCCGTCCGGGGTGACCAGGGCGGAGATCCCGACGTTGCTGGCGACGACGGCGTAGCGGTCCAACTCCACCGCGCGAAGCTTGGAGAACGCTAGCTGTTGCTCGCTCATCGTCTGGTTGAAGTTGGCGTTGTTGGCTGGCACCGCGATCACCTCGGCGCCGTTGCGGACGGAGTCCCGCAACTCACGGTCGAAAATCACTTCCCAGCAGGTCGCGACGCCGATCGGGATGCCCGCGGCGTGGACCACGCCGGTGCCTCTGACCGGGATGATGTAGCCCGCCCAATCGGTGAGCCCGGACAGATGCCGAAAAAAGCCGCGCCAGGGTAGGTATTCCCCGAACGGCTGAACGATCTTCTTGTCGTGGCGGTCGCCGGGCCCGGACTTCGGGTTCCAGACGATCACGGTGTTGGTCTGAGCGGGGTTGTCTCGCGACCGGCCGGCGACATCGAGCACCGTGCCGACCAGGATCGGCGCCCTGATCGCGTCGACGGCCGCCGAGATCCCTTGTGCGGCATCAGGGTTAAGCAGCGGATCGATCTCCGACGCGTCCTCGGGCCAGACGACGAAGTCGGGTTGAGGCGCCCGGCCCGCTCGCACATCCTCGGCCAGTTGACGGGTCTCCCGCACGTCGTTGCCCAACACCGCCAACCGTTGCGCATTGAACTCCAGACCGAGCCGCGGGACGTTGCCCTGAACGACGGCGGCGTTCGCGGTGGGTTCGTTCCCGGACCCGGTGCCCGAGTGGCGCACCTGCGGCCACACGGCCGCGGCGGCGAAGAACACCAGGCAGATGCAGAGAGCCGGCAGCACCACCGCGGGCGGGGTGTCGGCTGCCTCGGCGTCGCCGGCGACGTGTCGATGACGCGACGCCCGCCACCACGACTCCGTCTCCATGATCAGCGCGGCGAGGCTGCATCCCGTCAACACGATCGCCAGCGAGAGCAGCGGAACGCTGCCCAGCCGGACCAGCGGCAAAAACGGGCCTGAGGTCTGGCCGGCGGCGACTACACCCCACGGAAATCCCCCAAACGGAACGGTCGACTTCAACCATTCCTGCGCCGCCCACAACACCGCGAACCAGATCGGCCATCCGGGCAGCCGCCGCACCACGACGGCCGTCAGGCCGAAGAGTCCGGGGAACAGCGCGCACAGCAGCACCAATGCCAGCAAGGGCACCGGGCCGACCAGAATGCTGATCCAGCGGATCAGCGGCAGGTAGAACGCCAGGCCGAACAGGACGCCGTAGCCGAATCCTCCGCCCGCAGTGGTGGCCGGGCGGGTCAGCACCCAGGCGAGCACAGCGAACGCGATGATGGCGGCCCACCACCAGTTGAACTGCGGATAGCTCGAGCAGAGCAGCAGACCAGCCACGATCGCCGCACCCAGCCGGGTCAGCCGTGGCCGCAACCACCTGCCCAGTTGCGGCAGCCGTACCCGCAGTTGGCCGGCCAGCCAGGTCGCCAGCACGATCGATAGGTGAACCGCGTGCTGCCACAACACCGTCGCCGCGTGAGCGGCGTGGCCGCGGAACGTCGCCAGCCGGTCATCGCGATCCTTGAGCGGTTCGCTGTCGGCATCGGCATCGGCGGGCCCGATGCCGCCTGCAAGGTCGGCGTCTTCGTCATCCGGCTCGACGTCGAGGTCGTCGACGCCCGGGGTCTCACCGATCGATGCGTCGTCTCTGACCGCGGGGATGACTTCGGTGTCCTCGCCGGGCCGCCTGCGGCGGTCGAATCGCCTGATACCGCTAGCCATGAATGACGACGCCTCGGTGCACGGTCTGCCGGCAGCGGGGCAACGGGTCGGCCGGGTCGAGCCGCGGCAATGCCGGCACCCGAGACCGCGGGTCGGTAGACCACCGGCGCACGGTTTCACTGGGCGTGCCGGCTTCGAGCTCGCGAAGATCGCCGACGTCCCAGATGGCGTACGACGCGGGCGCGCCCGCAACCAGGCTGCCGATCAACTCGTCACCGGCGCCGCCTGCCCGCCAGCCGCCGCGGGTCACCGCCGCGAAGGCCGCTCGTACGGAGATCGAGTTGTGCGGGGTGTGATGGTGGACGGCTGCGCGGATCGTCGCCCACGGGTCGAGTCCGGTCACCGGGGCGTCGGATCCGAACGCGAGAGCCACGCCTTGGGATGCTAGCAGCGCGAACGGGTTGAGACGCCCGGCTCGATCCATGCCCAGACGGTCGGCGTACATGCCCGCGTCGCCGCCCCAGAGCGCGTCGAAATTGGGTTGCATGCTGGCCATCACGCCCCAGGCGCCGAGCTTGGACGCCTGCTCGGCGGTCACCATCTCCAGGTGCTCCAGGCGGTGCCCGCAGCGCGCCACCGCGGCCACACCCAGGTCGTCGACCACGCGTTCCAGCGAGGCGACAACGCTGGAGACCGCGGCGTCGCCGATGACGTGGAAGCCTGCCGTCACGCCGGCTTCGGTGCACGCCCGCAGGTGCGCGGTGACGTCGTCGGGCTCCAGATAGCAGGATCCGGTGTGGTTAGAAGCGTCGTGGTACGGCTCGTGCAACCAGGCTGTGCGCGACCCCAGGGCGCCGTCGACGAACAGATCACCGGCCAGCCCCGCCGCCCCGGTTTCCTCGAGCAATGCGCGCGCCTGCGCCGGGCTGGTCACCGCCTCGCCCCAGTAGCCGGTCACGTCGACGCCGTGGGTTCGGCAGCTCGCGGCGCGCAGTTGCTGCCAGTCGTCCAGCCCGCCGATGTCGGGACCGGCGCATTCGTGCACCGCGACGATCCCGTTGGCGGCCACGGCGTCCAGCGCGGCCAGCCGGGCCTCGGCGCGCTGTCCGTCGGTCAGCAGGTCGCGCGCGGCAGCGCGGACCAGGTGGTGGGCGTCGCCGACCAGCGGTCGCTGTTCGTCGTACCCGGTCGCCGCGGGCAGCCCGGTCGCCCGCCTGCGCAGATCGGTCGACGCCAGTGCTGAGTGGACGTCGACCCGGGCCAGGTAAGCGGGCCGGTCACCGAGCACCGCGTCCAGCTCCGCGGTGCTCGGCGGTGTGTTCTCCGGCCACGACGAGTCGTCCCAACCGTGACCCCAGATCGGCCGGCCGGGATGGGCCGCCGCATAGTCGGCGATCAGCTGCAGGCAATGCCGGCGCGACGTCGCGGACCGCACATCGAGACCGGTGAGCGTCAGACCGGTCGCGGTGAGGTGGATGTGGCTGTCGACGAAACCCGGCGCGACGAAGCCACCGTCGAGATCGACGACCTCGAGCACCGGCGAACTGGCTTCGGCCGATGTCGTCGCTGCCCAGCCACACCACGACGCCGTCGCGGACGGCCATCGCCGTGGCGTCGGGATGCGTTGGACTGTGAACCCGGCCGTTGATCAGCAGGGTTGTGCGAACTGCGGACACGCGGGCGTTATTCAGGCCGCAAGGGTAACGCCGGCGGTTTCACCCCGGAGAGGTCGGTGACGTCGGTGACGTCTAGGACCTCGCCGTCGATGTAGTCAGGTTGCGCGCGACGGGCATATCGGTCGGCGCCGGCGGTGGCGACCGTGATCAGCGGGAAGCGCCGGCCGACGCCGCGAGCGGCCAGCGCCGTCAGCACCGGGCGGGCGGCGGCGCGGCTCGGCGGCAACAGCAACAGCAGTCCCGCGGCGGAGGTCACCAGACCGGGCACCACGACCAACAGAGACCCCAGCGCGATCAGTGCGCTGTCGGATGCCAACCGCGACTGGTCAGCACCGAGACCGGAGCGCAGCCGGGTGAACTGGAGCTTCAACTGGGAGCCGGCGACGGCCAGCCCGGCGGCGAACGCGATCAGCACCGCCAGCAGAGTCCATCCGAGGCCGATGGTCGCCGCCAGGCCCACCACCACAAGCAGCTCGACCACGGCATAGACCAGAAAGAGTCGCGACACCATGAGATGGCAACGTTGCAGACGGGTGCGGGAGTTCCGCGGACCGCCGGGGCGCGGTTAGATGGCTGTGTGACGACAATCGAGATCGACACCCCAGCCGGCCCGATCGACGCGCTGCTCGATGTCCCCGACGGGGCAGGGCCGTGGCCGGGTGTCGTGATCATTCACGACGCGATCGGTTACGGACCGGACAAAGAGTCGATCAACAGCCGCGTCGCCGCCGCCGGTTACGTCGCGTTGACCCCGAACCTGTTCGCCCGGGGTGGCTGGGCGCGATGCATGACCAAGGTCATCCGCGAAGTGCTCAGTCAGCGCGGGCGCTCGCTTGACGACGTGCTGGCCGCCCGCGACCACCTGAAAGGCCTGCCGGAAACCACCGACCGCGTCGGTATCGCGGGATTCTGCATGGGCGGACAGTTTGCACTCGTCATGTCGCCCAAGGGCTTTGATGCCTCAGCGCCGTTCTACGGCACTCCGCTGCCGCGCGAAATCAACGAGACGCTGGACGGGGCCTGCCCGATCGTCGCCAGCTTCGGCCGCCGGGATCCGCTCGGCGTCGGGGCGCCCAAGAAGCTGCAGCGGGTGCTTGACCACAAAGGCATCACCAACGACGTCAAGGCCTACCCCAAGGTTGGGCACAGCTTCGCCAACAAGCTGCCCGCCCAGCCGCTGCTGCGCATCACCGGCTTCGGCTACAACCAGGCCGCCACCGACGACGCGTGGGCGCGGGTCTTCGCGTTCTTCGACGAGCACCTACGAAGCGGCGCGTAGTTCTATTGCGCGCTTCTCCTCGGGCCGCTACCCGGCCCGCATCGTCGCCGCGCGTAGTCCGATTGCGCGCTTCTCCTCGGGCCGCTACCCGGCCCGCATCGTCGCCGCGCGTAGTCCGATTGCGCGCTTCTCCTCGGGCCGCTACCCGGCCCGCATCGTCGCCGCGCGTAGTCCGATTGCGCGCTTCTCCTCGGGCCGCTACCCGGCCCGCATCGTCGCCGCGCGTAGTCCGATTGCGCGCTTCTCCTCGGGCCGCTACCCGGCCCGCATCGTCGCCGCGCGTAGTTCCAGACCAACGTTGTTCGCCATCCCGCCGCGCAGCTTGCTGAATACGTTGAACACCTTGCCGACGATGCCGTACTCGCTTCCGATGGCGTCGTAGACGGCGCCGGTCTGCGACTTGTCCAGGATCGTCGCGGTCGCTTCGATGGCCTCGCTTTTCGGGTGTCCGCCCCTATCGCAGACGGCCAGCGTGACCCGCGGCGTGTTGCGAATCCGCTTGACCTTCCACGACTTCGCCTGAGTGATGACAAGCAGGCGCTCGCCGTCATTGGCCGCCCAGATCGCCGTGGGCTTGGGACGCCCGTCCTTGGTGAACGTCGTCAGAAGGACGTACTGCGCTTTGGCGATGTCTGCGAAAGTCGGTGACATCGCGTCAGTCTAGGGCCCTCAGACGCCTAGGCTTCAACCCGAAACAAGAAGGAGCAACCAACGATGAAACGTTCCTCTGTTGCCGACAAGGTGGTTGCCGTCACGGGCGGTGCGCGCGGGATCGGCCTGGCTACGGCGACCGTTCTGCACGGCCTGGGCGCCAGGGTAGCGATCGGCGATATCGACCGATCGGCCGTCAAGGAGGCGACCAACCAGGCGGGCCTCGAGGTTGGCCGCCGACTCGACGTCACGGATCGACGGTCCTTTACCGATTTTCTCGACACCGTTGAAGAGCGCCTCGGGCCCGTGGACGTATTGGTGAACAACGCCGGGCTCATCGCGGTCGGCAGCGCGGTCGACGAGGCCGATGCCGCCACGCAGCGGCTGCTCGATGTCAACGTCTACGGCGTGATCCTGGGAACCAAGCTGGCGGCCCAGCGGATGCTGCCGCGCGGTCACGGTCACATCATCAACATCGCGTCACTGGGCAGCCTGCTACCGACCGAGGGCATCGCAACCTATTGCGCGACAAAGCATGCCGTGCTGGGCTACACCGACACCGTGCGCATCGAAAACCGCGGCAGCGGTGTTCACTTCTCGGCGATCATGCCGACTCTGACCAATACCGAGATGATTACCGGCATCGGGCACGCGAAGGGCTTCAAGAATGCCGAGCCGAATGATGTCGCCCGGGCAATCGCCGCGGTGATCGCTAAACCGAAACCACGCGTGCTCGTTCCCCGTTCGATCGGCGCGACCGTGGCAGGTCAGCGTTTGATGCCGCTGCGGGTAGCTGAGGCGTTGGGACGCGCGTTGGGGACCGGCCGCGTTTTCACCAGCGACGTCGAGGTCGACAAGCGCAAAGGCTATGCGCGGCGAGCTGGGACGTCCTGAACCGCGCAGCCGACGGCTCGCTGGCACGAATCAGGTTGCCTGGCGGCATGTCTGACTGCCGGCCAGCTGCTAGCTCTGGCCCGTGTGTCAGCGGATTTGGACTCGGCGGCGCTGGAGCTGACCCGCCGCGGCAATGTGCTGATCCGTGGGATCACCGATGCCGACGCCGTACCCGCAGCGGTGGCAGCGACCGGCCTGCTGCCGTCATCGAACTGCACTATCGTCGCCTCACCGCTATCCGGCAGGACGGGCGGTGTCGCCGACGTGCGGGCATGGGTCACCGAACTTGATGCCGCAATCCAGGCCGAGCGGGTGTTGGCACAGCTGCCGGAACGCTTCCTGTTCAGTGTCGACGACGGGCGTGACGATGTGTCCGGGCTGGGTGCCGACGTTGGGGTGCATGTGGTCGACGAGCACGCCGCGCTGGTGCTGGCCGGGCGTGACACCGGTATCCGGCTGACCGCCCACGAGGTGGTCGACACCCTGATTGCCATTGCGGTGCGATTCGTCGAGGTGCGCGGAGAGGCCTTGCGGGTAAGCGAATTGGCAGATCCGTCGGGACTCTGGCCCGGCGCCGAGCTCGGTGACGGCTTTCGGCGAATCACCCGATCGCCGGTCGGCTGGATCGAGCAGGACGACGGCCGGGTGGCGTTGGGCGCCGCGGTGCCGCAGGGCGTGCTGCCGGCGCGCGTCGCCGAGTACCTGGCGGCGATCGAGGCGCCACTGGTCGTCACACCGTGGCGCTCGCTGCTCGTCTGCGACCTCGACGACGTCGTCGCCGACGCGGCGCTACGGGTGCTCGCGCCGATGGGGCTGGTTTTCGACGAGGACTCGCCCTGGGCAGCCGTTGGCGCCGGTCCCGGCGACGAAGATTTCTAGCGCCGGAACATCGTGATCCTCAAACAGAGCGTACGTCGAAGTCCGTGAGCTTCGGCCGGCGAAGCAGCTCGCGATGAGCTTCCGGTGTCCAGGGGAAAAGCTCGGGCAGACCATCTTTGCCCAGATACCAGCTGTTGCAGCCGGACAGCCACATCGTTTGTGGCATAGCGGCTTTCATGCTTTCATTGTACTCTTTGGTCGCCGCTTCAGTCGGTGCGGCGGCGTGGACCGCGGTCGGCTAAATGACTGCTTGACGATTAACGCGGCATCCTGCGCCAGACGACCTGTGGCAGTAGCCGCATGCAGAAGAACACCGGCCGCAGCGTCCACGGGATCCACACGCTGCGGCGGTTTCCGGCCAGCGCACGCGCGGTCGCGGCGGCGACCTGCGACGGCGTGCTGGACAACGGCGCCGGCGTCATGCCTTCTGTCATCCGGCCGATCACGAAGCCGGGCCGCACGATCAACAGCCGCACGCCAGTCCCATGCAGCGCATCGGCCAGACCGCTGGCAAAGCCGTCCAGACCGGCTTTCGCCGAGCCGTAGACGTAGTTCGCGCGGCGCACCCGCACACCGGCCACTGAGGAGAACACCACCAGCGCTCCCCGGCCGGCCTGTCGCATCGCGGCGGCCAGGTGGGTCAGCAGGCTGACCTGCGCAACATAGTCGGTGTGGACGACGGCCACCGCGTGCGCCGCATCGGTCTCGGCCCGGCCCTGGTCGCCGAGCACGCCGAAAGCAAGCACCGCAGTGTCGATCTCGCCGTGCTCGGCGATGACCGAGGCGATCAACGGGCCGTGCGAGTCCAGGTCATCGGCGTCGAACTCGCGAGTGGACACCGCCACCGCCCCGGCCGCCCGGATCGCCGAAGCCTGCTCACCGAGGCAGTCGGCGCCGCGCGCGGCGAGCACCACCGACGCGCCGGGAGCCAGCCGGACCGCCAGCTCGACGCCGATTTCGCTGCGGCCACCCAGAATCAGCACCGTCGGTGCGCCCGTGTCATTCACGGCTGTGATTATGACCTGCGCTAACGTGAGCGGTGATGGCGAACTCCACTGCCCGACTGACCAACGACGCGTTGGCGTTCCTCACCGAGCGTCACCTCGCCATGCTGACCACGTTGCGCGCTGACAATTCGCCGCACGTGGTCGCGGTGGGTTTCACCTTCGACCCCAAGACACATATCGCGCGGGTGATCACGACCGGCGGCTCGCAAAAGGCCGTCAACGCCGATCGCGGTGGCGTCGCGGTACTCAGTCAGGTCGACGGGGCCCGCTGGCTGTCGCTGGAGGGCAGCGCAACGGTCAACGGTGAGACCGACGCCGTGCGCGATGCGGAGCTGCGCTACGCGCAGCGTTATCGCACCCCGCGGGAAAACCCGCGACGGGTGGTCATCGAGGTTCAGGTCGAGCGGGTGCTGGGATCCTCAGACCTACTGGCCCGTAAAACCGGCTAGCCGCTAGACCAGCGTGGCGCCGGGCGCCCGGATCACCAGCGGCACCGCCGGAAAATACGCCGCCAGTTCCGGCCGTGACTTGGACAGCGCCGCAGTGCCGTAGCCGCGGTGCCGATAGTCCGGATGGATCCAGATTCGTACGTGTACCTCGTGGCCTTCGAGTTCGCCGAACACCATGCCGACCTTGTCGTCGCCGTCGACCGCGACGAACCAGGCAGCTTCTTCGGCATCGAATCGCTGCTCTGCGGAACGGATTTCGTCGCTGAGATCAGCGGCCGGCGCGCCCGAGCCGTCGCCCTTGGCGCCGATGTCTTGGGTGCGTGCGGCGAAAATGTCGTGATCGGACTTGCCGGAGAACGCGCGCAGCGCCATCGTGTCGCCCGAGCTGGCCGGCCGGTCCTTGAACGTGAAACTCAAGATGTTGTTCAGATCCTCGAGCTCGGCCGCGATGATCTTGCGCGAGTTCTTGGTCAGTTGATCGAACGACATGCCGATCACCGCTTCGGCGCCCAGCCGTGACGTGCCGAGCAACTCGACGATGCCGTCGACAGCGGACGGCCGGTCATCGGCTTGCACAATGAGGTCCAGCACTTCGTGTCGGCGTTCCAGCGCGTTCATGAAAGCGTTGGTGATTTCTCGGCGCGCGGCTGCGCGGTCGTGATCGGTCATCGCCTGAGCTTAATACTTAAACTGCAACCACGATCAGTTCGTGCGGACGGTGGTTGACCGGCAGAGCGCCGTCTTCGGACACCACGACGATGTCTTCGATGCGTGCTCCCCACTGCCCGGGGAAGTAAATTCCCGGTTCTACGGAGAACGCCATGCCCACTTGCAGCGGTAGGTGGTTACCCGCCACGATGTAGGGCTCCTCGTGCACCGACAGCCCGATGCCGTGCCCGGTTCGGTGTACGAAATACTCGGCGAGGCCGGCGTCGGCCAGCACTCCGCGAGCGGCGGCGTCGACCTGCTCGGCGGTCACCCCGGGACGCACCGCGTCGACCGCGGCCCGTTGTGCCCGTTGCAGCACTGAATACTGTTGTGCCACCTCCAAATTGGGCTCGCCGATGCTGTACGTGCGCGTCGAGTCGGAATTGTATCCGGGCTCGTAGGATCCGCCGATGTCGACGACGACGATGTCGCCGACGCGGATCTCCCGATCCGAATATTCGTGATGCGGGTCCGCGCCGTGCGGGCCGGAGCCGACGATGACGAAGGCGACCTCCGAATGCCCTTCGGCGACAATGGCTTCGGCGATGTCGGCGGCGACGTCGGCCTCGGTCCTGCCGGGTACCAAAAACTCCGGCACCCGGGCGTGCACCCGGTCGATCGCCGCACCCGCCTTGCGCAGCGCGTCGACCTCAGCTGCGTCCTTGACCATCCGCAGCTCGCGCAGTACATCGGTGGCCAGTACCGGCACCACGCCGAGCACATCGGCCAGCGGTAACAGGTGCAGCGCCGGCATCGAATCGGTGACCGCCGTCGCCGCCGGAGCCCCGCCCATCGCCGCGGCGACCAGCTGGTAGGGATCGTCGCCGTCGACCCAATCCCGCACCGCCAGGCCAAGATCGGTGACAGCTGACTGTCGCAGCGACGCCAACTCCAGGCGCGGTACCACCACCGTCGCCTGACCGGAGACCGGCAGCACCAGAGCCGTCAGCCGCTCGAAGGTCTGGGCCCGCGAGCCGAGCAGATAGCGCAGGTCATAGCCGGGCGTGATGACCAGACCGGCCAGGCCGGCCTTGTCGGTGGCGGCCCTCGCCGCCGCTACCCGGCGGCGGTAGACCTCGGCATCGAAGCGCTCAGAACTCATGGATTCAAGGCTAGCCGGGTGACGAGGAATCGACCTGGCAGGATGGCTGCCATGTCCGCGCCGCTGCTGCTGCTTGACGGCGCCAGCATGTGGTTTCGCTCCTACTTCGGTGTGCCGTCCTCGATCACCGCACCCGACGGGCGTCCGGTCAACGCGGTGCGCGGCTTTCTGGATTCGGTGGCCACGCTGATCACCAAGCACCGGCCGGGCCGGTTGGTGGTCTGCCTCGATCTGGACTGGCGGCCGCAATTCCGGGTCGATCGCATCCCGTCGTACAAGGCGCACCGGGTCGAAGCGGAAAAGCCCAAGGGGCAAGCCGATATCGAGGAGGTGCCCGACGATCTGTCACCGCAAGTCGAGATGATCGCCGAGATCCTCGACGCGTTCGGCTTCTGCAGCGGCGGCGCCGAGGGTTTCGAAGCCGACGACGTGATCGGCACGCTGGCAGATCAGGAGCGACGCGATCCGGTCATCGTCGTCAGCGGCGACCGCGACCTGCTGCAGGTCGTCCGCGACGACCCGGTCCCGGTGCGGGTGCTCTACCTCGGACGCGGCCTGAGCAATGCCACGCTGCTGGGTCCTGTCGAGGTCGCCGAACGCTACGGCGTGCCCGCCGACCGGGCCGGCGCGGGCTACGCGGAGTTGGCATTGCTACGCGGTGATCCGTCTGACGGACTGCCCGGGGTGCCTGGCATCGGCGAGAAAACCGCCGCGACGTTGCTTGCGCAGCACGGCTCGCTGGCCGCGATCCTGGATGCTGTCGACGACCCCAAATCGTCTCTGGCGAAAGGGGTTCGGGCCAAGCTGCGCAAGGCCGCCGACTACATCGAGGCTGCGGGCCAGGTGGTGCGGGTGGCCACCGACGCGCCGGTCACGCTGTCGACGGATACCGACGCCGTGCCTCTGGTGGCGGCCGATCCGCGCCGTACCGCGAAGTTGGCCACCGAACTGGGCGTCGGGTCGCCGATCGCGCGACTGCAGAAGGCGCTGGACGCGCTGCCCGCGTCGTGATTACTTGGGCCGACCGACCTCGTAAGTGCCCTTGTTGTCCTGGAACGTGACCGTCACCGAGCGCTTGGTGCCGTCAATGCTGACGTCGCAGTCGAAGGTCTGGCCCTTCTTGACGGTCGGGTTCTGACCGCTGTTGCACTTGACGTCCTTGACGTTCTTCGCGCCGTAGCCATTGGTGTTGTCGGCGAGTATCTGCTGCACACCGGCCTCGGCCTTGCCGACGTCCAGCTTGGTGGTCACGAAGAACCCGGGCGCCCAGAAGCCCAGCACCAACACGACGGCGACGACGATCGCGGCGAACACGCCGACGATGGTGCCGACCGCCGCCCGCGACTTCTTCGGACCGTCCGGCTGCTGGCCGTAGGCACCCGGGTACTGGCCATACTGGCCGGGCTGACCGGGCTGGCCGTATTGACCCGGCTGACCGGGTTGACCGTACTGACCGGGCTGGCCGTACTGGCCCGGTTGGCCGTACTGGCCGTACTGACCGGGCTGACCGGGTTGGCCATACTGCGGGGTCTGGCCGCTGTATTCACCCTGCGGCTGCGGATAGCCCTGCGGGTACTGCTGGGACGGCGGGTAGTACTGCGCGGCCGGCTGCTGGTATTGCCCGTATTCGGTGGGCGTGTACGCGGGCGCCTGCCAGGTCTGCTGCTCACCGGAGGGCTGCCAGCCCTGCTCGCCGGAGGATTGCTGCCAAGGTGACCCGTGCTGAGTGTGCTCCTCGCCGGATTGCTGACCTTCACCCTGAGGCGGCTGCCACGGCTGCGTCGGGTCGGGTCCGTGCGGTCCGCTCATCGTCTGTCAGTCCTCTCAGTCCTGCGTGCAATCCTCGAATCGGTCGCCGTGTGCCACCGTAGCTTCGGCTCAGCCTACCCGGCGTCAACTGCGACGACGCCGCGCCGAACCGCGTCGATGGCGCGCTTTGCGGTGGCCCGTAACTCTGGCTGTGGGGCAGCATTGCGGACCTGGTCCAGCAGGTCAAGCACCTGCCGGCACCAGCGCACGAAATCGCCCGGGGACACGGGCGTGGCGCCTTCGACGTCGGCGGCGGCCAGCGAGGTCACCAGGTCGCCGCTGCTGGCCCAGCGATAGATGGCCGCGACGAATCCGTCGTCGGGCTCGCGGCTCAGCGCGATGTGATGCCGGTGCTCGTCGGCCCGCAGCGCCGCCGACAGCCGTCGCGTCGTGTGCAGCGCCTGGCGTAATTTCGCCGTTGGTATCTCCGCGTTTCGCGGAGCCCCCGGCCCGTCCCCGCCCCGCGTCTCGTACAGCACCGCCGACAGCACCGCAGCCAACTCCGCGTCCCGCAGACCCGCCCAGGCATCGGTGCGCAGACACTCGGCCACCAGAAGGTCGCTCTCGCTGTAGATCCGGGCCAACAGCCGCCCGTCGTCGGTCACCGCGGGATCTCCATCGGTTTCCTGGATGAAACCGCGCTCGGTGAGCAGCCCGACGATGCGGTCGAAGGTGCGGGCCAGTGAGTTGGTGGCGGCGGCAACCTTTTTGCCCAGGGCGGCGTTCTCGCGTTCGATGCGCAGGTAGCGCTCAGCGTTGCGGACCAGCGCCTCGCGATCGGATTCGCGATGCACGGGATGACGGCGCATCTTCTCCCGCAGCGCCACCAGCTCAGGATCGGTGTCACCGCCCTCGGTGCGCTTGCCGCGCCGGTCACCCGCAACCGATACTCCCGCGGCCGCTGAACGCAGCGCCGAGGCCAGATCGCGGCGCACTCGGGGCTGGCGGTGCTCGACCCGCTTGGGCAATGTCATCGACCCCACCGGCGGCGTCGCACCAGAATAATCTGCCGACGAAATTCTTCCGGCCCAACGATTTTCGGTCAGCACCAATGGTCGCGGATCGGTGTCGTCGCGGGCGGCTTCCAGCACGACGGCCAGGCCGCCCCGTTTGCCGTGAGTGATCGTGATGATGTCGCCGCGCCGCAGCGCGGCCAGCGCATCGTTGATCGTCTGCCTGCGCTGGAGCCGCGATGCGCGGGCCTGGGCGCGCTCCTGCTGGCTGATCTGGTCGCGAAGCCGGGCGTACTCGAGGACCGGCGCGTCGTTCCCGCCGAGTTCGGCGGCGACCTCGTCGAGCAGCTGCTGTCCGCGTTCCACACCGCGAACCAGGCTGACCACCGAGCGATCCGCCTGATATTGGGCGAACGACTGCTCGAGCAGCCGGTGCGCCTGCTCCGGGCCGACGCGGTTCACCAGGTTGATCGTCATGTTGTACGACGGAGCGAACGAGCTGCGCAGCGGGAACGTGCGGGTGGAGGCCAGCCCCGCGACTTCGGCAGGCTGACTGGTTTCTTCGCCGGGATTCCACAGCACCACGGCGTGACCCTCGACGTCGATACCGCGCCTGCCGGCCCGGCCGGTGAGCTGGGTGTACTCCCCTGGCGTCAGTGGCATGTGCTGCTCGCCGTTGAACTTCACCAGCCGTTCCAACACCACCGTCCGGGCAGGCATGTTGATGCCCAGCGCCAGCGTCTCGGTAGCGAACACGGCCTTGATCAGCCCTGCGGTGAACAGCTGCTCGACGGTATGCCGGAACACCGGCAACATGCCCGCGTGGTGGGCCGCGATGCCGCGGAGCAGCGCCTCCCGCCACTCGTAGTAGCCGAGCACGGCCAGATCGGACTCCTCGAGATCGCCGCAGCGGTTGTCGATGACCTCGCCGATCTTGGCTCGGTCCTCCTCGGTGGTCAGCCGTAGCGGCGACCGCAGACACTGGCCGACCGCCGCCTCGCAGCCCACCCGGGAGAACACGAAGGTGATCGCAGGCAGCAGACCGTCGGCGTCCAGCATCCGGATCACATCTGGCCGCGGCGGCGGCCGGTAGAAACTCGACCGGTCGCCGCGTCCAGAGCTCCCTCTTCCCGTCGTACGACGGGGGCCTCGCCAATCCGAGAGCCGATCGGCCTCTCGGCGATTGGCGATGTGGCGCAACAGGTTAGGGTCAACGATCGCGTGCGTTCGCTCTGGCGGGCACCCCGTGCCCGAAGAGGCCTGGTAGTCGAACAGGTCGAAGATACGCTTGCCGACCAGCATGTGCTGCCACAGCGGGACGGGTCGGTGCTCGTCGACGACGACCGTCGTGTCGCCGCGCACGGTCTGAATCCAGCCACCGAACTCCTCGGCGTTGCTGACCGTCGCCGACAGGCTTACCAGCCGGACGTCGTCGGGCAGATGCAGGATGACCTCCTCCCACACCGCACCACGCATCCGGTCGGCGAGGAAGTGCACCTCGTCCATCACGACATACGAAAGCCCTTGCAGCGCAGGCGAATCTGCATACAGCATGTTGCGCAGCACTTCGGTGGTCATCACCACGACGGGCGCGTGGCTGTTGACCGACTGATCGCCGGTCAGCAACCCGATCTGATCTTTGCCGTACCGCGCGACGAAATCGCTGTGCTTCTGGTTGCTCAGCGCCTTGAGCGGCGTGGTGTAGAAACACTTGCCGCCGGACGCCAGCGCCAGATGCACGGCGAATTCGCCGACTACGGTCTTGCCGGCCCCGGTGGGCGCGCACACCAGAACGCCATGGCCACTTTGCAGGGCCGCACAGGCACGCCGCTGAAAACCGTCGAGTTCGAATGCCAATTCCGCGACGAACCGGGCCAATTCGCCTTCGGCGACGGGCGCGTCAGGTGATGTCGTCATGAGGTCCGGCGATGCTCGATGGCACCCCTACCGCCGACGGCGGATCGATGACCGAGGCTTCGTCGTCGGCGACGGTAGTGAGCACTTCG
The DNA here is from genome assembly GCA_963834615.1 of uncultured Actinomycetota bacterium. Lineage (GTDB taxonomy): Bacteria > Actinomycetota > Actinomycetes > Mycobacteriales > Mycobacteriaceae > Mycobacterium. The sequence continues at coordinate 382,732 of CAWICO010000009.1, forward strand.
CGTTTGGCTTTTCGTCTGTCGTGCACGCGAGAGATCTGGATGGCCAACTCCAGGAGCAGCGTCAGCGCCAGCCCCAGCGCCGTCATCGAAAACGGGTCGGATCCCGGCGTGAAAATCGCTGCGAACACGAACATCCCGAAGATCAGGCCGCGTCGCCAGGACCGGAGCCGCTCGTAGGTCAACACGCCGACGAAGTTGAGCATCACGATCAGCAACGGGAACTCGAAACTCATGCCGAAGACCAGCAGCAAGTTGATCAGGAACCCGAAATACCGGTCGCCGGACAGCGCGGTCACCTGCACGTCGCTGCCGACGGTCAGCAGAAACTGCAGCGCCTTGGCCAATACCACATAGGCCAGCACGGCACCGGTCATGAACAGCAATGCCGCTGGGATCACGAACGCGACGGCGAAACGGCGCTCCTTCTTGTACAACCCCGGGGTGATGAACGCCCAGAGTTGGTAGAACCACAACGGACACGACAGGACGATCCCCGCCGTCAGCGCGACCTTCAGCCGCAGCATGAACTGGTCGAACGGCGCGGTCGCCAGCAACCGGCAGTGGCCGTTGGCGATATCCGCTCGCGCCGACGGCGGCAACGCGCAGTACGGATGCCGCAGCCATTCGCCCAGGCTTTCCAGCCCGAACAGCGGATGTGAATACCAGACGAATCCGACCGCCGTCGTCAGGACGATCCCCGCGATCGAGACGAGTAGCCGGAACCGCAACTCGGTGAGGTGGTCGACCAGCGACATCGTCGCGTCGGGGTTGATGCGGCGACGACGCTGCCGCGGATCTAGCCGCTTGATGAGACCGTTGGTGCGCACAGTGAATAGGCGCTCGTGCGCCGCGACTGCGGCGGGAAGCTAGGCCGACCGTCCGTCAGCCGCCGGCGGCTCGACCCGCTCGGAATGCACCGGCTGAGCGGGTGCGGTCTGAGGTGTGGACACTTCCGGCTTGCTGTCGCTTTGCAGTTCGCGGACCTCGGACTTGAAGATCCGCATCGACTTGCCCAGGGAACGAGCTGCGTCGGGGAGCCGCTTGGCGCCGAACAGAACGACCACCAGGACCGCGATGATCGCCAAGTGACCCGGAGTGAGAGCGTTCACGTGTTTTTACCTCCCGATATCAACATATGCTACCGCAGCCGTCGTTTCAGGAGCCGGAGCGCGCCGCAGCCTGGTACGACTCCAGCGCGGCCGTCGCGGCGTCACGCACCCGGTTGGCGAGCGACTCCGGCGCCAGCACCCGCACCGCCGAGCCCATGGCCAGCACCTGGCGGGCCATCCACTCTTCGGAGCCGTAGGTGATCGCCGCCTCGCATTGGCCGTTGGGCAGCTCACGCAGCACCCGCATCGGGTAGTACTCGAACATCCACGAGGCCGACGGCGCCAGCACCAGGGTCGCCGAGGGCAGCGACGGGTCGGCGTCGAACAGCGAGGTGTCCGGCGGCGCGTGGATCGCGGGTTCCGGTGGGGCCGACGGCTCGTCGAGCGCGGCGGCCTCGACGATGCGGTCGAACCGGAACAACCGAACGCCTTCCGCTTCCCGCGACCACGCCTCCAGGTAACTCTGGTCGCCGACCAGCACGATCCGGATCGGGTCGACGATCCGGGTGGACAACGTGTCGTGCGAGGCGGCGTAGTAGTCGATGCTCAGCGCCCGTTTGTCGCGGACCGCGGCACGTACCGTGGCGGCGGCCCTGCCCTCGGCCGGGGCCGGCTCGTCGACAGCGGCCACGTCGTTCCCGGGGCCGGCGGCGCCGGCGGCCGCTTCGATTTTGGCGATCGCGCTGCGCGCCGCCTCCGGGTCGACGACTCCCGGGATGTCGGCCAGGGCACGTAGCGCCACCAGCAGACCGGTGGCTTCCGGCGAGGTGAGCTGGAGTGGAGTGTCCATCCCTGCCGAGAACGTCACATCGATGGTGTCGCCGGTGAACTCGAAGTCGATCAGGTCACCCGGGCCGTAGCCAGGCAGACCGCACAGCCACAGCTGGTCGAGATCTTCGCCGAGCTGCTTGACGGAAACGCCCAGCTCGGCGGCGGCGTGGGCGCGGGTGACCCGTGGATTCGCCTGAAAATACGGCACCATGTTCAGCAGTCGCACCAGCCGCGTCGACACGGGTGTCATCTGGTTCCCCCCTGCATGTCGGCGTGGGCACGCAGCCGTTCCAGCACGTCCTCACGCAGCGACGACGGCTCCAGCACCACCGCGTCAGCGCCGTGACCGGCGATGTCGCCCACCAAACGGCCCGTGGTGCCGATGTCGAGCTCGATGACCTCGCCGTCGCGGCCGTTGAGCTGCCTCGCGCCCAGCGATGTCCCAATGCGCCGCAGCGCGGTGGCCCGTCCGTCGGCCACCCACACCTGAGCCCGCACGCCGGACGGTGCGTCGGCGACCGCGGCGGCCACGATCTCGCGCAGGTCGACGTCGACGGGCCGGGTAACCGCCCCGGTCGGGCCGATGGGTTTCACCTCGTCGCCGATGCGGGACAACCGAAATGTCCGCGTGGCACTGCGGTCGCGGTCGTGTCCGACCAGATACCAGCGCCCCTTCTCGGTGATGACCCCCCACGGCTCGACGGTGCGCACGGTGTACGGCTCGGTGCGTGACGGCCGGTGCGGGAACTCCACAGCCCGTCCGGCGCCGATCGCCGACAACAGCGCGTTCAGAACGCCTTCGGACCCGCGCAGTCCCATGCTTCCGGCCGGCGAGGCGATGGCGATGGGCGCATCGGGGTAAACGTCGACACCTGCCGCCCTCAGCTTGAGAAGCGCGCCCTGGGTGGCGGTGATGAGTTCGGACGACTCCCACAGCTGGGTGGCGACGGCGACGGCGGCTGCCTCGTCGCCGGTCAGCTCGACGGCCGGCAGCGCGTACGCGTCGCGGTTGATCCGGTAACCCTCTACCGGGTTGAATGACGACACCCGGCCGGTTTCCAGCGGGATGCCGAGATCGCGCAACTCGTTCTTGTCACGCTCGAACATGCGCGAGAACGCTTCGTCGCTGGCGCTGTCCGCATACCCCGCCACGCTGGACCGAATTTTCTCTGCGGTGATGTAGCCGCGGGTGGACAACAGCGCGATGACGAGGTTCATCAATCGTTCGACTTTGGAAACCGCCACCCGTGCAGCTTAGGGGTGCGGTTGAGCCAGTTCGCGCATGCCGCTCAAGGCCAAGCCAAGAAAGCCGCGGGCCGCCTCGAATCCAACACGACGTGTTTCTCTCAAACAGCGTTCAGCACAACATGATTCGCTGATTTCGACGATTTGTTCCGGCCCCGAGGAGGCTTGGGCTACATGCTGGCGATCAGCCGCTTGACCCGCTCGTCGACCGATCGGAACGGGTCCTTGCACAACACAGTGCGTTGGGCCTGGTCGTTGAGTTTCAGGTGCACCCAGTCGACGGTGAAGTCGCGACCCGCGGCCTGGGCGGCGCTGATGAACTCGCCGCGCAATCGCGCTCGGGTGGTTTGCGGCGGTTCGTCCACCGCGGCGTCGATTTCCTCGTCGGTGGTGATGCGCGTCGCCAGACCCTTGCGCTGCAGCAGATCGAAGACGCCACGGCCGCGCTTGATGTCGTGGTACGCCAGATCGAGCTGAGCGATCTTCGGGTCGGACATCTCCATGTCGTAGCGGTCTTGGTAGCGCTGGAACAGCTTTCGCTTGATCACCCAGTCGATTTCGGTGTCGACCTTGGCGAAGTCCTGGCTTTCCACCGCGTCCAGTTGCCGGCCCCACAGATCGACGACCTGCTCGATCTGTGCGTTGGGTTCGCGGGTCTGCAGATGCTCGACAGCGCGCGCGTAGTACTCGCGCTGGATGTCGAGCGCGCTGGCCTGACGCCCACCGGCAAGCCGCACTGGGCGTCGGCCGGTGACGTCGTGGCTGACTTCGCGGATGGCCCGGATCGGGTTGTCCAGCGAGAAGTCCCGGAAAGCCACACCTGCTTCGATCATTTCCAGCACCAGCGACGCGGTGCCGACTTTGAGCATGGTGGTGCTCTCACACATGTTGGAGTCGCCGACGATGACGTGCAGCCGTCGGTATTTCTCGGCGTCGGCGTGCGGTTCGTCGCGGGTGTTGATGATCGGGCGGCTGCGGGTGGTGGCCGACGAGACGCCTTCCCAGATGTGCTCAGCGCGCTGCGAGAGGCAGAACGTGGCGGCCTTCGGTGTTTGCAGCACCTTGCCTGCGCCGCAGATGAGCTGGCGGGTGACCAGGAACGGCAGCAGAACGTCGGAAATCCGGGAAAATTCGCCAGCCCGCACGATCAGGTAGTTCTCGTGGCACCCGTACGAGTTGCCTGCCGAGTCGGTGTTGTTCTTGAACAGGTAGATGTCGCCGCCGATGCCCTCGTCGGCCAGCCGCTGCTCGGCGTCGACCAGCAGGTCCTCCAGGACCCGCTCGCCCGCGCGGTCATGGGTGACCAACTGCACCAGGCTGTCGCACTCGGCGGTGGCGTATTCGGGATGGCTGCCCACGTCGAGGTACAGCCGGGCGCCGTTGCGCAGGAAAACGTTGGAGCTGCGACCCCACGACACCACCCGTCGGAACAGGTAGCGGGCCACTTCGTCCGGCGACAACCGACGATGACCGTGGAACGTGCAGGTGACACCGAATTCGGTCTCGATGCCCATGATTCGTCGCTGCACAATTCGAGCGTACTTGCTGAACGGGCAACTGGTGTGGAACCCCCCGCAGTGGCTCGCGGCGGGTGAGTAGTGCGTATCGCACCGGCCGCGACCGGCCGTGGCATCGCGCGTGTCATCGGCACCCATCTCATCACCGGCGACGGCGATCTGGACGGTGACATCGGCGCCGCGGCTCGTTTGGCCAGGGCGGTAAGCGGCCAGAATTTCGTCTGGTCGAATTTCTCCACACGCCAACCGTTTCGACGATTTCCCAACAGGTCGCCTGCCCTAAACAACGCAAAAAAAGGTTGTGCCAGCGGTCGCGACAGCGTTGCGCCGTGTGTAGCACTAGTTATGCAAGATGCGACTCGCTACTCAAGGTGCAACGCGGCACCGTCACGCCCGTGACTTACCCAAACCCAAATCGCTTACCCGCGTGATGCATAGCGAACCCGCGCGCGCTCTCATTCCATGAAGTCGGTGTTACGTTCGGCGACCTCGAGATCCCTCGTCGACGACGTACGCCAAACCGGCCTCTTGTTCCTGCTGTTCCTGGTGGGAATTGAGCTGCGTAGCTACAGCAACGCCAGACCGAGCGGTCGCCGTTGTGGCACCAGCGCAATGATCACGTCAACCTGAGCCGCGCGGCGCTGGTCAGGATTCGGCCGGGCTGGGCGCCTCGCCGAATCGGCTCAGCGCCAGCGCCGCAGCGACCGCTATCACGAAGCCGGTCACCACCATCCAACCCAGGCCGTCACGGGTCTTGTCGCCCAGCCACGCCACCCCGACGAGGGCAGGACCGACCGTCTCACCGATGACCATCCCGGCGACCGCGGTGGTCACCGATCCACGGCTCAACGCCGAGGTCAGCAGCAGGAACCCGGCCGCACCGCCCGCGACCAACGCATAGACCGCGGGATTGGCATAGAACGAGGCCTTGGTCGGATCGATGGTGTCGATCAACCGAACGGCGATCTCGTCGACGCCGAAACCGGCGCCGGCACCCAAACCCAGCACCAGCGCGCGAGAACGGTCTCCCAAGCGTCCGGCGGCCGCTCCGGCGACGAACACAACGGCGGCCACCACCAGTAGAGCCCAGCCCAACCCCGGCGGCCCATGGCCGGAACCCTCCGGTCCGGCGGCCACTCCGAGCATCGCGAGGCTGGCGCACACCACGGCCACGGCAGCCCATTCCATCGTGGACAGCCGAGTCGAGAGCACCCATGCGGCCACGATCGCGGTGACAGCGAGCGACGCCGCGATCGCCGCGGCGACGACGTAGATCGGCACCAACCGCAACGCCGCGATCTGCAACAGAAATCCGAGACCGTCGAGCCCGACGCCGACCAGATACCGCCACTGCCGCAACGCCCGCAAGAGCAGGGCCGGGTCGACTCCAGAATCACTACCGGCATCCACCGAGCGCGTCGCCGCAGCCTGCAAGACCGTCGCCGTGCCGTAACACACCGAACAGCCCAAGGCCAACAACAAGCCGATCAGCATGGGACAGCGCCTATTTCGACGAATCCTCCGCCGAGTCGTCCGACGACTCGGCGCCGGTGCGTGCAGGCAGCAGCTGTTCCAGCGCGGTACCGGTGATCCGCCGGAACGCTCGCCGCGGCCGGTTGGCGTCGAGGATGGCGACCTCCAGTGAGGAGACCCCCAATGCGTCGTCGGCACTGTTGCCACTGGCCGCCTTCAAGGCGTTGACGGCGATGTGCACCGCATCGGCAAGATCCGCGTTTTCGGCGTACGACTCCTTGAGCGCGGTGGCGATCGGCTCGGTCGTCCCACCCATCACCACGAAATGCGGTTCGTCGGCGATCGACCCGTCGTAGGTGATCCGATACAGCTCGGGCGCTTTAGCCTCGCCGAAGTGGGCGACCTCGGCCACGCACAGCTCGACCTCGTACGGCTTGGCCTGTTCGGTGAAGATGGTGCCCAGCGTCTGCGCGTACACGTTGGCCAGCTGGCGGCCGGTCACATCGCGGCGGTCGTAGGCATAGCCGCGGGTGTCGGCGAATTGGATTCCGCCGCGACGCAGGTTGTCGAACTCGTTGAACTTTCCGGCGGCGGCGAAGCCGACGCGGTCGTAAAGCTCGCTGATCTTCTGCAGTGAGCGCGAAGGGTTTTCGGCGACGAACAGCACACCGCCGGCATAGGCCAGCGCCACCACGCTGCGGCCGCGTGCGATGCCCTTGCGTGCGAGCTCGCTGCGCTCGCGCATCGCCTGCTCGGGCGAGATGAAGTACGGAAAACTCATGAATCACTTCCCGTGCGGTCCGCGTCCGGCCCGAAAGTATCAGCGCGCGAACGCGTTCGGATGACTTCCCGAGCCAGCTCAGCGATGCGCTGCTCGCCGACGTTAGTTGCACCGTCGACCCCGATGGTGACTGCGGTCGGGTAGATGCCGCGGACCAGGTCGGGTCCGCCGGTGGCGGAGTCGTCGTCGGCAGCGTCGTAGAGTGCCTCGATAGCGACCCGAAGGGCCGAATCAGCATCCGTCACTTGCGAATACAGTTTCTTGATCGACGACTTGGCAAAGATCGAGCCCGAGCCTACCGACTGGTAACCCTCTTCTTCCAGGTTCCAGCCGCCAGCGGCGTCGAACGAGACGATACGGCCCGCCTTCTCCGGATCAGGGTCGCCGATGTCGAATCCGGCGAGCAGCGGCAGCGCCACCAAGCCTTGCATCGCGGCGGCAAGGTTGCCGCGCACCATGATCGCCAATCGATTCACCTTGCCCGCGAAGGTGAGCGGCACGCCTTCCAGCTTCTCGTAGTGCTCGAGCTCGACGGCGTAGAGGCGGGCGAATTCGACGGCGATGGCCGCGGTGCCGGCGATCCCGGTCGCGGTGTAATCGTCGGTGATGTAGACCTTCTGCACATCGCGCCCGGCGATCATGTTGCCCTGCGTCGAGCGCCGGTCGCCGGCGATGAGGACCCCGCCCGGGTACTTCAGCGCGACGATGGTGGTGCCGTGCGGCAAATGAGAGCTGGGCGTGATCGCGTCGGCGCTACCGATGCCGGCAGGCAGCAGCTCCGGCGCTTCGCGGCGCAAGTAGTCGGTGAACGAGGAAAGGCCGCCTGTGGCGATTGCGGGAAGTGCAGAGTTGGTGTTCGGGCGATTGTGGAAGGGCCAGGTCACTGGCCGCCCTTTTGGACATATGCACGGACGAAGTCTTCGGCGTTCTCTTCCAGAACATCGTCGATCTCGTCGAGCAGGTCATCGGTCTCGTCAGTCAGCTTCTCGCGACGCTCCTGGCCGGCGGCCGTGCTGGCAGTGGGGTCGTCGTCATCGCCGCCGCCACCACCGCGCTTGGTCTGCTCCTGGGCCATGCTGCCTCCTGCGTCATCATCGGCCGTGAAACACGCCCGTCTGTCATCTCACCCTACCGGTCGACGGCGGTAATGCCCGGGCTTGAGGCCTGATGTCCGGCTCCTCCCCCGCCGGTCAGGTGGTCAGCTGCTCCACCAGCTCGACGGCACTGTTCACCGAGTCAAGCAGCGCCCCGACGTGCGCTTTGCTGCCGCGCAGCGGTTCCAGCGTCGGGATGCGCACCAGCGAATCACCACCCAGATCGAAAATCACCGAGTCCCAGCTGGCTGCGGCGATGTCCGCGCCGAAGCGGCGCAGGCATTCCCCGCGGAAGTAGGCCCGAGTGTCAGTCGGCGGATTGTCCACCGCGTCGATGACCTGCTGTTCGGTTACCAGACGCTTCATCGAACCGCGGGCCACCAGCCGGTTGTACAACCCCTTGTCCAGCCGCACATCGGAGTACTGCAGGTCGACCAGGTGCAGTCGCGGCGCCGACCAGCCCAGGTTCTCCCGCTGCCGGAAACCTTCCAGCAGGCGCAGTTTCGCCGGCCAGTCCAACAGCTCGGCGCACTCCATCGGATCGCGTTCCAATAGATCAAGCACATGAGCCCAGGTCTCCACGACCTTCGACGCGCTCGGATCAGGGTCGCGGCTGTCGACCAGCTTTGCCACCCGGTCCAGGTAAATCCGTTGCAGCGCAAGGGCGGTCAATTCGCGGCCGTCAGCCAGGGCAACGGTGGCGCGCAGCGACGGGTCACGGCTGACCGCGTGCACCGCGTGCACGGGCCGAGCCAAGGCCAGGTCGCTGAGGTCGAAGCCGTGCGCCGGGCCGTCCTCGATCAGGTCGAGCACCAACGCTGTGGTGCCGAGCTTGAGGTAGGTGGACGTCTCAGAGAGGTTGGCGTCGCCGATGATGACATGCAGCCGTCGGTAGCGGTCGGCGTCGGCGTGCGGCTCGTCGCGGGTGTTGATGATTCCGCGCTTCAGCGTGGTTTCCAGCCCGACCTCGACCTCGATGTAGTCCGATCGCTGGGAGAGCTGAAACCCCGGCTCGTCGCCCGACGACCCGATTCCGACCCGCCCGGAGCCGGTGACGACCTGACGGGACACCAGAAACGGCGTCAAGCCCGAGATCACGGCCGAGAACGGTGTCTGCCGGCTCATCAGATAGTTCTCGTGCGACCCGTAGGACGCGCCCTTGCCGTCGACGTTGTTCTTGTACAGCTGCAGCTTGGCTGCGCCGGGCACACTGGCGACGTGCCGGGCGGCGGCTTCCATCACCCGCTCGCCGGCCTTGTCCCAGATCACCGCGTCCAGGGGGTCGGTGCACTCCGGCGCGGAGTACTCCGGGTGCGCGTGGTCGACGTAGAGCCGCGCACCGTTGGTCAGGATCATGTTGGCGGCGCCGACCTCGTCGGCGTCGACCACTGGTGGAGGTCCGGCCGAGCGGCTCAGGTCGAAACCGCGGGCATCCCGCAGTGGCGACTCCACCTCGTAGTCCCACCTGGTGCGCTTGGCGCGCTGGATGCCGGCGGCGGCGGCGTAAGCCAGCACCGCCTGCGTCGAGGTCAGGATCGGGTTGGCGGTCGGGTCCGAGGGCGACGAAATGCCGTACTCGACCTCCGTTCCGATAATCCGTTGCATCCCGCAAGCCTAGGCGCGGTGACGATGCGCCGCGTGCAGCGGGGCGAGGAGGAGGCGCGCAATCAACCAGGCGCGGCGACGATGCGCCGCGTGCAGCGGGGCGAGCCGGGTGTACCCCTGCGCCGAACAGTGGCGCGGCAGCTACGCGGCGCGTGCGTTATCGTCGGCGGGGCAGCGTGGAGGACGAATTGATCGAACCGGTGCGGTACGGACCAGAATCGGTTCCGGCGCGCCAGCGTGAATCCGCTTCCAGAGCAGATGGGCGCCGGCTGTCACTGTTGCTGATCGAGGACGACCGCGCCGATGCGGTGCTGGTAGAGGAACTGATTGCGGGCTCCTCCGCTGACATTCGGGTGGCGTGGGCGCCGTCGATGGCGCGCGCCGAGCAATTCCTTGCTCACGAGCGCCCGGATTGTGTGCTGTTGGACCTGCATCTGCCAGACGCACTCGAATTCGATGGCATCAGCCGCATCGCAAAGTGGGATGGCACCCTTCCTGTTGTCGTCCTGACGGGATTGAACGACGAACAATTCGGGGTGTCAGCGGTCGCCGGTGGCGCGCAGGACTACTTGATCAAGGGGCGAGTCGAGCCTGACATGCTGCGGCGGAGCTTGCTGTACGCGATTGAACGCAAACGTGCCGAACTCATTGCAGTGGATCTGCAGGCGAGCGACCTGCGAGCCCAGGAGAATTCGCGGCTGGAACGCGGTCTGCTGCCCTCCCCGCTGCTACTCGAGGGCCCGGAAGTGGACGTCGTAACCCGATACCGTCCCAGCCGCACCAACGCGTTGCTGGGTGGAGACTTCTACGACGTCGTGCAGACGCCGGACCGGACCGTACACATCGTCATCGGTGACGTCGCCGGCCATGGGCCTGACGAAGCAGCGCTCGGGGTGGCGTTGCGGATCGCATGGCGCACATTGACGTTGAGCGCCATTCACGGCGAGGCAGCAATGCGCCAGCTGGAGCGGATCCTGCACGCTGAAGGCCCGGGCCGCGGGACTTTCGCGACGATGCTGAGCCTGGCGATCGCCCCCGACAGTCCGCGGGTTGTTGCGGTTCGCGCCGGTCATCCCGGAATGCTGATGCACGGCCCCGGCACCATGGATTGGGTGGAGCCGCCGGCCGGCCCTGCTTTGGGATGGGGTGGTGACAACTGGCCGGAATACGCCATGGCACTCCCCGACAGTGGCGGTTTGGTGCTCTTGACCGACGGACTTTTCGAGGCGCATTCAGGTCGCGGTGCCGACCGCCTCGGCGAAAACGGTTTGTTGGAGTTGGCCCGGCCGCTGGCAGCGCTGCCCGGACCGGCGTTCGTCGACGCGCTCATCGACCAGGCCGAGGCTGGGGCCCAAGCTCATGGCGGGTTCAGCGACGACGTTGCGGTCGTGCGGGTAGAGCGCAGCGGCAGGTGACGATCGGATTGGCGGCGCGGGCGAACAGCCCTACGCAGCGCCCGCGGCTGGGGCTGAGACTAACGGTCGCGGGCTGGCAAACTTTGGTGTTGTCGGTGATGGCATTGGTGGTGCTAACGGGCGCGGCAACCTCTGCGGCGCTGTTGAGGCGTACCGATGCGGTGACCCGCGAGCTGACGGACAACATTCAACCCGCCCGCGTCTCGGCGTATCGGTTGCAGAGCGCATTGCGCGACCAGGAGACTGCCCTGCGGGGCTACGTCATCGCGGCCGACCGGCAGTTCCTGGCCCCCTACGAGGACGGGCAACAGGTCGAACACGAGGCGGCAGCAAACATCAGCGCTCTACTCGGTGACCGCGCCGACCTACTCGCCGATCTAAACGCAATTGAGCACGCCGGCGCGGCGTGGCGCGGCTCCTACGCGCAGCCGCTCATCGACACCGTGATTCCGGGTGCGCCGACTGTGGTGACTATCGGGACTGCGGACCGCGGGAAGACCGAGTTCGACCGGATCCGTACGCTGTTCGATACCGAAGACGCCCATCTGGCAGCGGCGCAGAACGTCGCGGTCGACGAACTGGACGTTATGCGCAGCTGGCGCGACCAGGTTCTCATCGTCATGGTGGCAGTGTTCGTCGCCGGGTCGATTCTGCTGGCGTTGTTGATACGACGCGCGGTGACCCGACCCCTGGCGGTGCTGGCCGCGTCGTGCCGGCGGATCGCGAGCGGCGACTTCGCCCACAGCATCGCCCCGCGAGGATCCAAAGACCTCCGTCAGATCGCAAGCGACGTAGACAACATGCGGGGGCGAATCCTGACCGAGCTGGACATATCCCGATCGGACCGGGCTCGTCTCAAGATGCAAACGGAAGCGCTCGACGCGCAAGCGGTCGATCTACGGAGATCCAACGCCGATCTGGAGCAGTTCGCCTACGTGGCCTCCCACGACCTGCAGGAACCCCTGCGCAAAGTGGCCTCGTTCTGCCAATTACTCGAGCAACGGTACGGTCACGCGCTCGACGAACGCGGGATCGAATACATCGAATTCGCAGTCGACGGCGCCAAACGCATGCAGGTCCTCATCAACGATCTGCTCACCTTTTCCCGGGTCGGTCGGGTCACGACCCACGAGATCGTGGAGCTCGACACCACCCTGGACGTCGCGCTGGGCAATCTGGTCATCGCGCTCGAGGAATCTGGGGCGCAGCTACTTCGAGGGCAGCGCCCACTTCCCCAGATCGTCGGTGACGCCACGCTTCTCACGATGTTGTGGCAGAACCTGATCGGCAACGCCGTCAAGTTCCGGCGCGAGGACCAGGTGCCTCGGGTCGAAATCGACTGCGAACCAGGCATTGGTGATAACCAGGGCCATTGGATGTTCAGCGTCGCGGATAACGGCATCGGCATCGCGCCCGAATTCGCCGACAAAGTGTTTGTCATCTTCCAGCGTCTGCATGGTCGGGATGCCTACACCGGAACTGGTATCGGGCTGGCGCTGTGCAAGAAAATCGTCGAGTTGCACGGCGGTACCATCGGCATCGACACCAGCAACAACAAGGGAACGCGATTCTGGTTCACCTTGCCTGTTGCTTCCGCCAGCGACGAGATACCCCCCGGCGTGCCCGAAGGAGCCCATCGATGACAGCGGAGTGCCGCGCGATCGAAGTACTGCTCGTCGAGGACGATCCCGGCGACGTCGTCATTACGCGGGAAGCCTTCGAACACCACAAGATTCACAACACCCTGCGGGTCGCACGCGATGGACAGGAAGGTCTCGACTACCTCTATCGACGCGGCGCCCATCACAGTGCGCCACGGCCGGATCTGATCCTGCTCGACTTGAATCTGCCGAAATACGATGGCCACCAATTGCTGGAACAGATCAAATCCGATCCGGACTTGTGCCATATCCCCGTCGTCGTGCTGACCACCTCGGCCGCCGACGAAGACATTTTGCGCAGCTACCGACTGCACGCCAACGCATACGTCACCAAACCCGTCGGCTTCGCCGAATTCATGGATGTCATTCGCCAGATTGATGAGTTCTTTGTCCAAGTCGTGCGACTTCCACACCCTTGATCTCCCTGGTGTTAGTTGACGCTGGTCACTGAAGTGATTACCTTCACTTGGTGCCTGCCCACGCTGCGCCCGAGTCCACCGAGAACTTGTCCGGAAAGCGCTACGGCGAAGTCCTTCTGGTGACGCCGGGTGAAGCGGGACCGCAAGCGACGGTGTACATCAGCTACCCGCTGAACGAATGCCCTGCCGAATTGTGGTCGGAGCTCGATGCGCAAGCTATCGCAACCGAAAATGGTGCTGCCACAGCATTACTCAACGGCCCGCGGTACTGGCTGATGAACTCGATCGAGAACTCGTCCCGGGCCGCCCCGCGGATGATCAAGAACTTCGGCGGGATCGACATGTTGCTGCAAGCGACGGTCCTACTGTCGGCGATGGACCCGGCGCCCTATACCGCCAATCAGGTCCACCAGCACACCGTGGTCACCTATGACGCCGGCGAGGACATCTACGAATTGCACGATCCCGCGCTGCGACGCTGGGTGATGCAGACCTGGAGCCAGATCGTGGATCCCAACCTGTCGCGCGCCGACCTGCCGGGCTTGGGCGAGCGGCTCGAACTGCCCGAGGGCTGGACCTACAAGTCGCGAAAGCTGACCAGTCCGTTAAGCATCGACACCACGTCGTATGCCGCGCAGGTGTTGCAGGACGACCTGAAGAACAGTTACTCACTGTTCACCGGCTGAGCCCCACCTTTCGGGCCCGCGCTTGCGCGACCGCCGCTACAGGTACTGACCGAGGTTCGACTCGGTGTCGATCGCGCGTGAAGCGCTCGAGCTCTTGCCGGTGACCAACGTGCGGATGTAGACGATCCGCTCGCCCTTCTTGCCCGAAATCCGCGCCCAGTCATCGGGGTTGGTGGTGTTGGGCAGATCCTCGTTCTCGGCGAATTCGTCGATGATCGAGTCGAGCAGATGCTGGATCCGCAGACCGGGCTGACCAGTTTCCAGCACCGACTTGATGGCGTTCTTCTTCGCTCGGTCGACGACGTTCTGGATCATGGCCCCGGAGTTGAAGTCCTTGAAGTACATGACCTCTTTGTCGCCGTTGGCGTAGGTGACTTCCAGGAACCGATTGTCGTCGATCTCGGCGTACATCCGCTCGACGACCTTCTCGATCATCGCGTCGATGCAGCCCCCACGGTCGCCACCGAACTCGGCGAGGTCGTCGGCATGGATCGGGAGTGTCTCGACCAGGTACTTGGAGAAGATGTCCTGCGCCGACTCGGCATCTGGACGCTCGATCTTGATCTTCACGTCGAGACGCCCTGGCCGCAGGATCGCGGGGTCGATCATGTCCTCGCGGTTGGAAGCGCCGATCACGATGACGTTCTCCAGCCCCTCCACGCCGTCGATCTCGCTCAGCAGCTGCGGGACGACCGTCGTCTCGACGTCGGAGGACACCCCAGTGCCGCGGGTGCGGAAGATCGAGTCCATCTCGTCGAAGAACACGATCACCGGTGTGCCTTCGGAGGCCTTCTCACGCGCCCGCTGGAAGATCAGCCGAATGTGGCGTTCGGTCTCGCCGACGAACTTGTTCAGCAGCTCCGGGCCCTTGATGTTGAGGAAGTAGGACTTCGCCTCGCGGGCGTCCTCGCCGCGAACCTCGGCCATCTTCTTCGCCAGCGAGTTGGCAACGGCCTTGGCGATCAGCGTCTTACCGCAACCGGGCGGGCCGTAGAGCAGCACACCTTTGGGTGGCCGCAACGCATATTCACGGTAGAGGTCCTTGTGCAGGAACGGCAGCTCGACCGCGTCGCGGATCTGCTCGATCTGACGGCCCAGCCCACCGATGTCGTTGTAGGTGACGTTGGGCACCTCTTCGAGCACCAAGTCCTCGACCTCGGCCTTGGGGATGCGCTCGAAGGCGTAACCGGCCTTGGTGTCCACCAGCAACGAGTCGCCGGGACGCAGCTTGCGCGGCCGCAGGTCGTCGTCCGACGAGTCATACACACCGTCGGGCAGGTCCTCGGCAACCAACGGATCGGCCAGCCAGACGATGCGCTCCTCGTCCGCGTGACCGACAACCAACGCCCGGTGACCGTCGGCGAGGAGCTCGCGCAGAGTTGAAATCTCACCGACCGATTCGTAGGTGCCTACCTCGACGACGGTTAAAGCCTCGTTGAGCCGAACTGTCTGCCCTTTGCGCAACGACCGGACTTCAATGTTGGGCGAGCACGTCAAGCGCATCTTGCGGCCCGAAGTGAACACGTCGATGGTGTCGTCCTCGTGGGTGGCCAGCAGCACGCCGTAGCCGCTGGGCGGCTGCCCGAGCCGGTCGACCTCTTCGCGCAGCGCCAGCAGCTGCTGGCGGGCTTCCTTGAGGGTCTCCATCAGCTTCGAGTTGCGCGACGCCAATGAGTCGATGCGGGCCTCGAGCTGGTGCACGTCGCGCGGATTCCGCCCGGCGCTCGACGAACCGACCACGTTCTCGAGCTGTTCCCGCAGAATCGCGGCCTCGCGGCGGAGCTCCTCGAGCTCGGCGGCATCCTCGATGGAGAGGTCTGGTTCGCTTGGGTTTCCGAATGCGTCATGCTCAAACTCACCCATGGTGCGCTCCTTTCCCGCTCCGGGACGGTGGTGCGGCTGATACATAGACGCTACCGGCGATTCCCGATTCATGCGGGAACTCGAAATGAGGCACACTGGCATCAGCGTTAACATCATGTTGAGTTGGTTTTACCGAAAGGACCTTTGTGACCGTGAAATCCCTAGCCACAGGCATTGCGGCGGTTGCCGCGATCGGTGCGGCGGCCGCAGGTGTGACCTGTATTGCATCGGTTACCGGTGCGTCGCCCCAAGTTCAGCCCGTGGTGTTCGGCGTGCCGCTGCCACAGGACCCCGGCGTGGATCTGCCCACATCAGACCAGCTGATCACTGTTCTCAACACGTTGCAGGACCCGAGCGTCTCGTTCGCCAGCAAGGGTTACCTCGTGGAAGGTGGCATCCCGGTTCCGGTTGGCATCGCCGACCACGAACTGCAGAAGGCGGCGTCCAAAGGCAGCCTGCCGCTGACCTTCAATATCAGCAACATCGTGCCCGCAGGCCCCGGTGCCGCGACGGCCACCATCACCGCCTCGGGCCCGAGCCTCGCCCCGACACCCGAATACCTCACATTCGTCGACCAAGGCGGCTGGAAGCTGTCGCACGACTCGGCGATGACGCTGATCTCGGCAGTGCGATCGCGCTGACGACCGCTGAATGGGCCGACGCCTCACCGCAGTCTTGAGCACCGTCGCGATTACGGCGGTGCTCGGGCTCTCGGGGTGTTCCCATGACGAGCAGGACGGATCCCCGCAGACCACACCACCGCCGCCGCCTGCCTCGCTGAGCCCGGCGGCGACCCCGCAGGCCGCCCCGCTGCCGCCTCCCGACGCCTTGGCGGGTGTGCTGTACCGGTTGGCCGATCCCGCGGTGCCCGGACTGCAAAAGCTGAATCTGGTCGAGGGCGCCACACCGGAGAACGGCGCCGTCTTCGACGAATTCGCCAACGCTCTAGTCAACGGGGGGTACGCGCCGGTGAAGTTCGACGTCCGCGACATCGGCTGGTCGGACCGGGATCCGGCCGACGCCGTCGCCAACGTCAACGTCGGCTCACCCGACCCGCACGGCCCCCATTTCTCCTTCCCAATGGAGTTCAAGCCGTATCAAGGCGGTTGGGAGTTGTCGGCGCGGACCGCCAATGTCCTGCTGGCCTTCCGCAACGACTCCGCGACCCCTGCGCCGAAACCGGGCCGCTGACCCGGCGATGTGGATCGGCTGGCTCGAGTTCGACCTGTTGTTCGGGGATGTCCGCTCGCTCAAACAGAAACGATCGTTGGTCCGGCCGATAGTGGCCGAGTTGCAGCGCAAGTTCGGCGTATCGGCCGCCGAGACGGGATCTCATGAGCTCTACCGACGGGCAAGTATCGGCGTGGCGGTGGCTGCCGCCGATCGCCACCACGCGGTCGAGGTGCTCGACGCGGCCGAACGCCTAGTGGCCGCCCGCCCTGAGCTCCAATTGCTGTCGGTGCGCCGGGGCCTGCAGCGCAGCGACGATGCCTAGCTCGGTTTCCGGCGCCGCGGTGTCGGGGTGACCGCACCCGGAGCCAGTCGGCGTACGGAGATCAGGAACGCCGTGTGGCCGCGCATGTTGTGTTGCGGACGCACCGCCAGACCGATGGCATGCCAGCCGCGCTGCATCGTCTCCCAGGCGCGTGGCTCGGTCCAGCACTGCTGTTCACGCAGCGCCTCCACGGTCTTCGACAGCTGAGTCACGGTAGCCACATAGATGATCAGAACGCCACCGGCCACGACGAACCGCGACACGGCGTCGAGCACATCCCACGGTGCGAGCATGTCCAGCACGGCCCGGTCCATGGACCCTTCGGCCAGGTCGGCGTCGTTGACGTCGCTGACGACCAGGCTCCAGTTGTCGGGCGCGCGTCCGAAGAACGTCTCGACGTTGCGACGAGCGTGGTCGGCGTGGTCGGCGCGCACGTCGTAGGAGATGACCTGGCCGCCCGGCCCCACTGCGCGCAGCAGCGAGCAGGTCAACGCGCCCGATCCGGCTCCGGCCTCCACAACCCGGGCGCCCGGAAAGATGTCGCCCTCGTGCACGATCTGGGCGGAGTCTTTTGGATAGACCACCTGCGCGCCCCGCGGCATCGACATGACGTAATCCACCAGCAGCGGGCGCAGCACCAGAAACTGGTCACCGTTGGCCGACTTGACCACGCTGCCCTCGGGTTGTCCGATCACCGCGTCGTGCGCGATCGCGCCGCGGTGCGTGTGAAACTCGCCGCCGGAGCTGAGCAGAATTGTGTAGTGCCGACCTTTGGCGTCGGTGAGCTGAACGCGATCGCCAACGACGAACGGACCGGTTGCTGACACAGCTGACTAGCCTGCCAGCAGACGCGCCGAGATCGGTGCGCGGGGTTGTCTGACCTGGGCCCTATTCTGCGGATATGAGCGCCGGCGACGACATACAAAGTAGCGATGAGGCGGGGGGCGAGCCGGGGAAACCAGCCAAGCGGCCGGCCCTGTCACCGTCACGGGCGGCCGACTTCAAACAGTGCCCGCTGCTGTACCGGTTCCGGGCCATTGACCGGCTGCCCGAGCCGGCGTCGACCGCGCAACTCCGTGGCTCGGTCGTGCACGCGGCGCTTGAGCAGCTCTATGGTCTGCCCGCCGCTGAGCGTGTCCCGCAGACCGCCGAGGCGCTGGTCGACCCAGCGTGGGAGCAGGTGATCGCCGGCGAGCCGGAGCTGGCCGGGCAGTTGGACGCCGAAGCGCAGACCCAGATCCTCGGCGAGGCCCGCAAGCTGTTGTCCGGCTACTACCGGCTGGAAGACCCGACCCGGTTCGACCCGCAGAGCTGCGAGCAGCGCATCGAGGTCGAACTGGCCGACGGCACGCTGCTGCGCGGGATCATCGACCGGATCGACGTCGCACCCACCGGCGAATTGCGGGTGGTGGACTACAAAACCGGCAAGGCTCCGCCGGAAGCCCGGGCGCTCGCCGAATTCAAGGCCATGTTCCAGATGAAGTTCTATGCGGTCGCGCTACTGCGTTCGCGCGGCGTGCTGCCGACGCGGCTGCGACTGATCTACCTGTCGGACGGCCAGCTGCTGGACTACTCCCCCGACGAAGCCGAGTTGCTGCGCTTCGAGAAGACACTGATGGCGATCTGGCATGCCATCCAATCCGCCGGTGTGACAGGTGATTTCAGGCCGCGGCCGTCACGACTGTGCGACTGGTGTGCACACCACGAGCACTGCCCGGTCTTCGGTGGGACGCCGCCGCCGTATCCGGGTTGGCCGGACCGGCCGTGGGACGGCGGAGCCGACGCCGTCCTGCAGCACACGGCAGCGCCGGCCGCCTGAGCGCCGCTACTGCAGCGGCGACAGATCCTGCAGCATCGTGGGTATCAGCTCGCAGACGGTCGGGTGAATGTGCATCGTGCGGGCCAGTGTCGTGTAGGGAGCCTTAACCGACATCACGTCCAGAATGGTGTGGATGGCCTCGTCGCCGCCGACGCCGAGTATCGCCGCACCGAGAATCTGCTTGGTCTCGGCGTCGACCACGACTTTCATAAAGCCTTGCGTCTCACCCTTTTCCACGGCGCGGCCGACTTTGGTCATCGGTCGCTGACCGACCAGTGCCGGGCGGCCGGACTTCCGTACCTGCTCGACGGTCATTCCAACACGTCCCAGCGGCGGGTCGATGTAGAGCGCGTACGCGGTGATCCGGTCGCTCACGCGCCGCGGATCATCGTCGAGCAGGTTGCCCGCGACGATCTCGAAGTCGTTGTAGGAGGTGTGGGTGAACGCACCTTTGCCGTTGCAGTCGCCCAGCGCCCAGATGTGGTCGGCGCTGGTTTTGAGTTGATCGTCGACGGTGATGTAGCCACGCGCGTCGGTGTCCACGCCGGCACGATCGAGGCCGAGATCGTCGGTGTTGGGCCGACGACCCACCGCCAGCAGCAGGTGACTACCCACTATCGGCGCCGCACCGGCTCGCGGCGTCAGCTCGAAACCATTGCCTACCTTCGTAATTCGGATATCATCAGCACCGACGACGACATCGATGCTTTCGTTCTCCAGGATCGACCGAACGGTGTCGGAGATGTCCTCGTCTTCACGGGACGCCAGTCGCGAACCTTTCTCGACCACGGTGACTCTCGCACCGAAGCGCCGGTACATCTGGGCGAATTCCAACGCGATGTAGCTGCCGCCGACGACGACGAGATGTTCGGGCGCGGTGTCGAGTTCGAGGATCGAGACGTTGGTCAGATAGTCGATGTCGCTGAGGCCGGGGATGTCAGGCACCACCGCGCGCCCGCCGACATTGAGGAAGATGCGATCGGCACGCAGGAGGGCATCTCCGACCCGAAGCGTGTGCGGATCCTCGAACTGCGCATGGCCGCGAAACACGGTGCAGCCATCCATGCCCTCAAGCCAGTCCTCGACGCCTTTGCGGTCGTCCAGCATGATGGCGTCCTTGCGCGCCTTGACTTTCGCCATGTCGACGCTGACCGTCCCGGTCTCGACGCCGTAATCCGCGCCCCGGCGCGCCAGGTGCGCGGCCTGTGCGCTGGCCACCAATGTCTTGGTCGGTATACATCCGGTGTTGACGCAGGTGCCGCCGATCAGCTTGCGCTCCACTACGGCGACGGTCTGGCCGGCCGCGGTCAACCGACCTGCCAGTGGGGGGCCGGCCTGGCCGGCGCCCACAACGATCGCGTCGAATCGCTCTATCACAGAGCAGCTGTGGCGGCGGCGAGCGCGAATCCGCCCAGCACCGCAACAGCGTCTTCGAGCAGCGCGATCGGCAGGTCGCGGCCGCGGGCTGCGGACAGGCGGCTGCGCGCCTGGTAACCGCCCAGCGTGCCGAGCACAGCGCCGACGGCCCCGGCCCCGAGCGCGCCCCAGGTGACGCCCCACGCGGTGCCGATGACGGCGCCGGCGAACGCGCCGGAGCCGATCCGGGCGATGAACGACGGTGGCGCCGTGCGGGGCGGTGTCTTGGGTTGCTTGTCGAGATAGAGCTCACCGATCGCAAGGACAGAGAAGATGCCGACCGTTATGGGGCTCCCCACCCACGCAGCCCATGTTCCGTTCAGGTTGATCCAGTGCAGCGTGGCAGCCCAGGCGACGACGGTCGGTGCGGTGAAGCTGCGCAGACCGGCGATCACACCGATTCCCAGAGCTAGCAGCAGAACGTAGAAATGCGTCATATGCGACACGACGACCCCTCCTCAGGGTTCGGCAAACAAGCGCGGCTCTCTAGCGGGACGCTAACACAACAACCCTGTGCCAGCGGCGCATGAATGATCAGAAGCGGAAGAACCGGACGTCTGAAGCCAGGATCGCTTTCGCGCCAATCGCTGCCAGTTCGTCCATGATCTCGTTGACGCCCCGGCGCGGCACCAGCGCCCGCACCGCAACCCAATCGGGGTCGGCCAGCGGAGAGATCGTCGGTGACTCCAACCCCGGTGTGATCGATGTGGCTTTGTCGAGAAACGAACGCGGACAATCGTAGTCCAGCATCAGGTACTGCTGGCCGAACACCACGCCCTGCACCCGCGCGACCAGTTGGTCGCGAGCGGCAGCGTCCGGTCTCTCTGCGGCGCGGGGGTCGATCTGCTCGATGAGGACTGCTTCCGAATCGCACAGCGTCTCACCGAAGGCCACCAGGTTGTGCAGATTCAGCGTGCGACCCGAACCCACCACGTCGGCGATGGCATCGGCCACTCCGAGCTGTATCGAGATCTCCACCGCACCGTCCAGGCGGATCACGGTGGCGTCAATACCGCGGGCCGCCAAGTCTTCTCGCACCAAGTTGGGGTATGCGGTGGCAATTCGCCGGCCGGCCAGATCATCGACGGTCCAGTCACGCCCGGCCGGGGCGGCGTAGCGGAAGCTCGAGGACCCGAAGCCCAGCGCCAGCCGTTCATGAACCGGTGCGCGGGACTCACGTGCCAAATCCCGTCCGGTGATGCCGAAGTCGAGCTCACCCGAGCCGACATAAATGGCAATGTCTTTGGGCCGCAGGAAATAGAACTCGACATGATTGTGCGGGTCGATGACGGTCAGGTCTTTGGGATCGGTGCGACGCCGGTAGCCTGCCTCGGACAAAATCTCGACAGCGGACTCGCTCAGCGCCCCTTTGTTGGGGACGGCGACACGCAGTCTCGTGGAGCCGTTGCGGTGCGGCGGTGTCATCACAACTTCCGGTACACATCGTCGAGAGTCAACCCGCGGGCGATCATCAGCACCTGGGCCCAATACAGCAACTGGCTGAGCTCCTCGGCCAAGGCGTCGTCGGATTCGTGCTCGGCCGCAAGCCACACTTCGCCGGCTTCCTCGAGGATCTTCTTGCCTACCGCATGCACACCTGCGTCCAGCGCGGCGACCGTCCCGCTGCCCGCCGGACGGGTGCGGGCGCGTTCACCCAGCTCGGCAAACAGATCCTCGAAGGTCTTCACGGCCAGCGATTGTTCCATGCGCGGGTAAGCAAAGTCACGGCGGTTTCAGGTCGCGACGGGCGACCCGGTGGCCGGGGACACGTCGTCGGGCATGTCTTCCAGGGACACCCCGTTGGTTTCGCGCACCCATCGCCAGACGAAAACAAGCGACAGCACCGCACACACCGCGTAGAAGCAGTAGGCCCCGCCCAGTGCGTGCCGTAGCGCGGGAAACGTCACCGCAATGGTCCAGTTGGCCAGCCACTGCACGCCTGATGCCAGTCCCAGCGCCGCCGACCGGATGCGGTTGGGGAACATCTCGCCCAGCAGCACCCACAGCACCGGTCCCCAGGACACGGCGAACGCGACCACGAACAAGTCGGCGGCGACCAGCGCGACGATCCCAGAAGCCCCGTCGAGTTGTGGCTGATCGTTGCTGATGGACGCGCCGGCGAACACGACCGTCATGGTGATCAGCGCCAGCGACATGCCCGCAGATCCCGCCAGCAGCAGCGGTCGGCGACCGACCCTGTCGATCAGTGCGATCGCCACCAAGGTGATCAACACGTTGACCCCGGTCGTCACCAAAGCAATCGTGAACGATGATTTTTCGCCGAATCCCGCTGCCTCCCAGAGCAGATCGGAGTAGTTGAAGATCACGTTGATGCCGACGAATTGCTGAAAGACGGCGAGCCCCAGGCCTACCCAGACGATGCTGTACAGCCCGCCCGTCGGCTTCCGCAGGTCGCGCCATGACTGCGGCTTTTCCTGCGCCAAGCTGTCCGAGATGCGGGCGATGGTCGGCTCCACATCGCGGGCGCTGAGTAACTTGCTCAATACCTGGCGGGCCTGCGAAACCTGGTGCTTGGCAACCAGATAGCGCGGTGACTCCGCGATCGTGCAGAGCAGCGCGAAGTACAGCAGCGCCAGAAACAACTCGCCGAGAAAGGGCCAGCGCCAGGCTGCCAGCCCAAGCCAGAACGGCTTGCCGGAACCGCCCGCGAGGTGGAATGGCACCCAGCTCAATGCCAACGCCCCGAAGAGACCGCACACGATGGCGAGTTGCTGCAGCGACCCGAGCCGGCCACGGAAACGCGGTGGTGACACCTCGGCGATGTAGGCC
Organism: uncultured Actinomycetota bacterium; assembly: GCA_963834615.1. Taxonomy (GTDB): domain Bacteria; phylum Actinomycetota; class Actinomycetes; order Mycobacteriales; family Mycobacteriaceae; genus Mycobacterium. Next base: position 405,891 of record CAWICO010000009.1, read on the forward strand.
GGTGCGGCAACCGATGCGAAGCCGATGCCGATACCGCCGATGAGATGGAAAATGATGAACATCCAGATGCTGCTTGCCAAGCCGGCACCGAGTCCGCAGACGAAAAAGGATGCGGCCGAGAGCTTCATCATCGCCAAACGGCCCATCCGGTCAGCGATCCGGCCGGCCCACACCGCTCCGATCGCGGCACCGAGTACCGCCGAGGCCGCGGCGAAACCCAGCAGTGCGTTGCCGATGTGGAACTCGGCCTGCAGCGCTTTGACGGCGCGGTTGGTCACTGAGATGTCGTAGCCGAACAACAACCCGCCGATCGCGGCGATCGACGCGAAACGAATAGCGGACCGGAATGCGGCCTGCGGGGCGCGCGGGTCGACGGGCAGATCTTCGTGCGGAGCTGTCGGCCCACTTTCGAAGACGCTGTCACCACTCATGCTTCTCCGTCGGCTGTCGGCGGCCAGTGCGAACTCAACCAGCGTAGAGCTCAGTCCTCCGGGTTGTAGCCGAGGTTGGGGCCGAGCCAGCGCTCGGCTTCCTGCAGGGTCCAGCCTTTGCGCTTCGCGTAGTCGGCGACCTGGTCCTGGGCCATCCGGCCGACGACGAAATACTGCGACTGCGGGTGCGAGAAATACCAGCCGCTGACGGCGGCACCGGGCCACATCGCCATCGACTCGGTCAGCTCGATGCCGGTCCGCTCCCGGACGTCCATCAACTCCCAGAGCGTCGCCTTCTCGGTGTGCTCCGGACAGGCCGGGTAGCCGGGGGCAGGCCGGATTCCCACGTACTTCTCACCGATGAGCTCCACGTTGTCCAACTGCTCGCCGGGCTGGAACCCCCAGAACTCCTTGCGGACCCGTTGGTGCATCCGCTCGGCGAACGCCTCGGCCAGCCGGTCGGCAAGCGACTCCAGCAGGATCGCGCTGTAGTCGTCGTTGGCTGCCTTGAACTCGGCGATCCTGTCTTGGATGCCGAGCCCGCCGGTGACGGCGAACGCGCCGACGTAGTCAGCCGAGGCCCGGTGTCCTTGGGCGCGATGTAGTCGCCCAGCGACCGGTTCGGGATGCCGTTCCGGTGCTCGCCTTGCTGGCGCAGGTTGTGCAACGTGGCCAGCACCTCGGTACGGGTCTCGTCGGTGTAAACCTCGATGTCGTCGCCGACCGCGTTCGCCGGGAAAAACCCGATCACCCCGTTGGCGGTCAGCCACTTCTCCTTGATCAGGGTGTCGAGCATCTCCTGGCCGTCGTCGTACAGCTTGCGGGCAGTCTCTCCCGAGACCGGGTTGTTGAGGATGTCGGGGAACCTGCCTTTCATCTCCCAGGCGTTGAAGAACGGCTGCCAGTCGATGTACTCGCGCAGCTCGGCGACGTCGTAGTCAAGAAATTCTCGTACTCCCGTACCTTGGGCGGGCACCGGCGGGGTGTAGCTGTCCCACTCGATCGGCGTCCGGTTCGCGCGCGCCTTCTCCAGCGTCAGCATCGGCCGCTCGTTCTTCTGGGCGTGGCGTTCGCGAAGAGATGCGTAATCCTTCTCGGTGGCCTCCAGTAGTGCTGGACGCTGCTTGTCGTCGAGCAGCGCGGCAGCGACCGGGACCGAGCGGGAAGCGTCCTTGACCCAGACCACCGGACCGCTACGACGCGGCGACACCTTCACGGCCGTGTGGGCGCGCGAGGTGGTCGCACCACCGATCAGCAGTGGGATCTCCAGGCCCTGACGCTCCATCTCGACGGCGAAGTTGACCATCTCGTCCAGGGACGGGGTGATCAGGCCGGACAGCCCGATGATGTCGGCGTTGTGCTCCTTGGCCGCGTCGAGGATGTTCTGGGCAGGCACCATCACACCGAGGTCGATCACCTCGTAGTTGTTGCACTGCAGGACAACCCCGACGATGTTCTTGCCGATGTCGTGGACGTCGCCCTTCACGGTCGCCATGATGATCGTGCCGTTGGTATCTTTCCCAGCAGCAGCGCCGGACTCTTCCTTCTCCGCCTCGATGTAGGGCAGCAGGTACGCCACGGCCTTCTTCATCACCCGGGCCGACTTCACGACCTGGGGCAGGAACATCTTGCCCGCGCCGAAGAGGTCACCGACGACGTTCATGCCGTCCATCAGGGGCCCCTCGATCACCTCGATCGGACGACCGCCGGCGGCGGCGATCTCGGCCCGCAGCTCCTCAGTGTCGGCGTCGACGTTGGCGTCGATGCCCTTGACCAGGGCGTGCGTGATCCGCTCGCGGACCGGGAGGGATCGCCACTCCGCAACCTTTACGTCACCGGGTTCTTCCGAGCTGTTGTACCGCTCCGCGATCTCCAGGAGCCGTTCGGCCGCATCCTCGCGACGGTTCAGCACGACGTCCTCGATGCGGTCACGCAACTCGGGGTCGATCGAGTCATAGGGCACCAGCGCGCCCGCGTTGACGATTCCCATGTCCAGGCCGGCCTTGATGGCGTGGTAGAGGAACACCGCGTGGATCGCCTCGCGGACGGGGTTGTTGCCCCGGAACGAGAACGACACGTTCGAGATGCCGCCGGAGATGTGCACGCCGGGAAGGTTCTCCTTGATCCAGGCGCAGGCCTCGATGAAGTCGATCCCGTACGTCGCGTGCTGCTCGATACCGGTCGCCAGCGCGAAGCAGTTCGGGTCGAAGATGATGTCCTCGGGCGGAAAGCCGACCTCTTCGGTCAGGATCCGGTAGGCGCGCCCGCAGATCTCCTTGCGGCGCTCCAAATTGTCGGCCTGGCCCTGCTCGTCGAAGGCCATCACGACGACGGCGGCGCCGTACTTGCGGCACAGCCGGGCCTCGCGGATGAACTTCTCCTCGCCCTCTTTCATGGAGATCGAGTTGACGATCGGCTTGCCCTGCACGTTCTTCAGGCCCGCCTCGATGACGTCCCACTTGGAGGAGTCGATCATCACTGGGACGCGGCTGATGTCCGGCTCGGCCGCGATGAGCTTGGTGAACCGGTCCATCGCGGCGACGCCGTCGATCATGCCCTCGTCCATGTTGATGTCGATGACCTGCGCACCGACCTCGACCTGCTGCAGGGCGACCGACAGGGCGCTGTCGTAGTCCTCGGCCTTGATCAGGTTGCGGAACCGGGCGGAGCCGGTGATGTTGGTCCGCTCACCGATGTTCACGAACAGGGAATCGTCGGTGATGTTCAGCGGCTCCAGGCCCGAGAGCCGGGTGGCCACCGGGATCTCCGGCAGCTCGCGGGGCGGTTTGCCGTCGACGACCTTGGCGATCTCGGCGATGTGCGGCGGCGCCGTTCCGCAGCAACCACCGACCAGGTTGACCAGACCGGCTTCGGCGAACTCGCCGATGTAGCCGGCCTGAGCCTCCGGGGACTCGTCGTACTCGCCGAAGGCGTTGGGCAGGCCGGCGTTCGGGTAGCAGGAAACGAAGGTGTCCGCGATCCGCGCCACCTCGGCGATGTAGGGCCTCATCTCCGGCGCGCCCAGCGCGCAGTTGAGGCCGACCGCGATCGGCTTCGCGTGCCTGACCGCATTCCAGAACGCTTCGGTGACCTGGCCGGACAACGTCCGGCCGGACGCATCGGTGATGGTGCCCGAGATGATCAACGGCCAGCGGCGTCCGCGGTCCTCGAACAGCGTCTCGACGGCGAACACCGCCGCCTTGGCGTTCAGCGAGTCGAAGATCGTCTCGATGATCAGCAGGTCGGCGCCACCGTCGACCAGACCGTTGGCCGCTTCCAGGTAGGCGCTGACCAACTGGTCGTAGGAGACGTTTCGCGCTCCGGGGTCGTTGACGTCCGGCGAGATCGACGCGGTCCGCGTCGTCGGCCCCAGCGCCCCGGCCACGTAGCGGGGCTTCTCCGAGGTGCTGAACTCGTCGCAGACCTTGCGGGCCAGGGCAGCACCGGCGTAGTTCAGCTCGTAGCCCAGCTCGTGCATGTCGTAGTCCGACAGCGAAACCGCGTTCGAGTTGAACGTGTTGGTCTCCACGATGTCGGCGCCCGCCTCGAGGTACTCGCGGTGGATTCCCTCGATGATCTGCGGCTGCGTCAAGGTGAGCAGGTCGTTGTTGCCCTGGAGGGCGGTCGGCCACTCCCTGAACCGATCGCCGCGGTAACCCTCTTCGTCCGGCCGGTCCCGCTGGATCGCCGTGCCCATCGCGCCGTCGATCACCATGATCCGCTCGTGCAGAGCCGCCGTCAGCTCGTCGGTGCAGTCGGGGCGGTTGTTCGGCACGAAGGTGTCCGGCTCGATGGCGTCCACGCGCGCTCCTTCCTCAGCGGAAGGCGTCCTTGACTCTGCCGAGCGTGGCGGATACCGGCAGAGACCCGGAACCGTTGCAACGCCTCTCGACCAAAAAAGTCTACGTCGGCACCCGATGTTCAGACGCCCAGCTCGACCCGACCCGCTTGGCGATCGCGGCGCTTCGAGCGCCGGCTCGCGGATCTTGTCGGCAATGTCGTAATTACCCAGATTAACCAGATTGCAGCCGAACGTATTTCGTCTCGACCGCGTCGGCGGCAGTTGTTGAAGTCGTCGAGGCTCAGGTCGGTCGCTTCAAGCATGGTTCTTTGACCCATCCACCGGGATAAGCAAAGCCGGACCAGGAAAGTAGCCGCTGCTCTGCGCGCCGCGGCCTGGGTCAGGCTTTACGCTGGTGGCGTGACCTCGCCGGACGTCAGCGCCTCGTTCCCCGAACTGCACAACACGATCGTCGTGGCTGCGTTCGAGGGATGGAACGACGCCGGAGACGCCGCGAGCGACGCGCTGGAGCATCTGGACGCGATCTGGGAGGCGGACCCGCTCGTCGAAATCGACGACGAGTCGTACTACGACTACCAGGTCAACCGCCCGGTGATTCGCCAGGTCGACGGTGTCACCCGGGAACTGGTCTGGCCGTCGATGCGGATTTCGCACTGCCGGCCGCCGGGCGCCGACCGCGACATCGTGTTGATGCACGGGGTGGAGCCCAGCATGCGGTGGCGCACGTTCTGCGCCGAGCTCTTGGCCGTCGCGGACAAGCTGAACGTCGACACCGTGGTGATCCTCGGTGCACTGCTCGCCGACACGCCGCATACCCGGCCGGTACCGGTGTCCGGGGCGGCCTACTCCCCCGAGTCGGCGGAGCGCTTCGGGCTGCAGGAAACCCGCTACGAGGGCCCGACGGGCATCGCCGGGGTGTTCCAGGATGCCTGCGTGGCCGCCGGGATCCCGGCCGTCACGTTCTGGGCGGCCGTTCCGCACTACGTATCGCAGCCACCCAACCCGAAAGCGACTGTCGCGCTGCTGCGCCGCGTCGAGGAGGTGCTCGACATCGAGGTGCCGCTCGCCGATCTGCCCGCCCAGGCTGAGGAATGGGAGCTGGCGGTCACCGAGATGACTACCGACGACGACGAGATCGCCGAGTATGTGCAGTCATTGGAGCAGCGCGGAGACGCCGAGGTCGACATGAGCGAGGCGCTGGGCAAGATCGACGGCGATGCGCTGGCCGCCGAGTTCGAGCGCTACCTGCGCCGTCGTCGTCCCGGATACGGACGCTAGCGGCGATCGCAAACTCGGTGCAGCCGAGTGCAGCGGGTCGTCGTCGTCGAACCTAGGACTTCCCCAGCGCTTGGTTGTAGGCGCTGGTGGATCGGCCCAGCGCTTTGACTTCCTCGTCCATCTGCGGCAGCAGTTCGGTCGCCGTCTTGGATATGGCATTCTCGCCGATGGGGGTCGACAGCAACGGCTTGAGCCAGCGGAGCCAGCCCACCCAGCCGGGGCAGTAGACCCGCCGCTTGCGCTGCTCGATGCCCTTGACGAACGCCTTCGCGCAGTCGTCCACGGACGTGGTTTTGTTCAGCGGCCAGGGCAGCTTCGACAGCAGCTCGGTAAAGGACGGCAGGTCGGCCTTGCTGTCGCGGACCAGCGCCGTGTCGATCCAGGACATGTGCGCCGAACCGACGGTGACCCCATGGCCGGCGACTTCCAATCGCAGCGCGTTAGCCAGGTGTTCGACGCCGGCCTTCGACGCGTCATACGGGATCATGCCGGGCGCGGCCGCGAACGCCGCCAGCGACGAGACGATAAGCACGTAACCCTTGCGGCCGATCACTGCGGGCAGTGTGGCGCGCGCGGTATGGAAGACGCCGACCAGATTGATGTCGATGACCCGCTGGAACGCCAGTGGATCGACCTGCAGCACCGATCCGTAGCTCGCGATGCCGGCGTTGGCAACCACCACGTCGATGCCGCCGAATTTCGTGACAGCCTTCTCGGCGGCAGAGTTCATAGCGGCCAGGTCGCGAACATCCGCGACCACGGTCAGGACCCGCTCGTCGCCGCCGAGTTCGCCGGAGATCGCCGCCAGTGCGCCGGCATCCACGTCGGTCAGCACCAACTTGGCACCTTTGGCGTGCAAACGACGGGCCACCTCGGCACCGATTCCGTGGCCTCCGCCGGTGATGAATACGACTTGTGAGTTAACTGACGTCATGGCGGCAACCTACCTGTTGCTACCGCGCTGACGACAGTTCCACTCCCAGCAGCGCATCCACGACCGTCGCCACCACGCGTGGCGCCTCGCTGTCGTGGCCGCTGTACTCCAGTGCGTCCGTAGTCCAACCATCAAGTGCGGCAAGCGCTTTGGGCGTATCGAGATCGTCGGCCAGATATCGGCGCACCCGGGCGACGACGTCGGCGGCGTCCGGGCCCGCGGGCAGTGCGGTCGCGGCCCGCCACCGCTGCAGGCGCGCGCCTGCGTCTTCCAGCACCTGTGGGCCCCAGTCCCGGTCGGCGCGGTAGTGCCCGGCCAGCAGGCCCAACCGGATGGCCGCCGGCTCGACGCCGTCAGCGCGTAGACCTGATATCAGCACCAGGTTGCCGCGACTCTTGGACATCTTGTGACCGTCCCAGCCGATCATGCCGGCGTGCACATAGTGTCGGGCGAATCGTCTTTCGCCGCTGACGGATTCGGCGTGCGCGGCGGTGAATTCGTGGTGCGGAAAGATCAGGTCGCTGCCGCCGCCCTGGATGTCCAGCGTGCTGCCGATGCGGCTGAGCGCGATCGCCGCACACTCGACATGCCATCCCGGTCGGCCAGGGCCGAACGGCGACGGCCAACTCGGTTCGCCGGGCCGCTCGGCGCGCCATAACAGCGCATCGAGTTGATCGGTCTTGCCCGCGCGGTCCGGGTCGCCGCCGCGTTCAGCGAAAAGCGTGAGCATGGTGTCGCGGTCGTAGCCGGATTCGTAGCCGAACTCGCTCGTGGTGTCGGCGCGGAAGTACACGTCGGGGAATTCGGCGTCGTCGACGACGTAGGCCGCCCCGGAGGCCAGCATTTTTTCGACCAGCTCGACGACCTCGGCGACCGCCTCCGTCGCTGCCACGTATTCGCGCGGCGGCAGGACCCGCAGCGCGGCCATGTCCTCCCGGTACAACGCGACTTCACGGGCCGCGAGGTCGCGCCAGTCGACGCCGTCACGGTTGGCCCGCTCGAACAGCGGATCGTCGACGTCGGTGATGTTTTGGACGTAGTGGACCTGGTGTCCGAGGTCCAGCCAGAGCCGGTGAATCAAGTCGAACGTCAGGTAGGTCGCGGCGTGGCCCAGGTGGGTGGCGTCATACGGGGTGATGCCGCAGACGTACATGGTGGCTGTCGGTCCGGCCGCCACCGGGCGGACCTGGCGATCAGAGGTGTCGTACAACCGCAGCTCGGGGCCGCGTCCAGCCACCGCCGGTACGGGTGCCGAAACCCACGACTGCATGCGGTCGACTTTAGGCCCGGCGACGATGCTGGGCCGGGAACAACGGCCCAGCGACCTGCAATCAGTATAGGCCCGGCGATATACTAGATGCGTAAAAAGGCCGTGCGAACAACGGGCCGCGCTCCATTCTAGCTCGCCAGCCGGATGGCACCCAGCAGCAGGTCGGCCAATTCGGTGCGGCACATCAGGAAGTCGGGCAGGTACGGATCGGGGCGGTTGTAAATCATCTCCGACCCGTCCAGCCGCGAGGCGTGCATGCCCGCGGCCAGGATCACGCCCGCCGGAGCGGCCGAATCCCACTCCCACTGGCCGCCGGCATGGATGTAGGCATCGGCGTCGCCGCGTATCACCGACATCGCTTTGGCTCCGGCAGAACCGATTTGAACGAACTCGACGTCCAGCTGTCGAGCCAGGTGGTACAGCACCGCGGGAGGCCGGTTGGAGCTGGCGGTGATGCGGATCGGCCCGGACAGCGGCGTCGTGGGTGCGCTGACGGTGTCGCTGCGATAGAGCTCCCCCATCGCGGGCAGGGCGACCGCGGCGTCGGTGATCTTCCCATTCGGGCCGCCGTGACGCTGCCATAACGCCACGTGCACCGCCCAGTCGCTGCGGCCCTGCCAGGAGAATTCGCGCGTGCCGTCCAGCGGGTCGACGATCCACACCCGGTCGGCCTCCACCCGGATCAGGTCGTCGTAGGCCTCCTCGCTGAGCACCGCGTCCTCTGGGCGCTCGGCGCGCAACCGCTTGAGCAGCAGCGCGTTGGCCTGCATGTCGCCTTCGTCGCCGAGTAGCCACGGGTGGCTGAAGCCGACGCGCTCTCGCACCGCCAGCAACAGCTGGCCCGCTTCTTCGGCGAGGTCAGCGGCCAGCGCCGCGTCGCTGAGCGGGTGCGCGGCCGGATTCACCGCTCCAGTATCGCCGAGTGTCACCGGTTCGCTGCGATCCACTCGTTGGTGAAGCGCTGAACTGCACCGATGTCATCGCCGAGGCGGCCGATGATGAAGTTTTCGATGAGCCCGCCGACCAGCGGAACTCTGACCTCGACGGTGGTGCTGAAGCGCAGTTGCGACCCGGTCGGCAACGGCCTCAACAGGACCTCGCCGTGTGCGGTGACCGGTGCCCGCGGCACGGCGACTTCGATTGCGCCACAAGCCTGTTCGTTGTCGATCCAACTCCATCGCTCGGTCCGCGCCATCGCGAGGTCGCCGCCGGCCAGCTTGGTGACCGCCGTCGGCAGCCGATCCGCGAAGAGGCGGACCGTGAGCT